>JAEUTN010000013.1 GCA_016787895.1 Bacteroidia bacterium
CGCACGGCGGACGCACGCGCCGAAAAAACAAACCTCGGTTGGACACCAGAACCCTCAAAGACCTATACCCAATAGCATTTCGGTAAGTTTGTTTTTCGGCCGGACCGCACATCAACCCTCCCCTACCCGCCAAACCTTCGCGCGGCGGACAGCAGACAAGTTAATTTCGCTTCGACAGGCCGACTCACAAGCGGACCGCACGAAATCTTCTTCAGGTTTTGGGTTTTCGGGACAAAACAAAATAGACCTCGGTAAAAAAAAGTACTCTAAAAAATGGGTTGACGTCGGCACGTCAACCAAAACCTGGCTTGGCATCGCCTAACACCAAGCAAGGCTTATGCCGCGCATTTCGGTGTTGTAGTTTCGGTAGGACATTCGTATATTTAAATATCCGGACGGCGGCACAAGCCCTGCTCGGAAAACGTTACCACGCATAGGGGCGGACTGACATTCCGTAAGACGACATGACGACATACACTTGGAAAGTTCAATTCTCTGAAAATTATACAGACGAGTTTATACAAAAAGGGCCCATCGACAAAGAGAAGGCTGTTGAAGAGTTCCAATTGTTTCCCTGGGACAAAGAAATTGACGATTACAAAAGGCGAGACGATAATCCGACGGTTCCCAAAATCATATTTAATTCTGACGACAACAGACAATTAGTTCTTGCCTCGACGAGCAACAAAGGTTACGAGGCCGAATACACTAACATATTAACTAATAAATTCTCAAACTTTTACCTTTCGAGCAATTTTGAGAAAAAGAACTATACCCCGGAAGAAATAATTGAATTTTTCTTTGACAACACCTTAGAGGAGCATATAGACTTAAAGGACATTCCTAAGCCAATTGAAAAAAAGCCAGCCGACAAGAAATCACCGGACAACTTAGAGTATAACTTCAGACCGAGTTTTCGTCCCCTTTTTAGTTTTAATTTTTTCTTCTGGCTGGGCCTTTCTGTTTGCTACATTCTCTTAGCATTTAAAGAGCCTTCTCTTCCAAAATGGGTTCTTTTTTTCTTTGCCATCACTTGGCCAATTCCAATTATGGTTCATCTGACCTATTACCTCAAAAATTCAGGCGCTAAAGTAATTATCGACAAACGAAATCATGACCTAACTTACATCAAAGGATCTCAAGAAATTAAATTTAACCGTGATGATATTTTCCGTTGTCAAGTGACCTATTCCAAAAATACGAGATGGTCGTTATGCGATGACTATTCATATGTTTGGTTTATTTTACATGACCGGACTTACATAGTTATCACGCATTTTGTTGCAGACCCAAATGAAATCGTTGAGAAGCTAAATTGTAAATTTGAGACAAGAGCCTCTGGTGCATTTCTCCCGATTATTTAAACAGACATCAGACGGAATAACTTCTGGGTACGCCCCTACGACGTGGTAACAGCCAACTGGCGCCACCGGGACAATAGGCTGCTTCTCGTAAGCGCCGCCTGTTTTTCAATAAGGTGCCTCCCCGACGCTCCGGCCGGGGCAAGTCGGCGGGACAATAGTGGCGGCGGCGCATCAAACCTTTTAACATCCGGACAAATTTTCTATCTTTAACTTCAGACTGGTTCTCCGTATGCCGGCGAGCGCCAGTTGGCAAAACGTTATGCCCCATGCTTCCGGACGGACTTATGAAATATTTAGCATTCATATTGCTCACTTGCCATTTAGCAAGCGGACAGGTTGACCAGAAACTCGTTGACAGCATTAAGTTCGTTTCAGACGTCCCATATATTTGTCGGTCTCAGACACTGGAACAAATTCGCCAATCTCCTGTTCCAACAATCGGTTGCGGCGACATTCTTTTCTGGAGACTCGTTCAGCAAAGACAAGTGATTATTCCGCAACTGATAGAAAAACTGACCGACACAACTCAGACCGACATTTCCGTTCCTTATGTTGGCGGACAATATAGTGTTGCTGACATTGCTTATTCGGTTCTTGAGGAGATTATAAAAGACATTCCGACCTTTAAACTGTTGGGCGTGAATCCGAAAAAGTATAGTTCACCTTCATATGCGTTTTGGACGACGGTACGCTCTAGACGCCGAGAATTTAAGTCGGCTGTGACAAAATGGTACAAGGACAACAAAGACAATTTAATGTGGGTTGACAGTGACGAAACGCTCTCCGGTGACAGCGCCCTTAGACATCCCAGCGGTGGACATTTTGTAGTGAAGCGATAAGCACGAGGCATAACACGGGGCAGTTGCGCCAGCCGGACAGAACAGCAATCGGTAAGCAAGCGCTGTTTAATAAAGTTGTCCGCCTTCGGCGGGTGGACGTTGTGGCGCGCTTGCGTATTTTATCTTAACTTCACGGTGGACATCGGAGCATTTAGCATCAGGCGGCTTTTTGGGAAGCGCCCGGCGCAAGCCCCGAAACCGTTAGCGGGCAGTTTGCGGACAGAGAATCCGACAGAAAGAAATATGGACAAAAGACTTTTTATAAAACTATTTCTCTCTTTCATCGCTGCGACAATTATCGGGACACTTTCTCATGAATTCGGACACTACATTGTAGCTAAATACCAAGGTTACGACGCAAGTATAAATTATCGTGCGACTTTCGCAAGTTCTCCTGATCCTAATAATCCAATAGTTCCAAATAGTTCTATCGCAATGACACTTGGCGGGCCAATTCAAACAATGCTTACTGGGACAATTGGTCTTATTCTTCTTTTTTTTTATCGCAAAAATTTCTATCAGGCAGCGAAACTTTCGCTTGGACAATGGTTAATAATATTTCTTTCTCTTTTTTGGCTAAGACAAACTGCAAATTTTTGCACTTGGCTTGGTGGCTATTTCCTTAATGGTAATTTTTCTTCGCACGGCGATGAAATACGCATTGCAAATTATTTCGACTTTCCAACTTGGACGGTAATTTCAATAACTGCAATTATCGGAGCTTTCGTTTTGGCAATAATTACTTTCAAATTTATTCCTTCAAGACAACGAACCACATTTTTGACGGCAGGACTCTTTGGTGGAATAGCAGGTTTTTACTTTTGGTTAATACAATTTGGTAAATACATTATGCCATAACGAGGCGGACACTTGAACTGTATTTAAACTGGGTACGCAAACCGACCCGCTAACAGCACCTAAAAGTTATGCCGTGCATTTCGTTATTGTAACTTCGGTCGGACTTCCGTACATTTAAATTCACGGACAGCGGCGCAACTTTTAGCCGCTTTCCGTTACCTGCAAGTGGCGGGCGGAAACCCAGACAGACGATGACAAAAAAAATCCTGACAATAATAATTTCCTTAATAGTTTTGTATTTTATCTACGACTGGTTTTTAGGTATCGACCCAAATAAACCAGACAGCTATGGCAACAGGACATTTTTTAAAAAGACCTTAAAATTTGAATCAATTCCATCGGATGTTTCAGACATTCGTTGCTATTCAGATCATATTGGTGCCGACTTCACTGACGAGCTCAGTTTTGAATGTGACAGCTCAACGTTCAAGCAGATAGCAGCAACATTTGACCTAAAAGACAAAAAAGACATCCCTAATTTTGGCCGATATCTTTATAAATCTCTAAGGAAAGAAATCGACACATTAAACGGCCTGAGCGACTACAAAGAAAAATACAGTTCCCCGTATCATTCGTTTTGGTACAACCCAACGAACAGACATGCGTATTTTTTAAGGTTCAGTCTTTGAAACATTTGAATCGCCACCAGCAGGTAACAGCGGTCTTGCGCCAGCCGGACAGAACCCTGCGTAGGCAAACGCTGTTTTTCTAATGGCCCGCTCCGCGGACGGGACTTTGTGGCGCGTTTGCTTCAAAATCTTTATCTTCACGGTGGACTTCCGTTCGGTTAGCAGCAAAAGTTTGCGAAATGCGGCCGGCGCAAGGCCTGAAAACGTTATAGGTAATGCGGCAGGACAACCCGACGAAAAAGTAAATGTCAGACAAAATAATTAATTGGCAAAAAAGACGCTTCTGGCATTTAGTTGGCGGAATCGTTTTGTTCTTGACAGGTACTTATTTTTATTTCAACGTTCAGCGGTCAGACTCCGACATATTAAGTAAAGATTTAGAGATTGTTGATTCTTTGGTTCTCTCGGACAAACCCATAATTAAACAAAATGGTGGAAGAGCAAAAATGAATTACTTTGAATTTAAATGTGTAGGTTTCAACAAGTCTTTCGATATAGACATTTACCACTACTCATGCTCAGACATAAATTCAATCATGGCTTTAAAAACCGGCGACACAATTTCAATAAAATTAATCAAGTCAGACATTCTTTCAATTGACTTTGAAACATTCAATTCACAATCAAATCAAGTTCACTCATTAGTATATAAATCACAAGACTACCTTGATCTTAACTGCCGAAACAAAAAAGTTAAAGACGATAATAAATTCGGCTATTATATTTGTTTTATTATGGCTCCACTGACTTTATTTTTTTCTTTATTTAAAAACAAACCGACATTCATTGGTTCAATTGAACCTGTACTTATCCTTTGTGCAATCGGACTACTAGTTATGTTAATTTTAAAAGCGGACATCTTTCAATGACAAAACAATGTATGTGCCGCACTACCTATAACAGCGCACAGCCGGCCAGCCCGGACAAACACAGGGTACTAATCTCCTTAGGCAGGCCCTGTTTTGGCTAAGGCCCGCAAGCGGACATTTTTTTTGGCGGGCCTGCTCAAATTTCATTAACTTCGGTCAGACGTGCGGTTGTTTTGGCACCTAAAGTTCTCGATATGGGGCCGGCGGCTGTGCGCCAAACGTTACCTGCAAGCCGCCTGGACAAGACCTCAGTAAAATGACAAACGACCTTGACAAAATATATCATCATATTAATAACATTCGTCCTGACAACTTCTTCGTGTGGACCTCGTTCTGGCGTTTTGCACGAAAATGACAACCCAGTTTGTGGTGTGACGGACAAAGACTACAATCCTAGCTTAGCAACGACAGACTCTCAAATTCGCGGACAAGAGTTGTTTAGTAAACTTTGTAGTGATTGTCACCGCCTTAATAAGGACCAAAAAGACGGCAATGAAATGAGAGGTGTTTGCGATAGAATTCCTAAAGGCGACTGGTTCAAACGTTTTGTTTTAAATAGTGTCAACCTTAAAAAAAGTGACGACCCTTACTCACTAAAAATCGACCACGACTTTCAATCGGACTACGAACATAATTTCAAAAAATTATCTGACAAGGACATTGAAGACATTTATAATTATCTGCGACTTTGGTGACAATTAAACTTTGTGCGGCGGCCAGACAGGTAACAGCACCTACAAGTTATGCCGCGCATCTCGGTATTGTATATTCAGGCGGACATTCGTACATTTAAATTCACGGACGGCGGCACAACTTGTAGCTGCAAAACGTTAGGCCCAATTTTATCAGGACACCCAAACGGACATTGACAAACGACATTTATATATTTAGCGGACTCGGTGCAGACGAAAGGGTGTTTCAACGACTTGATTTTACTAACATTTCGACAACCTTCATTAAATGGACAGTTCCTGTAGAAAACGAAACGATTCAGACTTATGCATCCCGACTCTTAGACCAAATTAAATCTCCACGACCAATATTAATAGGACTATCATTCGGCGGACTCATGGCAATTGAAGTTGCAAAACAAATAGACGCTGAAAAAGTAATCTTAATTTCATCTGCTAAAACCAAATCTGAAATTCCATTTTATTATCGATTCATCGGACTGCTTGGCGTCCATAAGCTTATTCCGTCTATACTGCTGAGACATTCAAATTTCATCACTAACTGGTTTTTCGGAACACGTACTCGTTTTGACAAAGACCTACTGAAATCAATACTTGCCGACACAGATCCAATATTCTTGAAATGGGCAATTGATAAAATTGTAAAATGGAAAAATCAAGCGCAATTAAAGAACATATTTCATATTCACGGGACAAGCGACAAGATTCTACCATCAAGTTTCATTAAATGTAATATTCTAGTTGCAAACGGTGGACACTTTATGGTATTAAATAAATCAGACGAATTAAACGAAATACTGGGACAACAACTGCGGACGAAAAACTGGGCCTAACAGCGGTCTTGCGCCAGCCGGACAGGACCCTGCGTAGGCAAACGCTGTTTTTCTAAAGGCCCGCTCCGCGGACGGGACTTTGTGGCGCGTTTGCTTCAAAATCTTTATCTTCACGTTGGACTTGCGTTCGGTTAGCAGCAAAAGTTTGCGAAATGCGGCCGGCGCAAGGCCGCAATACGTTAGCGGTAAGCATATGAGACAACACGGGACAATAACTATTCGTTAATTTCGTTTCAATTATAAAAAACTTGACATACCAATTACTAACGCAGTGAAGCCGTTTTACTTTTCAAGTTTATGTCTCATCGTGGTTCTTTGCCTCGGCCTATTCCTCCTCGACAAGGAAAATCATTCGGTTGCTGATCTACTTGAAAAAAGCAACCTGTTTGCTTTGATACTTTATGTAATTCCAACGTATTTGATTTGCTCTATACTTTTCTATTTTCTTGAAAAAAAAGGAAAGAAAAACAGTTCTATTCTTGCACTGACAATTGGAATTCCTTTAGGAATAACCCTTGTAATTATTGTCTTGTCTGCGAAAATGGGACGACTTTAATAAGAAGTCCGGCACAGGTAATCCAAAAAGTACTGATATAAACAACCCCTAACAGCGGTCTTGCGCCATTTTTGCTTTGCTTTCCGCTTTTTTGAAAATTTTTTATCTTCAACTAAAATTTAAATGCTGAGCAGGGGTATTCTTGTAACCAGGTACACTTCTCCTCTGAAGGAACAGAAAGATATAATCAGTGCTTAAACACATATGAAAACCAAACAACTCATCCAGTGCCTGATGGCCTTTCTGGCTTTTTCACAACTTGTGAAGGCTCAAAATGTTGAAGTCATTCACCGGGCCGAGCGTTTTCCGGAATACGAAGCCGAAACCTTTACTTTTATTGCCCCCGGCGCGGATACAAGTCGTTTGCAATATGTTGCCACGCTCAGGGCGACCGGTGTTGGTAAAAATGTGAGTTTGGAAATGATTTACAGTAAACTTAAGGAAAAAGCGAATTCACTTGGCGCAAATGCCTTTCAACTGCTTAGTTTCAAAAGAATGGACAGTATTTATAAATCCATACTTGTGATGAACATGTACTTTGTTTCCGACTCTGTTTTAAATCTCCACCGCATGCTTCAGGAAAAAAACGTGGTGTACATTTTTGGCGACACCGAAAAATCGGATAAACTGCAATCCTTCAAAATTGACGATGTAAAAAAAGAAATAAAAGGAGGAACCTATTACCGGCATCAGAACGCCCAGGGCCAGGAGGTGAAAATCAACAAAGGGGGATTCACAGGGGCAACGGTTTGGATCAAGTGGAAAGAAAACAAAGCGGCCACATTTTTAACCCTGACGGGTTTCGGACTCAGCGATGCTCCCGTAGGGCAAATGGGCGCATCCATTCATACCGGAAGAATGAATTACCTTGACGAAAATCTGGGTCAGCTACTGGTACTTTTGCTTAAACCGGGGAATTGAAAACACCAACAGCTGCATCTTATCGGTTCATTCCCTGCGCTCATTTTGTTTTCAGAAACCCAGGTCAAACTTTATAACCCGCCTTAGTTAATTACAAAACTGTTGAGTACCAATTACACAGTCATCAGCAAAACCTATTCTCCGGCATCTCCCAAATATCGTTAATCCTTCATTCCGGTATTTTCTTTCCTTCAATCAGAGGTTTACATTAGTAGTACCTATCCTCCTTCCGTGCTCAAAAAAATAATGTATCCTTCTTTTGCCCTGTTCTCTGTTCTTCTGCCATCCTGCGTTCTCACAGGTTCAGAAGATAAGGATCATCAGGAACTAAAAGACACCATTCCGCCTGTATTACAATTTAACGGAGCAGCCGATGACACGGCCTTTCTGTTTACCCGTTACACAGACCCCGGCGTAAAACTGATGGATGAAAAGGCAGGAGATTTGTTCATTTACCGGGAGGGCCAAGTAGAAACGGATGGAGAAGTGAATACTCGCCTGCCCGGAACTTATACCATCACCTACTCTGCCAGAGACGCTGCGGGAAATTCAGCCATCCCCCTCACCCGAACCGTGAGTGTAGTAGAAAACAGCACCACGTTTTTAAATGGCAATTATACAGTGGTGTGCAGTTGCAGTGTTTTACCTCAGGGCAGCAGCACCCCAAGCTTTGTGAGCAGTACTTATACCGCAGCCGTTTTTTCCTCTGAGCGGAGAAATGAATTTCAAATCAGCCGTTTGAATTTAGGTCCGGTTAACGTAATGCCCGGAGCACATTTGAATGGTTCTGACATCACGCTTTCGTATTACGACCGCGACCTGAACTATACCGATGGCTCAGAGGACACGTTTAAAAACACCTTGTCCCCTTCCAAAACCTCTTTCACTATTGAAACCAAAGTGATGCCATGGTCGCCTCTGGTGACCTACCATTGCAAAAATGTGTATTCCAAAAACATGAGCATTTCTATTAAAGACCCAAAATAACAGGAGTTCTTGTTTTTTGAAAGCTACACCTAAGGGAAAATGGTACTAGTATGTCTGAGAAAATTTCACCCTTTAATTGAGCCTTCCCGTTACGGCTATACATTCCCAAACACTTGCAAAAGAATTCTTATTTTTAATTAAAAATAAGTCATGGATAGCTTACCCAAATACATCCCCCTTGTTTTTGCTTTCACTGCTTTGCTAAGTGTTTGGTTTGTTTACAATGCTGCCAACAAATCCAAAACCACCTTGATCTTGCTTTTTTTATGGCTGGGTTTTCAAGCCGGGGTATCGCTTTCAGGGTTTTATACTGTTACCGACACCTTACCTCCGCGATTTATCCTCATGGTAGCACCACCCCTGTTATTTATTTTGTTTCTCTTTATCACTAAAAAAGGCAGGACGTTTCTGGATACTTTAGACACTAAAACACTTACTCTTCTGCATGTAGTAAGGGTACCTGTTGAATTTGTACTTCTCTGGCTTTTTCTTTACAAAGCCATACCTCAGGTGATGACCTTTGAAGGACGCAACTTCGATATTCTTGCCGGCTTTAGCGCCCCCCTTGTGTATTACTTTGGTTGTGTTAAAGCCAAACTGAATCGCAGCCAGCTCATTGCCTGGAATCTTTTTTGCCTGGGCCTGTTGTTCAATATTGTGGCACACGCTGCACTCTCCGTCCCCTCTCCGCTTCAACAAATGTCATTTGATCAGCCCAACATCGCTATACTTCATTTTCCCTTCAATTGGCTGCCTTCCACTGTAGTGCCCCTGGTTTTGTTTTCTCACCTGGTGTGTTTGAGACAGTTGTTTCTGAAAAAAACGAATTCCGCACATTAATTTTTAAATAGAATACGTTCAACAAGGGTGGTTTTTTAAACAGTTCTTCCTTGCGCCTACAAGCCCAGCACTTCCCGTAATTTTGCATAGCCGGCTCGACTCACCGGAATTTTTACCCCGTTTTTTAAGTGGGCCAGCACATTGTGTTTATCGAGGGTTTCGAGACGGTGCAAAAAATTCAGGTTGAGCATAAATGAACGGTGCACCCGTAAAAATTCTTTGGGGTCCAGGCTTTGTTCATAATAACTAAGTGTGTTCTTCTTTAAAAACAGATTGTCCTTGTGAAATACTTTAACGTAATCGTCGTAAGCTTCCAGATGAGAAATTTCTTCTACAGGCAAAATTTGTATGCGGCTCCCGTCTTTTACCACCACCCGTCTGGCTTCTTCGCTGTGTTTTCCACTACTGTTCAACAAGGCCTCAAGTTTGTGATTTTCTGTTAAGGCGTTTTTGCCTTGCAGGTATTTTTGAATGGCGCCGGCAAAACGCGCTTCGCTAAAGGGTTTTAGAAGGTAGTCCAAAGCCTGAAGCTCGAAGGCTTTGAGCGCGTATTCGTCGTAAGCGGTTGTAAAAATCACCTTGGGTTGATGTTCAATTAGTTCTAAGGTTTCAAAACCATTGATGCGGGGCATTTGTATGTCGAGAAATATGAGATCGGGTTTGTGTTTTTGTATGGCTTTCACCGCATCAAATCCGTTGCTGCATTCCTCCAGAATTTCAAATTCAGGATAACTCCCGAGATAATGTCTTAACACGTCTCTGGCTAAAGCCTCGTCGTCTATCAATAAAACCCTGTTCATTGCGGAATAAAAATACGGGTCGTAAAAATGCCCTGCTCCTGTTTGATCTGCAGGAGGTCGCTTCTTTTATACAACAAGTGCAAACGCCGCCTGAGCAAATCCAAACCAAAACCTTTGCCTTTCGCGCTCAAGCGGGAGGCCTCATCGCAGGGATTTTGCAGTTCGAGTTGAAGTCCGCCTTCCCGGCAAAAGGCCTTCAACTGCAGTTCCACTTTTTCTTCACCACTGTTTAAACCAAACTTCACCGCGTTTTCCATAGCCGGTTGAAGTATCAAGGCCGGTAAAGAACAGGCTCTGGCTTCATCTGTAATGGCATACTGCACCTGAAGGCGATCGGCAAAACGGATTTTTTCAATGCTCAGGTAAAGTTCAAGCAAACGCAACTCCTCCTCCAAAGGCACAGGACGGTTCTCGTCCTGATTCAAGGAGCTGCGCAAAAATTCAGAAAGGTTCTCAAGCATACTGCCTGCCGCCTTGGTGTCTTTTAACAACAAGGCTTTTATGGAATTAAGACTGTTGAATAAAAAGTGGGGTTGCAGTTGCCTTCTGAGGTGGTGTAATTCGGCTTCTCTCAGGCTGCCTTCAATGGACTGACGGTAAGCGCTATCGCGCTTCAGCCCTTTTACCAAAGTCCAGGTCCAGGAAAGCACCGAAACCATTATGCCCTGTGCAAGAATCACAAAAACCATGAGTGCCATGTGATCGTTCATTTGCCTCAGGTCAAAAATAGACAGCGCGACAAAACAGATTACCGAAAAAATCAGGACAAGGCATACCAACAGGAGCACTAAACGGCTGCTCAATTTTGAGAACACGCCCGATAAAAAATCCTGTGAAATGTCCAGCAAATAAAAAAAAGGAAGTGCCGATACAAAACTAAGAAGAGCCAGTTGCAGGGCCGGCTCCGGCAGAACGCCGTTTTCCAGGAGCGCCAACACCAACAGGGCATCGCATATAACCATCCAAAGCAAGGCAATGCTTCTCAACTCAAGGCGCGACAAAGTTTTAACCGACATGGCCATCTAATCTACGAAAAAAGAGCAAGGGTTTTTTCCAAGGCCTTGCTTTTTAAACGTATGTGTTCTATGAAGCCCATTCCGTCTTCCATCATCAGGCTGCCGGAACAAAGTGCTAAGGCTTGTCCCTTTAACTGAAAAGGAATGATTTCCCTTATGCCGATAAATTCCCAGCGAAGTCCGGGAGCCGGGGTAAGATTGTTTTCAGCTTCATAAGCATAGGCCCAGTTCAGGACTTCTTTCATGTGGTTCTCCTCTTTGTCTGCTGGAATCACAATCACCTGTTCGTCGAATTCGAATCGGTTATCAGGAGCAGGGTATCGATGCACCTGAAAAATAAGTTTAGCGATGGCTGCTTTCATAATTAAAATCAATAAGATACAATTTCAACACTTCCCATAAACACGTTGCCCTTTAACACCAGAATTTTTGTTTCAGCGCTTTCAGCAGGCAGTGTGCCTCTTTGGTCCTCAACACTTGCCATGGTACAATTCACTTCCGATTGTATACGCCAGTGGGAAGGCACAATGAGTTTTATTCCGCCCATGTGCTGGTCGATGACAATGGTGGCCTGGCTTTGAATTTCGGCGTGCATCAGGTTCAGTTCACAGCCTCCTAAATGGTTGCGAATCTCTCCTCCCTTAAAATCTTTGCTGATGATGCTTCGTTTCACCCCTGAGTATGAATTGTTGATGTGCAATTCGTCCTCGGTACTGCTGATTTCCTGATAGGTGCCAAAATGTTTGCGCCCGTGGCGGAAACGGTGCATTCCTTGCGGACCGCGACATGACTCTTTACGGCGGAAAATAAACAGGAGTCCGGCAAAGGCCAGTATAGCGGGAAGAATAAACTTCTGAATCAGTAATTCAGGATACAGCATGCCCGATAAAAAAAAGGCCCCTACGCCGAACATAAAAATCCAGAACGGGTGACGAAAACCGTTTTTAACCAGACTTATAAATCCGAAAGCAAAAAAGATCATGGGCCAGCTGAGCAACCAGGCAGCGCTGAGCATACCCAGCTCTTTAAGTATAAGCAGTGCGGCAATGGCCACCAGCACCATACCAAAGGCCATGCGCCCCCGGTGTTTTCGTTTTTGCCATTGTTCAGCAAGTTCTTCAGAGGCCATTGTGTGTTCTACAGGTTTCATAGTTATTTAATTTTTTCTCAAATGTAGAGCGGTTTTTGTCGTCCAAACAGGGCATATCGGTAAACAGTGAGGAGGGGTCGGTGAACGCGGAAAAAGGCAGATGAATGGCTGAAATGCGGCCAGGTTCTACCCTTTTGTTTACATTTATGTTTTCATTCCTATGCAAACGCCCGAACAAAACGAGTTCTTTCATAAGGACCCCGGTAACTGGAAGTGGGGGATATTTTATTATAATCCTCAGGACGAAAGGGTTTTTCTTCCTAAAAAAAACGCGGCCATGGGCATTACAGTCAATTACGCGAAACGGGAGGCCTGGATTTTTACCCTATTTATTTTAACACTTGCAGTGAGCATGATCCTCATTGGTTTCGGCAAGTAAATTAATCGTCAACACAAAAGGCGTTTGGGTTAATTTAGCGTTACGTTTTCAGGTTTCCGACGGGTTTTTCTTTTGAATGAGGGCTTCGTGCTTTAGATTAGCGCTCCCAGTGTTTTAATCAAAACCCCATGGAAGAAGAAAGCGATTACAACGACATTCCTCAGGTACTATCCGCGCTGGTTTTTTTGGTGCTGTTATTGAGTCTTTGGTTTTATCTGGATGGACTGCGCATCGGATAATGATTCCGTTTTTATTTAGCCTCTCAGTTGCAAAAACATCTCATTGAAGCGTTTGCGCGTGGTTGCGATGAAGGTGTCATCAATGCGTTTTTTAAGTCCTTCAAGATTACCCACTTCCTCCACTGAAAATTTAAAAATTTGTTCCATGGGTCCGGCTTCAAAACGCACCTGGTACTTGTCGTTCATTTGCATGATGGTAATGCTCATGCTTTCATGAGGTATGCTGTCCACTACCCTCATTCGTCTTTTTTAAAGGCTTTTTTAAAATCGAAAATATTACGAAGCACCGCCCAGGGTGTCATGTTGCGGTCTCCATCCTCGTGTATCCGGCTTTGTATGGCATGGGCCAGCAACACAAAATGTTCGTTTCCCGATTGTTTTAAAAATGATTCAGCTTTATCATCTCCATTGATGATGTTGGCGCAAGCGGCCCATTCAAAAGCCTTGGCATCCATTAATAACTTAAAGGCTTTCTGGTCTTCCCAAATTGCGTTGACAAAGGCGGCCAGAATGAAGTGTTTGTTATCCATTAAAAACTTAAAGGCTTTTTTATCATCGCGTATGGCATCCAAAGTGGCAATCAACTCCCTGTAACCATTGTTCATGAGCCAATTGAAACCCGCGGTATCCTTCAGCACATGCCGTGTAAACTGATCGATGGCGAAGGTGGAGTAGTGCTTCATTGGGAAGTCAAAAGTTAAAATTCAAAAGTTAAAAGTTAAAAGTTAAAAGTTAAAAGCCAAAAATTCGCAAACCAAAAATTCGAAAACAGAAATCAAGAAAGCAATTCTCTTGAAATCACCAGTTTCTGAATCTCTGAAGTGCCTTCACCGATTGTACAGAGTTTGCTGTCGCGGTAAAATTTTTCAACGGGAAAATCTTTGGTATAACCATACCCTCCGAAAATTTGTACAGCCTCTGTACTCGCTTTCACACACACCTCACTGGCGTAATATTTTGCAATCGCGCTTTCTTTGGTCATTTTCATGCCGCGGTTTTTCATGTCGGCTGCTTTAAACGTCAGCAATTCCGCCGCTTCGTATTCTGTAGCCATGTCGGCCAGCTTAAAAGCGATGCCTTGAAAATTAGCAATCGGTTGCCCAAACTGCTGACGTTCTTTGGCGTATTTTAAACTGGCGTTTAATGCGCCTTTGGCAATGCCTAAACTTAAGGCGGCAATACTGATGCGGCCTCCGTCGAGCACCTTCATGGCCTGAACAAAACCATCACCCACTTTTCCTAAAATCTGGGATTGGTGTACGCGACAATTTTCAAAAATCAATTCAGCCGTTTCGCTGGCCCGCATACCCAGTTTGTTTTCCTTTTTTCCGCCCTTAAATCCCGGTGTTCCCCGCTCCACAATAAACGCGGTAATGCCATGACTGTCGAGCAGCTCACCGGTTCGTGCCAGCACCACGGCCACATTGCCGGTAATGCCATGGGTAATCCAGTTTTTGGTTCCATTCAACACCCAATGGTCTCCATCCTGCACCGCTACACAACGCATACGCATGGCATCGCTGCCGGTATTGGCCTCGGTTAAGCCCCAGGCCCCAATCCATTCGGCCGTGGCCAGTTTGGGCAAATATTTTTTCTTTTGTTCCTCGTTGCCGAATGCTAAAATATGACCGGTACACAGGGAGTTGTGCGCTGCCATCGACAAACCAATGGACCCGCAAATGCTGCCCAATTCGGTAATAGCGGTAACGTATTCGGTATAGCTAAAACCTGAACCACCATATTCCTGAGGCACTAAAACACCCATTAATCCAAGTTCTCCAAGTTTTTTAAATACCTCAACAGGAAACTCCTGTGATTCGTCCCATTCCATAAATTTTGGCAGGATGTGTTCTTTGCCAAACTTGCGAATCATATCCGCAATCATCAATTGATTTTCATTCATGCGGAAGTTCATCCGATGGCTATCGGATCCGACTTCCTCGTTTAATAGTGTACCAGACATGTGATGTTATTTGAATGTTGTATGAGTTTTTCTTTTCCGTTTAAAAAATCGAGTGCAATTACAAAATTAAATCCCGAAACCCGGGCGCCGCTTTTTTTAACCAGTCTGGCAGCGGCTTCCGCGGTACCACCGGTGGCCAGCAGGTCGTCGTGAATGAGCACGTTCCAATCGGGACGAATTGCATCCTGCTGCACTTCGATGACCGAACTGCCGTATTCGAGATCATACTCCGCCCTAAGGGTTTTTGAAGGTAACTTTCCAACCTTGCGCACCATCACAAACGGAATATTCAATTTGTTGGCGATGGCGAAACCAAAAATAAATCCACGACTTTCAATGCCCAGCAGAGCGTCGGGTTTTTCGGTCATTCTCGCAATAAAACCTTCCACAATATGTGAACACAAATGTTGATCGTAAAACACGGGAGTAATGTCTTTAAATAAAATACCGGGCTTGGGGAAATCCGGGACATCCCTGATGGTGTTGCGAATTTCCTGTTCAAGATTCAGGTCGGTGAGGCTGGAGTTAAAAGTTTGCACCTGGTTTGCGTTTAGAAATTAATCGGGACGAACTACCAATACGCCGTTGGTGATGTAAACAATTTGTTTTTTGGGTTTGGTAATGGCGTCGATGTCTTTCTGCGGTTTTTTCGCATCCTCGGCCAGGTGTTTTAATTCCTTTACACTGGTGGTTTTCATATAGGCCTTACCATCCATCACTACTGTTTTGCCCTGAATATCCAATGGCACAAAAAAGGCGTGGTCTTTCATTTTTGCAATGGCCGAAATGCTGTCGTTCACAAAAAAGGTGAGCCAGCAGCCCTCTGATGCACAGGAGGTGAGCACTTTGGTTTTGATTTTTACAAAAGCCGTGTCTCCGCCCGCTACCATTAAATACAATTCGGCACCCGGCATAGCACCTTTTTCATCCATTTTTTGCCCGTATCCGGTGCCAACAGTGGCCTTACCTTTTGGTGCCTGTGCAAAAGCGCAGGTACTCATGAGGAATGCGGAAAGTAAAAGAAGTTGTTTCATGTGTTTATTTTGTAACCCTTAAATGTACAAATTAGAACTGCCTGAAAAACAAAAACGCTAAGATTTTGTTTGGTGATTTTTGTCTGGTCTTAAAAAAGGAATGGTGCTTTTTTAGCTGTGGAAATGACATTCCCCTTTGGCACTATCTCACTCAGAACCAACATGTATTCAACTCCCGAACAGGCGGGATGGGCCGGCTTGCATGAACACACAGGAAATTTGCGGTTTCAAAAAGCAGAAAAGCGGCACACCGGATTCAGAACCGTTTCCTGCAAAAAAAAAGGGAAGCTTTCACTTCCCTTCATTTATATAAAATGGATTCCGTTTAGTAATACGATGCTCTTCTTACCTCGCTGATGTGTTTGCTGAAACGAATCACCTGACGGGTATAACCGTATTCGTTATCGTACCAAACATACAATACTATGCTTTTTTTATCGGGCGATACAATGGTGGCCTGGCTGTCGAACACGCTTGGGCAAGGGTTGCCGATCACATCGGTACTCACCAGCTCATTGCTGAACGCGTATTGAATTTGTTCCACCAGTTTTCCTTCCAAAGCGTATTTTTTTATGATGTCGTTCACCATTTCAATGCTCACTTCTTTGTTGATGTTCAGGTTTAAGATAGCAAGACTCACATTTGGGGTGGGTACGCGAACAGAGTTAGCGGTAAATTTACCACTCAGGTGGGGCAATACCTTTTTCAAAGCGCTTTCGGCTCCGGTTTCGGTAATCACCATGTTTAAAGCGGCCGAACGTCCACGACGGTATTTTTTGTGATAGTTGTCGAGCAAATTCTGGTCGTTGGTGTAAGAGTGCACGGTTTCAATGTGTCCTTTTTGAATGCCCAGTTCTTTGTCGATCACATAAAGGATAGGCATGATGGCATTGGTGGTGCAGGAAGCCGCTGAAAATATTTTTTGTGTTTTTAAATCCACAGTTTCATGATTTACACCGTGTACCACGTTAGGCACATCGCCTTTGGCAGGGGCGGTAAGTAACACTTTATCGATGCCTTTGGCTTTGAGGTGACGGCTCAACTCTTTATCATCGCGAAACACACCGGTGTTGTCAATCAATAACGCATTGCTGATGCCATACTGAGTGTAATCCACATCCTCAGGATTTTTTGCGTCGATCATGTGAACCGTGTGCCCGTTGATGATGAGGGTTTTGTTTTCCAGATCTTCGATTACGGTTCCCGGAAAAGTACCGTGCACCGAATCGGTGCGCAGGAGGTCGGCCCGTTTTACAATTTCCTCGCTGCTGTTACCACGGGTAACGATGGCCCGCAGGCGCAATTGTTCGCCTTTACCGGCCAGGGTAATCAATTCTCTTGCGGCCAAACGCCCGATGCGGCCGAAGCCAAAAAGCACCACGTCTTTTGGAGTAATGGTACTTGGTTTGCCAATAAGGTCTTTTAATTTATCGTTGATGAAATCGGTTTTTGATTTGTATTTCCCGCTCTCCTGGTGCCATTCGTAAGCCAGTTTTCCAATGTCGATGCGGCTTGGAATCACATTGGATTTATAAATTTCATTGGCAAGTTCAACGGTATCGTAAACGGTAATGGGTTTTTTTACGATGTCTTTTGCATACAGGTGCAGATTCATGATCTGGCTGGCGCTTCTGTCAACCAACTGATTTCTGAACAGAATCAGTTCAATTGATTTTTCAAACCACAATTTGCCTATGGCGCTGATCAGGTCAATGGCCGCTTTTTCATGCTTTATCCAATCGTTCAATTGGCTCTCGTAATTTGCGTTTACTTTTTCTAAGGTTTCCATGAATGGGGATTAAAATTTGCGCAAAAGTATCAAATTCGTGTAATTGTATAGGTTCAGGGGCGCGTGAATTTTTAAATATTATGCACTATTAACAGTGTTTGCTTTTACTGTTTTTTGGGCGTGTCCCCTTAAGCAGAGGCATTAAATAAAACACAGGCCTCGCTTCAGGGGTCGGGCTTTCGCGGCTCGCTGGGCGAGGAGAGAGGTTCCGCTTTGCTCCACTCTCTCTCGCCCGAGCTCAAACAACCGCTCTATCCCTCACGCAAGCCACAGTTAAAAATTAACAAACTCTAACCCTTGCTCTAAATAAAATAGCAAGGCATGGTTTACCTTAGCGCTTCAATTATGCGTGATTTTATCTGGACCCTCATCATCATCTGGACCATTTATCAGTTGAGTGCGCTGTTTAGAAACAGAAAAAAAACGGGTCCTGCACGAACTGCTCCTCCTCCTTCAGATTCTTATAATGCTGCGGAAGAACAGGCTAAAACCAGGCTGCGCAAGGCCAGTGACCGGGAAGGGGAATACGTGGATTTTGAAGAACTGAAGTAAGCCTTAAGAACCTCAGGCTTTTTGAGAAGCCATGTTTTGCACAAACTCATCAAACAAATACCTTGAATCGTAAGGGCCGGGATTGGATTCAGGATGGTATTGCACCGAAAAGGCTTTGGTATTTTTTAAACGTATACCTTCAATGGTTCTGTCGTTCAAATTCAGGTGCGTAATTTCAATGTTTTGGTTTTTGGCAATTTCATCGGCGTTTACCGTGAAGCCGTGGTTTTGCGAGGTGATTTCGCTTTTGCCGCTGATTTCGTTTTTTACGGGATGGTTGATGCCCCTGTGTCCGGCGTGCATTTTATAGGTGCTGATGCCCTGTGACTGGGCCAACAATTGATGCCCCAAACAAATACCAAATACGGCTTTGCCGGTATCCACCACTTGTTTTACCAGAGCACTTTCTTCGGGCATGGCCCCGGGGTCGCCGGGACCGTTGGTGAGCATGAACCCATCTGGTTGAAATTCCAGAAGCTCTTTTATGGTTGTTTTTTGAGGGTACACTTTTAAGTAACAGCCACGTTCAATCAGACAGCGCAAAATATTGGTTTTGGCACCAAAATCGAGCACGGCCACTTTATAGGCTGAGGCCGGATTGCCGAGGGTATAGGGGGTTTTGGTACTCACCTTCGACGACAACTCGAGACCGGCCATGGAAGGCACTTTAAGCAGTTGTTTTTTAAGTTGGGCCACATCGGTGGTTTCAGAGGAAATGATACAATTCATGGCCCCTTTATCGCGGATGTAACGTACGATGGCCCGGGTATCGAGCTCACAAATGGCCACAATGCCCGATTCTTCAAAATACTGCTGCAGGCTTTTCTGAGCGCGTTTTCTTGAAAAATTCTGGTTGAACTTTTTACAAATGAGGCCTGAAATTTTAATGGAGTTGCTTTCCACTTCACTTTCTTCAATGCCGTAGTTGCCGATATGGGGGTTGGTCATCACCACAATTTGGCCGAAATACGAGGGGTCGGTAAAAATTTCCTGGTAACCGGTCATGCCGGTATTAAAACAAATTTCGCCAGTGGTGGTGCCGATTTTTCCGGCGGCCTTGCCCTCAAATACTTTTCCATCTTCGAGTACTAGAATGGCTTTGGGCAGGGAGCTGTATTTTAATTGCATATGGGAATTTTTACTGTCAATTAAAGCGCGAAAGTAAGGTAAATTCAGGCGATTTTTTTGGATTTGTTGAATTCTAATGAAAATTCAATTCCTGTATTTCAGAAGGCAAAAATTGATTTTGCGGGAATAAAGGACTTTATTACATTTACGAGTTATTAAAACCCGATTATTGATGAGGGAATATTGCATGAGTATGCCCTCAATTAACTTAATTTAGCTGAACAATACCTTTACTATGAAACGACTCTCAGGCTACTTTTTATTGTTTTTACTCACTTTCACTGTTCAACAGGTAAAATCACAGGCGTTTAACGCATCGGTGACGCCCGGAGCTCAATGTTATAATCCGGCTTTGGGTTCAAATACCGCCATTGCAGCCATTACTGCTACCGCGCCTTTGGCCGTTTCTTACAGCTGGACTATTGTTCCACCTAACGCTACCCCTTCGTGTGCAGCGCTTTTTACAAATGCAGTACCAAACGGAAGTATTATCGGGATTACCTTTCCTTGCTGCGGAGAATACACTATCAACGCCTTTGCGTTCACGGCCGCCAGTGTTCAGGTAGGTAACGTTCAGGCCTCACCAACACCTACCATCTTCTGCCCTACAGGGGCCACTATTGTGCCTTCAACGGCCGGCACCATCGTTTGTTCAGGCATACCAATGACATTAACCGGTAACGGTGCAACCACCTTTACGTGGACTTCTTCGGCCGGGGGGGGTGGCACAACCACCACCGGTTTGAACCCGTTAACCATTACCCCTACCGCAAACGCCACCTATACGCTTACCGGTTTTAACGCCAACGGATGTCTGGTTTCCAACACCATTGCCCTGGCGGTTCAATCAGCCACTTTTGCGGCCGGGCCGGCCAGCCAGTCCATTTGTGTGAACTCACCCTTGTGTTTCACTACCTCAGCGGCAGCCCAGGTCGGGGGCAATGTCACGCCGGGAACAGTGACAACGAGTATACAATGGCTTAATCCCAGCGGCCTTGCTGTGGCCCAATGTACTTCACCTGCGGCACAGGGTACTTACACGGCCATACTCACCCATACCGGAGCTGCAGGTACCTGTACCCTCGAACAAACGGCACAAGTGTTTACCACCTCCACTATACCGGTTACTTTAACGGCTTCCAGCGCGTCCATTTGCCCTAACGGAACGGTTCAATTAACGTCCATTTCAGCTCAAACCTCTGCTGTGAGCGGCCATGTGTGGACCCAAAGTTTTGGGGGGCCAATTGCAAGTACCGGAAATCCTATTGTTCGAACGATTCCAACTCTTCCCCGCACCTTTACGGTAACTCCTAACTATTTTGGTTGCACAGGTTCTGCCACCATCACAATCGGATTGTTAACCTTAACACCAACCTTAACGCCAAGTTCTTTCTCGGTTTGTCCGAACACCCCTTTAACCTTAACGGCTACCGGCGGTGTCAATTACACCTTTACAGCGATTCCTTCCCTTAGTCCCAATGTGGTGCTTTCCACGGCACCGGGGGTTTCAACCGTTGCGCATACGCCTACCGTTGGTTTTGGGCAATTCCCCTGGCAGTATGCCGTAAGTGCCTTCAGTGCAGGTTGTGTGGGCAGTTCAACCATTGCCATCAACATCCGAACCATCAATCCTATCTTTACTTCTTCGGCTTTTAATAATTCGGTTTGTCCAAGCACCAATTTTACTCTTACTTCCAGCGGGGGTGCAGGAACCAGTTATACGTTTGTAGCTCCTCCGAACAACACAGTTCAATCGGGCCCTACCCACACTGTTGTTCAGTCTTTAGCCGGTTTGCCGAACTCCTTCACGGTTTCGGTTGACAGTGCCGGTTGTACCGGGGTAGCCACTTTAACGATGAATTTATTGAACTTAAATCCTGTCGTCTCTTTGTCCACTCCATCTGTTTGTGAGGGCACGGCATTTTCATTTACCTCCACAGGCGGGGCAGGAACCACCTTCACTTTTTTTGCGCCCACATTTACTACGCCCGTTACCTCAACTATTGTACCCACGGGCTCGCCTACAGAATCCTTCGCCACCCATGTGCCGGCCTTTAGTCCACCGCTTGTAACCACATACACGGTTCAGGTGGATAGTGCGGGTTGTGTTGGAAGCAATACATTTTCCGTTGGTGTTTTAAATCTTTCGCCGAATTTGGGTCTTTTCATCTTGGATGCAAATGGTCCTATAAATAACGCGTGTCCTAACAGTCCCCTTACTTTAACCGCAACTGCCGGACTTAATCCATCCAACTTCAGTTATACCTTTACAGCACCACCGCCATTGAGTTTTACCAATACCGGAAATGTGCCGAACCTTGGCGTTATTGCACCCTCGGCTTCATCTCTTTTCCCTGCAACTTATACTGTGGCTGTTGACAGCGCCGGTTGTATTGGTACCCGAACCGTTAACCTGGCTCTCAGAGTTTTAAACCGGGGGGTTATTGCCGGTTCTGCATCTGTATGTGCTGGTACCAGTGTAGTGATTTGCGCGATACCCGGCACCAGTTTAACCACCTACCAGTTTGTGGGGGTGAGTCCAACACAAACCGTGATTCAACCCACACTACCTTCCACGAACCCTTGTTTCACCTTCAACCCGGTTGATCCTACAATTTATACTGTGCTTGCTGATAGTGCTGGCTGTACCAATCTTGCTGCTCCAATTCAATCGGTTCTGGTTGGCATTACACCTTCCCTTACCATTGGAGCTTTGGCATCGCCAAGCATTATCTGCTCAGGACTTCCTTCCACACTCAGTGTTCAGGGAAGTACGGCTTATACCTATACCTGGACAGCTCCATCAGGCACCAACGCCATCCCTATCGGCAATGGCACAACAACCGCTGTGAATCCTACTACTACTACCAATTATACTGTGAACGCATTGGATGCCGCGGGATGTATTGGTATACAAACAGTAGCTTTGGTGGTTGATCCTACGGCAAGCTTAAGTATGGTGGTGTCGGCCCCTTTCAACACCATTTGCCCTGCCAATCCAGCATTGAACTTGCCTCAGCAATCCAACACGCTCACGGCGAGCGGAGCTGTGAATTATTCCTGGAGTCCGCCTTTGTTCTTAAGCAGCACCAGCACCTCCATCACCATCACTACACCTACCACTTCCATCATTTACACGGTAACGGGCAACAATGGTTTGGGTTGTAACGGAGCTGCGCAGTTTACCATGACAGTGAACCAATACCCGTTGATCACCATGGTTCCAACCCAACAAAATGTGTGTTCAGGCTTTACCTCCACCATCACGGCTTTTGGAGCTCAAACCTACACCTGGACCGGTACTACATTTACCACACCTATTGTTCAACCGTCCATTTCCGTTGGCCCCGGTACCTACACAGTGTTAGGATCCAATGGGGGCTCCTGTTTAAATGCCAGTGCTACAACTATTGGTACCCTTGCGCCTTTAAACATCAACCTTACTTACGCAAATAATACCAGCACCACCTGTATCATGAACAACTTCCCTAAATTGGCGAAACCCGTTACTTTGAACGCTTCGGGTGCAGCCAATTATGTGTGGTTGCCTTATGATCCGGCTACCATGACATATTCCATTGGTCCTCAAACGCTGGTAAGACCTCACACCACCACCTGTTATACGGTTACCGGAAACACCTCGGTGTGTTCAGGTTCGGCCATCGTTTGTGTAACTGTTGTGCCGCAGTTTACCATTGGTGCCAATCCACAATTTCCGGCCATGTGCCTTGGTGATTCCTTAAAATTAAGTGTGGTGAACATAGGGCCTGGTGCCGTAGGTTCTCCTGCCGCGTATACCTACAGCTGGACAGAAGCACAAAATGCACCTCCGATAAGCATGAGTGCCTACCTTACTCCAACTACCATGGTATTCCCTCAAAACACCACCACGTATTCTGTTGACGTTACCGATACCAGAACCTGCGTTTCCTTACCGCGTTTAATTACAGTAACGGTATTGCCGGCGCCAATGACGGATATTTTATTGCCCATCATCAACAACGTTCCTACCAATACTGTTTGTTTTGTGGGGCCTTCGCCAGGACCACCAGATGTATTGCTGAACCTTACCGCAAGCAACGTAAACAGTGGTTTGCCCTTTGGTATACAACCAACCTACACCTGGACCTCGCCAAACAATTCCATTTTAACGCCAAATAACCAGGCACAGATTACCATCAATGCGCCGAACCGTCAGCCATCCATTATTGTTTACACGGTTGTATCAGGCTATAACGGCATCAATGGCTGCCGTGTTATTGATACAGTAAGTGTTAGAGTTGTGGACTGCAGACCAATCACCATTGTGTCCTACACCACAGCGAATGAAAACGATACCATTTGCGCCAGGAGTTGTATTACGTTTATGAACCTAACTGATACACTGGCTGGTGGACCTCAGACCTTTACCTGGTCCTTCCAGGGTGGTGCACCCAATACTTCTACCCTTGCGAATCCTACCATTTGTTATAATCTTCCAGGAGAATACGATGTGATTTTAACGGTGCAAAATCCATACCCTATCAATGCACCGGGAAGCTCTGGTATAAAAGGTATTTCCAAATTCATTAAGGTGGTGGATATTCCGAACGTCACCATAGCTCCACCGGGACAATTAAGCAGTACACAGTACATCAATTTTGGTGGAAGTGCGGTACTCACTGGTACAGGCGCTTACAGTTACATCTGGGATCCTCCTTACAACATCTCTTCACTCACCAATCCGAATGTTACGGTAAGTCCAATTCAAACCACTCAATACGTGTTGTGGGGTTATAACAGCAAACAGTGTTTCTCAAGCGACACCGTGAATGTGATTGTGATTAAAGATTGCGGAGAAATGTATGTGCCTACAGCCTTCTCACCAAATGGTGACGGACACAATGATGACCTGAAGGTAATGGGCATTTGTCTTGAAACCATGACCTTTATGGTGTTTAACCGATGGGGTGAGAAAATATTTGAAACCACCGACCAGCGTTTGGGTTGGGATGGTACCTATAAAGAGAAAGAAGTTGAATCGGGTGTGTACGTCTACCGACTGGAGGGGAAGACCTTCGATGGAAAAGGATTTAGTTCAAAAGGAAACGTCACGCTTTTAAGGTAAAACTATGCAAACAAGAAAAAAGATAGCGTATACCGCACTATTGGCCATAGCACTGGTTCAGGTTGGGCAATCACAGGACGTGCATTTTTCGCAATTCGCTGAAACGCCAAGTTCCATCAGTCCGGCCCTTGCCGGGGTAACTTATAACACCCGGGTGATTGCCAATTACCGATCGCAATGGTCTTCATTAGGCACACAATACCAAACCATTGGCCTGTCCTTTGATCAAACCATTAAGTTTAAAAAGCTCAGGAACAATTATTTTGCTGTTGCCGTAAATGTGTTTCAGGATCAGGCCGGTGATGCCAAATTAACAACACTGAATCCAAATTTGGGTTTGAGTTTCCATCAGAAAATAACCCGTCAGATGAAACTCTCTGCGGGTTTGCAATCGGGTTTGTTTTACCGCAAAATTGATGTCAGCAAACTGCAATGGGGAGAGCAATACAATGGCATACGTTACGATGCTAACCTGCCAACCGGTGAGCCAAACATTCCAAGGGGTTCCATCACCTCTTTTGATATAGGTGGGGGGCTTAACCTGAATTATGTGCGCAGCGATAAATTTTTAAGTGCTAAAAATGCTGTGCGTTTTGATATGGGTGTTTCTGCTTACCACTTTAATGTAGGCAAAAGCTCTTTCATTACACCGGATGAAAATCTGAACACACGGTTTTGCGCCTACTTTAACGGGGACTTTAATATTCCCGGTACCCGCAATGCCATTGTGCCAAGCTTTTTATACATGTATCAAAACCCAAGTCAGGAATTTATACTCGGGGCTTTGTTTAAATTCATAATCGGTGATCCTTCGACCTATACCGGCAACAAAAAACCTTTTGCACTTTCGGTGGGAGGCTATTACCGGTACAACGATGCCATTGTGCCAGCCTTGCTCATGCAATGGGATAAGTACGCATTGGGTGTGTCATACGACATTAACATTTCAGCACTTACCCCTGCCACCAACCGAAATGGTGGAATTGAGGTAATGCTTCGTTACAACCTCTATCCCGGTTACGGCATCAACATGGGACGCTCCGATTCAAAACCATCCTATTGATAATTAATAAAGCGCCACACAAGGCGCTTTTTTTATGAATAAACTCTGAACTGCAATGTATGCCAAATGATAGTTTTGAATTCAAAAAATTTAAAATAAGGCAGGACAAGTGCGCCATGAAAGTGGGTACCGATGCGGTGCTATTGGGAGCCTGGGTGATTCCCAACGGAAGCGCAAAAATTCTAGACATAGGAACGGGAACCGGAATTATTGCTTTGATGCTGGCGCAGAAATCCAATGCAGCCATTGTTGCCATAGATATTGACAAGGACAGTACAGAACAGGCTAAATTAAACGTAGCTGAAAGCAGTTTTGCTTCTCAAATCCAGGTTCAACACATTTCCTTTCAGGAACTCTCCTCAACAAGCACGCAAAAATTTGACCTGATAGTGAGTAACCCTCCGTTTTTTGTTGACTCCTTAAAAAGCACAAACGACGGGCGCACCATGGCTAGGCACAATGATCTTTTATCGTTTGAAGATTTGCTGCGCGGTGTAAAAAAATTACTGAGCGAGAAAGGTAAATTTTGTTTGATTTTACCAAAGAACGAAGCGATGTTATTCAGAGACCTGGCTAAAACCAAAGGCCTTTACCTTTCAAAACTGATGCGCATTCGCACCCGCCCTGAAAAGGATTCAGAGAAACGCCACCTCATGCAGTTTGAATTTAAGGAAACAGAATTTTCTGAATCCACACTGGTTATTGAAGCCGACAGTCACCGCAATTACACAGAGGAATACAAAAAATTCACTCAGGATTACTACATGAAGTTTTAATAAGGCTTGGTACGCACTGCCCTTTGCATTTTCCTTTTTCGTATCCTGATTTGTTAAAATAATTCCCTCTGTTTCCATTTTAACACAAACCACACCGGCTTCAGAAGTTGAATTGTTTAAATTTGGTAAAGTATGTCGGCTGATGCGAATCTATCCTAATCCAATACTGATTTTATTGCTTTTGTTTTGTGAGTTGGTTAATTCACAAAATCAGGCCAGAAACTGGTATTTTGGAAACAATGCGGGCCTTAGTTTTTCAACCAGTCCTCCCACGGTTCTAAACAACGGTGCTCTCTCAACTACCTTCGGTTGCTCCTCCATTTCTTCTCCTGCCGGTAATCTTCTGTTTTACACCAATGGAGTCACAGTTTGGGATCAAACCCATTCAATTATGGCGAATGGCACGGGCTTAACCGGTTCCAATTCTGCGCAATCCTGCGTTATTGCGAAACAACCGGGTAATGCCAGCCTGTATTACATTTTTACAGTACAAGGTGCAGGAGGACCTGCGGGTTTAAACTATTCGATCGTTGACATGAGTTTGGCCGGAGGCAATGGTTCAGTAACAGTTAAAAATGCCACCTTGTTGCCGGTTTCTCTGGAAGAAAAAATCACGGCTGTAAAACACTGCAACCAAACCGACATTTGGGTGATGGTGAAAGAAATGTCGAACACCATTTATAAAGCCTACCTGCTTACTTCGGCCGGAGTAAGTACAGTAGCAGTTTCAAGTTCGGTGGGCAGCAGCCGAACAGGACCCAGCGAAAGAGGCGGTATTAAATTTTCACCGAATGGCAAAAGAATGTCGGAGGTTTGGGCAAGCACGGGCGGAACGCCTGGGGTACAGTCCTGCAGTTTTGCCGTTATGGATTTTAACAACAATACAGGTGCTCTTAGCAATTACACCGGTTTGGGCGCTTTTGTAGGTGCTTTTTCGAATAGCTGGGCTTATGGTACAGAGTTTTCTCCCAACGGTGAAGTGCTTTACTTTATCTACCATGGTTATCTCTATCAATGGAACCGTTGCCTTGTTCCAATGAATGCTAACGGCAGTATTGGACATGAGGAGAACAACGTTATCACCTATAACCGGGCCAGTATGCAATTGGCTCCCGACGGTAAAATATACATCGCGAAGGCCGGCTCGAATACGCTTGATGTGATTAATAATCCTAATCTTAGCGGACCTGCTTGTGGTTATAGTTTAAATGCTCTGTCTGTTGGAAACAACACTGTGCAATATGGCTTACCAAGCTTTGTCACATCCTATTTTGAGCAAATGCCCGGGCCTTTTACCTTCAGTTCGAATTTAAATCCAGGCTGTATGCTGGTGGCCTTTTATTCTCCTACCGTGTGTGCATTCACCGGGTATACCATTTCTTCCACACAATGGAATTTTGGGGATCCGGGCTCAGGAGCTGCAAACACTTCCAGTTTGGCCAATCCCACTCATTCCTTTTCAGCTCCCGGCACCTATACAGTTCAACTGATCAATAGTTATATCTGTAATAAAAACGATACGCTTTATCAAACGATCACTGTTGGCTCTCCTACCTTTGGAATTGTTACGCCGTCATTAAGTTGCGGACCAACCAACGCTACTTTAACAGTGAATGGAGGTGTGGGTCCATTTTCTTATACCTGGTCGCCATCATTACAAACCGGTTCAGTAGTAAGTGGGATGTTGCCAGGAATGTATTCCGTTGTGATGCGTGACAATGGCAGCGGATGCCAGGGTGTATTCACTGTGTCTATTCCTTCAATTGTGTTAACGAGCAGTGTTATTACCACTCCTTTGCCCTGCCATAATCAAGGCACGGGTACGGCTTCACTGAATGTATTCGGAGGCTCAGGAACCTACAGCGTATCATGGAGCAATACACCGGCCAATACAACAAGTTTAAGCGGATTAACTCCCGGAAATTATTCTGTAAGTGTTTTAGATTTGCTCAGCGGTTGTACCTCCACCACCAACTTTACCATCCAACAGCCGGCTCCATTGGTCTTAACCATGGTGGTGCTCACACCAAGCATCTGCGCCGGCAATACGGTGACTTTGTATTCGGGTGCCAATGGAGGAAATGCGCCTTACGCGTATCAGTGGGCCGGTGGGCCTTCCAGTCAAAATTACACACTCAGTCCTCAAACTACCGGTCAGTTGGTATATACCTGTACAGCAATTGACATCAACAATTGCAGCACAAGCAATACGGTGGCTTTGACGGTTAACACAACACCAACACTCAGCGCAACGGGAGCGAATATTTGTCCGGGTGCGGTAGCCCTGGTTTCTGTCAGCGGCGCCAGCACCTACACATGGCAACCCGGTACCTTTGCTGCCACCAGTTTCACAGTAATCCCAAATACGAGTTTGGTGTATACGGTTACGGGCAAAACAAATGGCTGCTCCTCATCAGCAACTGTAGGTGTGAATCTTTTAAGTGCGCCTCTTGCCCTTGCCTCCAACAATGGACCGGTGTGTTCAGGTTCGGTATTAAATTTTAGTGGGAGCGGGGGGCAAAATTACCAATGGTCGGGCCCTTCCGGATTTGTATCCAATTCCCAAAACCCCTTTGTTTCTTCTGCCTCCATTGCCAACAGTGGCGTGTATACCTTGGTGGTTACGGGGGCCAATGCCTGTACTTCAAGCATTACAACTATGGCAAACATCCTTTCTACGCCGAGTATTGGCGTAATTGGAAACACCATTGTATGTATCGGGCAAAGCACACAGTTGAATGCCAGTGGTGCGAACACCTACACCTGGAGTACCGGATCAAACAGTTCCTTCATAATACTTTCACCGGCGGCAACAGCTGTTTATACGGTGAGTGGAAATTTTACACAAAACCAATGCGTGGGTACAAATACCTTTATGGTGAAGGTGGTTGAGTGTATTGGGCTTGCTGAGCAAAATGCATCGGGCAATGGTGTGAGTATATTTCCAAACCCCTTCTCTTCAGTATTTATAATAAAAACTATTCAGCCCATTAAAATTAGCTTGTATTCTGAATTAGGATCTTTATTGTTTGAGCAAGCGCTCGAAAGTGGTCAACATCCTGTTGATTTGAGTAAGTATGCAAAAGGTGTGTATTTTATGCGCATCAACAACAGTGGTTATGAAGAAACGGTGAGGCTGGTGAAAATTGATTAGTGGATAAATCACACCCTTCTATCTGACTGGAAACTAATTTCGGATTTTGAATTTAATTCTTCTTTCCTTTCAAATGTGAAAGCACCTGCACCTCTGCTGCCCGGGCTTTTGCAGTTGCTATCAACCAGTAGCAACTCCTAACCTATAGAACCTGAAAAGATAATACAATAGAATTGTACATGTAAATATCAACCAGATACAAACCTGTTTAAGCATTTTGCTCAGGCACAAAAAATCGAGAAGCTATTTGAATTACCTTAACTATTGAAACCAACCGGCATATACAAACCATAAAAATTTGTTATGAAAAACCACTCTATGCTTCCAAATCAGATTTGTCTGCTTATCGCTTTTATGTGTTTTCATTTTCAAGGGAGCGCTCAATTTCTTCCAACAACCATAACATACTCTTACACCGGTAGCATGCAGCAATTCACGGTACCTCCTTGTGTTGGCAGCATGACCATTGAAGCCAAAGGGGCCTCAGGAGGGGCGGGAGGAGGAGGAGGTCCGACAGGAGCAAATGGTGGTTCTGTAAAAGGCGTGTTCACTGCTACACCGGGATCAGTGATGTACATGTTTGTTGGAGGTCAGGGTTCTGTTACTGCAGGTGGATTTAATGGGGGTGCTAATGGAGGCAGCGGAAGTGCTACTTCAGGCGCTGGGGGTGGAGGCGCATCGGATGTTCGAATTGGCGGCGCGACATTGGCTGATAGGATTATCGTTGCAGGAGCCGGAGGAGGAGCCGGAGGGAGTTTTACCGCAAATCCCGCTGGTGGAGTTGGAGGTGGTGGCAATCCTTTTTCCGTGGCGTCTGGTTATGGTGGAGGTGGAGCCGCAGGGGCTTGTGGTTTGGATGTTAAAGGCGGTGACAATGGCGGCTTTGCAGTTTGTGCAGGAGCCAGTGGAGGAGGTGGTGGTTATTTTAGTGGGGGCATGGGTGGGGGCATCACCAACACCATTTCAGGTTCTTTTGGATGTGCAGGCACTTTGGGCTCCGGCGGAATTGGAGGGGGCTCAATTTTTTCATGTGGCGGCACTTCAATTGGTGTGAACGGTGGTGGTGGTGGCGGTGGTGGTTATTACGGAGGAGGCGGTGGCATGTCAGGCATACTGTATCCCCTCTGGGGAGGTCCTTGTAATGCAGGAGGAGCAGGAGGTTCGTCCTGGGCAAACAATTCGATTTTTACAAACTTGTCTTATACAGCAGGGAATAACTCCGGACACGGTTCGATTACCATAAGCTATGTATTTAACGGATTACAAATTAATGCTACTGCAAACCCAAGCGCTATTTGCGTTGGAAGTTCAGCTCAACTTGCAGTAAGTGGTGCAAATAACTACACCTGGAGCACCAATGCCATTTCCAATACAATTTCTGTTTCTCCAGCCATTTCAAGCATTTACTCTGTTGCAGCAACAAATTCAATAGGTTGTTTCGCCAGCACAACATTAGCCGTTTTAGTAAATACAAGCATTCCAAGTCTTAGTATTTCAAGCAGCACCACTTCGGTTTGTCCCTCAAATACGGTTTCGCTTAATGCAAGCGGAGGCAACAGCAACTTCTGGTCCGGCGGTGTGAGTAATGGAATTCCTTTTGCTCCATTAGGTACGGCTCAATACACGGCAACAGCCCAAAATGCATGTGGTACATCTACTGCAGCCATAACCATTACAGTTACTCCCTTACTGTTGAGCGCTGTGGTAAATCCGCCAATTTTGTGTGCCGGTACTACTGCCACCTTATCCTCATCAGGCGCTACAACGTATACCTGGCAACCGGGTGGATTTACAGGCTCGAATAATTTGGTGAGCCCCGTTGCAAATACGATCTACACTGTCACCGGAACTTTTGGTTTGTGTGTGAATAACAGCACAGTTGGGCTTGCAGTAACGCCTTCGCCTACATTAACCACTTCTTCCTCTTCCTGGTCGGTTTGTTCTGGTTCAAGTGCAACCTTAAGCGCACTCGGGGCGAACAATTACACCTGGCAGCCCGGCAATCAAACAGGCTCATCCATTGTTGTGACTCCAGGTGCTTCAACGGTATATGTGGTAACGGGCGCAAACAATATGAATTGTGTTTCCAATTCCAATTTGGCTGTTGTTGTTTTTTCAGTTCCAAATGTTTCAGGCATTGCATCAAACACAGCACTTTGTCCGGGAAATTCTGTGACATTGAGCGCAAGCGGTGCTAACTCGTATTTATGGAGCAATGGTTCTACTTCTTCTTCTCTCGTTGTAAATCCGGCAAGCAGCTCAACGTATAGTGTTACTGGAACCAACACTACCAGTGGTTGCAGTGCAAGTGCAAGCCTTAGTGTTTTGGTGTTTATTTCTTCTCTAACGCTCACGCCACCTTCTGCTCTTTGTTTGGGTGGAACCGTAAATTTGATTGCCAGTGGCGCCAATTCCTATACCTGGAGTACAGGAAGTACCGGCAGCAGTATTTCCATTTCACCTGTAATTTCAAGTACTTATTCTGTTCAGGCCCTCAGCAACTTTTCGGGATTAAATTGCGCCTCTTCGGGAACCACATCGGTCACAGTTTATCCTCTGCCGATTGTTACAGCTCTGGCTTCAAAAACCATCGTCTGCAAAAATTCCCCGAGCACCACGCTAACAGCGGGCGGCGCTCAAACTTATGTGTGGAGTACTTCGTCGACTTCGCAGAGTATTGTGGTTACGCCGGCCGTGAGCACTGTTTATACAGTAACAGGAACAGATTCAAACAATTGTGTAAACTCTTTTACTCTACAGATTTTGGTTAATCCTTGTACAGTGATAGAGGAAGCCCTTGTCGAGGGGGATCAAATGCTGCTTGTGTATCCTAATCCCAGTCGATCCGTTTTTACAGTAAAAGCTGAAAGGGCAATGGAACTAATTTTGCTCAATGAACTAGGGCAAGCGATCAGAAAACTGGAGTTAAGCACTGAAAATAACTTTGAGGTTCAGGTGAGTCATCTGGCTGCGGGCATTTATTTTATTCAATCAAAAGAAAATTCGGCTTGGCTTAAACACAAAGTATTTGTTCAGGATTAGTGAAGTTTTTACGTGATGCTTTTGGCTTTTTTCGTTTAAATTTTGACTTGACTACTATAACTTAAGTCTTACGACTAACTCAAGTGGTATAAAACAAAAAACCCCCAACTGTTTGAGTTGAGGGTTCTTTTTAATCCCGAAAGCATTCGGGATGGCATCTCAGGCAGCACTTAGCGACTGCAAGGCGCTAGCCGCAGCGGGCACTTAGTGATACCTAATCCCGATTGGAGCGCAGCGGAACATCGGGAGACGGCAAAAGTCCAGTGGACTTTTGAGCGAGGTGGTGTGTTAGGGTAAAAAACTGAATTGTCCTGAAAACAAAAAACCCCTCGTATTTCTACGAAGGGTTCTTTTTTCAGGAGGCAAGCTCCTGACTTTGTAAAATTGGCATCGACATACTCTCCCGGGCTTTAGACCAAGTACCATCTGCGCTGGTGGGCTTAACTTCTCTGTTCGGAATGGGAAGAGGTGATCCCCACCGCTAAAGACGCCATAAAGGGATAATTATTACTGATTTCTGATTTCGTATTTCTGA
>JAEUTN010000012.1 GCA_016787895.1 Bacteroidia bacterium
CGCACGGCGGACGCACGCGCCGAAAAAACAAACCTCGGTTGGACACCAGAACCCTCAAAGACCTATACCCAATAGCATTTCGGTAAGTTTGTTTTTCGGCCGGACCGCACATCAACCCTCCCCTACCCGCCAAACCTTCGCACGGCGGACAGCAGACAAGTTAATTTCGCTTCGACAGGCCAACTCACAAGCGGACCGCACGAAATCTTCTTCAGGTTTTGGGTTTTCGGGACAAAATAAAGTAGACCTCGGTAAAAAAAAGTACTCTAAAAAACGGGTTGACGCCGGGACGTCAACCAAAACCTGGCTTGGCATCGCCTAACACCAAGCAAGGCTTATGCCGCGTATTTCGGTTTTGTAGTTTCGATCGGACATTCGTATATTTAAATATCCGGACGGCGGCACAAGCCCTGCTTGGAAAACGTTATGCGGCATGTTAGCGGACACCAACCCAAGGACGAAAATTGAATGAAAAATATTTTATTAATCTCCTTACTTTTTTTCCTAACACGTTGTTCTTCGGACGTTAATATATTTGAGTACGTCGACAAAAATTCGGACTTAAAAATTGTCGTGTTAGACAGCAATGCAAGTCCGTTAGGCAGACGCGAGACAGAAATTCAAATTAATTCGGACAAATATACCCGCTTATTAAAGTGGGCAGACAACAATATTGACGGGTGGACATGGGATCCTGCTTCCCATGCTGCTGCTGACATTATAGTAAGTCAAGGATCGTTTCGACTTCTATATTGGCTCCATAAGGACTATGTTGTTATTGCTTTTACGGACAAGGACAAAGAATCTCGACAATATTCAAAATCAAAACTAAATGGCGACCTTGACTTCTTAGCTAAATAGGCGGACAAAAAAACACGACCGCATAACAGCGGCTAGTCGCCACTTTTTTTGCGCAGTGGTGGTCAAATGTTATATTTGGACTTAGCAAAAAAAGCGGACGCCTAGCCGCAAAACGTTATGCCCAATGCTATGACGACAACCGATAATCAGAAATAATTAAGAACAAGAAAGATAAATGTGTTTAGCAGTTTACATATCGACAGACAAGGAATTAGAGTTAGGGACATTTGTTGCTGGACAAACAGACATATACTTTGAAAAGCCAACTGACGAAGAAGTAAATGCATTACGACCAAAATTCTCAAAGAAAAATATTTACTATGTTGGTTCAAGTTCAGGTTGTTCTTGCGACTTTGGATTTGACAGTGAAGATTTTAATGACGCAGAATTGGTAAGTGAAGAAGATAAAAAATCACCACAGAAACTTATCGACTTTCTGACCGAAATGACAGTACAAGAAAATATTGAGTTTTATTGTTGTTGGGAAGGCGACTGGAATTTACCGACTGAAAGTAAAGTAGAAATTGACATTAGAACCATTTCGCTGGACAAGAATTACTTTGGACCAAAGGAAAAGGAATTTATTAACTTTAGACAGCAGACGACCGAATGAAAAGAAGCACTGGGCATAACACGGGTTTTGCGTCAGGCGGGCTTGTAAGCTCCCCCGATTGTTGTACCAATCAAAAGTATAATTTTCAAAGTTAAACATTTTCCAAAAGTTCCATTGGGGTTCGATAGTTTAGAGCTGTGTAAGCTCCCCCAAAACCAAATCTATTTATTAGTATAAAAAACCATCAACAAATAACCTAAGCAAATAAAAAAAGCCGCTCCATATTCCGGAACGGCCTTTAGGAATTGCCTGAGAATTTATTCCACGATCAGCTTTTTGCTGCTGCTCTGATTTCCAACTTTAACGTTCACCAGATAGATACCAGCCTCGAGCTGGCTTAGGTCCATGCCGACCTTATTTACACCAATTTCCGCTGAAAACACCTCGCTCATAACGCGTTGACCCATCAGGTTGTGGACTTCAACTTCAATCTTATCTTTCGTTTTTAATTCAAGTGAGAGTGACACATAGTCACTGCCGGGATTAGGGTATAAGTAACTGTTTTGAACATTGTTTAATTCATTTTCGGCGATTGAAATATAATCCGTTCCGAAGGCGAAAACAATTTCAGTGCAATTGTACCAATGCGTTGTACTAAAGGCGGCTGAAACAAGACCGGGATTATTAGAGGTGGTGAATGGCAATTTGGCCGACATTGTTTTCAGGTTCGGATTGATCACATTCACTGTAGCTGAAGTGGTTTTAGAGGACATAAAATGCCAGAAGGCCTTGCTGGACACATTGGGATTCGGGCTCTGCATCGGGCTTGTAATATTTTCCTCGTTACTGGAAACCAGGTTTTCATCTACACCAAAAGCACGCACTTTTATATTCGGAAGCACATTGAATTTTTTAGCGCTGCTCGTAAAATTAGTATCCGACTCTGTCCAGGAATAAAACATGTATTTTCCATTTGGTGTTCGGCTCATTTGTATACGGGCATCCAATCTCAGTTTGGTGGTGCCGTTCAAGCTCCAGGGATTTTCATTAAATCCCGACCCCGTTGGCTGATCCGAAGCCCCTTCCGTTGACATGCTGTCAATCGTTTTATAGGTCCATGCATTTGCCCCATCTGTAACAAAGTCGTATAAATAAGGCCGCAAGCCAGGTACATGCAACCATTTGTAACCATCTGCTCCCCATGAACTGGTATAAAACAAAGAATCCACGTGTGTGCTGTAATGTCCGACCAAAGCTGAGAACAAGTGCAGTTTGTCGTTGCCATCAACAGCCATGTCAAAACCTTCAGTCCATATGAAGTTAGGCACCTCCAAAGTAGAAGAGCCCTGAGCGGTTAGATGATACACCACATCTGCAAAAGCAGGGGTGTTAAAATCAATGCCGGGTATCAGAGCCCAGGAGGCGCCACTGTTGGTTGTTTTCCATACCATGGGTTGCAAACCGGTGTTCCTTCCGGTAGAGCCTGTTCTTTGGCCCATCACAGCGATATACCCCACGGTTCCTGATTCATTCCAGGCCATTGAGGGTCGCGAAACCCAATTATCATCCCCTATTCCATCCTGTGTTGAGGGCGGGTTCAGCCGCGTTCCGGAATACGCAAAAACACCGGAATTAAAAGTGCCAGTTATGAGCATCACCGCTGTATCTGCACCTGTTCCATCATCCTTAACACCGGCCAGGTTCCTCATCTTACCATCATCTGTGGCGGTGTAGGCATACGCTGCGAAATCGTGGCGACCAACATTGGGATTGGGATTGAGAATATCCATCCATTGTTGGGCATTTGGTACCGTGCTGGCGGTATTGTTAAAAGCTGCAAGCGATTTACTGCCGTAATAATTGCCGGGCCAGCCCCCTGCTGCTGAAGTGGCGGGTCCTGCTACTACCACATAGGCAGCGGAAAGCGCAGAGTTGCCCGGAGGGTTGTAAATATTACCGCCTGGGTAGCGGGCCCAGTTGTTTAAATCATCCCAAACCAAAGTGGAATCCCAATTGGCTCCAAAGTCGGTGGAGATAAATGCATTTACCTGCTGCGAAGTTCCGCTTGGCGGAGAAGTTACATAGGTGTTGGGTCGGCGGTGAATAAAACAGACGGCGTTTAATTCATCGTTGTAATGCAGGGGTTTACAAAAACTAATGAGGGAACCAAATGGACTAGGAGAGGTAGTAATATTGGTCCAGGAATTCACCGCCGATGTTTTCGCAGAGGATGGAGAGGCTGGTGCAGGATTGAGGTAGTTGATTGAATTTGGTAACACAACTTTTGAGGCTGTTCCAAAATTTTCATTGGCGTCCACATTTAAAAGAGGTTTCAAATCAACTTTTCCTGTAGGGCTCGGTTTTAAATTCGGGCCTTGAGGATAAAGACTGAAGCTTAGCAAAAAAGCAGCTGAGAAATAAAGTTTTGTTTTCATGAGCAGGAGTTTTTGGTTAGTACAATTTAGGCAATTTATTTCTATCCCAGCCAAATTCCATTTTAACAGACTAAGGCAGGGGTTTTTATAATATATCTGAACCAGCAATTGCGCAACCTGTTCAAGAAACTAAAAAATTGCAGAACCGGGTAAACGATGAGATGGCACCATTTCAAACTCAAAAAATCATACGCAGCTTGAATAAATTTTGTACTCTGCCCGGGCTGGCTTAACTTGCGTCTTAACTCCAAACAACCACGGCAACAACTTCCGATATATCAATAGGCGCGTTTTTCAGATACGAAAATGAATTGCTCATAGTAATGGATTTTGGTTACATTATACCCGATGAAGGCAAGGCCATCTATTCCGTAAAGTGTCGTAACGCAGATACCGGCAAACAAAGCGAGATTAGTTTCCGTTCAGGCGGAAAAACTGATTTTATCCGTATGGATGAAGTAGCAATGCAATTTATATATACTGAAGGTGATTTTTTGGTGTGCATGAATCTGGAAAGCCTTGAGCAATTACACATTCAAAGATTTTGTTGTTCGACATCATACAATTTTTAAAGGAAGGCATGGTGTTAAAAATTCTCATTAATGACAAGGAAAAACCATTGAATGGTAAATTGCCCAAATATTTAGAGCTTGGCCTTGCCTATGCAGAAGACGGCAACAGCGCAAAGCCAACGCACCTGAGGCGCAACCTTAGCGGACAAAATTTTAACACAAAAACAACAGTAAAAGGATTATGAAAAAAACCATTTTACCTATCTTGTTAGCGACAGTTTGGATAAGCCTTTCCGAATTTGTCCGCAATACTTTTTTGCTTCATTCCAATTGGGTTGAGCATTATCAAAATTTAGGTTTGATATTTCCGGAACAACCACTTAATGGCGCTGTTTGGGGCCTTTGGTCCTTATGTTTTGCTATTGCAATATTTATAATTGCCAGGAAATTCTCTTTACTACAAACTACCTTACTTGCTTGGTTGGTTGGTTTTGTATTTATGTGGCTGGTGATCGGAAATTTAGGTATGTTGCCTTTTAGCATTTTACCAATCGCTATTCCTTTAAGTTTATTGGAAGCTTTTTTAGCAAGCTTTATTGTCAAAAAATTAGGTAACTCTGCTGCATAATTTTGAGTTTAACCGCAAAAATGGCTGTTGATACATACAGCGGGGATGCATCTTGGCAAAATCACAAATTCGTGAAGCCGAGATAAGGGTGTAAGCTCCTCTAAGATTAGTATTATTTATTAGGCGAAACCAAGCCAACGGACAAATAAAAAAAAGGACACGCACGACCGACGCACGCGCCGAAAAAACAAACCTTTGTTCTACATCATAATGCTCAAAAACATAAACCCTTTAACTTCTCGGTAAGTTTGTTTTGCGGCCGAACTGCTGCCCGCCCCACACACCTGAAAGAAATATTTTAAAATCACGACGGCGCTTTGTACATTTAATTCCTACAACGGCAGCTAAATTTTCAAATTACTGTTATGAAAATAAATCTCTTAGCTTTCTTCTTTACAATTGCTCTTATCTCCAATTCACAAGTGGAAGAAAGGAGTTCTGCATTTCCCGAACCCAATGGTTGGTGCAAACTACTATTGCTAAAAAACACTCATACATTTTATGTTGAATTCACAAAAAATCAAGGTATTAAGGTAGACTTATACGATCAGTTGAGAAATAGAATCCACCATGAAAAACTGCCTTTGAAATTAATAAACGATAAATTAGGTCACTACTCCATAGAAGGAATTTATGAAATAAATGGCGATGTTGTAATGTTCTATGAGTCAGCAAAAGGAAGTAGCCAGTTCCTCATCCGAATAAGAATTGACGGTTACACTGGAAATTTAAAATCAGAAGAAATAATTGCTGAAGTACCCAGACTAAGGAGCAATGATGTGCGCGTGATAAATGGCGGGATGGATTTACCAGAGATTAAAGTATCAAAAGATCCTGAAAGTGATTATTATGCTGTGATAAAATACAATACCCTTGCTCGTGAACCCAAGAACAGGATTGAAGTCATTCATTATAATGCCGAACACGAGGTAATCAATAAAGCAAATTACAACAGCCCGAACGAAAAATACAAAAACACTAGGTTTTTGAATGCCTACGTTAACAAAGATGATTATGTTGTAATCGGAACCTATGAATATAATGGAAATAACTCAAAAAAGGACGAGGCCCGATTTTATGTTTCACAGCTCTCGAAAAATAAAACTGATTTTAATCAAATAGAAGTTCATGCTGAAGGTTTTTATAAAGCCGCCCGTTGCCAATTCACTTATAATAAAGTGAAAAAACTAATTCACATGATAATTATTACGCAAGTTGAATACGGCAAAGACGAAGTAAAATACTCAGCAATCTTTCAGAACATTGATCCATATAACTTAACTCTCTACCAACCCTATAGCCCCGATTTTAGAATGGTAGACGACTATTATAAATTTAAAATGAAACGAGGCAAGGAATATTCTGGAATGATCCAAGGCACTGCTGTGGATATGAATGGAAATCAAATTCTACTTTACCAGAAGACCATTCCAAAATATGGCAAATCTACAAAAGCAAAGTTCAACAACGGAGGTTTGGTAGGTACAACTCTTGGCGATGCGGCCTTACTTACAGTTACACCTGAAGGTGAAACAATTAATTATGCGTTATTTCCTGCAAATGTATATATCAGCGGGAATCACATTGAGTTTAATTGCAATAGAATCAGGAACGGCTACCGCTCGTCCAATAGCTTTGATGATAAAGGGCTGGCTAACGAACAATATTTTGGTTTAGATCTTGTGACTACCAATAATTATTGTTATGTTCTATTTAATAACACCAAAGAAAATTTAGAAGCACCAGACACTTCAGAAGCTAAACTTGTGAAGTTTATTTCCTCAACTATGCCATTAAAATATACCTTACATGAAAACTCAGTAAAGAAAGACTATTTATTTCAAGCCAGCGGAAATGAAGAAAACAAAAATTTTTGCAATTTTTCCAGTTCAGATTTTGACCCATCTACAAAATGCTACACAACACTAGTAACAAATTCCAATACCAAAACGTCCAAAATCGTTTGGTTGAAACTTGAATAAACCCTGAAAACTTTCAGATTTTCTTACTATCACCACCGATAACTTCAAGGAGTTGAGCATCTTTGCATAATTGCAAGCAGGTCACTTTACGCTTTCACATCTAATGTCTATAAAGAAAACTTCCCCAGCAATCGTTTTAAAATATCAATCGCACTCTTGCTGATCACTGTACCCGGACCAAAAATAAAACTAACCCCGGCTTTGTGCAGAAAATCATAATCCTTTTGAGGAATTACCCCGCCGGCCACCACCATGATATCATCGCGACCATATTTTTTTAACTCCGCAATCACTTGTGGCACTAAGGTTTTATGGCCAGCCGCTAAACTCGAAACTCCTAAAATGTGTACATCGTTTTCAACCGCCTGTTTAGCGGCTTCAAACGGGGTTTGAAACAAGGGACCAATGTCCACATCAAAACCCATGTCGGCAAAACTGCTGGCAATCACCTTCGCGCCGCGGTCGTGACCATCCTGCCCTATTTTGGCCACCATAATACGCGGACGACGTCCTTCTTTTTCAGCAAACTCATCGGCCAATAGTCTGGCGGTTTCAAAATCCTTGTCCATTTTAATTTCCTGTTTATACACTCCTGCTATGGATTTGATCTGGGCTTTGTAGCGCCCATACACGTTTTCAAGCGCATCTGAAATCTCACCCAGGGTGCAGCGTTTTTCAGCGGCTGTTACAGCCAGCTCCAGCAAATTGCCTTTACCTGTTTTGGCCGCTTCGGTCAATGCATTCAGGGCATTTCGTGCAGCTACAGAATCACGTTCAGCTTTTAGTTTTTGCAAACGTTCTACCTGTTGTTTGCGCACCTTGCTGTTATCCACTTCCAGAACCTCAACCTCTGTCTCAAGCTCCGCCTTATAATTATTCACCCCAACTATAATGTCTCTTCCACTGTCAATTCTCGCTTGTTTCCTCGCAGCCGCTTCTTCAATGCGCATTTTGGGAATGCCGGTTTCAATGGCTTTGGTCATGCCACCCAATTCCTCCACTTCCTGAATCAAAGCCCAGGCTTTTTTGGCAATTTCTGCGGTGAGCAACTCCACATGGTGACTTCCCCCCCATGGATCAACAGCTCTGCAAATGTTACTTTCCAACTGCAGCACCAATTGGGTATTTCGGGCTATGCGTGCGCTGAAATCGGTTGGTAAGGCAATGGCCTCATCCAAAGCATTGGTATGCAAACTCTGGGTGTGCCCCATGGCGGCTGCCAGGGCTTCTACGGCAGTGCGGGTGACGTTATTAAACGGGTCCTGCTCGGTTAAACTCCAGCCGCTGGTTTGGCAATGGGTGCGTAAGGCAAGCGATTTTGCATTTTTGGGTTGGAACTGTTTTACCAGCTTGGCCCAAAGCATACGTCCGGCACGCATTTTAGCAATCTCCATAAAATGGTTCATGCCAATGGCCCAGAAAAAGGAAAGCCGCGGCGCAAAAACATCAATGTCCAATCCCGCTTTTATACCTGTGCGCAAATACTCCAAACCATCCGCCAAAGTATAGGCCAATTCAATGTCGGCCGTGGCTCCTGCTTCCTGCATGTGGTAACCACTGATGGAAATGGAGTTGAATTTGGGCATGTGTTTGGAGGTGTACTCAAAAATATCAGCCACAATTTTCATGCTTGGCGCCGGAGGATAGATGTAGGTGTTGCGCACCATAAACTCCTTCAAAATATCATTTTGTATGGTGCCCGACAATTGTTCTAAAGCCACACCCTGCTCCTTTGCTGCCACAATGTAAAAGGCCATTATGGGCAACACCGCTCCGTTCATGGTCATGCTCACGCTCATTTGATCGAGAGGGATACCATCGAACAAAATTTTCATGTCCAATATACTGTCAATGGCTACGCCCGCTTTTCCAACATCGCCCTCCACTCTTTCGTTATCGCTATCGTAACCCCGGTGGGTGGCTAAATCAAAAGCCACCGATAAACCTTTTTGCCCCGCGGCAAGATTCCGTTTGTAAAATGCGTTACTGTCCTCAGCCGTACTAAACCCGGCGTACTGCCTGATGGTCCAGGGATTTTTGACATACATGCTGGAATAGGGCCCGCGCAAAAAGGGAGGAATTCCCGCCGCAAAATTCAGATGTTCCAAACCCACAACCTCATTGGCAGCGTAGTTGGATCTGATTTCAATGTTCTCCGCGCTCAAAAATGGATTGGAAGGTTTTGCAGTACTTTCACCTAGCGGAGTATAACTCAAATGTTCTAACTGTTTTCTCATGCTTTGTGGGTTTGAAACAGTTCATAATTCAACAAAGGATGATGAGGGGCCAAAGCGTTAAGCAGGCGCAATTGCTCCTCACTAAGCACCAGCTTTTCTTTTTCATTTTTAAACTTGTTCACCCCAACGCGCAGGTTCTTGCCACTGCTGATGGCCTCCAGCTTGCTTTTGTTTTGTTTTTCAAGCTCCTGATTGATCTCGCCCGACGCCAGGCTTTTGAAATACCCGCCTTTGGATTCCATAGCCTTAATTCCTGCCAGGGATTTTTCGCAAAGCGCGTCGGTTAAATGTTCAATGTAATATGAACCACAGGCCACATCGCCCATCTTATCAAAATACGATTCGTGTTTTAGTATAAACTGCTGGTTCATGGCCATGCGCGATGAAAAAGCAGAGTCGCCCTGCAGCAAACGATCGTAAGGCAGTACCACAAGTTCATTGCATCCGCCCAAAATAGCGGCCATGGAAGAAAGCGTGGTTCTGAGCAAATTGGTGTAAGCATCTGAAATACTTAAACTGTTCACATCCGTTTCAACTAAAATATACAGCTGCGAAGTGATGCCATATTCTTTAGCCAACAGCTTCCACAACCTTCGATAGGCCCTGAGTTTGGCGATTTGCACAAAAAAATCCGTGTCGGTACTTGTTTTGATCAAAATGTCCGTTATGTTAACGGAAGTCGCTTCCGATCGGCTTAGGGTTTCTATTAATTGTGTAAACGCCAAAACCAATTCGTAATACGGCAATGCTCCCCGGCTGCAGTATGCAATGGCATCCACCGCAGTACTTTTAATACCGGGATTATCCGAAAATAAAACCTGCAGGGAGGCCCATTCCTCCAACTCTTTTTCATTGGATAAAGAAACCGGAAACAGGGAAAGGTTCAGGGTTTTGCCTTTGTAGTGGGTGTCGAGATATTTTTTTAAGGCATGAGCCTGTGCAGCTTTTAGCGTAATGCAGGCAGAAATCAAATCCAGTTGTATTCCCTTCAACAACGCTTCCGGGTTGTGCTCCTTTATTTCGAAAGCAATAGCGTTCGCTCCATGGTTCAGGTCCCTTAGAAAACCGGCGTTCATCTCTTTTGCTGAACCCGAATGGTAAACCCCCACCTGCCAATCGCTGTGCGTAAAGGCCGGCTCATAAGGGATGGGACAATTTTCAGCGGTGTAATAGGGACTTAACTTAATTCCATTCTCGTTTTCCCAACACAGGTGTTCGGGCGTTTCTCCCTTTAAATCTTTGAAGACTTGTTTTTCCCAATCGGCAAAAGAAGACGAAGGGAATTCTGAAAATAAACCTTGCATACAACAGGTTTTATAAAAAACGATTGATTTCTTTTTTCACAAACTCTATGGCCATTTCGCTGGGCAACTTTTTGTCGAGATTGGCTGTAATGTTTAAAATCATCATGGCCAAATCGTTCGAACTCCTGTCGTGCGCAACCTTTGTAGCCGAAATATTGATGAGTTTCATGATCTCCTCTTTGGCGTTCTTCACCATTTCCCAGGCACCCGGACTAAGGTAAATTTGCTGTGATAAATTGTGTTCGTACTCGCTTTTGATGGCTTTGATCAATTCCATCTGTAATTGTTGAGCCGAATATCCGTTTTTGTTGGTTCTAACAACCAGGGTATTGGGATGAATTCTCTCCAGAAATATAATAATACGTTCATACGCCTGAATTTTCAGAGGGGTAATCAGGTTTTGATTGCTTTTTTTAAGGTCAAGTTCCCGCTGTTTCTGGTCGTTATCCAAAAAACGTTTTACAATCAGGTAAGCCGCCGCAAATACTGCCCCGGCTGGTAGAATAATTTTTAGAATCTCTATAAATGCGTCCATAGTTGATAAAGCCTTCCGAAGGTCGGTATTTTTAAAGGATTTTAAAATCTTTTAAGTAAAAATTGCCCTATTTTTGATAAGAATGCGTGTCGAACAGCGTTCTTATTCCAAACCCAGCATGAATCCAAAAAAAATCCTTCCGTTTCTTCTGATTTCCTTCAGCCTTTATGTGTTTTCGTCCTGGATACATCAATGGCAAAATACAAAAACGGCCGCAGCCAAAACGCCCGGTTACCAAAGTCTATGGAAACGCGTGGACACCTGTGAAAAAAAGGGATTAACCAATGATGCGCTAAAAACCGTGGAGTTGATTTACAACAAAGCCAAGGCGGAAAACAACGCCCCACAATTTGTGAAAGCGGTGCTGCACAAAATGAAATTCACACAATACAAGGAGGAATTTTCACAGGAAAAAACTATTGAATATCTTGAGAAAGAGGTACAATCCACTTCGTTTCCCATTCGACCCATCCTGCACAGCATTTTGGCGGATGCCTATTGGCAATACTATCAAAATAACCGCTGGAAATTTCAGGACAGGAGCACGACCGTAAATTTTGACAAAAAAGACATTTCCACTTACAGTTTGAAAGACCTGGTGAACGCAGCCATTCTCAACCACAAGTCGGCCCTGGGTTTTGCCAAACAAAGCAAAGAAGTGAAACTGGAAGTATTTGACGAGATTCTGATCAAAGGCAATGCCCCTACCCGCAGCTGGAGACCTACCTTATACGATTTTCTGGCCCATCGTGCTCTTGACTTTTTTAAAAACTCGGAAGCCGACGTAATGATGGCAGCTCATCAATTTTCGTTGAATGACGAAACTTACCTGAAACCTTATCCGGATTTTCTCACTTACTCTATTCCGAAAGCCGCCGATAGTTTGGATTTCAGATACTATGCCATATCACTTTACCAGCAAGTAGAGCAGTTTAAACTGAATTCAAAAAACACCGAAGGGCTATTGGATGTGGAATTGGACAGGCTGCAGTTTGCCCGCAGCAATTCTAACCACACGAACAAAGAGGCCATTTATCTGGAGAGCATCAATTGGTTGAGCAGGGAGTTTAAAAACAGTCCCCGTATTTCGGAGATCCTGTTCTTAAAAGCCGATTGGGAAATTTCCAGAACAACAGAAACCGAAGAAATCACTGACAGCCTGAACAAATGGAGACGAAAAAAGGCGTTTGAGATTTGCCGGGAAATTATAAGCGCTTACCCAAAATCGCGTGGGGCCAATCAGGCCCAGAACCTCATGAACCAAATACGTTCGAAAACACTGGAAGTAAAAATTGAACGAGTAAACAGCCCCGATGTGCCCAACCGTATGTTCATACGCTATACCAATGTTCCAAAACTGTACTTCAGGATAGTAAAAACCACACTTTTCGAATACCAATTGCTGAGCGGAAGACATTACGGTAACAACATCCTGCCAAAATTGCTAAAGCTGCAAACGGTGAAAGAAATTGAACAGGAGCTGCCGGATGATCACGATTTTAATACCCACAGCACCGAAGTGCAATTACCGGCCTTGCCTTTCGGTTATTATGTTGTTTTGGCTTCCACCTCCAAAAGTTTTGCACAAAACAATCAGGTCAACGCCTACCAGCTTTGTGTGGTGTCGGACCTTGCCTACCTCCATCAAAAAAATAAACTCGGAAACAACGATTTTTACGTGCTGCACCGGGAAAGCGGTAAAGCTCTGGCAGGAGTAAGTGCACAAGTGTGGACCTGGGGTTATAACAACAAAACCAAAAAAGGGGAATACCAAAAAGGAGAATCGTTTGTAAGCGATGAAAAGGGATTTTTCAGAATTCCTTTGCAAGGTCAAAACAACAGGAATTATTTTATCGAATTCAGAAACGGTGAGGACGTGTTGTTCTCTGAGGATAACTTTTACCATCACTATCAGGAAGAGTATGAACAGACTATCACCTCCTCCTTTATTTTTACTGACAGGGCTATCTATCGGCCCGGACAAACAGTGTATTTCAAATCCATCCTGCTGAGCGGTAGAAAAAATAAGTTTAGTCCTTTAGCGTCGAAAGAAGTTCTTGTTACGTTTTACGATGTCAACAGTCAGAAAATAAGCTCGCAAAATCTTGTCACCAATGAATACGGCACCGTTTCCGGCTCCTTCACTGCGCCCATGGGAGTGTTGAACGGGCAAATGCGCCTAAGCGATGGCATCAGCTCCAGGTACATTTCGGTGGAAGAATACAAACGCCCGAAATTTGAAACCGCTTTTGATACCCTCAAAGGCGAATACCAGCTTTACGATACGGTGCGCATTAAAGGTTACGCAAAAGCCTATGCCGGAAATGCCATCGATGGGGCTAAAGTCAATTACAGAGTGGTGCGAAAGGTCAACTACCCCATTTGGTGGTATTGGTACCGTCCTCATGCCAGAGCATCGCAAGCTGTGGAAATTGCTAACGGTTCTACCACCAGCAACGAAAAAGGAGAATACAGCTTTCGTTTTCATGCTCTGCCGGATGAAACAACCCCTAAAAAAGACGACCCTACTTTTCACTTCGAAATTTTTGCTGAAGTCACCGATATCAATGGAGAAACGCACAGCACCTCGAGTCTTTTTGTGGCAGGGTATAAAAGTCTGCTATTGGATATAGATGTTCCGGAGACCATCAACCTTCAAAACCCTCCAAAACTCATACTTGCGGCTAGCAACCTGAACGGGGTAGAACAAAACACCAAAGCCACACTTCGGATTTACAAACTGATAGGTCCTGAGAAAATATTCCGAAAACGGCTCTGGGGTCCGGTTGATAAACCTATTTATAAAAAAGAGGAGTACTACAAATTGTTTCCTCACGACCAGTATGCCGACGAACTGAACCAATACACCTGGCCAAAAGGACAAAAAGTGCTTGAAAAAACCATTGAAACCGAAAATAGTGGTAAGGAAGATTGGAAAGAACTGAACAAACTGGAACCCGGAGTTTATTTGGCTGAAGGAACTTGTAAGGACAAAAATGGAGCAGAGGTGAAAACCATTAAGTACTTCACAGCTTACGATCCACAATCCTCCATACTGCCCTATAACACAGGGCAATGGGATTACCTTTCCAAAAACAAGTTTGAGCCCGGAGAAAAAGCCGTACTCATTCTGGCTTCGGGTTACAAGGAGGTGAATTGTTATTTTGAAGAAGCCAATAGTGAAGGCTCTACCCTTAAAACCATTCAACCTTCCTTAAACCCGATTTCTATTCCGGTGACCGAAAATCACCGAGGAGGATTTACCTTAAACAGCCGTTTTGTAAAACATGGGCGCATATACAACAGCTCTCATTACGTCTCCGTTCCCTTCAGCAACAAAGAACTGGACATTACCTATTCCACCTTCAGAAACAAATTGCTGCCTGGCCAGAAAGAAGAATGGACACTCCGCATCAAGAACAAAAAGGGAGAAAAAGTGGCGGCAGAGTTGCTGGCTTCCATGTATGATGCTTCACTGGATGCCTTTGTTCATCACAATTGGGATTTTTCCATTTACACATCCTTTTATTCAAGGCATCAGTGGAGCCATTCACTGGAGGACCTTAGTCAAGCCATGGTGTTAAACAACATACGCTACGATTACCTATATACCGGTGAATACGTGTACGATTACCTGAATTATTTTGGAATGAATTTTTATGGAGGAAGATACGACTACATACAAATTGCAAGCAGCGATAGAACGGGAAGAAAAAACAAAAGGACGCAAAGGAAAAGCGAAGGTGTGGAGTACGAAATGTACGATGAAAGTGGAGAAGCCTATTCAGGTGCCGCGCCCGCTGCCCTTGCGGAAATGAAAAGCGAAACCGCAGAAAAGAACACGAATCAATTGGATGCCCCCTCCTCCACTGTCCCTTCAAATGCTTCACCTGCTGCCTCGCCCCCTCGCAAGAACTTCAACGAAACCGCTTTCTTTTTTCCTCAATTGCAAACCAATGAGCAAGGAGAGGTATTACTTAAATTCACCCTACCCGAGAGCCTTACCCGCTGGAGGTTGATGAGTTTTGCGCACAGCAAGGATCTTAGTTATGGATTCAGTGAGAATTTTTGTGTGACGCAAAAAGACCTGATGGTGGTGCCCAATTTGCCCCGCTTTTTCAGAGAAGGCGACAGTGTGGTACTAAAATGTAAACTCAATAATCTATCCGGTCAAAGCTTATCCTGCAACTCTGAACTTCAGATTTTTGATGCCATCAGCGATAAAGACATCACGAAGGAATGGACCAACATCAACCTTGTGAAAAAAGAAACGGTAGTTCAGGCCAAACAAAGTGAGGTGTTAAACTGGAGATTAAAAGTGCCCGAAAATGCACAAGCTGTCAAAATCCGGTTCTCAGCCGGTGCCGGCCAATTCAGCGATGCAGAAGAAAACGTGGTGCCTGTATTAAGCAACCGAATGCTTGTGACGGAAAGTATGCCACTGCCCGTTCGTGGAAAAACAGAAAAAAAATTCACCTTCACGAAGTTCCAAAACCAAAACAACAATTCCCCTACCTTAAAAAATCACGCTTACACTTTAGAGTTCACAGCCAATCCGGCCTGGTACGCGGTGCAGAGTTTACCCTATTTGATGGAATACCCCTATGAGTGCGCTGAACAAACCTTTGCCAGGTATTACGCCAATGCTTTGGCCTCACACATTGCCAATTCAAAACCTAAAATAAAAGCCATTTTTGATGCCTGGAAAAATGCGAGTCCTGAAAGTTTTCTCTCTAATCTCGAAAAAAACCAGGAACTCAAAAGCCTTATCGTTCAGGAGACCCCCTGGCTTTTGAATGCCCAAACGGAAAGTGAAAACAAAAAACGCCTGGCCTTGTTGTTCGACCTCAACAATATGAGTCATGAACTTCGCGGGGCCTTGTCAAAATTGCAAAATATGCAAAGTGCCGGTGGTGGATGGCCCTGGTTTAAAGGTTGTCCCGACGATTGGTACATTACCCAACACATTTTAATGGGATTTGGAAAACTCAAAAAACTGGGGGTGCTGAACGCTGAGAACGAACAGCAAATTGCAAACATGAAGGAAAGGGCACTTCGATATTGTGATGAAAAACTGCTCAAACATTACCAGGACATGAAACGCTATAACAAAAACTACGCTTCAGAAAATCATCTTGACCACATGGGCCTACAGTATTTGTTTATGAGAAGCCATTTTCCTGAGCAAGCTCTGCCTGCAAAAAACAAGGAAGCCTTTGATTTCTACATCAAACAAGCCAAAACCCATTGGCTGAGTACCGGGCGTTACATGCAGGGCATGATTGCGCTGACTTTGAACCGCTACAAGGAAGGCGCAGCAGCCAGGGGTATAATGAAATCACTCAAACAAAACGCGCTTGAATCGGAAGAAATGGGCATGTATTGGAAAGAGAATTACGGCTACTACTGGTACCAGGCCCCTATTGAAATGCAGGCCATGATGATTGAGGCCTTTGATGAAATACTGAATGATATGGTTTCGGTAGATGCCCTTAAAACCTGGCTCATTAAAAGCAAACAAACCCAGCATTGGAAAACCACGCGAGCTACTACGGAAGCGGTGTATGCACTTTTGTTGAGGGGCGCCGACTGGCTGGCCACGGAACCCAATGTGGAGATACAACTGGGAGATCTGAAATTAGACCCTAAGAATGATCCCGAAATTAAATCAGAAGCCGGAACGGGGTATTTCAAAAAAACATTCCATAGCAGCGAAATTAAACCTGCAATGGCCAACATCAGTGTAAAGAAAAAAGACGAAGGGGTAAGTTGGGGAGCAGTCTATTGGCAGTATTTTGAACAGTTAGATAAAATAACACCTCATGAAACCCCGCTCCAACTCAGTAAAAAACTATTCCTTCAGCAAAACAGCAACAGCGGTCCTGTAATAATACCCATCACTGCCGGAACTGCTTTAAAAATAGGTGACAAAATCACGGTGAGAATTGAGCTGAGGGTGGATAGAGATATGGAGTACGTTCATTTAAAAGACATGAGGGCCTCAGGATTCGAACCCCTTAATGTGCTGAGCACCTATAAATACCAGGATGGTTTGGGTTATTATGAAAGCACGGGAGATGCCGCCACCCACTTTTTTATTTCCTGGTTAGCCAAGGGCACCTATGTTTTTGAATATCCGGTGGTGGTAAGCCATTCAGGTAATTTCAGCAATGGCATCAGCAGCATACAATGCATGTACGCGCCGGAATTTACCAGCCACAGCGAGGGTCAACGCGTTCTAATCGGAGATTAATGTTAAAACAAAGTGGTTTCTGATTTAAGTCAGAATTCTTGAGAACAAGGTACTTTAGATTTGTGTGCAATGAAGAATTTGCCAACAGCTCTCAAACTTGTTTTCGTTTGTTTGATTTGCCTTGGTTTAATTTCCTTGATTGTTTATCTTGTAAAACATTTTAACTAAAAACACTATGAAAAAAAACATGGGGAGCGCCGACAGAATTATCCGATTGTTAATCGCGGCGATAATTGCATTACTTTATTACAGCGGACTCGTTACCGGAATGCTTGGGGTGGTACTGCTTATCCTCGCTCTGGTGTTTGTGGCGACCAGTTTTATTTCATTTTGCCCCTTGTACGGCCTGTTTGGTATTTCAACTGCACCGAAAGACAAAGACGCCTAGTTTCTACATCCAAGTAGTTCCGCATCATTTAAAGCTTTGAAAAGGTTGATCCGGAATTATAAAATAAGTTTACTTGAACATTTTAGTTCAAGCAGGAATTTTTTTGTCGCTTGTCTAATAGTGGTTCAACACCCGCTTATGGCCCAAACCCTGGAAACGGTTCCTTTTGTCGATCTATCAAGGTATTCCGGAAAATGGTACGAAATTGCCTCTTTCCCTCAGCGGTTTCAAAAAGGTTGTACCTGCACAACAGCTGAATACACCCTTAGTGATAAAGGTTATGTGATAGTGGAAAACACATGCAGGAAAGACAGTGTAAATGGACCTGTTAAAGGCATCAAAGGAAAAGCCTGGGTACAGAAGAACTCAGGCAACGCTAAATTAAAAGTGCAATTTTTCTGGCCCTTCAGGGGAAATTACTGGATCATCGACCTGGCGAATGATTATAGTTATGCGGTGGTAAGTGAACCCGGAAAAGCTTACCTCTGGATTTTGTGCAGAACAAACACCATGCCTGAAGAAGAGTACCGGGCCATTGTTGAACGCCTGAAAACAAAAGGATTCGCTACCGAAAAGCTTCAAAAAACCACTCACACCCATTAATTTGTATGCTTCGGCGGAAGGAATTGAATTGTCTTGTTATATTCGCCTTCAACTGAACCAACTGAATGAATTCAGGAAAACAAGGTGTGTACTTTCAAAATCTGGATGGACTAAGGGGCATTGCGGCTTTAGCGGTGGTACTTTTTCATGCGGCCAATTGGTTCGAGTACGCCAATACGGCCTTTTCTCGAGTACTTTATCAAGTACTTTCCTTCAATTCTCTTGGTGGGGAACTGGGTGTTCTCTTTTTTTTTATCCTGAGTGGCTTTCTGATTACTTACCTGATGTTTGAAGAAACATCAAAAAAAGGAAGCATCAGTATCGGTAATTTTTACATGCGCAGGGTATTGCGCATTTGGCCGCTTTACTACTTATCGGTTTTCGTAGGCTTTATGCTATTTCCGGTGCTGGTAAGTCATCATTCCCTTCCTGCCAGTCAAAACTCAAACATTTTAATGTATTTGGGATTTGCTGCCAACTTCGACCATATTCTCTCAGGTTCTCCAAGCAACGGCATGTTGGGTGTACAATGGAGTGTGGCTGTTGAGGAGCAATATTATCTTCTGTGGCCCCTGTTTTTTTACGCATTTGGGAAGTCGCGTTTTTTTCCTGCTTTTATTGGTATTAGTGTTTTCCTTTCGGAATATTATTTTTCTCAATCTAGTTCAGGTGCTGTCAGGTACTTTCACTTTTTTTCTAACTTTCGTTTCCTGGCCTTTGGTGCTTTTCTGGCTTGGATTGCTTATTTCCACACAGGAAAAATTGAAGCCAGGTTCGCAAAATGCAGCCCATTGGTTCTAACACTGATATATGTAACTGGCCTTCTTTTACTTTTTTTCCACAAACCCTTGTCTTCCATCTCACTTTACTTATCCTACATTTTGCATTTTGTTCCAATTTTATTCTTTGGATTTGTAATCCTTGAACAAAATTTTTCGAAGAACTCCGCCTTTAAGATTAGCAAAGTTCCGGTGCTGACCTGGCTTGGCAAAATCAGCTATGGCATGTATTTAATCCACATGATAGGTATCTACTTTGTTTTAGCCCTTTTCCCCAGGGGAACAGATTATTACCTTCTAAAAATTCTGTTCTCAATAATTCTGACTATCTTCATAAGCCATTTAAGTTATAATTTCCTCGAGTCCCATTTCTTAAAGCTTAAATCGCGATTCAGTTCAACTAAAACACACCTAAATAAACAAACACAATGAAAATCGCCGTATTAGGAACCGGAAATGTAGGACACACAATAGGCACCAAACTTATTGTGCTTGGTCATACTGTAATGATGGGTTCACGCAGTGCCGATAACCCCAAAGCGAAAGCCTTTGTTGCCGAACACCCAAACGAAGCTTCTGCCGGCACTTTCTCTGACGCTGCCCGCTTTGGGGAATTGATATTTAACTGTACCTCCGGAGCAGGAAGCCTTGAAGCTTTAGGCTTGGCGGGTGCTCACAATTTAAAAGGCAAAACCCTGATCGATCTTTCCAACCCGCTTGATTTTTCAAAAGGTAATCCACCCTCACTTTCCATCGTCAACACCAATTCGCTTGGTGAAGAAATCCAAAAGCAGTTTCCTGAAACAAAGGTGGTAAAAACACTCAACACCATGTGGTGCGGGCTCATGGTAAACCCAGGACTGATTGGCGGAGGCGATCACCAGGTGTTTTTGTGTGGTAACCACGAAGACGCGAAGGAAAAAACCAAAGTCCTTCTTAAAGCCTTTGGATGGAAAGAAAAGAACATACTTGATTTGGGTGATATCAGCGCCGCAAGGGGTACCGAAATGTACCTGCCCCTGTGGCTCAGAATTTGGGGCGCTACCAAAAATGGCAGTTTTAACCTCAAACTGGTCAGTTAACACCGAGCCGCAAAGTTAATTTAATGTGTTTTGATGCGATTTAATTTAAATGTATCTTCAACTCCCCGGGATCTGGCTTGTATTCCCTTCTAAGGATGCAATAAAGTGTCGCGGACAAAAACTCTGATGTATGCAATCGTTGGAAATCATTCGCTCCTATTTAAAAAAGAGGGAAGAAACCATTGCTGATCTTCTGAAAACAAAAACGAACAAACAAGCGCCTGAAAATTTTCATCAGCTTCGTGTAGAAATTAAAAAAACAAGGGCCGCTCTTTCCTTGCTTTCCACCTGCGCCTCTTCCGTTGATTTGAAACAAAAAATGGCGCCCTACCGCGACCTTTTTAAACAGGCGGGAAAAATAAGGGAGTTGCAGTTGCATAAAACTTACCTGCACAAACACAGCGGTGCCAAAGAAATGCCGGTGTACAACAAAACCATTGAAGCACAAACCTCTGAAGAAATTAAACGATTTAGTGCACTAAAAAAACAAAAGGAGATCAGATCCATGGCGCACAATTCCGGCTCCTTGCGATTATCCCCCTTAAACATCAACGATACCACCCTGGAAAACACATTGGAGCAGGAGCAGGAAACGATTGTGAAACTGCTTGCAAAAAGCAAACTCAAGGTGCCCCAGATGCACGACCTGCGCAAACGTATCAAACGGTTTCATTTTCTCAGCACACTCATTCCATTAAAATCAAAAAAACTCAAAGGTTTGGATGAATTTCAGGAATTGCTGGGCAAATGGCACGATTACGAAGTGTTTGGAGAAGAATTACAAAAAGCCGCTAAACTTCAGAACATTCCCATTGAGGAAAAAAAGAAGATCAGAAAACTCAAACCCAAGGTGGTTCAAAAACGCGAAACCCTTTTTAAAAAAATCGACAAGTCGCGTTTCTCTCTCATTAAAAACTAAGCCTCATGTGTTACGATGTCACCTCCGGACTTCAGGCACTGATTAAATACGCCAAACACCGGCACGACGACCCGGAATACATTCGTTCACTGGAAAAAAAACTGGAGGACTGGATCAAACAATTTGAGGCCCACCATCACGTTTCAGGTTTCACGCATCCCCGTTTAATGGTGTTTACCAACCTGCGCCCTTACGAGCCACAGGCTTTTTATTGGGGGCTGATTCCATCCTGGGTAAAGGACGAAGACGGGGCAAAAAAAATCATTACACAAACTCTCAATGCCCGTTCTGAAAGTATTTTCGAAAAACCGGCCTTCCGAACTTCCGCCAAATCCAAACGATGCCTGGTGTATGTGGATGCATTTTTTGAACACCATCATTTTAAAGGAAAAACCTATCCCTTTCAAATCAGCGCTATAGACGATTCTCCTTTGGCTCTCGCGGGTTTATGGGAAGAATGGGTCAACAAAACTACCGGTGAAATTATTCCTACGCTGAGCATTGTCACTTGCAAAGCCAATAGCATCATGAGTAAGATCCATAACAATCCCAAATTGCCGGAAGCACGCATGCCCGTGATACTGCCCAGGGACAAACAAAACGATTGGTTAGCTTCTTATGATGAAGATTCAGGAGTACAAAAATTACTGAACCTTTGTGTTCCCTATCCTGATGAATTACTGAAATACCACACAGTTGGCCCACTCAGGGGAAAAAACTATAAAGGCGACACAGCACAAACCGAAGCCCCTGTGCATTATGAAGAACTGGCATCGGAGTTCCCTTCGGGAATATGAGCTTCTGTAAATTCGTGTGCCTTTGTGAATTGGTAATTGTTCCACTTTGTAAAAAAGGTTAAACCTTACGGGCGGGTGTTCATTCTTGTATCCTTTTTACAATATTTGCTTTATACACGTTTTGTGTGAAAAAAGGACTGCTGATAGCGTTTGCCTTGTTGCTCTGTAATACCTACAAGGCGCAGTTCATCACCTTCAAAGGCAACATTTCGGATACCAGCGCCGGGCAGAGTTTACCCAATGCACTCATGATGGCCATCAAATTCAAGGATTCAACCCTGGTTGGTCATAGCCGCAGCAACGACCAAGGAGTTTTCAAACCCATCCGTGTTCCTCTTGACACATACATAGTTATTCTTTCTCATCCTTCCTTCAGTGACAAAACCTATCTTTTGGTTCCAAACCCAAAGGACAGTCTTTATACATTTAGGAATGTTGTATTGCCTCAAAAATCGATTGAACTCAAGGAAGTGGAGATTATAGCCTACCGCGAAAAAAGTTATTACAAAGGCGATACCCTGGTGTTCACGGCTGACTCCTTCAAAACCGCTGCCAACGCTACAGTTGAGGACTTGCTCAAAAAACTCCCTGGGGTTAAAGTCGACGCGAATGGTAAAATTACCATACAAGGCAAAGAGGTTGACCAGGTGCTGGTTGACGGGGATGAGTTTTTTGGAAGCGATCCCACCATGGCCACCCGCAACCTGAACGCCAATATTGTGGACAATGTGCAGGTATATGAAAAGAAAAACGAAAACGCCGAAAACAGCAATGAAACACTCAAAATTGTCAACCTCAAACTGAAAGAGGATTCTAAAAAAGGCTTTTTCGGAAAAACGTCTGCGGCCAGCGATTTTTCACAGTTTTACGAGGGCGACCTTTTGTTTAACCGCTTCAAAGGCTCTCAAAAAATTTCTGTTTTTGGTTTATTGAGCAATACGCCGAAAAATGGTTTTGACTGGAGCGACAACGACAAATATGGTTTGAGCAACGAATACAAATACTCCTACGACCCTGAAACCAATAGCTGGAACAGCAATGGAGAAGACAAAACTGGTATACCGCAAACAGCTAAAACCGGATTTTATTTTAACGATAAGTTTGGCAAAAATACCAAGTTCAATGCCGATTACAGTTACCGCAACAACAGTCTGGAAACAGGAAGTGAAACCAACACCCAATACTTTTTTACCGACACCAATTTTTACAACGCTCAAAAACTCAACAACCGGTTTAGCAACCAAAGCCATCGTTTGAACATGAATCTGGTGCACAAGCTGGACTCTTTAACAGAATTAACCCTGCGGCCCAAATTGAATTACAGCAGCGGCTCACGAGCCAACCAACAATACGATGGTTTTTTAAGTTCAGAAAACCTGCTGACCCGCGAAACCAACATTAACAACTCCAACACCAATGAGGCCATGGATGGAAACGTATTTATCCGTTTGAGCCGAAATTTTAAAAAGAAGGACCGTAACCTCAGCATCAATTATCAGCCTTCTATAGCTAAAACCACTTCCAACACCGAGTTGAACAGCTATTACACCTTTGTTACGGGAACCATTGCCGACTCTTCCTTGTTTCAGAAACGGGAACAATCTACCTCCCGCTTCGATCAAATGGCCGGTGTCAGTTATACGGAACCTCTTTCTAAAAAACACAAACTGGAATTTAAATACACATTTAACCGAAACACCAACAATTCAGCACTGAACACTTATAATTTTGACGGTACGGAATACAGTATTTTTGATTCTTTACAATCGAACAATTTTGAAAACGTGACTTACCTGCACAACGCCGGGGCAAAATTTATTTACGATGTGAAGAAGTACCGTTTTAGCATTGGCGGTAATTACAGAAGCATAGAACAACAGAACCTCAACCTCAGCAATAACCGAAGGCTCAGCAATACCGTGGGTAACTTTTTACCGAATGCCGGTTTTGTTTGGAGAATTAGTCAGGGATCCAACCTTAATATCAATTACAACAGCAGTTTCCGTCAGCCCAGTGTTGATCAACTTCAGCCCGTAATTGACAATACCGACCCCAACCGTTTAAAAACAGGTAATCCGGATCTTAAACCGCAATTCGATAACAGTATTAATCTTAATTACTATTTCTACAAAGGCATCAGCGATGTGAACCTCTATTCCGGCGCCTATTTTAAGCATGTGAACAACGAGATTAACGAAACCACGTATTTCGATTCTATCGGACGCTCTGTAACCGCACCTTTAAACATACAAGGTAATTACGTTGGCAGTGCTTATGTGGGGGGCGGGTTTCCGATCTTTAAACGCTATTTGAAACTCTACTATAACCTGAATGGGAGCTATAACAACAACGTATCTTACCTGAACCGTCAGGAAAACATTACTACCCATTTAGTTTTGGCTCCCAACCTGAACCTGGCCAGAGAGAATGAAAAATTATCGTATGGCATTGGTGGTAGTTACCAATACCAGGTACCCAAACAAACCATCAATCCGGCTTCGGTTAAACCGTATTACAGTTATGAATTGAATGCCAATGTCAGGGTGAAATTTCCAAAACAATTTTTGTTGCAATCTGATGCCGTTTACACCAACAACGGCAACCGTTCTCCGGGATTTAATTTGAATTATATCATATGGAACGCCTCGTTAAGTAAAACGTTTTTGAAATCAGAAAGTTTAATTCTTTCAGCAGAACTAAACGACATCCTTAACCAAAACATCAGTAACCAAAGGAACATTGAAGCCAATAAAATTTCCGATATCAAAACGCAGATCATTAAACGCTACATTTTAATCCGACTGCTTTATAAGTTTACCAGCCAACAAGCCAAAGCCAACAATGAAGAAAGTTAAATCGTGTCTTATCGCTTTTTGTCTGCTTGCCGGTGTTATGGGTCAGGCACAGATTCATTCGGCAAAGATTACCTTTGAGCGCAAAACCAATCTTTATAAAAAATTTAAGGATCAGGGAACCCAGCGTTGGATAAAGGAAGAGGACCGCATTAAGATTGAGTATTTTGAATTGCTGGTGAACGACAGCATGGCATTGTTTAAACCACAGGAAAGTGAATTGCGGGAAACCTATGCCTGGGCAACTGCAAAAAACACGGTGTTGCAGGATGCCAATAGCCAAAGCCGTTATATGATCAAAACCATTTGGGGAGAGGAGTTGCACTTAACCGATTCTTTATTCAAACGGGAATGGAAAATCACCGAAAGCAGCCGGAAAATAGCGGGTTACTCCTGCCGGAAGGCCTTCTGGCAGGCCAACGACAGTGTGCGTATTTATGCCTGGTTCAGTTACGACATAGTGCCTTCTTTTGGTCCCGAAAGTTTTAACGGTTTACCCGGCACCATCCTCGGCCTTGCCACCGAGGACGGAGGAGTGGTGTACTTCGCAAAAACGGTGCAGGTGGTAAAAACCGAACCGGCTCAATTTGTATTGCCCAAAAAGAAAAAAGTGTATACAGTGACTGAACTGAAGACCATGCTTACCAAACAATACGGTACCGAAAAATGGTTTCCACAGATGATAAATTCCCAATTTGGTATTTGGTAGATTATAAGTTAATGATTTTATCCACCAACGGTCTCCATCTTGAATCTTGAATCTTGAATCTTGAATTTTTCAAAAAAACGCCTAGCTTTGATACAACAACCAAAAAGAATTTGCGTTTCAATGGTATTCAAATATTGTTTAACCAAACCCTTAAACCATGAAAAAGATCCTTGTTTTACTCTTATTAGCTAATGTGTGTGCCGCTCAGGAAACCACAGAAAAAGCTCATCGTTACCTTGGACTTGGATACAAGCTGGGGATATTTCAAACCAGCGATTTGTATTCCAATTTCGCACCGGTCAACCGCCTTATGGTAAACGTGGACCCCATTAAATACCTGAGGATTGATGTTCAATATGGATTCTCAAACTCTTCAAACGAACAATTCATGTACAATGGTGGTGTACAACAAAAAGTAACACTCGATTCTAAAAAATCTGTGATGCAATTTGGGGCTTTTGGAACCTATGAATTTGATGATATGATGATGTACCTGGGTTTTCGTTATGGCTTCGGCAAGGCATCCAACGATCAAATCAATTATATAGGTACCATGTATGTGACGGAAACAAATAGGGAAAAATCCAACATCCTCTCACCTGTCTTAGGGGCAGAGTACCGTTTTGGGAATCGTTTTAGTGTTGGGGCTGAAATCAGCTATCTTATTGTCAACAGTGAATACGACCCGGCCAACATCAATGCTCAAAATACCAACTCGAGTTTGAAATTACTTGAATCCACAGCGTTTTTCAGATTCTTTCCGTTTTAACAGGTGCTAAACAATGAAAAAGCTGATCCTTTTTCTTCTGTTCTCACAGAGCATTTGTGCTCAGGAACAAAAACTAAAACCGCACCGTTATTTGGGTCTTGGTTTTAATTTCGGTTCTCTGCAATCCACTGAGTTTGTTTTGAACGTGGATCCTTCGAAATACTTAAGAACTGAATTCCGTTACGGACAAAGAAAATCATCGGAGGAAGTATTTTATCAGAACAATAACGGTCAGCAATTATCTGCCAATCTCCTGTCAACCTCACGATCCATGCGACTTGGCTTATTTGGTCTGCTACCTATAGATGATCTTCTGTTGTTTGGCGGTTTTAGATACAGTTGGGGAAAATCCAGCAACGATTACCTTGGCTATGATTCCTTTTATATGGGGTATTACGTTTATGAAAGCACCAGCCTTATCAATCAAATTGAAACGGTACTGGGCGCGGAATACCGTTTTGCCAACCGCCTTGCGCTGGGGGCTGAAACCGCATACATTTTGGGGAAAACCGATAATTCCAGCACCGCTTTGAACGCCCAACACGGAACCAACAAACAAAATTATTTCAGAACCACCGCCTTTATTCGCTTTTTCCCATTTTAAACCTTTATGTACCAAAGCTGTTACAATTAAAAGAGTAGAATAAGATTTGGAATACACATTCCGTTTTATTATATTTGTTGTAACATTTAATAGTATGCCAAAGGTTAAACAGTTTGATCGCGGTCAGGTGCTCAGGGAAGCAGCACACATTTTTAAACAGAAAGGGTATAACGGTACTTCCATTGACGACATTTTAAAGGCCACGGGCCTTAGTCGGAGCAGTTTGTACGATTCTTTTCAAGACAAACACAACTTATACCTTCAGGCTCTGGAGTTGTATAAACAACAGGAAAATCTAAACTACCAGAATGTGCACCAAAAGGAATTGAACGGAATGGAGAAGATTGAACTGGTGTTCAGGGAAGTGGTAAAACACCTGATTGAAAACCCAAACGACAACGGCTGTCTGATGGTAAATGCCGCCGCAGAGATGAGCAAACAATGCGATAAAACATCACAGGTGGTATGTAACAACAAAGAAGACGTTCAAAAATTATTTCACACCTGGATAGAAGACGCACAAAAAAGGGGCCTCGTGAAGCTTGAAAAACCACTCGAGTTTTACGGGCAGTTTTTGTTTAATACCCTTTGTGGTTTAAAAGTACTGAGCCAAAGCGGAGCCGATAAGGCTGAACTGGACAATGTAGTGAAGGTGACCCTTGCTGCTTTGAACTAAGATGCAAATCGTCGACACCCACATTCACCTCTACGCTGAAGAATTTGACCGGGATCGTTCGGCACTCATTAACAAAGCCATCAGCAACGGGCTAAGTCGTTTTTACCTGCCCAACATCGATTCAGCTTCCATAGAGCCCATGCTGAACCTTGAACGGGATTACCCGGAACATTGTTTTCCAATGATGGGGCTTCACCCTTGTTCAGTCAACCAAAATGTAAAGGCTGAACTTACTACCATACGCGAGTGGCTGGATAAACGGCCCTTTGCAGGGATTGGAGAGATTGGTTTGGACCTGTATTGGGACAAAACCTATTTTAAAGAACAGCAAGAAGCCTTTGCAAGACAGATAGAATGGGCACTGGAACTGGATTACCCTATAGTTATCCATGTAAGAAACGCCTTCAAAGAAACACTTGAACTGCTCGCGGCATTTAAGGTCCTGCCGAGAGGTATTTTTCATTGTTTCAGCGGCACTTTACCAGAAGCCGAGCAGATTCTGGCCCTAGGAAAGTTTAAATTGGGCATAGGAGGCGTATTGACCTTTAAAAATTCAGGTTTGGACAAAGTTGTTCAAGATATTGATATTAAACACCTTGTGCTTGAAACCGACGCTCCATACCTGGCGCCTGTACCTTTCAGGGGTAAACGGAACGAACCATCCTATATTCTGGAAGTGGCACGTAAACTGGCAGAGCTAAAATCCATGGAAATACATCAGCTTGCTGAGATCACCAGTCAAAACGCGGAAGAAATCTTTAAAAAAGCGTAATTTGTTGATAAACCGAGCATTTTTTTTGTAAATGTTTGGCACGGTTAAAAAAACTTCTTACATTTGCAGCCCCTTATTCGGGGAAAGACTTTAAAATCAATAAAAGTGGACGCATTAAGTTATAAAACATCATTCGCCAACAAAGCCAATTCTGAGAAGGAATGGTTGCTCGTTGACGCTGAAAATGAAGTAGTTGGACGTTTGGCTTCTAAAGTAGCCATCCTGCTTCGCGGAAAGCACAAAACCAATTTTACCCCGCACAGCGATATGGGTAGCAACGTGATTATCGTTAACGCCGATAAGGTGCGTTTCACCGGTAAAAAACTGACTGATAAAGAGTACATCCGTTACACCGGATATCAGGGTGGTCAGCGTTTCACTACACCCAAAGATTTGTTGGCCAAAAAACCTACCGAAATTCTAACCCACGCCATCCACGGCATGCTTCCTAAAGGACGCCTTGGCCGCGTGTTAAACACCAATTTGCGTGTTTATGCAGGTGCTGAGCACGGTCAGGAAGCACAACAACCTAAAAAAGTAGATTTAACTAAAATCAGATAATTAGCAACACATGGAAGTTACCAAAACATCCGGTCGTAGAAAAACTTCAGTAGCCCGCGCCTATGTTACAGCAGGCACAGGAAACATTGAAGTTAACGGAAAAGACTACAAACAGTATTTCACTACTCCAACCCTTCACTATTATGTTACTCAGTCATTAATGATTGCTAACGCCCGTGAGAATTACGATGTGAAAGTAACTGTGAATGGCGGTGGCATCACCGGACAAGCCCAGGCCATTCGTTTGGCTGTGGCCAAAGCTCTGGTTGAAGTGAATCCTGAACTAAAGAAAGATCTTCGTGCTGCAGGTTTAATGACCCGCGACCCACGCATGGTTGAAAGAAAAAAATTCGGACAGAAGAAAGCACGTGCACGCTTCCAGTTCAGCAAACGTTAATCCAGACTCATTAAAGCAAGAGAGAATCAAATGTCATCAAGAACAACATTTAACGAATTACTCGAATCAGGTGCTCACTTTGGTCACCTTAAAAGCAAGTGGAACCCCGCAATGGCGCCTTATATCTACGCCGAAAAAAACGGAATCCACATCATTGACCTTAACAAAAGCATCGCCAAGATTGATGAGGCTGCCAACGGTTTAAAACAAATTGCCCGTTCAGGTCGCAAAATCCTTTTCGTTGCCACTAAAAAACAAGCAAAAGACATCGTTTCTGAAAAAGTAAAAACGGTAAACATGCCATACGTTACCGAGCGTTGGCCGGGCGGTATGTTAACCAACTTTGCAACCATCCGTAAATCGGTGCGTCGCATGACACAGATCGACAAAATGTTCAACGATGGTACCTTCAGCAACATTTCAAAACGCGAACGCCTTCAGTTCTCCCGCGAACGCGCTAAACTGGAAACCCAGTTTGGTTCAGTAGCTGACCTTACCCGTCTTCCTGCCGCATTGTTTATTGTTGACATTACAAAAGAACACATCGCTATCGCTGAAGCAAAACGTTTGAACATCCCAACCTTTGCTATTGTTGATACCAACTCTAACCCTAACGAAGTTGATTTTGCTATCCCTGCGAACGACGACGCTTCTACCTCTATCGCTTACATCGTTGAATTGATGGTGAACGCGGTAAAAGAAGGTCTTTCTGAGCGCAAGATGGACAAAGAAAACAATCCGGAAGAAGGAGAAGGTAAAGACGGAGCTTCTGACGAATTTAACGAAGGTGGACTCGAAGGTTCTGAAGAAGAATCAGAAGAAAAAGGCGGACCTAAAAAACGCCGCAGAGTAGCCGCAAAAAAATAATTTTTTAAGGAGAATTCCAGGCGGTCATTCTGGCAACAGACTGGCCGTTTTTTTTGGATGCCTGACACGAAATAAATAATAACTCATAAACAACATAAGAAAATGGCAATTACAGCAGCAGATGTAAACAAATTACGCCAGCAAACCGGTGCCGGTATGATGGACTGCAAAAAAGCATTAGAAGAAAGCAACGGCGATTTTGAAGCCGCAGTGGATTATCTCCGTAAAAAGGGAGCAAAAGTAGCCGCTAACCGTCAGGATCGCGACGCAAAAGAAGGTGTGGTATTGGCAAAAACCTCGGCCGACAAAACCCTGGCCATTGTGGTTAGCGTGAATTGTGAAACCGATTTCGTGGCTAAAAACGCCGACTTTATCGCCTTCGCTGAAACCGTTGCAAACATTGCATTGGATAAAAAACCAAACAGCATCGAGGAATTAAAAGCATTGCCTTACAACAGCGAAATTACCGTTGCCGATAAATTTATGGAGCAGGTAGGTAAGATCGGTGAAAAAATCGACATCGGATTTTACAATATCGTTAAAGCTGAGCAGGTGGTTGGATACATCCACCCGGGTAACCGTTTAGCCGTGGCTGTTGGTTTTAACAAAAAGGTGAGCGACGAAGTGGCTAAAAATGTAGCCATGCAATCCGCTGCAATGGCACCTGTAGCCATTGACAAGGACGATGTGGACCAAACCATCATCAACCGCGAATTGGAAATTGCGAAAGAAACCACCCGCGCTGAAGGCAAACCGGAAGAAATGGTGGAGAAAATCGCTATGGGCAAACTGAACAAATTCTATAAAGATTCAACCTTGTTGAATCAGGAATATTTTATCGATAACAAATTAACGGTTCGTCAATATCTGCAAGGAGTTGAAAAAGACCTCACGGTGACGGCGCTCAAACGTTACGCGTTATCCTAAATTTAAATCCCGGCTTTTTAGTCGGGATTTTTTTTGGAATACTGTATCTTAGTCCCATTATTCGTTCATTTACCCAAGGCATTACACATGAAATACACACGTATACTTCTTAAATTAAGCGGAGAAGCCCTCATGGGCAACAAAGGTTTTGGCATTGATCAGGAACGCCTGATGGAATACGCCCGTGAAATCAAATCCATATACGACCAGGGTTGTCAGGTAGCCATCGTTATCGGTGGCGGAAACATCTTCAGAGGTATACAGGCCGAAAAAGGAGGTATGGACCGCGTGCACGGCGATTACATGGGTATGCTGGCAACAGTCATCAACAGCATGGCCATACAAAGCGCGCTGGAAGGTCTGGGAGTACAAACCCGTTTGCAGAGCGCCATTAAAATGGAACAAATTTGTGAACCTTTCATTCGTCGTAAAGCCGTTCGCCATCTGGAAAAAGGCCGGGTGGTGATATTTGGCGCGGGAACCGGAAACCCTTATTTCACAACCGATACAGCAGCCACCTTGCGTGCCATTGAAATTGAAGCCAAGGTGATTTTAAAAGGTACCCGTGTTGACGGCATTTACAGCGCCGACCCGGAGAAAGACAAAAACGCGAAAAAATACGAAACCATCACGTTTGAAGAGGTGTATGAAAAAGGCCTTGAAGTGATGGACATGACCGCCTTTACCTTGTGCAAGGAAAATAAACTGCCCATCATTGTGTTCGATATGAATAAAAAAGGAAATCTAAAAAACCTCATCGAAGGGCAAAAGATCGGGACTCTTGTCGAAGTTTAAAGTTTAGAAAGTTGAAGGTTATGAAAATTCTATTCTTCCCTATCAGGAATTAGAAATCAGAAATCAAAAATTACTTAACAACCGTTCTCCCCAGGTATTTGTTTACCCGGCTTTTTACTTTTTTCAGATCGTCCAGTTCCCTTAACAGGTCCCAGATATCAGGCTCCCCGGTGGTTTTTAAAAGGTCTTGTTTTTCATGAATAAATGCACGGAGCTTTTTTTCCTTGTAACTGAACAACACGTGCTCAATGCCGCGTTTTAAATTATCGACCTCTGCCGGCACCTCAACTCCAAAATGTTTCCATTTGCTGCTGAGTTCATGCGAATTTAAAACGTGCTTTAACACAAACTGATTAACAAAAGGATTGCTTGAATTTAAAAACTGCTGGGCGGTGGCAAAACGCGAGTTTTTATATTCATGTATGTATTCATCCAAAACCGCCTGATGCATGGGATTTTCAAAATGCATTTCATCCCTCCAGAGCTCAAACAAAATGTAATCCGCCGCAGGAATATCAATGGTGTGGTTTTCAGCGGTATCTTCATCTTCCCCTTCAATCTCTATATACACATTCCCAAACTGCATCATCAAACGGATGAGTTCAATTTCTTCGTGGTCGTAATCCGGACTCAAGTCCTGAACAGCGGGTGTATCAGCAAGTTCAGCTTCAGGAGCTGAACCCTGTTCACTTGAAGGTTCAGCACTTTCAGCGCCACCCGACTTCGATTTTATTTTCGAGCTCAGATTCCGGCGCAATTTGTTCACCTCGTTTTGAAGGATTTGTTCCTCCATTTCCATGATTACCGCGCATTGCCGAATGTAAACACTACGTATGATGTTATCGGGAATCAGGGCGATGTTTTCCACCAGTTCACGTATCAATCCGGCTCGTTGAATCGGGTCTCCGCTCGAAATGGATTTTAAACGCTCGGCCCTGAAAAATAAAAAATCCTGGCTTTTATCCCTGAGGTAATTCTGAAACTCTTCTGCTCCCACTTTTCTGCTGAAGGAATCCGGATCGTCGTTATCAGGAAACATCAGCAAACGCACGTTCATGCCTTCTTCCAAAAGCATAGGAATGGCGCGCATGCTGGCTTTTTGACCGGCCTCATCCCCATCGTACAACACCACAATGTTTTTGGTGAAGCGGTGTATGGATTTGATTTGCTCAATGGTTAAGGAGGTTCCGCTTGAAGCCACCACGTTTTCCACCCCGGCCTGGTGCATGGCAATCACATCCATATATCCTTCCACCAGATAACAGGTGTCGGCATTTTGTATGGCACGTTTGGCATACCACAGCCCGTAAAGGACACGGCTTTTGTGGTAAATTTCCGTTTCAGGACTGTTGATGTATTTGGCTGTTTTTTTATCGCTGCTCAGGGTACGTCCTCCAAAAGCCACTACCCTGCCCGCTTCATCCAGCACCGGGAACATCACGCGGCCCGCAAAACGATCGAAAAGATCGGCTTCCGTTAATTCTTTGTTTTCCTCAGTGCCGTTGCGCACAATGCTCATGCCGCTGGCAGAAAGGTATTTGGGCTGATACCCTGCCTTAACGGCAGCTTTGGTAAAGGCGTTACGACTTTCGGGACTGTAACCCAACTGAAACTTTTCAATGATGGTATCGTGCAAACCCCTTTCCTGAAAGTACCCTAGACCAATGGATTTGCCTTCATCGGTGGTACGCATCTGTTCGGTGAAATACCGCTGGGCGTATTGCATCACAATAAACAAACTTTCGCGTTCGGTTTGTCTTTGCCGATCTTCGGGGGTGATTTCCTTTTCTACAATTTCAATGTTGTATTTTTTAGCCAACCAGCGCAAGGCCTCCGGGTAGGAAAGCTTGAGGTGTTCCATAATAAAATTCACGGAATTGCCTGCTTTCCCGCAACCAAAACACTTGTAAATGCCTTTGGTGGGAGAAACCGTAAACGAAGGGGTTTTTTCGCCGTGGAAGGGGCACAAACCCAGCAGATTGGTACCGCGTTTTTTCAGGGTAACAAACTCCCCCACCACATCCTCAACATGAGCGGCATCAGTAATTCGATCGACGGTATCTCTTGGAATCATGGCTGAATTTGGGGATAATAAAGATAGGGAATTTGAGCCTAAGGATGGGGAAAGAAACAAGAAAAATACCCAAATGATTCTTTACCAGGCCTCAAAATTTGGAATCTCATCTCATTGGGCCTTTTGTCTTAGCTGGTACGCCAGGTTCTATTCAAAAGCTTCAAAGCTCGAGCCGGAGGACAATAAATCATTGGAATATACGAGTGAGGCTGTAAAGCGTCTGGCCCTGTAACATGCATTAAACAATCAATACTATTGAGAGTCGTACCCTGTTCCTATAATAAAATGTTTGTATTGAAGCAGATTGGTCTGAACTGCGACTTTATTTCTCATATCCCCGGTTGAACTGAACTTTAGCTTATCCTGCATACTGCAGTATAGCAAAACGTTTAGCATGGCCTTCTGAGAAAAAGTAAAGTTGCAGGAACTGTGAAAACGGTAAGGTATTGGCAGGGGTTCAGGTCCAATCATACTAACATCCGGTTGATTCATATGTAAGGTTGTGAAACCAAAATACCGAGCCTGGACACTCAATATGAACTTTAATCAAAACTTTTATTAAAAAATTTGGAGTCCGGCAAATTTCGTTTAACTTTGCATCTCAAAGTGCTTTAATATGAAAAAAGAAGACGAACAACTGGAAGCCCTGCACGACATCCGCAAAATGATGCAGGAATCTTCGAAGTTCCTTTCCCTGAGCGGTCTTTCAGGTATTATTGCGGGGTGTTATGCTTTGATAGGGGCATATGTTGGTCAGGTTTTTATCAGCTCATACGGCCTTGCCAAGCAAACGGGTAAAGACTATGAACAATCGGATTATACCCTGCTTGTTGTTAAGATTGCACTCACCTGTATTTTGATTTTAAGTGCTTCAATAGGAACAGCCCTTCTGCTTTCAGCAAAAAAAGCCAAAAAAACCAATCAAAAGCTTTTTGACCACACCAGTAAAAAACTGTTCTGGCAAATGATGATACCTTTGGCTGCCGGAGGTTTGTTTTGCCTGGCCCTGCTCTACCACAACAATGGTATGGTACTTCTGGTCAGCCCGGTGATGCTGATTTTTTATGGTCTGGCCCTGATTGCTTCCAGTAAATTCACCGTACACGACATCAAATACCTGGGTTACCTCGAGCTGGTTCTGGGACTACTGGCCACCTTCTTTTTGGGCCATGGTCTTTTGTTCTGGGCACTGGGCTTTGGTGTGCTGCACATCATTTACGGCAGCATCATGTGGTACAAATACGACAGAAACAACTAAGTGAAAACTCCTATGCGTTCACCCAATATCCATCAACTCAACAAAGCCTTCGAAAGCAGGGTACGTTTGGGTATTATGAGTGTATTGATGGTGAACGACAGTCTTGATTTTAACAGCATTAAAGACCTGCTTCAGGTTACCGATGGCAACCTGGCCAGCCACGCGGCAGCGCTTGAGAAAGAAGGGCTCATACACATTAAAAAAGAGTTTGTCGGAAAAAAAACACTCACCACCTACAGCGCAACCAAAGTGGGCATCAAAGCATTTGAAGAACACCTGAACGGGCTCGAAAAATTATTAAAACTGAAAAAATAAAAAAATTTGATCATATACTTTGCATTTCAAAGCACTTTTAAATACAACACTATGAACTCCATCCGGTTTCACCTTTCGGTCTTTCTTCTTTTGTTGCTGCTGAGTGGTATTACCGCCTTTCCATTGCAAACAGAAATTCGTTTTTTATACGAACACCGCGAGCTTTTTCCTCTCGCGCTCAGCGAATGGATCTCCCGCCTTCATACTATTCTTTTTAATACCTCTTCTGTGATACTTTATGGCACTGATTGGCTGGCCTTTGCGCACATTGTCATTGCTCTGTTTTTTATTCCTGTTTATCTGGATCCGGTAAAATACAGACTTAACCTGAAGATTGGCATGCTGGCCTGTCTCCTGATCTTCCCCCTGGCCCTTGTGTGCGGCTATATCCGCAACATCCCCTTTTTCCATCAATTGATAGATTGTTCTTTTGGTGCCATTGGTTTTGTTTACCTCTTATTTATCTCTTCAAAAATTAATCAAATCCAAAATAAACATGAACACCTACCTGCCTAAACTCACCTGGATAAGCGCTTTTGCCATTGCTATGGGATTCCTTGAATCTGCTGTGGTGATTTACATTCGCGCCATGTATTACAAAGATGGATTTCAGTTTCCATTGCGACCCATGGAACTCTCCCTGGCAAGGGTTGAAATTTTCAGGGAGGCAGCCACTTTAATAATGCTGATTGCCGCCTGTTACCTGGCCGGCAGCACGGCCACCCAGCGTTTTGCTTTTTTCACACTGGCTTTTGCAATCTGGGACCTCTTTTATTATGTATTTCTTTATGTTTTCCTCGGCTGGCCGGAATCCCTCTTCACCTGGGACCTCCTCTTCCTGATTCCACTGCCCTGGATTGGTCCGGTTTGGTCTCCCTTCCTTATCTGCCTGCTCATGATTTTAAGCGCGCTGGTCCTCATTCATGAAACTTCAAAAAACGCTGAATTCAAACTATCTAAAAAACAGCTCTTGTTTTTAATTGTCGGAATTCTTCTTTGTATTTTTTCTTTTATGTGGGATTACCTGCATTTTACCGGATATGAGAATTTTTGGTCGATTGTTTCGTCAAAAGCCCTTTTTGCTGAAATAAGCCACTATGTTCCCCAAACCTTTAATCACTCCCTCTTTTTTACAGGCTTTGCCTGCATGAGTTTTCCGCTTCTGCAACACGTTTTCCTTAAACTAAAATCCAAACAAGATGAAAAAAAATGATGTGCTCCTTGTGCTGTCAGCCCTTGCTTTCAGCGCTTTGTTTTACCAACAGGCTCCCGGAATCAACTTCCTCCTGTTTACGCTCATGGCGACGATTGTTTCCCTGTTTATGAATCCGGTTTCACTCCGGGAAAACCAACTATGGCTGTACTTCCTTGCCTGCAACCTCAGCGGATTCGCCGTATTTGCTGTAAACAGCGACCTGAGTATCCTGGCTTGCCTGCTCAGCCTTTTGGTTTACAGCAGTAAAATCCTGAACAAACAAAATTCAACCCTCCTTTGTGGCGCGCTTGGCGCCTATTCAGTCATCACCTCATTGTTCTACTTTTTTATAGCCTTTTCAGAACGGCACAGCTCCTCCTCTTCTAAAAAAAGCCAATGGAAACTTGGCCTGAGTCTCGTGGCGAGTGTATTGATTACCATGGTGTTTTTTACCCTCTACAAAAACTCGAATCCCCTTTTCAGCACCTTCACCCAATTTATTAATTTAAAATGGCTGAGTTTTGGGTGGATTTGTTTTACCATTTTTGGTTTTTTTATTCTGCATGGTCTTTATCGAAGTAAAAATATTGAGGTACTCAACACTCTGGACACTAAGGCCAGGTATAAAATAGCGCACCAAACCGGACAAGATGCGGATGAACGATACAGCCAAATTATGGGTTATGTTTTGTTTACCGCATTAAACCTGATGTTATTTGTTTTAAACCTTTTGGATATCAATAATCTTTTTATCCATCCCATTATGCCTGAAGGCATCACACTTTCTGACTTTGTTCATGAAGCCGTATTGAACACAGTACTTTCAATAGTTCTGGCCGTTGGACTCATCATGTGGTTGTTTAAAGGTAATTTTAATTTCACCCGGTCAGGAAAAACGGTTCGTTACCTGGTGTACCTATGGATTATACAAAGTTTTGTTGTGGTGTTCAACGCCATCATTCGTAACATCCGGTATGTTAATGAATACCAGCTTAGCCAACAGCGCATTGGTGTATTTGTGTTTTTGGGATTGTGTATTGCAGGATTATGTTTAACCTGCATAAAACTTTCACAGCAGCAGAGTACCTGGCAACTGATTACACAAAACGTTCAGCTTTGGTTTATGACCATTGTTTTCCTTTCACTTTTTAACTGGGATAAATTCATTACCAATTACAACATTACACACAGCGGAGATCATAAACCCCTCGATAAAATTTACCTATTGAGCCTTTCTGATGCGAATATCCCCGAACTTGCAGAACTGCACCAGGCCCGAAAATTAAATGCTTACGAAGACTCACTCTTTTACAAAAAGTGTGAAGCCTCTGACAAAAAAAACCGCTTCAGGCAATGGCCAAGCTTTAACCTGAGAATGTATCAAAATCAAAAGACCATTCATTTGCTGAAAGATTAAACATTCTGTTTTCCGCGCCTTTCTGTACTGGTTAAATCCGTTCAAAAACCTTTCCGTATACCTGAGAGCTGAAGCTCAAAAATGCCAAAATATGCTTATCTTCGGGACATCATAAACGTACTTAGCATGAAAAACCATTTCCTCTTATTCGCACTGGCACTAGTTTTCTTTTTTTCTTCCAATGCACAGGTCACCCAACTCAACGAGTCGTTCACGGCACCTTTTAGTCCCGCATCCAGCGGTTGGTTTGTTCAAAACAATTCCAACCCCATTGGCACCATGACCTGGGCTCAGGGCATTGGTACCATTTTCCCTGCCTATTCAGGCTCTTCCAACGATTATTATCAGGCCAATTTTAATAGCCAGGGCAACACCTTTGGCAACATCAGCAATTTTTTAATTACACCAACAGTGAGTTTAATGAATGGCGGAGTGTTAAAATTTGCAACACGAACTGCGGCCAACCCGTCAACCTATCCCGATCGGCTTGAAGTTCGTATGAGCATAGGAACCGGTACCGGTTCTATTCCCGTTTCATCTTCTGCGGTTGGTACATTCACTGCCCTGCTCACCACCATTAATCCCAACCTTACCAATTCGGGTTATCCAGGGGTATGGACCGTCTATACTATGAGTCTTTCGGGAATTACGGGAACCGTTGCGGGGCGATTTGCGTTTCGTTATGAAGTGTATGATGGAGGGCCAAACGGAGCCAACAGCGATTACATTGGCCTTGATAATGTTGAATACACCACCGGTGGCCCTTGTCCGCAAGCTCCTGTAACTATTACTCCCAACACAGCCACAATTTGTACCGGGGGCGGTGGTTTAACTTTAGTGGCCGGAGGTGCCAGTACCTATACCTGGAACAATGGTTCACACAACACTTCTTTGTACGCTGCTCCCTTTTCCACCACGGTATACACCTTGTCCGGCTCAAGTTCCAGTACATGTCCCGGCTACGCAACAGCCACGGTATTTGTTGTACCCCCGCCCAATATTTCAGCCCCAAACGTAACGGCTTGTCCCGGTGGTAATGCAACTCTTACTGCTTTTGGCGCTACAACTTACACCTGGAGTAACGGTGCTACCGGTTCTACCATTGTGGTTCCGGTGAACTCCTCAACCTTTTTTGTTGTGCAAGGCTCTACTGCACCGGGTTGTCCCGACGATTTCGCTCAGGTTTTTGTAACAACAAATACATTTTTAATTGTGTCAGATGAATCGCCCGTTGCCTGTCCCAATCAAACCTTTATTCTCGGGGCAAGTGGTGCTCTTTCGTATACCTGGAGCACCGGTGCTAACAGCCCTTCAATTGTGATTACTCCAACAGGAAATGCAACTTATTATGTTTCAGGATTCGACGGCAATTGCAACGAAACCAAGTACATTGGGGTATCGGTAGACCCTAACTTATTCGCTCCGAGTTTTACCACCTGTGCCGGCACTTCGGCAACCCTGTTTGTTTCAGGAGCCAATTCCTATAGTTGGAGCAATGGTTCTACCTCCTCCGTAGTGGTGGTTACTCCCAGTTCCAATACCGTGTATACGGTTACGGGTACAAGCGGAAACTGCAGTGCCAGCAAAACAGTAAGTGTTTCCCTGGGTAATAAATTATCTGTGAATTGCAGCCAGGTTTGCCTTGGCTCCTCGGTTTTGCTTTCAGCTTATGGCGCCAGTTCTTACACCTGGTACCCGATTCTCGATTTCAACGCGAGTGTTATCCTAACCCCTACCGCAAGCATGGTGTACACCCTGGCCGGTGTTTCCGGAACCTGCAGCGGCTCAAGAACCATACAGGTGACATATTGTGCCGGGTTCGATCAAGAGCTGAGTCAGGAAGATAACATCCGTGTTTACCCTAATCCTTTTAATGATGAGCTAAGCGTAAGCGGCGCCGAAGGACATTTGAGAATCTGCAATCTTTTTGGACAGGTAGTATATGAAGAACGGCTTGAGGGCGAAACCAAAATAAGCACTTACAGCCTGAATCCGGGAATTTATTTTGTTATACTCACTCGTCCGGAATCCACTCAGCGAAAAGTGATTAAGGTCATCAAGAACTAAAAAAGAGTGCTTGATTCACTACTGAATCAGAGATTCTACTTTTTGTTTTAGGTCTTACACGAAAATCCAATGAGGTCAGAGGATTTTCATCGAAATTAGTATTGAAACTGTTTATATCACAGTAAAAGCACTTTCATTCTCCTTTGTTTTCAGCTTTTTGGCCTAATCCCCAATCTGTTCGGATGTACTTGGGTCTACAAGCCTGATTCCCCAATCGAATCAGTTCCCCGCCATTTTTGGTTTATTCGACAAACTGTCAAGAGAGTTTAACCAGAGTTTGTAATAACCAATTGCCTTCATCATTTTGGCCTCCTTGTTTTTCAAACTTTGACCTCTTTGTACCGAGAGTATATTGTTAAGGGTTGCGAAGGCACGATAGATTTCCATGTTCAATTCGATGTTTTGCAGTTCCTGATTTAAACTCATTGCATGATTGAGAAAACGTTCGGCATCGTCCGGTTTGTTCAGTAAGCTTTGGGTTTGGCCGAGCAATATATAAGCCACACAAATACCGTGTTTGTCTCCAATCATCTTGTAAACAGAAAGGGCCTGGTACTGCAGGTCCAGGGCTTTTGTATAATACTTTTGTTTGATATACACATTACCGGTGTTAATATAGGATACAGCCACGCCTTGTTTATCCCCTATTTCCAATTTTAGTTCGAGGGAGGAGGCGTGCTGCTTTAGCGCGAGATGGTATTTTTTTTGGGAACAATACACCACTCCTAAATTGTTGTATGAATCGGCAATCCCTTGTTTGTTGTTGCGCTTCTTTTCAAAATCCATTGAAGCGAGGTAATGTTTTAGTGCCTCCTCGTATTTTCCCTGATGCAGATAAACATTCCCGATATTCTGATATATGTTGAAATTCGATTCTATGTCTTGTTGCGAAACACTGTTCACTCTTGAAAGGGCAGAGAAATAAATGGAAATCGCATCCGAATAATTCCCTCTGCGTTCATAAATTACGCCTATGTTGTTACTGGTAATGATGGCATTTCTCCAGTCTTCAATCTCTTCGTCGATGGCCAGGGAAGCCGTATAACTTTGCAATGCCAGAGCGTATTCACCCTGTTTATCGTAAATGGCGCCCAAATTATGATAGGTTTCTGCGATTCCTCTTTTATCGCCAAGTTCCTGCCTGAGCTCCATCGACTCTTTGTGATTTTTTATGGCCTCAGGGTAATTCGAACGCATGCAATACGCGTTGGCAATGTTCCCGTAAGCGTTTGCAATCCCCTGTTTGTAACGGAGCTCCGAAGCCAATTGCAGGGCCTGTTTGCCATAGGTTAAACTGCTGTTATAATCGCCCATCAAACGGTAGGCGCTGCACAATTGATACAAATGAATAACCCTGTTGGTATCGGACTCATCTCTTGATAATTGGTCTAACAAAAGATTGACCTTTCCTGATTGAGAGAAGAGCAAGTGACCGGCAAATAAAGCCAGTATTATCAGGATATACCGTGTCAATGAAATTTACCCATTAAACCACCAATGAAGTTAAGACAATTTACCGGTTTACAAAAACAGGTCCCGGTGAAAACAAACTAATCCTTTGTTGGTCAATGAGAGGCAGCTCAAAGTATTGCTGCTAAAACTTTTATCGAACGATTCAGCATCTCTTCTGTAAAATCCAAATGTGTCACCATACGAATGGTGTCTTTACCAAAGGCCGAAACGCGTATGCCCTGCTCTCTTAATTTGGCTTCAAATTGTTCACCATTCATCACTTTTTTATTGAGAATAAAAATAACAATGTTGGTGTATACCGGAAGAATAGATTCCACATAGGGTTTCGAACTTAAAGCCTCAGCAAGAGCCTTTGCCCTGTTGTGGTCCTCGTTCAAACGTTTGACATTATTATTAAGTGCATACAATCCTGCCGCTGCTAAAACCCCGGCCTGACGCATGCCACCACCAAAAACTTTACGCACTCTTCTGGCGGATTGAATAAACCTTTTGTCGCCCAGCAACAAGGAGCCAACCGGCGCACCTAAACCTTTTGATAAACAAATTGAAATGGAATCAAAACATTTCCCAATGTCAGAAGCAGCATCCCCTGTAACGGCTAATGCATTAAAAATCCGGGCCCCATCCAGGTGTAAGGCGAGATGTTTTTCCTTGCACAAGGTTTGGATGGCCTGAATTTGTGGCAACGTGTAATACGATCCTCCTGCCCTGTTCACGGTGTTTTCAAGACTTACCAGGGAGGTGCGGGTGAGCCAGTCGAAGCGTCCATTGATGTTGTTTTCGATGAGTTCAGGGCTAAGCCGGCCTTCATGGCCTTGCAAAACTTTCGCCTGAACACCCGAATTAAATGAAATCCCTCCGCCTTCATAATTGTAAATGTGTGAATTGACATCGCACAACAATTCATCGCCCGGCTGAGTATGCACTTTTATGGCAATTTGATTGGTCATGGTGCCGCTGGGGCAAAACAGTGCCGCTTCTTTTGAAAATAATGCCGCAGCAAAGGTTTCAAGTTCGTTAACCGTAGGGTCTTCGCCAAACACATCATCTCCCAAAGGCGCAGCCATCATGGCTTCACGCATGGGTTGACCAGGCCGGGTAACCGTATCGCTTCTTAGATCTATCCAATCCATATCAATACGATTTCAATTTAAGAACCTTTTCCTTAAAACGTTCTTTGGGAAGGAAATTGTTTTCCAGGTCAACGTTCATGGGCACCGGTGTATCCAAACTGCCTTCGCGCATCACGGGAGCATCGAGGTATTCAAAACAGTGCTCGGTAATCAGAGCCGCGATTTCACCGGCAATACCACCGGTTAAGGTATCCTCGTGCATAACAATGACCTTACCTGTTTTTTTCACGGAAGAAAAAATACTTTCCTTATCCAAAGGAGCAAGGGTTCTGAGATCAATCAGGTCCGCTTTTATTTCAGGGTGTTCATCCAGGAGTTCAAGTGCCCAATGCACGCCTAATCCATAGGTTATAATACTGAGTTCATTTCCTTCCCGAATCAGATTGGCTTTACCAAAAGGAATGGTATAGTATGATTCGGGAACCTCCTGAGTGATGCTTCTGTATAAGGCCTTGTGTTCAAAAAACATCACCGGATTAGGATCTTCAAAGGCCGTCAACAACAAACCTTTGGCGTCGGCAGGAAAAGCAGGATAGGCAATTTTTAAACCAGGGGTTTTAAAAAACCAGGCTTCGTTACTTTGGCTGTGAAAGGGTCCTGCTGCTACTGCGGCGCCTGTTGGCATACGCACCACTACATCGGCATTTTGCCCCCAACGGTAATGACTTTTAGCCAGATTATTTACGATTTGGGTCATTCCCTCACTCACAAAATCAGCGAACTGCATTTCCACCATGGCTTTAAATCCATTGATCGACAAGCCAAATCCTGAGCCCAGAATCGCGCTTTCACACAATGGGGTGTTCCGCACCCGGTGTTTTCCAAACTGTTCTACAAACCCCTCCGTAATTTTAAATACGCCTCCGTATTCTGCAATATCCTGCCCCATTAAAACCAATTCCGGGTGTTTTTCCATAGCCTGTCTGAGTCCTTGACTAATGGCATCAATAAAGCGTATGGAAGGCAAGGATCCCCCGGGAGGATACGTGTTTTCGGCATCAAATTCTTTGAACAACTCTTTTATTTCCAATTCTGTATTTGGTTCCGGGTTTTTTTCAGAAAAGGTCATTTCCAATCCCTTTTCAATCTCCAGTTTTATTTCCGCTTTAATCTCCTCGATTTGTTTTTCATCAATCACTCCTTCTTTCAGCAAATACTGCTCGTAATTCTGCACCGGATCTTTTTTTGCCCAGGTGTCCATCAGCGGTTTGGGTACGTATTTGGTACCGCTGGCTTCCTCGTGCCCGCGCATTCTGAAGGTCACACACTCCAGTAAAACAGGACGGGGATTTTCGCGAAGGTCCTCTGCAATTTGTTTTACGGTATCGTACACTTTTAAAATGTTGTTTCCGTCGATGCTGATGGCCTCGATGCCATAGCCAATGCCTTTATCGGCAAAGGACTTGCATCTGAACTGTTCATTAGATGGTGTACTCAAACCATAGCCATTGCTTTCAACGATAAAAATCACGGGTAAATTCCAAACTGCAGCCGTGTTGATGCTTTCGTGAAAATCACCTTCGCTTGCCCCGCCGTCGCCGGTGAACACGGCGGTTACTTTATTGTTCTTTTTTAAAAGATTACCAAGTGCAATGCCATCGGCTACTCCCATTTGAGGGCCCAAATGAGAAATCATACCAACAATCTTGTACTCTTGAGAACCAAAGTGAAAAGAGCGGTCGCGGCCTTTGGTAAAGCCCCCGGGTTTTCCCTGAAACTGCGAGAACAAACGGTTCAGTGGAATTTGGCGGGTTGTAAATACACCCAGATTGCGGTGCATGGGAAGAATGTATTCTTCGGGGTTTAAAGCCGAAGCCACACCCACCGAAATGGCCTCCTGACCGATGCCACTGAACCATTTGGCAATCTTACCCTGGCGCAACAGAAGCAACATCTTTTCTTCAATCATGCGCGGCTTTAAGAGCCGAACATACAATTCAAGCAAATGCTGGTCTTTAAGTTTTTTTCGTTCGTATTTAATGGGGGTTTCTGCAAGAATCATGTTGTATGTATTTATTTTTTCCGATGAAGCAACACATTGAAGTTGAAGCCAAAATTAAGCCAACTCATAAAGTACTTATTGGATTGGGAAGAAATTTCTTCGAACTGATTAAACCGCGGGGCTTTGGGATCGAATATGCTGAACATGGTTGTATAACTGAGAATCACACCAAAACTAATGGTTTTGTCAACAATAAAATTTACCGCCAGCTCGGGTTGTAGATAAGGCGCATTGAACTTTTGGGCGCCATAGGGTTGATTGGCATCGCTCGTATCGGCATTTACATTGTAGTAATGCGACATCATGTATCCTGCATGCATGGAATAGGACATATAACCAATGGCGCTGAAGAAACGTATGTAGCTGAAACGCGCAAACACCCCATTACCCATAAGCCTTGTATTATAGGGAATACTGGCATTAAAATAGGCGTACTTTAAGCCTTCATCGTTCTGAAACAACACGTTTTGATACCCGATTCCGGCGAAAAAATTATCACTCATGGCTTTGTTCACCGAAAAATTCAATTCATAAATACCGTCAAAGGAAGTTCGGTACATATCACTGCTTAAGATAGAAGGAATACAGAAATTGCCGGCAATGCTATAATCCGCCAGCTTTTTTTGTTTGTTTTGAGCAGAGTAAATTGCCGGGAAAAAAAGCACTATGAAAAGCAGGTTTCGCACGAGGATCTAAAGTTAGGTGATTTTGAGTTGGCTTAATGGTTTGCGGTTAAATTACTCATAAAAAAAGCCGCCATTTCGGGCGGCCCTTGAGGTGCTTAATGCTGCACCACGCGTTTATCCTTGTGTTTTTTTATTTGATTTCTTAAAGCTTCACACACCAGGTCGGTGGCCTCTTCAAAGGTTTCACACTGCCTTTTGGAAAAAAATTCATGTCCCCTGCAGAGCAATTTAATTTCTGAAATTTTATTGTCACTCGTACTGCTTTTATCCAGACGTAAGGTTACCTCGGAGTTGATGATGCCATCATAAAAGGTGTTCAGTTTTTCCACTTTTTCATTCACAAAGTTCAACAACTTTTTGTCGGCTGTGAAGTGTACGGATTGGATGTTGATTGTCATGGTTTGTTTCCTCCTTTAGTTTAGGTTAGTAATTAATTACCTGACCGGGGATGGGCCTGATAATATGATTTTTTAAGTTTTTCAATGGTGTTGTGGGTATAAACCTGAGTGGTGAATAAATTGGCGTGCCCCAGTAATTCCTTTACGGCATTGATGTCGGCACCATGATTCAAAAGGTGCGTGGCAAAGCTGTGGCGTAGAACATGGGGACTTTTTTTTGATGACGTGGTCACCTGCGAAAGTACGTCCTTCACAATTTTAGTAAGGGCAACGGCCGTGAGGGCTTTATCTTTTGTGCTCACCAGCAAGAAGGGATTGTTTAGTCCGGCAGCAGATTTTAGCTCAAGATAGTGTTTCAAACTGTTCTTCATTCCCAGATTAAACGGGATGATTCTTTCTTTGTTGCGTTTCCCCAGCACTTTGAGTTGAAGGGCGTACAGGTCAACGTCTGTCTCCTGCAGATGAAGCAGCTCGGCGCGGCGCATTCCGGTTTGATAAAGTAAATCAATGATCAGGCGGTTTCTCCGGCCTTCAAAATCTTCAGTAAAGGTAAGTTCTGAAAACACATTTTGCATTTGCCCTTCATCCACAAAATTGGGCAGTGCTTTTTTAACTTTTGGTCCGGTAACTTTTTGCGCGGGATTTATTTCCAATGCGCCGTTCCTGCACAAATATTTAAAATAGGATTTGAGTGTACTTAATTTACGATTCACCGACCGGGCCGAAAGACCTTTCTCAAAAAGAGAAGCCAGGTAATCGCGTATGTGATGGTGACTCAGACCGGCTAAACCGGAACCGGAATAATTTTGATCAAGATAGCTTTGAAATTGGTTGAGGTCGTTTTCATAAGCTTGCACACTCAACGGGCTGAATCGCTTCTGAAATTGGAGATAGTTAAGAAAATCCTTTGCTGCAGCCTCAACCATAGAAAATAAAAAACCCTAACCGAAATTAATCAATTCAGGTTAGGATTGCAATATTAAACCAGAAAAAAGTGAAGCTTTTAGGCTAACTACTTTTCAATCAGTCCGTTTTGTAATTTCAGACGGTAGGCCGCTTTAATAATGGTTTCGCGACGGCGAATGGAAGGTTTGATAAACTTGGTGCGCTCGCGCAGTTCTTTTACAACCCCGGTTTTTTCAAACTTTTTCTTGTACTTTTTTAAGGCTTTTTCAATGTTATCGCCTTCTTTTATCTGAACAATCAGCATGTTATTCCTTCGTTTTGGTTTTAAATTAAGAGGCGCAAATATAGGTAAAAGATTCCGTTTCAAAGCAATTTTTTAAAGAAATTTTGTGTTTCTCAAGGGTTTTAAGCCTAAATTTACCGTTCCAGCAGCTAAGAATGAGAGATCCTTTTCCAAAATTCAAACAATTACTCAAAAAAACCGGCAAAATCGTCATCGTTACCCATTGGAACCCCGATGGGGATGCCATCGGAAGCAGCCTGGCCTTATACCATTATCTCAAAAAAACCGGCAAATCGGTTGAATTTATAGTACCCAATTCCTTTCCCGAATTTCTGAACTGGATGCCCGGAACCGGGAAAATCGTCAATTTTGAGACCCAGGAAAACAAAGCCCTCAAATTGCTTGCAAAAGCCGAGTTGATTTTTACCCTTGACTTTAATGCTTTTAAACGGCTTGAAAAATTGGGCGAGGTGCTTGCCTCCACCCCGGCCAAAAAGGTACTGATCGACCATCACCGGCAGCCTGAAAATTATGCCGATTATTTTTTTCATGATATACACGCCAGCAGCACCTGCGAACTGGTATACGAGTTGATTGTGGGGCTGAAGGGGAAGGACCTGATTGATAAAAAAATTGCAGCATGCCTGTATACAGGTTTAATGACCGACACGGGTTCTTTTAAATTTTCGAGCGTAAATACCAAAACCCATCAAATTCTGGCTGAATTGCTTAAAACCGGCATACAACCCCAGGCCATTCACAGTGCAGTGTATGACAATTACAGCGCTCACCGCCTCCGCCTGTTTGGTTATGCCCTGAGTGAAAAACTACGCCTCGTAAAAGATTACCCTGTGGCCTATTTTTGCCTGAAAGCCGAAGAATTGAAACGCTTCGAATTCCAAAAAGGAGACACAGAGGGTTTGGTCAATTACCCCTTTATGATCAAAGGCATCGAAGTCTGCGCTTTATTCAGTGAATCGGAAGGCATGATTAAAATCTCTTTCAGAAGCAAGGGTAAAGTAGATGTGAACACCTTTGCCAGAACCTATTTTAACGGTGGGGGCCATTTGAACGCGGCCGGAGGAAAAAGCAAAGAAAGCCTGGAAGCAACCGAACAGAAATTTCTCGACACCCTTAACACCCTGTTTTGAATGCTAAAGTCAGTTGCCGGACATACAGTACGCACCTTGGTTCGAAAAAAAACCGGACAGGCACACAAGCGGTTTTTGAACTGGGAGCAGATTCAGTCGCTTGCTTTGGTGATAGAGGATACTGAAAATGCCTCAAAACATCAACTCGACCGGCTTTTGGAGGAATTAAAAAAACACACGGAAGTATACTTCCTTGAGCTGAGTTCAAAAACTCCAAGCTACAACGATTGGTACTGCCTGACCAAAAAAGACAAAAATCTCATTGGCCTGCCAAAAACAAAACTGCTGGATCGCTTTAGAACTAAAAAATACGACCTGATCATTAATACGGCTGCCGACGCTATTTTTTATTCCGCTGCCTTAAGTTCTTCCCTTCAAAGTACGTTTACCTGCAGCTCTTCAGCTGAATTTGGTCACAGCGACCTTATTATTCAAAGAGCAGAAAATCAGGACCTGACGGCCTACCTTAAGGACGTGCTGCATTATCTGAAATTGATCAATTCAAAATAACCCAAGCTTCACCTTTTCCAATTCCCAAACGCATGGACATAGAACAGAATAAAAACGAAGATGCAATGAAACTGCTCTTAAGTCAACTGGATCAACGTCTGAAAAAAGTTTACCTCGGCGGTGGAAAGGAGCGCATTGCCAAACAACACGAACAAGGTAAACTCACAGCCAGAGAACGTATAGAACTTTTGCTCGATAAAAACGCTCCTTCTTTCGAAATGGGCGCTTTCGCGGGCTACGACATGTATCCTGAACACGGGGGTTGTCCCGGTGGAGGCGTGGTGGTAGTGGTTGGTTATATCCATGGCAAACAGTGCATTGTAGTGGCCAACGACGCAACCGTTAAGGCAGGGGCCTGGTTTCCGATTACAGGTAAAAAAAATCTCAGGGCTCAGGAAATGGCCATGGAAAACCGTTTGCCCATTATTTATCTGGTTGACAGTGCCGGTGTTTACCTGCCACTGCAGGATGAAATTTTTCCCGACAAAGAACATTTCGGTCGCATCTTTCGCAACAATGCGGTGATGAGCAGCATGGGCATTTTGCAGATCGCTGCCGTAATGGGAAGTTGTGTGGCGGGAGGCGCTTACCTGCCCATTATGAGCGATGAAGCCATGATTGTGGATAAAACCGGATCCATCTTTTTGGCCGGAAGTTATCTTGTAAAAGCCGCCATTGGTGAAAACATCGATAACGAGACCCTTGGAGGCGCTACAACCCATTGTGAAATCAGTGGAGTTACCGATTACAAATGCTTGAACGACGAAGATTGTTTGAACCGCATCCGCAACATCATGTCGAAGATTGGGACATATACCCCGGCCGGTTTTAACCGAACGCAAGCCCAATTGCCTGCCAAAAATCAGGAAGAGATGTTAGGCATCATCCCCGATTCAAGAGACAAACAATACAATATGTATGAGATCATCGAACGTTTGGTGGACGAAAGCAAACACGATGAATACAAAGAAAATTATGGAAAAAGCATCATCTGTACTTATGCCCGGATTGATGGTTGGGCCGTAGGTATAGTGGCCAACCAACGTGTGGTGGTAAAAGCGAAAAAATCGGGCGGTGGTACCGAAATGCAGTTTGGCGGAGTAATTTACAGCGACAGTGCCGATAAAGCGGCGCGTTTTATCATGAACTGTAATCAGAAAAAAATTCCCCTTGTGTTTTTGCAGGACGCTACCGGATTTATGGTGGGTTCACGCAGCGAACATGGCGGAATAATTAAAGATGGAGCGAAACTGGTGAACGCCATGGCCAACAGTGTGGTACCAAAATTTACCATAGTTATCGGCAATAGTTATGGAGCAGCCAATTATGCGATGTGCGGCAAAGCGTATGATCCCCGCTTAATTGTGGGTTGGCCCACCGCCAACATAGCTGTAATGGGTGGAGCTCAGGCTGCAAAGGTGCTCGTTCAGATAGAAGTTGCCGGCCTTAAGGCAAAAGGTGAAACCATCACACCGGAAACTGAAAAAGCCCTGTATTTTAAAATCAAAGAACGCTACGATAAACAAACCTCACCCTATTATGCCGCTTCTCACTTGTGGATGGACGCTATCATTCACCCCCTCGAAACCCGCAAGGTTATCAGCATGGGCATAGAAATGGCAGATCACGCGCCTATCACCAAAGAATACAAAGTAGGTGTGATACAAACCTAAGGCCATTTGATGCGTGTTGTAACACTCATTAGCTTCAACAGGAGCAAAGTGATTTGATTTTTTGGGAATAAGCCCTATTTTTATTGTTGCCCTTGTTGCACTGTGTCGCATTGGTACTCCTAAATGTAATTATGAGAAAAAAACAGCTTAAGAACCGCGCGCTAAGTGTTCTTGTTTTGCTTTTCCTCATAGCTACAAGCCAGGGCGTTTGCCGCATTTCCTTATCAAACGGTCAAAGTACTTCAATTGAAATGGCTCTGCCTGATTCGGCTCAACTCTTACAATCAGGCGCCCCTAACGAATCAGACACCGGCGCGTCATCCGCCAAGCTGTTTTTGCTGATAGGAGTGGTGATGCTTATGCTGATGGTGTTTTTCTCATTTTACAAGGGTTATACTTCCGCCCTAAATAAATCGCTTGATCGTGACGACCAGGCGGAGGAGCGCAGTGAAATGGAAGCCCGCTGGTTTTTCCTGGCCATAGGATGTTTGTTCAGTTTTGTTGACCTTATTTTTACCCTTTTTGTGGAAGGCTCAACCTTTTTTACCATGGCTACCATTGGTATGACCGGCCTGTGTTTGTTGTTTTTCGCGAATCTTTACATCCGCGATCTGGTAGTGAAACGAAGTACTTTTTTCCTTGGTGTATTTCATTTTATTCTCACGGGTCTTCTCCTGATCCGCGCCTCTGATTGGTCCGCTGAGCTTATTCCATTTGGTTTGTTCTGTTTACTGGTCTTCTGCAGTTTTCTGATATTTAAAAACATCTCTCATTTTTGGACCTATAGCCTTGGGCTTGCCGTAGTGCTTTTCAGTCTTTGGGTAAACGGAGCATTCCCGGAACGGCCTACCGCCATTTATTTTGCCACCCTGTTTATTCTCGGTCTGCTCAACTATGGCATTCAACTGATCAAAAGAAATACCGACAAGTATTTGTTGTTTACCAACAAGATTGTAAACCATGGCAGTTCACTGATTGTTGGCACTAACGCGGATGAAAAACTCATTTTTGTGAGTGAAAACGTGAAAGACATTCTGGGTTTCGATCGCAGGGAACTCAACAGCGACAACTGGTTCAAACAAACCTTGGGGCCGGAGGACAGTGAAGCGGACATCATGGAAAAAATGCGTGTCGCCAAACGCACTGGCAAGATTTATTCCAGAAAAATGCGGACTGCCTGGAACACCTATAAATGGGTTCAGTGGCAATACAAAAAATTCGGTAATGATGTTTGGATAGGAATAGGACAGGAGGTTACCGAGTATGTGAAAAAACAGGAACAGTATCAAAACCTGATTCAATCGGCTTCCGACATCATTCACAAAACGGACAAAGAAGGCAACTTTATCTTTTTTAATCCACACCTTGAAAATCTGCTGGGATATGAAGCCGAGGAACTTCTGGGAAAACCTTATACCAGTTTGGTTCGTAAGGATCATGTGAAACGACTGCAAACGTTTTACGATCGCTCTACACAAAAACAGGGATTTGAAACCATTGAATTTCCGGCCCTGAAAAAATCGGGTGAAGAAATCTGGCTTTCACAAAACATGACCGTAGAACGCGATCTGAACGGGGAAATCACCTCCTACAATTCTATTCTTCGCGACATTACACTGCCAAAACAGGTGGAGCAGGACAACCTGAATAAACAGCTGAAAATTGAATTGCACTCCAAACTTCTGAGGGAGATTACGTTTATCGCAACCTCAAAGGAACTTGAATTTGAAGCCATCGTACAAACCATCATTGAAAAAACGGCCGCAGGTCTTAAATCAGACCGGATTAGTATATGGTATTGTGTAAATCAACATATCCGAAGCGATTGTTTTTATGAGCGCCAAACTAAAAAATTCTGGAGAGAAGATCTAACCATCGCGAAAGAAAAACACCCACTCTACTTTGGAGCTCTGAAAAAAGGGGAAATCATAGCCGCTGAGGACGTGATGGAACATGAGGCTACCCGTGAACTGTTCAACGATTATTTCAGCGATCACCAAACCCAATCCCTGCTTGATGTGCCCATTTTTATGGAAGGCAAACTGGAAGGAGTACTTTGTAACGAATCAAAAGAGCACAAACGCATCTGGGATGCTGAGGACATTAATTTCGCGAGGTCGGTAGCTGGTTTAATCACCCTGGCCATTGAGGCCGATAAACGCAAACAAGCGGAAGCCCAGCTTGAAGAGAGAAGTAAAATTTTATCAGCCATAGGCGCCATAACTGAAAGGCTTCTGGTGAGCAAAGATGCCCTGAAAACATTGGGCGAAAATCTTCACTTTTTTGGTGAAGCCTTGAAATGCGGAAGGGTTTACCTTTACGAAAACAACGCTGCAGAAAAAACCCTTCAATTAAAACAGGCCTGGTACAGTAGTCCTAAAGCCATTGCCTGTGTGCCACTCTGGCGTTCAAATTTTCTGGTGAACAATGTAAACGCCTTTTTTCACGAACACCAGCGTAACGTTCACATCAGCATTCATACCAAAGACCTTGAACCCGGTGAATTCAAAACTTTGCTGGAATCCAATAAGGTTCAATCCATGCTGGTTCTGCCGATTCAAACCGGAAAAGAGTTTATGGGTTTCCTGGGCATTGATTACGCCGAGGTAAACAGAATCTGGACAAGGGATGTTATCACACTCATGTATTCTCTCATTACCAACGTGGTGAATACAATTGACCGACTCAAGAACGAACGCATCATCCTTGAAAGTGAAAACAACTTCAGAGAAATAAATGAAACCATTAAGGATGTGTTTTGGTTGTACGACAATGAAAAAAACACGTACCTCTATATCAGTCCATCTTGCCAGGAGGTGCTGGGCATGACTCAGCAGGAGTTTTATGACGGTGTAAACTTTGGCGCCCGATGTGTGTACGAGGAAGATTTGATGAATTACACAAGTGCCATTAACGCGCTGAAAAACAACGATTCGTATGAAATCGAATACCGGATACGCACCCCTGAAGGAGGGCTTAAATGGATAAGTGAAAAATCATCCGCCATACGAAACGAAGACGGGAAATTAATCAGGAACTCAGGAATTTGTTCCGACATCAGTGAGAAAAAACAAATATTAAATCAGGTACGGCAACTTTCACTGGTGGCTGAAAAAACAAACAACGGTGTGGTGATTCTCGACAGAAACGGATTTGTTCTCTGGGCAAATCAAAGTTATCTGAATATTTTCGAAACCTCTCTGGATAAGCTGGTCAATAAACGTCCCAGTGATTTATTTGTGTTTAAAAACAACCTTCAGAACAAAAGTTCTGACACGGTGAACGGCACCAATTATAACATTGTGTTTGAGGCGGAGACGGAGACGGAGAACAAAAAATGGGTGGAAGTGAACAACACCATTATTGAAGATGAGGAAGGCAGCACCGTTCAGCAAATCCAGATTGTAACCGACATCACGCAAAAACGGCTGAAGGACCTGGAATTGGCGCAGCACCGTTCAATGCTTCGTAAATACTCCACCTTTCTTGAATACCAGAACGAGCTTAAGGAAAAACTCATGCAAGCCTCTTCCATTGAAGAGATCAGCCGGGTAGCTCTGAAGTTTGTAAAACAAAACATCAAAAATTGCATTCACATTTCTTTGCTCCTGCTGGATGAAAAAAAACAAAATCTCAGCGGGTATTACATTATTGGCGATAAAATTGAACGGGAACGCCATCATGTGAAGAGTTTCAAGAGTTATGAAACCGTTAAAACCGGTGAAATGTATATTGATGCCGATCTGGATGCCAATGAGGAAAAATCAAGCAGCGACGTGATTTTGCTGGAATATGGCGCCAAGTCCTATGTTGTATTACCATTGATTGATTTACAGGACATCATTGGATTGCTCACCATCACCTTCGACATCCCGTTTAACTACAGTGACTCTGAGAAAGAAAACCTGAGGAACCTGGCCATTAACTTAACCACAACCATTCAGAAACTGAATCTGAAAAATTCACTTCAGGAGAAAAACAACGACATCCGTGACAGCCTGATTTATGCCAGAAACATTCAAAAGGCCATGTTGCCCGACATCAGAACTGAACTTCCTTCATTACAAAAAGTGGTGGTAGTGTTTGAACCAAAGGACATCGTAAGCGGTGATTTTTACTGGGCTAAGGAAAATGAGCGTTACCTCTATCTAGCCCTTGGCGATTGCACCGGACATGGCGTTCCCGGCGCCTTTCTGACCATCATTGGCACAAGGATTCTTGAGCAGATTATCCGGGATGAAAAACTGACTGCGCCCGAAGAAATTCTCACAGAACTTGACAAGCAGATTTTTTATTCCCTCAATGCAGGTGACAAAGGCATGATCAGAGACGGTATGGAAATTGCCCTGTGTGTAATCGATAAAACAACCCGGGAACTGCATTTTTCAGGTGTAGGCATGGGGCTCGTTTATCATGTTGGAGAGGAAGAAATTTACCTGAAAGGAAACAGGGGTTCAATTGGCGATTACCAATTCAATGATGCGGGTTTCGAAAAAAACACCATTGCGCTAACGGGAAAGGAACGGTTTTACATGGCCAGTGATGGATTTCAGGACCAGCTGGGCGGACAGAATTACAAGCGTTATTCGAAACGGCGTTTGATGGATGATTTAATTGCCATTCACAACCTGGATGCCCTGCAGCAGGAAAAGATCTTAAAAGAAAATTTAAAAAACCATATGAAAGACCATTTTCAAACCGATGATATCTCTTTAATTGGATTTCAGCTTAAACTTCAAGGCCTATGAACAATCTACGCATTGCCCCCAGTCAGGAATCTCCAACCATCACCTTTAACACGGATGGCCATTTTAAAATTGAGGGAATCTCTTTGGTTCCCAATGTACACAGCTTTTACAAACCGGTTTTTGATTGGCTGGACGAATTTGAAAAAAACCTGCCGCCCAAAATTGTGGTGGAACTGGAATTTGAATACCTCAATACCGCCAGCATCCACACAGTGGTGACCATTATCAAACGCCTGGTATCCTATACCGAAAAAAACGTTGATTTAAAGGTCATCTGGTGTTATGCCGCCGAGGACGATGATCTTCTGGAGAACGGACAAAACTTTATGAATTATGTTAACTTTCCCTTTGAATTTCAAGCCAGATAAGCGGTTCAGGCACGTATAATCAGTACCTTTGGCCGCATGTTAATTTGTTAAAAATAGTATTAATCACTACATTCATTCCTTTAACCTGAACATGATCGAAAAACCTGTAATTGAAGACATCCTCGGGGTGATTGTGAGTAATGAGCGCATCAGCGACTATCTGCTGGTGGTATATGGTCCGTTAAATCAGGATGTATTGGTTTCCACCATACGATTGGCTGAATCGAAATTAAAATTGCAGCAGTTCCCGCAGGGTCTTATATCCAAAACCAAAGCCATTTGTGCCGAAATTCTTCAGAACATTAACAAACACCAGTTCAAACACGACACCTATCAGCCCTATCTTGTGCTGGGTTCAAAAGATCATACCCTGTTTATTTATGCAGGCAATATCATTTCAGAAAAATCAAAAGCCATCATCACCGAAAAACTGGAAAATTACCTGAGTGTAAAAGAAGAGAATTTCAGAAGCTTTTATACCAACGCGTTTAAAAACGCGGTGCTCACTGAAGAAGGAAATGCGGGACTGGGACTCCTTGAAATGTTTTACCGCTCTAACCGTAATCTTAAATATAACATCAACAAAATTACCGACAATCTCTTTTCTTTTAATCTGAACATAGAACTGTCTCAACAACTGGTACCTCAAAGCTGAAAACTATGGCCCGCATTGAAATAGAAGCCACCGGAAGTACACCAGAAATTATCCTGGATACTGAAGAAAAAACTCTTCAAATTAAAGGTATTTGTACCCCTGAAAACCCGCGCCTCTTCTTTGATCCGCTCTTCCAGGCCATGGAGGATGTTCTGAAAACGAGCCAAAAAATTACCATTGAAATCTGCCTTGATTATTTTAACACCGGATCATCCAAGTGTTTACTGAACCTCTTTTACATGGTCAGCAACCATCCGACACTTAAAACAAATTCAGAAGTGAACTGGGTAATCGAAGATTCAGATCCCGACATCAAAGAGTCAGGCCTATTATTTGAGGAAATTACCGGATTAAAATTCAATTACCTTAACAACAGAAGGCTTTCCTGAAACATCAGGTTGGATTCAGGATTTTCAGCTTTTTTGAAGCTTTGGCCTCTTCGAGCAAATTCTGCTTAAAACTATTTAGCAGTAATACTTTCCTGTTCAGTAAAATATACTGTTTAATGTTCGCGCGTTCAAAATTCAGGGGTGAGAGTCCATTTTTTATTTTCACGTCCTTTATTTTGAGATAATACATGTAGTTTTCATCCTCAAACACCACCACTTTACCTGTATACAAGCTGAAATCAGGCTCTTCCACCAACTTCGGAATTTCCTTACGGATATCAGCAGTATAAAGCCAGGTGCTGTCGTTTAGAAAAAAGTTTTCGGCATTTTTGGAACACAAATCCACCAGTGCGGCTTTGTCCTTTGGGTTTTGTGTTTTCAGAAGTTTTTTAATCTTTTCAAGCTCAGGGGCCTGAATGGGCACTTTGATGTAGTCCACCTTCACGATGTTGTCCTTCAGTATAAAATTATCCCGATGATACGTGTAATATTCCACAATTTCTTCTTCGGTGATGGCAGTATCGAGATTGGCCTCTACAATTTTGTTTAAGTAGAGGTGGCTCAGCAAATTTCGCCTGTAATCCTCAACTTGTTTATTGATCTGAGCTTCCTCTTCTCCAAGATTTTGCTGAGCCTCAAGGTAAATCAGGGTTTCACCGGCCCAGGCAGAAATAATTCCCTGTGCTATTTCAGCACTGTCCTTGCCTGCATACACACTTTGGAACAATTGGTTAAATTCAACTTTGCTTAAACCTTCGTTTCCTGCTTTGGCCACCAGCGTAGATTCATCAACAGGAACTTCCGGTTGGGTTTCTGAACAAGCGTTGAAAACCATAGCCAGGACAAGCGATTGAAAATAAACAGCGACACGTTTCACCAGATTAAAGCTAGGTTTATATTTCAAGTTCTCAAAATGTAGCAAACATGAGGGCACAAAAAAACCGGTCAGGGATGCTAACCGGTTCGTTTTAACGGGGTTTATTTTATTGTATTCAATACATCCTCATTCACTTTTACCACGTAGTTTTTCCTGAGGTAATCCAACCACTCGGATTCTAAAAACGTTTGGTAATCCGCTGTGGCATTGCCCCTGCACTCTGCAAGTGTTTTGGGTGATTTAGGGAGAATGGTGTTCACCACATACACCACTATCTTATTTTCCCTTTCCTCTTTAAAATTGGCAGCATTGATGCCTTTCGCCCAACCCGAGTCCACATTTTTGTTCTCTCCTTTCAGGTACATGATGTTTTCAACAGTTACATTCAGCTGGGATTTTTTATTCAGGGTTTCGGTAATCTCCTTCTCTGATTTTCCGGCCTTGTAAAGTTTCCTCAGTTCAGTGGCCACTTTCTCGTTCAAACATTTGTAAATGGTTACATCAGCCCTTTCTTCCCAAAGGTATTTGGTTTTATTGGCCTCATAATACTGGCGTAAGCCGGCGGTATCCTTTACAGCCCTGCTCCATACCTTTTGGTCGGTAAGGTCGAACAGCAAAATACCATCGCGGTATTCGCGGTATAAATTGGCAAATTCAACGTACTTGGTTTCCAACTGGCTATCCTCAAATGCCACCACCATTTCATTCACCCAGTTTTTGTAAATGCCTTTCACAATTTCAAATACATCCGTTGGTGAACGGAAGGTCATTTGACTTTCAAGGTATTTGGCGAAGTCGTTTTGTTTATACGATTTACCACCCAGCTGGAACATTTCCTTGTTACCGAGTTTTGACGCTCTTTCTGCTTTCCAGGTAGCGTTCAGGTAAGTACTGTCCATCACTTTTCTGAAAGCTTCCAGTGCGGCAGGCGTTTCTTTAAACAGGTTTTCATTTTTTACCCTTGCAATTAAAGCCGAACGCCCCATTTGAGAGCGGCTGTCGCGGTTCACACGGGACTTTAATTCGGTTTTTACATCATCAAAAGAGCCTACTGTTTTCAGGTTAAGCCGTTTGATAATGTGCCAGCCGTATTGGGTAAGAACCGGCATGCTGTAGTCGTTATTGTTTTTAAGTGCAAAGGCTGCATCTTCGAATGCTTTCGGTAAACGTCCCGCTTTGAAAGGCTGAAGTTGCCCTCCCCTCTCGTTGCTTTGTTTATCATCGCTGAATTCACGCGCCAGGGCCGCGAAATCAGCTCCTGTGCCCAGTTTTGCGTACAGTTCGTCAATCTTCAGTTTTGCGTTCTGTTTGTCTTGTTCGGTAGGATCCTTGGGCATTTTCACCATAATGTGTGCCACGGTAATTTCTCCCTTACTCACACGACGATCAGTGACTTTTAAAATGTGGTAACCAAATTTCGTGCGTACGATTTGGCTTAGATCTCCTATCGGCGTTGTGTAAGCAGCTGTTTCGAAGGGATACACCATGTCAAACACTGAAAAATAGTTCAGATCCCCTTTATTATCAAGTACAGAAGGGTCATCGCTGGTTTTTGGCGCAATGGCTGCAAACTTGTCCTGATCGAGTTTAGAATAATCCTGAAGATTTTTTATCGATTTTAATTTGATCTTATAAAGGGTGCTGTCTTTGCCTTTCAATTGCCCGGCGATTACCTGAGTGTTTTTAAGGAGCTTATCGTAATTGCTGATTTCGGCAGGTGTTGGGAATTTGCCGAGGATGGCGTTACGAATCAGATTTGCTCTTGTCCAGGCCTCCAGCGTATCTTTTGGCAAAGCGGTTTCTTCCAAACGAATCAGGATGTGACTTGCTCTCACTTCCAGTTTCATGCGCTCATAAGCCTCGGTTAAAAGGGCCTCGTTGGTGTTTTTATCTGTGAGATAAGGTGCGGCCAATTGCCTGCGGTAGCCTGCCAATTCGTTTCTGAAAGAACTCAAAGTATCTAAACCCAAACGCTCGGCTTCAAACACCTTGCTTTTAAAGAGGGAAAACAAATCAACGTATTCTTTTACTGAACGGGTTGTGCTTTGGTTTTCACGACCACTGTTTTTGCGGTAGACCACTTCAAATTCCGATTTTTTTATCGGACGGTCATTGATCGTCATCACAACCGGATCCTGGGCATTTAAACCGAGAAACGGTGTCATCAAAGTGCATGCAATTACTAGTGCTTTATTCATCATAAGTCAGAAAATTTCGGCAAATTTAGTTTATTTCGGATTACTTAAGCACCTCGGCCAGCTTTTCCTCAAGCGCGGCTCCTCTCAGGTCCTTGGCAATGATCTTACCTTCCTTATCGATCAGATAATTGGCAGGAATACCGGAAACGCCATACAGCTTTCCAACCTCATTGCCCCATCCTTTCAGGTCGCTTAGCTGTGTCCAGGCCAGCGCGTCCTGTTGTATGGCCGCCAGCCAGGCTTCGCGATTTGAATCCATAGAAACACCCAGTACGGTAAATCCTTTGGATTTGTATTTATTGAATGCAGCTACCACGTTCGGGTTTTCCATACGGCAGGGGCGGCACCAACTGGCCCAAAAATCCACCAACACATATTTGCCTCTGAAATCGGTCAATTGCACCATTTTTCCGTTCACATCAGCTTGCGAAAAATTAGTTGCAGTGTAACCAACCATGGTCCCCTTTTTGTCATCAATCCGCTTTTGTGCCGCTTTTACATTGGAATTGTCTTTCATGGAAGGGTCCATGTAAGATAAGGCCTCCTCCAATTCGGTAAGGGGGATATTCGGATTATTAAGGTCACTGGCAAGAATGTGCGCGCTCATGGCAGACTTTGGATGTGTTTTTACAAAGTTCTTTAAGCCGGCTAAATATTGTTTGTTCAGGTTTTCAAATTCATTGCGAATGGCTGTTTGCGCGTTATAATCCCCTTTCTGAGCCGCTTCGGTAAAATCATTTTGCATGCGTTGCTGAAGCGCGATGAAATTATTAATCATCAATTTGTATTCCATATAATCAGCTTGGGTTGGACCCGCCACAACCTTTGAATACGCGATGGAATCACCGCTCAATAAGTTAACTTTAACCGGAGACTCATCAATAAAAAACACCAGGTTCGGCTGTTGTGCGGCATCACGACCGAAGGTGATCCAAAACATCCTGGGCTCAGTAAGTTTGGACTGAAACTTAAAACTTCCCTTATTCACGGCAAGCGAATCACTAAAGGTGATGTCCCCTTCCTGATGATGCAAATACACAACTTTTTGTGAGCTGTTTTTTAATTCCCCATCAAGCTTAAGCGGAAAGGTTTTTACGGTTGATTTTTGAGCGAATGAAGTGAGAGAAAGGAAGATGGTAAAAATGAAAAATCGATTGATCATGGGATGGTATTAGTGCTTAAACAAATATAGCCAAGTGCAGTTGAGAGGCGGAGGGGTTTTACAAAATTTAACCTTTACCGCTTCGGGTTAAGACACAAAAAAACCCCTCTTTTGAAGGGGTTTGAGCGTTTTTAGAATTGCCACAAATCGTGCTCGAATCGGAAGATATCTCCTTTGATGCGATCCGATTCTAGCAAAGCGTCAATACCCTTGGAATACATTTCTATATCCCTGTCGTAAACGTTGGTTTCTTTTTTAATGCTGCTTGCAAACTGTCGTTTCCAGAACACGTCTTCAAATGTTCTTCTTTCACTGTCGTTTTTCGGATTAAACACCTCGTGTTTTGCAAAATAAGGACGACAGGCGGGGAAATACACATAGAACTGAATAACAGCACCCAGGTCTTCTTTTCCTTTAAGCATGGCGCCAAATCCTAAACTGAGGATACGTACTTCGAGTACAGATTTTTGTTTATCGAAAAACCAATCTTCTTTAATGTGCAATTCAGCAAAATTCTGATACAACCAGGTGGAATCCACTGCACCGGCCACTTTTGTAAAATAGGAAGACCCATCCTCAAGAAACAACTCCTGTTCAACCGAGTCACCTACAATTACCATTTTACCGCGAATCTCCGCCTTTTCAACCGGAATAAGAAACTCCTCGTCTTTAAATGCTATAATCTGACCTGAGAGCACGTATTTGGTTATTAGTTGCATCAGAGAAATACGGCTTACAACCGGTGTGGTAGGATAATACAACACCTGATTGATCTTTTCTCTCATGTCTACGACTCTCCAAACTCTCTTTTCCCAGTTCACATCGCCCTCACGCAAGTGGGTATAGGGAATATACCTGCGATTAGGTGTATTTTCCTTTTCGTAAACACCATCCTTGTAATCTCCGGGTTGAAATACGCCCGGTTGGGCGCTTACAGTTTCAGTTAACAGTTGTGCATAGATAACACCTGTTAAAAGGAGTTGTAAAAAGACAGAAAGAGATTTCTTAAGTTTTAACATGGTTGTTTTTTTTATCTGATCACTTTAATACCAACGGTAGAGTTGTGCAATTTTCCATCAGGACCCTTTACCTTGGCATCAATGTAAATTTTAGAACCTACATCAGCGTTTGAGAAAAGGCTTTTAGCGGCTGCGTCCAGATTACTTCCTTTGCCACCTGCTACCATTACTTTACCTTTTACTTTACCAATTACCTCGTATTCCAAAACCACATAATTGGCCTGAAAGTCGAATCCGCTTGCACCGGCACCTACTGAACCAGCGGTTGACAATTCTCCTTTTTTCATCTCGGAAGGAGCAAACTTTCCGGCAATTTTTAATTCAGGTTTAGGTAAGGGCTTTACTTTAAATTTAAAAGGAGCACCCTGAGGACGAACACCTTCTTTGGTTTTAGCAAGAACGGTAATCAAACACTCTCCTGTACCCGAAAAGGAAAGCTCGTATTTACCAGGACCTTTTTGAACTGAGCGTACGCCCGAACCGGTTGGTGAAATACTCACATCTGCAGGAGCTATACCTGCAGCAGAGGCTGAAACAGGATTAGGCACACCGGCATAAAAAACGTTCATAAAATCAGCGGAAACAACACCAGCTGGAGGTGCTACCTTATATTCCTGGCTAAACGGAAAATACTCATACGTTCCATCAGGCTTTTTAAACTTGATAACCCCTTTATAGGTTTGATCACCTACACCACCGGTATTCACCTTGTATTTACCACGACCTTCAACGATAGGTAACGGCGTTCCTTTGGCTCCGTTTCTGGCCTGCAAAGAGTCGATTCCCATCATTACTTCCATATCGCCCTCACCTAATTTTGAGAAGGCTGCGGAAAGAAAGATGTCCGCTTCATAGGCTTGTCCGGACTGAATATAAGATGAAGGAGCGATAATTCCGGCAATCAAACGATCGGGCTTAATGGATAATTTACCGCTCGCTGCAGAAAACACCTGTAAAATTTCGGCCTCGGCGTTTTTTACTTCCACCTGCATTTTGCTGAGGTTCGCAATCACGGCAGCCATTGGCAAGTGGTAAATGTTCTCAATTTCCCATGTCATCTTAATGCCGTCCTCTACTTCACCACTGCTGTGGGGTTTAAGGTCGTTTAGTTTACGTTTTAAGTTTTCGTAATCTGCCGGAAAAAGACGTTGACCGTCTGTTTTTTGCATCTTCTCAATCATTGCCAACAAATCGTTGGAAAGCTTTTCGAGATTTGCTTTTAACTCAGTTGCGGTTAACGGACCTGATATTGGAGTGGTTGGTTCAGAACCCAACAGGGCGTAACCCGGATCGTCATAATTGTCATAGTTTCCTGTGTATTTAAGCTGCATGGTATCCGCTGATGCCGGATTTTCAGGCTTTTCGGTCGCTATCAACACCTTTTTCTTCACGTCCTCAATGTATTTAATCATCCCGTCGAACATTTTCTGAGCTTCGAGTGATTTCTCGTAATAAGGACGGGCACCATTATTTCCTTCTAAAGAAAGTTTAAAGGCTTCTGAAATTCGTTTGTTGTTCTCTGAAAGGTTATCCCTCGAGCGCTCCATACTCTCATTCACACGGATGTAACCTTTAAGCACCGATTTGGAAATGTTCAGAGCTAAAAGGGCCGTGAGCACGAGGTACATCATGCCTATCATTTTCTGCCTTGGGGTTTCTTTGCCGCCTCCCATATTTTCTTAGTGTTGTGTGTTAGTTAGTACTACTTGAATGGTTATTGATCAGGCATTATGAACGTACGTTCATGGCGCTTAACATGTTGCCATAAACAGTATTCAGGGCAGTAAGGTTATTTGACAAGGAAGCCATTTCCTGACGGTATTTTTTAGTATCATCAATTGAATCGTTGAGGTTTTTCATCAATTCACCCAAACCGTCATAGAATTTGGTTGTAGCTTCGAGATTGGTACGACTGCTTTGTAACTGCAATTCATAGGTAGCATTCAATGCAGATAAGTTCTTTGATACCATGTTCATGGATTCACCAATGGATACACCGGCATCATTGGCCTGAGCCAAAGAAGAAATGGATTCTGCAGCCTTGCTGTAGGTATCAGATAAATGCGCCACATTGCTGGACGCTTTTTTCACGCTGTCAACGTATTCGTTGGTGGCGGCCGTAGCGTTGCTGATATCGGCGATTTTATTGGCACTTTCACCCAGATTACGCATGCCGCTGCTTAAACTTTCGATTAATTCAGGACCAATTTTTGCGTCGGCCAACAGATTATCCAATTGAGCCGTAATAGGCAAATTGCTGTCGGTGTCGTGCTCACGAATCTCTTCGTGACCCATACCGGCTAATTCAGGATAAGCCAGGGTCCAATCCACATCTTCATGCGGAATATCAAGACCAAAGAGCACAAACAAAAGTGCTTCAGTTCCAAGTCCAGCAATTAGAGCAACAGATGCCCCGGGCCAGTGCATAATTTTAAAAAGGGCACCAATAATTACAATTGAGGCACCAAAACACGAGGCCAGGTGTAAATACCTTTTAAAACCCGTTACTTTTCCTAATTTGCTCATAGTGTGTTCTTCGTTTGTTTGGTTAGTTAGTTGGTTGTTATGTTTTGTTCTTAGTTTTAGAAGTTATCGTATTTGGATCTTCCGAGATAGGTCATGACGTTACGGAAACCCAAATAACACTTGGCTGTATCCTGGTATTCGTAAGTTCTTGCACTTGTTTGAAGGTACATACCTACGTCTTTCCAGCTTCCGCCGCGAATCACTTTGCGTTTTAGTACATTCGCGTCTTTATCCTGGGCTTCGTACAAATAATCAGGATTTAAATCGTGTTGAAAATCATAAGCTGATTCATCGAAAGCGTTGCTGGTCCACTCTGAAACGTTACCGGCCATACAATACAAACCGTAATCGTTAGGATTGTAGGAATAAGCGTATAAGGTGTGGAAACCACCATCATCAATATAAGAACCTCTCATTGGTTTAAAATTACCAAGGAAACAGCCTTTTGAGTTACGAATGTAAGGACCTCCCCAGGGATATGGTGATTTTTGAAGACCACCACGGGCAGCGTATTCCCACTCACTTTCAGTTGGCAAACGGAAATCGTTTACAATGGACTGACCTGTACCAATCAGGAAATTGTTCAACAAATGGGATCTCCAGATACTGAAAGCTCTGGCTTGTTTCCAGGTGATTCCAACCACCGGATAATCGTCAAAAGACGGGTGCCAGAAGTACATGTTAGTAAGCGGCTCATTGAAGGAATAGGTAAAATCATGCACCCAGGCCAGGGTATCGGGGTACACATTAATAATGTCTTTTATAATAAATACGGAGCGGTTCTCACCTTTGCGTTCGCGTGGAGTGTACAAGCCCTGCCCAACCGACATTTGATCTTTCACGTTATACGTACCAAGCGCTTTTGCGTCGACAACAGCAGCTCCATTCACAGCACCAACCGGACCTGATGGTGAGCCTGCAGCACCATTCTGACCATCGTTTAAAGTAACACCATTCACAAAATCGGTCTTTTTTAGTTGATCAGGCGATTTATTAGGAACGAAACGGTTGGATTTTGATGCCGCAAGACGGATGTCGATTCTGTAATATTCATAATTCAACTTACGGGTATCGATCTCTTTTCTATTATAAAAACGCTCATTTTCAGGCAAATACATCGGGTTTAATATACCGCGAATGTCCTCATCCGGGCTATCCCAGTCAATGGTTGGTTCCCAATTAACATAAGGTTCCTGAAGGTTATTATCACCGGTGTAAACCGGCCACATGGAAAGAAAATCCTCCTGAGTGATGCCGTAATCTTCTTCCTGTCCGCCTGCAATAAGTAAACGCCTGGCTATGGAATCCTTCACCCAGTAAACAAACTGTCTGTATTCGTTATTGGTGATTTCTGAATCATCTATATAAAAGGCCTGAACAGAAACCATTTTTGATTTAGTGGTGTGCGCCATTGTAGCTTCCTCGTCATCAGGTCCCATGTGATAGCTGCCCATGGGAATGAACAAGGTTCCAAAAGGATCAGGTTGATACCATTTTTCACGGCCCAATACACCCACCAACTCGCCCGTTCGTTGGTTACAACCGGCGACTACAGCGATAAAAGAGGCCAAAATCAATAGTTTTTTCATGTTACTTGTTTAGGTTTATAACCACAACTTTTATTAAGGTTACAAATGTATAAAAGTTTTGAACATTAATTAAAGCGGTAAATGGCTTAAACGTAGTTTACTACAATTAGGTTACGAATTAATGATTAATCTAAATAGCGCTCATTTCCGTAAGAAGTCTCCTTCTTGATGGTAGGTGTATAACATACGCCTAAAAGAATTTCATAAGTTGGGCCGAAATAGCTGTTGGTTTCAGAGGTGTTTAAATCGTATGAGAAGCCGATTTTATAGCCAATGGTGTTGGCATAGCCTGCTTTGCCCTGGAAACCTGCAAGAATAGCAGGAACGTTTGCGCCTGTGCGGTAGGTACCGCCTACCCAAATCATGTCGCTCCAAAGGTAGGTTAAGTTAATATCCACATTGGTAGCGCTGATATCCGAACGCATCATGAACTGCGGGGTTAATTTGCTCCAGGGATTAAGTTTGAAGGTATAACCACCCATGAGGTAATAATGACGGCTGAGTTTGTATTCCAGATCTCCTTCTTTAATACTTTGTGCCGGAAGATGGGTGCTGGATAAGCCTATGTATAACTCACCTGGAATTTGGTAAAAGGCACCAAAACCGAGGTCAAAAGTAGCTTTGTTTAAATCAGGATTATCAAAGTTAGGTCCGCTGCCCGGAATGCTTGGGTCGTTTTTCAAAGGCTCAGGAACAATCCAATCCGAGGTGATGCTCTTTTGAATCATACCAACATCCAAACCTAAACCCAGTTTACCAGCCCCGATTTTCAGATGATAAGAACCCGCCGCGCGAAGGTAAGTGGTGCTCATCGGACCGATTTTATCCGTAATTACAGTTAATCCTACGCCGATAGGCAAAGTTTTTAAGGCCATATCAGCTCCCAAAGCAATGGATTGAGGTGCCCCATCGAAGCTGGCCCATTGCTGACGGTATTGCAGGTTACCACAAATGCCTCCTGAAGTACCGGCATAACCGGCGTTAAAAAGAAGCTTGTTGTACATAAACTGTGTAAACTGTGGATCCTGTTGCGCCAGTACGGTTCCTGATGTGGCGGCCATGATCATGGCAATGGTAGTGAGCAGTTTTTTCATACTTTTTGTATAAAGAATAATAAAAGCACCTTGCTAGACGTGCTTGGGGTGCTAAATTAGTTAAAGATAATTAAAAAACAAATAATCGTTAAAAGTATTTCCCTACAATGATTTTATACTATTGATAATAAGCACTTTAATACGCCATTCACCCTGGTTTTTTTAGCTCAAAACAGGGGCTGAATTTCAGGTCAAAAAGTGGTTGTTTTCACGCATTCATTAGGGGGCCGGCTGAATGAAAAATCAATAAAACGCCACAAACCTTGTTATTATTGAATTTCACAAACTCCCCCCATCCTGTTTTCCTCCTTTTTCGAATGGTTCAGGTTGAATTTTCCCGGTCTGGCCGTTTTCTTTTTTACCACTCGAGGGCTTTGGTAATTTTCAAAGACCCGGGGAATGAAAACTTTCGGTAGATTTCGTTTGCCTTTCAGGAACTTAGTTGTATATTTGCAGCCCGATTTATAAAATTACAAGATCATGAAAAAAGATATTCATCCAGAAAACTACAGATTGTGTGTGTTTAAAGACATGAGCAATGGTTACGCTTTCCTTACCCGCTCTTGCGCTGAAACAAAAGAAACCGCTAAATGGGAAGACGGTAACGAGTACCCGCTTGTAAAACTTGATATCTCCATGACTTCACACCCGTTTTATACCGGTAAGCAAGTGTTGGTAGATACTGCAGGCCGTGTTGATAAATTCCGCTCAAGGTATTCCAAGAAAAAATAACTCTTTTCTTTTATGAAGGAACCCGTTCTGATAGCAAATCTGAACGGGTTTTTTATTGCCCTGAGCTGACCATTACCTGATCTTTTTGCTGAAGCAACCAGGTTAAAGCAAGGCTTTCATCTGTGAATAAACGGGTTTTGACTTTTGGTTTGGTGACCTGTATAAAAAAATTGGCCACTAATCGTAAGGCCAGGGATTTTACAAGGAAGGCATCAGCAATGCGGTTTTTTTGAATGTAATCAGAAGCCGCATATACTTCCCGGGCTTCGGTGGTTGACATCACACTGGATCCAAAATCCACTACACAATAATGACGCTTCTCTCCCATCACTTCTTTTGCATAAGCAATCATGTCCTGAATCTCTTTCACATCCACTTCAATCTCCTGCTTCACCTTAAAAAAAAGCACATTCTTTTCCTCGTCGTAACTGAGTTCTGCTAAAGGATATGAAAACGATTTGATGGGCATTAATACAGGCGGTATTGAAATAGGTTCATTAAAGATAATACAAAGGGTATTAATTTATGCCTCTTTGTTTTTTTATGTTCTCGTAGGCCTCCTGAATTTTCTGAAATTTTTCCTTGGCCCCTTTCTGGTATTCTTCTCCCATGTGGGCAACCTTATCGGGATGGTACCTCACCGCCATTTGACGGTAGGCCTTTTTAATCTCTTCCTCACTTGATCCCGGCTCAATTTCAAGCACTTTGTAATCCGAATCCACATCCCTGAAGAACATGTTCTTTACACTTTCGAAATCCCGTTCCGGAATTTCAAGTAAGTCCGCAATGGTTTTGATGACCCTGATTTCAGAGGCCTCTACCTTTCCATCCGCCCCGGCTAATCCGAACAGATAATATAACAATTGAATACGAACCTCCACTTGTGTTCGCAATCGAATATCGCTGCAAATCTGAGCCAAAGGAATTTCGGCCCCATCCAGAAAATGTTTTAATACCTGCAGGTGTTCGCGTCCGAAACGCGGACCAAATTGCTGGGAGAAAAAATTCTTCACAAAATCGAGTTCCACCTTCAGCACTTTGCCATCGGCCTTCATTACAGCGGCTGAAAGCACCATCAGCATGGTCGCAAAATCGCGATGAGGTCCGGTGGCGTGGCGGCGGTAATACTCAAATTCGTCGGTGGCAGAGGACTTGCCTGATCCTGCCGATAAATAATTGTCGATAGCGGAACCGACTATAAACCCAAGTACAGAACCAAAAAAACCTCTGAAAAGAAAGTAGCCGAGTACGGCCCCTACAAATTTGAACAATTGAACTTATTTAAAAATACCCGGCAAAGATACAGTTTACTTGCTTCCTTCAAAGGCATTGCCCGTTAAAGAGAATTGAAAATTCTGAATCAAACTGTTCTTCTTTAAATGCCCAGGGCCTGTTTTAACTTGTGCATGGCATCCGCCAGATTTTTCTTTTGTTTTTCCAACTCTTCCCTGGTTTCGGCCTTTCCCAAAGCCAGTTGTACTTCCAGGTGCTGCAATTTGGCCTGAAACTCTTCCATTTTTTCCTTGCTTTTTCCGGCAAAAGCATTGGCATCCGCTTTTACCTTGTTGACGTGCGCCAGGGTGTCTTTTTTCACCTCTTCAAATCGTTGGCTTAAATCAGCCTTACCCAGGGAAGCCTGCAGCTGCAGTTCTTCCAGTTTGTCGGCCGACTTTCTTAGAAAATCGGCGAATCTATTTTCTGTTCCCATTTTTTTTTGAGCTAAGTTAGCCTTGCTGTTGCAATCCTGTAATGACAAAAATCAGTTTCATACGCGATAGCAATCACTATATTCGTTCTAATTGAAGGCATGCATTTGAAAGACGAACACGCGGATGAGCTATATCTCCTCGCCAAACAAATGGTGGAGCGCAATCCTGACTTTGCCTACATCAGGGAGAGCCTTTTTGAGAAATGTAAAAACCGTGAGCTGGCCAACGAAATTGTTGATCAGGTGCGTATGGTGTATTATGGAAAAAAGAGGAAAAGCGGCCTCGTGAAATTAGGTTTGGGTTGTGTTTTACTGGTGGTTGGTTTTGTACTTACGGTTTTGAACTTTTATTCCAATGAATCTTTCACCCTTGTTATGTATGGTTTTACCACTTTTGGACTGCTTTTGCTTTTCTGGGGGCTTTATGATCTATTTGGCTGAAACTAAAACCAATGCCTGAGAGCTGATTCTTGTCAGTTGTAAAACCATTTTTCGTCATTCTTTCATGGACTTTTTATGGGCTAATTTGTAAAAAAATTAAGCCATGCCTGTATATCAACGACAAGGAACTGTACCGGAGAAACGCCACGTGGTGTTCCGGAAAAAAAACGGAGAACTTTACCATGAGGAATTGTTTGGAACGGAAGGTTTTTCCAGCACTTCTTCCCTGCTCTATCACCTCAACCCGCCCACCATGGTTAAAAAGATTGGTGAAGCCTATTCCCTCCGCCCTGAAGCAGCCATTGAGGACAATCTCAGAGCCCTTAGTTTTATGGGCTACGATGTAGAACCCCATGATGATTATATCAAAAGCCGGAAGGTGTTTTTCTTTAACGATGACATGCAAATTGGTGTAGCCTGCCCAAGCAAAAGCATGGAAGACTATTTTTTTAAAAACGCCGACTCCGATGAAATGCTGTTCATACACAAAGGCAGTGGACGCTGTAAAACCATGTATGGCACCATTGACTTTGAATACGGCGATTATGTGATAGTACCCAGGGGAACAGTATACCAGCTTGAATTTGACACCCACGAAAATAAAATCCTGTTTGTGGAATCGCACAGTCCTATTCAAACCCCTAAACGCTATCGTAACGAATACGGCCAGTTGCTGGAGCATTCCCCTTTTTGTGAAAGGGATTTTAAACTGCCCCATAGTTTTGAAACCCACGATACCAGCGGGGATTTTAAAATCATGATTAAAAAACGCGGTTTGCTCTATCCGTATGTATACGAAACCCATCCTTTTGATTTGATAGGCTGGGACGGTTACAATTATCCTTACGCTTTTTCCATTTTTAACTTTGAACCTATTACTGGACGTATACACATGCCTCCTCCCATCCATCAGCAATTTGAGGGCAGGAATTTTGTGATTTGTTCCTTTGTTCCCCGCATGTACGACTACCATCCTGAGGCCATTCCCGCCCCTTACCATCACAGTAATATTGACGCGGATGAAATTTTATATTATGTGGATGGAGATTTTATGAGCCGCAACAACATACAGAAAGGGCAGTTTACGCTGCATCCCGCAGGCGTTCCTCACGGTCCGCACCCTGGAGCCATTGAGCGCAGCATTGGGAAAAAAGAAACCAAAGAACTGGCAGTGATGATTGATCCCTTTAATCCCTTAAAGATAACCAAAGAAGCCCTGAAATACGAAGTGAAGGATTATTACAAATCCTGGATGACCAAAGAACAATTAACCCATTAAACCCAAACACCATGGCAACTGCAGATTTAACCGCCGTAAAAAATTATGATTACACCGGAGAAAAAGTATTTGAAAAAGCCAAAGACTTTTTACCCATTAACGGAACCGACTATGTGGAGCTTTATGTAGGCAACGCGAAACAAGCAGCGCACTTTTACAAAACCGCTTTTGGATTTCAGGAGCTGGCTTATGCCGGGCTTGAAACCGGCATGCGCGACAAGGTTTCGTATGTTTTAGTTCAGGATAAAATCCGTTTGGTGCTCACCTCGCCTTTTGACCCGGACAGTGAAATTTCAGACCATCTGCGCCGTCATGGTGATGGAGTTAAAGTCATCGCGCTATGGGTCGATGATGCCCGTAAAGCCTTTGAAGAAACAACCAAAAGGGGCGCTAAACCGTATCTTGAACCCACCGTTAGCAAAGATGAAAACGGGGAAATTGTGCGCTCGGGCATACATACTTATGGAGAAACCGTGCACGTTTTTGTTGAACGTAAAAACTACAAGGGGGTGTTTATGCCCGGATTTGTAAAATGGGAAACCGAATACCGTCCGGCACCTACGGGTTTAAAATACGTGGATCACATGGTTGGAAATGTAGAATTGGGGGCCATGAATACCTGGTCGAAATTTTATGAGGAAGTCATGGGATTTGCCAATCTGGTGACTTTTGACGACAAGGATATATCTACGGAATACACCGCGCTGATGAGCAAGGTAATGACCAATGGCAATGGCCGCATAAAATTTCCCATCAACGAACCGGCCAATGGCAAAAAGAAATCGCAGGTAGAAGAGTATCTTGATTTTTATCACGGTCCGGGTTGCCAGCACATTGCAGTTGCAACCGATGATATTGTGTTTACAATTTCTGAAATGCGCAAACGCGGGGTGGAATTTTTGTATGTGCCCGGCACGTATTACGATACGGTAAAAAACCGCGTTGGCATTATTGAAGAAGACCTTGAGGAACTTAAAAAATGGGGCATTATGGTTGACCGGGATGAAGACGGATATTTGCTGCAGATTTTCACCAAACCTGTGGAAGACCGGCCAACCTTGTTTTTTGAGATTATTCAGCGAAAAGGTGCCAAGAGTTTTGGTAAAGGTAATTTTCAGGCCTTGTTTGAATCGATTGAAGCCGAGCAGGCCCGAAGAGGAACCTTATAACTAATAAGGAGGAGCTAAGGTTCCTCCTTTTTTATTTCAAGAGAATTTTATTCAAAAAAGCCGATAATCTTGCCGGAATTGTAATTTTACCCCTATGAAGGAAAGCACCGAATTACTGCACAAACGCATTGAAGAAAAATTCAAAGCCATGGATCAAAATCCGGACGTTCATCTGGAAGGTTTGATTTGGGCGCAACCTATCACCTATTGGGATTATATTTTACCGGATGCCTTGCTGAGTTTACAAATACAGCGTACCACCCAACCGGATGAAATGGTGTTTATCATGTACCATCAGATCAATGAATTGTTATTTAAAATGATACTTTGGGAAATTGATCAGGTGAGCCGTTTACAAGAAGTAAGCGCGGATTTTTTTACTGAAAAACTGAGTCGTATCAGCCGGTATTTTGACATGTTGTCTTCTTCTTTCAGTATCATGGGCGATGGTATGGAAAAAGAACAATACATGAAATTCAGGAACACGCTAACTCCGGCCAGCGGGTTTCAAAGTGCACAGTACCGCATGATTGAGTTTTCTTCAACGGAATTAATCAATCTGATCGATAACCGTTTTCGCGCCACCATCGACAGAAACACCCCTTACGAACACGCTTTTGAACATTTGTACTGGCAGGCAGCCGGCAAGGATCATACAACAGGCAAAAAGAACGCCTTGCTGAGCAATTTTGAGAAACGTTACAAACAACTTTTTCTCGACAAGATGGAATACTACAACCAAACCAATCTTTGGACCCGGTTTAAACAATTGCCTGAAGCAGTAAGAAAAAACCCTGCACTCATCAAAGCCATGCGGCATTATGATTATACGGTTAACATAACCTGGGTGATGGCCCATTACAATGCTGCGGGGAAATACCTGGGCAACGCTGAAGCCACAGGCGGCAGTGATTGGAGAAAATACATGCTGCCGAAATACCAGAAGAGAATCTTTTTCCCCGATTTGTGGAGTAAAGAAGAATTGGAAAACTGGGGAAATGATGTTTGAGAACTTAATTTCCCAGCATCTTCTTTTTTAATCCTTCATCGGCAGGCTCGTTACAAAGCCAGATGCCAAACAAAGCCTTTTTAAAATCGAGGCCGGGCAAACTTGCAGCGAGTTTACCATTTTTGTATATGAGGGTGCCTCTGCTTTTATCGTAAACGATATCATAAATATCGCCTTTATTGATTTTTGCTGCGAATACCGCTTTAAACTGATCAATGCGGCTTTGCAGAGCGGAAAGGTTGGATTTGGCTGATTTTGCAAAACCCTCATCCACTGCGCTTGTCATTTTTTCGCTGGTAATCATACCTGAAACGATATGAAGTTTCATACACATGCTTTCATCGGCATCCATTATTTTTTGTGCATCCTTGGATTTGACCTTGAGGTATAAGGCTCCCACATATAAATCCATAAAATACTTTTCCCGTATTCCGGCACCATTTAAAATCAGGGCGCTCTCTTCACTTTTAAACACAAGTGGGATATTCACACCGGCTACTTGCATCTGGGGTTTCATGGAGAAGGCCATGAGAAGAAAAAGACTACACAATGCTCTTTTCATGCTTTTTTGTTTTGAAGATAGACATTATATGGCAATTAAATGGGCGAAATTTTAAACAAGTTGCTTATGCATTTGTTTTTGCAACATGCCATTTCAACTGAATGTAATTATGCGCCTGCTGGTGCTATTCCTTTTTCTAAGTTCCTGCAATTCCAGCCTTAAGCATTTTTCTAAAGAACCTATAGAACGTGGGGTTATCGACACCGTTGCTTTTCAGCCGGAAGTAATAGTTGAAGGGGTAAAATTTTTGTTCTTGAAATACGAATTTCAAACCTTAAAATCAGACACCCTCCATGGCTCTGACCTCATCCTGATTGGTGAATACCTTTCAACCCGTTTAAATGAAAGCAATGAAACTTATCCCACAGGCTCCGTCAGAATTATACTCGAACCACTAAAAAACAATGCTAACACCATCATCCGGGTTCGATGGTACGCTCCTTTAAGAAAGGGTTATGAAGAAAAAAAGAAACGCCAGGAAGAGCTATACCAGAAAAAATTCTTAAACGAATTGGTGTTTCATGTTAAACACAGTACTCCGGCAAAAAGTACGATTAAGAATTAAAAGTAAGTGTGATGTTATGCATTAAGCAATTGCTTCAGATCAATATCAAAATGCGTTTGAGAAAAAACACATTTTCCGTCTCTGATGAGAAGTGCCTGTGGGGACTGGTGAGGAACACCGTATTTTTCAGCCACGTGGTTAGAAAGTTCCCTAAACTTTAAAAGGTCGAGGTAATAACAGGTTATTTGCTCCTCGTTTTCTTCTTTCCAGTGTCTTTGCAAACGTCCAAGGGCGGCATCACTGATAGAACAACGTGTGCTGTGTTTAAAAATCAATACACGTTTTACTCTGGATTCTTCCTCCAGTTGGTTCAACTGTTCAGTACCGGTAAGCCGTTTCCAATTCATTCTGCAAATATCCACATTTCTTTACCTGAGAATTTGGCGTTCCAGACAAACATTCTTTAATTTATCCTAAAGTACCTATCCGCTTTTTGGGTGGTCCTGCAATAGCGATGGAACAAAAAAACAATCCCTTACATGGAAAAACATTAAAAGATATTCTGGAATTTCTGGTACATCATTACCGTTGGGAAGGCCTGGCCTATCACATCAACATCAATTGTTTCAAATCCAATCCCAGCGTCAAAAGCAGTTTAACTTTTCTGAGAAAAACACCCTGGGCCCGGAAAAAAGTGGAGGACTTGTACCTGGCCTTAAAGGAGAAAAATCAGAGCCCTGGGTTTGAGGCTTAAACAAAACATTGATGAACACATCAAAAAACTCAGTGTAAGACTCATCGAAAGGGCTCAGCCCAAGGATCGAGGTAGAGAATTTACCTTCTACCTGGGTTCAGGATTTTTGAATTCTTGCGTAACAATTGTCAATAGCGGCATGCATCCTGTTAAAGAACTGAAAACGTTGTTTTTCAGATACCCCGCTAATCACATTGCTTTTTTTAATGATGTTTTTTACCCAATGCTCTGATTCTTCGCAAAACTCGTGGTTGTTGGTGGTTAGCGAGTTTAAGGTATTAAAGGAAATATAGGCGTATTTTACAGCTCCCGTTTGAATATAAATACAATTGGTACCCAGTACTACATCGCTGCAAAACAGAGTAAAATTTTCATTGGCGTCTCCGGGTAATTTTCTTCCGCTTTCTGCACAGGACTCCAGGTACCTCGCCATTTTCCTCACATCTTCCAATAAACCCAGTGCATCCTCCTTGTTGGCGAAAGCACCACTGTCCACATAAAATTCAATTTGCTGTAAAACCGTATTGATGGTTTCATTGGTCCAAACTTCAACACTGGGAACATTTTGGTACTCTTTAAACGCATTGGTGGCCAGTTCCACCAATTCATCAGGAACAAGTCCGAATTCAAATTTTTTACCCTGATAAAACGGTATGTTTAACACACTTTTCTGCCAATAAAACAATTTGAACTGCGCCAATTGATGGCTAAAGAAGGAATAAAACAAAGGAAACGTTTCGGCGATGTAGGTAATCTTTTTATCGGTAAAAGAATTGATTTGTTTTATGTGACCATATATCCTTTGCAGGTACTTTTTAAAGTTTTCAGGATCATCGGTCAACTTTGTGTAGGCAAAGGCAACTGTATCTCCAAGACTTGCAAAAATGCCATCCATGGAAATGTTGAATTTTTTAGCCAGGGCGTGGGCTTCATCAATGCTCACTTCTGTTTCACAACGAATTCTCCTGTAAGCACTGTCAGTGCTGATACCGAGTACATCGGCGATTTCTTCAGCCAAACCCAGATGTGCAGGTAAACTGCTTTTAATTTTTTGAAGGAGGGCGGATTGTATGGGCAGGGACTTTACTGTTTTTGTCATAATTCCCGGACTTTAATGCATTAAAGGTATGGTATACTTTGGGATTTTTACTATAACCGTGTTGGATCATCTAATTAAGTTCTCTTTTTTAATCCGAATTAATTGATGAAACTTTTTCAAATCACAGAATCCGATTTCGAATACAAACGAAACATTCAATATCAGGTGTCAGCTTCAAACGATGATATGTGTTGTTCTGGATGAAGGCGTGAAACACATTCATTTTCCTGTTTTACTTCCCGATACAGAACTTCGAAAAAATGTTGTCAAGCAGGTCTTCATTGCTCACCTGTCCGGTAATTTGCCCCAATTCCTCCAGCGCGTATCGGATATCAAGGGCTAAAAAATCGGAGGCTACCTGTTGCTCTAAACCTTGCTTTACCTTTTCCAAAGCCATATGCGCATTTCTTAAAGCATTAGCATGGCGGGCATTGGTAACAACGGTTTCACCTGAATTTACAGTACGGGCATCAAACAATTCAATCAACCGATTTTTTAAAGCGTCGATATTTGTATGGTTTTTTGCCGAAATAAACAGGATGTCCTTAATATCGGCAAACTCTGCACTCAGCTCTTTCTGATCTTCCACATCCAACTTATTGCCTACCGGCAGCAATTGTGAGTCGCCAATGTGTGAACGCAATTTTTCGAGTTCAAGTTTCAAATCACCTGAACTGAGGGTATGCACATCAAACAAATAAATAACAATGCTCGATTTGCGCATGGCTTCAAGAGCGCGGTTCACACCTATACTTTCAATCACATCATCGGTGCTGCGCAATCCCGCCGTGTCAATAAACCGAAACAGCACCCCGCCAATCACCATGCTATCCTCGATGGTATCACGCGTAGTGCCGGGGATTTCGCTGACGATGGCGCGTTCGTCTTCCAATAACACATTGAGCAGTGTGCTTTTGCCTGCATTGGGCTTGCCAACAATGGCCACCGGCAATCCGTTTTTGATAACGTTGCCCAATTCAAAACTTTGCAGGAGTTTAAAAAGCAATTTCTGTATGCTGCTCACCAGGGTTTTTAACTCTCCCCGATTGGCGAACTCCACATCCTCCTCACTAAAATCAAGTTCCAATTCAATGAGTGAGGCAAAATTCAACAATTGCTCCCGTAACACTTTTATACTGGAACTGAACCCACCCCTCATTTGCTGCATGGCCACCTGGTGCGAAACCGGTGAATTACTGGCGATCAAATCAGCCACTGCTTCTGCCTGGGAGAGGTCCATTTTTCCGTTCAAAAATGCCCTCAGGGTAAACTCCCCCGGCTCGGCCATGCGTGCCCCGGCCATTAAAAACAATTGCAGGATCTGTTGCTGAATAAACATGGACCCGTGACAGGACACTTCCACACTATCTTCTCCCGTATAGGAATGCGGGGCTTTAAAAACGGAAAGCAACACCTCATCAAGAATCTGTCCCTCATTAGCAAGCACCCCAAAGTGGATGCTGTGCGATTTAAAGGCCGAAACCTCTTTCCTTTTCAGGTTCTTATCGTAAAAGCAGGAACCTGCAATACTTAACGCCGAGGGTCCGCTGAGGCGAATAACCGCGATAGCCGCTGAACCATGCGCGGTAGCCAAAGCCACAATGGTATCTTTTGCTAAATGAATCACAACAGGCTAAAGTATCTAAAATTATTGAACCGGGCGTGTTGATAAACTACCCCGGGTCTGTAAGCCAGCACACAAAGGCAAAGGAAACGATTTGCAGATAAATTAACCGGGCCGAGGCTCAGGTCAGCCGGGGTGTATATTTTTTGCCAGTTTGATTAATTTTTGTTTACTTGCGGTGATAATACGGTATGCTTAAAATCAGAGTGATGCGTTTGACTTTGCCATTTTTTACCACCCGGCGTTTGCTGTTGCCTGTACTTGCTTTAGGCCTGTTGTTTGGCGCCTGCGGAAACTCAAAAGAAAGCGATGCGGATGATCTGGTGGAAAGTCAGGACACGGTTAAAGCTTCGGTGCTCAATGTGGCCGGAGAACTCTTTTCGGTGCCCTCTCCCATTCAAACGGCGCTGTTGATTCAAAAAAGCGGTTTGGCCTATGACAAAAACATGCTCAACCCTTCCAACAAGGTTAATACTTACTCAACAGAGTTTCTTCGCACCTTGAATCTGGGGGTTTACGGCGCTGACCTCGCCTACGTTTCACTTTACAGCCAAACTCAGGATGCCCTGGGTTATCTGGCCGCCGTGAAACAGCTCACCGATAAACTGGGAATTTCAAATGCCTTTGATGAGGGCACCATGAACAGGTTTAAAAATAACATAACCAACAAGGACAGCATGATGGTGTTAGTGGGTATTGCCTACCGCGGAAGCGACGCATACCTTAAGAACAATCAGCGTTCGGATGTTAGCAGTCTGATTCTTGCCGGAGGCTGGATTGAGAGCATGTATTTTTCAACGAATTCCTACAAAACCAAAGCCAGCAAGGAATTAAAATACCGGATTGCTGAACAAAAACAAGCTCTGAACAGTTTGGTGCGTATACTCAGCATGAACACCAATGAGGAAGTTAAGAACTTAACCGAGTCACTGAAAACGCTGCAAAATGTTTTTGATGGTATAGAGTTTAAATACACGTTTGTAGAGCCAGAGCACGATACCATTAAAAAAGTCACCTACATCAACAGCAGCACAGAAGTGATTGTGAACGAAGACCAAATGAATCAAATTGTGACCCAGGTAGAGAAGATCAGGAGCAGTGTCACCAGTAATTCCAAATCCTGAACCCCATGATGAAAAAACTGATTTTCAGCCTTGTTTTTAGTTTAGGAATTGCTGCATTTAACGGCCTGCGTTCACAGTGCGACACCATTGCCAACCTTTGTGCCAAACACATTATTTCGAGTTTTATTTCCGACGGGCAGCAATACCGCTCCCTTTTGTTAAATTCAGAAGAATACGCCGAATTTCACACCACCTTTTTCGGTGAAACCACCTATCGCATTGCCGCATGCAGCGGTACCAGCGATGGCAACCTGATTTTTAGCATTTACGATCAGGAACGTCACCTCCTTTTCTCTAACCGCGATCAGAGAAATGCCCCTTACTGGGACTTTAAAGTGAAGGCCACTCTCGAAACCATCATTGAAGCCCAGCTCGATGTTACACGCAATGCCGGTTCAGGCTGCGCTGTTATCCTGATTGGATTTAAGCAGAGATAGTTTTCAACGATTTCTGATGTTTTTTAAAGGATAAAACCTTACTTCTTCTTTTTTTAGTATTTTAGGAATCTTAAAATCTTGAAGTGTTAAAACACGTTTTATTCTTAGTATCGGTTGTTGTTTCCATGCAATTACAATCTCAGGAAGTAAGTTGTGAAAACAGCTTTATGAACGATACTTTAAGTCTGCTTTCAGAAGGCAAACAATATGAAGGTGAGATGCTGAAAACCACTTTAAAAAACCAATCTATCGTACAGATGTACGCGGTTGACCGTAAACGTTTTTTCATACGGATTTATGTGACTGAAAATTTCTACTTCAACAAAGTGGATGTCCTGACCATAGAATCGGGAAAATGGACCTACCCGGTAAAAAACTGCAAACAATACAAAATCAGCAAAACCATGGGCATGTATGTTTTTGAAGTGCAGAAAAACTATCTTGCTACCCTGCGCGACGAAGGCATCACCGGCCTGGTGTTTGCGGGTGCCGTGACTGATTTTACAAGAAACGACGGGCAGCAGATCAGAAAAATGTGCCGCTGCTTTTATGAAACCATGTTCGGAAAAAAAGAATAATCTATGAGCGAACGAATTTTAAGGGCCCTTATGCAGATGTTCGCGATTATCGCGAAAGTTGATGGCGTGAACAACACCGGGCGCCAGATTGTACAATCCTTCTTAAAACAACAACTCAACCTTGAACAGGTAGAGATTTATTTAAAAATATTTGATGAGTTTTTGGAAACTCATCTCAATGCCAGCAAACGTAAGGAAGGCGCTGCCAAACGCACTTCCCTCAATTCCGTGAAGGTGTTGAAAATTTGCACCCAAATCAATCAGGAACTCGAACAACCCCAAAAAGTCATTGTGCTCATCCGTTTGCTGGAATTCATTCATTCCAGCGATACCATTTCACCTCAGGAATACGAGTTTGTGAATACCGTGGCTGAGACCTTTAACATCCCTTCTGAAGAATTTCAACTGCTCAAGTCCTTTATTGAAGATTCCATTGATACGGTTCCGAATACCCCTCACATCCTTGTGATTAACAACAAGGAAAAGGTTAAGAACAGTTTGAGCAAACACATTTTTAATGAAAATGTAAGCCCCGGTGTCCGGATTTTACAAATCAGCAGCGTATCCATGTATGCGCTGAGAATATTCGGTCAGCAAGAATTGCAGTTGAACGGCCAGGGTATATCCAGTGAAAGGGTACACATTTTTACCCCCGGTTCTTCCATACGCTCCAGCAAAGTAAAACCGGTGTATTACAGCGATGTGATTTCCCGTTTTCTCAGCGACGAATCTCAGGCCCGAATTACATTCGAAGTGAAAAACCTGGAATATAAATTCAAAGGGGGTAAGCTGGGCTTGAGGGATGTGAACATGAGTGAGGAGAGCGGCAAACTGATTGGCATCATGGGAGGCTCCGGCGCCGGCAAATCCACTTTGCTGAATGTATTGAACGGAAATGAAATACCCAGCGGAGGTTCCGTTACCATTAACGGGAAAAACATTCATACTCAAAGAGCGGAAATTCAGGGTGTCATTGGTCACGTGAGTCAGGATGACCTCCTGATTGAAGAACTTACTGTTTATGAGAACCTCTTCTACAATGCCAAACTGTGTTTTGGGAATTTGTCAGACGAGGAAATCTCAAAAAAATGCCATGAGTTATTGGCCAGCATCGGTTTGGCTGAAACCAGACATTTAAAAGTTGGCTCCCCGCTTGAAAAAACCATTTCCGGCGGTCAGCGCAAACGTTTGAACATTTCCCTCGAACTGATTCGTGAGCCCAGTGTATTGTTTGTGGATGAACCTACTTCGGGCCTCTCTTCAAGAGATTCTGAAAACATTATGGACTTACTAAAAGAGTTGGCCCTGAAGGGAAAACTCATTTTTGTGGTAATCCATCAACCTTCGTCTGAAATTTATAAAATGTTTGATAAACTCATGATCCTCGATGTTGGCGGCTACCCCATTTATTATGGTAATCCGGTGGACGCGGTGAGCTATTTCAAACGCCTGGTGAATCATGTGAATGCCGATGAATCGGAGTGTTACCATTGTGGTAATGTAAACCCTGAACAGATTTTCAACATTATCGAAAGCAAGGTACTCGACGAATACGGTAACCTTACCTACAACCGCAAGGTGAATCCGGTTACCTGGAATGGCTACTACAAAGAGATTATTGAAAACCACATTCACTCGGAAAAAAAACATACCGAAATTCCTGAGAGTATTTTTAAGATTCCGAATATTTTCGCCCAGCTGAAGGTGTTTTTAACCCGGGACATTAAAAGTAAACTCACCAACACCCAATATCTGCTCATTAATTTTATTGAAGCCCCTTTGCTCGCCTTCATTCTGGCCTATCTCGTGCGTTTTTACAACACCGATGTGGATACCGGAAAAGGGTATGTATTCGGCGAGAATGAAAACATTCCGGCGTACATGTTTATGTCGGTAGTGGTGGCATTGTTTATCGGACTCACAGTGAGCGCCGAAGAAATTATCCGCGACCGTAAAATCAGAAAACGCGAATCCTTCCTCAACCTCAGCAAGGGCTCTTACCTGTGGAGCAAAATCATCATCATGTTTATCCTTTCCGCCATTCAAACGCTCACCTTTGTGCTGGTTGGAAATTCGGTGCTTGGCATTCAAAACATGTTTACTGATTATTGGATGGTATTGTTTAGCGTATCGTGTTTCGCGAATATATTAGGACTCAACATCTCTTCAGCCTTTAACAGCGCGGTAACCATTTACATTTTAATTCCATTTCTCATCATCCCGCAATTGTTGCTGGCAGGGGTGGTTGTAAAGTTCGATAAACTCAACCCTACCCTTTCCCGCCAGGGTTCAGTACCTTTAAGTGGGGAGGTAATGGCCAGTCGCTGGGCCTTTGAGGCTTTGGCTGTGAACCAGTTCAAAGAAAATGCTTTTGAGAAAAACTTCTATAAATTCGATAAAAGCATCAGTGTGGCCCAGTATAAAAAAGATTACTGGATGCCCAAACTGGAAAGTAAACTGATCAAGATTGACAATGAATTGGCGGCCGGAAAAACGCTGCGGGATGTGAAGGATGACATTCAACTCCTGTACAATGAACTGAGCAAAGAAAGCAGTCAAAACCGCAAAATCAAATGCCCTGTGTTGGATAAAATCAATGTTACAAACTACGATAACACGGTAAAGACAGAGATCAAAAATTACCTTGGTAAACTCAGGGACTCATACATCAGCATGCAAAACAATGCCCGCAAAAAACAAGATGAAGTTAGCGTACGCATGCAAAAAACAGAAGAGGACAAGGCCAGATTTATTCAGCTGAAAGCCGACTGCGACAATGAAAACCTGAATAACCTTGTCAAAAATGCAAGCGAACTGAACCGGTGTATTGAAAAAGATGGAAAACTCATTCAACAAATTGACCCCATCTTTCAGGACCCTACCGACTCAAAACTTGGACGTGCTCATTTTTTTGCTCCCCGTAAAAATTTTCTGGGTACTTTTTTTCCAACCTTTTGGTTTAATATTTCCATTATCTGGGTCATGAGTTTAGTTTTGATTGTAACCCTTTACCTCGACACCTTTAAATGGTTTTTGGATGGGTTTGGGAAACTTTACGCTATCATCCGAAACAAAAAAAGCGAGTATTAGTTCTTCCTTGCGGGGTGCCTGCTCAGAATTGAAAGTAAATAAAGGCCTGCATTTCACCACTCATAAACTGGTAGGCTATAAACACGGCCAGCAATGAAATTAACCCCATCCACACAGGATGTAATCCCGAAAACCATTGGCGGTATTTTGATTTCCAAAGTTCAGGCACCCAATGAATAAGGTAAGCCAGTAAAAGAATCAAAAACACCTTTTTGTAACCCGTAAGGATTTGAAGAAAAAGATCAGAACCCATGTAATGTTGTATTCTGTCGAAAATCATCCAAACCGTGCCAAGGTTGTCGCTTCTGAAAAAGATACGGGTGAAACTTATGAAACTCAGGGTAATTAACATCAATACGCCTTTAATCAGCAGGTTTTTTGTGTTTTGAAAGGGCGATACTTTTTCCCAGAGTTTATGCACCACCAAACCCAAGCCGTTCAGCCCTCCCCATATGACAAACAACCAACTGCTGCCATGCCAAAGGCCGCCCAGCAACATTGTAACCATGAGGTTAATGTTGGTGTTTAAACTTTTTCTGAAAGCGCCCCAAAAATAGGCCAGCATCAATAGGATAATAGCAGAAAAAGCAAGCACAAAAACCAGCCAGTACTTTCCACTCAGCAACACCAGAAATGCGGCAATAATGCCCAAACAAATGTATGAACCCCAACTTCCCCGGCGGTTACCACCAAGCGGGATGTACAAATATTCCTGCAACCAGCTGGAGAGGGAAATGTGCCAGCGTTTCCAAAACTCGCTCACACTGGTGGCTTTGTAAGGCGATAAAAAATTGGTCTTTAAACGGTAACCTAAAATCAGCGCCAAACCAATAGCCATGTCGGTATATCCGCTAAAATCCATGTAAATCTGTATGGAATAAGCAAAAATACCAATGATGGTTTCAAGTCCACTGAACAAAGCCGGATTGTCGAAAATCCGGTCAATGTAATTAACGGCCAGGTAATCGGCTACTATTTTCTTGCAAAATCCATTCAATATCCAAAACACGGCAAGACCGAATTCACTTCTTTGAAGACGATACGGCTGGTAAATCTGGTACAAAAAGTCATGGGCTTTAACGATGGGTCCTGCCACGAGATGGGGAAAAAAACAAACAAAAAAACCATAATCGAAAATAGTTTTTACCGGCTCTACTTTTCTCCTGTACATATCAATGGTATAGGATAAAGACTGAAACGTAAAAAATGAAACACCTACAGGCAGCAACAACTTATCTACCCGAAACGCAGATCCAAAAAACGTATTTGAAAACTGAGCAAAGTGATTGGTATAGGAAAAATGACTGCCTGTGATTTGATTCAACGATTCTACAAAAAAATACGAGTACTTAAAATAACACAACAAGGAAAGGTTGAGTAAGATGCTGAAGGAAAGTAATATCTTCCTCAGCCATTCTTTTTTTGATTTGTAAATAAGTTTTCCCCAGAGGTAATCGCTGCAAATGGTGAACAAAAGCAGTAGTACAAAAACCCCGCTTGTTTTAAAATAAAAAAATAAACTTACCAGCAAAAGGTATACACTGCGTAGTTTATTGACTTTGTAGATAAAACTGTAAAAAAACAATACCAACAGAAAAAATCCCCAAAAAAACAATTGGGTAAACAACAGGGGTTTATCCTGAGAATACGCGACTATGTTATACCACCAATTTATAATTGAGGAGCTTTGCTATTGAACAAATATGATTTCATCAATGCTTCAAACATCAGGTCACCCAACAACACATACCCTTTTGGGGTAAAATGCACCCGGTCCTTACCGGCCAAACCGGCTTTTTGCCATTTCAGCATGGATTTGTATCCGCCCATGAGTGAGAACAGATCCCATACGGCCACATTATGTTTTTCCATCAGTTCAAACATGGCTTGTTTTGCTGTGATGGATTTACTGTTGGAACGTTTGCGTTTGATGAAGTTATCACTTGTTGTAGTAAGAATAATGGCGGCATCAGGACTTACACTTTTGATAACCATAATCAAGCTGTCATAGTTCTCAATGAACTCATCTTTTCCAAAATCTTTTGATTGGGTATCGTTAACGCCTAAGGAAAGAATCACCAGATCCGCATCAAGACTTTTGAACTGGCTGGAGAGATCAAAACATTTCACAAAGGAATTGCTTGCGGCGCCATTAGCTCCCAGCCCTGCAAGATAAAAACCCGGTGACACGTTATCCAAACTGAAACCAAAAAGTATAAACTCACCTGCCAGACTATCCTTTCGCAGGAGTTTAAAATTGACAGAGTCGACAGCGGTTTTAAACTTAAACAGCGTATAGCCGGCTTCCCTATTCTCTTCACGAACTGTAGTCGTTTCCAGGAGTGAATCCAGGGAAAATGAATAGGCTGAATTAAAATTATGATAAACTTTAATGGAATAAAATTGTTTTGACACTGCTTTTGGTGTGAGTTTAATTCCAAAATAATTTGAACTGTCCTTTGTTGACACACTTAGCGCACACATGCCCAGTGGCAAACAATAGTCCTTACCAATAGCCCTGTAACGTTTCCATTTTCCATTTGAAAAAGAACTCGCAAAAGACGGGCCATTGGTATTGGCCAGTTTATATGGAAATACAAAATACCCTCCGCCATCTGTTTTAAATTCCATTTGCAGGTCGTTTACAAAGGTGCTGCTCCATACGCCGGCCTGAACGTGAGAGCCACCGAAATGCACCACACCGATACGTTTGGTTTCCTGAGTACTCAAACCCTTCATTTTGCCATACAATTTTAAAAAAGCAGTGCTATCCTTACCAAAATACAAATGGTTGTATTCCATCTTCATAAACGTATACCGTTTGACATTCGCCTGGGGGAAACAGGCCGAATAAAACAGATAAACAAAGAGAAGTGCCAGTGTATGTTTATTTAAGAACATCCTTTTGGTTTTTTTCATTTTTTAAATAGGAATTATATTCATTGATCAGCGCGGCATACAGGAGCATGGCCATTTTGCGGGCGCCTTGTGGGCTGAAATGGGTGTAATCGCTTGCGGCCAGATTTTGATCCACCCAGGCAGCCATGCTGTTTTTACCGCCCATGCAGTCGTAGAGGTCAAAAAACGCGCAACCCGTTTCCAAAGCCGCCTTTTTAATTTCATCTCTTACTGTTTCAAGCAAAGGATAAGTCACGTATTCTGTTCCTTCTTTTATATTCATATCTGATGGTCCGATAAACAAAATACTGGCTTGGGGCGCGGCCTTTTTCACCAAATTGATCTGGTACCTCAGGTAATTGCCATAATTGACCGCCATGGTCTGATCCAGAATGGAAGGCATGACATTTCCTCCAAATTGAAGAACGATGAGTTTAACGTTCAGGTATTCGTAAAAAAGCTTTAACTGCCCGAGGTTAAGGTGCTGGAAAAAAGTGCCACTGCTTCCCCTTAGCGCGATGTTGTCAACCATTACACCCGAATTCCCTTCAAGAGAAAGCGCGTAAAAATCGGGGCTGTCCAATCCGTTAAACTTAAAACTGTGTTTGTTGGCTCCGCTTACTATTTTATACTCCTTTACTTTAAAATTACCTCCTGCCTCCAAACTGTCTGCTTTCATTAAAACAGGTCCCTCATAAAACTCGCACCAGGTTTTGGTTTTTGCACCACCATAAAAAAGTTTGATCCTTTTAAAATTAAGCGCATTTCCGCCTCCGAGCGGTGTGGTGGTGATACCCACACTCGCGCTTGAAACCACCGGCGGGGCAAGGCCGGTTTTTTTAATACCATGAAAGCGGCAAAACCCGGCTAAAACTCCGAAATTGTTATGAAGAACCCGTTTATCGCGGGCTGTGTATGCAGAGTATCTATCCCAATTTTCACCAAACTCTATCGTGTTGATCACACTTTTGCTGACGGGCATAAAAGATACCAAACCCGGTCCTTCACCACCAAACTGGGCTTGCAGTTTTAACCGGAGGTACTCTGTCATTCGGTCGCCTTCAATCTGGCTATCGCCATAATGCAACACCCTCAGACTGCTATTAACGCTCTTCACCTGACTTAAAGCTGAAAAAAACGCGTACAGGGCTTTTTTATTTTTGTATTGAATTCCTGTAATTAAACGTTTGGGTTGTTCCTCTTTTTCAGATGCAAGAAGTGAATCCTGTTTCAATTGTTTTTCAAGTGTGTCGGATGTGAGTGTTAAAGTTGTACCTGAACTTATTGGTGTTTTTGAAATAGTGTCTAGGCCAGTTTCGTTTTCAGGAATTTGAACAAGGGTGAAATTGGTGTCAATGTCATCTATGGCTTCTAAAATTCCGGAAATATCCGTCAAATGGTGTTTTTGCCCAAACAATGTTTGAAAGGAAGGAAAATGGAACACTCCATATCCACCCAAATTCCAGCCCTTTTCAGGAAAACAATAACTCAAAAGCCCAAGACTTGCAAAAAGCAGGATTCCAAAAAGCAAACTGTGTTTTGGCAAATGCATGATATAAATGTAATTTTCCATGCTCAAATCTCCATAACATGTGCCAAAGAGTTGTTCACACAAACTCCTGAATAATTTAGGAGGAGAACTTTCTAATAGCTAAGTGATAAATAACCAGAAATACCTCATTGTAATTGCCGGTCCAACAGCTGCGGGAAAGACGGATCTGGCCATTCAATTAGCAGAACATTTCGGTACGGTCATCCTGTCTGCTGATTCAAGACAATTTTACAAAGAATTGAATATTGGAACGGCAAAACCGGATCAGGAACAATTGAAACGGGTGAAACACTATTTTATTAATACCAAAAACGTGGATGAATTGTACGGTGCAGGGCATTTCGAAAAGGATGTTCTGGCCCTGCTTGAAGAATTGTTTAAACAGCATCGTTTTGTTTTTTTGGTGGGTGGCTCTGGTTTATACATTAATGCGGTACTGAATGGTGTTGATGATTTTGTGGATGTTCCTGGCGCTTTTCGTGCTGAACTGAATCAGCAATTCCTGAAAAATGGGCTGGTTTGGTTACAAAACGAATTAAAAAGGAAAGACAAAGCCTATTTTAAGCAGGTTGACCTGAACAATCCTCAGCGCATGATACGCGCCTTAGAAGTGTGTAATTACACCGGTAAAACCTATTCCTCATTTTTGAACAAAAACAAAAACCCAAGGCATTTTGAAGCTATTCCACTTCTTATCACTCCTGACAGGGAAACGCTTTATAAGAGGATAAATGAGCGGGTCGATGAAATGATGAGGATGGGTTTGGAAACAGAGGTGAAAACTCTTAAGGAACACAGGCATCAAAACGCCTTAAAAACGGTAGGTTATAAAGAACTGAACGCTTACTTCGATGGTGAGTATGATCTGAAAACCGCGATAGAAAAAATAAAACAGCACACACGGAATTATGCAAAACGTCAATTGACCTGGTTCAGAAATCAGGGCAGGTTTAAGGAATTTTCACCGCAAGACATTCAAGGTATAAAAAATTACATTCAGAACTTAACACAATAAAACCACCTGCCATTTCTTTAAATAGCAGGCGGTAATTAGGGCGGATTTTTTTCACTTGACGCTGCTCAGTGGCTCCGGGCTATCAAAGGAAGACGACAGATAAAATAGCTAGTAACACAAGAAACAAAACAATTGAACTTAGAACAACCGCTGCGGTTGCAAAACCATCTCCTTTAAGGGTATCAGGGTTGCGTTTGACCTCATTTTTACCAAGTATTCCCATTACAAGGGCTACAGGTGCCAGAATTAAGGTCCAGCTGAAAAGGGAAACTATAAATGCTGCAAGGCTGATACCACTCATTTTTTTCTTTTTAGCAGCTAGCGGAACGGGTTGAAGTATGGCAACCGGCGTTGTTGCCTTTTGTTTGAATACTTCCTTGCTGCCATTTTGGTATTTAATCATAAAGATGTTTTGTTTGGCCCTTGTAAACAATGGTCCATCAAGGTTGTCGCAGGCTTTGTACATCACATTTGTGGTGCCTACTTCCATTACCCTGCAAAGCACCTCCTCCCCATTCAAAAAAACAATCATATCCCCGCAACTGTCCTCCGCCATAGGCAAAGGTTGGATACTCAATTTCTGCGTGTGTTCCCGGCCGGTGTTTTGTGCACTTGCCGTTAAACCCATTTCCTGTTGTGCAGAAACCTTTGTAACCTCCCTTTGCGCATTTGGTGGCAGAGCTTTGGTAGTTGCGCGATATTGAACAAGGTACTTTGTGTCATTTCCGGAAGGGTGTTTTTTCTTTGCCGATACATAATATCCACTTCTGTATTTTCTTTTTTGTACGCTGCAATCGGTGAACAATAAACTAATCATCACCAGTAACAGGAAACCGTATGTGATTTGATTTTTCATGAGTCGTAATAAATTTGAAGTAAAAATGAGCCTACCTTCTTCTCGAGTTGAAGCCCGCTATTAATGAAATTTTCCAGCCAGTTTGATACTTGTTTGTGGTTTCCACTCCGGTCACCGGATCCTTTACCTGTTCGCTTGAGCCAACTGAAGGCACCAGGGCAATGTTTACGGGAAACCATACATTTCCTTTCTTGAAACTTGTCCCAAAGGCGATGACAACTCCTACAGCTCCCTGCAAGTGTTTGTTTTGATCGGCTTTCATTCCGAATTGCGGTCCGATTGCGAATTCCCAGGACCTGTCTGAACCGCCTCTCAGTCCCAGTAGAAAATTTGCACTTGGAAGGAATAAGCCTTGATTGATACCCCCGATTAATGGAACGAATTCAATAAGACCGGAGGTGCCATCTTCAACTGTAAAAAGTCGCTTTTCAAATTGCCAGCCAAAAGAAATGGTAATCGGCATTTTCCCTTTGTATTCGAAATAATCAGCTGTTGTTCCCGGGCAGATGTAGGTGACCCCTACCCTTGGACCGCTGAAGTTCTTACGTTTACGTTTTGCAAAATCAGAGGTATCCGGGTCCCAGTCTTCTCTTTTTTGCGGAGGTGTTACTGGTACGGGAGCATACCGAGGCTCAGATTTGTTGATTTCGGTGCTGAAAAGTTCTTTTTTTCCGTTTTTGTAATAGATACAAAAGATCTCGGATTTTGAAACTGAACGCAATGGACCGGATGGGTTGTCGGCTGTCAGGAATTTCACTTCCGCATCCGTGATTTCCTGCACAATTACCATTAACTCATCGCCATTGGTATATACCAATTTGTCTTGTGCTTTTAATGCACCGTGGAATAGAGCCAGACAAAAGAAGATACACTTCATTGTTTGGCCAATTTTTTGTTTTAGGTTTTGATTTTTCATGATTTCAGGTTTTGGGTTTATTTTCTGGGACAAATCTCCAGCTGTTAAGCCCCTAAAAGAAATTGATAAACGCCGGAGGTTTGGCCATTGCTCCGTAAAACCACAATCTCAGAGCCTTTTCAGGAAATCGCGGTATTGGATTTGCGAAATAACTCAGCTGAGCAAAAGTGATTTGCGATTATTGCAAATACTAAGTACTTTTAAAGCAAAAGGTGCAAGAGAACGATCCGGTTTAAGCTCACCTTTTTTCAGCCTGTTTGAAAAAAAAGGCGCATTTACATTATGTTTAAGCTGTTCTATTTCCTCAAGGACTACAAAAACCTCGAAAAACCGGTACTCAATGTCATTGCTTCAGAGTTCTTTATACAACTGGTGAACGCTACATTTATGAATATCCTTCCTCTGTACATGACCCGAAAGGGATTCAGCGATGAGGAAATTGCCCTCTTTATTACGTTTCGGTTTTTGGGAGTGTTTGCCCTGGCCCTCCCACTTGGTCGATTTATTAAAGGAAAAAAACTACTTCCGCTTTTTTATATTTCCAACCTCGGAATCCCTGTTTTCGGTTTAGCCATAGTGCTCAGCATTGCTATGGGTTGGAAAGCCTTAACCATTGTTTCGCTTCTGCTGTGGGGAGCCTCCTTTACGTTTATGCAGGTGCCGGTAAGTCCGTTTATACTCCGCAACACAAACAAACTTCACCACACCGCAGCCCTTTCTCTGAGCTACAGCACTTGGAGTTTCGCTGGTATTCTGAGTGGGGTTATGATTGCCATATTGGATGGAATTCATCCCCAAATTTTTGACGAACAATTTATACTTGTGTTTTTTTCGGTGTTAGGCTCCGGTGGCCTTATTTACCTGATGCGAACCAAAGACTATAAGGAAGTAGCGATTGAAAATCAAAATGTTGAACAAGCCGAGTTGTTTCCCATTCCCGAAAAAACCGAATGGTGGCTCATTGCCAAGGCCCTTGTGCCAACGCTGATTATTGCCACCGGTGCCGGATTAACCATCCCATTTATTTCTTTGTTTTTTGAACACGTACATGGCGTGGACAAAGGTGGTTTTTCCCTTTTAAGTTCAGTTGCCGCCGTTTTGGTAGCCTATTTTGCAATGCTTGTACCAACTATTAAGGAAAAGATAGGCTACAAAATTGCCATTCCAAGTTCTCAATCGCTGGCAGTTATCGCATTGGTTGCCCTGGCCACCACTCAATATTACAACCATTATGCCCTGGCTATAGTGATTGCATCGGGATGTTATTTATTACGTCAGCCGTTGATGAACATGGCAGCTCCAATGACTTCAGAGTTGGTATTGAATTACGTTGGGCCTCATAACCGAGAAATTACAAGTGCGCTCACTTCCGCCATATGGAGCGGGAGCTGGGTACTTAGCGGGTTCATGGTTAAACTGCTTTTTGCCCGTCATTTTGAATTTGCAAGTATTTTTTTAATTACCGCATTGCTGTATGCCATAGGTGTTCTGTTGTATTATTTACTTATCTTAGACTATACCAAACGTGAGAAAAGTGGCCTTATCCGTAATTAGAATTTTGTTCACCTTTCAGCTGTTACTTTTGTGCTTTGTTATCCCTGCTCAAACTTCGGAACTGCCTTATTCAGCTGCCAATATGAGCTGGTACTCAGGTAAGCTGTATTGTTTCGGGCTGGAATCACAAAAGAACGGTAAAGTAAGTTTTTCAATACAACAGCTTGACAAACATCTCGAAAAACTTTCAACCCAGAGTTTTGTGTTGCCATTTCAAATTACAGAAGAAAAAGTGAGCTGCTGGTCAGACACACTGCATGGATTTCTGAACATTTATGTTTCTGAAGGGCGTACTCAAAAAGTCAGTCTTTTCCGATTTGGCCGGAATTTTGAATTTTTAAACCTCAGCCATGGTGTTGAGGTGAGTCGATTGAATGGACTTTCAGGATTTGACAACGAATTGTTTTATGAAAACGCCAATGTATATGCCGTCAAAACCAAAGGCGACAGTTCAGGAAAGCAGTTTTTTCTGAATAAATACAAGTACAAGGAAACAAGTGGCGCTTTTGAATACGATCTGTTATGGCAATTTCCATTCGAACGAAAAAACGTTGCATCGGCAAGGGTGTTTTTAGCCAACACGGAAGCGGTATGGATGTACGTCATGGTGAAATCCGGTGAAAAAGCCGGACAATGGATCTTAAAAGTGAGTGCAAAAAACGGCCACCTGTTAAAGGGTACAAAACTCAATGAAAAAGGTGACGAAAAAACCTATTGTTTTGGAAATTATTTTTATGACCCCGGCACAAAATCGTTGATGGTTTGCGGGCATAAATTCAGTTCCAAACAACTGGCTCCGGGTTCAGAAGCCCTAAGCACAGCGGGCGCAACTGCGGTTACACTTTACCTCAGCGAAATGGATTCTCTGGGTGAACAAGTGGTAAAACAAGAGCTCCTGTTTCCGGTAAGTGTTCCAAAAAACTCAGATAAAAACACCAGCCCTGCCTATTTGCTTCAAATCAGTTCATTTAAAAAAACCTCACAAGAACAATACAGCATTGAAGCCGATGTTTATCAAAAAAACAAAGCGGCACCTTGTTATACCTATGTCAATACCTTTTCGTTCTCCCTGAAAAAAGACGAAGAAAAGTATCTCGCCGATAAAAAAACCATTTTCTCTGAACCCATGATTGTGAGTTATCTTTTTAACAACGACCGACTCGATATGAACGGGAAGTTGTGCCAGGACAGCAGCACAACTCTTTCCAAACTGTTTTACAAACGGCCATCGTTACCGGTGAAATTGAGTTTTGACTCGGATAGTTTAAAACGACCCGTTTGGCTTCTGGGGAAAAGCAATGTAAAAAAAGGAACTCTTAATTTCAGTCTTTTGAAGGCTGGAAAAAAAGCGTATGAGTTAAAAACCCTGGAAGACGTTTCAAAATTAAGTGACCCGGTTTGTATTCCTCTACCTAAAAATCAACTGGTGATTGGCAGGCAATTGGAAGCGGGTTTATATAAAATTATCACTTACCGTTACTGAAGTCTTGCCTCGCGATTTTTTAGATTCAAAGCAATGATTAATTTTAAGGCATGATTCAACGCAAACAAACACTGTTTATTTTAGCCATGGTAATTTGCAACTGCCTCTTATTATTTATTCCGGTTGCTGATGTTATTCATAATAACTTGAGTACTCACGTTTACCTGGTACCTTTTGCCGGAACTGAACCTGTATCCACCATGGGGCATTTTACCGCCATTGCTTTAAACTTTATTGCTTTGCTTCTGAGTTTTGCCATCATTTTTTTATACAAGAACAGAAAACTACAAATTCAGCTCACCTGGTTAACCATCCTCATTTGGGTTACCCTTGGCCTCATGATGTGGTTATGTCCATTTGTAGTGAGAACAGAAGACGTTCAGGGAATTATTATGAAGTACCTTACTGCCTGCATTTCTATACCGGCTGTTATTTCAGGTTGGTTAGCCATACGGCACATTCAAAAAGACATCGACCTATTGAAAAGCGCAGATCGAATCAGGTAAAGCTGCTGAAAACCTAACTTTGATTTACGGTCCGGTTCATTTGACAACCAAATCGGGCAATAACTTGTTGATACTGCCAGGCTCTGCATGTATTGAATCCTGTATGTTGCTAAAAGGTAACGTCAAGAATTAAAAGGGTTTTATCCCTGAGCACCTCTACCTTGGTACTATCACCTTTTTTAAAATTGGAAAGGGCCTTCATGTAATCCTGCACATTTTTCACCTCCATGTTACCTAAACGTTTTACAATATCGCCGGTTTTTATACCAGCTTTAAATGCAGGTTTATTTTCGGTGACTCCATCAATGCGCATGCCTTCTCCATCAAAGGCATAATCGGGCATAACCCCCATGGTGACTTTGAAGGACACTTTACCGGTATCGGGATTTCGTGTTTTTTGAAATTTTAATTTAGGATACGCGAAGGTTTTTTGGGTGAAAGCAAGAATGTATTCCAAAACCTGCACCTGTCCGTCAAAATTAATGGTGGCGATGTCATCAGAAGGTTTGTGGTACTCTTTGTGCTGCCCGGTAAAAAAGTGAAGTACCGGAATGTCTTTCAGATAAAACGAGGTCTGGTCGCTTGGACCAACACCGCTGCTGTCCTTTTTGATACTGAGATTTGATGGAATTGAATCCAGCAAAGGCACAAAAACCGGTGAAGTGCCTACCCCATAAACGATTAAACGTTTAGTAGAATCGTTTAGTCGGCCAATCATGTCCATGTTGATCATGTAATTGATACTGCTCAAAGGAATGTCGGGTGATTCGCACCATCTTTTAGAACCAATAAGTCCTAATTCCTCCCCGCTGAAACAAATGAATAATAAATTATAGGGTTCTTTTATAGAATTGTTTGAAAAATGCCTGGCGAGTTCCAATACGCCTGAAGTTCCGCTGGCATTATCATCGGCGCCATTATGGATTTTTCCTTCAGGGTTGGCATCCAGCGAATTTCTGTCTTCCCCTAAACCCAGGTGGTCGTAATGAGCGCCTATCACAATTGTATAAGGAGCTCCATTATCCAGATAACCTACCACGTTGGTACCGGTTCTTTCTTTGAGATTAGCAGTTGCCGTATCGTGAGGGTTTACACTTCTTTTAAACGTAAATTCCTTTAAATAAGTATTGTCGATTGCTTTTAATCCATACGCCTTGAATTCACCGGCTATGTAATTGGCCGCCAGTATTTCTTCAGGTGTTGAAGTACCGCGACCTTTGAGTTTATCGGAAGCCAAGTAAGTGATGTGTTTTTTTAGTTTTTTCTTCTGGATGTTTTGCGCAGGAAGTGTAAGACAGGCAAATACAAGGACAGATAAAAGGAGTGTTTTTTTCATGCCCAAAAGTAATAAAATAGGGCTTCTCAAGCGAATGGCCTGAGAAACCCCATTTTCGGATTCTACTTGCTACTAATCAGGGCGTTTTGCAAAACCAGCATTTGAATTTGTGTCAGTTGGTCGATAAGGCCTGAAGAGGTAATTAAATTAAATTGTGATTTACTCAGGTATTCAATAAAATTGCTGCGTGTTGGCAAAGGCAAGAGTCCTGATTCAGCGGATAAGCTTTGGTTGTACTTGTCGATTTCGGTAACAAGGGTTTGGTATTTTTGTTTACCGGATGGAATCTGTTCGAAAGGATCAAAACCAAAAGTGCCATCATCGATGAATTGATTATTAGCTTCAAAATTGGCTTCAATTTTTCTTACACCTGTGCTTAGTTCCAAAACATCGGCTTTCATTTCTTCACAAAGCGCGTCCAAAGCCTCTGTTTTCAATGTTGTTTTGTAAACCACGCTGTCATTTTTCAGATTTTTGAAAAGTATTCTTTCCTTTTCAAGTATTTCCTGATCGCGAAGGTAGGAGTATGTATCTCTTACTTTGATCATCAGGCTTCCTTTCGGTGAGCGAATCAGGGCCATAAACAATCCGCAACCAATTATGATGAGAGCTGAGGAAACGATGGTGTTTACTTTTGTTTCAGGGTTTCGGATGCCGGTGAAAAAATAAATCGGCAAAAATACAAACGCCATTAAAAGCATAGCGCCCATGCCCAGCATATTAGCGCCCGGCCAATGCATAATTTTAAACAATATACCCATGCTGAGGACGCTGCCTGCCAGTGCTCCAAGCCCGGTAATCAATTTATCCCTGCGGCTTTGTTTTTCCTTTACCCGTAATACAAACATGAGTGGAAGAAAGAGGAGACTCGATAGACTGATGCCCAACACAAGCGATATTCCGGCTCCGGGCCAATGCATAAATTTAAACAGTATGCCTACTGCGACTAAGAAAGCGGAAGCGATTCCGCTAAACAACATTATTTTTTTCATGGTGTAATAGTTTTTAAAAATGATTAAGGAGATGGTTTCTTCTTCCAGTTCCCACAGTTCTTTTTTGTAGAACGTTTTGATGGTGTTCTGGTAGAAGTTCTCGAAGTCTCCCGTTTCTCCGAGGTTTTGCTCAATGATACAACACACGTGATCGAGGAGGTTATACTGCAGATCCTCCATCTCAACGCCACGTGCACGAATGTCGTTGAGAATATAATCGATGTGTTTATCCTTAAGTTTGAACATGTGTTTTATTTAAGCCTATACAATAAGACCCATTTTATTTTACTGTATAATCCTAAAAAATTCACGGTTAAAAATTCCGAAATACGTTTTGGCATCGTATTTATCGTAACCGGGAATAAATTTTTTCAGATTTTTTTGAGTGCCTTCATCATAGGCTTTTAAGTACTTCATTTTCGTTTCAGCCTCATCCAAAATGTTCACCTCAACATCCGGTTCCGGCATTCCATCAACATTGTATAATTGGTTCGCCAGCTTACTCGCATTGGGATACCCCCATTTTTCCAATTTAGCGTTCAGCCATTTATCCACAATTTCGGATTCCATATGATTGGTATACACCGATTGATAAATCTTTTGGCAATTCAGCTTGTGCTCTTCAAACAGTTTTTTTACCAAACGGCTGATAAACACATGCTCGGGATGACCATACCCTCCTTTTACATCATCGAGAGTAAAAATCACGGAAGGATGAAAGCGGTTGACCTTGCTAAGCAAAGAATCCCTCACCTTTTCAGTTAAAAATTGTTTGTCAATAGTTTCATAAGAAATGGGCAGATACGGGTATTTCATGGTATCCAACCCTATCCTGTAAAGCCGGTCAGCAAGTAATAAACGGCTTCCTTTACAAATTACAGGAGATCCATTTTGACCGGTTGCAGGGTTTATGTGATTTTGAAGACAAAGCTGTTGGATGTCCCAGTTTTTTGCCGATAATTTTGCAATGGTACCTGACATGGCGCAATCATCATCATCGTGAGCCACAATAATCAGGGCTCTTTTGTTTTGCACGGTATCCAGATAATTATCCGCAGGATAAGTTTCCACCGGAGCAAACGTTTTCAACTCCTCAAGCGTTAGTTGTTCTTTACAGGCCGAAAGGCTGAACAGAAGCGCTAAGGTGAAGAAATGATATGGTGCTGTTTTTTTCATGGATGTATCCAATTTTGCATAAAGGATTTTATTTAATGGTTGTAACAGCCGGATTTGCTGTATCAACATTCAATAGAGCTTTCATGGTATCCATAAAGTCGCTGAGTTCAGACACTTTTTCTTTTGTTTTAACTTTTCCGGTCGGACTCAGGCTATAGTATTTTCTCACACGTTTGCCAATGAACTCTGTTTCTGTTGTTAAAAGACCTTCGTGTTCCAAAGCATGAAGGCTTGGATAAAGCGCCCCCTCTGTTATTTGAATTTTGTCTCCGGTAAGCTCTTTCACTTTTTGAGTAATTTCATAGCCGTACATTTTTTTGTTATCCGCTAAAAGTTTTAACACGATGGTTTTTAATGTACCTTTAATGAGTTCTGAAGAATAGATCATATTTTTAAGTTTAAGAGTTTACCTTGGACAAATATACATTGGTTTCTTATGCATTTGTGTGTTACTCATTAAAAAATTTCTATTTTTGACGTAAATATCTGATTATGAATAACAAAAAAATTGGCTGGATTTTCATTTTCACCGGAATTGTACTCCTCCTCTTGATGATTTTCATGAAAATATTTCCATTTCATCAATTTCATACCACTTCCAGTTCCTCCATATTAGTGCTCATCTTTTCTTCTATCATCCTCTGTTCAGTAGGGATTTCGATTTATCACCTGAATGCTGACGGCGAAAAAAGGAGAAAAGTAGTTCGTGTGTTGAGTTATTGTTGCGGAACTTTATTTGTGTTTGGTGCAACAAGCAAAGTGTTACATTACCCCGGTGCTTCGGTTGAACTTGTTTTATCACTCGTTTTCTTTTCTTTCTCAGCCTTACCCTTGATTATTAAAAATCGGTATGAGAAAAGAAAAGATTTATTGAGTCAAAAATTAGTGTTCATGAGCATTCTTGATTTGGTGAGTATCATTCTCCTAATCTATGCCTTACTCTGCCGAATGTTCCACTGGCCCCATGCTCAGGTTCCATTCCTATTAGGAAGTTTGGGATTGGTAATTTCACTCGTCAACTGGAACCGTTCTTTTAGAAAAGAAGTAGTTTTGAGAAAGGCAGCTGAAAGCCAATTAAAAACAGCTTTTATTCAATTAGAAGAAAAGAACCGAGAAATTCTTGATTCCATTACCTACGCCCAGCGCATTCAAAGAGCCTTGCTGGCCAGTGAAAGTTTGCTAAAGCGAAATTTAAACGAGAGTTTTTTTCTGTTTCAACCCAAAGATATTGTGAGCGGCGATTTTTACTGGGCAACCAATGCACATGGAAAATTTTACCTTATCGTTGCCGACTCCACCGGGCATGGTGTACCCGGGGCGTTTATGAGTTTGCTCAACATTTCTTACCTGAATGAAGCCATTAATGAGAAGGGACTGGAAAAAACGAATGAGATATTGCAGCATGTAAGAAGCAGCCTGATCCAACACCTTAACCTGGAGGGAAGCAAAGATGGTGGCAATGATGGCATGGATTGTATTCTTTTATGTTTTGATTTTGCAAATCTCCGCCTTGAATTTTCCTGCGCCAACAATCCTTTACTGATGGTACGAGACGGGAAATGGATAGAATTTGAAGCCGACAAAATTCCGGTTGGAAAATCCATCAAAAATGACCTGCCTTTTCGTTTGCAAAGCACTTCACTGAAAAGTGGAGATTTCATTTATGCTTTTACCGATGGATTAGCCGATCAATTTGGAGGGCCTAAAGGCAAAAAATTAAAGTACAAGGTGTTATGCGAACACCTTTTGAAAAACCATCACCTGAACCCTGTTGCACAAAAAGAATTGCTAATGGATTTGTTTAAGAGCTGGAAAGGTGAATTGGAACAGGTGGACGATATTTTAATTTCAGGAATTAAAATTCAGTAATACCGCTGAACATATTATTCGGTTTTAACGATTTTAAAATTTTGCTGACGCTGATTTGCCTCTATCGTCAATAAATAAACACCTTCTGCCAATTCTTTCGGTAATTCAATGGTTTCAGAGGCATTGCCACCCTTCCATTCCATCACAACTTTACCAAGCGCGTCGCGTAAAACCATTTTAACTTCCTTTACCGCATCAAAGCCCTGTAAGCTAATAACACCCTGAGTAGGGTTTGGGAAAACACCTGTTTGTTTACCGGCGTTTTGTTCACTCAAACCGCTAAGTCCGCTCACCATAATATCATCGATAAAAAAGTTGTTACCAGGACCATTCACATCCGGGCTAAATTCGAACTTCAGGTACAACTGTTCATTCGAGAAAGCTGACAAATCCAGCAGAGCCAGGTTAAACTCCTGCATGGTTGGAAAATAAGGTGTATTCAAAGTGCTTTGTGCCGTAACCAATGATGATCCGCCCTTATCCAACAACAGGTTCCAGCTCAGTCCGCAATTGGTGCTGGCCAATACCTTTAATCTGTCGTTGCTGTTGCTTCCCTTTTGGGTATAAGCATAATAAAAACTCAATTGAGCAGGTGAAAAGCTTTGAAATACAAAGGCCGGTGTGTAAAATGCCACAGGTTCGCTTGGTGTATCGTAAAAGTTGTTTACCCACAGGCACTTGCTGCCCGATTTTGCAGTCAAACTTGTGGTGATAAATGCACTGCCGTACTGGGGTTCTGTTCGTAGCCAGTTATTATCGGGAAAGGGAGAAACCTCAAAACTCTGAATCAGGTTATTGGTTCCGCTGTTTGCAGAGGGTAATATCATTACCAATGATTTGATTATGGAATCACTTCCATTGTTATTGGAAATTTTCAGTTTCACCTGCGCGAGTCCGGTTTGAGTGAACACCAAAGCACCATTTTGAAGTGTGGAACTTCCACTGGCGCTGGCGCTGCTCCACTCCCAGGTCTGTACACTTCCATTGTAACTAAAATCGGTAAATTTTACAGTATCGCCTATGCAGGCCACTTTTGTGTCAGCCATAAAATCGGCTTTGGGTGGACAGGCTGCCGGGGAATTAAAAACTCCTGTAAATTGAAGATTAGCGGGAGACCACAAATTAATTCGTCCGGCATTGGCCGAGTTGAGGGCGTTGTGCATACGGTTACGTTGTCCTAAAGTAAACATGTTGGCACAAAACGCGTACTCCATATAATTCTGAACATTTTCCTCTACCCCTGCGTTGCAAATGGCTGAGTTGGCCAGATTACAAAAATTAAATCCTTTGGTCACCGGGGTATCGCCTACTCCATCATCTCCACAGGCTACACCGGGTTGGTTGGTGCTGCCCCAGGTGTGTTGCAGATTGAACCAATGCCCTACTTCATGGGTTAAAGTACGCGAGCCAAACGCATTCCCGGTTCCAATCGAACCCACATAGTTGTGCAAAACCACCACCGCGTCCATTATCGCACTGCTTGTACCGGGTAAGTAGGTATAGGCTGCCACACCGGGCGGGAGGCTTTTCACCACATAAATGTTCAGGTATTTGGTACGATTCCAGGTGTATTTGTAGTAGGAAGATGAAATGGCCCAATTGCTTGCCTCATCGTAATGGCGAGTGATACCGGTTGTGCAGTTGCCGTTCTCATCGAGGGTGGCCAGTTTAAATTCTATCTGGCAATCGGATGCAATCCCCTGAAAAGCTCCAACTGTATTTACCGTATCCGGATTTTGTTTGTTAAAATCGCGGTTCAATACATCCAAAGCATCAAGAATTTGTGCATCGCTGATGTTTTCTGCTCCACCCAGGTGCAACACATGAAATACAACAGGAATGGTATATAAAGCCTGTGCCTGATTTTTATTCTGTGAAGAGGTTTCGTCTTCAAATCCTTGCAGTGCTTTATCCACTTTGGTTTTTGCCTGAGGATCTGTTCTGAAAAGATACTCCTGAGCTTCCAGAAATCCGCAACGCTTTATCTCTTGTGATTGCAGGAGGTTTGGTAATAAAAAAAGAAATAGGTGGAGTTTTCTGAACATTTATTGGATAAGACTCAGCAAGTTATTGAATTAATTTCAAACTCTGAAAAACGACACAATTTAAAACCCGGCCGGGGGGGCAATCTCTTTTCTTTCTCTATATTTGAACACATTTTTCACATGTCGAAAACCATACAACAACTGCACATTGGCTTGCTCGGAGGAGGGCAATTAGGACGTATGCTGATACAACAAGCCGTGAACCTTAACCTCAACATTTCCGTTCTCGATCCGGATAAAAATGCACCCTGCCGGCACCTTGTGAAAAAATTCACCCAGGGAAGTTTAACGGATTATGATACGGTGTATGATTTTGGTAAGGACAAAGACCTTATTACCATTGAAATTGAAAATGTAAACATTGAAGCCCTGAAAGCCCTTGAAAAAGAAGGCAAACAGGTGTTTCCTCAGCCTCACATCATTGAGCTTATTCAGGACAAAGGTTCGCAAAAAATGTTCTACCAAAGGAATGGTATTCCGAGCTCTGATTTTTTTCTGATTGAGAAAAAGTCACAGATTGCAAAGTACGCGGGCTTTTTTCCCTTTTTTCAAAAACTTCGCAAAGGCGGCTACGATGGTCGCGGTGTCAGCAAATTGGTGAATCCTCATCAACTCGACAAAGCATTTGATGCCCCAAGCGTTTTGGAACGTTTGGTTGATTTTGACAAAGAACTTTCGGTCGTGGTGGCGCGAAACCAAAGTGGTGAAGTAAAATGTTTTCCGGTAGTGGAGTGTGAATTTAACCCACAGGCCAATCTGGTGGAGTATTTGTTTAGTCCGGCTAGCATTAAAAAAAGTGTGGAAAAAGAGGCTATCCAAATTGCCTCTACAGTGGCTGAAAAATTAGGCATAGTGGGTTTGTTGGCAGTTGAACTATTTTTAACCAAAGACGGAAAGATTCTGGTGAACGAAATTGCCCCCCGGCCCCATAACAGCGGCCACCAGAGCATTGAGGGCAATGCCACCTCGCAGTTTGAACAACATTTGAGGGCCATTTTAAATTTACCTTTGGGAGATACGGCTATCCTCAAACCTTCAGTGATGGTTAATTTACTCGGAGAATTTGGCCACGAAGGCACGGCGGTTTACGAAGGACTGGAAGACGTTTTGAAATTCAAAGGTGTATATGTGCATTTGTATGGCAAAGCACTAACCAAGGCCTTCCGTAAAATGGGACATGTTACCATAGTGGACGAGGACCTGATGAAAGCCAAACAAAAAGCCCGCATGGTAAAAAACACTTTGAAAGTGGTAGCATAGTGTTTACATTTAGGTATGGAAAAACGGTTTTGCCCCGAGTGCGGTGAGCCCATCACCGGCCGAATAGACAAAAAGTTTTGCAGCGATATGTGTCGCAATGCCTTTAACAACAAGGTAAACAGCGACAGCACCAACTATGTGCGCAACATCAACAACGTACTGAGAAAAAACAGAAGGATACTGGAAGAGCTGCTTCAGGGGGATAAAATCACCTTACCCAAACAAAAACTCATTGACAAGGGTTTTAATTTTAAGTACATCACCAATCAAAGCACCACCAAAAATAACCACACCTACTTTTATTGCTACGAGTATGGCTTTTTGCCCTTAGAGAACGATTTGATTTTGATTGTGAAAAAGAAAGTGGACTAAAAAACAAGATTCAATATTCCGGGCTTAAAGATTAATAGCCCTAAATCTTGAATTCTGAATCTTGAATCTTTAATAGGTTACTCTTCGTTTAAATAGTACAGTTTGTAATACTTCATACCCCTCTCTTCATCGTAGCCTTTTTCCACAAAATCGTGGCGACTATGAATGTAGAGGTGGAAATTTTTATCAAGTTTCACCACACTGCGCATGTATTTCTGGTATTTTTTTACGGCTGTTGGCGATACTTCAAAATCATCAATAGCCGTGAGGTCAAGCCGCTGGTTATAACCCTCCCGGTAATCTTTAAAGGCTTGCACCAATTCAGGCTGTACCAACACTTCCTTTTCAAAATCCTGAAGCTGAAACTTGTCTTTTTCCTTAAAATAAGCTGTGCTTTTGTTCAGCATCATGCGCTGGTCGTCTCTTGAAACGTTGTTTTCTTCGGTCAGTACCTCCTCACAAAATCCCCTTGAGGCATCCATAAAACTTTTGGTGTAATAATAGGCTCCGGTTTTAAGTGTAGCGTTCAAAAAGTCTTCTTCCCAGTACAAGGCACACTCCGCTCCTCCTTTGTTGGTATCTATCACACTTAATTTATATCCGTTTTTTTTGTCAGTATTAAACACCAGGCAGCCTTTGTCGAGTTTGTGAATGTCGATGCCATTTTCGTAATCCAGCTCAAATTCATTGATGTGCTGGTAAATTTTCAAATAGGTCTCTTTGTTTTCGGTTTTAAATAAACCAATCGCATCGCAAAGCTCTCCGTCCAGCATCACGTCCTTAAAATAACACATCAAAAACTCCCCGCCTTTTATTTTAGGGTGTATGCTTTGATCATACAGGTATTTTGCCAGTTCAGCCGAGTGCTGAAGCAGAGTGCCCGGTTGCTCAAACACTGCTTTGCAGGCCCCCCTGGCACTGATGGCATTGGGGTCCACTTTGTCCTTAAACTGAAAATAAGCGTCGCCTTTAAAAGGTGTTGTAAGGTAACGGATGAGGGTATCTTTCAGAAAATCGTCCTTAATGTGTATGACTTTGCTGCTGCACACGAGGTCCTCGCCCAGGCCTTTATTTCCAACATAATGTATACTTAACTGACTAAGCTGTGCCCTTGAAAAACTGATCATATCCGGTGTTACTTTCCGCTAAATATAGGGCTTTGCACCCTGAAGGCATTTAACAATCTTTAAACAAGTTTTGAGTTCAGGCGGTTATTTTGCGGGACGAGAAATTCCAATTCAGGAAGATAAAAATTAAATTTGTGAGAACTAACCCATATTTATGTTGAAGCGCTTTTCCCTTCTTTCCAAAAGAACCTTGTTGATTTCCACAGTCCTGATCCTTACGTCCTTTGGATTGGCCCGCTACGTTTTTGATAAAAACGACGTTATTCTGGAGATGTTATTGGGCAATCTCAATCAGTTTCACTATTCTCCTCTGAAAGTGGATGATGCCTTCAGCGAAAAGGCTTTTGACATATATCTGCGCCGCCTGGACTACAGTAAAAAATTTCTACTGCAAAGCGATGTGGATGCCCTATCCAAATACCGTAAAGAGATTGACAACCAACTATTGGAGCAAAAACATGATTTTTACAACCTCTCCCTCCAACTGATTGCCAAACGCATTGCAGAGAAAGAAGACTGGAGCAAGGACATACTCAGCAAACCCCTGAATTACACCATTGACGAGGAATACGAAACCGACTGGAAAAAAACCAAATGGTCACAATCCGAAGCAGAATTAAAGAACGAGTGGCAAAAAATGCTCAAGTACCAGGTTCTGGCCAGTTTGGACGAAAGCCTCAACAAACAAGAGACGGCTCTGGAGAAAAAGGATACTACAGTAATACAATTGAGCTTCGATACACTGGAAGCACAGGCCCGCAGAAAAATACTAAAGGGCAATGCCGATTATTTTAAACGTTTAAAACGCATCAGCACCAAAGATCGTTTTTCAGACTACGCCAATGCCTTAACCAGCGTGTTCGACCCACATACCGAATATTTTGCGCCTAAGGAGAAAAAGAAGTTCGACCAGAACATGAGCGGGCAGTTTGAAGGCATTGGTGCCCGACTGATGCAGAAGGACGGGGTTTTAAGGGTAAGCGAAATCATCGTTGGCAGTCCGAGTTACAAACAAGGGGAACTGAAGGCGGGTGATGATATCATAAAGGTGGCCCAGGGAGCAGGAGAGCCCGTGGACATCACTGATATGGACATGGAAGAAGCCATAGAACTTATTAAAGGCAAAAAAGGCACTGAAGTACGTTTAACGGTTAGAAAAAGCGATAATAGCATTAAGGTAATCCCTATCATTCGCGATGTGATTGAAATTGAAGAGACTTACGCCAAAAGCGTGTTGCTGGAAAACAAAAGCAAAATTGGCTACATCTACCTTCCTACTTTTTATAGCGGCTCTGCTTATGGAGCAAGGCGCTGCGCGAAAGACATGCGTAGTGAAATAGAGAAACTGAAAAAACAAAACATAAGCGGTTTAATCGTTGACATACGCGATAATGGTGGTGGGTATTTGCAGGAAGTGGTGGAAATGGCCGGCTTGTTTTTTGACCGCGGTCCTGTAGTACAGGTGAAAGGCAAAAACAACACCCCTTTGAACATTATGGAAGACCGTGCGCCGGATGTGGTTTGGAGCGGACCGCTGACAATACTGATTAATGGTAATAGTGCCAGTGCCAGTGAAATTTTGGCTGCGGCCATGCAGGATTACAAACGGGGCGTTATTATCGGTACACCAAGTTTTGGTAAGGGAACGGTTCAATCCTTTTTTGATATGGACCAAATGCTTTTGCCTCAGTTCGACACGATTAAACCCGTGGGTTCGGTGAAAATTACTCAGCAAAAATATTACCGCATCAATGGAGGTGCAACCCAAATTAAAGGCGTTACGCCGGATGTGTTGTTGCCTGATCCATATGAGTTTTTAGACCGTGGCGAAAAAGAACTGGACAACCCTATGCCCTGGGACGAAATTACGAAAGCCAATTACAAAGAATTCAACACTATTAATTATGCCAATGTGGTGAAAAAAAGCAGCATACGCGTGGAGCGCAATTCGCAATTCGCTTTAATAAAAGAGCAAGCGAATGAAGTGAAAGCCAAACGCGACGATACGCGTTACAACCTTAAACTGGATAAGTTCAGGGCCGAACAAAAACAGTACAGAGATCAAAATAAAAAGTACGAGGACCTAAGAGTTGAAATTAAAGGATTTAAAGCTGATTTGCTGGAAGAAGACAAACTCAAACACGCCAATGATACTGCCAAAGCCGGGCGCGAGACCCGTTGGGTGAAAAACATTGCTAAGGACATTTATATTTTTGAAGCCACTAATGTGATCAATGATATGAAGTAGATTACGAACAGACTCATTCTGACTTCCAAACCCTCAAAGCATTCAACCCATTTATTGTACAAAAAAAAAAGCAGGATCAAAATCCTGCTTTTAATTTTAAAATATGTTGGTTTATTTTTTACGCGGGCCGATAAGCATGAGCATTTTTTTGCCCTCCAGCACCGGCAGTTGTTCCGGTTTGCCGTATTCTTCGAGTTCGTTAGCGAAACGCAACAGAAGAATCTCGCCCTGATCTTTAAACACAATTTCCCTTCCTCTGAAAAACACGTAAGCTTTTACCTTACAGCCATCCTGAAGAAATTTTATGGCATGGTTCTTTTTGAAGTTAAAGTCGTGCTCGTCGGTATGAGGTCCAAAACGAATGTCTTTAATCACAATTTTGGCGGCCTTGGCTTTCATTTCCTTGGCTTTCTTTTTCTGTTCGTACAGAAACTTGCCGTAGTCAATAATTTTACAAACCGGTGGATCCACATTAGGGGCAATTTCCACCAGATCGAGTCCGGCTTCCTGCGCCATGGCCATGGCTTTTGAAATGGGATATACTCCGGTTTCAATGCCCTCGCCCACCACACGCACCTGAGGCGCGGTAATGCGGTTATTTACTTTGTGTAATTCTTCTTTAACGCCCGGACGTTTGAATCCGGCTTTGAGTCCCCTGGGTTGTTTAAAAACAGGTTTGGGAGCAGCGCTGTTGGATGCGGCTGCGGGGTGTGGTTTCTTTTGATTAATAAGTTCCTCCGCTTTTAATTAGAAATAAATGAATTGGTTCAAAATTAAGCATTTAATTTTTGATTAAAATCACTTTCAATCATTTGCTGCACATATTTCACAAAGTCGCCGGTGCTGAAACTGCCAATGTCGCCTTTGCCCCTGGCCCTGAGCGATACCTTCTGTTCGGCCTCCTCTTTTTCACCAACTATCAACATAAAGGGCAGTTTGCCGATTTCCTGGTCGCGGATTTTTTTACCGATTTTTTCGTTTCTATCGTCAATAAAACCTCTTAAATCGGAGTTGTTCAGCTCCTCAAGCACCTTTTTGGCGTAATCGTTAAACCGCTCGCTGATAGGTAAAATCGCAAATTGGTCGGGGGTGAGCCATAGCGGGAAGTTACCCCCACAGTGTTCAATCAGAACCGCGATAAAACGTTCTAAACTACCAAAGGGGGCCCTGTGAATCATTACCGGACGGTGTTTTTGGTTGTCACTACCTGTATATTCCAGTTCAAAGCGCTCCGGTAAATTGTAGTCGACCTGAATGGTACCCAATTGCCATTTGCGGCCCAGGGCATCCTTCACCATAAAATCCAGCTTCGGACCATAAAAAGCAGCTTCGCCTAATTCCACAACGGTTTTCAGTCCTTTTTCCTGAGCCGATTCAATAATGGCTTGCTCGGCGAGTTTCCAATTTTCATCGCTGCCAATGTATTTGGAAGCATTTTCGGGGTCCCTGAGGGAAATCTGCGCGGTATAATCCTTAAAATCCAGGGCGTTGAACACGTGCAATACCAAATCGATTACTTTACAAAACTCCTCCTTTACCTGGTCGGGACGACAAAACAAATGGGCGTCGTCCTGGGTAAAGCCTCTCACGCGGGTAAGGCCGTGGAGTTCTCCATGCTGCTCGTAACGGTAAACAGTTCCGAACTCGGCATAACGCACCGGAAGGTCCTTATACGATTTAGGAGAAGATTTATATATCTCACAGTGGTGAGGACAATTCATGGGTTTGAGGAAAAACTCTTCGCCTTCCTGCGGGGTTTTAATAGGCTGGAAAGAATCCTTGCCATATTTTTCGTAGTGCCCCGAGCACACGTACAATTCCTTTTGTGCAATGTGAGGTGTAACAACAGGCACATATCCCGCTTTGGTTTGGGCCTTTTGCATAAAGTTAATCAGGCGCTCGCGCAGCATGGCGCCTTTTGGCAACCAAAGCGGTAAGCCCATGCCTACTTTTTCGGAGAAGGTAAACAGCTCCAATTCCTTGCCCAATTTGCGGTGATCGCGTTTTTTGGCCTCTTCCAGCAAGGTCAGGTATTCTTTCAGTTCCTTATCTTTTGGAAAAGTGATGCCGTAAACACGGGTGAGCATTTTGTTTTTTTCGTCGCCTTTCCAATACGCTCCGGCTATGTTGAGAATCTTTGCGGCCTTAATAAATCCGGTGTTGGGGATATGAGGTCCGCGGCAGAGGTCGGTAAAATTGCCCTGAGAGTAAAGCGTGATGTTGCCATCTTCGAGGCGTTCAAGCAGGTCCAACTTGTATTCGTCACCTTTTTCGCTAAAATAGGAGATGGCTTCTTTTTTAGAAATCTCCTTGCGCACGTACACGTTGTTTTGTTTGGCGAGTTCCAGCATTTTTTGCTCGATCTTTTCAAAATCGGCAGGAGTTAGTGTTTGACCATTAAGGTCTACATCGTAATAAAATCCATTTTCGAGGGGTGGACCAACCCAGAATTTAATGCCGGGGTAAAGCGATTCCAGGGCCTCTGCCATGAGGTGAGCAGAAGAATGCCAAAGGGTTTCTTTGCCAAGAGCATCATTCCAGGTGAGTAATTGCAAACGCGAATCGCTTGTAATTGGGCGGGATGCGTCCCACACTTCATCGTTCACTTTTGCTGCTAAAACGTTTCTTGCTAATCCCTCGCTGATGCTGAGGGCGATTTGCATGGAGGAGGTTCCGCTTTCGTAATCTCTTACTGAACCATCGGGGAGAGTAATTTTTATCATAATGGGGCCCTGCTTACAACGCAGGTTTAAATTTCAGCCGCTAATTTAGAAATTTATTGGCCACGAATTACACGGGGTAATGGGTTTTAAGGTTAATGCTTCGACAACACTTCGATATCCTCAGTGCAAGGGCTCAGCACAAGGGTTTAGAAGGTTTGGAAAGCTCAATGCTACTTATAGGCCACGAATTACAGGGGTTAATGGGTTTTAAGGTTAATGCTTCGACAACACTTCGATATCCTCAGTGCAAGGGCTCAGCACAAGGGTTTAGAAGGTTAGAAAGTTTAGAAGGTTTTGGGCTTCCTCCTGGTTTTTGGATCCAGAAGCATCGGGATGACTTCTCTCTACGATATACTCAGAGCAAGCTTTAGAATTCTCTTTTTACCGCTTAAACCTATAAATAGCACCTAACACTAATTAACAGCAAGTGAAATGGATTGCGGGGTATTTTTGAAAACATCCATCTGTATAATTTATCTATCTTCACGCATTGTTTTTTTATGGGGAATTACATTTTTTTAGCGCTGGTTCTGGCCTCCTTTTATGGGCTGGGAAAATTATTTGTTAAGGCCAATTTACCTGAATGGAAAGCCTGGGTACCGGTGTACAATTTTTTTATTCTGAGTAAACTACTGGGCAAGCCGGGCTGGTGGAGCCTTATCATGATTGTGCCCGGGGTAAACATCCTTATGTACGGGGTGTATGGCTTCAATGTGGCGCGCGCTTACAACAAAATCGGCACCACCGACATGGTATTGGCTACCGTACTTCCTTATGTGTTTTTTCTGAAACTGGGTTTTGATGCTCAGGTAAAATTTGTGGGTTTGTCTAAATACCAAACCGAACCCAGCCGATTCATCCGCAATTGGGTGGACCCTATTATTTTTGCTGTGATTGCGGCTTCCATTATTCGCGGTTATACCATTGAAGCTTTCACCATCCCCACCTCTTCTCTTGAAAAATCCCTGATGGTAGGCGACTTTTTATTCGTCAACAAATTTGCTTATGGTCCTAAGATCCCTCAAACGCCCCTCTCCTTCCCCTTTGCGCATCACACCATGCCCTTGAGCGAGAACAGAAAATCGTATCTGGATTGGATTAAGCTGCCGTATTTCCGCTTGCCTGGTTTTGGAAGTGTAAAAAACAATCAGATTGTAGTGTTCAATTATCCGGATGGAGACACCGTGGCCGTTGGCGACCAAAACAGCAGTTATTATGAACTGAAACGTCAAATTGCTTACCTGATACAACGTGAGGAACTCAACGCGGGGCAGGCACCTCAGCCTTTTTCACATTATCTGGGTTTGGCTCACGAATACATGCAAAACCCGCGCAATCCTTTTCCATGGAGCAATCTTCCAATAGGAGAAATTGTCGCGCGTCCTGTTGATAAACGAGAACACTACGTAAAACGCTGCGTGGGCATTGCCGGAGATACATTACAAATCAACAATTCGGTTGTTTCCATAAACGGCAAGGTTCAAACCATGCCAAAAAACGCGCAGCATTATTATCTGGTAAAATGTTCATCACGTGTGTTCGGAGAAGAAATGACGATGCGCAACGGAAGAAACGGTCTGTCGAATTTAAGTCTGCTGGATGAACTGGATATTTATGCCACAGAAGCCGGTGTTGAAGCCATTGCTAAAGACAGCGTGGTGTATCGCCTGAACATGACAGCAGAAGTGGCGGCCAGGGTAAAACAAATGCCCGGAGTGATTTCGGTGAACAGAAAAATTGACAAAAAAGGAGAACGCGAATTCTCCGTGTTTCCTCACGACCCCGCTTATGCCTGGAACAACGACAATTTTGGTCCCTTGTTGATACCCAAAGCCGGACTTACCATCCCTATTGACACGCACAACATTTGTTTGTATGAAAAAATACTGAACACATACGATGACGGCATTCATCAGGTGAGCAAACAAGGCGGACAAGTAGTGTATGATGGAAAACCCATCACCTCTTATACTTTTAAACAGGATTATTATTTTATGATGGGAGATAACCGTCACAATTCCGCCGACAGCCGCAGCTGGGGCATGGTGCCTTACGATCATGTGGTGGGCTCACCCTTCTTTGTGTGGTTCAGCATGAAATACGAGGAGAACAATCCGGTGAGCGGAAAATCAGTGATTAAATCCCTCACCAAAAACAGCAAGGAAGGTAAATTCCGCTGGGAACGTTTTTTATGTTATGTAAAAGACGGTACCTTACATTCCATAAAAATTCCTTTTATTTTAAGCATACTTGGAATCTGGGGCTTTAGCAAATGGAACCGTCGCAGGAAAGAAAAACTAACACAGAAAAACACCGCCTGACACAAGGGCTTCAACAGGTTTTGCAAACCACCTGGCTAAAGGCAGCCGGCATTGCCCTGTTTTTGTTTTTACTGTTGAAGGTGTTTTTCTTCGGGCTCTTTACCGTCAATAACCGCGACATGGAAGGCAGCTACCATCAGGGCGATGTGCTGCTGATCAAAAAAAATCCGTCCCATCTGAAACGCAACCAGATTATCCTTCTCGAATACCCTTTGCCTGACAGCGGACAACTTGCTCCTTTATTCATACAACGTTTGGCGGGTTTACCGGGAGACACTTTACAACTCAGCGATAAGCAGCTTTTTGTAAATGGTGAATTGCAAAATAATCCTGAGCTTCAAAAGCATAATTATTTTATTAAAACACGGGTTCCTCAACTGGATAGTGCTTTTCTGCAGCGTTATGGTCTTGATGATGGAGGGCCTGTATCCACCGGTTTTGATTACAGTTTTGCGCTTACTAAACATCAAAAAACGGAATTACAAAAGGACAGTTTGATTGAAAGCATTTCCATCAAAGCCGAGAAAAAAAACATGTTTGATGCCACCTGTTTCCCCGGTTCAGCCCACTGTAACTGGAATGCCGATCATTATGGTAAAATTTATGTGCCCAAAAAAAATGATAGTTTACCTCTTGACACCACCATTATTTCGCTTTACGAAGACCTCATCAGCCGGTTTGAAAACAATACCCTTGAGATCCGACAAGACAGTATTTTTATTAACGGACAGCACAACAAAACCTATGTTGTAAAACAGGATTATTATTTTACCCTGGGCGATAACCGCGACAATGCTGTAGATTCAAGACACTGGGGCTTTTTACCGAAGTCCTGCATACGCGGTAAAGTGGTGTTCAGGTTAAAACGCGCCGGGTGATGGATGTTTTGCTGAGCAGTGCTTATTGGCCCAATCTACACTACTTTTATTATGTGCTCCATGCTGAAACCATACACCTGGAACAACACGAGCATTATGGAAAACAAAGTTACCGCAACCGTTGTGTGATTCTTTCTGCTAATGGTCCATTGAACCTTTCTATTCCGGTAAAAAACCTGAAACCAAAACAGTTGATGAGTGAAGTGGAAATAGCTTATAAAGAAAACTGGAAGGCCAGGCACTGGAGAGCCATTCAGAGCGCTTATAACAACTCGCCTTACTTTGAGTATTTTCAGCAGGACATACAGCATTTTTACGAAAAAGAATACGATCATTTGCTGGATTATAACCTCCATCAATTAAAATTGCTGTTAAAACTTTTCAGGGTAGAAAAAAACATCCAGCTCACTCAGGCATTTGGTAAATCTTTCGATCAAGGCAATGACCTAAGGCCCTACAGCGATCCCAAACTGAGTTATTCGCAGGACCCTTTGGTTCGCGATTTGCTCAATCAGCCATACTATCAAACCTTTGAAGCTAAGTTTGATTTTTTGCCCAACCTCAGTATACTTGATTTGCTCTTCAACAAAGGGCTTGAAAGTTTGGAATACTTACATTACAGACGCTGATTTTGCCTCAGCGTTTTATGCTGTAGTGTTGTTCGAGGCGATTGCCTACTTTATCGGTGAGCACAAGCCTTAGTCTGACCTCACCCGTTGGGGATTGTTCTTCGAAAACATAGGACAGGCAATGAGATTTTGCATCGTATTCGGCAATTACCCATTGTTCGTTCACATACAAAGCATACTGACCGATTCCACTGAGCTTATCTGAAAGAAAAAACTCCAATCGTGAACGAACACTTTTCGGTTGTCTTTTTTTTGAGGCCAAAACAGTTTTAACTGACGGAGGTATACTGTCAATCATTTGCTTAAAGGTCCCCAGATTTTTACAGGCAAACCAAAGCGTATCTTTGCGAATCTCGGGCACCAGCACACTTTGATCTGTTTTGAGTACGGTTTGTTGTTTATCCTGTTCACGGCCACTGAACTTCAGTCCTATGTAAAAAGCTGAACGGAAATTAACATATGAGGGCCCCAGCACAAACTCTTTTCCATCAGAAGTAGTTTCAATAAAAAGTGCTACATCATTGTACAAACTTTGATTCGGAAAATGTAAACTGAGTTGTTTTACATGAAGACTTGTATCGCGATTGCAATGCATAAAATCATCTCCTGTGTTGTTTGGTGATTTATACTCCTTCATCACTGTGGCGCGGAGGAAGGTGCTCAGCTCTGTTTGGTTACCCGATTCATCGGCCAAAACCAAGCGGAGTGTATGTGATTTGCTATCGCGAAGGATGATTCTTCCTTTGTTTTGAGTTTCAGGATACAGGTAATGCGGATAAAGCGCCGGCAAAAAACACTTTTGAAACTTACTGTGGTTTCTGTAATCGCAAAACTCGTTCACATACCGGAAGTCTGCAAAATCCATTTCGTTTAAACGGTGATGATAAATGAGTTTATTATCAAGAAACACTTTTGTTTCGTATACGTTGTTATGGTTGCCCTTTTTCAGGTATTGGTCATAAGCTTCAAAAGCAATTCCAATGAGGCTGCCGGGCAAGTCCAAGGTATCAGCAGAAAGGTTGATGTCTTCTGTTTTTACATTTCTTATAAGGGCGGGTTGCAGAGAATCACTTAGGTCATAAAAAGCCAGTTGCTGGAGCACAGGAAGAATGTTGTCCTGCACATGATATATTGAAAGTGGGTTAATGGTGATTTCGGTTTTTTCATCGCGCAATTCAAAATGCAGGTGGGGTCCGCTGGAACCTCCTGTATTTCCCGATAAAGCAATGATCTCGTTTTTCCTAACAAACAAGGACCAGGGTTTGGGATAAAAATCCACCTCAAAACTTTGTTTGGCATATTGTTCTTGCTTTAAGGCCTTGTCGATTTTTAAACTAAAGGTGTTTAAATGCGCGTACACGCTTACTTTTCCGTTGGCATGGGTGATGTACAAGGCCTTGCCGTAACCATAGGGGCTTACTCTTATTCTTGACACGTAACCTTCTTCAATGGCATACACCTGAAGGTTTTCTTTCCCGTTAGTTGAAAAATCGAGTCCGGTATGAAAATGGTTAGGACGCAGTTCTCCGAAATTTCCTGTCAACACTCTGGGAGAATCCAGAGGCCAGATGAGGCTTGGCTTTACCTGAGCCTGAACGCACAGAGTAAAAAACAGATAAACATATAAAAAAGAGAGTTTATTCACTTAACATACGTTTCTCTTCGATAAGGTTGAACAGACAGAAGAAAAAAGCAAAAAATAAGGTTCCCGCAACGGCTTGCAACATGCTTTCCACCAAAAAATTCAGGCAAATCAAAAGGGAGAAAAAACTCAGCATCACGTTTCTTTTCGTAATGCCTTTGATTAACTCTCCCAAAGACAAATACAGGAGCAGTAAAAAACCAAAGAAACCCATGCCCAGAAAGGTTTGCAGGTATTGATTATGGGCGTTCAAACGGTGTTCAAGCGCCCCGGTAATTCCATTTTCTTCATAAGCCTGGTAAAGCGCGTCGTTGGCATCGCCTACCCCTACTCCAAACCAAAAATTGCCTTTAATAATGTTCACGGCTTGTTCCCAAATCAGCAACCGTATGGTATTGCTTTCTGAAGAGGTTTTATCGAGATGTTGAAGGGAGATGTTTTGTATGGCTAAAAAACGGTCGAAGGCACCGGGTACAAAACGTCCGGCCAAAAACACCAAAACAATGCCCACCCCCAAAATAAAGATAGACCGTTTTATTCCGTAACGCTCCCTCCACTTCTGATACAGCAACAAGGGCACACACACGAATAAACTGATGAGTCCCATTTTTGACGCACAGAGAAACAGGGTGGTGATAAACACCGAAATAAAAAAGTAAGAGCTGATCATGATTTGCCGGTTGGTGTAAAACCAGTGGCGGTAATAGTTAAGGATGATGCCAATGGCCAGTACCAGATACATGGAAAAATAGGAAGCGTGAATAAAATCAGAAAAAAACGTGTAGGTAAAATATTCCGAGTGGCCTTCATACGCGAAAAACGAAGCCCTTGCGATTAAATAAAGGCAGGCGAAAAAACAGCCTGAAACAAATCCAACGAGGCAGCGCCGGAGAATGTTCAGCGGCCATTCGAAACAAAACATCAGGTAGGGAAAAAGTATAAACGACAACTTAATTTCAATGGCAATTCCGGCTTCTATGTGGTTATCGGACAAAAAGGAACTCAGAACAGTAAGTCCGAAAAAAGCAACGAGAAAAAGCAAATTACGGTTAAAAAGCCCTTTGCGAATGTTCACCAAATCCCAGTTAAAAAAGGAAAACAACAACCAGGCCATGAGTATGGGTGAGAGAATCTTAAATCCGAATGGGAAACAAAAACAAAAGAGTACCGGGAATAAATAAAATACTTTTCGTTTAAAACTGACCATCATGCTTCGGGTTTTTGTAACAAGGCTAAGATATGGGTTCTGAGAAAAGGAAGGTTAAAAAGGCTGTACAATTTACCAACACGCCGACCGATTGGCGGCGCCAGCGTTATTTTATGAAATTCAGTATGCAGGGCTCCGGGAAACAACGACTTCACTTCATTGGCAGTGACTTTTCTCACCTGGTTGTTGTTGGGGTTATTAAAAACAAAGTCATACCATAAGATATAACCACCGGGCTTGAGCAGATCCCACATTTTATTTGCAATGGCTTTGCGGGTTGCGGTATCCAAAATAGAAGAAAAAACAGTGGATTGAAACACATAATCATATTTCTGGCCGAAGTCAATTTTTAGAAAATCTCCTTCAAACAACTTGTATTCCCCATAATTTTCGTTTATTGCTTTTATTCGTTCTGCCAGCAATTCGTTCAAATGAAGGTTCTCTTTTTTAAACCCACACATCAATAACATGGGTATGTTTCCGCCATGGCCGGCTCCTATCTCCAACAGGGATTTATCACGACACTGGTGGCTTTCCAGTAATTCCCGGAGTTTTTCGCCCCGTTCGTGCATGGTGCGCATGGAATAATACGAGTTGTAAAGCGGATTGAGGTGTTTGCGTTTGCCGTACTGCTCTTTTATTTTCTCCTCGAGATCACTCATATTTTTTTAATTCTTCCATAAACGCGTGGGCAATTTTCTCCCTATCAAATTGGCGCTGAACATAGGTCCTGCCATTTTTTCCAAACTTAGTGAAATTCCCGCTGTCGGAACAAAGCTCACGTATGGCCGACACCAGGGCCTCTTCATTTTCCGGTTCAAAATAATACCCGCACTGTCCCTGATGAATAAACAAATCCCGGGCTTCTCCATCCACACCCAGTAAAATGGGCAATTCCATGGCCAGACTTTCAAAAATCTTGGAAGGAATGGCTCCTAAAAAAAGTTCGAGTTTACGGAGGGGTATGATGGAAGCGTTCACCGATTTTAACACCTCCGGCATTTCTGTTTTGGTAACAGCATCCAGAAAAAACACATTGTTCAATGCCCATTCGGTTTTCAGACGTTCCAGCTTTTGTTTTTCGGGACCGCTGCCCATCAGCACAAATTTCAGGCGTTTGTTTTCCTGCAGGGCTTTCGCCGCTTTTAGTATCACTTCCAAACCCTGAGCAATGCCAATAATACCGGCGTAAAGAAAAAGCACATCATCCACAGCAAAACCTTGTTTTTGCCGCCAATTACCCGCCTGGGTTTCGGAAGGGTTGTAATACGAAAGGTCGACCCCGTTTGGCAACCAATAGGTTTTTACCTCCGGAAATCGCTGCTGAATGTTTTTACAAATGCCCTGGGTTTGTCCGCTTACAAAAACCGATTGGCGGTAAAGTTTTGCTTCCAGCCGATAAGCAAAACTGAGCAGCAGTTTATTATTCACCACGCCCAGTTTTTCAGCACTCTCGGGCCATAAATCACTCACATTAAAAATCAGTTTTGCCTTTTTACGTCTGGCCAGGTACATGGCGCTATAACCTAAAAACAAAGGGGGAGACTCACACAATAAAAAATCAACATGACCCAGTTTTTTGTTCCCGATTCTCGCGCTGGAAATCACGAATGAAAAATAATTCCGCAATCTGGAAAGGATGTCTCTTTTTTTGGAAACATATATAGATGAACGGTGTACTTTCAATCCACTCTTCTCCTCATAAACATACGATTTCCCGAGATACGAGGTGTGAATTTCCATCTGAGGGTAATTGGGCATGGCGGTGAGTACACTCACCTCTACACCCATCTTGTGCAAACGAACTGCCAGCTCAAACAAGCGGTTTTGAGGCGCGCCCACCTCCGGTGGAAAATATTGGCTCAGGATGAGCAGTTTCATTCCTCAAAAATAGAAGAAAATGCGGGCTGTAAAACTTATTTCAGCGCTTCGTAAAAGGCCTTGTGTATTTTACTGCGTATCGCCAGCTTAGCCAGCTTATTGTCATCGGCGCTTGGAAATACCCGGTTGCTCAAAAACACATACACCAGTTTATTTTTTGGATCGGCCCAGGCAAAGGTTCCGGTAAATCCGCTGTGGCCAAAGCTTTCAGGACTACATTCCGAAGTTACAGGGCTGTCTTTTCCGTTTCCGGTTTCCGGTTTTTCGAAACACAGTCCGCGTCGGTTATCCGGACAAAAGTGGCAAGCGGTATACTCCTTCACCAGATTGCTGTCAATTAAGCGAATGCCGTTTAGCTCTCCTTTGTTCAAATACAATTGCATCAATTTTCCAAGTTCCATGGCGTTACCGAATTGCCCGGCATGAGCTGAAATGCCTCCCTGCAAAGCCGCTCCAGGATCATGAACGTAGCCTTGTATGAGTTGGCGACGGTATTTATCGTCGTTTTCAGTTGGGGCAATCTGCGTTTTGGAAAGGTAGTTCAAGGGCAGGTAATTCAAACCTATTCCATTTTTGAAATAAAGGTCATTCACGTAGTCCTGTTGTGTCTTTCCCGATAAGGTTTCAATGATGCGCTGCATAAAATAATAACCCAAATCGCTGTAAAGGTACTTGCCCCTTGGTTCCACTTTGGATTCGATGATGCGCTGATAAATGCTGTCGTTATAGCCTTTTTTCACGTACAGACCTTTGGCCACCTGTATGGGAAATTCTTCGGAGGCTGTTTTGGAGTAATACCCTTTTTTGTAGTCTCCGTTCTTTTCCACTGTTTTCAGGTAAAAGGGAATCCAGGCTTCGAGACCGGCCTGGTGGGTAAGCACATCTTCGATGATAAGATTTTCTTTGTTGCTGCCTTTCAATTCGGGAAGATAGTCACCAAGCGTTTTTTTGTAATCAAATTTTCCTTCTTCCTGCAGTTTCATAAGCGCTAAAGCCGTAGAAGAAATTTTTGTGACGCTGGCCAAATCATACACCGTGCCATTATCCACCCGTTTGGAATCTTTAGCGTAGGTATATGAACCAAACGCTTTTTGGTACACCACCGAACCGTCTTTCATGGCCAGGATCTGACAACCCGGGTAGGCTTTTTCTTCAATGCCGGCAAGGGCAATGCTGTCCACCAATGAAAATTGTTTTCCCCGGTAATTACGTTTTTCTGCTTCAAGGTCGAAACTCGCCTGCAAGTTCAGTGTTAGGGCGTAGTTGCAGGTAAACTGTTTTAAACTTACCGGCAGTTTACCATTGGCCTGCTGGGCGCCAAGTATCAGGTTGGCGCTGGCTCTTAACAGCGAAGGAATGTATTCGTAAGCCATCACTACGGCTTTGTAATTTTTCAGAGAGTTGATTTTGTTCAGGATGTAAGGATTGGTAGCCACCACCAACACCGTTGGTTTCATGCGTGCTATGGAATCCATCAACCACAGGGTTTGAGAGCCTACCCCGTAATTGTTCTCCGGCTTGGCACCTGCTTTGTTCAATTGAAGGATAACCACATCGGCTTGTTTAATCTTGTCAAAGCCTCTTTTTATCACATCGATCGTGGTTTCGTGTGTAAAGCCAAGGTGCTCGGTGTACCCGTAATTTTTGAGCTGGTAATACAGGGCATTTTCTTCCTCCACCCCAAACGATACTTCAATCAGTTTTAAGCTATCGGTGTTTTTAAGGGGTAAATAGTTTTTATCGTTCTTTAGTAATGTTATGGCTTCCTGGGCCAGTTTTTCATTGAGTTTAGCGGCTTCAGGGGTGTTCAGTTCTTTGTGAAGGTTACGGGTCACAATCTCCTGCTTTTTGTTTAAACCACACCAGTACTTGGCTTTGAGGAGTTTTTTACAACGCTTGTCAAGGTCCTCCTGCGAAAGTTTATTTTCCGCAATTGCTTTTTTAATGGTTTCAATGGCCAGGGGCACATCCGCCGGAAACAACAAAATATCGTTGCCGGCTTGAAGGGCTTTTACTTCCATTTCACCGGAAGGAAAAAATTTGGCAATGCCTTTCATGTTCATGGCATCGGTAAAAATCAGACCCTCAAAGCCCATTTTGGTTTTGAGAAGGTCGGTAACAATTTTGGAAGATAAAGTTGAAGGAAGATCCTTGCTGTTATCAAGGGCTGTTACGTTCATGTGAGCCACCATAATGGAGCCCAGGCCTTTTTCAATAAGAAAACGAAAGGGATACAATTCCAGACTATCGAGGCGGGCGGCACTGTGGTTCACCTGGGGCAAGTTGAGGTGAGAATCGGTATCGGTATCGCCATGACCGGGAAAATGTTTTCCGCAAGCCAATACATGCTCGTCCTGCAAACCCTTCATGTACATATAGGATTTTTGAGAGACTCTGATTTTGTTTTCTCCAAAACTTCTGAGACCAATCACCGGGTTCAGGGGATTGTTGTTTACGTCGGCATCCGGCGCAAAGTTCACGTGTATACCCAGGCGTTTGCACTCCCGGGCAATTTGCCGGCCCATTTCATAAATGAGGCTATCGTTTTGTATGGCTCCCAGAGTCATTTGTTTGGGATAACGCATGGTGCTGTCGAGGCGCATGGCTAAACCCCACTCCCCATCGGTACTGTACAACAAGGGGGTTTTGGCAAAACTCTGGTAATAATTGGCCAGTTTGCCCTGACGCAGGGGACCGCCCTGCATCCAAATCAATCCTCCGATGTTGTAGTTGCGTATGAGTTCGCTGATTTCTTTTACGTGTTTAAGGTCGCGGTTGCTGTAGACCGCCACCATAAACAGCTGGGCAATGCGTTCATCGGGACTCAGGGAATTAAACACCGAATCTACCCAGGGGCTTTCCAACTGAGTAAATTCAGGTCCGGTTGACTTCTCGGAGTCAGGAATAAAGGCCAGGAAAAAAATCGAAAGCAGTACAAGCGCAAATTTGTTCATCCTTTAAAGGTAGGCAGGCAAAAAAGTTCTTGTAAGCTGGCTTGCTTTTTTTGTTAACAGGGGGGTATAGAAAACCTTGCTTTTAATTTCATATTTCGATAACTGTCCTCCAGGGTAGTTTACACCCCAATGTAAAGATGCAACAGATAATAAGATTTCTCAGCATGCATTATTGTTCATATGAGTCCGCGAACGTTCAAGGCAGGGATTAGCTGCAGGTTCTGTTACTGCTGCAAAAGGGCGATGATCAAGGCAAACAAAAGAGCTCGTTTCTAAGTACAGAAAGGAAAAAACCATATGTTGAAGGAATTCACCCATTCAATAAATATGTTGAAAAAATGAGAAAATTTCAACATAAACATCGGATGCGTTTCTTTTGATTAAACATAGCTTTTTTACATAGAATCTGATAGTACATTTCCCAAATGCCCCAACAGACGGATTTGCCATTTAGTTTACCCTCTCGTTTCTATCATACATTTTGTATGATACATTTTGTACGATACTACTGCTGTAGAAGTATTTCACATCAATTCATTGTCCCAAAAAAAATTCACTGCCTTTTTTGAACTAAAAACCTTGCTCCTAAGTTTTAAGCCTCTTTTCCACCAACCAACAAGCTCTTGTTGATATTCCGGTACAGATTTCCCTGAACAAACTCTGCCCTCTTCTACATTTGTTACAGGCAGCAATCCCCCTCAAATGAACCTTATCCGGTCAAACAAACGCATTTCTCCTTTCTTGCTGTTTCTGCTATTGGCCTTTTCTCAACACCTGCTCCGGGCTCAGCCTCCTCAATACAAAATGCAGGTGTACATTTCTACCTGGTCGGAACTGGCCGTATCTCAAATGATACAACACGGCGTACCCGCCAGCATTACCCTGGCCCAGGCTATTTTTGAAAGCCGCTGCGGAGGCAGTGAACTGGCCAAACGCTCCAACAACCATTTTGGCATTAAATGCCATGTGGGTTGGCAGGGCGATACCATTGTGAAAGACGATGACACACTCAACGAATGTTTCAGACGATACAGAAGCGTTGAGGAATCTTACACCGATCACAGTTTGTTCCTGTCTAAACGTCCCCGTTACGCAACCTTATTTGAACTGCATGGCCGCGATTACAAAGCCTGGTGTTATGGATTAAAAGAAGCCGGTTACGCCACCTACGAAACCTATGCCGAAGAATTGATTCGTTTAATTGAACAAACAGGTTTGTACAAACTCGATGGGGTACAGGAAATTAGTCCGAAACAGGCCTTTGAATCTACCGACAGGCCTTTAAAACTTTCGGCTTACACCCCAAAAGCCTTTGACCTCAAAAGTTTCTCCGAATATGAGCTGCTTTGGATGGATGAGTTAAACGCCCACATCCGCAGCCTCGACCTCATTGTAAAGCGCGGGAAAACCGCAAAAAGAGGTTAGGTACTACCCCTTTCTGTACATAATAAATTCTAAATTTGTGGCCTAAGAAATTAAGCTATGGAATTCAGAATTGAAAAAGACACCATGGGTGAGGTAAAGGTGCCAGCCCATGTATACTGGGGTGCACAAACCGAACGCAGCCGCAATAACTTTAGAATTGGTCCCGAGGCCAGCATGCCCAAAGAAATTGTTCAGGCTTTTGGTTACCTTAAAAAAGCGGCAGCACAGGCGAATTTAGAATTGGGCGTTTTGGATAAAACCAAATGCGAACTCATTGGGAAAGTGTGCGATGAAATTATTGATGGGAAGTTGTACGATCAATTCCCTTTGGTGATATGGCAAACCGGCTCGGGCACCCAAAGCAACATGAACGCGAACGAGGTGATTGCCTACCGCGCCCATGTGCTGAACGGCGGTAACTTAAACGACGAAAAAAAGATTCTTCATCCCAACGATGATGTAAATAAATCCCAATCCAGCAACGATACCTACCCCACCGCCATGCACATAGCGGCATACAAACAGGTGGTGGAAATTACCATCCCCGGATTGGAAAAACTGAAAAACACCCTGCATAAAAAAGCAGAAGCCTATAAAGACATCATCAAAACCGGTCGCACCCACTTTATGGATGCTACTCCGCTTTCGTTAGGTCAGGAGTTCAGCGGATACGTTCAACAAATACACATGAGCATACGTGCCTTAAAAAATGCACTGGAGGCCGTGAAAGAACTGGCCCTTGGCGGTACAGCCGTAGGAACCGGACTTAACACACCCAAAGGTTATGATGTGCTGGTGGCCAAAAAAATTGCTGAACTTACCAAATTGCCTTTTGTAACAGCGCCCAATAAATTTGAAGCCCTGGCTGCACACGATGCCATGGTGGAATTGAGTGGAGCCCTCAAACGCACGGCAGTAGCCCTAATGAAAATTGCCAACGATGTGCGTATGCTGTCCTCCGGTCCGCGTTGCGGCATTGGTGAAATTATTATCCCCGACAACGAACCGGGCTCTTCCATCATGCCGGGCAAAGTAAATCCCACTCAACCCGAGGCCCTCACCATGGTTTGCGCTCAGGTAATTGGCAACGATGTGGCGGTTTCTGTTGGAGGCGCTACCGGACATTTTGAATTAAATGTGTTTAAACCTCTCATCGCGGCTAACGTGTTGCAGTCTGCCAGATTGATTGGCGACGCCTGCGTGAGTTTTAACGACAAATGCGCTGAGGGCATTGAACCCAATCTTCCGCAACTTCAGGCCCACCTCGAAAATTCGCTGATGCTGGTCACCGCGCTAAACACGCACATTGGCTATGAAAAAGCAGCTAAAATTGCCAAAACCGCGCACAAGGGCAATAAAACCCTGCGCGAAGCGGCCATTGAACTGGGTTATTTAACCAATGAACAATTCGATCAGTGGGTACGCCCTGAGGATATGATAGGGAGTATGAAATAAGGTATGGCTTTCCCTGCCCGCCGAAGCACAAGCCAAGCTGCGGCAGGCGGGCGCTACGCACAAGCTCGTTCAAACACCTGCCAGGAGTTTGCCGTCCCTAACGCAGGTACCCCGTTTCATAGAAAGTTGTTTTAGTTACATTGAAAAAAATACAACATGTTAAACTCACTCGAACCAAAAACCCTCTGGGCTAATTTTTCAGCATTGAATGCCGTACCCCGCCCTTCCAAAAAAGAAGAGCGTGTGATTGCCTTTATAGTGCAATTTGGCAAACAACTGGGTCTGCCCACCTACCGGGACGAAGTGGGCAATGTGATCATCAAAAAACCGGGTAGTAAGGGTTTGGAAAAACGTCCATGCATTTGTTTGCAAAGCCACCTTGACATGGTGCATCAAAAAAACGCCAACACCGTTTTTGATTTCGACCAACAAGGCATAGAGATGTTTGTGGAAGGCGATTGGGTAAAAGCCAAAGGCACAACGCTTGGTGCTGATAACGGCATTGGTGTGGCCGCCATTATGAGTGTTCTTCAGGCCAAAGACCTTGCTCACCCACCCATTGAAGCCCTTTTTACCATTGATGAAGAAACCGGCATGACCGGGGCTTTAAATTTAAAGGGAGGTTTGCTGGACGCAAAATACATGTTGAATCTGGACACCGAAGACGATAGAGAACTCACCATTGGTTGCGCCGGAGGAGTGGATGTTACAGCCGGCGGAAACTACAGCGAAGAAGCGCTTGAGGAAGGGTTTACGGCTTATCGCATTTCAGTGAAGGGTTTAACCGGTGGGCATTCCGGCATGGACATTCACCTCGGACGTGGCAATGCCAACAAACTCATGAACCGGATTCTGGCACAAGCCACCGAAAAATTTGCTGTTCGCATCAACCAAATCGATGGAGGCAGCCTCAGAAACGCCATCCCCCGGGAATCCTTTGCTTTGATTGCCTTACCCTTAAAACACCAAAAAGCTTTTCTGGAGTTTATCGGCCATAAAAACAACATCCTCAAAGCCGAATACAAAAGCACCGACCCCCATCTCCAATTAACTGCCGAGCCTTCTGAACTTCCAAAAAAAGTGCTCAATAAAGTTTTTGAATCTCAGCTTTTAAAAACCATTTACGCCTGCCCTTGCGGTATTTACCGCATGAGTCCTGATATTGACCGCTTGGTACAAACCAGCAACAACCTGGCCCGTGTTTTGGTGAAAGATGGAAGCTATACCATACAATGTTTAACCCGCAGTTCGGTTGACAGCGAAAAAATGGATTTGGCCAACGCCATCAAAAGCTGTTTTGAATTGTGCGGTGCTTCCATCACCTTCGCCGGTGCTTATCCCGGCTGGACTCCCCAACCCGATTCTGAACTGGTTAAAACCATGAGCGCTTTGTACAAAGAGTTGTATAAGGACAACGCCCACGTGAACGCCTGTCATGCCGGTTTGGAATGCGGTATTTTAGGCAATAACTATGCACACATGCAAATGATTTCCTTTGGTCCCAATATCAGGGGCGCACACTCTCCGGATGAATGTGTGCAAATCAGCTCGGTGCAAAAATTCTGGTCGTATTTACTGGAAGCTTTAAAGCGTTTGCAATAAGATCCGTTTCGGAAATGCCTCAGCATCCTGCTGCAAGTAAGGTCAATCTTTTCGGGTGAGCCAGTGGCGGGTGATGTCAACATACAAAAACAAACAAGCCGTTAACACGCCCATTAAAGCTCCCACGCTCACATCGAGTGCGCTGTGTGCACCCATGGCCACCCTTGAAACGCCAACCATATAAGCCCATACAAATGGCAACACGTACCACTTCCGCAAATGGACTTTACTGCGGTTGTGATAAATGGCATAAGCAATGAGCATGGCAAACAGAAAAGCATTATAGGTGTGCCCGCTTGGAAAAGAAAAACCTGCTTCTTCCACCCAATGGGCCTGTATATCGGCATCAATGTTTTGGAATTTCAATGGATTGTTCAGAAGGAGCTCGTTAAAGTACTTTTGTCTGTCTTGTTTGTCCCATAAATAAAGCGTATCAATTTTAGCAAGGGCCCCAACTTTATCGAGCATGTATACATGGCTTGGACGCTGGAGTTTTAAAACAGGTTTGGTATAGTTTTCATTGATCCAGGCAAGAGACCCGAAAAAAATCATAAGCGTGAAAACCGAAAGTAAAAATACTCTTGCTTTTTCCCGCTTTTTCATCTGACTTGAACTGTAGAAATAACCGGTGAGGATGAGCAGAATTAAAAAGCCCTGTGGTCCGCCTGAACTGGTGAAAAAGAAAGCGATCTTGCTCCAGACGCTGTGTGGTTCACAGGCGGTGAAAGCAATGGGTAAAAAGTAAACCGTGCCACAAAGTGCCAGTAAAAATAGCGCGGCTATGTAAACAATAGGTTTGATGCCTGTTTTGAAAGCTAAAGCTACGAGAATTTACGAAACAACTCAAAGGCGGCGTGATAGAAATAAGGTTCATGCTCAATGGATTTGGACTCCAGCCGGGGTGTGAGATGAGTTTCTACAATTTGTAGCAAGAATTCCTGAAGGCGCATTCTAATTTTGTATTAACCAGAAAAAGCAATAGCATGAAAACAGAACTTTTAATTTCAGATGATATTATCTCAAGTAAAATATATCTTATTCGAAACCAAAAGGTGATGCTTGACAGGGATTTAGCAAGCTTATATGGAGTAAAAACCAAGGTATTAAATCAAGCCGTTAAACGAAACCTTGATCGCTTTCCGGAGGATTTTATGTTTGAATTGACCAAAACGGAAAGCGATGCTATAAGGTCACAAATTGTGACCTTGAAAAGGGGACAAAATACAAAGTACCTTCCCTTTGCCTTTACTGAACAAGGTGTTGCCATGCTTTCAAGTGTCTTAAACAGTCAACAGGCCATTTTAGTAAACATTCAAATCATCAGGCTCTTCACCAAACTCAGAAAACTGTTATTGGATACAACTGATTTAAGGGTAGAAATTGAGTTTATAAAAAAGAAACTTCGAGACCATAAACAAAACATAGAATTGGTCTTTAAATACCTGGACGAATTGATTGCAAAACAAACAAAGGAGAAACCCAGAAAAAAAATTGGCTACAAAATGTCAGGTGATTAACCTTAACTATTCTAATTGGTGTTACACAGCCCTCTCCACCCAATCCCCATGCTCACGAATGAGTCCTATCAATTCGTCAACGGCGGTTTCGCTGGTGACATTTTTTTTCACCACTTCCTTGCCCTTGTAAAGTGAAATTTTACCGGGACCGGTACCCACGTAACCATAATCGGCATCGGCCATTTCGCCGGGACCATTGACAATACAGCCCATGATGCCAATTTTTATGCCCTTAAGGTGATCGGTGCGTTCACGGATTTTTTGTGTGGTTTCCTGCAAATCAAACAATGTTCTTCCGCAGCTTGGGCAGGAAATGTATTCCGTTTTGCTGCTGCGAACCCTGGCAGCTTGTAAAATACCAAAAGCGGTGGAGTTGCAAACCTGAGGACTCACACAATCTTTCTGCTTAATCCAAATGCCGTCACCAAATCCATCCACTAACAAAGCACCCAAATCTGTGCTGCTGTAGAGCTGAAATTCAGCTTCATTCAAACCTTTGTAATTGCCCTTAATGATAAAAGGAATATGGCAGTTTTGCTGTTTCAGTTCAATGGCCATGCGCCTTAGTTCAGGCATGGTATGGGTGTTAAAGGAATCGAGAACAAGACATACCTTTTCTTCTTGGCCTATCTTATCAATAAACGCCTGATGAAGCACCGTAACATCTACTGCAACAAAATTGAGCTGTTTTGACTTTTCTTCCGATGTAAAATATTCTTCTCCGCAAAACAAGGGGTAGGCTCTCTCCTTGTTATTGTTCTTTTTCCATACCTCTGAATTGTAAATTACGCCTAATGTGCCCGGTATTTCGAAATCAAACGTATGTTCCCCGGCATACACGTAATCTACAGCCTGCTCGGTGAGATTCCATTTATCGAGAGGAACAGAATAGTGATAACCAAACGGGAAAAGAGAAGCGGCTGTGATGCTATCACGCATGCTCAAATCGGCAATAACCCGTGGTACCTGATGCCCGCCAAGATTTATAATTTCGCGGGTTTTGTTTCTCTCGTGGTAATACGGGTCGTAGGGCAATTCAAAATCAATGGGTTTAATTTTGTTGTGTGGAGACCGCTTGGCATAACGTTCGGCGAGCATTCGCGCCACCGGAATTTCAAACTCCGGTTCTTCGGTTAAGGACACGCGAATGGTATCTCCCAAACCGTCTTCCAGCAAGGTACCAATTCCCACAGCCGATTTAATGCGTCCATCTTCTCCATCGCCGGCCTCTGTTACGCCAAGGTGCAGGGGATAATTGCGGTTGGTTTCAATCATCTTGGCCACCAGTAAACGATACGCCTGAACCATAACCTGGGTATTGCTGGCTTTCATAGAGATGACAATGTTTTGGTAATTGTTATCCTCACAAATGCGTAAAAACTCCAGCGCGCTTTCCACCATGCCCAAAGGGGTATCGCCGTATCGGCTTAAAATTCTATCGCTTAAGGACCCGTGGTTGGTGCCTATGCGCATGGCTGTGCCGTATTCCTTGCAAATTTTAACCAGGGGTGTAAATCTTTGGCGGATTCTATCGAGTTCAGCTTCATAAGCCGAATCGGTGTATTCAATGTTTTCAAATTTTTTCTTATCCGCATAATTGCCGGGGTTCACCCGAACTTTTTCAATCACCCTGGCGGCAAATTCAGCGGCATTGGGGGTAAAATGAATATCAGCACAAATGGGCGTGTTATAGCCTCTTTGTTTTAATTCCTTTCGTATGAGTTCGAGATTTTTGGCTTCATTTAAACTGGGCGCGGTGATTCTTACCAATTCACAGCCGGCCTCAATCATGCGTATGCTTTGTTCAACCGTGGCTTTGGTATCCATGGTGTCGGTGGTGGTCATACTTTGTAAACGAATGGGATGATGAGCCCCCAGCTTTAAATCGCCAATGCTGACTTCACGGGTAATAAACCTGGAATATTCGGTTAAACTATTGCAATACTTTTTCGAAAAATTCATACCTAAATAAGAGCAACAAAGATAGGTCTATTTTGTTGCGTATAAAGCCTGTCTTTCCTACTCTATCTGTAATTCATCCATAAACAGAAAACTCTCCCCACCGGCACCGGGGTGCCAATCCGGCAACTTTCCGGGATTTTTAAGTTCTATACGCAAATACCTGCATTTTACCTTTTGTTTCAGGGTACAGGTGAAAGTATAGTTTTGAATGTCGTTATCGGCCAATCCGGGGTCGCATACCAAAGAATCAAATAAATTGAAGTTTTTATTATCAAGTGAACCGTACACATTTACCTGTTTTGGAAAAAAGATCCACGCGCCTCTGTCCTGCAAACAATTCAAAGCAACAAGGCCCAGCTCTTTATCATGTAACAAATCCACTTCCAAAACCACATCCTGTCCCTGATAACCCAGCCAATCGCCTTTTCTCCAGTTCCAGTCTCCGTTAATGCCATCAAACAAACTCTTTAGGCCATCTGCCGCATATTGAGAATTCACTTTAGCATCGGTACGAATCGCATAATTGTACTTGATCCTGTTTAATCTGCACACCGCCTCTCCGCTCTCAGATCCATCTTCAGCGATTACTTTTGCACGAATGGTGCAGGTACTGTCAATTTCAACGGGGATGGTATAACGCGCAGAGTTCACCGTGATCTCCTCTGTTCCAAAAGTGTAATAAATGGCTTTGTGAAGGGTATTAATGCTACGCATGTTTACTCGGCAAGTGGTATCAAACACACGTTGAGCTGTTTCAATAAGCGGTGCCGGAAGATATTCGTATATTCCGGAGTAAGAAACGGCATCCAACGGAAGCTCCTTTCCATAATTCATACTTTCGCCGGCTTTGTGTTCCTTAAAATCCATGGTCCCGGCCCGTATCAATTCATCGTGTTGCATAAACGATCTGAAGGAAGGTTTTCCGTTCAACAGTATAACCTCCGGAACCAGCATCGCGGTGTTTTCACTCCGTATGGTTAAGCGCCGGTTTTCAGGAACTGAAACATCCAATGCGCGGAACAAAGGCGTGGAAAGCACATATGTATTGGAACCAGGACAAACCGGATAAAAACCCATAGCTGCAAAAACATACCAGGCGCTCATTTGCCCGCAATCTTCGTTGCCAATCAAACCATCGGGACTGTTTTTATAAAATTCATTGCAAATTTTTCGGGTGTAATAAATGGTTTTTTGTGGTGCGCCAGTGTAATTATATAAATAAGCCATGTGATGAGAGGGTTCGTTGCCGTGAGCGTACTGCCCGATTAAACCTGTCACGTCCGCCTGTTCACGTCCTCTGGTTTTAGGGGAGGCTGTAAATAAAGCGTCGAGTATTTTCTCAAATTTTTCTTTCCCTCCGTGCAAAGTCATTAATCCCTCAACATCATGAGGTACGTAAAAAGAATACTGCCAGCTATTACCTTCCGTAAAGTGGTTGTTAATTTCTTCAGGATAAAACGGGCTCAGCCAGGCACCATTTTTCCTGGGGCGTAAATGGCCGGAGGCGGAATCAAATAAGTTTTTATACGATTGCGACCGTTTAAAAAAGACCCTGGCTTCTTCTGTTTTTCCCATTTTTTCAGCCATCTGCGAAATGCACCAATTGTCGTAAGCGTACTCAAGTGATTTGCTTACACTTTCGTTTTCATCTTCAATCTGCAGATAGCCCTGCTGATTAAAAATAGGAATACCGTACCCCGTATAGTTGGAGGCCGCTTTCATGGCATCGTAAGCCCGGGTGACATCATAATAACGAATGCGTTTCATAAAAGCATCTGCAATCACAGAGACCGAATGAAACCCAATCATACAATCGGTTTCGTTGGCCGACAGTTCCCACATCGGCAAACGGCCGGAGTGTTGGTATTGGTTCAGAAAAGACTGAATAAAATCAGAGGTGCGCTCAGGCTCAAGCAGGGTAAATAAAGGGTGCAGGGCCCGGTAAGTATCCCAAAGTGAAAACACCGAATAATTGACAAATCCTTCGGCCTTGTGTACCTGAAAATCTCTTCCCAGGTAACGCCCGTCAACATCCATACTCAGGGAAGGATGAATAAAACAATGGTAAAGCGCTGAATAGAAAACGGTTTTTTTGTTTTTATCCTCTTCTTCTATCCTGACCTTCTGTAATTGTTGTTCCCAGGCATTTGAAGCCAGGGAGCGGTAGGTTTCAAAATTCCAATGCGGGGCTTCTGTTTCGAGGTTGTTTAACGCTCCAGATTCACTGACCTGAGAAATGGATACTTTTACCATCAAATCCTTTTCATTTCCCTTTCCAAATGAAAACACTCCTCCCTCTTTTCTCAATTTGGATGTTTCGTCTACGAACGCTCCGGCATTGGCCATCTGGAAAGATCGAATGGGTTTCGAAAACTTCATCGCAAAATACAGCATCTGTTTTTTAGCCCAGGCCTCACTGAACCTGTAACCGGTGATGGTAACACTATCTTTTATTGTAAAATTACAGTCGAGTGTTTTATCGCGATGCAACAGGTCCAAAAGCACTTTCATTTCCTGAGCTTTGGGAAAAGTGTAGTGATGAATACCAACGCGCGGACTCACGGTGAGTTCCACATCAATGTTGTGTTTATCTAATCTCACCTTGTAATAGCCCGCACCGGCTTTTTCATTTTTATGCGAAAAAGAGGAAGCGTACTCTTTGTTATTCATGGAAACGGCTCCTGTAAGTGGCATCAACAAAACATCACCCCAATCGCTGCAACCCGTTCCACTCAGGTGGGTGTGCGAAAATCCATAAATGGTTTTATCGCTGTAATGGTAACCGCTGCAACCATCCCAGGAACCATCCACCCGGGTATCAGGACTTAATTGCACCATTCCGAAGGGCCAAACGGCTCCCGGAAAAGTATGACCGTGACCTCCGGTGCCAATCATGGGGTTTACGAAATCAACCAATTTTGATTGAGAAAAAACGCAGGCACATGCCATTAAAAAAAATAACAAAGAACTTCGGGTCATCCTCTGAGCGTTTTTGTTTATAGTGAACAGAGGGCTTAAGTGTTTTTGGAGGTTAATCATTTAAAAGATCTTTTAAGGATACATTTTTTATTTCATCCATTTCGGGCAACTTCTCGCCTTTCTTGCACCATATTTTTTTAGTTACGAATGGCTCCAAATCGAAATAGTTATCAGTTAGTTCAACCAACCGATCAGCATAAAGGTAAAGGTCTTTTACAAACACCTTTGAACGAATTTCAAACTCTGTTTCACTCAATTTCGTAAGTTGAATGTCAGTTTCCGGCAAGTGAAGTGCTTTAGGTTGGCAAAAGAAAATGTGTGTTTCTGCAATCACTTTTAACTTGTTTATTAATCTAATTGAAAGGTAAACTCCGCTAGAATCAAATTTGCCGAGTTCCCTGATTCTTATACTGTCACTGCTAACAGCAAAGGGCTTAAGTGTTGTTAATTTGCTTCTTTGCCAAAGTACTTTTCCGTAAAAATCCATCAACTGCATGCTTAAAACCGGAGCCGCATTCAAGGTTGTATCAGAAATAAATTTTAAAATAACGGAGGATTTGTTCTTTTGAGCCACGATCAAAAAAGGGGCATAAAGTGATTTCAGTTTATAATAAAAGGCCTTAGGAGTGCCATAATAATCCAGAGCGCTCCATGTTATACCTGGCCAGGCATCGTTGAATTGCCAGAATAAGGTTCCCATGCAACGGGGTTTCTGGCTTCGGTGCGAACGTATGGCCAGCTCCATTCCATCGCGTTGAAGCAACTGTGAAGCGTATGAAAAATGAAACAAATTATCAGGCACTGGGTAGGAATGCGCGAGATATGTTCTGATGGTTTCATCGCCCTTGTTATTCTTCTGATGAAATTTTAAGCTGTTTGAATTCAATGATAGTTCATTCAAAGGCAGAAACTTAGTTAGAGATGCCATTTCAGGGTAACTTTGGAAACCGTATTCGCTCATGAAACGACCCACCTTCGTGGTATAATTCTCAAAATGCTCCATGCCCCACCAAACTCCCCAGTAATGTGAATCAAAGTGTGTTAAACTTTCAGGATGACCCCAGCCAATGACTGGAGAAGAAGGGAGATAAGGAATATTAGGTGCCAATTTAGTGCAGACCCGAGGAATCAAATCATGAAACAAACTGAGATAATCCCGATAAATTTTTAATGAATCCTGATACGAGTACCCGTATAGTTTTTGCCAACCCCAATTGTGCCAGCCTTCGTCCGACTCATTGTTTCCGCATAACAAAGCTAAGGAAGCATGGGTGCGGAGGCGTTTTAACTGGTCGTTTAGTTCTGCTTTCACTGAATTCAGAAACACACTATCTCCAGGATACATAGCGCAGGCAAAAGGCATATCCTGCCAAACAAAAATTCCGTTTCGATCACAGGCTTTGTAAAAATCATCACTACCATAAACTCCACCGCCCCAAACCCTGAGCATGTTTATGCCAAGAGATTTCGCCTTTTCTACAAGCTGTTCATCATTCATCGCACTGCTCAACATAGGTCCTGAGGGAACCACATTTGCTCCTTTGATGAAGACAGGGCGGTTGTTCAATTTGAAATAAAAACTATGGCCAACACTATCAGGCTCGCGCACCAACTCAATTTTTCTTAAACCCACTTTCATTTGCAAACTGTCCAACTTCATCTCGTCTGACAACAGAGTCAGTTTTAAATCATACAAGTAAGGCTGCCCTATACCTTGGCACCACCATAATTTTGGTTGATCAATTGTGACATAGAATGTATCGATGGTTTTCCCTTTCGACTTCATCTGCAAATGATGCGTGGATCTTTTCAATAAACCTTTAATCTCCGTCAACACACTGAGTTTGTTGTCCATTAAGCGGGTCGATTCCAATTCAATGGCCAACTTTGCCTTTTCTTTGTTTACCGACAGTAGTGTATAATTGACGCTATGCAAACGTGCTTTTGAATAAAAATGCAATCGAATCGGTTTCCAAATTCCAAACGTGAGTAACCTGGGCGCAAAGTCCCACCCGTATTGGACTTGTGATTTTCGTGTGAACACCCTCTCCCCTTCAGGCAAGGTGTAACTCAGGCCTGCCGCTGATTTTTTCTCACGATGATTCGTTGGATAAAACCGAATGAGCAATTCATTTGTGCCGATCTTTAAAACACGCTTCACTTCCGTTGTCCACTTCCTGAACATGTTATCCGCTTCAAAAATCAGCTCCGAATTCACAAACACAGCCGCATAAGTATCCAAGCCATCCAATTCCAGTTCTATTTTTTCGTTTTTAAACTCTGCCTCGCTGATTTGAAAATTGGTTTTGTACTCCCAGGTGGTGTTCTCTATCCAGGTTAGTTGTTGAAGCGTGTTGGAAAAATACGGGTCAGGAATTAAGCTATTGATAAATAAATCATTGTACACGTTGCCCGGCACTTGGGCTGTGTCCCATACTTCAGCGGTCTCCTGCCGGAATGTCCAATTGGTGTTTAACAGCCTGCTGCTGTGTTGGGTGTAAGCTGCTAAATGGAATCCAAATAGCATAAAAAATAGTATGCGAGAGGTTTTCACGACCGGTGAATAATGTTGGCCAATTGTTCCACTTCTAAAGCAGAAGCAGTTTCCGATTCATTCAATATTGCTGCTGAATGAAACTCGTTACAACCGGTAGTGAGAATCACGTCTTTAATATTTCCTGAACGCAGACCGCCACCCGGCATTATGCTTATTTTAGTTCCGTAACGTTTTTGCCATCGCGCGAGGTTTTCCTTTCCTTCAATTGCATTTGATTGTCCACCTGAAGTTAAAACCCTGTGAATTCCAAGTTCAATCAGGGTCTCCAATTGACGATCTATTTCTCTGCACAAATCAATGGCTCGGTGAAAACAAACCTTCATGGAGCCTGCAAGTTTAAGCAATTCACGACACACTTCTTTATCCACATCTCCTTCCTTTGTGATAGTACCAAATACAACACCATCCACTTTTATTCTTCTGCACAATTCTAAATGTGTTTTTAAAGATTCAAACTCTGATCTTGTATAAATAAAATTACCGGGTCTTGGTCTGAGCATGACAACGATAGGAATCGAAATGGCGTTTCGGCTTGTTTCAATCATTTTAAGTGAAGGGCTAAGACCTCCTTCTTTATAATTCACACACAACTCAATGCGGTCAGCGCCTGCTTTCTGAGCAATAATAGCCGAATGCTCATTAAAACACGCGATTTCAAGCAGTCCGGGCATTTCAGATTAAACTTTTTGAATCAAACAACTGATTAGGAATATCAGGAGAATACACCGCAAAATTAAATCCCTTTTGAAGGGAAAAAGCGCCAAATTCGCCCTGTTTGTTGATGGCCAAAAAACCGATTTGCAAATCCTTCACCTCTTTGGACCTTAACTTAGCTGAAGTCAGTATCCTCTCCACCGCTTTTTTACACGCTTCTTCAGGTGAAAGGCCCTGACGCATTAATTCGATAACAGTATGACTCCCGGCTATTCTGATGACTTCTTCACCGTGACCGGTTGCTGTTACGGCGCCAATTTCATTATCCACAAAAAGCCCGGCGCCAATAATGGGAGAATCGCCCACCCTGCCATGCATTTTAAAGGCCATACCGCTGGTGGTGCAGGCTCCTGACAAATTTCCGTTCCTGTCAATCGCAATCATACCAATGGTATCATGGTTCTCGATATTGGCTTTAGGTTTGTACTCTGAGGTTTTCAACCACTCTATCCACTCTTTTTCAGATTCAGGCGTCAACAATTTTTCTTTTTTAAAGCCCTGAGATAAGGCAAAATCCAAAGCACCCTCTCCAACCAGCATCACGTGAGGCGTTTTTTCCATAACTGCCCTTGCTACTGAAATAGGATGAACAATATGTTCGAGGGCGGCTACCGAACCAATGTTCATTTTATCGTCCATGATACAACTGTCTAAGGTCACCCGCCCTTCGCGATCCGGTCGCCCACCCAAACCTACACTTCTTTCGTTGGGGTCTCCTTCAGGTACTTTCACCCCGGCTTCCACGGCATCCAAAGCCCTACCTCCGTTTTTTAATACCTCCCAGGCTACTTCATTGGCCTGAACGCCAAACTTCCAGGTAGATAAAACAAGTGGCCTCTGCGCCTTACCATTCTTGATGGCCAAAGTTTCGAGGGCTTTTGTCTTGTTGAATGCAAACAGGGAGGCTCCTAAAGCCGACCATTGAATAAATTTTCTTCTGGATGTCATGTTATTGTTCTAAAAAGTGTTTCGAATAATTCACCTGCATAAGGTCCAGCATTTTGATTCTGCGTTTTAATCGCATTAAAAAATTGCTTCGGTTTTTCCGTTCCGGCATCGTCCATAGCACTTCTGAAAGCGCGCACATTCTTGGCACAGCCATATATTCCACATGTTTGGGGTTCAGGATGTATTCGGTCCAAACGTTTCCCTGAGCACCCAGAATGTACTTTTGCTCAGAAACACTTAGTTCCTTTGGCACAGGTTCAAATGCATACACAGAGTCCAGTGGATTATACCCTCCAATGGCCAAAGGTTCATTCGCCACGGGTTGGTATTGATAGTGGTCGAAATAACAGGGCTTACCGGGACTCATCACCACCTGGTGTTTTAACTTAGCGGCTGCAATACCACCGGAAGTGCCCCGCCAACTCATAACCGTGGCTTTAGGAGCAAGCCCCCCTTCCAGAATTTCATCCCATCCAATCATTTTTTTTCCTTTCGAATTAAGGAATTTTTCGATGCGTTTCACAAAATAACTCTGAAGTTCATGTTCATCTTTCAGGTGTTCATCACGCAGTCGTTTCTGGCAGTGCCTGCATTCTTTCCAATTGAGTTTCGGGCATTCATCACCACCAATGTGAATGTACTCGCCGGGGAAAAGGGCTAGCACCTCTTGTAAAACCTGTTCCAAAAAATCAAAAACAGAATCTTTCGTACAAAACACATCGTTAAAAACGCCCCAGGCTTTTTCGACCTGAATTTGCCTGCCGGTGCAGGATAAGAAAGGATAGGCAGCAATAGCCGCAACAGCGTGTCCGGGCATTTCAATTTCAGGTACAACCACAATGTGCCTTTGCGCGGCATAGTTCACCACTTCCCGAATTTCATCCTGGGTATAAAATCCTCCATACCGTAAGGTGTCGAAGTTTTGATCGGCATAAGCCCCAAGCATGCTGCCCTTTCTCCATGCGCCCACCCGGGTTAGCATGGGAAATTTTTTTATTTCAATTCTCCACCCCTGATCGTCTGTCAGATGCCAATGAAAGGTATTCAATTTATACATCGCCAACAGATCAATGTACCTTTTTATAAAATCGAGTGGGAAAAAATGCCTGCAAACATCGAGATGCATCCCCCTCCATTTAAAACGAGGGGCATCTTTCACCTTCATGCAGGGCAAAGCAAATGAACCAGAAGGATTCCGGGAAGCAGCCATGCATTGAACCAAACTTTGTATGCCGTAGAAAAAACCCGCACCATCCTTTCGGGCTGATATTTCTATGCCCTCCGGCGCAATGTTGAGTTCATAAGCCTCACGGTCCATGCTGGTATCTGCCGCCTCACTAAAACGGATAGTGCCCGGCTTATATGTGTTTACCTGAGACAAGTTCAGGTTGAACTGGATGTTTAATATGTCCCGGAGGTAGTCCACATCGCCTTGAGACAAAACGTTGCCGGTAAACCATCCTGTTGAATTGGATAAATTAAATACCCCGCTTATTTTTTCGGTGACAGCAGGTTGGGGAATAAAAACAGTATCGTAAGGCTGAATTTGTGCGGATAGAACGAAGGATAAAAACACAAAACAAAACTGAAAACGTATACCTTTTTTCTTCCTCATGATGTTTTGTGTTTTTTTATTTCCACTGATTGATAATTTTCCAGAGAAGTATAGCATGTGCACCTCCCTTAGTGATTTTCACTCACCTCCTCCAGTTTCACCCCTTGCTGTTTCAAAAGTTGCGTGGCTTTCCAACCGTAGTAAGCCAGATAAATAAAACAAACGATGCCTACCAGGTAGCTGGCCCTTATGCCCAGCAATCCGGGATCGGACAGCCAGCCCTGGAACCATGACACCAATCCTCCGCCCATAATCATCATAATAAGGTAACTGGAAGCCTGGTTGGTAAATTTTCCAAGACCTGAAATGGCCAATGTAAAAATACATGGCCAAAGGGTGGAGCAAAATAAACCCACGCTGATAAAGGCGTAAACACTGATTAATCCTGTGCTTAACATACCAACTGCCAAAGCAGCGATACCACATAAAGAAAATATAAGCAATTGTTTTCCGGGGTGCCCTTTGGACATTAATTCAGCTCCAATTAATAACAGAATCACAAAGGCGTAGGGATAAAACACAGTTAAATCTGTGCCCGCTATGGCGTTCACCAAAAGAAAAACGGCGAATGCGAGATAAGGCATGATAAAACGAAACACACTTTTGATTTTTCCCTGAATATCAAAGGCTCCTGCCGATGAGGTCCAGCGTCCGATCATTAAGCTGGCCCAGAAGAGGGAAATGTATGGCGCAGCCTGTGCAGTTTCAATACCTGAATGTTGACGCATTAGTTCCGGCAGATTGGATGCCGTGGAAACCTCAACCCCTACGTAGAGAAAGATGGCTATCATGCCCAACACAAGTTGAGGAAATTGAAGTGCGCCAAATTGTTTGTTTTCTTTATTCTCCTCCGATACATTTTCACTGCGATTTGGAAGAGAGGATAGTTTGAATAAAATGGCCACCAACAAAAAAGCTACGCCAAGAATGAGATAGGGCGTTTTAACCGACTCCACACTTTCAAGCTTAACACCGGGGGCAAAACTTCCGAAAATAGCGAACCCAACTACCAGCGGACCGATGGTGGTGCCAATGTTATTGATACCTCCGGCCAGGCTCAATCGTTGAGAGGCCTTCGAAGGATCGCCCATCACAATGGCCAAAGGGTTGGCGGCGGTTTGCTGTAAAGAAAAACCAAGGGCGACAATAAACAAACCGCTGATCATCCAACCGAAAGAAACATAAGCCGCGGCAGGGATAAACAAAAGTGTGCCCGCAGCTGAAACGCAAAGCCCCAGTGAAATCCCGTTTTTATAGCCGATTTTATTGAGAATATCCCCACCGAACCAGCGCGACAAAAGCAAATACAGGATAGAGCCTACGGTATACGCCACATAAAAGGCCACAGAGATCAACTGGCTTTGCCACTGCTCCATTTGCAGTTTTTCCTTAAACACAGGAATCAAAATATCGTTGCTGGCGGCGACAAAGCCCCAGAAAAAAAACACTGAAATCAGTGTGATAAAAGCGCTACGGTTGTTTTGCATATATTTTCCGAATGTATTGCAATTCCCTCAAAAAAACCAAGCTTTCCGCTCTGCATCTCCGGCTTGTTTATAATTATGTAATTTCGCCTTTACTATGAGCGCCATACACGTTTTATCACCTAAAAATTTTAAGGATTACGAACTCATTGATTGCGGGGACTTCGAAAAACTGGAACGGTTCGGAAAATATGTCACCATTCGTCCCGAGCCACAAGCCATATGGCCCAAAGTGTTCAACGCCAAGGATTGGGAGAAAGAAGCGCATGTGAAATTTATTGCCCGAAGTTCGAGCAGCGGGGAGTGGAAAAAACTGAAAACCATGCCCGACCAGTGGGAAATTGCCTATAATGCGCAGTTGGCCGGAGGCAGCAAACAGGCTGAATTAAAATTCAGATTAGGTCTTACCGCTTTTAAACACGTGGGTGTTTTTCCTGAACAGGCCGTCAATTGGGATAAGATTTACAGCTTTTTGTACACTCTTGAAAAACCCAAATTTTTAAACCTGTTTGCTTACACCGGTGGCGCCTCTTTGGCAGCCAGAGCGGCGGGAGCGGACGTAACGCATGTTGACAGTATTAAACAGGTACTCACCTGGGCCAATGAAAACATGCAAAAATCGGGTTTGGATAACATCCGCTGGATGCTGGACGATGCCTTGAAATTTGTAAAAAAAGAACAACGCAGGGGCAACTTTTACCAGGGCATCATTTTGGATCCCCCATCCTATGGCCATGGTCCCGCCGGTGAAAAATGGAAACTGGAGGAAAACATCGCTGACATGATGCAAAGTGTGTTGCAGATTCTTGACCCCGAAAAACATTTGTTGATTCTCAACGCTTATTCCCTGGGCTTTTCGGCTCTTGTGCCTGAAAATTTGCTTCAGGGTTATGCCAAAAAACACAAATCCACTTTAGAGATTGGCGAACTTTGTTTGCCTTCCAAAAGCGGAATGCGTTTGCCCCTTGGGGTTTGGGGTAGTTTAAGGAAAGTGTAAATCCTGGGGTGGTGAGTAACAATTTTGTTACCTTAGATATCAAAATCACTAGCCATGAAAACACTAAGACTCCTCTCCCTTATTTGTTTTGTGCTTAGTACCACAAAACTGGATGCCCAGAACCCGTTCACCGGAAAACCCATGTACAATGTTTACACCACACGGGGTGGACAAGCCCTGGGCAGTTTTACAATTGAACTCTTTCCCAACATTGCTCCCCTGCACTGCAAAAATTTTGACTCTCTGGTAACTGCTCATTTTTACGATTCAACAGCCTTTCACCGATGTATACCGGGCTTTGTAATACAAGGTGGCGGTTTCTATTCCAAAAACGGACCCATGAACATGTGGGGCCAAAATGATCCAAGTCAGACAAACGTGCCCGCCGAATTCTCGGTGGCGCAACACAAACGCGGTGCCATTAATGCCGCCAGACTGGCCAACAACATCAACAGCGCCACTTCCCAATGGTGTGTAATGACTGCCAATAATTTTTTTCTGGATGGTAATTACACGGTTTACGGAAGAGTGCTCAAAGGCATGAACTGGGTGGACACTATTGTGAACACCCCAAAACTCCAGCCTCCACCTTCCACCTATTCAAGCATGCCGTTACAAAAGATTGAAATGTTTATCACCGCCATCGGATCAAACGACAGCATCCCCCAAAAACTTCAACTGGTTGCTCCGGCTAATCACACAGTAGGTATCGACTCCAACATTAACCTTCAGTTAAAATGGAATGCGGTGAGTGATGGTATCATATACCAGGTACTGGTTTCAAGAGATTCCACCTTTAACAGTGATACCCTGCAGTTAAGCCAAAGTGCGAATGCCTATTTTTATTGTGCCCAGCGCAAAGGTAATACCAGATACTTCTGGCGAGCCCGTGTAAACAATGGGGGGCATTACAGTCCATGGTCCGATACCTGGGATTTTCACACAAAAGGAGAAACAACAGGATTGAACCAGCAAAGCTCAGGTCATACAGCGATTACTGTCTTTCCAAATCCATCGAACGCTTATTTCAAAATCGAAAATTTAACAGAAGGAAGCCGTATAGAACTCTATTCTCTGAAAGGTGAGTTGTTGTTATCTCAAAAAGTAAGCAGCAAAGAACATCTGCTTAACCTCTCCGATAAAAGCAAGGGTGTTTATTTATTACGGATAAACCTGCCGGAAGGAACCGACAAAGAGTTTCAGCTGGTAAAAGAGTAAACCCTATCATTTACAAACGGATTATTTGGTTCGTTTGTTGAAATTTATGGTGAATGCGTTGCAAGTTTTTTCTGCAGAACGTGCAAGATGCGCTTTGAACTTTATAGCCAAATACGTTAAAATACGGTGATAAATATCTTCTCCGGGCTAAACACATAGATTAACTTTATTTTAATACATTTATCAGGTAAACATCACGTCATGAAATCAATTAACTACTTTACTCCGCTTTTTTTGATCTTACTGAGTTTTCATTTGCAGGCCCAAACCCAATTCACCGGCAAACCCATGTACCAGATTACCACAACGCGCGGAGGAAATCCTTTGGGCAGTTTTACGGTGGAATTGTTCCCCAACATTGCACCTAAACACGTGAGGAATTTTGATTCTCTGGTAAGTCAGAATTTTTACGACAGCACGGCTTTTCACCGTTGTATTCCCGGTTTTATGATACAAGGCGGAGATCCTAACTCCCGCAGCGGCCCCATCAACACCTGGGGCTATGGCCAGGCCAGTCAACCTACTGTACCGGCTGAATTCAGCGTAGCCAGACACCTGAGAGGCATCTTATCCGCTGCCCGTAAACCCAACCCGCTTATCAACAGCGCCACATCACAATTTTTTATTTGTGTGGCCACGGCCTCTAATCTCGATGGACAATATTCAGTTTATGGGCGCGTAACAAAAGGCATGAACTACGTTGACACGATTGTGCTTACACCAAAAATGACCAATCCCGGCTACACCAACATGCCCTTACAAAAAATTGAGATGTTCATCAATTACATCGGTTCCAACGACACGATTCCCAATGCACCAACTTTGAGTGCTCCTGCCAATCATACGGTTGGCATTGATTCAGCCATTAACCTGCAACTGAAGTGGAATGCCGTAAGCGATGCCATCATCTATCAAATTCACCTCTCTACCGATTCTACCTTTGTAAACGACACCGTATTGTTCTCCAACAGTGCTCTGCTCATTGCCTACAAAAACGGTTTTAAAGGCAATACCCAGTATTTTTGGCGTGTAAGGGCTAACAATGGTGGTCATTACAGCAATTGGTCCGACACCTGGGACTTTCACACCGAGGGGGAAACCACCGGCCTGAGTCAAAACACGTTCAATTCCAATTCCCTCAGGTACTTCCCCAATCCTGGTAATGCGGTGTTTCAATTCGATAATATTAAGCCAGGAAGTTTGATGGAAGTGTTCGATAACCGGGGCAATGCGGTGATGCAGGTTCAATGCAAATCCTCTTCTCAAGAACTCGATCTTTCTAAACACGACAAGGGAGTATATACCGTTCGTCTCAGCGACAAAAATGGAAGGAATCAAAATGTTAAGCTTATCGTTCAGTAAACTTAGAGGCAATTCAATTGTTCAACTGTGAATGCAAAGTCAACTGTTCTGCTCCAGTATTAGTTATCTGAACTTCATTCGAAATTCCCTTATCCCAGGCCGGGTAAAAAACCTCCTGTTTATATTCCTGATTAGTTCGTTGAGCTTAAGCGCTTCAAGGGGGAAAGCCTTACTCGATTCGGCAGAAAAACACAGCCTTAGAAAAGAATATAAAAAAGCCATTCAATGCACTAAAATCTACCTTAAGGAAAATCCTTTGGGAAAACAACCTGAGGCACATTTTAGTCTGTCCCGCTATTTTTCACTACAGGGTCAAACCGAAGAGGCCGTGTTTGAGTTGCAAGCTGCTTTTAAAGACGGGTTTTCGGCTTATGCGCTTTTGTTGAACCACCCCGACCTTGATCAGCTAAGGCGATCTGTATATTGGACTTACCTGCTTACTGAATTTCAAAACATCTATCACAACAATGCCTATTTCTATTGGGGCATTTACGCCGGCATTTTGTTCATCATTTTGGTGTACAACCTGATGTTGTATGTTTCAACGAAGGACTTCACCTTTGTTTACAGCGCTTTGCTCCTGCTCTTTTCCTGGCATTACGAAATGTTCAGGAATGAGGAATTTGGCCTCTTTATGTTCAGCAATTTAACCGGCTGGACCTATTGTTCTGGTTTGCTTAACCCGGTTAATTTTTTTATCAGCCTGGCTGCATTAAGTCTCACGTTTTACCTTCAATCCTTGTTGCGCCTCAGAGAACTTTTGCCTGTTTTGCACAAACTACTGAATGTTTTGGCAATTGTGTTTACGCTATTCGCCTTGTTATCCGGTTTCAGTAAAATTCAAGCCAACGCCCTTATTTTTCTTACCGTTTCGATTACCCTCCTCTTTTATTTTGTGGTTGGTATTGTCAGCTGGAGCAAGGGTTACCGTCCGGCGCGCTTTTTTGTTATTGCCGACATTGTGTTTATTATCTGTGTCCTCTCCATCCTGTTCAATTATTTCGGAATTGTAGACTCGGTGCTGGAGGTCGGTCAATTCAAAGCCCGGCACATTGGTTTGATCAGCTTTTTCGGGCTCATCACTTTAGCCACCGGAGATAAGATCATCACCCTGCAAAAAGAAAAAGAACTGGCCCAGGAAAAAGCTCTTGAGGTATTGGAGCAAAAAGTAAAAGAACGTACCAGCGAAGTGGTTCAGCAAAAACAATTGGTTGAAGAAAAACAAAAAGAGATTCTGGAAAGCATCTCCTACGCCAAACGTTTGCAGGAAGCCATCTTGCCCCCGGAAGAATTTATTAGCAGAGAAATTCCCGATAATTTTATTTTATACATGCCTAAAGATCTGGTGGCAGGCGATTTTTACTGGTCCGAAAAACTGAACGATGTGTTTCTGATAGCAGCTGCCGACAGCACTGGTCATGGCGTTCCCGGAGCCATGGTATCGGTGGTGTGTTCCAATGCTCTGAACCGGGCGGTTAAGGAATTTAAACTCAGTGAGCCCGGAAAAATACTGGACAAGACCCGCGAACTGGTTGTTGAAACTTTTGTGAGAACAGATTCTTCCGGAGAAAAAAGTTACAGCGAGGTGAAAGATGGAATGGACATTTCTTTACTCGCCATCGATAAAAAAAACAAAAAAGTACTCTGGAGCGGAGCCAACAATCCTTTATGGTACCTTGATGGTGCTGGAATGCTGCAGGAAATCAAAGCGGATAAACAAGCCATTGGTAAAACCGATCAAACCAAAAACTTTACAACCCACAGCATAACTTATGCTGAAGGAAGTGTGTTTTATCTTTTCACAGATGGTTTTGCTGATCAGTTCGGTGGGCCAAAAGGAAAAAAATTCAAGTACAAACCCATGTTCGATTTACTTCAAAACATCAGCCAAAACCCGATTGCTGAGCAATCCAAAAGGATAGTATCCGCCTTTTTTAAATGGAAGGGGGAGCTGGAACAAGTGGATGACGTTTGTATTATTGGCATTAAACTACCTTAATTCAGTTTTATGGATTTAGAAACTTTAAAATACCCCATCGGTACTTTCAAAAAACCGGAACACTTCGATGCGTCGCAGATTCATGCTTACCTGCAAACCATCATCGACTTTCCACATTTACTGCAAAAAGAAGTCGGTTTGTTATCCGATGAACAGCTGGATACTCCTTACCGCCCCGAGGGCTGGAGCATTCGGCAAGTGGTACACCACTGTGCCGACTCACACATGAATGCCTTTATTCGCTTTAAACTTGCGCTTACAGAAGAAAAACCCACCATTCGTCCCTATCAGGAAGCTTTATGGGCCAGGTTGGCCGACAGTCGGATGCCGGTCTCAGCCTCCTTAAAACTGATTGAAGGATTACACCAACGTATGGCGGAACTCTGGAAAAACCTTTCGGACACCGATCTTCAAAAACGGTATGTTCATCCTCAATACCAAACTGAATATAGTTTAGCGGAGGCCATGGCTTTATACGACTGGCACTCCAGGCACCATTTGGCACACATCACTGGTTTGAAAAAGCAAAAAGGCTGGTAGAAATGGCATGAGATAAAATGCAAAACACACTCTTTAATGAGACCAAAAAAAACATACTTCCCGGTTTTGGGGAGGTCTATTATTATGGTCCGGTTTTAACGAGCAAAGAAGCCGATAAGTATTTCACTTTACTTAGAGATCAGCTCCACTGGGAACAGGAAAAAATCAGAATCGCCGGTAAAACCATCCAAATGGAAAGGATGGTCGCCTGGTACGGCGATCATCCATATCCTTACACCTATTCTGGCGCCACCAAAATTGCTCTGCCCTTCACCGAAGAACTGATAAGCCTGAAACACCTTGCGGAGGCAGCTTGCCATGAAAACTACAATTCCTGTTTATTAAACCTTTACCCAAACGGCCATAGTGGTATGGGCTGGCACAGCGACAATGAAAACTCAATTGTACCGAATTCGAGCATTGCTTCCTTAAGTATAGGTGCAACAAGGAAATTTTCCTTTAAACAAAAGTCAGATAAAAAGTCCATTTCGCTTGTTCTTGAAAACGGCAGTCTGCTTGAAATGCGAGGAACAACTCAAAGTTATTGGTTACACAGTTTACCCAAATCAAAAAGAATAACAGAGCCCAGAATCAATCTTACGTTTAGAAGGATGATAGAATAAGTTATTCTGTTTTTACCAAACGATTTACCCTGAATACCAGATAAAGACACCAGATCATAAAACCCAGCATAATATATCCCAGCACATCAAAATTCTGAAGCGGGGCACTTTTACCATCCTGTTTCACAATAAAGCCTGCAAAAATAGCAGCCAATCCTCCCGACATTTGCTGAAGTGAGGAATTAATGCTCATGTAAGCCCCTCTGTCAACTGCTTCCGGTATCGCGGAATTAAGAGCCGTTGCAGGCACCATACGACTCATTATACCCATAAACAAAATCATATTGATGAGAATAACCATCCAAACGGGCACCGGGGTAAGATTGGTGTAAATAACAATCATTACCGAGGCAATACATGTTCCAATGGTAAAAAGCAACATCTTACTGTATCGGTCGCTTAGTTTTCCAATTACCGGCATGATGATGATGGAAGAGAGTCCGGTGAAAAGAAAAATAATCGGCAAAGAACTTTGAGCGATGCCCACATTGTTTACTATAAACGCGGAGGTAAAAGGCATGATCATAAAACCACCCATTGAAAGAATGGCTGTGGCAATAAACCCGATTCTGTAATTTTTCTTTTTAAGCGTATGCCTCAAATGTGTAAATGCGCTTTTATCGGTTTGAATTTTTAAGTGTTCTTTCAGCGGTTTTAGCTTCCAAAGCACTGCCAGTCCAATTAGCAGGGCCAATCCCACAATCATAAAAAAAGCGGCGTTCCAGCTAAAGGTATCTGCCAGCCATAAACCAATGGGAACACCAAGGATTTGACTGGCAGCAAATGCCATTTGAACGTAGCCCAAAACACGACCCCTTTGTTGAAGTGAGAAGAGGTCGGTGATGATGGCCATACCCACAGCACTGATGACACCACCAAATATTCCGGTTACGATGCGGGCAACAAATAAACTTTCGTAGGAATTTGCCAAACCACAAAATAATGTTCCAATCACAAACCCTGTGTAAAAGAAGAGCAGCATTTTTTTTCTATCGAATTTATCGGCAAAACCTGCTGCCAAAATACCAGAGATTCCAGCGCTGATAGCGTAAGCCGAAACTACCGAACCAAAGCGAGAAGGGCTCAGGTCAAGGGTTTTCATCAGAATATCGCCCAGTGGAGACAAAATCATAAAATCAAGCACCACCGTAAATTGAAGCAAGGCCAGAATCACCACCACAAACACCTGGTAGGATGTAAAGGGTTTTAATGCCGGTTTTTCAGGGGCTGAATTGTCCTCCGGAGTGCCCTGTTCAACAGAAGTAGTTTGATTTGATTTCATCTTTCAGAAAACATTAAAAGTAATTAATTCTTTTCGATCGCTTCACAATACTGCCTATAGCTTTCATACAGCGAAAGTGGCGCAGGCGTTCAAACAAAGTGTTCGTTGTATTCCACCAAAATAATTACATTAGTGCTTAAGATAACTTCTATTACAGTTTATATTATGCGCAAACAACTTACAGTAAAAAAAATCAGTATCGCTCTGCTGATTCTTTTCCTTGTCATACAGCTTTTCCGGATAGATAAACAGAATCCTCCTGTGGTAGCGGAAAAGGATTTCCTGGCCCTGAACACCGCTTCTGCCGAGGTTCAGAACATTATTAAAGCCTCTTGTTACGATTGCCACAGCAACACCTCCGTGTATCCCTGGTACACCAATGTGGCTCCTGTATCCTGGTGGATAAAACACCACATTAAGGAAGGGCGCAAACATCTTAATTTTTCAGAGTGGGGCAATTACACGGCTAAAAAAGCCGATCATAAACTCGAAGAATGTGTAGAGATGATTCAGGAGGGAGAAATGCCCATGAGCTCATACACTCTGATTCACAGGGAGACTAAACTCAGCGAAGAAGAAAGCCTTATGCTGGTGAACTGGTTCAGCTCACTCAGAAAACCGGAGGTTGAAAAATCAGACGATCAGGATTGATGAAGAGCGTATGAAAATAATTTTTTTCACAACGCATTTGTCTGAAAAATTAAGTGCTCCAAAGTTTTACTTTCTGCGAGCATGCGGCCTGTTGCGGTCGTTTTTACCTCCGCCTGGTCGCCTGAAGGGTTTTTTACCGGCAAATTCTTTTCTGTTGGCCTCAGGATCGTAAGCGGGGCCTGCGCCCAACTCTTCAGGAAGCGGCATTTTTTTCACTTCCATGCCCATCAAATCTTCAATTCTTGCAAACTTTTTCTGATCCGCAGGGTTAATAAAAGTAATGGCTGTTCCTGTTCTTGAGGCTCTTGCTGTGCGGCCTATGCGGTGGATGTAATCTTCAGGATCAGGCGGTGCATCGTAATTCAGCACCAAACTCACCCCTTCCACATCAATGCCCCGTGAAAGAATATCGGTTCCGATTAAAATACGTAAGGTGCGTGATTTAAACCCACGCATGATTGACTCCCGCTCGGCCTGCTCCAAATCAGAGTGAAAAGCGCGCATGGAATTTTCTGTTTTACGCAAGGTTTTTTCAAGTTGTTTCACTCCATCTTTCCTTGAACAAAATATAATCACCGATTGGTAATCCTGATTTTCAAGTATCTTTTGAAGCAAGGGCAGTTTTTGGTTTTCATGCAACACATAAGCCTGCTGTTCCACCGCTTCGGCCGGTTTGCTGATGGCAATGTTTACCTGAACGGGATCGGAGGTAATCTTTTGCGCCAGGGCCCTGATCTTAGGCGGCATGGTGGCTGAAAACATCACGGTCTGCCTCTTTTTTGGCAGGTAGTTAATGATGGTGTTGATGTCGTCCATAAACCCCATGTCCAGCATACGATCGGCTTCATCCAGCACCAGATGCTGTAAATGATCAAAATTAATGGAGCCGCCTTGTAAGAGGGCTATTAATCTTCCCGGTGTTGCGCAAACAATATCAGCCCCTTCTCTTAGTGCGTGTTTCTGTTTTTCCCAGGTGATGCCATCGTTCCCACCATAAATCGCAATAGAGCCTACTGAACAGAAATAGCCCAAACCATCCACTTGTTGATCAATTTGCAACACCAACTCACGTGTTGGCGCAATGATTAAAGTATTGAGATGCCTGGTGGGTGCTTTTAAAATGTGCTCCATGATTGGAAGCAAAAATGCCGCGGTTTTGCCGGTACCGGTTTGAGCGCAGGCAATGAGGTCGCGACCTTCCAAAATAACGGGTATAGCTTGTTGTTGGATGGGGGTTGGTTTTTTAAACCCCATGCTGATCAGGCCTTCCTGAAGTTCTTCATTGAACTTAAAGGATTCAAAGGTGATTTCAGATTGTTCGGCTAGTACCGAAGGGCTGTCGGGTGAATTCGTCTTATTCTGTTCACTGTTATTTTGCATAGCCCGTTGCCCTCACTTCACGTATCACTGTAACTTTAACCTGACCCGGATAGGTCATTTCGGTTTGTATGCGCTGAGAAATATCGAAGGCCAGTTCTTCCGCGCGTTTGTCGCTGACTTTGTCGCTTGCCACAATTACCCTCACCTCTCGTCCGGCCTGAATGGCGTATGTTTTATCCACCCCATCATAACTTAAAGCAAGCGCTTCGAGATCTTTCAAACGTTTCATGTATTGTTCAGCCACTTCGCGACGAGCACCCGGGCGCGCTCCGCTGATGGCATCGCACACCTGAATAATCGGAGAATACAAGGTGTTCATTTCTATCTCGTCGTGGTGAGCCCCAATGGCATTGCACACTTCGGGTTTTTCCTTGTACTGCTCCGCCAACTTCATGCCCAGTAAGGCGTGAGGCAATTCCGGTTCGTTGTCAGGTACTTTTCCAATGTCGTGTAACAATCCGGCACGGCGGGCAATTTTAGGATTTAGGCCCAATTCACTGGCCATGATTCCGCAAAGGTTGGCGACCTCCCGACTGTGTTGTAATAAATTCTGACCATAAGAAGAGCGGTATTTCATGCGCCCTACCATGCGGATAAGTTCAGGATGTAAACCATGAACGCCTAAGTCAATACAAGTGCGTTTTCCGGTTTCAATAATTTCTTCCTCCAGCATTTTTTTGGTTTTCTCAACCACCTCTTCAATGCGTGCAGGATGGATGCGTCCGTCGGTTACCAATTGGTGCAGAGCCAAACGGCAAATTTCTCGGCGGATGGAATCAAAACAACTCAGGGTAATTGCGTCAGGCGTGTCATCCACAATAATCTCAACACCGGTTGCAGCTTCTAAAGCCCTGATGTTTCTTCCTTCACGACCAATGATACGTCCCTTGGTTTCGTCTCCCTCAATGTGAAACACGGAGATTGAATTTTCAATCGCTGTTTCGGTGGCTACACGCTGAATACTTTGAAGTACTATCTTTTTTGCTTCTTTGTTAGCGGTAAGTTTTGCTTCCTCCATGATGTCTTTAATATACACCATGGCCTGGGTTTTGGCTTCCGCTTTAACCGACTCCACCAACTGGGCTTTGGCATCTTCAGCTTTTAAACCACTGATTTTTTCCAGCATGTCAACCTGCTTACGGTGCCCCTTCTCCACCTCTTCCAATCGGTTTTTGTATAGGTCAATTTGTTGGGTGGCTTGCGATTTAAGACTTTCCAGTTCTTTCTCCTTGCGGTTCATGTCCTCAATGCGTTTATTAAGGTCCGCGTCTTTTTGTTTGATTTTGTTCTCCGTTTGGTTGATGTGGTTATTTCTTTCCTGAATTTGTTTGTCGTGTTCTGACTTCAACTGAAGAAATTTTTCTTTGGCCTGAAGAATCTTTTCCTGTTTAATGGATTCGGCTTTCACTTCCGCTTCCTTTATCATGTTTTGTTTTTCCTTGGCGGCACTTGCATTGAGTTTGCTCCCTGCTATCAGAAAACCGGCCACCACTCCTAATATGAGTGCTCCTGCAATAAAAATGATGCTTAATATGTCCATATTCAAAATTTTTGGGCAGGCTTTGGCCTTTAACCCGATTAATAAAAAACGCACAAACCTGAGCTTGTGCTCAACATTTGTGCGTAAAACAGGCAGACCAAGGGAATTATTCGCTGATGTTTTTCACCTGTTTGAGGTGATCCTTCAACATGTCCTCTACGTCTGCAAAAAGTTGTTTTAAATGACTTAATTCCTTCTCTGCACTGCTGGCCTGCTTGTTTAACTGGGCTACTAATTGCAGCATGACCATTCCAAGCAGGTCTTTTTTATCTTTTATCGCGTATTTGTTTTCAAATTCTGCGATTTTGTCATTTATCAGTTCAACAGCCTCTTTGATGTGCTTTTCTTCACCCGAGTCTACTTTTAACGGATAAACACTACCCGCAATTTCAACTTTTATATGAACATCGCTCATTTACAGAGGGCGAAAAATTAAGCACTTAATAACGCTATACACTTGTCAATTTCACGCACCAAGTTGTTTATTTGTTCCTTCATTTCCGAAACGTCCTCATTCCGGGATGAATTCCCTGCTAAAATAACATTCTTCCTGTGATTATTCAAACTTGTTACATCAATATTCTCATTGTCAACATGTTGCGAAATAGACCCGATGACCTCGTTCATTTTCAGCAATTGTCCGGCCATTTGTTCCTTTTCGTCAAGTAAGGCCAGTCGCTGATCATTCAGCAAATCAATCTGCTTAAACAACCGGTCAACAAAGGCATCGTGTTCTTCCTGGTTTTGAACTGAACCTGCATTTTGCATCTCCCTTTCAAGGGCCTCTGTTTTTGCATTGGCTTCAGCCAGTTTGGATTCCAGCGCGGAAGTCATGTGTTTTAACTCCGTAATCTGCGACAACAAGGTTTGATTTTCAGATTGAAGGATGGTGCTGTTTTGTTGGAGTTTGTCGGTGAGGACCTGGTTTTCCAAACGCAGTTCCTGATGTTCAGAAATCATGCGGCTCAGGTTGTCCTGAAGAGACTCAATCTCTGTTTGTTTTGCTGCCAGGCTTTCTTTAAAATCTTCCGATTTAGCAAGACCCTGCAATCGCAGCTGCTCCATTTCGTCTTTTATCAAACTCAGTTCACCTTCAAGTGTTTCCTGCTTGTTTGTGCTTTGTTCGATTTCGTTGATGAGGATGGTGTTTTCAGCCAGAAGTTTTTGGTATTCCAGATCACGCGCATTAAGCTCGTCATGAACACTCAACTGAATTTCGGATTTAAGGGTCTCAACATAGTGTTCAGAGGAACTCTGTAAGGATTCCAGTTCGGCGATACGGGTCCTCAGCAGACCTAGTTCCTGGTTTTTTGCTTCAATTTTACCTTCGGCTTCAGCCAATTGGTTGGTAGCATCCTGAAATACCAATCCCATGTTGGTCACCTCCAGGTTCAAACGCTCTATTTGTGCGTTCATTTCAACCACCTTGTCGCTATCGGATAAGCTGGAGTTTTGTCTGAAAATGTCAAAATCTGATTTTAACTCCGCATAACGTCCCGCTTCATTCACCAACTCTTCTTTTAAACTCTGTAATTCAAGGTTGAGTTGGTTAATTTCATTGGTTTTGGATTGATTGCTTTGTTCACTTAAAGTTAATCCTTCAACAGCAGCTTTGAGTTCGTTTTGTAAATTCTGAAGCTCCTCATTCAGTTTTGTGTTTTGTGCGTTGGAATGAATGAGAATGTTGGAGAGTTTTTCTTCGTAAGCGCTCACTACCTCTGAAAGTTGAGTTTCCAGAGTGGATTGCGTGGTACTGAGTAATTGATCTTTCTCCTCACGCAGCAAAAAAATCTGAGACTCAAACCCGGCTTGTTTATCCGCTAAACGTTCCGCCCAAATTTGCTCCAATTCGCTCACTTCTTTCTGATGGCGGCTTTGAATCTCGTTCAGTTGCTGTTCGCTTCCTGAGCTGAGTTGGCTGAGTTGATCGGCAAAATCCTTTTTAATGCTTTCAATTTGCTCCTCGTACTGGGTTCTTAACTCGTGCAAACTTGAATCTTTGCTGGCGAACAAACTTTGTTCCCTTTCAAACCAGGTGGCACTCAGCTCCGATATTCTGTTTTCAAATTCATCACGAATTCCGGTTTCACGGTAATGGGAGGTGCTTTTTAATTCCTCGAGTTGTTTTTCATACGCTGCGCTGATGGCTGCATTCTCTGAAGCCGCGTTTTCGCGCAAGGCGTTGATTTTTGATTCGTAAGAGTCAGCAATGCCTGAAAGTTCAAATTTTAAACCCTCAATTTCCTGCAAACGCAGTTCTATCTCTTCCTGTTTGGCTGTTAATTGTTCGTGTATACTGTCCTTAAGGTCCTTAAAAGAAGCCAGTTCTGTTTTATAGCTTGTATTGTCTCTCTCCAACACCAGCAATTTGGTGTTCAACACATCAATGGTAACCTGTAGCCTTTTGCAGTCCTCATCCCTCATGATGAGTTGATTACGGTAATCGCTCAGGGAACGTTTTAACTCATTGTATTCCTTTCTTAAGGCTAAATCCTGGTCCAATACCTGCTGTATTTCTGACTTAAGGCTATCTGGGTTCATTTGTGGCAGTTTTAATTTGGTTAAAAATACAGCCTTCACCCTAAGAGTTTATGCCCCCTGCAAGGTTTGATTAAACAAGGCAATGTTAATTAAGATACTGGTTTTCATTAGGTAAGTGTTAACAGCATAGAGGCTTCGTTTAAGCTGTAAACAAAGGGTTTTAACCGGATTGAAAGGCTGAATAGGTGCATAAGGACAAAAAATAAATCCTGCTATTTTGCGACCTTTGGCTTCCTAAAAGGTTAAATCCGGCATTTGTTTTCTTCTGAAGTTTTAAGCCCGGGTAAATTCTTTTTTATGAAAAGGCTAAAAAAAATGTCCCTTTGTCTTAACTTTTTTCGTTAAAAAAGAGTATAAACCTTATATTTACTTCAAGAATCCCTGCTTTTTACCTATCTTTGTTCACTTAATCCAACCCCATGAGGCAACTAAAAATAACCAAATCCATCACCAACCGCGAAAGCGCGTCTCTCGACAAATACCTTCAGGAAATTGGCCGCGAAGAACTGATTACGGCTGAGGAAGAGGTTATTTTAGCCAAACGCATTAAGGATGGGGACCAGGTGGCTTTGGAAAAACTCACCCGCGCTAACCTTAGGTTTGTGGTTTCCGTTGCAAAACAGTACCAAAATCAGGGTTTAAGTTTACCCGATCTGATCAACGAAGGGAACCTGGGATTGATAAAAGCGGCCCGCCGTTTTGATGAAACCCGTGGTTTTAAATTTATTTCCTACGCTGTATGGTGGATTCGTCAAAGCATTTTACAGGCCCTGGCTGAACAAAGCCGTATCGTACGTTTGCCCCTGAATCAGGTGGGTTCATTGAATAAAATCAATAAAGCCTACAGCAAATTGGAACAACAGTTCGAGCGCGAACCAAGCGCCGAAGAACTCGCTGAAATACTCGACTTGCCAATTGATAAGGTAAGTGACACCATGAAAGTAAGTGGTCGCCATGTGAGCATGGATGCGCCATTCGCCAATGGTGAAGAAAGCAGTTTATTGGATGTATTGGTGAATCTGGATTCTCCAAAAGCCGATAACGGTTTGATGAACGAATCACTAAGCAAAGAAATTGACCGTGCGCTGAGCACACTTACAGAGCGAGAACGCGACGTGGTGAAATTGTTTTTCGGCATAGGTTTAAACCATGGTTTAACGCTTGAAGAGATTGGTGATAAATTTGACCTGACCCGCGAACGCGTTCGCCAGATCAAGGAAAAAGCCATTCGCCGGCTCCGCCACAGCAGCCGCAGCAAATTGCTGCAACAATACCTCGGCTAAACTTTATTATAAAATATATAATGGATAAGCTCAACTTCGGTTGGGCTTATTTTTTATACACCCTTTTTATTTCGCGGCTTCAGCCGGCTTTTTCAAATGTTTGCTGAGCCAGGCCCTGAGGTCGATGAGTTCTTTGCCGTTTAACACGTGCTGCATAGGGTAAACAATGTACTCAATGTCCTTTATCCCTTTGCTTTTCAGGTAAGCCACAGCTTTCTCGGCTTCGGCTGGTGGAATGCGCTCGTCTTCACTGCCATGGGCAATAAAAAAACCTGTGTTGAGTAAAGCGGGTGCAATCGATTTGGGTTTACTTTCTTCTATCAATCTACCGCTCAAAGCTAGAACCCCTTTAATTTTACCGGGATAAGAGAGGGCAAGGTCATAGGACATCATGGCGCCCTGACTGAAGCCCATCAGAAACACCTGAGCGCTGTCGAGTTGCATGCTTTGGCAAAGCGATTGAATGAATGCCATTACTTGTTTTTTAGCTGACCTGGCCTCCTCGTAATTATACGTGAGAGTGTTATTTTGATCGCGTCCCAGCGTGTACCAGCAGTAACTTCCCTGTGCCAGTTCAATTGGCGCTCTTAAAGAAAGTACCGTAAGGCGTTCGTCTAAAGTTTGAGCCAGATCAAACAAGTCCTCCTCGTTGCTGCCATAGCCGTGAAGAATAAACAAAACCGGCGGGCGCTGAGATGTTTTTTTCAGGGGCTCCCTGAGTTTGTATACCCATTTTTGACCTTTCGCAAGGGGGGTACAAAAACAAAAAACCATAATCAACAATGCGCTCCAATACGTTCTCATCTTATCTTCTCCTTTTCTTTTTGCCTTTCTGTTTTCCTGAATGGGCCGACTTACCCGAATGTCCCGATTTTCCTGATTTCCCCGTCTTTCCTGACTTATTGCGGGAACCTGACTCGTAGCGACTTTCAAATCCTCCTGAATTTCGTTCCACCGGAACCGCATCGGCAAAAGCATAATCGAGTTGTTTTTTCAGGAGGTCGGCATTTTTCACCATCACTTTTACCTTGTCGCCAAGAGCGTATACCTTTCCTGTGTTTCGTCCAACGTAGCGGTAATTGTCCTCATCAAAAACGTAGCGGTCGTCCTGCATATCGCGGGCTTTGATCATGCCCTCGCAGCGGTTTTCAATAATTTCCACGTAAATGCCCCATTCGGTAACCCCGCTGATCAAACCATCAAAACTCTGCCCTACTTTGTCGGACATAAATTCTACCTGTTTGTATTTCACCGAAGCCCTTTCCGCCTCAGCAGCCATTCGTTCCATGTCGCTGCTGTGTTTGCAAAGCTGTTCCAGTTGTTCCTGATTGGAAAAGGTTTTGCCCTGTAATCTGGCCTCAAGCAAACGGTGAACCAACACGTCCGGATACCGGCGAATGGGAGAGGTAAAATGCGTGTAATATTTAAAACCTAGTCCGTAGTGCCCTGCATTTTTAGTAGTGTAAATGGCTTTGGGCATGCTTCGTACCGCCAACAATTCAATCATACCCTGCTCTTTTTTGTTTTTAACATCCACAAGCAGTTTGTTCAGTGAAGCGGCCACTTTGTTTTTATTGCCAATTTGAAAATCATACCCAAAACGGCTCACAAAGGTGCTCAGGTCGCTCAGTTTTTCATCGCTGGGAATGTCGTGTATCCTGAAAACACAAAGGTTTTTGGCATTTTCTTTTCCGGGTTTTTCCTTTGTTTCTTCGGCTCCATGTTGTAGTCGAACTTTGCCGGTGGCAAGGTATTCGGCCACGGTGCGGTTGGCCAGAAGCATAAAATCTTCAATGAGTTTGTGCGCATCCTTTTGTGTTTTAAAAAACACACCCAGGGGTTTTCCTTCCTGGTCGAGATTAAATTTTACTTCTGCTTTATCAAAAAAGATTGAGCCTTTACGGCTTCTTTCCGTCCTCATTTTTTTTGCCAGAGTATCGAGGGTAAGAATTTCTTCAGCAAAATCCCCGGTTTTTGTTTCAATGATGGTTTGGGCTTCCTCATAGGTAAACCTTCGGTTACTGTTAATGATGGTTCTTCCAAACCAATGCGAACTGATGTTGGCTTCCTCATCCATTTCGAATACCGCGCTGAAACACAGTTTTTCTTCATCCGGGCGCAAGGAACACACAAAATTACTCAGTACTTCCGGCAGCATGGGAATGCAGCGGTCGACCAGATACACACTCGTTGCGCGTTGAACGGCCTCTTTGTCAAGGGTGGAGCCTTCCTGTAAATAATGACTTACATCGGCAATGTGAACGCCTATTTCCCAAACACCCGGCCGCAGTTTTTTTATAGAAATGGCGTCGTCAAAATCTTTAGCATCTACCGGGTCAATCGTAAACGTGGTCACCTCCCTGAAATCTCTTCTGTTTTTGATTTCTTTTGCTGTGATTTCAGTGGGTATTTTTTTGGCTTCGTATTCAATGGCGTCCGGAAATTTTTCGGGTAAGCCGTATTCCGCCATAATGGCGTGCATCTCGGTTTTGTGTTCGCCCGGAAAACCAAACACGTTGATGACCCTGGCTGTTGGATTTTGTTCTCCGGCTTTCCATTCCTTTAACTCAATCAACACCTTCTGCCCATCCCTGGCCCCCAGCTGATCGCCGTTGCGGACATAAAAATCCACATGAATCTTGTTGTTATCGGCAATTACAAAACAAAACTTTGGGTTGGTTCGAATGGTACCAACAAACTGGGTGCGCGCCCGTTTGATTACTTCACTTACTTCACCTTCCTGCCGCCTTCCGGAGCTGCGCTGTTGCAGCACCACTTTCACCAAATCGCCCTGCAAAGCATCTTTGGTTTTTTTGGCCGGAATAAACACATCGGGGGCATTGGGATCAACGGACACAAAAGCCGTACCCATACTTGTAAAATCAATACTGCCGGTAAGTACCTTTTTGCTTGCCTTCACCTGGTAACGCCCTTTGTCTTTCTCCAGCACAAAACCCTGTTCTTTCAGTGCATCCAAAACCCCTATGAGTTCAAGCCTTTGGCCTTCATCATTTATTTCCATGGCTGCGCCCAGCTGTTTGTAGTTAAAAGCCTGGGAATCGTTGTGTTTAAGAAAATCGAGCACCTCCTCGAAGAGATAACGTTTGGGTTTTTTGGTTCTGGACATGCCTAAATGTAAACAAGATGCCCTAAAGGCTCAGGATTGGGGCTGCCGGGTTATTAACAAAATAGTAAAAAGCATGTGACAGGTCGCGCTAATGGGCCTATTTTATCTTCTTCCCCGGTACGGTTTGGTATTCCTTTCACCCATAAATTTTAACTTTTTATGACATTTTCAACATGTGGTGTTTAAGAACATTTTTATCGGATTAAACATAAAAGCGCAAATTCACTTACATTTGGTTAAGTTTGCTTGGATTTTGAATTGTCCTTAACCTATAATCAAAAGGCAAAAACCAGATTTAAACCCAGTATTGCGTAGAGCATGGAAAATTTAAAAATCGAAAAATCCAATTCAACTCCCGAAATAGACTTTAGGTTGTCGGGGGAGTTATTCATGACGGGGGTTACCTATCCCGAAGACGCATTCAAATTCTACGAACCGGTGACCCGTTGGTTGAAGGAATTCAAAAATCACCTGCCTAAAAATAAAATTGTATTGGTTGTGGAGCTGGATTATGTGAACACCGCCTCTTTGAGAATATTAATTGATGTGATTAATACCGTTAATTCTTACAAAGAACACAATGAGGTTGAAATGCACTGGAAATATGAGGATGAGGATAACCTGGAATTTGGTCACGACGTAGAGCGTATAACCAATTCGAAATTCAACTTTATTTCAATTGAATAAACGGCAGAACTTACCCGTTTATAGATCGGAAACTTTTAAACTAATTCCATTTGCCGGGCACCACCAGTTCAAAACGGGGAATCGGCACATTAAACTCTTTACCATCCATTAAATTCACCAACAGGTATTGGCCTTGCATATAGCCCATATCGCTGTTAAGGTTGCAACCACTGTTGTATTGAAATTTCTGACCGGGCTCTAAAACAGGAGTTTCACCAACTACCCCATCGCCGTCCACTACCCTTTTCTCTCCGGTTGAATCAAAAATATCCCAATGGCGTTTGGTGAGTTTTACGGTGTAGTCGGAATTGTTTTCAATGGTAACGAAATACACAAAAAAATAATGGTTTTCAGCTGGCATACTCCGGTTGGGCCAGTACTTGACCTCTACAGAAATGCCGATGTTATGTGTGCTTGTTTTTACCATGAATTTTAGGAACACTTCGATAAAATCCGGATTTAAATCACCACTTCTTTTGAAAGAAGCTGGCGGTACACTTGCTCATATAAAGGTAATATTTTTTCTACATCAAAATCCGCTGCCCGTTCAAACGCATTCTTGCGGAAAGTGGCCATTAATTGTTCATCTTTTAAAAGGCGAATGGCATTAGCCGACATATCGTTGACATCCCCCACATTGCTTAGGTAACCGGTTTTCCCGTGAAGGTTTACTTCGGGCAGGCCTCCGCCGTTGGTACTGATAACAGGCACTTTCATGGCCATGGCTTCAAGCGCCGATAAACCAAAACTCTCCGTTTCTGAAGGCAACACAAACAAATCCCCAACACAAAGTATTTCTTTGGGATCGGTAATTTTTCCAAGATGAACCACCTCATGGTGTAAATTTAACTGGCGACAAAGTTGTTCCACGTTGGCTTTCTCAGGACCATCGCCCACCAAAATGAGTTTTGCGGGCACCTCCTGCAGTACTTTATGAAAAACGCGAATCACATCATCCACCCGTTTTACTTTTCTGAAGTTACTGATGTGGACCAGAATTTTTTCCCCGTTGGGCGCGTATTTGCGTTTAACACAATGCTCCCGGGTGATTTGAAAATCTTTCAGGTTAATAAAATTAGGAATAACTGAAATCTTGTTATCAATCTTAAAAGTTTTCAGGGTGTCCTTTCTTAAACTTTCTGACACTGCAGTTAAGGCATTGCTGTGATTCAAAGAAAACCGAATCACCGGCTCGAAGGCAGGATCTCTGCCCACCAAAGTAATGTCGGTACCGTGCAGTGTGGTGACATAAGGCAAGTGAATTTTTTTGGATTTGAGAATTTGCTGGGCCATATAGGCTACAGAAGCGTGAGGAATGGCGTAATGCACATGCAAAACATCAAGGTGTTCATAAACGGCTACGTCCACAATTTTACTGGCCAGCACACTTTCGTATGGCTGGTAATCAAACAATGGGTAATCGTTTACATTAAACTCGTGAAAAAATAAATTCTCATTGAATAGGTTCAAACGAAATGGCTGGCTGTAGGACATAAAATGAACCTTATGGCCTTTGTTGGCCAGGGCTATTCCGAGTTCAGTGGCTACTACACCAGATCCACCGTAGGTAGGAAAACAAACAATACCAATATTCATAAATCTATAGCGATGTGCTCTGAATCCTAAAAGTACAAATAATATCCCCTCACTATAGCCTGATCAGAGCAAATAGCCGCCTGTTCACGATTTTTAATTCCATTCCAATATTGCTGCTCTGAGCAACGATCAGTACCTTTGACACCTTGAATTACAAACTCCATAGCTTAAGTTCAGAACAGGAAGAACTGTTAAAGGCGGGTATGCTGCTGCCGGTGATGGAGGAATTTTACACCATACAGGGGGAAGGGCACAATACCGGGAAAGCCGCGCATTTTATACGCATTGGAGGTTGTGATGTGGGCTGCCACTGGTGTGATGTGAAAGAAAGCTGGGACGCCAATGTTCATCCATTAACCCCTGTAAGCGAATTGCTGGTTAAAGTAAAAGAAAGCAAAGCCAACAGCGTGGTGGTAACCGGGGGTGAACCTTTGATTTACAACCTGGATGCTCTTTGCAGGGAATTAAAAAAAGCGGTTATCCTTACCTTTATTGAAACTTCAGGAGCTTATCCCCTCAGCGGGCAATGGGACTGGATTTGCCTTTCCCCAAAAAAAACCATGAAACCTCTGCCTGAAATTTATCAGAAGGCCCATGAGCTAAAAGTGATCGTTTACAATAAACACGATTTTGTTTGGGCCGAAGAGGAGGCTGCTAAAGTGGGCAATTCCTGTTATTTGTTTTTACAGCCCGAATGGAGCAAACACGAGGAGCTGACGCCTTTGATTGTGGACTATGTAAAATCCAATCCGCGCTGGATCATCAGCCTGCAATCGCACAAATACATGAATGTGCCTTAATCAGAAATTTAGTCCTTCCGATTCACATAATCCTTCAAACCTTCAAAATACGCCTGCGCTACTTTTAGCAAACGCTGGTTGGTGATAATGCCATCCTGATTAAGGTTCCACTTCATGAGTTCTGCCGCTTCATCAGCATTATCCTGATACAAAGCCTCCCCGTATACGAGCACCGAATTAATCTGACGGCAGAGCAATAAATTCCTTGAATACACCCCAGCCGAAGGGCTTGCCATACTGTTTTCCCAAAGGTATTTGGCATCCTGTGGTTTTGCAATGGGGATGCCCAGTTGTTTGTGGAATTGCTGAACGGTTTTGGATGAAAGTTCCTCTGAATGGTTGAGTTGTGGGGTCAAAAGCAAACGCAAGAAATTCAGCTTCATTTCTGTTTTGCCTAAATTTCCGGCGGTAAATCCACCACCAATAAAGGCCATGGTAAAATCTTTCTCCGAAAAATCCTTCCAGGGCGCATTTTTTTCGTCCACGTTGTAATGAATGATAATACAAATGTCCGGTTGATAGCGGTTGATTTTTTCAGCCCTGTTTTGCAAATCAAAATCGCGAAAAAAGTCCCAAAACAAATCGTAAGGTCTGGCTTTCATCAAAGCCGCTTTTTTAGTTGAACTGAGTTTTCCAGCTTTTTGTAAACTGTCGAGTACCCGTGTTTTGTGTGTTTTCATCCAATCGCTGTAGGTGCAGTTGAAAGAGGTAAAATTGTTTTGTTCGCGACTTAAAAATACTTCAGCCCCTTCCTTTTCCAACATAGTTTTTAATAATTGAGCCGTATTAAAACTCAGGGCGCTTTCGAACAGCTTTACGCTATCGTTCGGAAACTTTTCGTTATTGGCTTTAAAATAAAGGTACTTCTGTTCATAAGCCGCCTCTTTTAAGCCGGTGGCAAAGTGTCCGGGGTCAATGGCAATGCGATAGCCTTCAAGGGCTTTGGCTCCTGTTTTACTTTTTAAAGGGCCTTGTTCCAATTTTGTTTTGCGTTCCGGCTGAATGGCTTCTCCCCTGCTTTTGGCATTCCAAAAAGCCAGTTGTTCCTGATAGGTGCTGTTTTGAAGAAAAGAAATAAGGGCCGGTAATTCATTCTCGTAAATGCTAAAGTCCTTTTTGCCGGCGGGGGTATAAAGATGAATGGCCTTTTTATCGAATTTTACATAAGGGTTTAAACTGCCCTTAAAATTCAGGTAGGTGTGAAAGCGTTGTTTACAGTCCTCGATACTTTGGGAAAAGAAGAAATGTGAGGTGAGAAAAAAAAAGATGAACAAGTACTTCATTCTTCCAACAAAATTAAGATAAGGCCTGAAGTTAAATTTGTATTTTCATAGTGATTATCCATGTGCAGATGTTAACAGCAGAACAAGTTGAAATTATTAGGGAAAAAGATGTGCGTTTTATCACCTCACGTTCGGGCGGTAAGGGCGGGCAAAATGTAAATAAAGTGGAGAGCAAGGTGGAGTTGATTTTTAGCATCGGGGACTCTCAGGCCCTAAGGGAAAGCCAGAAAAAAATTCTGCTTCAGAGCCACAGCAGCAAACTCAAAGCGGGCGAAATACGAATCCTCAGTCAAACCTCACGATCCCAAATCAAAAACAAAGAGAAAGCCTTGCTCAAGCTTCAAAACCTAATTGAGGAACTCTTAAAACCAAAAAAGAAAAGGATAGCCACCCAACCCAAAAAGTCGGCCAAAGAAAACACGCTTAAACAAAAAAAGCACCTCAAAGTAAAAAAACAGCTGAGAAGAAAATACAAACACGAAGAATAAACAGAGTGAAGTGCTTCCTCTAATTCATTTGGAACGATGCTTTTTTTGGACCCTGGTCGAAATGAACCGCTAAAGCTGGGTTTTTCAGCCAATACTTTGTTAAATAATTTAATACTAAAACGCAGGAGATTGCGTTAAATTAGCTAATTTGGACCTTATACCTATGCTAAAAAAGGCTGCAAGCACCCGATACCGCACACTAAGTCTAATCTTTTTGGCATTTACCGCTTCCCAAAGCTTTGGGCAGGTGCGTAAATACAGCAACGAGTTTCTGAACATTGGTGTGGGCGCCAGGGCTTTGGCCATGGGCAATGCCAACGTAAGTTCGGCGGAGGGCGTTATTTCAGGTTACTGGAATCCGGCCGGCCTTTTATCCCAGAAAAACGACATTGAGGTAGGCTTAATGCATGCCGAATACTTTGCAGGAATTGCCAAATACGATTACATCGGCCTGTCTAAACGCATCGACAGCAACAGCGTGGGTGGTATCACCCTGCTTCGGTTTGGTGTTGACAATATTCCGAATACCCTCGACCTTGTGGATGCCAATGGAAATGTGGATTATAACCGCATCAGTACGTTTAACGCCGTGGATTTTGCCGCTTTAATCAGTTATGCGCGAAGTCTTCCAAAATTAAAAGGGGTGGAATTGGGCGGTAACTTTAAAGTGATACGCCGCACCCTGGGCCAATTTGGAGGTGCCTGGGGTTTTGGTTTGGATGTTGGAGCCAAATACAATTACAAAGGCTGGAAGTTTGCTGCTATGGGCAGAGACATTACCGGCACGTTTAACGCCTGGTCGATACAGCTCAGCGAAAAAGACAAAAACACCTTTATCGCCACTGGAAACGAAATTCCCTCTTCATCGCTTGAAATCACCGCACCCAAGGTGATATTAGGTATTGCCAAAGAAGGTAAATTCTGGAAAGATAGAATTTCAGTGCTTGGAGAAATTAATCTCATCAACACCTTCGATGGAAAAAGAAACACGGTTTTAAAAACGAATTTCTGGAGTATGGAACCGGCAATTGGTTTGGAAATTGGCTACAAGGGCTTTGTGTATTTACGCGGAGGATTGGGCAATATTCAAAAGGAACTCAACGATAAAGGCACTACGCTGGTCACAACGGTTCAACCCAATTTTGGCTTAGGCGTGAAATACAAAATAATCACGCTTGATTATGCTCTAACCGACATTGGGGATCGTTCAGTGGCCTTGTATTCCAACATCTTCTCTTTAAAAATCGACATTAACCGCAAGCCCATGCAGTGAGAACATTTACTTTTATACGTTTATGTTTATTGTTTCATTTTTTCTCTTCCGCGCAAAACAGCGGGAATAGCTGGGTAAGGTTTTCTCAACAGTATTTTAAATTTCCGATTCATAAGGAAGGGCTTTACAGAATAGATTCCACTACCCTCTCCACTTATTTTAATCTGAACGGCATTGATCCCCGAAATTTTCAGTTGTTCATTAAAGGACAGGAACAACACCTGTATGTGAAAGGGGAAAACGACGGAGAAATCAACACCAACGATTACATTGAGTTTTACGCCAACAACCTGATGGGGGACGTGGATTCACTGATTTATACCTACAGCAAATACATCCCCAATCCATATGCTCCGTTGTTCAATGATACCCTTTACGGGTTTCTGACATTAAACACGTCGTTAAACAACAAACGCTACAGCCTCGAAACCGATACCAACACGGCACTTTATCCGGCAGCCGATTATGTTTATGCCGATAAACTTCTTACGAGCAGCAACAATTACAATTTTGTTGAGGAATACATTGAGGATGTGCCCGGAGACCCAAGGTACACGCAGGCCGAGGGCAAGGGACTTTACTTTTCAGGAAACAGTTTTATCAGTACAAGTTTCAGTCCACTTCAGAATTATACCCTGAATCCGCTTCCGCTTAGGCTGAGTTTAAATTTTTCAGGTGCCACCAAAAACTTTGCGGTTTCGGGTAACGACCATCATCTGCGTTTAACTTATTCCGATGCCGGAGGAAACCCGGTGATTCTTTTCGATACCTTGTTTTATGGTTACGCTCCTATTCGAAAAACCCTGAACATACCACCTTTGACTTTGGGCAGCAGCAGCAATTTTACCCTGGCCTCCCTCATCTCACCATCCATTACAGCAAGCTCTAATGGCACAGTGCTTCACTTTTTAAAATTAACCTACCCGCAAACCCTGCACCTCAACAACCTCTCTTTCTCAAAATTTTATGCAGAGGATGCGCCTTCCTCCTCTAAAGCCTTTTATAATTTCAGCAATTTTAATTACGGCAGCTCACAACAAGTGATTTTATTGGACCTTGACAATGGCAAACGAATACAAACTACAATTAACCCTCCTTTTGTAAGAGCTGTTATTCCCGATGGAAACGGTATAAAAAAATGTGTGTTGGTGGCTGAAATGGATACCCTGGTGATTAAAAAGCTGATTCCGGTAAACACCACAGGCTATTTTACCGATTTCACAGCAACAACATCCAACAAACCTTTTGTGATGGTGTATCACAAATCCTTACAAAGTTCAGCTCAGGCCTACCGCAATTACCGCAGTTCCCCATCCGGTGGTTCCTATGATGTTATTTTTGCGGATGTTCAGGAATTATATGAACAATATGCTTACGGCATTAACAAACACCCGGTGGCCATTCGTCAATTTTTGAAACACCTCAGCGATAGTTTGAACACACCACCCCAATTTGTTTTGCTCATCGGAAAAGGTATTCAACTTCAAAACATCACAACGGCGCAACAAAACCAAAATTTAGTTCCTACCATGGGTATTCCGAGCAGCGACCATTTGCTGAGCGCCTCACTCAACACTGCCAACGGGAGTTTTTTAGTGCCCGATATCCCCATAGGGCGACTCTCAGCCCTGAGCAATACGGAAGTGAACCAATACCTCGGCAAAGTTCAGCAGCACGAAAGTTCATCGCAAGCCGATTGGAAAAAACAGGTCCTGCATTTTATTGGAAGTAATGACGATGGTGAACTCAACACGTTTTCTTACTTTATGGACACCTATAAACAAAAGGTGGAGGACACCTTATTTGGAGCTAAGGTCACAACTTTTAAGAAAAATACTTCAGCTCCTATTCAAAGTGACCTCAGCGACAGCATTGTGAAAACCATGAGCAAGGGCGCGGCTCTGGTGAATTTTTTCGGGCACGGTGCCACACAAAATCTGGGTATGGCCATTGAAGATCCTTATAAATTCAATAATCAGGGGCGTTATCCTTTTTTTATCGCGAATTCGTGTTACAGCGGAAATGTATTTCTGCACAATGTCCAAAATTCGGTGAGTCACAATTACGTGTTCGCCAACCAAAGGGGAAGCATTGGCTATATCGCCACAACAACAGAGTCGTACGATAGCCGCTTGCATCAATTCAGCCGAACCTTTTACGATGCCTTCAGTACCAGTCATTATTACAAATCCATTGGTGAGGTGATTCAAAAAGCCATTCAGGATCATACCAACTCCGCCGATTCCTTAACCCGTTTTATAGGCTTGCAGGAAATTCTGCATGGCGATCCTTCTTTGAAAATCGGAAATGGCGATCAAACGGATTATGTGTTAACTAATGCCGATGTAAAATTTGACCTCAAAACCTACACCGATTCCATTGGCATTCGGGTGAGTTATATGAACTCCGGCAAAGCGCTAGCCGATAGCTTCAGTCTCAGAGTCAGCCGAACCTTCCCAAACAACGACACGGCGCTGTATCTGCATCGCGTGAAAGCACCTTATTATCTCGACAGTTTAAAGTTTTTTGTTCCGATTGACTTCAACAGAGGCATAGGATTGAATCAATTTTCGGTGAAGGTGGACGAATACAATGAAATTGCCGAAAGCAATGAAAATAACAACGCGACAACCGGAAACATCGATCTGCTGATTTCAGGCAATGACCTTACACCCGTGTATCCATTTCGTTTTGCCATTGTTCCCCTTTCTTCCACCATCACTTTAAAGGCCAGCACTTCCGATCCCTTTGCTCCTGAGGGCGATTATGTTTTTCAACTGGATACCTCCGGCCAATTTAATCAGGTGTTGCAATCCAAAACCATTCGAAGTAAAGGCGGGGTTTTAGAATGGACCGTTACCCTGCCTTACAAGGACAGTACGGTGTATTTCTGGAGGGTGAGCCGCGACAGCACCGGTCCTCAAAATGGATTTCTCTGGAAAGAGAGCTCCTTTCAAACCATTGGTACAAAACGGGGTTGGTCACAGGCGCATTTTAACCAATTCAAAACAGACAAGTACCAATACATCTTGCAAAACAAAAACAAACGGCAATTTGAATTTCTGAAAAGCAGGAATTCTGTTTTCTGCCGAACCGGAAACGCTGGCATTAATTCATCTTCCCCTTTGATGGCATGGGAAAACATTAACTTTTACTTTAATGGTGTAAAGATGAGTGAATTTGGCTGTACGGCCAATGGCTGGAATTTTGTGGTGTTTGATTCGCTGAGTGGTTTGCCGCAAGTGGTTAAAACCAATTCGAATATCCCCAGTCCGGGTATTTACAACAACTGTATTTGCAATTCAACCGATCAGTATTTTTATTCCTTCTGTGCCTTCAACAGTTGCGGGATTGTGAACTGGCAAACCAACATGGAGAATTTTATCAATGCCATTGCTCCGAATCAATACGTGTTGGCATACAGCATTGGTTTATTGGGCGGTAATGCGCAAGTCTCTACCTATGCCCCCTCCCTGAAAAATGCTTTTAAAACCTTAGGTGCCAATCAAACCATGATAGCAGCGGATACCCTGCCCCGGATTCTCTTCGGCAAAAAAGGGATGGTACAAGGCCAGGCCCATGAAACCATTGGTGCAAATTACGCCAGCGTGATTACCCAAAACGACAGCATCACCGGCAAATGGTTCAATGGAAGCATCAGTTCAGAAATTGTGGGTCCTGCTTTGCGTTGGGAAAGTTTGCATTGGAGAGTAAAGGCTCTGGAAACCGGAAGTTCCGACACTACTGTTTTGAAGCTGATTGGAATTCGTTGGAATGGAGATGTGGACACCTTGTTTACATTTAATCAAACCCAAAGCGATGTTAGCGATTTGCAAAATTACATCTCCGCGCAAAACCATCCTTATCTGCAATTGGTGGCCTTTATGAAAGATGGCAAACAGCGCACGGCCCCGCAACTTGAGCGCTGGCAAGTGATTTACGATGAAGCGGCTGAATGCGCGCTTAATCCTTTAAAAGGTTTTGAAGCATTGAACGATACCCTTATGCAAGGAGATGAAGTTGGCTTTGTGGTGCCCATTGAAAACATCGGACAAAGTAATTTTAGCGACAGTTTACTTATCACTTACTGGCTTGAAGATGCCAACCTGAATCAAATTCCGCTTCCGAAAAAAATGAAAGTTCCACCTTTTGCTCCGGGTCAAATTTTTCTCGACACATTAAAATTAAACAGCACCAACATCAGCGGCGACAATGCGTTGTGGATTTACGCGAACCCTTCAGGACAAGTGGGTTATCAGGCGGAGCAACACCAGTTCAACAACATTGGCCGTTTTGCTTTTAAAGTGAATACCGACGTCACTAATCCTTTACTGGATGTCACCTTTGATGGCAGACGAATCATGAACAAAGATCTGGTTTCGGCAAAACCCATTATTTTAATCAGCGTGAAAGATGAAAATAAATTTCTGGCGCTCAACGATACTTCTGCTTTTGAAATTTACATTCAAAAACCAGGACAAACTACTCCTCAGCGTTTGGCCTTTGGCAGCGAGCTGGCGTTCAGCCCCGGCTCTTTGCCAAAAAACTCCTGCAGCATCAGCTATGAACCTGTATTTGTTACGGATGGCACCTACACCTTAACCGCTCAGGCCAAAGACAGAAGCAATAACCTTTCGGCCAAAAGCAGTTATAAAATTCAGTTTGATATACAGCAAAAGCCCGGAATCACCCAGGTACTCAATTACCCGAATCCCTTCAGCAGCAGCACCCGTTTTGTGTTTACACTCACAGGCAGCGAAGTGCCGGAAGTGTTTACGATTCAGATTATGACCATCAGCGGAAAGCTGGTGCGCGAAATCACCAAAGATGAATTAGGTGAGATTCACATCGGAAGGAACATCAGCAGTTATGCCTGGGATGGGAAAGACACTTACGGAGACAAACTCGGCAATGGGGTTTACCTGTACAGAATTATTACCCGACTGAATGGTGAAGCCATGGAACTGAATAGTTCTGCAGCTGATCAGTATTTCAAAAAGGAGTTCGGAAAAATGGTCATCCTGCGTTAGCGACACTCCAAAACAAAAAAACCCCTGCCGTAGCAGAGGTTTTCAAAACAATTCAAAGTCGTTTATTTGTTGACTTTGATTAACTCAATTTCAAAGATGAGGGTGCTGTTGGGAGGAATTGCTCCAGGATACCCTTGCTCTCCATAGGCCAAAGCCGGAGGAATGATAAACTTGTATTTAGCACCTTCTTTCATCAGCTGAACACCTTCTGTCCAGCCTTTGATCACCTGGTTTAAACCAAAAGTTGCAGGTTGTCCGCGCTGAACACTGCTGTCGAATATTTTTCCATCAAGAAACATTCCGGTATAATGAACTGTTACATTATCATTTGCAGCAGGTGAAGCACCGGTGCCTTCTTTTTCAACCATGTAACGTAATCCGCTGGGTGTAGAAATAGCGCCGGCAAACATTTTGTCAAGCGCTTCTTTTTGAGCTTTTAATTTGGCAGCTTCTTTTTCGGCGATGTTGTTTTTTTCTGTTTCAAACACTTTTGCAGCATCAAAAGCTTCTGCCTCTTTTCCTTTGCGAAGGATGGTTACTTTTACTATGGTATCGTTGCCTACTATGGCGTCAACCACATTTTGTCCGGTGATCACATGACCAAAAACCGTGTGTTTACCATCCAACCAAGGGGTTGGCACGTGTGTGATAAAAAATTGTGAACCATTGGTTCCGGGGCCGGCATTGGCCATGCTCAAAATACCGGGAACGTTGTGTTTTAAAGTGGTATCAATTTCATCAGGGAAAGCGTAACCCGGTCCGGATGTTCCGTCTCCTTTAGGACAACCACCCTGAATCATGAATTTTGGAATCACACGGTGAAACTTCAATCCATCGTAATAGGGAGTGCCTTCGGGTTTCACGTTGTTTTTAATTGTTCCCTCTGCCAAACCAACAAAATTGGCAACAGTCATTGGAGTTTTTTTGAATTCGAGTAAGGTATAGATGTCTCCCTTTTTGGTTTCAAACCTGGCGTACATGCCATCGGCCTGAGTGCTTAAAAATTCTTTGTCCATTTTGCTTAATTTAGGTTTGCCTTTACTTTGCGCCATACCTGAGGCAGATACCAGAGAGAAGGCAGCGAGAAATAAAATTGCTTTTTTCATAGTTATTGATTTGGTTTTTGGGTTCTCTGCAAAAACTTTGCCACTTATTTTCCGGGCATGGCAGGCATTGCGGCCTCCTGAGGTGCAGCTTGTATATCAATAAGTTCAACATCAAATACCAGAGCACTGTAAGGGGCGATGCGCTCACCGGCACCATTTGGTCCGTAAGCCAGTGAAGAAGGCAACAACAAAGTTGCTTTACCGCCCACCTTCATCAGTTGAAGGGCTTCGGTCCAGCCTCTGATCACCTGATTGAGCTGGAACACAGCCGGTTCTCCTCTTTCAACAGAGCTGTCGAAAATGGTACCATCCAGAAGTTTTCCGGTATAGTGTACTTTAACCATGTCCGTTTCTTTTGGTGATGCTCCTGAACCCTTTTTTGTTTCAATGAAGTACAAGCCTGAAGCGGTGGGTTTAACCTTTATTTTGTTTTCTGCTACGTATTTATCAATGGCAGGTTGTTCCAATGGTTGCAGCTCCTTAGCCATAGCTTCGCGCTGTTTCATCATCGCCTCTTGTTCCTCCATTTGCTTTTTGCGCATGGCTTCCATTTCGGCTTTTGGAGTGATTTCCTTCAAACAAAAAATGGCTTTGATATGGTCGCCCGGTTTAAACCCTTTGGGCAGTTCGTTTGCTTTCTGTGTTTTCAGAAAGAAAGAGTCGGCCGACACAATAAACGCGGCGCTATCACCCACGGTCATCATTTTTAATCCATCTTCCAAACTTCCGTTGAAGGAGGTCATAACCGGAGCCAGGCTTGCGCATCCGCTGCCATCGCGGCTCACGTCTTTTGAATTCACAATCACCGAGTCGTTTCCTTCTTTCATGATGATGTAACGAAGCACGATACCATCCCCATCCTGCACTTTTGTGCCGGTTTCGTTTTGATTAAAAAACTTGTAATGTAATCCACTGTCGTCTTTGGTGAACCCTTCAAATTCAGAATTCTTGCAGGCGGTGAACAACAAGGCCGTTACCGATACCCCAAGCAGGCTTAATTTTTTCATTGTCTTTTTACTTCCGTTAATTTTAGATTATACAGCACCGGAGTATAAGGCGGAACAGTACCGTTACTGCTGCCATTTTCTCCAAATGCAAGCGCCGAAGGTAAGATTATTTTCGCAGTCTGACCCTCATTTAATTGACCCATAACATAATTTAGTCCTTTTACCATTTGGTCAGGAATGCCGTATATCAATTCAAAATCCGCCTTTGATTTCTCGAACACGCGGCCGTTTAAAAAACAACCTTCATAATTCACCATTAATCGATCGAGGGTTTTGAAATGCGCCGGGGGAGACCAGGGCGAAGGGCGTTGAACCCAGTAATAACCTAAACTGTCCTTGGCTTTGACAAAGGCTTCTTCTGTTTCAAAATAGTTCCGAATCAGGTCCAGTTCCCTGTTTTGCAGACTGTCCCTCAGGTTTTTAAATTCATGATTGCCAAGAAAGCGTTTGAGTTTTGCCCTTACTTTAACAATAGAATCTGACTGGCTGAAGCCGGGCACTCCCTGATATTTGAAATGCATTTGATAAAAAACAGCGGTTGGAATCAATAGTTCAAAACTATCTTTTAAAGCCCCTTTGGCCGCCCAATAATTTAAGGCTTTGGAAGTATCGGGGGCCTGCGCCGGAAGCACATACAAATCGTTGAAATTATTGAAGCTGTCCCAAAAAACAGAGTCGTTTTGCGTGCTGAAACTCAGGTCCAGCTGAATCCATTCCTTTTTTTGAACCGGTGTTTTTGAGGGTTGAAAGGACAACAAGCGGTAATAATACCCGGGAGGATAATAGGAATACACTTGTTTTTGATGCTCCCGGCAGGAAAGGCAAAACAACAAGGCCAAACCCAGACCTATGCAAAACCCATTAGAACACTTCCACATTGTAAATAATGGGCATTTGAGGCGGGATTTTTTTAAAATCCCCAAGTAAACCGTGGGCCAGGTGAGAAGGAATGAGGAGGAGCGCTTTATCGCCCTTTTTGAGGTACTGCAAGCCCCTGTGAATACCGCTTTCAATTTGCTCCTGTTCCACTATAAAATGTTTTGTTCCGTCAACATCTGAACTGTAACACAAGCTGCCGTCCAGCAGATAAACGGTGTAGTTTAAGCTTACGGGCATGCCTTTGCGAATGCTGTCGCCCGAAGCAGAAGGTTTATACACATGGTAACGAACTCCTGAGGTGGTTTTTACAAATCGGAGTTGGTGCGAGCGTTCGTAGGCATCCATTTCATCCGACTCCTTTTGTAGAATCAGCTGATTGGCCACCACAAACTGGTCTTTTATTTTCTGCGTCGCCACTTCCGGTGAAGTTACCCTTACTTCACCCTTTTCTTTGGTTTGACAGGAAACACAGACCAGGGTCAGTAGGATGGTGAAGAGTGAAAAGAGTTTGAAACATCTCATCGGATTCCAAAAGTAAACATTATCGAAAGATACTGAATGGAAGATGTAAGCAAAACTTAAATCCCTTACTTTTGAAGCCTGTGAATCTGAAAGACCGCTACCGGAATGTGTTGGATTACTTTAGGGAACATGCCCCTTTGGCTGAAACCGAATTGCATTATTCCAATCCTTACGAACTACTGGTGGCCGTTATTTTAAGTGCCCAATGCACCGACAAACGAGTGAATCAGGTGACTCCCGCTTTGTTTAAGGATTATCCGGATGCCGAAAGTCTGGCGAAAGCCACGCCTGATGTTATCTTCACGTATATTCGCAGCGTGAGTTATCCCAACAACAAAGCCAAACACCTGGCCGGCATGGCTCAAATGCTGGTGAAGGAGTTTAAGAACAAAGTGCCCGATAAGGTGGAAGACCTGATTCAACTGCCTGGTGTTGGAAGGAAAACCGCCAATGTGATTGCTTCGGTGGTTTACAATCAACCCACCGTGGCCGTTGACACCCACGTGTTCAGGGTAAGCAACCGAATTGGATTGACCCGCAATGTAAAAACCCCGCTGCAATCTGAATTGCAACTGATCAAACACATTCCCAAAGAATGGATTCCCAAGGCTCACCATTGGCTGATTTTACACGGCAGGTACATTTGCCTCGCCCGCAGCCCAAAATGTGAACTCTGCGGAATTCAGGCCTTTTGCCAATATTATTCTAAACAACATTCTAAACAAGATCTTACCAAAACTGTTAAACCTAAAATAAGCCATCATGAAAAAAAAGTCAAAAAAAACGTCGGCCAAAAAAGCGATTAAAAAAGCAAGTAAGCCGGCAGCCAAAAAACGCACAGCCAAAAAAAGTGCGACCAAATCAGAAAAGAAAAAGCCTGTAAAAAAAGCGGGCAAAAAAGCCCCCGCTAAAAAAGCCTCAGCCAAAAAAACCTTTGCAAAAAAGGTCACAAAAAAAGCAGTAAAAAAGGCGGTAAAAAAAGCCGTTAAAAAAGCCAGTCCCAAGGTGAGTAAAAAACCGACGGTTAAAGCGGTTAAAAAAGCGGTTTCCAAACCAAAAACCAAAGCCAAATCACCTGCTAAAACCCCGGTAACTCCACCTTTTAAAGCGTATCAAAGCCAACTTAAAGCAGGAGATAAAGCGCCTTATTTTGAAGGCATCGATCAAAACGGGAACACTGTAAATTTAAACGACCTCGCCGGAAAAAAAGTGATTTTATACTTTTATCCAAAAGATGACACCCCGGGTTGTACTGCCACTGCCTGCAGTTTGCGTGATGAATACCAGTTTTTAGGTCAGAAAAACTACGCTGTAGTTGGGGTAAGTGCTGACGACCAGGCCTCACACGCCAAATTTGCCAGCAAATACGAATTGCCTTTTCCGCTATTGGCCGATACCAACAAAACCATTATTCAAGCCTATGATGTTTGGGGTAAAAAAATGTTTATGGGTAAAATTTACGATGGTATTATCAGAACCACGTTTGTGATTTCGGAAGACGGAACCATTGAGCAGGTGATTCATTCGGTTGACACGGCCTCCCACGCACAACAGATTTTGAGTCTTTAATTTTTGCATAAAAACTTGTTGGATTAAAGAAAACCTGTAAATTTGCACTCCCGATTCAAAAAAATCGGGGGAATCATGAAGCAGAACTCCTTACAGTCGTTCGCTTCATGATAAAAACGGATTGGTAGTTCAGCTGGTTAGAATGCCGCCCTGTCACGGCGGAGGTCGCGGGTTCGAGTCCCGTCCAGTCCGCAAATACATGCAAAAGGCCTTAGCGAAAGCTAAGGCTTTTTCTTTTCCCTGAAGCGGTAAAAGCCTCAGCTTTTATAAGCGTAAGGGAAAAGAAAAACCATGGCGCGCAGCGCAATGGCTTTTGAATGTTGACTTTGGAACGCCGAGGGTCCGCCGAGCAGAAGGCGAGGCAATCCCGTTCAGTCCGCAGATGAATGCAAAAGGCCTTAGCGAAAGCTAAGGCTTTTTCTTTTCCCTGAAGCGCTAAAAGCCTCAGCTTTTATTGTTGAACTCAAACGATTCTTTAAATGCAATAGATTTATCAATTCTAAAACCCTACAAACTCAAATGAGTTTCAATTTTCCATTATAAATTAAATAGATGTTGTAACATTTTTCTTATCTTGAATAAATTTTCAGAGGATGTTTCAGCAAATCTTAACACGCACAAGCATTTTATTTTTCGGCCTGTTTCTTGGCATTCAAGCCATACATTCCCAAAATCTCGACAGTCTGATGATGGCCATGGAGGGTCCGGCCAAAGCCAAACCGGTGACGGCCACCTTTAAAACCACACGATTGGTAAATATGGTCACTATCGAACAAGTTAAACGCGGGGAATTGGATTTCAGAATCTCTCACCGTTTTGACGATATTGCCGGAGATGCAGGAGGTATCAGTACTTTATATGGTTTTGATAACGTTACCGACATACGCCTTGCTTTTGATTATGGCATCAACGACAACTGGGCCATAGGTTTTGGAAGAAGCAAGGGCGCCTATTTGCGCCGACAGATTCTGGATTTTAATACCAAAATAAAATTGCTTAAACAAAAGGACGATAATTCAATGCCTTTTAGTGCTTCTCTTTTTCTTTCTTCAGAACTCTGCACCATGGCCTCCTCCAGTGATAGCACATCCACTGTGTATTTTGAAAACAATGCTGCACATCGCTTTAATTATGTCAGCCAATTACTTTTAGCGAGAAAATTTGGCAATAATCTTTCCATTCAACTTGCCCCTACTTTGGTTCATCGAAATCTGGTGAACTACGAT
>JAEUTN010000016.1 GCA_016787895.1 Bacteroidia bacterium
CAAAACACCAGTTTTTTAGCGGGCAATGTGGGCATGGGCGGTACTTACACTTTAATGGTAATGGATGCTTTTGGCTGCAGGGGTTACACCACTGCGCCGGTGATTGTTGATCCTGAACCCACCGGACAAATTACAGGTCAGTTAAGTGGTTGTGTTCCCTTTTGTTCAACTTACGCTTTACAATCCAATGAAGGCAATGTGATCAACAGCATCTGGACTTTTAACAATCAAAGTGTGAACAGTTCAACGGTGAGTTATTGTTTTAATACTCCCGGTAACTTTGAACTCAAAGGCAGTTTTGAGGATGATAAAACCTGCAGGGGAACCATTACACAAATGGTAGAGGTGTTTCCTTTGCCGGTGGCCGACTTTGTTTACAGTCCGGCTAAACCCATAGAAAATCAGGACCTGGTGGTGTTTACCAATACCAGCCTAGGTGAGAACCAAAACAAATGGCACTGGGCCATTAACGATGGCAAAAACACCAACAGTTTCAGTGAAAACACCTCTTGCTTTTTTGAAGATGCCGGAAATTACGCGGTAGCGTTTTTGGTGAGAAATTCCTGGGGCTGCTGGGACACCATAGTAAAAAGCATAGAAGTGGCCGTTGATTTTAATGTATACATCCCCAATGCCTTTACACCAAACGAAGATGGTTTGAACGATGTGTTTTTCCCGGTGATGCGCGGAGTAAAACGTTACGAGTTGCAGATTTTTAACCGCTGGGGGGAAATGATTTTCAGCAGCAGTGACCCGCAACGCAATTGGGACGGCACTATACAAGGCGAGCCCTGTCCGGAAGGGGTTTACAATTACAAATTAAATGTATTGAACAACAAAGGCCAGGAGAACAATTACAATGGTGTGATTACTTTGTATCGGTAAGTTATACCGAATTCTGTGAAGATTGTACTCGGCAATTACAGTTAGTCCCTCGGAATTAAACCACTCAGGCACTCAGCTCACTAAGGTTCACTAAGAATTTTTCTGTGTAACTCCCTGCCCGTTCGGTCAGTCGGGCCTGCCCGCTTGGTCAGGCGGGTGTGCAAAACTCTGTGGACGCTGTGGTAAAAAGTGGGCCGTCATAAAGAAGAAGATTGACTTTACTGCACAACTTTATTTGATCTCCAGATTCAAAAAAGGTTTTCCATTGATTTCCCCTTCCAGAACGTCCCCAATCTTTACGGGCCCAACGCCTTCAGGGGTTCCGGTATAAATAAGGTCGCCAACTTTTAAACTCACAAACTGAGAAACGTAAGCAATAATTTTATCGAAAGAAAAAATTAGGTCTTTAGAGTTGCCCTGTTGTTTGTAAGCTCCGTTAATTTTTAAACCGAAGGAAATGTTGTTGAGATCGAGCTGTGATTTTGGAGCAAAATTCCCAATGGGCGCGCTGTTGTCAAAGGCCTTGGCTTTTTCCCAGGGCAGGCCTTTTTGTTTGCACTGCTCCTGTAGGTCGCGGGCCGTAAAATCAATACCCAAACCTATCTCCTCATAATACTTGTGCGCAAACTCCTCCTGAATGTGTTTTCCCGCCTTGCTGATCTTAAGTACCAATTCAATTTCGTGGTGCATGTCCTTACTGAAATCCGGCAAATAAAACTCCTTTTCCTTCAACAAAGCCGTATCGGGTTTCATAAAAAAAACAGGTTCCGTAGGCAATTCGTTTTTCAGTTCTTTGGCGTGCGCGGCGTAGTTTCTGCCTATACAAATGATCTTCATGGGGCTGGTTTGGGTGTAAATATAAAGGAAAAAATTGCCCCAAATTGCTAACTTTGGGACTTCATTTTTATATGGAAGAACAATTCGACATCATCATCGTAGGCGGGGGCATTGTTGGCCTGGCCACAGCGTATAAACTCTGCACGCAACATCCCGATAAACGCCTTCTGGTTTTGGAGAAAGAAAAAGAGGTGGCACAGCACCAAACCTCGCACAACAGCGGTGTAATACACAGCGGCATTTATTACAAACCCGGCTCTTACAAAGCCAAAAACTGCGTGAGTGGTCGCCGTGAATTGGTGGAGTTTGCCAAAACCCATAAAATCGCGCATGACATTTGTGGCAAATTAATCGTGGCCACTGAAGAAAGTGAACTGGCGCACATGAACAAGGTGTACCAAAACGGGTTGGCCAACGGGGTTGAGGACATGGAACTCATCGACAGCAAACGCATCAAAGAAATTGAACCTTATTGCGAAGGCATTGCGGGCATTCGCGTGGGCTGCACCGGTATTATTGATTACGGAGACGTGGCCCGAAAATACGTGGAGCTTATTCACGCTGCCGGCAGCAAGGTGCTCACCTCACAGGAAGTAAAAGGCTTTGAACGCGGTGAATCGGGAACTAAAGTCATTACACAAAAGTCAAGCTTTTTTGGAAAACACATTATTACCACCTCCGGCTTACAAGCCGACCGCATGGCCAAAAAAGAAGGACAAAAAACCGACGCGGCCATTATCGGGTTCAGAGGAGATTATTACGACCTCACCGAAAAAGGTTTGAAAAAAGTCAAGCACCTGATTTATCCGGTGCCCAATCCTAAATTTCCATTTTTAGGGGTGCACTTCACCCGCATGATCAAAGGGGGCACCGAGTGCGGACCCAATGCCGTGTTTGTGTTTGACAGGGAAGGCTACAGCAAAACCGCCTTTAGCATGAAGGATACTTTGGAAGCCTTTGGATTTGCAGGCACCTGGAAATTTTTTGGCAAACACTGGCGCTTTGGTTTGGATGAATACCGGGGCGCGTTCAGCAAGGCCTATTTTTTAAAACGCCTTCAAAAATTAATTCCTTCTTTGGAAATGGACGACATCGTTTCGAGCCGCTGCGGCATCAGAGCCATGGCTTTGGGTCCGGAAGGTGAGATGCTGGACGATTTTAAAATTGAAAAACACGGCAATGCCATGCACGTGATCAATAGCCCGAGTCCGGCTGCTACAGCCAGTTTGGCGTATGGCAATGAGATTGCAGTGATGGCCGGCGAATACTTTAAGCTGAAATAATACAGGATATAATTTATACATTAGCATAAACGATCATGAGCAATAAAAATTTAAGAGGAACCGGAGTGGCGATTGTTACCCCTTTTACCAAAAAAGGAGAAGTGGACAGCAAAGGCCTGAGCCATGTGGTAAAACACCTGCACAACGGTGGCGTGGAATACATTGTGGTGTTGGGTACCACCGGCGAAAGTGTAACACTTAGCAAAGAGGAAAAAAAGCAGGTGATAGAAACCGTGATCAAAGCCAATGCCAATAAATTACCTCTGGTGCTGGGCATAGGCGGCAATAACACGCAGGAAGTTGTAGATACCATAAAACATACAGACCTGAAACACTTCGAAGCCATCCTCTCTGTTGCCCCTTATTACAACAAACCCAACCAGGAAGGGTATTTTCAGCATTACAAGGCGGTTTCAGCCGCTACTAAAAAAGACATTATTCTTTACAATGTACCGGGACGCACCGGCAGCAACGTGACCTGGGAAACACAGGTGCGCATTGCCAAAGCCTTCAAAAACATTGTGGCCACCAAAGAAGCCAGCGGCAACATGGAACAGATCATGAAAGTGATCAAAAACAAACCAAAAGATTTTATGGTGATCAGTGGCGATGATAACCTCACCCTGCCGGTGATTGCAGCCGGAGGAGACGGCGTGATATCCGTAGTGGCCAATGCGTTTCCGAAAGAATACAGCGAGATGGTGCGTTTGTGTTTAAAACACAAATTTGACAAAGCCCAAAAACTGCATTATTCCCTGATTGACATCACCGATCAATTGTTCGCTGATGGTAATCCCGGTGGTATTAAGTACGCTTTGAGTTTACTGAAGAAATGCGAAGCCCACGTTCGCCTGCCTTTGTGCGAACCCAACGATAAAGTAAAAGAACAATTGGCCCAATTGATTAAAAATTACCGCTCATGAGCAAGGTGAAAATACTCAGCACTCAGCAAATCCGTCAGAAACTGAACCGTTTGGCCTATGAAGTGTATGAGAACAACTTCTCTGAAAAAGAACTTTTTATTGTGGGCATCGACGGCAATGGCTACAAAATTGCTCAAAATCTGATGAGTTTGTTGGGCAGTATTTCCTCCTTAAAATTAAAATTGGGCAAAATCAGTATCAATAAGGACGAGCCCTGGAACGGAGAACCGGTAATCGATTTCGAAGAAAAAGATTACGTAAAAAAATGCGTGGTGCTGGTTGACGATGTGTTGAACAGCGGCAAAACCATGATGTACGCCGTGAAGTTGTTTTTGGATAAACCGGTGAAAAAAATCAACACCCTGGTGCTGGTTGACCGCAGCCACAGCCGCTTTCCGGTGAAAGCCGATTTTGTGGGTTTAAGTTTAAGCACCAGTTTGCAGGAACACATTGAGGCTGATTTTTCAAAGAAAAACAAAGAAGTGGTTTACCTCAGCTGAACGTGAACGCCGGCAGCAAAATAAACAAACGCAAGCAGCAACAGGATCTTAAACTGAATGCCTTGCTGGAGGTCACCAAGGCCATCAACAACAACGTCACCACCTCACAATTACTCGATCTGTATCAGGACATACTCGAAAACCGTTTAGGTGTGGGTAAATTGGTGCTGTTCAGCTACGACACCTCCTGGAACTGCATTTTAAAATACGGCATTGGAGAGGATTTTAATCACATCAATTTTGAAGAAGACCTGCTGGAGATACACGAAATCAAAACCATAGGCTTTGACAAGGGTGAGTTGAGCAAAAGCTTTGAGATTGTGATTCCTGTTTTTCATAAGGACACGCCTCTGGCCTTTGTGTTGCTGGGCGATGTGAATCAGGAAAAACTGGAACTCAGCGCGGCCATCAAACATTTGCCCTATGTGCAAACCCTCACCAACGTGATTGTGGTATCGATTGAAAACAAAAAACTGCACAAAGAAAACATACAAAGGGCTAAAATAACCAAGGAGCTGGAACTGGCACAGGACATGCAAAAAATGCTGTTCCCGAAAGAATTGCCTGACACTGAAGCCCTGCAGGTATCGGCACTTTATCTCCCGCATCAGCAGGTGGGTGGAGACTATTACGACTTTTTACGCATCAACAACCACGAGTTTATTTTCTGTATCGCCGATGTGAGTGGCAAAGGAGTAGCCGCGGCCCTGCTGATGAGTAACATTCAGGCCACCTTGCACAGTTTAACCAATTACACACATAACCTAAAGGACATCATCTTTGAACTGAACAAAAGGGTTATTGCCAACACCAAAAACGAAAAATTTGTTTCCATATTTCTGGCGAAACTGAATACCAAAAGTCAGCAACTCAGTTACATCAATGCGGGCCACAACCCTCCCCTGCTCTTCCACGAAAATAAGTTTATGGAGCTCACCAAAGGCAGCACCATTATTGGCATCGACGAAAACTTAAGAGACGTGGAAGTGGATATTTTTAATTACACCTCTGAGTTTACCTTACTCTGCTACACCGATGGATTAACGGACACCTCGAACCTCAACGACGAAAACATTAGTCCCGAAATGCTGAAGGAAGTGATGGTACAACACGCCCAATCCAAACCGGAAGAGCTGAATCTCGCGCTGCTTAATTTTGCAATTGAATTTAAGGGCGACATAGAATTTCCGGATGACATTGCCATCTTTAGTTTGAGGGTAGCCGATCTTAATTTTTAAGCGCCTTTCCCTTCTTATTGTAATACAAATCAAAACACACCAGCCCGGCCAGGAAGGCCCAAAAGGGCAAGGACAATTTATCGGTGTCAAGGAAATTATTAAAAAACCCGTGCGTGATGTAAGTTACCAAACCTAAAAATAAACCCAGGCAAAGCAAGCGGTCTTCTTTTTCGGTAAGGGAATAATACAAACGGTAGCCCAGTGCGCAGAGGTACACAAACAAGATCACCACAATTAATAATCCCGGCACCCCTTGTTCGGCCAAAGGACCAAGGTATTCGCTGTGGGCATTGCCATTGGTACCGAAATTGGTGCTGATAATGGTAAGTTCTCGGCTCAATTGATATGGCGCATATTTAAACATATACGTGCCGGGTCCCCAACCCATCACCGGTTTGTCTTCCCACATCCTCAGGGCACAACTCCAGCGGTTCAGGCGTTCGAGATTAGAAGCATCGGTAGAAATGTTGGACACCGAGGCGATGTTTTTTTCAAAACTGCCTTCCGAGTCGGTGGTGTTCCGGCTGAGCGTCAACATAATTTCTGTTTGAAACAAAGCGAACAAACTGCCGCCTATAGCTCCAATCAGAAACAGCGTTCTGAAACGGATCTTGAGCCATAAGGTGCCAAACACCATGAGGGCCACCGCTAAACTCAGCCATCCGGCCCGGGCATACGACACGATGGTGGCAAAAATAAACAACATAAAAAAGGACAAAGCCAGCAATCGCAGGGATTTGTTCACTGATTTCATCAACACAATAGTGAGCAACACCGGAATAAACATGGCCAATGCCGCGCCATAAGCCGTATGGTCGTTGTAAAACGGCGACACCACCCAATCGGCCGCTTTGTGATTAAAATTATAAGCCAGGTGACGAATGCTGGTGTAAAGCACCACCACACTCATGGCCGAGGCATAGGCCATTACAAAACGAATGATGTTTTGTTTGTTTTGAAACAGGTGTGGAATAATGATGTAACAACTGAACACAAACCACAAACGCGAAATGAGGTATTTTACCGACACTACTACGTCGGTACTGCTCAAGGTTGTTACCAACATCCAGAGTAATTGAAGCACGATGATTTGCGTGATACGGTGGCTTAAAAACCGTTTGTCGGAGATGCCCTTACTCAACTGATTGATCAGATACATGAGCATAATATCGGCCATCACCGGCTCGGTGGGAATGCTCAGATCGGGACCCTGAGAAAGGCCCATTTCTTTGAGACTGATAGCAAGGGGCGTTGCAAAAGCCAGAAAAAACACCAGCTGCTGCAGGTGAAACACCGCGGCGTAAAGAATAAAAAAAGCAACAGGCAGCAGGTTGTAAGGATAAAAATAATCCTTTTTGTACACCATGATGTACACATTGCCAAGCGCGAAAAGCAAACCCAATAACAAGGCAAAATTGGCCCAACAAAATTGTCTTATCTTTTGAATCGCCTCCATTTGGCAAACAGGCCTGGCCTGCGGGAATGGGAATTAAAATTAAACCAGCTTTTCGGATTTCAATTTATCCTTGATGAGCAGGGCAAACAAAGCAATAAGGTTGCAGGCCACCAGTGAAATCAACACAATAATCATGCGTTTGGGTTTGGCTTTGTACTCGTTAGGCAGGGCTTTTTCCACCACAAAACGCGAGGGCAGAAAGGTGTTGTAGTTCACCAAAGCCTCATCGTATTTCATTTTAATATCCGGGTACTTGGCACCGTATTTATCCAGGTTGTCTTTAATGTTTTGGTAAGCCCCCCCGTATTTTTTAAGGGTATCGAGTTTGGCTTCCAAACGTTTCATGGCAGGGCCGTCGTTTTTTTCCAAAGCTTTGGCGTAGCTTTTTGAATAGGCTTTCACCTGCTCCTTGTAATGCAACACACCAAGGTTTCTGAGGGTTTGCAAGCTGTCCTCCAACTCTTTCATGCGCAGCAGGGTGTTGTTGTATTCTTCCTCCACAATACCAAGCACTTTGGCTGCCACGGCTTTGGTCATGTCTCTGCGAATGGTATCACAAAAATCGCTGATGGCATTGGCCACCTGAGCCGCCCCGTTGGCCGTGTAATCGTGTACTTCCACCTTTACGCTGTTGAATTCGGTGCGTTTGATTTTCACCTGGTCTTCCCATTTTAATCTCAGGTAATGGTAAGAAAAGGTGGTGTCTTTGATCTTCCAGCGTTTCCAGAGGTTTAGATGATCTGCTACCTTGATCTTTAAGGCATCTGAAGTAAGCAATTGTATGAGTTTTTCGCAATCGTCCTCATCCCCTATTTGCATGTAATCTTCCTGGTTACCGGCATTGGCTTCAATTACAAGTTTGGAAACCGAAAACTGCCTGGCCGCAAATAAGATGGCGGTTGATTTGTATTGTTTTGGCATCAACAGGGTTACTACACTTGTGAGCACTACACTCACTACCGACACCCACAAAAACGTTTTTTTCCATTTCACGATTTTCCTGATCACTTCTGTTCCTGAAATATTCTCTACCATATTGATTATTTATACTTTATAAAACGAAATACTGATTTAGGACTTACCATACCGGTTGCAAAGGCCAAAACCCCGCTAAAAATAAGCATAATAAGGAAATTTAACATCCAGCTGGTGGTTAAAGATAAAGTAAAATAATTGGCAAACACAAGGGCCAAAATAAACAGCAGCAAGGAAAACAAGAGGCGTTTGTTCAGCCTGAACTTAAACACTTTATACGAAATAAACACCTGAATCAGTGCTGTTACAAACTGGGTAATTACGCTGGCTACTGCACTTCCCATGGCCTGGAACTTCGGAATAAGGATAAAATTTAATACTAAGTTAACCAGTATACCCCCAATGGCCATGTAATTCAAATGTTTCAGATTGCCATTGGCCGTGAGCAGGGTACCAAAAATATAGGTGGTGGAAATAGCGGTAAAACAACACATCAGCAAAGCCAGCACCTCGTGCCCTTCGGATTCGCCTTTATAAATGAGCTCGTAAAAATGGTCGGAGTAAAATATACTGCTGATGGAAATGATGAGGGCCGGGGTTAACAATAAGGTAAACGAAAGTTTCACGATGTTTTCAATGTTCTCTTTGTGTTTGATCATTCGGCTGAACAAAGGCAGCAACTGCACCGAAAACAAATAGGCAATCATGTTCGCCGCATCCAGCAAACGAAAGGCTTTGGCGTAAATCCCGGTTTGTTCCTTACCCTGGTCGCCGGGTAAAATCCGTTCGAGCATCACTGAATCCAAACGATTGTAAAAGGTCATCAACAACACAAGAATCGCAAAAGGGAAACTCTTTTTTAAAATCAAGCGGTTAAATTTCCAATCCCAGTTGAGTTTAAAGGTGTGGGTTTTGTTGAGCACGATGGCAAATCCAATAATCGCGGTTAAAGCGTAACCCAGGGTTTGCGCGTACACAAAATTCATGATGTCCACTTCCAGCCCAAACACGTTCATGAGCATGGCCACCACAATCAGTATCATAATCACCCGGTCGAGAACGGACAAAATGCTGTCGACCCTGAACAAATGCAGGGCCAGCAGGTTGGAGCGCAGGAACAAAATAAAACTCAGGAAAAAATTATTAAAACACAAAATGAGCAACAATTTCATGTACCTGAAATCGTAGCCCAGCACTAAAAAACCCACTAAAAGGGTTAAGATGGCGTACACAAAGGCCAGAACAAACTTCAGGCTGAGCATTTTGCTGAAATGTTTGCTCAGAAGGTGGTTATGTTGCGCAATGTTTTTGTTGTTGAAATTGGTGAGTCCGAAATCCAAAAGGATGTTCATCATCAGGGAAAAATTAAAAAGGGCTGCAAATTCACCGTAACTGATATCCCCTACTTTTAACTGCACCTGAGGTTCAATACCCAGAATCCAGAAAGGTTTAATAAGCAGGTTCAGAATGAGAAGGATCGCGAGATCGAATATGAACTTCTTTTTTTGCACCGAAGCCAACAAAGATAGCTTTTTTATAGTTTTAGCGCAGTAATGCCGATGTGAAATAAGTAATGGTCCAATTCTGCTTCACGCCATGGTATCCAACTTCTTTGCAATCGGCATTTACCAATGTAAGATTGATAATTATTGGCATAATTTATAAATCACATTGGTATAAATTTATAGATTTGTCCTGTGCAAATCGTTGTAAATACAAGGCTTTTACTCAGGGACCGGCTGGAAGGCATAGGTTGGTTCACGTACCAAACCTTAAAACGCATTACCCGCAACCACCCCGATGTGCATTTTGTGTTTTTGTTCGACAGGGACTATAGCGAAGAGTTTGTTTTCTCCGATAACGTCACCCCCATGGTTTTGGCTCCCCAGGCCAGGCACCCCATTTTGTATTACCTCTGGTTTCAGGTTTCGGTAAAAAACCTGCTGAAACGCATGAAGCCTGATCTTTTTCTTTCTCCTGATGGATTTTTATCTCTTGGGGCGGGATGTAAACAATTGCCGGTAATCCACGACATTAACTTTTTTCATCATCCCAAAGACCTGAAGTGGATGACCTCTAAGTATTACAATTATTATTTCCCCCGTTTTGCGAAGGTGGCCACGCGTATTGCAACGGTATCGGAATTCAGCCGACAGGAAATTGCCAAACATTACCACATTCCCGAAACCAAAATTGATGTGGTGTACAATGGCATCAATTCCTTTTTTAAACCCATAGATGAGGCCACCCGAAAAGCCACCCGGGCAACATACAGTTCAGGAAAAAACTATTTTGTGAACGTGGGCTCCTTGCATCCGCGCAAAAACATCTGCAACCTCATCAAAGCCTTTGCTTTGTTTAAGCAGGAAAGTCAATCCGACATGAAACTGGTATTGGCCGGACCTGAATTCTGGGGCATGGGCGACATTCAGAAAACGCTGGAGGAAAGCGGAATCAAAGAAGAGGTGGTGTTTACGGGACGTTTGGCCAATGAGGACTTGTGCAAGGTGTTGGGCAGCGCTATGGCCCTTACGTTTATTCCCTACTACGAAGGTTTTGGTATTCCTTTGGTGGAGGCCATGGAAGCTGAAATTCCCATCATTACCAGCAACATGAGCAGTTTGCCGGAAGTGGCGGGTAACGCGGCTTTAAAAGTCAATCCTTTTGATCTCACCGATATTAAAAACGCCATGCTGCGCATTTACAACAATGCCTCGGTACGCGCCGACCTGGTGCAAAAAGGCCGTTTACAAAAACAGAATTTTTCATGGGACCGCAGCGCGCAATTGTTGTGGGAGTCCATGGTAAAAGCCATGCGGGACTAAAACTCAGGCCCTGCCAAACACCTGTTGCATCACCTTTTCCGTTGAGCCTGTTCGGGCTTCAAAGTAGGCTTGAAGTGTTTTCTGCAATTGCAGGTGTTTATCCTTTTGATGAAGGAAAGACCTCATACTTTCCCTGAGTTCGGGAACCTGTAAAACCGCTTTTGCGGCGCCAAGTTCTATCAATTCAAGGGCTTCGTTGAATTTGCTGTAATCTGCTTGACCGCAAAACAAAACGGGTTTTAAATGCACGGCCGGTTCCAGCAAATTATGAATGCCTGAATCAAAGCCTCCGCCAATATAAACTACATCTGCATAATGGTAAACCCGCGATAACAAACCCACGGTATCCAAAACCAAAACATCCTCAGCCCTTGCCTTATCCCTCACCACTGTATACAAACTATACCCCAAACCCATAGCTTTCAACCTTGCCTCAGTTTCCGTTATGCTCTTTTTATCCACCTCATGCGGCACCAAAATCAATTTCGGTTTGTTCTCCCCCAAGTGTGTGTAAGCCTCCAGCAAAAACGTTTCATCTCCGGCCCAGGTGCTGCCGGCCACAATAACCTGCCGCCCTTTACAATAGTTTTCAAAAAAAGGAAGGGCTTCAAAACGGGCCTTGATTTGCATTACCCTATCGAAGCGGGTATCTCCGCTGATGATGGCCTGACTGATGCCGGCCTTTTGCAAAAGCTTTAAGGAGGAAGCATCCTGCACAAAAATGGTTTTAAAGGCCGAAAGGGATTCCTTAAAAATGCCCCCGTACCATTTGAAAAAAATATGGTGAGGCTTAAACACGGCCGATACCAAATAGGCAGGGGTTTGGCTGCGTTTGAGTTCATTGAGGAAGTTCAGCCAAAATTCGTATTTGATAAAAATCACCTGTTCGGGTTTTACCATCTGAATAAAATCCCTTGCGTTGGCTGCGGAATCAAAGGGCAGATAACACACCACATCGGCGCCCGGCCAATTCTTAAACCCCTCGTATCCGCTGGGAGAAAAAAAGCTCAGGAGAATCTTGTGCTGCGGAAACCTTTGTTTAATGGCTTCCAAAAGGGGCCTTCCCTGTTCAAACTCCCCATACGAGGCGCAGTGCATCCAAATTCGGGGAGCGTTTCCAAGGGCGGATAATTGAGCCTGTAACTTATTTCTCCAGTCTTTACGCCCCTGCACCCAGAGTTTGGCTTTGGGATTGCGCCAGGCCGAAAGGTGAATGAGCAGGGCATATGAGCGAATCACCAGATTGTATATCCACATGGCCTGCTGTATTTAATACACATAAAAATCGTCGGGGGCTTTTTTATAAAGGGGCAAAATCCAGCCGATTCTGAAGCCCATCAAAATATCGTTGCGTTTTGCGGTGTCGGGTAAACCTGTGCTGTAATTTAATTTTCTCACACTTTGGGTAAAAGCCTCGTAAAACTCAAAACCCGCGTAAAAATTACTCAGGCGTTTACGGCCCATGTGTAAATAGCCTATGAACTGAGACACCGAAATACCCGAGGTGAATCGATCGTAGCCTTTGATAAGATCTCCGGCAATGGAAGCCACGCGCTGTGAAGCATCGTAAATGTGCACCTTGTGCTGAAGGTAACCGGCGCCAATGGTAATCATAAGGCCCGAATTGGCATTGCTTTTAAAAATGGGAATGACCTTACCAAAAGTGAGGCCCAAAATCAAACCTCTTTGTGTAATGCGTAAGTTGGCCGGATACCCTTCATTATCGGTCACAAAACCATCGGGATTGGTCAATTGTTCCAGTACATCTTCTTTTACTGTTCCCCCGAAAAGATAGGAAGCCTCCACACCTAAAATCCAGTTTTTATGGGTTTTGAGCATAAAACTTCCGCCTGCCGTAAAACTGTTGCCAAAGCGCTCGTCCAAATCGCCGAGGGGGATTTGAGCGCCAAAATGCACGCCCAGCATGGGTATGGTAATGGCCGAATCTTTTTGGGCCCGCGTAACCAAACTCAAAAAGAGGAGAAGAACAAGGAACCTCATGCGGCAAAATTAAAAATAATTGGCTGAGTGCGCATGCAACTCAGGCTTTGTTCTGAGCACTGGCGGTACGAAGTTGATAAGTGGTAATGTTGGGATTGGCCTGATCGCTTTCCACCTTACCGTCCTTCAACCTCACAATGCGGTGCGCATGCAGGGCAATGTCTTCCTCGTGGGTAACAAGCACCACGGTATTGCCGAGTTTGTGAATCTCTTCAAACAAACCCATAATTTCTACCGAGGTTTTGCTGTCCAAATTGCCGGTGGGTTCATCGGCCAGTATAATCGAAGGGTGATTCACCAGGGCCCTGGCCACGGCCACGCGTTGCCTTTGTCCTCCGCTGAGCTCATTGGGTTTGTGTTTTACGCGATTGCCCAAACCCACACTTTCCAATACTTCCATAGCTCTTTTATCGCGATCGGCTTTGCTAAAACCCGCGTACACCAATGGCAAAGCCACGTTTTCGAGCGTGCTGGCCCTTGGCAAGAGGTTAAAGGTTTGAAACACAAAGCCAATTTCTTTGTTACGCACCGCGGCCAATTCGTTATCGCTCATGTTGGCTACCGATTGCCCGTTGAGCACATATTCCCCCGAGCTTGGGGTATCCAGGCAACCGATAATGTTCATCAACGTGGATTTTCCGCTGCCCGAAGGCCCCATCAGGGCCACGTATTCGTTTTTGGCAATGCTCAGAGAAAGATCGCTCAGGGCATGAATGGTTTCTTCCCCAATCTGGTAAGAACGTCGAATGTTTTTCAGGGAAATGATTTCCTTCATCCCCACGAAATTAGGCTATCTCCCTCAGGCAAAAAAACCTTTGGTCACAATTGTTATTGGTTCTAATCTTATCTACTGTTACATCATAATAAGTCGAACCTCAAAAAATGTATTTGACCTTTTTTTGGGCGCCTTTCGGGCTGCTTCAGGCTCCGCTTCGCTGCGGCCTCCTCAGGCGAGATTTCGCTTTGCTTCACTCGCCTTGCGGTGGCTAAACCTTTCGCATCCCGGGCGCAGCAATCTGCATTTTAGTCTTCTGGAAAATCCAGAATTTTTAATTCCTCGAATTATAATTCCACCGAAAATTTAAGAAAAAAGAGTAATTTCTTGCAATCCACATCGTTTGAAATCAAATTCATTCCTATTTATTAGAAAGGCTTGCAGATTATTTGAAAGTCGACTAATTAGCCAAATGTTAAAAGCAAAAAGGAAGTTCTTTTTTTACTTAAATTAGCTTAGCGAACAAATTCGCGTTGAATTTTTATGTTTTAAATTTTTAAGAAAGGAGGTATATGGCAAACACTGTTCCTGTACTTTTTAAGCATTCTATTTTTAACCTTTAAAATCTTAAAACCATGAAAAATTTAATTTTTACATTAGCAATAGTATTATTTGGACTAAACTCCAATAAAACAAATGCACAAGCAGTATGCTCAGGTTATGTTATTAATAACAATCTCAATTGTAGCATAACCATTGGATACGGTTACAAATGCACAGGAGGCAGTACTTGTGGAACTCCTCAAACTGGAATTAACATTAATCCTGGTAGTTCATTTACAATTCCAAATTGCGGAGCTGGCTGTGCTCCAACCGGTTGTGAATACGTAATAACCCTTGAATCTGTTGCCACCAATACTACTGGGTTACCTGTTAGTGTTGAGAGTGCATTTCCGAACGGAAATTTCATGGTTACTTTATGTTCAGGCAGCCTTGGTTTTTTGACTTGGGGAGGTACTAGCACAGATGTAGATTAGTTAGGTGGGAAAGTAGTTCCTATTTTAGGAACCAAATAATGGTTAAAATGCTAGTTACATGACTTTCAGGTTATTTGCCATATTACTTATTGTGGTCTTCTTTAATAATTTTTGGCTGGCCCAAAATGAGGCAAGTAAATGGTACTTTGCGAATGGTGGTGGACTGGATTTTATGTCCAGTCCGCCAACTGTTCTTAATAACGGCTCTATCACAGCTTTTAATGGGAGCAGTTGTATTTCAGACGCTGCCGGTAATTTATTGTTTTATGCAAATGCTAATACGGTATGGAATAACTCACATTTAGTCATGTCAAATGGCACAGGTCTTATCGGCTCACCTTTTCTACCTCAGTCCTGCATTATTATAAAGCAACCAGGATTCACTCACAACTATTTCCTTTTTAGTGCTACCATACCACCAATGCCAACCCCTGGTTTAGTTTACTCCATTATTAATATGAGCCTTTCGGCAGGTCAAGGATCGGTAGTTGCAAAAAACACTGTTCTATTTCCAAATAGCATTTGCAGTAAAATGACTGCGACGAAGCATTGTAACGGTATCGATTATTGGTTACTAATTCATGAGTACAACTCGAATAACTTTTTAGCATACCTTGTTACTTCTTCTGGTGTAAATCCTTCGCCTGTCATTTCAACAACAGGTTCGATATTCGGATGGTCATCACACCCCGGAGAAATGAAATTTTCTCCAAATGGTAAAAAAATTTGTGTAACAAATTCAGCTACTCTTTCGGAAGTTTATGATTTTGATCCCGCAACTGGGGTTGTTTCAGGTGGTTTCAGCTTAGGAAGCATAACTGATTTTAAGAGTTCATCATTTTCCCCTGACGGAACAAAACTATACACGTGCAGATCTGCAACAGTGAATAGCATAATTCAGTGGAATTTATGTGCTGGGCCTAGTACTGCAGCGATTATCGCTTCACAATATACTCTTTCAACAACGCCGAGCGTCCCCAACTCAATGCAATTGGCAAAAAACGGTAAAATATATTGCACAAGAGGAAATATAAACATGCTTGATGTTATTGATCAGCCTAATTTACCAGGAGCTAATTGCAATTTAATTCCAATGGGCCAGTCAATAGGGTTTGCAACAGGAGCTCATTTACCTAACTTTCCTATCAATTACTTTTTCCCACTTCCCAGTCCCTTCACATACACCAGCAACATGGCCATTTCTTGCAACACGGCCAGTTTTACGGCTCCGGCCAGTGTGGCGGCGGCCAACAGCCTCTGCGCTTCGGTGGGTTCAACCGTCAACGCCCTGGTATGGAACTTTGGGGATCCGGCCTCGGGTCCGGCCAATACCTCCACACTCAGCAATCCCGTGCACGTGTACCCCGGGCCGGGCACCTACACCACACAACTTATTATTTATTACCAGTGCCGCTCCGATACCTTAAGGCAGCCGGTGGTGATTACCTCTCCAACGATAAACATCAACACCTCTTCGGTAAGCTGCAATGGTTTGGGCACAGCCACAGCCATTACCCTCGGAGGCTCAGGCTCCTATTCCTACACCTGGAGCCCGGGTTCACAAACCACGGCGGTAGCTTCTAATTTAAGTCCGGGCATGTACACGCTTAGTATGGTTGATAATGGAGGAGGCTGTGTGGGAACGATGGTGGTAGGAGTGTCGCCGGCTTTAATTTCAGGGGCCATCAGCAGCCAAAGCCTGGCCTGTAATGGCATTGCCACGGGCACAGCAGGCATAAGCGTAAACAACGGCTCAGGCAATTACACTTACAACTGGAGTGGTTCGGCTTTAACAACAGCAACGGTAAACGCTCTGGCAGCGGGTGGGCATACCGTAACGGTAAACGATCTTACAAACAACTGTTCCTTCAGTACCAGCTTTAGCCTTGCCCAGCCCCCTGCCTTAAGTTTAAACATAACGGCAGGCAGTGCCACGGCCTGCGTAAATACAAACATTAGCCTGAGTGCAAACGCCACAGGAGGCACAGGGCCTTACACTTACACCTGGCTGCCGGGCGCAGTCGGAGCAAGCGCGGTAGCAACACAAAGCAATGGCGGTACTTACAGCTACAGTGTAAACGCATTGGATGCCAATGTTTGTTCCATCAGCGCAAACACCACTTTAAGTTTTGTAAACAACCCCAGCCTTAGTGTGAGCAACGCCTCCATCTGCCCCTTGCAAACAGGCACACTCACCGCCTTTGGGGCCAACACTTACACCTGGCTGCCCTCCAACAGCAGCGGCAACAGTTTTACACAGTCGCCAATGGCCACTGCACAGTACACCGTGTTGGGTACTGCTAATTCCTGCACAGCCCAGGCCACGGCTTCCATTGTGGTAAAAGCCACTCCGGTGCCAACACTCAGCACGAATGCCCCCCTTTGCAACAACCAGAGTTTAAATTTAAGCGCCACAGGAGGCACGGCTTATGTTTGGAGCGGACCCCTGGGCTTTAATTCAAGTGCTCAAAACCCGGTGATAAACCCGGCGGCCCCCAATCAAAGCGGTTTGTATTCGGCTACACTTACGGGGGCCAACTCCTGCACGGCAGCGGCGAGTGTTTCGGTAACGGTGCACCCCACACCTACACTCAGCGTGCCGGGAGTCACCCTGTGTTCCAACCAAAACATGAGTTTATCGGCGGTGTCGGTTGCGGGGGCAAGTTATTATTGGCAGGGCCCGGCAAGTTTTACCTCCAACGCTCAGTTTCCGGTTGTGGCAACACCTCCGGCAAGCCTTTCGGGCCTGTATCAGGTAACGGTGACTTCTGCTCAAAATTGCAGCAACACGGCCTCGGCCAACGTTACCATTACCGCCTTGCCTAACGTTTCCATCACCGCCAACAGCCCCCTGTGTTTTGGTTCTGCTCTTTTTCTTTCAGGCAGCGGAGCACTGAATTATAACTGGGCCGGCCCTAACGGGTTTAGCTCTGCCGCTCAAAACACAAGCCTTGCTGCGGTAAGTTTTTCACAGGCCGGTACCTATTCCTTAACCGCCACCACAGGCCCCTGTGTAGTATGGCTTACAAAAACCATTACGGTGAACCTTTTGCCCAACCCTACGGCGGCTTACAATACACCGCTTTGTGAGCTCAAGCCCCTTTACCTTGTGGCCGGCCCCGCGCAAAGTTATACCTGGTCGGGACCTCAAAATTTTTCAAGCACTTTGCAAAGCCCAAGCCTTGCCGCTGTTGGTTTTTCAAACGCCGGGCAGTACAGTTTAAGTGTAACAGATGGCAATGGCTGTGTGGGCCACACCAGTCTTGTGGTCAACGTGCTGTCCAATCCCATACCCATAGCCAGCGGGGCCACGGTGTGTTTGGGCGGAAACGTGAGTTTAAGCGCTTCGGGGGGCATAGCATACAGCTGGAGCGGACCCAATAATTTTTCGGCCAACACACAAAACCTGTATCTGCAAAACATAGTGGCCAACCAAACGGGCAATTACACGGTGATTGTAACGGGCAGCAACTCCTGCTCTTCCTACACCACGGCCAACCTTCAGGGTTTTAATTACAGTTTACCCAATCCAACTATTGTAGCCACAAGTTCGGTGTGTGTGAATTCCAATATTTCCCTGCAAGGATTTGGAGGAGTGAGTTATTATTGGACAGGACCCGCTAATTTTTCTTCCTCAAGCCCAAGCACAACATTTATCGCTACTCAAACAAGCATGTGTGGCACTTACACCTTAAGTGTAAGCAACGCCAGTTATTGTGTTGGGAGCAACACCGTGTTTATTCAGGTGTACCCTTTGCCTTCCGCCACACTCATCAGCAGCCAAAACAACCGTTGTGTGCCCTTTTGTACGGAGTTCAGTTTGCTAAGAGACCCGGCCTCGGCCTCCTTGCAGAGTTTTCAGTATTTTATAGAAGGTCAGTTTTATACCGAGCCTGTTGCGAAGGCCTGCATTACCCAATCGGGTCAGCAAAAAGCAAACGTGTATTACAGCGATGTTCATTCCTGCAGCAACGCCTCTACCCTGCTCATTTCGGCCTATCCAAAACCCAGGGCGGAGTTTGAATATTTTCCCGCCAAACCCATTGCCGGTATTGACCGGGTGGAGTTTACCAACCGCACACAGGGCAGCAAACAAAATGGCTGGGCCTGGCTGTTCAGCAGCGGAGATAGTTTGTGGGGCGAAAACGTATCGTTTTTGTTTCAGGAGGCCGGCACTTATCCCGTGGCTTTATTGGTCAGCAACGAGTGGAATTGTTTGGATACCGTGATTAAAGCCGTGCCCGTATTGGAAGATTTTGCCCTGTATGTGCCCAACGCGTTTACACCTAACGGCGATGGTTTAAACGATGTGTTTCGTGCGGCCGGCACCGGCATACACAGTTACCGGCTGGAGATTTACAACCGCTGGGGGCACAACCTGTTTGCAAGCGAAGATTTTTTGCAGGGATGGGATGGGTATTATAAAGGCGAACCCAGTCAGGAGGATGTGTATTCTTACAAAATCATCTACAGCACCGAAGGCGGCAAAACCTTTGAAAAATCAGGCTGGGTGATGTTGGAGAGGTGAGATTCAAAATAAAAACCTCTATCGACTTATTTAACCACATAGTACACATAGTTTAATTATTGCAACCGAATAATTTTCTTTGTGAGGCTTAGTGATCTGAGTGTCCCCGCCTGCCGAAGCATCGGGATGGATTTTTCCGTAATGAAAGCCACGAATTACACCAATTTCACTGATTTACTACTATGCCTAAATTACACGAATGGGTCCTCGATCCTTGGGTTAGAGAGGACGCAGCGCGGGGCAAAGTGACGTGAATTGTTTTTTACTGCTAAGCCACATTGTATCCGACCTTCGAAAAATGCCTTAGCGAATCAAGGGACATTTTGAGCGCAGGCTTGTGCTAAGCAAAAGCAGTCTGCGTAATTGCATGGTAGTATTTGTGCTGTAACCCCGCAGACCTTTTTTGCGGGGCAAAATGGACCGTAGATTGGCAAGGCATTTTTCGGAAGTCTTGATTTCTTTGCTACTTTCTGCATCAAGGCAGAAAGTAGGTAATCAGAATTTGTTTGAAGTTTAAAAAATTTAGAAGATTGGAAATTTTAAAAGGCCTCAAGTCCAATTATTGGCTTTTAACCTTAAATCATTGGGATAACTTTCTTTTAAATCCCCATAATTAAATGTGTTTTAAGAGCGTTTTCGAAAAATTAACAAATATATGTTATAACACATAATGTTATTACATACATTTGTATCTCAAAACTAAACCCATGAAAAAACTATTTATCAGCACAGCTTTGCTCCTTACAGGATTGGCAAACGCACAAACCAACTGGAAAGTTGACAACTCTCACTCCAAACTTGGATTCACCGTTACTCACGCCATGGTGAGCGAAGTAGAAGGCAAATTCCGTATCTACAACGGAGAAGTCAGCTCCAAATCGGATTTGGATTTTACCAATGCCAGCATTTCCTTTACCGCCGACCCTGCTTCTATTAATACCGAAGATGAAAAACGCGACGGACATTTGAAAAGTCCTGATTTTTTTGATGTGGCCAAATACCCTACTATTACCTTCAAAAGCGTGAGCATGAAACCCACAGGTAAAGGCAAAACCGCTTATGAACTGGAAGGCGACCTCACCATGCATGGTGTTACCAAACGTGTGAAACTGCTTGCTATTGGCGCCCTTACCACCGTAAAAGATCCCTGGGGAAACATTAAATACGGTTTTAAAGTTACCGGAGTTATCAACCGTAAAGATTTTGGTTTGAACTGGAACGCGGTGCTTGAAGCCGGTGGAGTTATGGTGAGCGAAGAAGTGACCCTGAACATTAACATCGAATTGAACAAAGCTTAAGAATTTATTTATATTTAGCCTCCGGAAATACCCGGAGGCTTTTTTTATGTCATTAGAAGACGATATTCAGCAGCGATCCTTTCGCAACATTCAGCACAAGTCAACTGTTAATTTACTGTACACCATCAGTTGGCTAAACAGTCAGATCAGTCCGTATTTTAAAAATTCAGGCATCACCTCACAGCAATTTAATGTGCTGAGAATTTTGCGCGGACAAAACGGCAAACCCTGTTCTCTTAAAGTGATTAAAGAACGTATGCTCGACCGCATGAGCGATGCCTCCCGTATTGTGGATAAATTGGTGGCCAAAGGTCTTGTGAGTCGCGCCACCAGCGATGAAGACCGCAGAAGTGTGGACCTCACCATTTCAGAAAAGGGACTTGATTTACTCAAAAAACTTGATTTTGTAGACGACGCCGGTGTGGAAGTGTTTAAAAACCTGAACGAGGCTGAACTCCAATCCCTCAACGAACTGCTGGATAAATTAAGAGGCAGCACCAAACGAAAAGGCTGATTCGCCTGAATTGATGCTGCTGAAATATTGCTATTTTTGCCTCCTATGACTAAGGTCCAAAGGACTCCTATGGAGAACAAAAAAGCACAGCCCTCTGCAGCAAACGCTTCCACTACACCCTTTATTAAGTTTGAAACCTGGGCCGCTAAAAACGAGCGAAACATCTTTTATACCTTACTCGGCCTTTGTCTTTTTCTCAGCCTCATTTCCTTTAACGCCCGCATCTCTGAAGCACACGATGATGCCCTTTATCTCGAAGGCGGCTGGCGTTTTGTACACGAATTCCCCAATTACTTCTATACCCAAAACGCCCCCCTCTACCCGCTTTTTCTGGGTCTGTTGATTAAACTCATGGGTTTTAAACTCATTGTGTTTAAACTCATTTCAGTGGTGTTAAATGCCCTGGGTTTTGTGCTTTTTTTCAAAGCCTTTAAAGGCCGTTTGCCTTACATGATTTTTTTACCGGTGGCATTTTTCCATGCAAGCAATTACCTGATTTTGTATTACGCCAGCATGACGTTTACGGAAGCCTTTTATTTTTTCCTACAGGGTTTGTTTTTTTTCACAGCCGCAAAAGTCATCGATGTGCTTGACAAAAACGGGCCGCAACTAAAATCTCAATACCAACTATGGTTGATGTTTGGTTTGAGTATGTTCCTGATAAGCACCGCCAAAAGCTCCGCTATTGTGGTAATTCCCGCTGTGGTGTTGTATTTTATACTTCAAAAAAACTGGAAAGCTCTGGGTTATTCCCTTGGCGCTTACCTTGTTTTTAAACTCCTGTACGAAGTGATTGTAAAAAGCATTTGGGCCGCGCAAAACCAGTTTGCCGGTCAAAGTAAAATTCTGTTGCAAAAAGACCCTTACGACATCAGCAAAGGCAACGAAGACGCCGCGGGATTTATCACCCGTTTTGTTGAAAACACCAACCTTTCGCTCAGCAAACGTTTTTACCAAATCCTTGGCTGGCGCGATGAAAACAGCGTGGAAGTGTATGGTTTGATTTCACTCATTACTTTGAGCTTAATGCTGTTTGGCTTTTGGAAACTTTATAAAAAGGGTAACAAATTGTTGGTGCTCGCCACCTTGTTCAGCGGGGCACAATTGGTTTTGTCTTACCTTATCCTTCAAACCCGCTGGGACCAACCCCGTATTACCCTGGTGCTGATGCCGGTGTTGTTAATGCTCATTCTCTACGCGTTTTACGCTTTCACCAACAATAAAGGCATTGGGCCCACGATTTACCTGGTGGTGGTGGTGATGATGTGCGGTTCGGTTTTGCTTTCATCTTTAAAACGCGGCACAAAAAACATCCCCATTGTGAAAAAGAACTTGCAGGGCGATAAGTACTATGGCTATACTCCCGACTGGCAAAATTTTTTAAAGTGCAGCGAGTGGTGTGCCGATAGTTTGCCGGCCAGCAGTTTGGTGGCCAGTCGTAAAGCACCCATGAGTTTTGTGTACGGCAAAGGCAAAAAGTTTTTCCCCATTTACTCTGTCATTAAAAAAGATTCGGCCACCAACCAATCCAATCCCGATAGCGCCCTGGCTTTTTTTAAGGAGAAAAAAGTCACACACATCATGTTGGGCACCTTACGATTGGATCCCAACAATCCCGGCAACGGCTTTATTAACACGGTTCACAACATTGCGGCGCCAATTGCTGAAAAGTACCCTCAGAAATTAAAACTGGTGCACATCGAAGGGCAGTTTGAAGAAGCGGCCGTTTACGAAATCGTGTATTAATCATTTGTTTATTCAAACCCAGGCCTAATGTCCTTTAGCATACAACTCGGTAATTTTCTATACAAACATGCATTTTGGCTTTACCGTCCTATGTACACCGCTTTTAAAAACCGGCAGGACCACTTTGAAATTGAATTGTTAAAACAACACCTCAAGCCCGGCGATGTGGTGCTGGACATTGGCGCCAACATAGGGTATTACGCGGAGCTGATTGCCCAACTGGTTGGAGAAAAAGGAAGGGTGCATTGTTTTGAACCCGACAGCACCAACTTTAAACATTTGCAGAACCGTTGCAGAGGAGTTTCCAACCTGGTACTGAACCATAAAGCGGTGGGACCAAAAACAGAAAAATTAAAAATTTACACTTCAAAAAATTTAAACGTCGATCACCGCACCTACGAGCCAGAGGAGTACGAAGATGTTATAGAAATTGAAGCCCTGAGCATCGACGATTATCTGAAAGACAAAGAACAAAAAGTTCATCTGATTAAAATGGACATACAGGGCTTTGAAATGCAGGCTGTGCAAGGCATGAAAAACACCCTGAAAACGAATCCGGGTTTGAAAATCATTTCCGAATTCTGGCCTTACGGTTTGCGTAAAGCCGGCAGTTCAGCTTTGGCTTATTTTGATTTTTTGACACAGCATGGCTTTACAGTTCACTTACTAAAAAACAAAGGGCTCGAAGCCTTAACTTCTGATAAGGTAAAATCCATGAACGATTTGGGCGAGGAAACTTATTTTAATATCCTGGCCACTCCAAGCCATGTTTAAAAAATACAAGATAGAATACGAACTCGATGATCCCAGAACCACCCTGGCTCACCGTGATATCATCCTTCAAAAAAAGTTTTTAAAACGTTTGTATGAGGATTGGTACAAAAGCATGTTTGCCGAAATGGGCGAACTGGGCAAAGGCAAGGTACTGGAAATTGGTTCGGGCGGAGGGTTTTTAAAAGAGCTTTATCCCAACGTGATTACCAGCGATATATTGGCTTTGCCCAATGTGGATCAGGTGTTCAGCGCTGAGGAATTGCCGTTTAAAGACGGTGAATTAAGCGCCATTTGTATGCTGAACGTGTTTCATCATATCCCCCATCCGCATCATTTTTTAAAAGAAGCCCAACGCACTTTGGTGAAGGGTGGAAAAGTGGTGATGATAGAACCGGCCAATTCGGCCCTGGGTCGTTTTATTTACAAACGTTTTCACCACGAGCCCTTTGATGAAAAAGGAGCTCGTGAAATTAAGGCCGGGAATCCGCTTTCGCACAGCAACCAGGCTTTGCCCTATATTTATTTTGAGCGCGATTTGGACCTCTTTAAAAAAGAATACCCTCAACTGCGTATTGTTTCGGTGAAGTACCATTCTCCTTTTTCGTATGTGATTAGCGGAGGGGTTTCCCGCTCGGCCATGCTGCCCTACTTTATGTATTCCCTGGTTAAATTCAAGGAATGGCTGCTCTCTCCATTTTCCAAACAGCTAGGTTTGTTTTGCACCGTGGTGGTGGAGAAGGTGTAAGACCTTCCAAATCATCCCTGTTTTTACTTCAACTTACAGCATTAAAACTGTCCAAGACTTATTGCAACTGCAAGGAAGCTCTGTGTCGCTTTTGTTACACAGTTATACTTTTCAGGTAAGTAACTTTATATCATCAATCTAAAACAGCATGAGGTCAATTCAAACTCTAAAAAAGGTAGTGCTTTTACTTACTCTGACAGTTGGGAGTGTATTTTCACAAACAGCCCCCTTTCAGATTGCCTTGCAAACCACCACTATTAGCGGTTTAGGCGGCATTCAATCCTTTGCCTGGGGGCAACACAACGGAAAATGGCTTATCGTAGGAGGCCGATTAGACGGCTTACACAGGCGCCAGCCCTTTGCTGCATTTGACCTGGCCGGGCACAACACACAATTGATAGTGGTGGATCCGGTTTCGCTGCAAAAATGGTCGGCCCCGCTAAGTTCTCTTCCCACAGGCATGCAGGAACAATTCAGTTCAACCAATATGGCCTTCTATCAAAAAGGAGATTACCTTTATCTGATTGGCGGTTACGGTTACAGCAATACGTCTCAGGATCATATCACTTTTCCCAATTTGAGTGCTATCAAAGTTCCCGATGTTATTAATGCAATCGTTAATGGCACAGGTTTTTCATCGTATTGCCGGCAATTGTCCGACACCCTGTTTGCAGTAACCGGCGGTGTGTTGAACACCATTAACAACACTTATTACCTTACCGGAGGACAGAAATTTACAGGCCGGTACAATCCTATGGGGCCAACACATGGTCCGGGATTCGTTCAGCATTACACCAACGCCATTCGTAAATTCAACATTAACGACAACGGCATTACCCTATCCGTTTCGCATCTGCCTTCGAGTTACGATCCTGTAAATTTGCACCGGAGGGATTACAATGTGGTGTCGCAAATATTGCCTACCGGAGAAGAAGGCATTACCGCATTTTCCGGGGTGTTTCAATCCACAGTTGATTTACCGTTTTTAAATTGTGTAAACATTGACAGCACGGGTTATGCGGTAAACAATGCGTTTGCGCAATACTACAACCACTATCACTGTGCCAGGATTCCGCTCTACAGCACAAATTCGAATGAAATGCACACCTTGTTTTTTGGGGGCATAGCTCAATATTATGATAGTTCAGGGGTACTGGTTCAAGACAACAATGTTCCCTTTGTGAAAACCATTGCCAGGGTAACGCGTAATGCAAACGGCACCATGTCGGAATACAAATTACCAATAGAAATGCCCTCGTTGCTAGGTGCCGGTTCGGAGTTTATACCTTTGGAAAATGTGCCACATTTTAACAATGAAGTTTTTAAGTTGGATGACTTTACAGCTGACACAACTCTTGTAGGATACATTTATGGAGGCATAAGCAGCTCAGCAGCCAACGTATTTTTCAGCAACACAAGCACACCAAGTATAGCCAGTGCTCAGATTTTTAAAGTGTACATTATTAAAAACAGTACCGTAGGCGTTCATGAGCTCAATCCGCAAAGCAGAGGCACTTTGCATTTGCAGGTTTCGCCTAATCCAAACCATGGTGAATTCCTGATCAAGTTTAACCTTATCAAAACAGAACCTATTGAGTTAAGTATTTTTGATACCAATGGAGAACTTCTGGAAAAAACACGTATAGAAAAACCAAGTTTAGGTGAAAATACGCTATACAAAAAAGTTAAAGGATTAGGCCAAGGTGGGGTTTATTTTATCACACTTGAAACCCTGTATGAAAAAGCAACTCAAAAAATCATCATTGATCCTTAACTGACTCAAAATAAATTGGATTCTAATTACTGTTATTCAAAAACAGAAATTAAAAAGGCAGGTGATATAAATCATAGAGGATAAGGTGATTCAATCACCATCAATTCGTTGATACAGTGCTAACTTTATTATAAAACATATAAACACTAACCATTAAACCCAATAACCATGAAAAAATCAATGCTTCTTACAACTGCCTTAATACTAAGTGTAGTTTCTATTAACGCTCAAGACAAAGTGCAAGAGCAAAAAAAAGATCAGGTTCAAGAACAAAAACAGGAACAACTTCAGGAGCATCTTATGTTGAAGGACGGTAAAATGTACAGAATCAGAAACCAGGAACAAATTGAATTAAAGGAACAGGTTCAATTGCAAAATGGTACCACTGTCAATCCTGACGGGACCTACATGGCAAAAGACAAAAAACAAAAACAATTGAAAAACGGAGAATGTATCGACATGGATGGCAACATGTACAAATCTCAGGAACAAATGAAACAACAAAAAGCTCAAGGCAACCAGGGAAAATCCAAAGAAAAAGGTGGCGATAAAGATAAAGGAAAAGGCGGCGATAAAGGCGGCAAAGGCGGTGATGGCGGAGGAAAAGGCGGAAATGGTGGTGGAAAAAATTAAGCCCATTGAATAAGCCAGAGGCGACCAGGTATAATACCGGTCGCCTTTGTTTTTTTTTAACCCGGGAAATGAATACAAAGGAGACCGTGAAACATTTTTACTTTGCGTTTTTCATTTTTGGAATTGGCCTTGCCTTGTCTGCGCAAACGTTCAAAAACACTATTAAAGATTCTACTTCCGGCGAGAAATCGGAATTCAGAATCGGCATTCGGTACACCAGCGATTATTTATTTATGGGGCGCTCCGATTCCCTTCCTGCTCCTTATTTGTCTCCTAGTATTGCCTACATTCATAAATCAGGATTCTTCGTGAACACCTCTTTATCCTACCTTACCCTGAAGGAACAAGCCCGAATTGACATGTTTAAAGTAAGCGCCGGGTACGATTTCTACAAAAACAATTTTGAGTCCGGGTTATCGCTCACTCAATTTGTTTTTAGCGAAGAAAGTTTTGCGATTCAATCCGAAATGTCGACTTACCTGTATGCCTATGCTGGATATGATTTTAATTTTATAATGTTCAACATTGATGGAAGTTTTGGGTTTAGTGAAAAAACGGATGTGTTTTTAGGCGCAGAAATCAACCACACGTTTTATGGCTTAAATAATAAATTACGCATTACTCCCGCTGTTTATTTAAATGCCGGCACACAAAATTACTATTCAGAGTATTACACCAACAGAAGCAGTCAATCGGGCTCAGGCAAAGGAAAGGGTGGCCAAAACTCACCCAGCACCGGTACTCAAACGATTGAAACGCAAAAATTTCAGGTGTTGGATTACGAAGCCGACATTCAGGTGATTTATAAATTAAACAAAATTAAATTCTACGCTTCTGCCACCTGGGCTATTCCTGTTAATCCCTCCACGATCAGCACTGCAACCGGAACCGTCACCGAGGAATTACAACCCGGATTTTATTGGTCAACCGGAATACGGTTCACTCTGTAACACGTAACATCCGTTTCCTTTAGTCTATTTTTATCAGACTACCATACAAACCGCATAAGCCTTTAAATGCAACTCTCTCTTTTCAAAATTAAAAGGGCCCGGATGTGCTTAACAACCAGGCCCTCTCTGAATGATTGAAAATACTAATAAGGGATTACCTGAGCTCAAAACGATCCAAATTCATCACCTTGTTCCAGGCCGCCACAAAATCCTTTACAAATTTTTCTTTGGCATCTTCACTGGCGTAAACCTCGGCCAGGGCTCTTAATTCAGAATTGGAACCAAAAATCAAATCCACCCGGGTGGCGGTCCATTTTACGGCACCCGTTTTGCGGTCCCTTCCTTCAAAATCTTCTTTGGTATCGGAGCTGGCTTTCCAAACGGTGTTCATATCGAGCAGGTTCACAAAAAAATCATTGCTCAACACCTCTTTTTTGTTGGTGAACACTCCCTTTTTGTTGCCGTTATAATTGGCATCCAGCACCCGCATACCTCCTACCAGCGCTGTCATTTCAGGCGCTGTAAGGCCCAACAACTGCGCTTTGTCTACCAGTAATTTTTCGGTTGGGATGGTGTAAGGCGTTTTTAAGTAATTGCGGAAGCCATCGGCCATTGGCTCGAGCACGGCCATAGATTTTACATCGGTTTGTGCCTGGGTAGCATCCATGCGGCCGGGTGTAAAAGGCACTTTCACATCAAACCCTGCGTTTTTTGCGGCTTTTTCAATTGCCGCGCATCCCGAGAGCACAATCAGGTCGGCCATCGACACTTTTTTAGCCCCTGATTTGCTGTTAAAATCCCTTTGAATTTTTTCCAATGTTTTTAAAACTTTATCGAGTTGCGCCGGATTATTCACGTCCCAGTTCCGTAGCGGCGCTAATTGTATGCGCGCACCATTGGCTCCTCCCCTTTTATCTGAACCACGGAAGGTGGAAGCCGAAGCCCAGGCACTTGACACCATTTCGCTGATGCTTAAACCTGAATTCAGCAAGCTCACTTTTAATGCGGCAATGTCTTTCTCATCAATTAAAGGATGATTCAGTGCCGGAATAGGGTCTTGCCAGAGCAATTCTTCTTTGGGCACTTCAGGACCTAAATAGCGGCTGCGAGGACCCATGTCGCGGTGCGTGAGTTTAAACCAGGCACGGGCAAAGGCATCGGTGAACTGCTCGGGATTATCCAAAAAGCGTTTGGATATTTTTCCATAAATGCTATCGTAGCGCAAAGAAAGATCGGTGGTGAGCATGGTGGGCAGATGTTTTTTATTGGCATCAAAAGCATCGGGAATAGTAGGGCTGGCATTTTTAGCTACCCATTGTTTTGCTCCGGCCGGACTTTTGCTTAACTCCCATTCGTACCCATAAAGAATTTTAAAAAATCCATGACCCCATTGTGTTGGAGTGGATGTCCAGGTCACTTCCAGTCCTGAACTGATGGCGTCTTTGCCTTTGCCGCTGCCGTACTTGCTGCTCCAGCCCATACCTTGTTCTTCAATGCTTGCGGCTTCCGGTTCAGGACCTACCAGCGAAGCATCGCCGGCGCCATGCGCTTTTCCAAAGGTATGTCCGCCTGCAATGAGTGCCACGGTTTCTTCATCGTTCATGCCCATGCGCCCAAAGGTTTCGCGTATGTCTTTTGCAGCCGCCACAGGATCAGGATTGCCATTCGGTCCTTCGGGGTTTACATAAATCAATCCCATTTGCACGGCCGCCAAAGGGTTCTCGAGCTTTCTGCCCTCTGCATAACGTTTGTCTTCCAGCCATTTGGTTTCTGAACCCCAATACACATTCGACTCGGGTTCCCAAACATCGGCACGGCCTCCGGCAAAACCAAAGGTTTTAAAACCCATGTCTTCGAGGGCCACGTTACCGGTGAGTATCATCAAATCGGCCCAGGAAATTTTGCTGCCGTATTTTTGTTTAATGGGCCATAACAAACGCCTTGCCTTATCGAGGTTCACGTTGTCGGGCCAGCTGTTTAAGGGTGCAAACCGTTGTTGCCCTGAACCCGCTCCTCCTCGGCCATCACCTGTGCGGTAAGTACCGGCGCTGTGCCAGGCCATACGAATAAAAAGTGGGCCATAGTGCCCGAAATCGGCCGGCCACCAGTCCTGCGACTGTGTCATCAAAGCTTTGATGTCTTTTTTTAAGGCCTGAAAATCCAAACTCTGAAAGGCTTTGGCGTAATCAAAGTTTTTATCCATGGGGTCCGACTTGGCTGAATTTTGGCGAAGCACACTCAGGTCGAGTTGATTAGGCCACCAGGCAAAGGTCCTGGCACCATCTGCGTTCGAAATGACTTCATTCGCTGTTGCTACAGCCATCGCCTCTCCCGGACTGAAGGTATTGTCGCTGCCCGAGGCCATAAACGGACACTTTGCGGTGTTTTTGGAGGCTTCTTGGGCTTGCCCAAAGAGGGAAACCAGAATCAGAGGAAGGAATACAAATCGTTTCATGATAAAAGGGTTTAGGTGATTAACTCAGGGCTATAAACATAAAATTAATACTTAAGTTTGTTTTATAATAACGATATTTTCAATACTAATATTGATACTATAGATGAACATACAGCAATTTCAATACATACTTGCTTTGGCCGAGAACCGACACTTCGAATTGGCGGCGAGTAAGTGTTTTGTGACCCAATCGACCCTTAGTACAATGATTTCGAGGTTTGAAGAGGAGGTAGGTATACGCGTTTTCGATAGAAAAAGAAAACCGGTTGAGTTAACACAAGAAGGCTTGATTATTGTTGAGCATTTAAAACGCATTGTGAATGACCTTGAGCAGTTGAAGGAAATCAGCAGAGAAATGAAAGGTGAGATAAAAGGAAATCTCAGCATTTCGGTTATACCAACCGTTGCGCCCTATCTTTTACCCTTGTTTTTACAAAGCTTTGCCGACAAGTTTCCTGATTTGCACATACGGGTGAACGAACAAAGCACAGAAGAAATTATCAGACAACTAAAAGCGCGTGAGCTGGACATTGGCATACTTTCTATCCCATTGATGGATAAGGACATTCTTGAGGTACATTTATACGATGAGCCCTTTGTTTTTTTTGATGCAGGAAAAACCGGAACCGGCGCTGTTTCCCTTCAAAACATCAACAGCAGCAAACTGTGCCTGATGGAAGAAGGACATTGCATGCGAACACAGGTCATGAATTTGTGTGAATTAAATAAAAAGTTGGTGCACAATCAATTAAATTTTGAATTTCAGGCAGGTTCTATCGACAGTTTGCTCCGTTTTGTAAGGGCCAATCAGGGCACTACACTGCTTCCCTACCTCTCCACCCTTGACCTTTCTGAAAAAGAAAAAAAACACTCCCGAAAATTTTCCTCTCCTGTGCCTTACCGAAGTCTTGGTTTGGCGGTGCACAGGCATTTCGTGAAAAAAAAGATACTCAAGTTACTTCATAAGCACATACAGGAAAAAACGGCCATGGTGTTGCCACAGAAAAAAATCTCGGGGGATAGGTTGGCTCCGGTTTAGGTGATTGAATATTTATACTTACACAACATCGGTCTTTTTGAATGGCTTTTAGTTAAAATCGGCTCAATTCAATACATTTGCAGCTTACATTTTGGAAACCTCTAAACAAGACTATTTTAACGGCATTGCCGCTAAACGCAAACAACGGGTCCTCAGTGCTTATTACTGGGATGAAATCAGCGATTACCTGAACTATTTCTCTCATCAGGACACTTCTGTACTGGAAGTGGGTTGTGGCAACGGGGACCTGCTGGCCAAAATTCAGGGCTCAAAAAAAACAGGCATCGATTACAGCGAAAATTACATCGCCTGGGCCAGGGAAAAACATGCCGATCAGGGCATTGAATTTCTTCAAATGGATGCCAACAACATTCAGCTCGAACACAAATACGATCTCATAATCATTTCCAACCTTATTGGTTTTGTAGATGACATTCAACACGTGTTTGAAGAACTCAAAAAATGCTGTCACCCCAACACCAAGGTGATAGTTCAGTATTACAATTCCATTTGGGAGCCCCTCATTAAACTGAGTGAAACCCTGGGTTTAAAACAAAAAACCCCAACTCAAAACTGGCTCAGCACCCGCGACATCAATAACCTGTTGTACGTGTCGGGTTTTGATGTGTACCGCAACAACAAACGCCTCATTTTTCCATTTTACGTTCCCATCCTGTCTTCGGTGCTCAATAAGTACCTGGCCAAGTTTCCAATTTTCCGTTTTTTTAGTTTCAACATCTACAGCTTTGCCAAACCTTTGTCGGAGGATAAGCCGGAGGACTATGCAAACAAATACTCTACCACAGTTGTTATTCCGGCCCGTAACGAAAGCGGCAACATTGAAAATGCGATTTTGCGTTTACCCAAATTCGGAAAACACATTGAAATTATTTTTGTAGAAGGCAACAGCACCGACGATACCTGGGAAAAAATTCAGGAGATACAGAAAAAATACGCGGCCACACACGACATTAAAATTGCTCAACAAAAAGGCAAAGGCAAGGCCGATGCAGTAAGAGAAGGATACAAAATCGCCAGCGGTGATATTTTGATGATTTTGGACGCGGACCTCACCGTGCCGCCTGAAGACCTGCCGAAATTTTACAATGCCATCGCCGGAGGCAAAGGCGATTTTATCAATGGCACGCGCCTGGTTTACCCTATGGACAAAGAAGCCATGCGCTTTTTAAATTACCTGGGCAATCATTTTTTCAGCTGGGCGTTCACCTGGTTGCTTGAACAACGTTTTAAGGACACGCTTTGCGGAACTAAAGTGATGTTCAGAACGGATTACATTAAGCTCACGAAAAACCGGACTTACTTTGGGGATTTTGATCCCTTCGGTGATTTCGATTTATTGTTTGGTGCACACAAACTGAATCTCAAAATTGTGGAAGTGCCCATCCGTTACCGCGAAAGAACCTATGGCAGCACCAATATTTCCCGCTTCAAGCACGGTTTGATTTTATTGCGCATGTGCGCGTTCGCCAGCAGGAAGTGTAAGTTTATTTAGTAGCAAAAGTTTACTGATTCACCTCAGCAGGAGTTCTGCTTTTTTTAAGTAGAAAATAAAACACCAGTCCCATCAGCACGGTGCCCAATCCCAGCAAAGATTCCAATGGGTGGCTGATGAGGATGTGAACCAACACCCAAAGCATGACGGTAGAAAAAATCAAGGCCGGTAAGGGAAACAAAGGGCTTCGATAGGCGCCGGGAATGGGCTTGTGTTTTTTTCTCAGAATAAAAATCCCTAATACGGTTAATAAAGTAAACAGGTTCAAGGTAAAGCTCACGTAGGTAATCAGGGATTCAAACGAGGATGTGAACACCATACCCAGAGCGATAAACGATTGTAATAATACGGCCACGTAAGGCACGCCCCTGGCATTGGTGATGGCTAAAAACTGCAGGCCTTTGATGTGTTGACCCATGCTTTGCATAACACGCGGTCCGGCAAGCACCATAGCGCTTACGGTAGACACAAGTAAAACGGCAATGAGCAAACTCACTTTAGCGCCAAGGGCTGCGCCAAAAAGTTTAGAAGCACTTAAATAACCTACTTCCACTACCCCTTTTAATTCATTCAAAGGCACGGTGTACAGAAATACAAAATTCAACAGGGTGTACAATACAGCAACCGTTAATGTGCCGTAGATCAGAGCCCTGGGCAAATTTTTGTTGCTGTTTTTGATCTCACCCGCGATATATGCAGCAGCGTTCCATCCACTGTAAGCGTAAGTCACAAAAATCAATGACACGGCAAAGGCCGGAGAAAACACTTCCTGATGGAGTGTGCCCGGAGAAAAAAACACCAGTTCATGTTCCGGTTGATAAAAAAGGGCGCTGAATACAAACACCACTATACAGATCAACTTCACATAGGTAAACACTCTTTGAAAACTACTGCCGGCTTTCATGTTAATGGCATGAAAAACAGTAATCACCAGAATGACCACGGCACTGAGCGCGAGGGGATGTTCAAAAACATAGGCTTTGCAAAAATAATCCGACATGGCCACTGAAGCCGCCGCAATGGGCGCTGCGAATCCCACGGTAACACTTACCCAGCCACTCATGAAGCCTACGGCCGGATGATAAAGTTTACTGAGGTAATTGTATTCTCCCCCGTTTTCAGGAAAGGCGGAACCAATTTCGGCATAACAAAAAGCGCCGCAAATCGCCAATAGTCCACCCAGTAACCACAACAACAATATGGAAAAACCGGATTGCAGCCCTAACACCTGAAAACCAAGACTGGTGAATACACCCGTACCAATCATGTTGGCTATCACTACTGAGATGGCAGTGCTTAAACCTATTTTATGTGTTTGCACCCGAAACGTTCGAAATAAATACGGGTCAATAATACAGATAAATACGCTGTGTACAGAACGGTTTTAATTGCAGGGGCTCTTAAAACAACACATTAACAGCAGAGAACCAAAAGAAAGTTTGTGCTGCACCAGCCCTATTTAACAGCTTTTTTCCTGAAAAAATCAAGTATTCGACCAAGGGCTTTTTACCGTTGTCCGGAACCATTTTCTACTGAACCAAAGCCTGTTTTTCTTCGCCGAAAACCATGCAGGTTCCATATTGTATCTTTTATGCCAATCCAATCCGGGGATTTGCCTTAAGATCTTCAGGATGGTTTTAATTTTTGCGGTCCATTTTAGGTCCTGTTTCGGTTGAAAATTCAAACACCTTCTGAAACATCAGTAAAACAGGACCTTTCAAGCAGGGTTCCAATCTTTTGTGTTGTAAACCGGCATGCAGCCTTTAAGGATTTAACAGGTCGCAGGCAGCCGAAATTCTTTTGAAAATGTCTATTTTTAGGCAACAATTGACTGCACTATTAATTCTTTAGTTTTATCTTTATCAGAACCTAAAACGGAATGAATCGTAAAATTGATCGGTTATAGATTGAGTATGAGCAGATTTACATTTGATTACCGTTTCCATTCCCTGCTGCTTGTGCTGACTTTTTTTATTTCCTTCACTTCCAGAGCACAATCGGTGAATTGCGGTTCTTTAACGCCCAGTTTTACAGCCAATCTGGTTGGCAGCCCAAGCGGCACCTGGATCAGCCCCTCAGTTGTGAGGGCGGATACCTGTTGCGGCGCTACAGCTCCTGATAAGTGCATTAAAATCACTATACTTCTCGATCCGGGAGCCATGGGTATCAACTTCAACATTACCTCAGGCGCAGTGCCTCCGGGAGCCTTATTTTATCAAATAGGATGTGGCCCTCCACAGCAGGTGGGCACTCCCATTTGTTTAAACGGAGCCGGGCCTCACTTTCTCACGTTTTGCAAACCGGGTAACAACAACAACGTTTATGAAATTGTTTCGGTACCCGCACCTGTAGTGCCTGACTCTATTCTTATTCGAAGTGGTTGTACGCAGTCTCTGGCTGTTTCAGGTTTTTCGGTACCCACCATCAACTGGGTTTCGGTTCCGAACAGTACACTTCACAATTCTTATCTGAGTTGCACTTCAGGCTGTTCGAGTGTAATGGTTACTCCCACCGGAACACCTCCGGCCTACGTTGATTACGAGGTAAGCGGATTTGGTCAATCACCTTGCCAGGCAAGCTTTTACCGCGATACGGTAAGGGTATATTTCTACAATGATCTGGTGGCGGGTATTAATCCAACGCTGAGCACGATTTGCTTCGGAAGCGCAACAGCTCCTTTGAACGCAACTGTTACAGGTGGTATTGGTCCCTATACCTACAGCTGGAGTCCCAACGTTAGCACCAGTTCAGCAGTTGTCGTAGGACCGGGCACCTATACGGTCAGGGTTTTTGACAACACCGGGTGCCCGCCAACCACCGCCACGGCCATTGTAAATTCATTTACCTTGCCCATTACAGCCAATCCCGGCCCCACGCAAACCTTATGTAAACTAAGTCCCAATGTGGCTTTAAATGGCACTGTGAATATTGCCACCGGAGGAATCTGGTCAGGGGGTAATGGCAGTTTTACGCCTACCACTACTGCCTTAAATGCAACTTACATTCCCACGCCTGCCGAAATAAGCACAGGCTCGGTTCAACTGCACCTTAGCACCACCGGCAATTCAGGCTGTCCTCCGGGCAACTCCAACCTCAATGTGTTTTTTCATAATCAGGCCACGGTAATTGCGGGTCCTGATAAAACGGTGTGCTACAACAATGCTCTGGTGAGTTTTACCGGCGCCATAAGCGGGTTTAGCGCTACACCTTTGTGGTCGACCCTGGGAAGTGGCGCTTTTTCAAACAGCACTTCCTTGATAACGAATTATACGCCAAGTATCACCGATTTAAACTCAGGTACAGTTAGCATAGTGTTGAGTTCAGTTAACAATGGTGCCTGTCCTTCGGTTAGTGATACGGTAAAGTTATTTGTAACACCCAAACCTACAGTTAATGCAGGCCCCAATTACACCATCTGCAGCACCTCCACAGTTATTTTAACAGGATCAATCACAGGAGCAGCCATCAACACCGGCTCCTGGTCGAGCAGCGGCAATGGGTTTTTTATTAATCAGTATTCTCTCAGTGCAGCATATGTACCGGGCAGCAACGACATCAGCGCCGGAACCGTTACTCTGGTGCTCCACTCCACTTTTAACAGCAATTGTTTGCCGGTAAGGGATAGTTTGGTGGTAACAATTCAAAAACAGGCTACTGTAACTGCCAATAACCTCAATCCCATTTGTTCAATTACCCCCAGCATTTTACTCAGCGGTAACATCACAGGCAATACCAATACCGGCATGTGGACCGGTAGCGGCACGGGAGGCTATATCAATCCTTCGCAAATCAATTCCTGTATTTATAGTTTTAGCCCCCCAGATCAGGCCCTCAGTTTGCTAACTTTCACTTTATACTCCACCAACAATGGAGTGTGTGCTCAGGCCCAAAAAGTGCTGAGTCTTACCATTATTCCACAGGCCACCTTGAACGCCGGGCCCAACCAAAAACTCTGCTCAAACGCGCAAACACTGGCCCTCTCAGGCAGCAACCAGGCTCCGGGCCAGATAAAATGGTTCAGCAGTGGCAACGGGGTGCTTGCCAATTCCAATTCACTACAGGCCACTTACTCGCTTAGTCCCTTTGACGCCATTTTCGGCAACATTATTTTTTCACTCACCTCTACCGGCAACAGTGTATGTCCCGTCACGGCCGATACCGTTATGATAACAGTCCTAAAACAGAGCACGGTAAATGCCGGACCGGATTTTGAAATCTGTTCCGATCAGGTATCGGTGAATTTGAATGGAATCATCGCGGGAGAAAGCACCAGCGGCTTGTGGTCGGGAAGCGGCAGCGGAACACTAAATCCACAAAATCCGGGTTTATATCAACCCAGTTCAGGAGATATTCAAAACGGAAGTGTACTTTTTATTTTAATTTCCACCAATAATGTGGTTTGCCCTTCTATTTCAGACACACTCCTTCTTAAAATCCGGCAGAAACCGGTACTGTTTGTGGCGAACGACAGTTCGTATTGTTTCAAAGGCGCTCCTTACTATTTAAATCCAAGTGTGCAGAATGGGGGAAATTCTTATGTTTGGACCACCACAGGCAGCGGTAAATTTAATCCCAATAATACCAGTTACCCCGCGTATTATGTGCCCAGCGCGAATGATTTAACGGCCGGACAGGTGCTATTAACGTTAAACTCAGTGAACAACGGGGCTTGCGGTAACGTATCGGCCTTCACCAAAGTAACGTTTAGGCCCAGTCCTGAAGCCATTTTCACGGTATCGAGTTCCACTTTAATTTTACCTACAAATACGGTGCAGCTAAATAATCAAAGCACCAGTGCAGGTACCTTTACCTGGACCTTTGGGAATGGAAGCGGCTCCAACAACAGTAATCCCTTGGTAACTTACGCGGAGGTTGGAAATTATCCCATTACCCTTATTGCTGAGAACGAATACAAATGCAGCGATACTGCGTTTGCAACAGTCCTGGTGATTTCAGATGTTATTTTTCCAAACGCCTTCACCCCTAACCCTTATGGCTCAAACGGAGGTTCGTACAACGAAAACGACTTAACCAATGATGTGTTTTTTCCGTTTACCGGGGGCGTTACCGAATACGAACTCTTGATTTTTAACCGCTGGGGAGAACAAATTTTCAGGTCAACCGATATTAAGGTGGGCTGGGACGGGTATTTCAATGGTAAAATTTGTCAGCAGGACGTCTACGTGTGGAAAGCCAACATTTCGTTTTTTGATGGAAGAACATACGCGAAAGCAGGAACAGTAACATTATTAAGGTAAAAGCGCAGCTACTACAACATGAACATTGCAAAACATAAACTTTTATTTGGTTTCATGCTTGCTATGTGTTTACCGGTGATGGCTCAGCATTACCAGTTCTCACAATTTTATGTAGCCCCCACTTACCTTAACCCAGCGTTTACCGGTGCCAATGCCTGCGGGCGCGTGGCCATGAATTACCGAAAACAGTGGGCGGGTATACCGGGCGCTTTCACCACTTATCAGGTGGCTTTCGACCACTATGTTCCATCTTACAAAAGCGGATTTGGATTTCAATTTTTTAGTGATAAGGCCGGCTTAGGAAATTTAAACACCACAGCCTTCAATGCTTTGTACGCATACGAAACCAAGATCAATAAATTTATCATGGCCAGGGGTGGCATCAATGCCGGCTTTGTGCAACGCAAGGTCGATTACGATTATTTCACTTTCGCCGACCAAATCACAAGGGGCGATGGCTCGGCAACCATTGAGGGCATTGACAAGGAAGGTGTGAACTATTTCGATGTGGGCGCCGGTTTGCTGGTGTATTCCTCTGAAGCCTGGGGTGGATTTTCCGTTGCCCACCTGAATAAACCCGACCAATCGTTACTTTTCAGCGAAAGTACTTTGCCCATGGAATTTAAATTTCACGGGGGGTACCGTTTTGATCTGAAAGGCAATGGCTCTTCGAACAAATTTATACCCAAGAGCAATTTTATTACTGCCGCCTTTAATTTTAAACACCAGAATAAATACAACCAATTGGATTTGGGAGTGTATTATTCAAAAAACATCCTGAATCTCGGCATTTGGTACAGGGGTATTCCAATCGCTAAACCCACACCGGATTATGCCAACAACGATGCCTTGATTTTTTTAATGGGCTTCAACATCGAACGCTTTAAAATGGGCTACTCCTATGATCTCACCCTTTCCAAACTTTCCAATGCGGTAAGTAAAGGGGCGCACGAAATCAGCCTTTCCTATCAATTTTGTAAGCTGAAAAAGCCCAGAAACAAAAAGCGACTCCTCATTACCTGTCCGAAATTCTGAATCCTTAAAGGACAAGCGTTAATTAAGGTCTAGATAAGGAAACTCCCTATTTGTAAAACAACCACTTCCCTATTTCTTTCCAGGAGGTTTTTTTGCCATACATGAGAATACCGGTTCGATAGATTTTACCGGCCAGCCAGGTGGTAAGCACAAATGCTGCAAAAAGCAGAGACAAGGACAATACAATTTCCCATAAAGGCACGCCGGAAGTAATGCGCGACATCATCACAATGGGAGAAGTGAAAGGAATCATGGAACCCCAGAACACCAAACCCGAATCGGGGTCGAGTATGGTTTTGGTTGAGATAAAATAGCCCAGCATCAGCGGAATCATCACCGGGGTGATGAATTGCTGGGAATCAGATTCGGAATCTACGGCAGAACCTATGGCAGCCATGATGGAACTGTAAAACAAATAACCTCCGATAAAATACAATACAAAACAAATAAACACTTCGGCAAAATCAATCTTTTCAATTTTCTGCAGCACTTCAAACACTTTGAGTTTATCGTCGAATTTTTCGAGTGATTGCAGATTAATGTTGGTGCCGTGTTTTTTTACCATTTCCTGCTGGGCTTCAAAAGCCCTGAGCTGGGTTTTCACTTCTTTCAGGAACAGGGTCGATAAAAGTGTAGTGAGCACAAGAGTAATTAAACCCATCATTAAAAATTGAATGACCCCCAAAACCGCTACACCAATTATTTTCCCAAGCATCAACTGAAAGGGTTTTACTGATGAAACGATAACTTCCACAATACGATTGGTTTTTTCCTCCATCACGCTTCTGAACACCATCATGCCGTACAGCAGGATAAACATAAACATCAGAGCGCCGGTGATAAACCCAAAGAGCCCAAAATTACTTTGCTCTTCCGTTCCGCCTTTTTCATTTACTTTTTCCATCATGAGTTGTACCCTCATTTTGGAATTGTGAATCACATTGGGGTCAATGTGATTGGCATTCAGGTTGTACTCGTAAATGATTTTCTCCATCTGGCTCTTGATGTAGGTTTGGAAAGCGTAGCCCGGCGATTTGCGGTAAAACAAAGTACTGGCCCCTGCCCCACCTTCCACAATATTAGGCGCTATCCACAACACGCAAGTAAATTCCCTGTCACTGAAAGTAGATACAGCGGCATCCAATGGCTCATCACTAAAACTTAAACTGATGTAATCGTTGCCGGCAAGTGTGCCTTTAAACAATTTTGATTCGTCAATCACCAACACCCTTTGGTCCTTTTTTTCGGATTGGGAAATGGTGATCAAAAAAGCCATAAACCCCGTTATCAGAAGGGGGGCCAGAAGGGTCATGATAATAAAGGTACGGTTGTACAGTTTGGCTTTAATTTCACGGCCTATGATCAATAGTATCTTATTCATGTTTTTACTGTGGCAGATTATTCGGTGTAATTGCTTTTGGTGCCCAAAACACCATTCTCTTCGTTTACCTTCATGATAAAAATATCGTTCATGCTGGGGATAATTTCATTGAAAGAAAGAATTTCGCTGGTGGGTAACACCACTTCCAGCAAATGATTGGGTTTAAAATTGTTCATGAGTTTGAGGGTGAAGGTATACACGTCCTCTTCCTGGTGTTTTTCGATGAGCTCGGCTCCCGTCCACAAAGCATGTGTAAAACCCATGGCGCTGCCCCTGAAACTGATTCGGTAGGTATTCGAGCGATAGGTTTTGCGAATCTGTTTCACCGGTCCATCCAGAATTTTTTCGGACTTGTTTAATAAAGCAATGTGATCGCACATTTCTTCCACGCTACCCATGTTGTGCGTTGAAAAAATAACAGTAGCGCCTTTGTTTCTGAGTTCGAGAATTTCGTTCCGTATCATTTGGGCATTGATGGGATCGAAACCACTGAAGGGCTCATCCAAAATCAGCAAATCCGGTTCATGAATAACGGTGACAATAAACTGCACTTTTTGCTGCATGCCTTTGCTGAGTTCTTCCACCTTTTTTTTCATCCAGCCCTGCATTTCAAACTTTTCGAACCAAATGGCCATGCGTTTTTTGGCTTCCACCCTGCTCAGGCCTTTTAATCGGGCCAGGTACAGCACCTGTTCAGCCACCGTCATTTTTTTATACAAGCCTCTTTCTTCGGGCAAATAACCTATGCGCCCTATGTGTTTTTCCTGCAACTTTTCGCCCATAAACAACACTTCCCCCCTATCGGGACCGGTAATTTGATTGATGATACGAATCAGAGAGGTTTTTCCGGCTCCATTGGGTCCAAGCAATCCAAACACGGAGCGCCCGGCTACGTCGATGGACACATTATTCAAAGCCAGATGATTACTGTAACGTTTAGTAACTCCTTTTACCTGTAAGATGGACGACATACGTGAAAATCAAATCTGAACAAAAATAGACAAACTACTGCAAGCCATGGAAAAAATACACCAACGGTTTAATCGGCATCTGAAACGCCTCCGCTAACGATGAACTTCATCACCTCGGAAGCTGATTTCTGCAAAGGTTTCACCTGTTCGGTGGGCACAATAATTAAACGCCCCATTAAGGAATAGGAATAAGGCAAATACACCGCCACTTTATCCTGTATGCCAAAATCTTTAAGGTCTTCCTGAGTAATAAAACCCATTTCCTGAATGTTGGCATTGGGACTGGTAGTAACCAAAACCGGTTTATTAAAGCGTTTTTTGCTGCCCACAAAAGCCGAGGTAAAATCTTTTATAGGCGAGTAAATGTGTTTAATAAGTGGTATCTGTTCCAATCGTTCTTCAAGCAATGAGAAAAGTTTATTGAAGAGATACGAGGAGGCCAGAAGTCCGAGTAAGGTCACAAACACAATGGTGCCGGCCAAGCCCAGTACCGTGTTTAAAATGGTATTGCTGCTGAATCCAAACGCCGAAAACAAACCGGCGAAGTAATCGTAGAGTTTCAGAAAAATGATTAAGGTGATGACCAATGGCACAAAAAACAAAAGGCCTTGCAGAAAATAAGAGAGGAATTTTTTCATGTGTTGAGCAAATAAGCGGTTTCGATTTACAAGTGGCAGTAAAGGCCGTGTAATTTGTTGTAAATTTATCAAACTATGAGGGTACTTCCTTGTATTCTTTTGTTATTCTTTTTAAGCCTATTTCGGATAGGCTTTGCCATTAGTCCATTTCCTCTTTCCGGTTCATACAACACTTATTCTGAAGGACTCAACCTTCAAAACAGGGACAGCCTGCACCCGCAGGGAAAAACCGGGTTTTTCAGGCAAGCGTGTTTGTCTTTTAACATACTTAGCGCCTTAAGTTCAGAGTTTGGATTTGTTCTCGAAAGCGGACGTATGGAGAAAAACCTAAGCCTTATTATCCCCTTTGGTTTTGGTTTTGGTGATCCGCTTGTTGAAAGCGTAAAAAAACACTCAGAAGCCGGAAGTGGCGATTACGTGGCCGATCCTGTAAAAAAGCTGTTAGATTTGGGTTTGGGATTCAACGGTTACTTTAATGAGCACCTCAAAAATCAGCCCTTCGTAGGCTTATGTTTCAGAGCCATGCAGTACAAATGTTCAGAGAGCTGGAGCTATCCAAGCGGAGTATATGAGCCAAGTAGATATACAGTTTACGATCAAACCATGTTATACCGTTATACCGCTACCATCAACTCCGGTTTCAGTATTCCCTTTCATTCCCGATTCAGAATAACTTTAATGGCCATGCTCGGCATGCGCTACGATGCCATCCCCAACCGAATTACGGATCCAAAATCCGGGGAAGAAGTGCCTAATTTTGATAAGCCTTTTTATCCCTTTTTTAATGCCTATTACTGTTTAGGATTTGTATTTTAAGCATGGCGAAACTTAAACTCATAAATTTGCTCTTTCTGGTTTCGGTCATTTCAGTGAAGGCTCAGGACACCCTGTATCTTAAAACGAAATCAAAACTAGTGGTACAGGTACACCTTATCAATTCCGAAATGGTTTTTTATACCCTGCCGAACGATCACAGCAAAACGGAATATACCCTCCTGATTCAGGAACTGGAAAAGATTGTTTTCTCGAATGGAAAACAAGAGCACTTTCAGGCTTATATATACGCTGGTGAAGTAAGTGCTCCTGAGGAAGAACCTGTGGTCATCTTCAAAAACTCCATTTCCCTGAATCTGCTCCCGGTTATGAATGGTAATCTGGCTTTTCAATACCAGAGAACATTTCCTAAACAGGGATTTTCACTCGTTGTGCCGGTAGCTTTTATGTTCACCGACTATCCTCTGCTTACACGTGAAACTCCGAATGAAATTCAACTTGATAAAAAAATCTACGATCTGGGAATTGGCATTTACCTCAATGAAAAAAACAAAAGCAATTACTTTTACATAGGTCCTTTATTTCAATTGCAGGAATACAATTGCCGCTGCACCTATACTATTTTGCATTACGATGGTTACCTTTACCAGTACGTTCAGAAAGCTGTATTTAACCGCTTTATTGGAGCAATCACCACAGGGTATTATATGGGTGCCGGCAAGAGGTTCAGCTGCAATATGTTTTTCTCCCTTGGTTATCGTTACGACAAATTTCAAAACAACATGTACCTTCCCTTTACCGAAACCCCTGTTACTACCATACCCTATCCAGGCGCCCCTTATGTATATGCCGGTATAAACCTGTGTCTGAATTTTTAATGGAATCCTTAAAACACATGATACAAACAAAACAATAAAACACTAATTTTCCGTTTAACTGGTACCAAAGGTTATTTTGAGCATGAAGCCTATCCACTTACAAATCCTCATTTCCCTGGTTCTCATAAGCGTGCTGAGCTGCTGCACGGTAGAAAAAAGACTCTACCGAAACGGGTACTATGTAAAAAAAACCTCTTCCAGGAGCCCGGTTACAAAATACACCAAGGAGCAAGGTCAAAAAGAAAAAAAGGCCTCTAACGAAAACAGCAGGATTCAAACAATTCTACCTGCTTTTACTGACGATGAGGCAGCAAAACCCTGGGCATCTGCGGATACAAAAGCCCTGCCAAAAACCAAACCATCAGATGCCGAGAGGTGTGACAGCCTTTTTTTGAAAGATGGCTCGGTGTTAGAAGTGAAAATAAAAGAAATTGGTACCAAGGACATACGTTATAAAATTTGTGATTTTCAGGAGGGACCTGACTATCTGGTAGAAAAATTCAGAGTGTCATCTATACGGTTTTCGAATGGAACGCGGGAATTGTTCAAGGAATCAACACCACCCCAGGCAAAAAACAGAACAAATGACGCTGCAGCTCCAAAAGGCATTGAGAAAAGTACCAATGCTGCCCTTGCTCTTTCATTTGGTATACTTGGCATTTATCCTTTAGTACTGATTGGGAGCGTTATTGGTATTATTTTCGGAGCGCTTGCACTGGATGAATTTAAAAAAAGTCCAGGTAGGTACAGCAATGAAAACATCGGAAAAGTTGGCCTGGGTTTGAGCATTGCAGGAATTGTATTTTGGGTCTTTCTTATTTTTTTATTCCTCCTACTCTGAATTTTATCAAATCAAAACGAGTTCCTCCGGTTCATCTGTGCCAAATAAAATAATACAAGTCCTCATCTGTATTATTTTTTCGTTTGCTGCTCAGGTAACCTCTGTTCCCTCCTGCCAAAACAAATACCCCAAAATCATCAAAACGACTGTTGAAGGGCTCCCCGCAATTTTTAGCCGGTTCTGAAAACGCGCTCCCTTGCTTTGAACATTCTGCGGTAAACACATCCAGACCTCCAAAACCAGGCCTTTGGTCGCTTGAAAAATACAAAACCGTGTCGGCAAAAATATAGGGAAAAACCTCGTTACCATTGGTGTTAACGTTCGGTCCTAAGTTTACGGGCGCTGACCATGAAGTAGTATTTCGTGTACAAACAAAAAGGTCCATTCCTCCTGCTGAACCTTTTCGGTCGCTTGAAAAATACAAACGTTGTCCATCTTCACTGATGCTGGGATGCATGGAATTGTATTCCGGTAAGTTGTGTTCAAATGCTATGATTTCGGGAAAAGGCAGGTTGAGGGTGCTTAGGTTTAACGCAAAAATCTGATGTTTAAAAAAAGGGATTTTGCTTTTTACGCCCAATTCTTTATTGGAAAGCGCCTTGCTGAAATACATCCACTTACCATCTTTCGAAAAACTGATTTGCCCCCGAACATCGAGCTGCTGCAACTTTTCAAACAAAAGGGAAGGCAAAAAATTCAAACTGTCCTTTGGAATAAAAACTTTTATGGATTCGCTGATCTGCTTATCCTGAGCTGAATAAATCAATCCACCCGTCCGGGTAGTGCAAACAAAAAAAAGTTTGTCTCTGAACAGCACCGGACAGGCTTCGGATAAACTGGTATTAACATTCAGCAATTCCAGAACTTTCAGCGAACTGGTGTCGGATAGTGCAAAGGACGGTTGCAGGTAGGTTTTACCCCAGGCAGCAACAGCAGGGTTTTTGCTTTTGCTCAGATGCAGAAATATCTTTTTGGCCTCCGGTACCCGGTTGTTGGCCAGTAAACATTTGGCGTAGTCCAGATAGTCCGCTTCGGTTACTTCACTGTTCTCTGCCACAACGGGCCAGTGGTCGATGGCGTTATAAGGGTCGTTCAGCCTGTCGTAACAACGGGCCGCTTGTCGCGAGGCGTAATAATCTTTGGGAAATTCTTCCAGGTACTTTACATAATCCAAAACGGCAAGGTTGTACTCCTTTTTAATGTAGCGCTTATCGGCCTTTAAGAGGGTTTTATTCAATACTTCCTGAGCCCTCACTCCGGTAAAGGGCAATAGAAAAAGCAAAACCAAAAACACTCTCAGGAAAACCATGTTCTTTTTAGAAGCGCTAATTTACAGCTTTCGGCTTATTGCCTGTTTACAATGAGGCGATGATGCAACTTCGCGTTGCCGTTTTCAAGTTCAAGCAGGTAAATGCCTTGTTCCAATACTGACAGTGGAATACTGCCACGTACGAATTGGTCAAGCACTAATTCACCGCTTAGCGTAAACACTTTCGCGTGCAGCAACTCATTACTATTGATGTAAACGCCATCAGCGGAAGGATTCGGAAAAACAGTCCAAAGGGTCTTTGCATTCATATCCTTTATCCCAAGAGGCAAAGTCACCACAACTACTTTTGCAACCGAATCTTTAACACAGTTATCATGCACCACATGACTGACCGTGTATTGACCCGATGCCGCGTAAGTATGTGTAGGGCTGGCACCTGAGCCAAAACTGCCATCGCCAAAATACCAGAGGCTGTTCAGGCTGGGAGAATAGGATTGAAATTGAAATGCGGATGTGCCCGTAACGGTATAAGTATAATCGGCCCAGGGCAAATGCACCCCAAGGTTCCAAACCTGCAAACTGTCGCGAACCACCTGATGCGCAATGTTTTGAAGCAGATTGGCTGTTGCAGAGGGAATAGAGCTGATAAAGGTGTTACTGATGACCGTTTTTTGAAAAAGGGTTTCGTAAAATACAGCGGCGCTTAAATACGAGCCTTCCACAGATGGATGCGATTGATCGGGCTGATACAATTCCAGACCCGGTTGCTGAAGGATGGATTCCCGGAACGCTTCTCCTGCCGGGGCCACCAGGCCGGATGTGAGGTTGGCAAACAAAGTGTAGGATTGTTTTAAACGGTTTTGCATGCCGGTATAGGTACAAACAGGAGGATAAGCCGCGCAATTGGAGGCATCGCCAAATTTTCGTCCCCAGGTTTCAAAAAAAACGGTTTTGCTGCAGGCATGATTGTCTTTGATCACGCTGTCTAATTTCAGGGCGTATGGCAGGGTTTGCGCATTTACCTGGGCCGGTGAAAAAGAAGGCTCCTGGCTTTGAGCCTGAAGAATAACAAAATCCCAATCCTTTGAATAAATTTTTGCCAAACAATTGGCATCATTGTAATGGTTGTTAAAAGTGTATCCTCCTGGGGCATAACTATCCACATCCAAAGAATCGCCATTTGCCAGGGCCAGTTGCTGCACCAATTGCGGCAAATTATTAAAGTAGGTGTAGCTGTTGCCAATAAATAAAGCGCTGCGCTTTTTAAACTGGGCATGAGTAGTCATTGAGCATACAATGAACAAGAGGCTTGACAAAAACAATTTCATTTTTCAAAAATAAAGAAACTATTACAGCCCGGCTTGCTCCTCCACTCAATAAAAAAGCCGGTTCAATCACCGGCTCCTTTCACTCTGTTCTTTTTATGCTTAGGCAAACTTTTTCTCGAAGGCCTGCATTACTTCTACCAAAGCCTTTACACTTTCAAGAGGCAAAGCATTGTACAGGGAAGCACGGTAACCGCCCACATCACGGTGGCCACGGATACCGGAAATGTTAGCCTCTTTCCACAGTTTGTCAAATTCAGTTTCCAATTCCGGTTTATTGGTAAGGAAACACACGTTCATTTTGCTTCTGTCCTCTTTAGCTGTAGTTCCATAAAACAAAGAGTTTCTGTCAATTTCGTTATAAAGCGCATCGGCCTTTTGTTGGTTGACTTTCTCTATCCAGGCAATACCACCGTTCTTTTTTAACCATTGCAGCGTAAGCAGCGTCACGTAAATCGGAAATACCGGAGGTGTATTATACATACTGCCTCCTTTGATGTGCACCTGGTAATCGAGCATTGACAACATTTTGCGTCCTGTTTTTCCCAGCGCATCTTTTTTCACCATTACCATGGTACTTCCGGCAGGACCCATGTTTTTCTGCGCGCCTGCGTAAATAAGGGCAAAATCTTTAGCGTTTACTTTACGACTGAAAATATCCGAACTCATGTCGCACACCAATGGAATGGGCGATTTTGGAAAGGCCTGCATTTGTGTTCCGTAAATGGTATTGTTGCTGGTAATGTGCAGGTAATCGGCGTCTTTAGGTATTTCGTATCCTTTGGGTATGTAGGTGAATTTTTTATCCTCAGAGGAAGCGATGACCGAAGTCGTACCAATCAATTTGGCTTCCTTAATAGCCTTTGTTGCCCAAACCCCTGTGTTAACATAAGCTGCAGTGCCGTTTTCACGAAGCAAATTATATGGCACCATGGCAAATTGCAAACTGGCTCCTCCACCCAGATACAACACTTCGTAATCATCCCCAACCTCAAACAACTCTTTCACAATTGAGCGGGCCTCATCCATCACCTTTTCGTAATTTTTGCTGCGGTGTGAAATTTCAAGCAAGGATAAGTTTAAATTATCAAAATTGATGCAGGCTTCAGAAGCTTGTTTGAGCACCTCAGCGGGTAAAATGCCGGGGCCGGCGGAGAAGTTATGGACTTTAGTCATAGTTGAATTTTAGAGTTTAAATGTACAAATGTTTAAAGTTTCAGCAATTTAATTTCCCCATTTTTTAGGCTAAACAACACGTAGGGGGGCTCCAGTACCTGATACTGCTCAATTTGTTCAAGCAAAACCCGGCCTTTTTTATCCATCAAAAGTTTACCTTGTTGCGTTTCCACTATAAAAAAACGGTTTAGCAGCCTTTCCATTTTTGAATCACTTTTGAAAATAGTTCGACCCAGCACATCAATGGCTTCATACGCGTCTCCTTTTTTAACGAGGGCTATGCTATCTGCAAAATCCTCTGCCCAGGTGTATTGATAAGGTATGGCCACCTGCAATTTACGATCCACAAAGCCATACTTTTTTTTCTTTTTAACTCTTAGCAGGTCGTCGTTGAAAAAACCACAGTCCTCGTACACCCCATAGTTCACGCGCAGGGCCCCGTTTGCATCCATCAAAGCCATGGTTTTATTTTTCAGTAATCGAAACCAGGCGTTTTGAAGGTAATACGCTACCGGATGTTCTTTCAGGTAATCGAATTCCATGGCGCTGAGAAAACAACCTTCGGCACTGTAAAAACCGTAATGATTGTCTTTCACCAGAATATACAGTCCGTTGCCGGCTTCCAGCACCTGGTCGTAAAGGGTTTCCAGCACTATCCTCCCGTTACAATCGAGTAAACCAAAGCCACTTGATTTCCGCACCACGGCTATCCCGCTTTCATTAAAGTCCGAAATCCAATCGAACTCCGCTTTGTGCACATACCCCCTGAGGTTCACAAAACCATATTTTTCGCCTTCTCTGTAGCTTGCAATTCCCGAATTAAAATTTCCCAGGTATTCGTAGCGGGCTTCCACCCTGCTTTGACCAAAACGATCGAGGGCACCGTATTGGCCCTTTGTTTTCAATACATACAAATTGTCTGATAATTCGTTGATTTCTTCGTAGTCGGGTGAAATCACCTGCCCCTGGCGGTTGATGAATTTCCAGGTGCCATTTCGTTTTACCGGGGCTACACCTGCGTTGAAGCCAAACGCGTCTTCAAAACTCTGTTGAAATACATTTTCATTGAGTTTGTTGATGAACCAAACAGAATCGTTACGACTCACGAGCGCCAATTCCTCTTTAAAACCGCTTGCTGCATCGTATTGAGGGGCAATCTGTATGATTCCATTCGTATCAATATAGCCATACATGTCATCGTGACGAAAAACCAAAAAGCGTTTGCTGCTCATTTGCAATTCCTTGAGTATGGTATTTCTAAGGGGAAATCCGGGGTACATGGCCAGAAAACGAATGAGCTCTTCATCAGAATACGAGCGTACACTGAGCGAAAACAACAATTTCCAGGCTTCATTGGCCTGACTTGCATTCGGGTACTGCTTAACAAAAAAAACAAGACCATTCACATCGTTGGTGTTGCGGTAAATTCCATAAAGGTTTTCCAGCGCGGTATTTCGCATGCTGTTGTTTGGATGCAGCTTTAAAAACCGTTTGTACTCCTCAGCACTTTTGTTTGCGCACATTTCTTCATAAATCTGTCGTTGCTGCAACTGCACAGCCTCGCCGTAAAATGCACTTTGGGGATGGGTATTCAGGAAGCCTAAGGTTTTTAAACTGTGGTTACCTTTTATTACCTCATTAAACTCCAGCTCATCGCGTTTGTAGCGGGCTTCCCATTTCAGAGAAGGATCAGCCAGGGTAACGCGTTCCAGAAATTGATCCCAAACCTCAATACTCCCTGCTGACAGCGCCAGGGTGTAGCAGGTTTGAACACAAGCGGCCAGCTGGGTTTCAAGACTTGCCCCATCCACGGTATATCCTGAAATCACAAGGACTTGAGGAGTTTTTTGATATAACACGAGGGCTGCGTGTGCGTATTTATAGGCACTGTCGGGCTGGGTGAAGGGATTGTCGCGACGGGCGTAAATCAGGGAAAGTCCATATGCGGCCGGAGCATTCGTTTTACCGGAAAAAGATGTATAAAAAAGGGCTTTGGCTTTAAAATAATCAAAAATGCACAGTGCCTCGTATCCATGTTTGAGTGTTTTGTTCATCTGGGCCTTCAGGACAGTGCCCAGAAACAACAAGACGAACAAAACCAGCTTCCTTTTCACAGGGCAAATATCTGAATTTTCACTAGCGGGTGCTTATCAAGGCTATTTTTACCTGTATATTCGCCCTATGTTTAGCACCGGACGTATAATTTTTGCACTGGTATTTCTGGTGGCTTTTGTTTTAGCTTTAGTTTGGAGTTACCGAAAGGACAGCGCCGTGAACCGCATCCACTTCAAAAAACCCTATAAAGTGCTGCTGGCTTTGCTTGGTTTTTTTCTACTTCTTTTCCTTTTGGTCAAAATAAAGCAGTATTTGTAATTCGTCGGTTTTTTTCCTATCTTCGTCGTGCATTTTACTTATGTGGTCCGTTTTCACATACCGCTTTTTCAGCTTTTTGTTGTGTATTGCAGGTTTCAACCTGTTTTCGGCTACTTTGGTACTGGAAGGCAAGTACCAGAATAAAAACATTCTGGTGCACAACAGTCTGGTAAAAAGCGGGGTAGGCTACTGTGCCAAGGAAATTAAAGTAAATGGACAGATTACCAGCGACGAAACCAATTCCGCCGCTTTTGAAATTGATTTAAGCGCCATGAATCTCAAGCTGGGCGAAAAAGTCATCATTGAAATTATTCACGATAAAGATTGCCGCCCTAAAATTCTTAACCCTGAAGATCTTTTCCCTAAACCAACCTATGAGTTATTGGCCATGAACCTCAGTATTGATGGGGTTTTAACCTGGTCTACAAAAAACGAAAGCGGATCTTTACCTTTTGTGATTGAACAATTCAAGTGGAACAAATGGGTGCGCGTTGGAGAAGTAATGGGTAACGGAACCCCTGTTAAAAACACCTACTCCTTTAAAGTGACCATGCATAGTGGAGAAAACAAATTCAGGCTCAGGCAAAAAGGATACAATGCCAGCATAAAGGTTTCCAATGACGCGCTGGTGCTTGCCAACATCAAAACTCCTGAGTATGTGCTCAAAAAAGAAAGTGTAGAGTTTGACACAGAAACCGCTTACGAAGTGTACGACATTTATGGTGTTAACCTGATGAAGGGCTATGGCAAATCCATAACTATCAGCAACCTCAAACCCGGAGAGTATTACCTCAGTTACGATAACACCACGGTGACTTTCAAAAAATAGGTTTCAGCAAAGCTTTCATTTCGCTCAAAATCATGGCGGTTGCCCCCCACACCTGTTTGTCTTCCAACAAAAAATAAGGGGTAATGACTGAATAATCTTTCACCTTCACACTTCCCTTGTTCAGCTTGGTATCGTCGAGCAGGTCCCTTAATTTTATGGAATACACCGCACTTACTTCTCTTACCTGAGGCCTGAACCAGGGCGACGGGGTGTTGAGAAAAGATACATAAGGTTGAACCAGATAACCGCTTACCGGAATATACAATGGACTGAGTTTGCCCAATAGTTGTATTTCTCCTTCTACCCCAATTTCCTCGTAACATTCACGAATGGCGGTTTGTTCAAGGTCCCTATCCGATTCCTCCTGCTTGCCTCCGGGCAAACTGATTTGTCCGCTGTGCACCCCTTCATATTCTACTCTTTGAATCAAGGGAAAAAACAATTCATCCATCGCGTTTTTATAAAGCAGCACCATCACCGCACTGGGTTTATATTCGCCGGGTTTCAATTGTGCGGGATCGATTAGTGTTCGGTTCACCGGGGCCAGCCGGCTTTGCGCTTCAGCACCGGGTAGCGGACCCACAAGTGTGTTTTTGAGATTATTTAAGAGCACCGCGGTCAAACCTAAGGGTTTAGGGCTATAAATTACTTAAATTTGCAGGAATACTATGAGCGAATTTAAGTTAAATACAATTGAGGAAGCCCTGGAAGACATCCGTAAAGGTAAAGTGATTATTGTAGTGGATGATGAGGACCGGGAGAACGAAGGTGACTTTGTAACTGCAGCCCGGAATGCCAGTCCGGAGGTGATCAATTTTATGGCCACTCACGGAAGGGGCTTGATTTGTGCGCCCTTGACCGAAGAGCGGGCCCATGAATTGAAGCTCGACATGATGGTGCCAGCCAATACCTCCTTGCATGAAACACCTTTCACTGTTTCTGTTGACCTACTGGGTTTTGGATGTACTACCGGCATTTCAGCTTCCGATCGCTCAAAAACCGTTCGTGCGCTGATAGATAAAACCATCAAACCCTCTGATTTTGGACGTCCGGGACACATCTTCCCGCTTAAATCCAAACCGGGTGGGGTGTTAAGAAGAACAGGTCATACCGAAGCCACGGTTGACCTTTCGGTGCTTGCCGGATTTGAACCTTGCGGAGTTTTGGTAGAAATTTTAAATGAAGACGGCACCATGGCCCGCTTACCGGAGCTGATGAAGATTGCCGAAAAATTCGACCTCAAAATCATCAGCATTGAGGACTTAATTGCCTACCGCCTCGAAAAAGAGAGTATTGTTCAGCGACAGGTGGAAGTGAACCTTCCCACCAACTGGGGCGATTTTAAATTGATTGACTATCTGGTAGAAACGAACGGACAGGAGCACCTGGCCCTTGTTAAGGGGGAATGGAATAAAAATGAACCCGTGCTGGTGCGTATGCACTCTTCTTGTGTGACCGGGGATATCTTTGGAAGTTGCCGCTGCGATTGCGGGGAACAACTGCACCGCTCCATGGAAATGATAGAAAAAGCCGGTAAAGGCGTGATTGTGTATCTCAATCAGGAAGGCCGGGGCATTGGTTTGTTGAATAAATTGCGCGCTTATAAACTACAGGAAGATGGTTTGGATACGGTGGAAGCCAACGTGGAGCTGGGTTTTAAAGCCGATGAACGGGATTATGGCGTGGGCGCCCAGATTTTGAGAGACCTTGGCATTCGCAAAATCAGACTTATGACCAACAATCCAAAAAAACGGGCGGGTTTAATTGGTTATGGTCTTGAAATTGTAGAAAACGTCTCCATTTCTGTGGTTTCTAACCCCCATAATGAAAAATACCTTCAAACCAAGAAGGATAAAATGGGACATTCCTTTTAATTTCAGGCATTTGTAACAAAAATCACCAAAAGATTCTGAACTTTTGCGTTTATTTACCGTATTAATGTTGCAAAATACGTAAATTCAAATTGAACGCTTTCGGTAAATTCTGTTTCTTCTGTTCTTTTCTTTTTTTGAGTCTTTTGCTCCCAACCGGTATTGCATATTCTCAAACACTGGTTAATTATTCCTCAGCAAGAAACACAGGAATACCTTATACTTCCATTTCCGGAACTGGCTCAACGTTTTCGAGCTGGCGGAATACCGGGGCAAATTCACAAGATGATAATCGCTCGGTTTTTACAAGTATAGGATTTGATTTTTGGTATCTGGGAGTCCGTTACACCCAATTTTCGGCTTCTACCAATGGCTTTATTGATTTCTCATCTTCCACTGACGATGGTGGACCACAGGCGGATGACTTTGGTTACAGCAACGCGGCCTTTACAACAGCCAACGTAAACAACTCTACCCGACCGGCCATCGCGCCTTTTTATGATGATCTTACAACACAGGGGGGCGTTGATCCGATTGGAACAAGCATTAAATACCAGCTAAGCGGGGTTGCACCGAACAGAACACTTACCGTAGAATGGATTAACATGGCGGTATTTGGAAATGTATCGCCCAGTTTAAATTTTCAGGTACAACTTCTCGAAACAAGCGGCATCCTTAAAGTGAATTACGGCACTATGAATCCCGGTAACTTCACCTTCTCTTTCAGCATGGGTCTTAATGGAGTCACCATCAGCAATACCCCAACCGCCGCCCAATTAAAAATGCTGCAAACTGTAAATGGAACTACCTTTAATAACACGGTTCAAAACAATCTTGCAAGCATGCCTGCGGCTAATTCACAATACGTGTTTACGCCAGTATCGCCAACGCCTGTTTCGGGCAACCTTACGTTTTCAGGTGTTTCGCAAACCGGTATGACATTGAACTGGAGCAACTGGGCGAGCAACGAACTGGGCTATGTGATTTACAATTCAACCGATGGTGTCAATTATTCGTTTGTTACCCAAACCGCGGCCAATGCCATCAGTTCTGCCATCACAGGACTGAATCCCTCGACTACCTATTTCTGGAGGGTATACGCGGTTACAGAAGGCGCCTTAAGCACCGCCTTAACGGGTACACAAGCCACCTTGGGCGCTGGTAACAAAGTATCGCTAAACAGTGGGAACTGGAACACGGCGAACACCTGGACACCAAATGGTGTTCCGACTGCAGGGGATAACGTAAGCATTTCCAACGGTCATGTGGTTCTCATCAACACCAATGCCGTGTGTAATGGTTTAACGGTAGGTGCCGGAACCGGATCAACCCTGCAATTCTCCGGTGCGGCAAGAAACATGACGGTGAACAACAATTTGGTGCTCAACACCAATGCCGTTTTTCAGGTGGACCCAAATTCAAACAACACCCATCAGCTTACGGTGGAAGGCAACATCAGCAACAACGGACGCATCAGTTTTTCGGTGGATGCCAACAGTTTGTGCAACTTAACCATGAGCAGTTTCACCAATCAATCCATAAGTGGCAATGGTACCAATGTGTTTAACCTGATTACACAAAATACGGGCTCCTCAAAATCCAATTTACTTGATATTTCTTGCCGGACCTTTTCAGCGGCAAGCAATTTTTTAACGCTGAATGCAGGCACCTTTAAACTTTCAACTACTGACCCGGTTAACATCACACCTTTTACCGGAGCCACCACCATTTCAAACATTTGCGGTTTATGGCTCAATTCTTCGAATGCCATCATGAACACAGGGGCCGGTCTCACCCTTTCCGGCGGACTAAGCGTTTCAGGAGGCACGTTTAACCTTGGCAATGCAGCCGATGAGGATCTTTTCTCCAATGGAGGGGAAGTAATTTTATCCTCAGGTGCTTTGAATGTCGGAGGGAAATACTATTCCACGGGCATCAACAACATTTCTTTTTTTACCATTAACGGGGGCACACTAACGGTTCCGGTGTTTGGTTCGAACAGTACTACCGATGCGCCATTTCAGGTAACCGGTGTGGGTTCGGAATTTGACATGACCGGTGGCGTTATTGTGATTCAAAGAGAAGGTGGTACAGGCGCTCAGGACCTTGGATTTATTAACACCGGAGCAAGCAGCGGCATCGTGAGCGGAGGCACCTTGCAAATTGGCAATGCTGCCACACCTTCCGGCCAATCCATCAGCATTAACTCCAGCGCGCAAATCGGAAATTTATCCCTGAACAGTGCCAATGCTACTGCTGTGATTAACACCAACTCTTTGCAGATTATCAATGATGTGTTAATTGCTTCCGGGAATTTAAATGACAACGGTTTAAACATAGCCTTGGGTGGTAATTGGAACAATACAGGAGGCAGCTATGCCAATGGCAATGGCACCGTGATTTTTAACTCCGCGGGCTCAGCCCAAACCCTTTTTAAATCAGGAGGCGAAACCTTTAATAACCTTTTGTTTTCCGGGGCCGGGATAAAAACATTTGGAAGTGCCGTAAGTGCCAAGGGTTTTACCATCTCTCCCGGTGCAGCAGTAGACGTCACTGCCTCCAACCATCAACTTAGCCTGAGTGGTAATTTTATTAACAGCGGCAGTTTTAATGCCAGAAACGGAACTGTTCTTTTGAACGGCACTACCCTGCAAACGATTGGAGGCAGCAGCATCAGCGATTTTTATAATCTTAGTCTGAACAATGCGGTAGGCAGCAGTTTAAGTGCTTCAGAAAATCTGCTGAACGTGTTAAGCATCAGCAATGGCACCTTTAATACCAACGGACAGAATTTTACGATGGTGTCAACCGCCGGCAATACAGCCAGGGTGGCTCAGATCACAGGAAGCGGCGATATCATTGGGAATGTAACAGTTCAGCGTTTTGCCCCGGGTGGAACCACAGGCTGGGCGTTTATAGGTACTCCGCTTTCTTCATCACCTACTTTGCAGGATTGGGACGATGATATTTTTATCTCATGTTCCACCTGCCCGGATGGCAGCGCAGGCGGTTTTCTTTCCATTTACACCTATAATGAAGCCGCAACCGGTTTAGTAGACGATGCCACAGCTTACACGCCACTGAGCGGCATTACCGATCCCATCAGCTTTGGCAAAGGGTATTGGGTATATTTGGGTAATGGACAATTCACTACGAGCGACATCACCCTGGATGTTACGGGACCACTCAGGAAATCGAATCAAACCATACCCCTCAGTTACAACAATTACGGTTCACCGGTTGATGATGGCTGGAACCTGATTCACAACCCCTACCCCTGCCCCATCAGCTGGACCGCACTCAGAGGCGCAACGGCGAATCTCGATAACGCCATTTACGTTTACAATGCCGATTTAAATTCCGGCTTGGGGGGATACGCTTCGTTTGTGAATGGAGTGAGTATACCTGCTCTTGGTTCAGGCGGCATAGGTGACGAAATACCCATTTGTCAGGGTTTTTTCGTGCATTCAACCGGTGCCACAGCCATTAATGCAAGCGAAGCGGTTAAAGTCAATACCAATCCTGTGTTTTTAAAAACCAATGCTCAGAGCAGTCCCAATACAAACCCTGCACCATTGCTCAGGTTAAAATTAAAAGATACGCTTACGCGTGACGAATGTGCTGTATACATTGAAAACAATGCCGGTTCAGGATTTGATCAGGCCTACGATGCTTTTAAACTTAACAGCACCGATCCCACTGCGCCAAGCATCGCTTTGAAAAAAGACACGGTGTTTTTTGCCATCAACGGTGTTCCTCCTGTTAACGGAACTTACAGCACCGAGGTAAAAGTAACAACCGGTACCTCCGGCCAATACAGCATTAGCGCCTGTGATTTCGGAGGATTCCCATCAGGCGCCTGCCTTCGTTTGTTTGATAAATACACCAGTTCTACTCACGATTTGCGCAGCGGAGATTACAGCTTTTGGCTTTACGATACAACGTCGACTGCGCGATTTGTGCTGAGCATTGAACTGAATGCGCTGAGTGCTTCTACCCTGGTGATGCAACCCGCTTGTTCCTCCCCTCAGTCGGCTTGGATAAGTGCCATCGGTAATTCGCAGGGCCCCTGGAATTACATTTGGAAAGACCAATTCAATACACTGCTGAAAACCAGCCTGAACAAAGCAGTAGCGGATACTCTCAGCCAATTAAACAGTGGCCAATATCATGTGGAAATCACTACTGTTGGTCAATGCGATCAGTTCGAAACCGATTTTAGTATCCAGAGTATCACCCTGCCTGTTGCCGGATTTAACTGTGCCGATAGTTTAGATCTGGAGACCAACCAGCTGATTCAATTTACCAACACTTCCACCAATGCCACAACGTTTAGTTGGAATTTTGGAGATGGATTCGGTTTTTCTACCGGTACTAACGGTGTTTATACTTACACTTCTGCGGGCGATTACACCGTTGAACTTATTGCTGAAAGCGCTCAATCCTGTTTGGATACCGCCAAAAAACACATTCGGGTACACAAAACCATTACCGGCCTGCAAGAGTTAAACCAGTTTACAGGTTATAATTTAAAGACACTGGGCGCTAATGTATTTCTTTTAGAAAGTCAAAGTGCCCTTGATAAGACTATTGAACTGCGCGTGCTGGATGTGTTAGGAAAAACAGTGATACACACCCGGGCAGAAAAAAACCAAAGCCTGAGTGTGGAGTTGAATTTAAATTCCTTCGCAAAAGGAGTCTACTTTTTGAACCTATACAGCCCTGCTGAAGTTAAGGCTATCAAACTCCTGGTGCAATAAACGCGCAAACCAGAAGGCTATTCTGCAATAATTAATTTTTTGTTGATTGGCTTTTGATCAGGCATAACAACTGTGAGGGTATAACTGCCCTTTTTAAACTGAGCCAGGTCAATTTCGAAGGCATTGGTATTTGCTCCGTTCTGTATTAAAATTAGCCGACCACTGATGTCTCTGATTTCAGCAGAATAATTTGTACCGGTGTTTAATTTCACAAAAAGTCTTGTGTTTGCCGGATTCGGAAAAATGGTAAGTTGATCAGCCAATTGGTTTTCCTTCACACCCGTAAGTCCACTTTGTTTTGGTTTCGGACAAATTGCGCAGCTGTAATTCATTTCAAAAAAATTATTGTTCATGGCGGGGTTGGTAAGTGTAGGACTGCTGAGCACCATGCCGGTTTGCAAACTAACGCCTAATAATTGCTGGTTACCATTCATAAAATGATAGATTTTATTATAAGGGTCAAGACTGGCATTTGCTACCATGATACCTGAGGCTAAGGAGTTTGGAGAGATGATTGTGACCGAACCCGACGGTGAAAATTTAGCAAGGTAAACGGAGGAAAGCGCAGGATTGAGGGCAAGACCATAAAGTGTAGAATCGGATTTGTCATAAAAAATACCACTGTAATTATAACTCACGGTTGAAGAGGGAACACTTAAGGGGGCTGAGGAAACGATAGTACCCGTGCTTAAACTCACTCCAACAATCGTATTTTGGGAAAAATAATAAAACACCTGATTGTAAGGATCAATGGTAACATTGTTGATTTGCAAGGAGGCACTCACCGCGTTTTGAGAAATGGTGGTGACAACACCGTTGGCGGGATTGACCTTCGCCAAATAAACCCCCGACATGCCTACCGTTTGCAAGGCATAAATGGTGGTATCACCGCAATTAAAATACATGTTGAATAAATTTCCGGGATTGCTCAGGGTCAGGCTTTGGCTCGATACTAAGGAACCCGTATTCAGGTCCAATCCAATTATTTGATTTGAACCACCCACTAAATAAAATACTTTATTGTAGGGGTCGATGGTTGAATTGCCAATTTGTATCCCCATCCCCGAAACGCTACCGCTGTTGGCTGAGTTGCTGAGCAAACCCGTTGTAGTGTTAACACGTAAAAGATGAATGTTGCTTACCGGGGCAATGGTTGGACCTGAAATGGAGATGTTAAGCCCATAAAGTACAGAGTCGACCTGGGCTTTGCCTCCAAAAACGAAAAGCATGGAGAATAAACAAAGGATTTTTTTCATGGCTTGAAAGAAAAATTTACGTTTTTTATCAGAAACAACCGCTATTACACCATACGCTCTCCAACCATAAATGGTTGGTGGAAATTCAACCTTTATTCCCCAAGAATATCCGTGGCTTCCTTTTTAGAAGGGACAACTTTAAAAAGGGTGTGCAGTTTGGTAATTAAAATCAGTTCGTTGATTTTTTTGTTCATGTTAAACAGTACCGCCTCCCCTCCTCCAACACGGGCTTTGGTAAGCAACTGTATGAGCGTGTTTAATCCGCTGCTGTTCATGTAAATCAGGCTTTCAAGGTCAATGGCCCATTTGTTGCAGCCGGACGCAGCCAGTTCCCCGGCCTTTTCAATCAATTCATTGGCCTGGCTTTTGTCTACCAGATTTCCGCTTAACGCGATAATGGCTTTGTTGCCTTGCTGATCAATTGTAAATTCAAATACCATGGTTTACTTTTTATAGTTTTGACAGTTGCCCGTTTCGCTCAGGCGTTTGCATTTGGCGAAAAAATTCAGTGAGTGGTGCATAACCCTGAAATTCAGCATCTCTTCGGTTGACCGCTGAATTTGCATAATCCTGGGGTCGCAAAACTCAAATACCTTCTCACAATCGGTACAAATCAGGTGGTCGTGCTGTTTGTACTTATACGCCTTCTCAAATTGGGCCAGGTTTTTTCCGAACTGGTGTTTAATCACCAATCCTGCTGACTGAAGAATTTCTATATTATTGTATAAGGTTGCCCGGCTCACCCTGTATTTTTTATTTTTCATCATCAGGTACAGTTGTTCGATATCGAAATGCCCTTCGTGAGAATAAATCTCATTCAGTATGGCAAAACGCTCCGAGGTCTTTCTGTGCCCATTGGCTTCGAGGTATTCTGTTAAGATTTTAGTAACCGCTTCTTTTATCTCCTGGCTCATATCAGCGATTCTAAATTAAGTAAATTTTGAACTTTGTGCAAATCCGAGTCGCAAAGGCATTGCAACAATTGTTTACATTTGTTTTCTATGTCGTTTGGTATTTGTTTGTTTTCCTGCATTCCCGCTAAAAAAGAAGCCTCTCACAGCAGTGAGATGGTGACGCAGTTACTGTTCGGAGAACGTTATAAGGTACTGAAACAGGAAGGGGACTGGTTACAGATCATCACAATTTCAGATAACTACACCTGTTTTATTCACCACAAACAACACCAGGCTTTGGCTGATAAAGAACAGGCTGAACTCGAAAAACATACCCAGGTATATGTCAAAGACATCGTTCAAACCGTGTTCAGCAAATCTGAAAACATCCATTTTCCGGTTACCATAGGATCGCAATTACCGCATTTTAACAATGGTGATTTTTCCATTGGCCAAAACGTCTATCATTACGACGGCCACCTGGCTTTCTCGAATGAAAAAAAAACCGCTAAAGAACTTCTTGACACGGCCTTTTTATTTTTGCACGCCCCCTACCTTTGGGGCGGACGGTCTCCGTTTGGATTGGATTGCAGCGGGTTTACCCAATTGGTGTTTAAACTCAACGGGTATACACTTCCAAGAGACGCCTACCAACAGGTGGAATTGGGAAAACCATTGAGTTTTGTTGAGGAGGCGGAAGCCGGGGACCTGGCCTTTTTTGACAATGAGGATGGCCGCATTGTGCATGTTGGCCTCCTGCTCAGCAACAAAGAAATCATACACGCCAGTGGGTCGGTGCGCATTGACCCTTTTGACCACTACGGCATCTTTAACCGCCAGCAAAACAAGGGGTATTCCCATACCCTGAGGGTCATTAAACGCCTGCTTTAAGACCGTTTCAGCTCACAGGCCCGGTTATGGCCCCACTTTTGTGAATAATTTTCAATTTACGGGTCCTAAGGTCCTGCTCTTCTTAGTATCTTTAGGTTTACACTGCGCTGTTGCACTTGAGTAAACAAAAACTATATACCCGATTACAGAGAGCCTTCCCGCTTGCGCTTGTACTTGTGGCTTTCGTATTTTTCCGACCCCTCTGTTTGTTATCTCAAACCGAACAAAACAAAGCCTTTCTTGATAAAAAAGCGACCAAAACCCTGGTGGACACCCTGGCGTTTCAGCTAAGAAAATATTATGTTTTTAAGGAAGCTGCCAACCGCATGGGAGCCTACATTCAGAAACGTTATAAAGAAGGCGCATACAACAACATCACCGATCCGCATATTCTGGCCGGCCAACTGACAAAAGATGTGAGCTCTGTACATTTGGACGAACATTTTCACGTAGAATACAATCCTGAAATTGCTAAGGAGCTGTCGGGTGAAATAGAGGATGTGCCCAAATACGTGGAAGGCAAACTCAATAAAGAAAGAGAGAAGAATTTTGGATTTAAAAAAGTGGAGATCCTGAATGGAAACATTGGATACCTCGAGATCAGCTCCTTTTCACGTCTTAACCCCTACTCCAAACAAGCCGCAGATGCCGCGCTTCAGCTTATTTCCAACAGCTCGGCTTTGATAATTGACCTGCGGTACGGTGTGGGCGGTTCATTAGACATGGTGACCTATTTGATTAGTCACTTTTTTAAAGAAAAAACACTCATCATGGACATTTTTTTAAGAAGTGAACGCGACACCTTGCATTATTACACCACACCCGATTCTCTGCCTGGCCGTTTGTGTGAAATTCCCATCTATATTTTAACCAGTTACAAAACCTTTTCAGCTGCCGAAGCCCTCACCTATGGTTTGCAATCGCAAGGCCGGGCCACGGTGGTAGGAGAAGTGACCCGCGGAGGCGCGCACACGGTAAAATACAGAAATTTAACCAGCGGGTTTATCGGTGACATTCCCTTTGGTGTTGCCAGAAACCCGATTACCAAAACCAACTGGGAGAAAATAGGCATTACCCCGGATGTGATGGTGAATGAAAACAAAGCCCTTGAAACTGCCGAAATACAAATTTTTGAAAAAGCAAGGCTGAAAGCAAATACGGAAGAGGAGAGAAAAAAATTAGACTGGGAATTTGATCTTCTTCAATCCATCAATCATCCCTATGAAATGGATAGTCTCTCTTTCCGGAAACACTGTGGCGATTATGGACCTTACACCATTTATTATTCCAAAGGCAATTTGTGTTATCAAAAAGTAGGTAAGGCGGTGTTTACCCTCCTGCCTTTAAACGAAACCACCATGAAGGTCAAAGGAAACGACAGTTTTAGAATTGAATTTGTGATGAATCAGGCCGGGGTTTGCGTTTCAATCATCACACACTATGATGACGGACGTAAGGAGGTTGCGCTGCGAAGCCTTTAAATACAAACACGAACAGGGTGGAACGCCTTAAGTTTTTTTTAGAATTGAAAAGAAAAAATTGCATTACATTTGTAGCTGTTTTTGAAAACAATTAAACACATACTCGGTTTTTCACAGCTGTTCATCTTCCTGGCATTCATAGCCATTGGTGGCCTGCAGGACCTTTTACAATCCGAAAAAAACACAGAACCCGATTATCTTCACATAAGCGTTCAACACAAAGCATCCAGCAGTATTGAACAGGGCATCTATGAAATTGACCTTGAAAAGGAATCAGAAGGTGAAAAATTTCTCAAACACGCCTCCGGCTTATCTTCCTCTCAAACCATTCTCGCGGCAGCCAACAGCACTGCCTGCAGAACCATAAAACAACTTCCTCACACCCTTCTTCACGCCAGACCCATCTTTCTGGAGTTACGTACTTTCCGTATTTGATGTTTAGTTGAGGTTTGGGTTCAAACATCCGACCACAGACCTTTTCCCGTTTTTGTTATTAACACAAACAAACATCATTTACTGAATATGGAAAAAACAAGCTTTGAATTTAATGAACATCAAACACTTGAGAAACTAAGGCACTATTTGCCTTCCCAGGCTCCATTAAAGGATTTTATTCACCACAATACATTACATGCCTTTCAGCATGAGAATTTTAACAAAGCACTGAACGAGGCCTCTGCCCTATTTGGTTACAGGGTCAGTTTATCCCTTCACGAATACAGGCAACTGTTTCAGAAGGGCAAAATCAGCGAAGCCATACTCGATCGCCTGCTCCACGAAAAGAAAGGCGAAAAAGCCCGGGAGTGGAAACGTAAACTTATACAAGGCAATTTCACTTCGCATCACAAAACAAGAATAGGAGAATTGCGAAAGAACTGGAAAACCCTTTACAATTACGATCTTGAACTGGATGTACAACCCTTGTTGTTCCGTTTGCTCTGCAGTTTTCTCGACCAGGGCATCTCCATTTGGAATTACCCTGTACCACATAAAAGCTTTCTGGATTCGGTAAGGGAATTGCAGAAAAATTCCTTTGGCGGATTGTTCAGCAGCAAACGCGTTGTACACCTCTTACTCGATAAAAACACCAGCATCGAACAACTGCTTCACCTTTTGGTGGGGGATGTTTCACTTTTTGAGTATTATTTGTTCGACCAGCAGTTCTCCCACCAGGGTTGGTCGGGTATGGCTGCTGTACTCGAAAAACAGCCTGATACCCTGCTCGACAAACGAAAAATTCAACTGAAAGAATTTATTCTTATAGAGTTGTTACTTGAAATTGAGGCCCTTGATAAAAAGTTTAACCAAAACTGGGCTCCTCTGGCCAGCCGCCTTCCCGTGTATCCCAAACCTCTCTTTTCAAAAGTGGAAATGAGTGAGTTTATGGAACTGCATTTGCTTTGGCAGGAAGCCTTTGAATGGTCGTATTACGATGAGGTGCTGGCCGGTTTGCATTCAGAAGCAAAAAAAACAAACCTGAAAACAAAAACCAGTTTCCAGGCTTTGTTTTGTATCGACGACAGAGAATGTTCGTTAAGGCGCTACATTGAGCGGTTTGACCCGGAGTGTGAAACCTTTGGAACACCCGGTTTTTTTGGTGTGGAATTCTACTATCAGCCCGAACATGGAAAATTTTACACCAAACTCTGCCCCGCTCCGGTAAATCCTAAGTTTCTGATTAAGGAGGTAGAACGCAAAAACAAAAGAAAACGCGATGCCCATTTCACGAAACACAGCCATAACCTGTTTACCGGTTGGCTCATCACGCAAACCCTTGGTTTTTGGTCGGCTTTTAAATTGTTTCTGAACGTGTTCAGGCCTTCCATCAGCCCCGCCAGCACTTCTTCGTTCAGACACATGGACAAGTTTGCCAACCTTACCTACCAAAACTACAATCCTGAATTCAGTCAGGATGGATTACAAATCGGTTTTAACCTCGAAGAAATGACGACCCGTGTCGAAAATTTACTCAGAAGCATTGGACTTGTAGATAATTTTGCAAAGATTATTTATGTTGTCGGGCATGGTGCAAGCAGCGCAAACAACACCCACTATGCCGGATATGATTGCGGTGCCTGTTCAGGTCGTCCCGGCTCGGTGAACGCACGCGTCATTTGCCACATGGCCAACCACCCCAAGGTGCGGTTAAAACTGGAAGAAAGAGGTATACTGATTCCAAAGGACACGCATTTTTTTGGTGCCTTGCACGATACAACCCGCGATGAGATTGAATTTTTTGATGAGGCCAGTTTGCCATGGTTAAGTATAGATGAGCATTTAAAACACCAGTTCACCTTTAAAAAGGCCCTGGCGCACAACGCAAGAGAAAGAGCCAGACGTTTTGAGAGTGTAAATCCAAAATGGTCGCTTCGTCGCATCAACAGCAAAATTCAATTGCGATCGGTTTCTTTGTTTGAACCCCGTCCTGAACTCAATCACGCCACCAACAGCCTGTGCATTGTGGGCAGAAGAAGTTTAACCCAACATCTCTTTCTCGACCGCAGGGCTTTTTTAAACTCGCACGACTATAAACTTGATCCCGATGGAAAACACCTGTTGAACATTCTGAAAGCAGTGGCCCCGGTATGCGGGGGCATTAATCTGGAATATTATTTTTCGAGGGTGGACAATCAGAAACTGGGCGCAGGTTCAAAATTGCCGCATAACGTGATGGGTTTGATAGGTGTGGCGAATGGCATAGACGGTGATCTTAGAACCGGCTTGCCTTTGCAAATGATTGAATTACATGATCCCATTCGATTGCTGGTTGCTGTTGAACATTATCCTGAAATTGTACTCGACGTGATTCAAAGAGACCCGGCTACGTATGAATGGTTTAAGAATGCCTGGATCCATCTGGCCGTGATTCATCCCGGCAGCGGAGAAATTCTGGTATTTAATAATGAACAGTTTGTGCCTTACCGGCCTTTGACCTCTCAGTTGCCCGAAAGCAGAGACCTTAAAGATCTTGTTTCCTCCAGCCGTGAAAATTTACATGTACATCATTTGAACTAATTATGGAAACGATAATTCCCTTCTTTATACTTCTGCCCCTTTTAGGATTTCTGATCAGCGCGGTACTTCCACACCAAAAAGAAAAGCTGCTTTCAGGATTTGCGTTTGCCTGTATTGGTCTTCAACTGCTGGGTTTAATGGCGTTTATCCCCAACTGGGTTCTGCAAGACCATCAATTTCTAAGCTACCCCGACATATTGGTGTATAATACGGCCGATTACTCTTTCTTTTTGAGTTTTACCTTCGATAAAGTTACCGCTATCTACAGCATTACAGGAGCTTTTCTGGCATTTCTGGTAAGCACTTACAGCCGCGTTTATCTTCACCGGGAAAAAGGTTACAAACGATTTTTTGTAAGCCTTCTGTTCTTTTTCCTGGGATATAACATCGCCGTGTTCTCCGGTAATTTTGAAACCCTTTTTATGGGCTGGGAGATTTTAGGTATTTCATCCTTTCTTCTGATAGCGTTTTACCGGCATCGCTACCTGCCCGTTAAAAACGCTCTGAAAGTGTTTACTGTTTACAGGATTGGGGATGTTGGTTTGTTGCTGGCTATGTGGATGAGTCATCATTTGTTTCACCATAATATTCGTTTCTCTGAACTGGCCAACGATGCCTTGGTGGTTAGTCATCTTCAAAGCCACAGCTTAACCGGTATTTTTATCTCTGCCGCCATACTCATTACCGCCGCTACCAAATCGGCCCAACTGCCTTTTTCTTCCTGGCTGCCCAGGGCCATGGAAGGCCCTACACCTTCCAGCGCTATTTTTTATGGTTCCTTATCCGTGCATCTTGGGGCCTTTCTCCTGCTCCGTACCTTTCCGTTCTGGGAACATCAGATGAGCGTTCGGATAGCCATTATCGCGCTGGGTTTAAGCACCAGTTTCGTAAGTGCCATGATTGCCAGGGTGCAATCCTCCATAAAAAGCCAGATCGCCTATGCCTCTTCTGCGCAAATCGGATTGATTTTTGTTGAGATTGCAATGGGTTTTGATGTGCTGGCCCTGATCCATTTTGCAGGGAACGCGTTTCTCAGAACCTATCAGTTGCTGGTATCCCCTTCTGTAGTGAGTTACCTGATACGCGAACAGTTCTACACATTTAAGAAAAGACCCGATACCCTTGAAGATTCCCTGCCGAAAAAAATTGCCAATACCTTTTATTTACTTAGCCTGAAAGAATGGAACCTGGATGCCGTAGTGGCCAAACTTTTCTGGAATCCGTTAAAGTCTGTAGGTAAAAAAATTCCGATTCATAAAAACAGAACTTTTCTGTTTGTTCTGATTCCTTCATTTCTGGCAGGCATTTTCTTATTTATGAAGGAAGAACTATTGCCTCCTTATATTTTTCACAAATTGCCCTTGGTTTTTAGTGGAATAGCTTTAACACTTGTGCTCCGTTCCTTTGTTGAACGTAAAGATGTTTTCCTGAGCTGGTCGCTGATTATAGCCAATCATTTTTTGATTGCCCTGGCCTTGTCATTCAACGAACACTATAACATGCGTGAAAACATGATTTATTTATCGGGCATTTCACTGGCCGGTGCATTCGGTTACCTTTTGCTTTATTTGCTTAAAAAGAAGGAGTCCAACTTTGACCTGGCGCAATTTCAGGGTCACGCCTATGAACATCCCCGTTTGGCATTGCTGTTTTTACTGTCTGCTTTGGGATTATCAGGATTTCCCATTAGTCCAACATTTATCGGTGAGGATTTAATTTTCAGTCATATTCACCAGGATCAACTGCTTTTGGCCTTTTTTGTAGCCATGAGTTTTATTTTGAATGGCCTCTCACTAATACGAATTTATGCGCGCTTGTGCCTTGGACCGCACCAAAAAGCGTATCACGAAATTCCATATAAATCTTCTTAAGTATGGCAAGTAAAAAAACACCTTTCCGTTTCTGCAGTTGTTTGTTCAGCTGGCTCACGGTGCTGGCGTTTATTGGATTGGCGTTCCGGTCGGGAGATAGTGGCTTTTCGAACAAAACCCTGCCGGTATTCAAACATAAACAGGAAAAAACAGTCGACGCCCTGTGTTTTGAACCTCAAGAAGAAGACCATGAGCTGAAGGTAGAACTTCCCGTATTCGGAGCTCAAGGCCTTGAGATAAATCAGACACGCTTGTCTGTATCAAAACTGAGCCCGCATAGCTTAAAACGACTAACAGGTGAACTTAAAACAAAACAACCACCCCATTATATTTACTACCGTTCGCTGATAATTTAGAAAAGATCGAATCCTGCTTCAACCATGTTTCATCTTAAATCTAAATACTATGTCAACACAAAAAAATAATTTAAAACTTCCTGCCGACGGACTGGCAGGATTCAAACAAAACTTTTCAAAAGACGCCCTTTCCGGTTTTCTGGTTTTTCTGCTCGCACTTCCTTTGAGTCTTGGTATCGCGAAAGCTTCCGATTTTCCGGCCATTTTTGGTGTGATCACCGCTATCGTTGGCGGTGTTGTGGTGAGTTTTTTCTCAGGCTCATTGCTAACCATTAAAGGTCCCGCTGCCGGATTGATTGTAATTGCCAGTGGCGCAGTGGCTGCCTTTGGCGGAGGTGAAACAGGCTGGCACCTGGCCCTGGGGGCAATAGTAGTGGCCGGTTTAATTCAAGTGCTTTTTGGTGTCTTTAAACTGGGCCGCCTGGCTGACTTTTTTCCGCAAGCCGCTATACACGGCATGCTGGCTGCCATAGGCATCATCATTATCTCCAAACAGGTGCACACCATGCTGGGCATCAACCCTTCACACATCAAAGGCAAAGAACCCCTTGAACTTCTGGCCATGATCCCTGAGAGTATCATGCATGAAAACGCCCACCTGGCTGAAATAGGCTTTGCCTGTTTGGGATTAATGGCTTTGTTCAGCATCATCAAACACAAAAGAATAAAAAAGATTCCCGCACCCCTGGTGGTATTGCTGGTAGCCATTCCATTGGGGCAGATCTTACACGTAAAAACCGAAGGAGCCATATCCAATTTTGCACTGGTGAAAGTTGGAAACATTTCCGACAACTTTCAGAGCGGGATTTTTAATGTGGATTTTTCAGGACTCTTTTCACAAACCGGCATGTTCATCGAATACGTTATCCTGTTTGCATTGATTGGAAGTTTAGAATCTCTTCTTACCGCAAAAGCCATCGACACTTTAGACCCTTATAAACGTAAATCGAATTTTAATAAGGATTTGATAGCAGTAGGTATAGGTAACACGTTAACGGGTTTGCTTGGAGGTTTACCCATGATCAGCGAGGTGGCCAGAAGTTCGGCCAATGTGGCCAATGGCGCACGAACCCGTTGGGCTAATTTTTTCCATGGCTTGTTTTTACTAGTGGCTGTATTTTTTGCCGTTCAGTTGATTGAAATGATTCCGAATGCGGCATTGGCGGCCATGCTGATTTTTGTCGGTTACCGTTTGGCCCATCCGAGGGAATTTGCCCACGTGTGGCAAATCGGAAAAGGACAATTTATCATCTACGTCAGCACCATTATTGTTACACTGGCCACCGACCTTTTGATTGGCGTGGGAACCGGAATTGTTCTGGAAATCATCATCAATCTGATTTTGGGCGCACCTTTAAAAGATTTTTTCAAAGCCAATTTTAATCTTCACAAAACCGGTGAGGATGGTTATGTTCTGAACGTTGAATCGGCGCTTATGTTCACCAATATTCTTTCGTTCAAAAAACTCTTCTTACAGGTGCCAAGTGGTAAAAACGTAATCATCAACATGAGCGGCGCTACCCTTGTTGACCATACAGCCTTGTTAACCCTTAACAGCATTGTTGATGATTACAATGAACAAGGCGGAAAAATATGGGTGAGGGGATTCGATAACCATAAAACGCTAGGGTACGCATCAACTTCGGTAAAAAAACTAAATCTCGAATAGATCAAAGGTATTGCTAAACTGTGAGCTGATCATTCGTGGTTTATGGTTTATCACATTTGGTTGGTTTCACGGTTTAGCAAACAAATTTCTTAATTTTATCATCTACCATGAAAAATTCACTCATTATAACATGGCTGTTATTTGTTATTATGAGCTCCAAAGCTCAGCAAATCGACAGTATCGCCCGTACAATAAACAAAACACCAACAGAAAAGTCAGCACTTAAGTTTAACTTAAATGCCGATGGCTCTCACTATTTTCAGGCTACCTTTTTAAATCAGGTTTGGCTGCGCTATAACCAATCAAACGAAGGCACAACGGTTTTTTCAAAACCCGCGCCGGAAACTTTCGACATAGGTTTAAGAAGAACACGTATACAGCTTTTTGGTCAGATTACTGACCGTACGTTTATTTATTTCCAATTTGGGATGAATAATTATAACAATACCGCCGGGTATAACACCAGTTCCTCCGGCAATAGAAAAATAGCGGCGTTTTTCCATGATGCCATTTGCGAATACAAGGTCACAAAGGGCAATCAACTCAAGCTGGGCGCAGGTTTAACTGTATTAAACGGACTTTCCAGATTTTCTCAACCTTCTGTTGGAACGATTATGACTATGGACGTTCCGGTGTTTCTGCAATACTCGGTTGATCAAATCGATCAGTTCGACCGTCGTTTAGCAGTGTATGCCAGAGGTTTGCTGGGTAAGCTCGACTACCGGATTTATGTTTCTGATCCCTTTCCGGTAAATTCCAATGGATCTGCGCCTCCCGCTCTGGGAAAAAATGCCAATTTTGTAAACCCTGCCGCTTTGAGCAACGGAGAGGGTCCTGGAATTAGTAAACAATTTGGCGGTTATTTTGCATATAACTTTTTTGACACGGAACCACATACCACACCATACATGACCGGTACTTATCTGGGAACTAAAAAAGTATGGAACATTGGTTTGGGTGGGGTTTATCAAAAAAACGCCACATGGAATCTAACAGCCAACGACCTTGGTGTTTACAGCGATACCTCATACAACAATATGCTGCACCTTGGCATAGAAAGTTTTATTGACATACCGGTCTGCAAGGAAAAAGGAACGGCTCTGAATGCTTTTGTTGGTTATTACTTAACCGACTATGGCCACAATTATCTGCGTTACAATGGCATCATGAATCCCGCTACAGGATCCACTTCAGGAAACATGGTACAGCCTTCAGCCTATGGAAACGCGTTTCCAATGTTCGGAAGCGGACAAGTGGCATACGCTCAGTTTGGTTATCTTTTACCAAAAAAAGTATTAGGCGAAGGTCACGGACAATTGATGCCCTATGCCAGCGCTCAATTCGGTAACTTTAATGCACTACAGTCACAAAGCATGCTGATTTACAATCTGGGATTAAACTGGCTGATCAAAGGCCACCAATCTAAACTATCACTTGATTATCAAAACCGGCCAACCTATTTTGTTGATCCTTCGAATACGGTTAAACAAGGTTCGCGCAAAAGTTGTGTGGTTCTGCAATACCAGATTTATATCTAAACAGAACACGCGCGGCAATAGTCAAAATTGGTTAAATGCAATTATGAATTTTGAGTTGCGGTCAATTTACATAACTTTGCCGTGCGTGTTTACCGGTTTACGATACTTTTTTGTAACCATTTTCCTTGCCGGGATGGTGTTTACAGTGCTTAATTACATCCCTATTCTGGAGGAAGAAACTTCCGGTCATATTGTTGAATTGTGCAAAAAAGCACCACAAAAAGATGGTTCTGACTCCACAAATGATTGCGATGGGGATGATACTACAGAATCTGAACTGAACGAGTATAGCCCTTTTTCGTTTTCTAACCTTTCTTCTTCCGGGCAAAAAATTGCCAACAAAGACGGCATCTATCGACTTCATTATTACAATTCTATCACACCTCCACCAAAACTTTAAGGTTTTAACGAAACCTGATTTTTTGTGTAATCTTTTGTGTGATTGAATTGAATGAAATTTAAAACCCTTGTTCCTGATTTAAAAGCCGGCCTTGTTGTTTTCCTGGTCGCATTGCCTCTTTGCCTTGGCATCGCCCTGGCACAAAACGTCCCCTTGTTTTCCGGCATCATTGCAGGTATTGTTGGTGGAATTGTAGTTGCAGCCATCAGCGGTTCCCGCCTTTCCGTGAGCGGTCCCGCAGCCGGACTCACCAGCATCGTGCTTAGTTCTTTGATGACCCTGGGCTCTTTCGAAACATTTTTGCTGGCTTTATGTATTGCCGGACTAATTCAAATTGCACTCGGCATTTTAAAAGCAGGTATTGTAGGGTATTATTTTCCTACGGCCGTTATCAAAGGCATGCTGGCCGCAATAGGTATTATTTTAATTTTAAAACAAATCCCCCACCTGTTTGGATACGATAAAGACACTGAGGGCGACGAGACCTTTGTTCAAACCGACGGAGAGAACAGTTTTACCGAACTGGCTCAAATGCTGCAAGACATCAGTCCCGGCGCTTCCATTACAGGAATGGTATGTTTGGCCTTGATGTTTTTATGGCAGAGCCCGGGGTTTAAACGAAATAAAATTACCGGACAACTACCCGGAGCCTTGCTGGTGGTGATTGTTGGAATCGTGCTGAATGTAACCTTAACAGGGGTCAATCCGGGCTGGGCCATACAAACCGAACATCTGGTGAATTTGCCCGACTTTTCATCGGTTTCCGACTTTTTTGCTTCGTTTACCCATCCCAATTTCGCGGCCCTTAACAATCCAAAAGTGTATGAAATAGCATTCATCATTGCCATTGTGGCTAGTCTCGAAACTTTATTATCCATAGAGGCGGTAGATAAAATCGACCCTGACAATCAAATCTCACCTACCAACAGGGAACTGGTAGCACAAGGTACCGGAAATTTGATTTGCGGTTTAATCGGCGGCATACCCATTACTTCCGTGATTGTAAGAAGTTCGGTGAACGTAAGCGCCGGAGCAAAAACCCAAAGGTCATCCATTGTACACGGTTTGTTGTTTTTTGTGGCCATATTCCTGATTCCGGGATTACTTGAAATGATTCCGCTTTCGGCCCTGGCTGCTATCCTCATCGTAACCGGTGCCAACCTGGCCAAACCGGCCTTGTTCAAAAACACCTTTAAACAAGGGCTCGATCAGTTTTTACCATTTTTACTGACCATTGTTGTGATGTTGCTCACCGATTTGCTTAAAGGGGTTTCGGCCGGTATTGTAATTTCGGTATTTTTTATTCTGAAACAGAATTACAAATCCCCATTTAAATTGATCAAAGAAGACATCAACGGGCAAACCAACGTGTTTATGAAATTGTCGCAAAACGTCACCTTTATTAATAAGGGCAAGTTTATTGACGTATTTAAAAACGTTCCGCAAAACGCGGTGGTGTATATCGACGGAGGCCGAAGTGTGTTTATTGACAAAGACGTGCTGGAAATCATCAGCTCCTTTAAAAAATCAGCCCATCTGAAAAATATTAAAGTTCATTTGGAAGAAATTCCTGAAGTAGACATTTACGATAGTCATTAATGAATAACAGTATGAGAGATTCTTACGAACGATTGATCATTGGCAATAAAAAATTTGCCATGGAAAAACGCTTTGATGACCCGGAGTATTTTAAAAAACTCTCTCTGGGCCAAACACCTGATTACCTATGGATAGGTTGCAGCGATAGCCGCGTACCTGCCAATGAAGTAACAAATACTTCAAGCGGTGAAATATTTGTACACCGTAACATTGCCAACGTGGTGGTTCATACCGATTTGAACGTGATGAGCGTTGTGGAATACGCTGTAAATGTGCTGGGTGTAAAACACATCATTGTATGCGGCCATTATGGTTGTGGTGGCATCAGAGCGGCCATGGGACACAAATCCTTTGGTATTGTTGACAAGTGGTTACGGCACATCAAGGACGTGTATTTTAAACACCATAAGGAACTGGATGCCATTGCCGATTTGGACAAACGTGCTGATCGATTAACCGAGTTAAACGTTATTGAACAGGTGCGTAACCTGGCCAAAACCAAAATTATTCAAAGGGCCTGGTTCGATAAAAAACCAATAGAAATTCATGGCTGGGTATATGGTTTAAACAGCGGGTTAATTACCGAACTGAATGTTGAGCACGATGCCAAAGAAGACATTGAAGACATTTATCGTTACGAGTTTGATTGAGTGGATATTAAATTATAGTTCTGAGCCCTTTGAAACCAAATCTTTCCTAGATTTGGTTTTTTTATGAAAACGATACTTATCACCGGAAGCAGCAGCGGCATTGGCCTGGGCATTGCCAGAGAATTTGCAAAAACAAAACAGTACAACCTGGTATTGAACGGCCTGGAAGCCAACGGACCCCAGATAGCAGCCGATTTGGCCAAGGAGTTTGGAATAAAGACGATTTTTTCTCCTGCCAACATGCTAAAACCGGCTGAGTTAAGAGACATGGTGAAAACCGCCGTCGACACCTTCGGTTCCGTTGATGTATTGGTAAACAATGCCGGCATACAGCACGTGTCGCCCATTGAAGATTTTCCTGACGAAAAATGGGATGCCATTATAGGCATCAATTTAACTTCTGCTTTTCATTTGAGCAAAGCGGTTTGGCCGGGCATGAAAGCTAAAAAATTCGGACGCATCATCAATATTGCCTCGGCTCACGGCCTGGTGGCTTCAGAATTTAAAAGCGCCTATGTGGCCAGCAAACACGGCATTGTGGGTTTCACAAAAACTCTGGCTTTAGAAGGTGCTCCATATGGCATTACCTGCAATGCCATTTGTCCCGGATATGTAAAAACCCCTTTGGTGGAAAAACAAATTGCCGATCAGGCCAAAGCCCACCAATTGAGCGAGAGTGAAGTCATCAGTAAGGTGATGCTCTACAAACAAGCCGTAAAAGAATTTGTGAGTGTGGAATCCCTGGGTCAATTAGCGCTTTTTCTTGCTTCTGAGCAGGCCAATACCCTTACCGGCGCTTCTATTCCAGTGGATGGGGGCTGGAACGCGCAGTGAGTTGGCACATTTAGTAATACCATTTGTTTCAAGGGTTAAATCGTTTTTGTATTTGTAAGTCAGCAAGTCCCAAAAATCAGCGCCAGGGATGCGGAGGGTTTAGCTCTTTTTTGTTGACGGCGCAGCCTCAACAAAAAAAGCCGAGCGGACAGCGAGCCCGTAGCAGCCCGACCCTGAATCGGAAAACATCCGATGTGTTTTATTTTGTTTTCTGATTCAGGGGGGCGCCCAAAAAAAGACATACAAATTTTAACAAGCTTTCAATTCAGTGTAAAAGCAGCCCAAGGATATGTTTCTACCTTTGCATATTCTTAATCCATGAAACTACTTTTCCATTATATAAAACAGCACAAACCCTTGCTGGCCCTGGCTTTGGTTTTGGCCGCCATCAACCAGAGTTTTGCCCTCTGCGATTCCATCATCACCGGGCAGCTCATCAACCGTTTTGGCGCACCCCACAACGAAATCAACAGCAATTATTTTTGGTTTCCTGGTGCCGACTTCAGCGCCTTTGCCAAAATGGTGTCGGCGTTTTTATTACTCTCGATCGGAGCCGCTCTTCTTTCGCGCATTGCCAAAAATTTTCAGGATTATTTTACCAACATCATCATACAACGCACCGGAGCGCAGATGTACAGTGATGGCATAAAAAAAGCCCTATCCCTGCCCTACAAGGATTTTGAAGACCAGCGCAGCGGAGAAACCCTGGGCAAATTGCAAAAAGTTAAATCGGATACGGAAAAGTTCATTAATCTGATTATCGGTTTAATTTTTCAATCCATCGTTGGCATTGTGTTTGTGTTTGTTTACGCCATCAACATCCATTGGTTATTAGGCCCCTTGTTTCTAGCTACCGTGCCTGTGATTTCAACCGTTAGTTCCTTTCTGGGTAAAAAAATAAAAAAGATTTCAAGGGAAATTATGGGCGAAACCACCGCCCTGGCCGGCGCCACTACCGAATCCCTGCGCAACATTGAATTGGTAAAAAGTTTGGGTTTAATTGAACAGGAAGAAAAACGCCTGAACACCACCACTCAAAAAATTCTGGGGCTTGAATTAAAAAAGGTAAGGTTTGTACGCTCCTTAAGTTTTATTCAGGGCAGTACCGTGCATTTTGTGAGAACGGTACTCGTGTTTTGTTTGTATTGTTTTGTGTTTAATGGAATTATAAAAGTGGGCGACCTCATCACCCTGATGTTTTTTTCCTTCTTTATTTTTAACCCCATGCAGGAGTTGGGTAATATGATTACGGTATACAACGAAACCCGGGCCAGTATGGACCATTTTGAAAAACTAATGTCCTCTGAATCGGAATCCGTACCCGAAAGCCCATCCAAACTGGGTGAGATCGAAGAGTTGCGGTTTAAAAACGTGTCGTTCGGACATAAAAGTTCCAATGGCTATGCGGTAAAAGATGTGGAGTTACACATCAAAAAGGGCGACACCGTGGCTTTTGTAGGGCCCAGCGGCAGCGGGAAAACCACTTTGGTTAAATTAATATTGGGTTTGTACAAACCCAACGAAGGACAGATTTTTTACAACAACATCAATTCCACCGACATTAACATGACGGAGCTGAGAAGGCAGTTGGGTTTAGTGTCGCAAGATTCCCAATTGTTCAGCGGAACCATTCGCGACAATTTGTTGTTTGTAAAACCCAAAGCAACACACGAAGAGCTGATGAACGCCCTCAACAAAGCCGCTTGCGGAGGCATACTCAAACGCGCCGAAAAAGGCCTGGACAGTACGATTGGTGAAGGCGGTATCAAACTCAGCGGGGGTGAAAAACAACGTTTGTCCATTGCCCGTGCTTTGTTGCGCAACCCACGTTTGTTGATTTTTGATGAGGCCACTTCGGCCCTTGACTCGCTTACCGAAGAAGACATCACCAGCACCATACGCGAATTAAGTTTAAGTAAAAATCAAATTACTATCCTCATTGCCCATCGCCTTTCGACCATTATGCACGCTGACAAAATTTTTGTGATGGAGCAAGGAAGAATCATCGAAAGTGGAAAACACGAAGACCTCGTAGCCGAAAAAGGACTTTATTACGCCATGTGGAGGCAACAGATTGGGGAGAGGAAGGCAGCTTTCAGTCAGCAGTAAGCAGTCGGCAGTTCGAAATTTCACTACTAACCTGTCCCCGTCCGAACCGGCACGGGCGGGCGCTGAAGCGCTGGCTCTTGCTTCGGCAGGCGGGGGCACTAAGCGCACTAAGTTTCACTAAGAAAAACACACTTTGTGTAACACCATCCTTTACTCTGTGTAATCTGTGGTTAAAGAAGTCTACGGCAAAGAACCTTATAGACCTTCAACCTTCTATACCCTGAACCCTATTCGTGAAATCTTGCCTCTATCAGTGTCATTGGTGGAATTCGTGGCTTTCAACAACTCAAAAGCATAAATCCAAATGGGGGTTTCTTATGGTCTGGCAAAAAAAAAAGCCCGGCAATGCCGAGCCTTCATATCGATCTAAATTGAATTAGTGTGCCGGTGCGGGTTCGCTGGCAGGTTTGGCAAGTGAGTCGTTCGCAGGTGCTGCGGTTTCAGCAGCGGCCCCATGATGTTGGTGTTCTTCATGCTTGCCTTGATTTTCATGCTGGGGGTGTTTCGTATGGTCGCCATTTTCACAGGCTTCCATACATTCTTTGGAACAATCTTCCTTGCACTCGCATTTGCCGTGGTGGGCCTTTGGGTCGCAAAGACTCAAAAACATCAAAATAACTACTACTGTTACAGAGGCAAGAATAAAGGGTACCGTAAAGGCTACCGGTTTTTTTTCGTTGGATGAATGCTCGCTATGGCTCATAATGGGGTTTTATTTGAATATTCTGCCACGAATTTAACAGTTAATTTATGGAAACAAAAATATTTTGGCCAAGCCCTTATTCCTTAACAATACGCAAACTAGTGGTTGTTGCAGCCCCCGGGATGTTAAGAAAATACACTCCTTTTTCAAGTCCACTCAGGTCGATACTTTGCTCTGTAGCCATGGATTTGAAGAAGCCTGATAGCACTTTCTTTCCATCCAGGGAATACACTTCAAAATTTTTAGGCTCTTGAAACAATCCTGTCACCTGTAGTTTATCTTTTACAGGGTTCGGGTAAAGCCCAATGTTGGTTTCCTCAAGTTCAGGTCCGATTGAAACCGGATTGGCCATGATGCGGTGATACCCTCTGTACCTCACCTGGGTAATTGTGAACACATCGTTTACCAAAGAACCTGTGACTTCGAGAAAAGGAATTTTGCTGTTCAAACTCATCCATTGGTAACTGCGCTGAAAATTAGGGAACCCGAAAGGTACAGTGATAGGTCCAATGCTGGTTTTTATGGTGTCCATGGCGTACTGCGTGGTGATCAGGCGCAAACAACTCACTGTATCGTAAGGTGTAATTACTGTTCCCCAACCGTCGACCCTGGTGGTTCTATACCCCCCTTTTGAATAAGTGATGGGCAAAAGGGAATTGCTAACGGTGGAGAATTTAAACGTGGTGCTATCGTATTGAGGATAGGTCATGGGAAATTTGTACAACTCATCCTTATCAGAATAATAAGAAGGCACCGGAACCGAAGAAAAGGTCATACCTACCCCATCTGCAATAAACGCGTTCACAGGGGAGGTTTGTTTTTTATAAAAGTTGTAATAATTGGTAATTGAAATGGGGCCTGCACCCAGGGTATCGGCAATTTTTTCACCATAGGCGTTTAAGGCCAAAAAATAAAAGGCATAGGGTGTTTGAAGCGCGTTTTTAAAATTCCTCACACCTTCGTTCAAGGAAACAAGGGTGGAAAAATCCCAGGTGTAATTCACACCGGTTTGGGTGTAATTGCCCAAAGAATTGGGGCTGGCATTGGTGTAGCGCAGGGTGTCGTTATTGCCCGGCATATTGGAATTGCTGAGCGTGATGGGACTTTGAGCCGATACGTTTAGTGTAAAGACTGAGGCTAAAATAAGTATGTGTTTAATCATTGGCTTTTGTGTTATTTTTGACACCGTATACGCTAAGGTATTACTTCTGCGTTAATTCTATAGCCTTATTTGAAAAAAGTTGAACAATACCTTATTCTTCTCTGTTTTATCGCTTTTTCACTAAAAGCCCAGGACTGGCAACTGCGTATTTTTTCTGAAAAGGGAAGCCCCGTTGCCAAACTCAATTACAAAAAAAAACACCCCGGAAAAGAAGCGGCTTACAAAGAACTGGCGAATGTGATCAGCAGCCTGCAGTACCGTGGCTATTTGCTGGCTGAGGCCGACAGTATTTGGGAAGATGGCCTGAACCTGAACGCAAGAATCAAAGAGCAAGCCATGTATACTTTTGCGCATTTGAAACTCGGTAATGTGAACCCCGTTATTGCTTCCAAAGCGGGCATCAGTGAAAAGCTGTATACCGGAAAACCCTTTAATTACAGGGAACTGGCCAGGGGCATTGAAAAAATACTGGTGTATTACGAAAATAACGGTTACCCCTTTGCCACCGTTAAAATTGATAGTGTGCAGATTAACGATAAAACCATCAGCGGGGTTTTAATGGTCACAAAAAACAAATTGTTCAGAATTGATTCCATCAAAATTGAAGGCAACTCAAGGGTAAAACGAAGCTTTTTGTACCGGTATTTGTCCATTCAGGAAGGCATGCCTTATAACGAAGAGGTACTGCGGAAAATTTCAAGGAACTTAAAACAACTGCCGTTTTTAAAAGAAACCAAACCTCAAATTGTAAGGCTCAGCGATAAAACCAATCGATTGTATTTGTACCTCGATAAAAAAAACGCCTCCCAGTTTGATGGTATTGTGGGCATATTACCCGATGCCAATACGGGTAAAACCGTAATTACCGGTGATGTAAAATTAAAAGTGGTGAACGGGATATTCAGGAACGGAGAAACCTTTGACCTGCAATGGCGGCGCTTGCAAAACCAAACCCAGGATTTCGCCGGACGACTGATCTATCCATACATTGCGGGAACGCCCATCGGGGCCGATTATTACCTGAAGATTTACAGAAAAGATTCCTCCTTTGTTGATATCAACAACAGCATTGCCCTGCATTATTATTTCAAAGGGCTCAATTATTTAAAACTGGGCTACAAACAACGGAATTCCAACCTTATTTCCACCAGCAATTTAACCTACATCAACACCTTGCCGGAGTATGCCGATGTGGTAACAAAAGCCTATGGGTTGGGTGTGTTTTATGAGGACCTCAACTACCGTTTTAATCCACATAAGGGTGTTTCACTAAACCTGAACGGACAAACCGGCAACCGGGTGATTAACAAAAACCCCAACATAGCCGATGCGGTTTACAAGGATTTGGAATTAAAAACCCTGCAATACCAATTCGAAGGCCATTTTGCAGCCTACCTTAAATTGTATAAAAACCATGTTTTAAAATTAGGACTTCAGGGCGCTTCGGTTTTTGGCAGCTCCACCATTTTCAGAAATGAATTGTTTCGTATAGGCGGTTTACGAACCCTTAGAGGTTTTGATGAAGAAAGCATTTATGCCTCTACCTACGTTATTCCCACCATTGAATACCGGTATTTGTTTGCCGAAAACTCCAACCTGCTGTTGTTTACCGAAGGGGCCTGGTATGAAAACGTGAGCAATGGGGCCTACCTCAGCGATACTCCTTTCAGTTTTGGAGCCGGTGTGAACTTTGAAACCAAAGCCGGCATACTCACTATGACCTACGCTTTGGGCAGTCAACTCAACAACCCCATCGATTTACGAAATGGCAAGATACATTTCGGCTTGATTGCTCTGTTCTAAGACCCCTTTTTGTTATATTTGTGTAAAGGCTTTTCTATGAAACACGTTTTGCTTCTGGTTCTGAATTTTTTGATTCTCTCTCTTAACGCGCAAACCTATAACAGCTATAACGTTAGCCTGCTTGGTCATCTTAATCCCAATGGAGGTACTGTAACCCCCGGATGGGCCGGCAACTATTACTCGGGCTGCTGGGGTTGGCATCAAACCAGTTCCAACAGAGAATACGCCATTGTTGGAGGCAGCAATGGCACGTACTTTATTGATGTTACGGTACCTACCTCACCCAGCGTGAGTGCCTTTGTTCCCGGCAAAACCGGCTGTACCTGGAGGGAAATAAAAACCTATCAGAATTATTGTTATGTGGTAAGCGACGATGGAGGTGCCAATACCTTTCAGATCATGGACATGAGTACCCTGCCTTCGAGTGTAACCCTTGTGCATAACGATTCAACCATACTCAAGCGGGGGCATACCATTTGGATCGATCAAAACAAAATGTATATCGGTGGTTTTACCAAAAAAACCAGTCCTTCAAGTGAAACTACCTTTCCCATGGCGGTTTTTAGTTTGGCCACGCCTACCTTACCTGTATTGTTAAGGGAACTCTCCCAGGACATCAGCCCTTCGGTGATTAATTACGTGCACGACATGTATGTGCGGAACGACACGGTTTATGCTTCAACCGCTTACCAGGGTTTACAAATATTAAAGTTCAACTCCGGCAACAACACCTTTTCCATGCTTGGAACCTATCAGAATTACACCGGTTCTGCATACAACCATTCCAGTTTCCTGACCCAAAACGGCAAACACCTGATCTTTTGTGATGAAGTACCCAACGGGCTTCCAATTCGTTTAGTGAACGTTGAGAATTTTGCAAACATACAACCTGAACAAACCTTTAACCCCTACATTGGCACAACACCTCATAACCCTTATGTTTTGGGTAATGATTTTGCTGTGGTGGCCTGTTATCACGATGGTTTGATGATATACAACATTTCCAACCCAACAGCTGTTTCTCTGGCCGGGTATTTTGACACCTATCCGCAAGGCGGACACTTTCAAAACCAATACGGGGGGTATGTTGGCAATTGGGGCGCTTACCCTTTTCTGCCAAGCGGTATAGTAATTGCCAGCGATATGCAGAATGGGGTGTTTGTGCTGGATGTTACGGCTGCCTTCAATTCAACAGTAACAGTACCTGTTGGACTGAATGAATTAAATCAGTCAGATTCCAGACTTTTAGTTTATCCTAACCCGGCCCGTAATCTGGTTAAAATTCAGAACAATGATGCTCAATCGGCGCGGCTGGAAATTTTAAACCTGCTCGGTGAAGTGGTATTCACCGCAGATTATTCGGGTCCTATTGATGAAACACTGGATCTGCAATCCTTTCCAAACGGTTGTTTCCTGATTCGATACACCAGTGGATTTAACTCGCAGTTTGAACAACTCATTATCTCTCATTAAGCAATCAACCATGAAAATAAAATCATTACTCGCTCTTTTTCTTAGTTTTTTCTTTACCTACGCAAAAGCGCAAACCTATGCGGCTTCTAACTTTACCATGGTTAGCCATATTGATCCGGAAGCCAACCCCAACCCTTCGGGAGATAAATATTCTGCTTGCTGGGGCTGGTATCAGGCGAGCCTGAACAAAGAGTACGCGATTGCCTGTTCCCAATCCGGAACGTATTGGGTGGATGTAACAAATCCTGCCACCCCAACCGTTAGTGCTTACAGAGTGGGCGCGCACATGGGCGCTACCTGGAGAGAAGTAAAAACCTATCAGAATTATTGTTATGTGGCCAGCGATGATGGTGGCACCAACCGTTTTCAGATTTTTGATATGCAATACCTGCCCGACAGCGTTCATAAAGTATACGACAGTCAGGCTATTTTTAAAAGGGGACACACACTTTGGGTGGATGGCAGCCGACTTTATGTTTCTTCGGTGACATACAGCAATAATACATTTTCGAGTTTAAACGTTTACAGTTTGGCCAACCCGGCCAACCCTACTCTCATTCGCCGGCTCGACCAGGATTATGCTTTTATCAATCACGCGCATGATGTGTACGCAAGAAACGATACCGTGTACGCTTCCTGCGGTTATGATGGCTTGTATGTGTTCAGATTAACCCCTGCCAACACCTTTACCATGATTTCCTCACTCACCTCTTATCCTTTTTCAGGTTACAACCATAGCAGCGCTCTCACGCCCAATGGTCAGACCCTGGTGTTTATGGATGAAGTGCCGGCCAGTTTGCCGATTAAAGTCGCAAACGTGAGTAACCTCGCAAACATTCAGGTGGTGGCCACCATAAGCCAATACAGCATGACCACGCCTCACAACCCTTTTATTGTGAACGACCAGTATTGTTTTGTGAGCTCGTATCAGGACGGTTTGCAGTTGTTTGATATTTCAAACCCCAACGCGCCTTTTTTGGCAGGATATTTTGATACTTATCCCCAGGCCGGAGGCAACAACAACACCTGGCCCGGAGGCGCAGCGTATGAAGGCCAATGGGGCGCCTACCCGTTTTTTCCAAGTAAAAATATTTTCGCACTGGATCAGAAAAACGGCATTTTTATGTTAAGCACCCATTTGTACTCTAATGCACTTCCTACGCCTACCGTTGGTTTTAGTGCGCCAACTCAGCTTTGCGCGGGAGCCGTAGTGAACTTCAGCAACACCACCTCTGGAGCCAGCACCTACACCTGGACCTTCGCGGGTGGCAGTCCGGCGACTTCTACCTTAAGTAACCCAACAGTCACATATAACATCACCGGTGTATTCAATGTTATTCTTTCGGCCGGCAATGGAACAACACAAGCCACAACAACCTCCACCTTATCGGTGAAACAAGTTACAGCCACCACCTCTTTTACACACGCCACTTGTTTTGCCTGTAACAACGCATCCATCAAAGTTCTCGCGAGCGGAGGCACGGCTCCATACACCTACACCTGGCTGCCTTCAGGCGGATCAGGCAGTATTGCTGCTAATCTTTTTCCAGGCTGTTATACGGTACAGGTAATGGATGCGGAAGCTTGCAGTTCCAGCAAAACGGTTTGTGTTTCGCACACCACGGGATTTGAATCCATGCTTCTTTCCGACTCCGGCTTTGATGTATTTCCTAATCCAGCCGTAAATGTCCTGACGGTTACTTCCAGCCTGCAAACCTTTGAATACAGCCTGTACTCTTCAACCGGACAATGTATAATGAAAGGTACTTCCCTTTCGGGATCACAAAGCCTGGATGTTTCGGGCCTGAGTCGTGGTTTGTATTTCTTAGAACTACAAAGCGAAGAGGTATCGCTGAGAAAAAAAGTTCTTTTAGAATAGGTCTTCATTTCACGGCACTGCTTACCTTAGCCGCATGTTAAATTCAAAATCGCACATTGGTGTTATTGGCAGCGGGGCCATGGGCAGCGGTATTGCTCAGGTAGCCGCCACAGCCGGACATAAGGTGTTTGTATACGACAACAATGAGACGGCCTTAAAAAAAGCAGGTCTCGCTTTAGAAACCTCACTTGCCAAATTAATTGAGAAACAAAAACTGAGTGCAGAAGCCGGTAAATCCATATTGGGCAATACGATTTTTGTGAATGCCATTGGGCAACTGGCCTCCTGCGACCTGGTGATTGAAGCAGTGGTGGAAAATCTTGAAGTCAAAAAATCCATTTTCGCGGAGTTGGAAAACAGTCTGGGTTCCCATGCTCTTCTGGCCAGCAACACCTCTTCGCTTTCCATAACCTCCATTGCCTCTGCCTGCAAAAATCCTGATCGGGTGTTGGGCATCCACTTTTTTAACCCCGCCACATTAATGCAGCTGGTGGAAATCATACCCGGTCTCGCCACCAAACCAGAACACATTGCCCTGGTGAAAGCAATCATCACTGCCTGGGGAAAAACCACCGTGGTGGCAAAAGACACTCCCGGATTTATTGTGAACCGTGTGGCCCGTCCCTTTTACAGCGAAGCCCTGCGCATTTATGAAGAAGGTATTGCCGATATGGCCACTATTGATGCTGCCATGAAAGAGCAGGGTTTTAAAATGGGCCCTTTTGAACTGATGGACCTGATTGGTCACGATGTAAACTACGTGGTAACGGAAACCGTGTGGACACAATTTTATTACGATCCGAAATTTAAACCCGCCTTATCGCAAAAACGTTTGCTGGAAGGAGGATTTTTAGGACGAAAAAGCGGAAGGGGTTTTTACGACTATTCACCAAACGCCCCGCATCCTGAAGCAAAAAACGACCCCGTTTTAAAACAAAGTGTGTTTCAGCGCATCCTGGCCATGCTGATCAACGAAGCGGCAGACACCCTTTACTTACAAATTGCTTCCAAAGAAGACATTGATTTGGCCATGACCAAAGGGGTCAACTACCCAAAAGGCCTGCTGAAATGGGCCGATGAATGGGGTGTTGATAAGGTTTACGCGGAATTGGAAAGGCTCAGAAATTTTTACGAAGAAGACCGTTACCGCGTTTGCCCCCTCCTTAAAACCCTCAAAAACTCCAATAAAAGCTTCTATTAACCGGAAAGTGCTTGAAATACCCCCTAAGCGGTTTTTGCAGGTTAGATATTTTTACTTAGATTTGGTTTCGTACTTTAAAAATGAAGATCGAAAAACTACACATTGCTTCCCTTAAGGTTTTTGGCCTAAGCCTGCTTTTTGCATCCCTGCTTCTGGCATGCGAGAAAAAGGACCCAAGCACCGGCATTACCCCTGATTACAAACAAAACTCAGGCACCGGAGGTAATCCCAATCAAAACAACCCAACGGTAACCGGTACTACTACTTTAACGAATCCCGCTACCGATAACTCCAGCATCCTCGTTGGAGGCACCGGTTGGTCGAACCCTACCTGTCCTTCCACCAACAGCCTGGCCTTAAAAGGCGTGAATGGGGAGACTCAGGTTACTCTTACTTTTGCCAACACCATAGTATCTCAAACTTACACCATAGGCGCTGTTCCTTCGGCAAGCATTTGCGGCATGACGGTGGTGAACGCACCCAACCAACCAGCTGGTTTAACCTGGATCGGCAAATCGGGATTGGTAACCGTAAACACAACAAGCACCGCGATTAATGCCACCTTCACTTCTGTTCAATGCACTCAACCTACCTTTATTTACCCGGTTGTGAGCGTGAGCGGAACTTTGTCTTGTTCACAATAAATAACTGAACATAAAAGGATTTAAAAGCAGAGCAATCTGCTTTTTTTATTTTTGAGTAGTTGAAGATTCTGAATTTCATACAGCGATATTATGGTGTTGATCCCAGAGCTTTAGCCATCATGCGTATTGGGCTGGCCTTCATCTGCCTTCTCGACCTCAGTTTTCGGTTTTCCGATATCGGCGCTTTATACAGCGACGATGGCCTCTGGCCCACCAGGGTGATGTATAATCTGGGATGGCAACCCGGCTTCTGGTCCATACACGCCTTATCGGGAAGTGCCAAATGGAGTCTGTTTCTATTTATTCTGCATGGTCTAGCGGCCATTTCTCTTTTACTTGGTTACCGCAGCCGGCTTGCTACACTTCTGGTGCTGGTGCTTTACATTTCTTTGCATAACCGCAATCTTTTTGTGTTGCAGGCAGGCGACGACTTGTTGAGACTCACTTTGTTTTGGGGATTGTTTTTGAATTGGGGCTCTTGTTATTCGTTGGATTCTAAACGTTCAGGTAGAATGTATCCTTCTCCCGTTCCTGCCGGTTTTGCTTATTTGCTGCTGATGGCCTCAGTGTATTTTTTTACTGCTCTGCTTAAAGATGATAAGGAATGGCACAGCGAGGGATCAGCTTTGTACTATGCCCTCAGTTTGGAACAGATGCGTTTGCCTTTTGGTGATTTAATTTACTCTCATGCGAACTTGCTGAAGATCTTAACCCACGTGGTTTATGGCGTGGAGTTGTTGCTGCCCTTTCTGATTTTATGGCCCTCCCAAAAAGGATTAAGCAGATTAATGGCAGTGGTTTTGATTGTTGTTCTTCATTTAAGCATAGGCCTGTGTTTATACGTGGGTTTGTTTTTTCTGATCAGCATGGTAAGTGCACTGGGTATGCTTCCCGCCAAGGTGTTCGATCAACTTGAATCCCGTTTTACATTTCTCAAACCCAATCTAGGTTCACCCAAGCTTAACCTAAACCTTAAGTTCAAACACCTCATCATCTTTTCGCTTATCGCCCTTTGCCTGCTCATCAATTTCAGCAGTTTAAGCTGGTTTCCTTATCAGGCCGGTGAAGGACTGCGTTTTACTACAAATGTTTTGCGCATCAACCAGTACTGGGGAATGTTTTCACCCGGCATCTTAAAAAAAGATGGCTGGATGGTTTACCATGGCTACGATTCACTGGGTAGACAATGGGATTTAAGACGGAATGCGGATTATGTGGACTATACGAAACCCAAACGTATTGTAAGTCTTTACAAAAGCGACCGTTGGCGAAAACTGGCCGAAAACATGCAAAATGAAAAATTTACTTTTCTCAGACATTTGTATGCCGGACATTGCCTGAAACGCTGGAACCTTGAGCATCCTGAAAAACCAATAAAAACCCTTTACCTTTATTTTATGGAACAGGAAACCCTTCCGGATTATCAAAAAACCACCGTTAACAAAGTACTTTATGCCATTAGTACGGCTCCCTGAACCTCGCCTGATGTTTCACTACATCCGGCATCTGCTCAAGGCCAAGCAGGATGGACATGGCGTGCACTCGCCTTTTGCTTACCGTTTGTGTGAGGAGGTGTTTTACAATCATAAAGCTTTTTATGAATTTGAAAACCTTGAAAATCTGCGAACCCAACTTTTAAAAAACAATACGATCCTGGAAATCCGGGACCTGGGTGCAGGTTCCAAACACCTTGCCTCCCGGTTTCGCAAAGTGGCGCACATTGCCAAACACGGCATTAGCAGCACTAAACAATCGCAATTGCTGTTTCGGCTCATCAATTATTTTGATTTTAAAACCATAGTAGAATTCGGTACCTCTTTGGGTTTGAATGCCCTTTACCTGGCGCAGGCCCGAAAACAAGGCGAAGTATACAGCCTGGAAGGTTCTGAAAGTCTCTACCGTTTTGCGAATGAACTGGCCCGCAATGCCGGGGTCACCAACATTCATTTTCTGCAGGGCAACTTCGATTCGCTTTTACCGGAGCTCCTGCAAAACCTCAACTCTGTGGATTTGGCCTACATTGATGGCAACCACAGCCAGGAAGCCACCCTGCGCTATTTTGAGGCCCTGCTTCAAAGAATTAACCCAAACAGTGTTTTGGTGTTCGATGATATTTACTGGAGCGAAGGCATGCACCGCGCCTGGGAAGAGATTAAAAAACACCCGCGCGTGAGCTTAAGTATTGATACGTTTTATTCGGGCTATGTGTTTTTCAGAGAAGAGATTCGGGAGAAACAGCATTACCACTTTTTAATTTGAGGGTTTTACTGAATTAATTTTTCAAACTCCTCTTCGGTGATGAGTTTTACTCCAAGACTCTGCGCCTTTTTTAATTTCTCCGGTCCCATGTTTTCCCCGGCCAGCACAAATGATGTTTTGCCGGAAATCGATCCTGAGTTTTTTCCTCCATGCAATTCAATCAACTCCTTTAACTCATCCCGGCTATGGCGCGTGAACACACCGCTGATTACTATGCTAAACCCTTTTAATTTTTCACTACCCGCCTTGATCTGACTTTCGTGTAGCTCAAAAGTAAGGCCCTTGTGCTGCAAACGTTTGATGAGTTCCTGATTTTGTTCGTTTGAAAAAAACTCCAGCAAACTCTCAGCAATCACCTCCCCTACTTCGTCAGCTTCAAGCAAGGTTTCGCGTGAGGCCTTCATCATCGCATCCAAACTGCGGAATTTTTTAGCCAATTTTTTAGCCGTGGTTTCGCCGACATGACGTATGCCTAAAGCAAACAACACCCGTTCAAAAGGCACATTTTTACTGGCCTGAATACCATCCATCAGGTTTTGAGCCGATTTTTCGGCCATACGCTCCAATGGCAGCAAATCTTCTTTTTTAAGATCATAGAGGTCCGCCATGCTTTTGATAAGGCCGGCCTCGTACAATTGCTCAATGGTTTCAGCACCCAGGCTATCGATGTTCATGGCTCTGCGCGACACAAAATGTTCTATTCTTCCTTTCACCTGGGGTGGGCAAAAATTTTGGTTAGGACAAAAATGCGCCGCCTCTCCTTCGCTTCGTTTCAATTCGGTACCGCATTCCGGACAATGGGTGATGTAATGCGTTTTATGAGCACCGGGTTTACGTTTGCTTAAATCCACCGCAACAATTTTAGGAATGATCTCTCCTCCTTTCTCAACAAACACATGATCGCCAACGCGCACATCCAGTTTTTCAATAATATCAGCGTTGTGCAGGGAGGCACGTTTAACGGTTGTTCCACCAAGATGCACCGGTTTGAGATTGGCAACGGGCGTAATTGCCCCTGTTCGCCCAACCTGATAGGCTATTGACAACAATTCGGTGCTCACCTGCTCGGCTTTGTATTTATAAGCTATGGCCCAGCGTGGAGATTTAGCCGTAAAACCCAAATGCCGTTGTTGTTTGTAATTGTTTACTTTAATCACAATGCCATCAATATCAAAGGGCAGCTTAAACCTTTTTTCTTCCCAGTGGTGAATGTACTTGAGCACTTCTTCTATCCCCCGGCACAGCTTCACGTGTTCGCTTATTTTGAACCCCCAGGTTTTTGCTGCTTCCAGACTTTCGTAATGGCCTTCATAGTCCAGGTTTTCTCCAAGCAAGTGATACAAATAACAATCCAGTTTGCGGGAAGCCACCACGGCGCTGTCCTGCATTTTCATAGTGCCGCTGGCCGCGTTGCGGGGATTGGCCAATGGCGCTTCACCAATATCTTCGCGTTCGCGGTTAATGTCGTCAAATACTTTTCGTGGCAAAAAAATCTCCCCGCGAATTTCAAACCGTTCAGGAAAGCTGCCGCTTAATCGAAGGGGAACTGAACGTATGGTTTTTACATTGGTTGTAACATCGTCGCCCTGTACTCCATCACCTCGTGTTACGGCTTGTAAAAGTTGTCCCTGCTCATAGGTTAAACCAATGGATAAGCCGTCGAACTTTAATTCACATACATATTCTACCCCGGAACCGCTAAACAAATCTTCACCCATTCCCAAACCTTCTCTAACCCTTCGGTCAAAATCCTGAATATCCTCTTCGCTGTAACTGTTAGACAGCGACAACATGGGGTATTTGTGTTTTACACTTTTGAATACCTTGGTAATGGCCCCACCCACCCGTTGCGAAGGTGAATCCTCTTTTAAAAACTCGGGATGTTCTTTTTCAAGCTGTATAAGTTCTTCGAGTAATTTATCGAATTCAAAATCGCTGATGCTGGGTTTATCCAACACATAATAACGGTGATTGTGTTCCTCAATTTCTTTTGAAAGTGTTTGGATGCGGTGTTCTATTTCCTTTTTGCTCATCTGAAATCAAAGCAGTTGAAGTAATTGTTCGAGGTAGTTGGCATCCATCGCGTCGAACGCACTCAGCTCATCGCTGTCCACGTCAAGCACTGCAATTAGCGCCTTATCTTTTCCATACAGCGGCACCACAATTTCGCTTTTGCTAAGCGAACTGCAGGCAATGTGTCCGGGAAACGTATCCACATCGTCCACAATAATGGTTTGTTGTTTTTGCCAGGCGGTGCCGCATACGCCCTTGCCTTTAGCAATTCGTGTACAAGCCACCGGCCCCTGAAAAGGACCCAACACCAATTCGTTTTCTTTAACGAGATAAAATCCCACCCAAAAAAAACCCATGCCATATTTTAAAGCAGCGGCCACATTTGCCATGTTGGCTATAAGGTCCTTTTCGCCTTCCAGCAAAGCTTTGACCTGAGGCAGGAGTTCCAGATACCTGCCTTCTTTGGATTGAGCATGGATGTGTAGTTCTTCCGCCATGGTAATTTCAAAGAATAAGTTGCAGACCATCGCTGGCCACTTCAATGTTTGCCGGCAATTCAGCGTTCAGTTGATCGTGCAAACCGAGTTGATGGGAGATATGGGTAAAATAAGCTTTACGGGGTTTTAATTCCTTCACAAGGGCAATGGCTTCCTCAAACGTGAAGTGCGAAACATGAGTCTCGCGCCTAAGCGCATTAAGTACAAGCACATTCAGGCCCATTAGTTTTTTCTTTTCCGCCTCAGGAATAAAATTAGCGTCGGTGATGTAAGCAAAATCCTTCACTTTAAATCCTTTCACAGGCAAACGAAAGTGCATGACATTGATGGGTTCCAGACAAATATCGCCAATATAAAACGGATCGTTGTCAAAGTCGTAAAGGTCAATTTCAGGAATGCCGGGGTACTTTTCATCTGAAAAAACATAGGCAAACTCCCGCTTGAGCGCTTTCTGCACCCGCTCAGTAGCGTATACAGGCATGCTTTTTTTCTGAATATAATTAAAGGCCCTTACCTCGTCTAAACCGGCAATATGATCCTTGTGTTCGTGGGTAAACACCACCGCATCCAGCTTTCCGGTTTTTTCACGCAGCATTTGCTGTCTGAAATCAGGCCCTGTATCAATCACCACCCGTGTTTGTTCCGATTCAATTAATACAGAAGACCTAAGGCGTTTGTCCTTGTAGTTTGAGCTTCTGCATACCTCACAATGACATCCAATGAGAGGCACACCCTGAGAGGTACCGGTTCCTAAAAATGTGATTTTAATAGCCACAGCAATTCAAAAGCCTGAAGTTAGGCCGATTTTTAGCTTCAACAAAACATCTTTAAAACTTTGTTTTAATCATGCTTTAACACAGGTTACTGTATTGAAAACCCCGGTGAAAAATCGGCTCAGGAAATTCAGTGTAAAGCTCAGTCAGTATGTCAATAGCATCAAAAAAATCTTCCTATGCCCAGCCTAAAAGTATAATAACCAAGGTCCATTTTTTTTGAGGAAGATGAGGTTTGATTTTGAGTATTTCTTATTTCAACCTCATCAAACTCGGTTTCCTGAAGTACATTTAAATAATCAAAATTTACTGCAAGGCACCAGTCGGGGTTCAAATCAAAACGAAGCCCAAAACCAAACAAAAATGTGAGCGGGAAGTTGGCGGACTTGGAACTAAAAAGGGTTTCTGTTTTATAGCTCACCACCGGGGCAGTGGCAGAAATGGTAGCATAGGTGCAGGAAAAACCCGGCGAGGTAACCCTGCAGGCACCCAACATAAAGCGGGTTTCAAGGTTAACGCTTTGATTTTGAGACAAAGGAAAGCTTGCAAATCCACCCACATTCAAAACGTTCATGCCCCAGTTTTGATCAACACTTACCGAACTCATTTCCCCATAGATTTGGGGAGAGCTATAGGTGTTGTTTCGTTTAAAAAGTTCATCCTGGTCTACATAAAACCAGCCCTGGTCATATGCCACACAAAGACCAAAACGTTTTGAAAGAGGAAATTGAAGCAAAAACTGCAAACCCACTCCGTTTTTAGCACTTCCATAGGTAGAGCGGGAAGCCATGTCCTCTAAAGGTTTTGCGTAGCCAAAAGACAAGACCATGTGCCCTGAATACCCGGATTTTTGTGGCACAGTATCGCTTTGCGCGTTTAAGAATAGGCCAGACAAACAAAAAACAAACACCAGAAGCGGTTTAGCCATTTTTGTTTTTGAAGGAGAAGACATCATGTTATAAGTGACCATAAAAATCAAAGTTTTAGTGTGTTTAACTTCCAAACAATTTTCCAATTCCAAACTTAAAGGTGTAATATTTCATTTCCATGTCCCATTTTACGGTAGCGCTCTGGTTATTGCTGGTGGTAATTTGAATATCATCAAATTCCGCTTCTGAAAAGAAGGTTTCATATTCCAGATGAAGCGAAAAACACCAGTTGTTTTTGGCATGGTGCCGAAAGCCCAAGCCGATTAAAAATGTGCCTGAAAGGTTATTGGAGCGCGCACTCATCCAGTTGACACTTGTTTTAGGTTCGGTTTGTGGTACCACTGAATCAACACTAATGGTATACGCCGGGCATTTTGCTCTGGCCAAGCCAAACAAAAGGCGGGGTTCCAGAAAAATGGACTTTTTAGTGTTGAGAGGTGCCTGGGCAAACAGTCCCATGTGCAAACCGCTTGCCGACCAATTTTGGTGCACCTCCACACTGACCTCATAGCCCGGGTTCACATAAACTTGATTGACTTTCGCAATTTCGTCTGCATTAATAAAGAAGGACTCTCGGTGAAAGGCTATGCAAAACCCAAAATTTTTGGTGAAAGGTTTATACAAAGCCAATTGAAAAGCCAGACCTGTGTTGGCCGCTCCGGCATAAGATTTGGAGTAATCCTGTAATGCCAAATCGCCCAAAGGTTCTGACAATCCAAAGGAAAATATGATATGGCCTTTATAGGAATTGGTTTTTGCAGCAGTGTCGTTTTGAGATTTTACGAGGAAATAACATAAACACAAAGCGGCCAATAAATACATTCTCGGACCTGCCATAACCGGGATTGAATAGCATGTTACCATAGCACAATTTGTTCCTGCGATTAGCCGAAAGTAATGAATTTCAAAACTAATTTTCCCAATTTTTTTACGCCGTAAAATAGTTTTTATAGATGTATCAAGGGGAATTTGACCTATTTGGGAAAATGGATGCGTTTAGCTTGTTCCGCTTACTCATCATGGATTAGGGCGACAAAGCTCCTGTCTGAAGGACTCCTATGGAGTAGAGCTTTGAGCGGGCAAGTGTGATGACCCTGGCAAAGCCATTTTTATTTTCTTTCAGTTTGTACTGTGGGATTAGCGATTTCAGCTGTTTTCTAAAACACGCAAATGCTGAAATCGCTGATCCGGGAGGGGCGGCAAAGCTCCAGTCCGAAGGACTCCTTTGGAGTAGAGCTTTGAGCGGGCAAGTACGATGACCATGGCAAAGCCATTTTTATTTTCTTTCAGTTTGTACTTTGGGATTAGCGATTTCAGCTGTTTTCTAAAACACACAAATGCTGAAATCGCTGATCCGGGAGGGGCACTACAATGAAGCACGGCTAAGTTCCAGTCCGAAGGACTCCTTTGGAGTGGAACTTAGAGCGAGTTTGCGCGTTGGCACCCTTCGGGTTTTTTTGTTTTTCGGCTTCCATATGAAAATAGAAGGGATTAGCTCGCTCCGCTCGCTGATCCGGGAGGGGGAACCCGTAAAGCGAAGCAACCCTTCGGGTATTTTTATTTTTCGCATCGCTTAGAAAAGCAGAGCTTTCCTCGCTTGCTCAAAATAAAAAACCCTCACTTGCGTGAGGGTTGCTTCTGCTTTATGGGTAAGTAATGGGATTCGAACCCACGACCCCCAGAACCACAATCTGGTGCTCTAACCAACTGAGCTATACCTACCATTTAGGAGCGGCAAATGTACCACTTTTTTTAATTTTCTCTATTTTTTTAGGTGTTTTTTAGCGAATAAGGGTCACGTTACCTTTCAAAAAGGCTTCTTCCCCGCCCAAACATTTGGCTTCCAAATACCAACCGAAAACACCCACGTCCGCAGGTTTCCCATTGTAAGTGCCGTCCCAACCCACCGTTCGGTCTTTGGTTTCAAATACCTTTTCACCCCAGCGGTTATAAATCGCAAAATAAAACTCTTCCACCTTCAAGCCCCTTACAAATAATTTATCGTTGTTGCCGTCGTTGTTCGGGGTGAAGGTGTTGGGTATAAACAAGTCCTTATCCAAACAGGCGGTGCTATACACATCAACAAAAACAGGAAGGTCCTTTCGGCAAGCCCCACTTGTAGCCACCGCCGTGTAAGTTGTGGGTGAACCCGGATTTGCTGTCACGGTATATCCTGTAGCCGGCGTAGTACTGTTCAAAGGGTACCATGTAACTAAAGCACCCGGACTTCCTGTGTAAACCAAAGTAGAATATTCTCCCTTTTTAATCAAAACAGGATTTGCGTAGGCAGAAACCGGAACACTGGATAAGTCAGAAACCGTAACACTTTGCGTTAACACAAACTTGCAATTTTCACCATTCACGGTTCCGCTGGTTGTAATCACTACTGAATAATTGGTGCTCACGGATGGACTTGCAATGGGATTGGACATGGCCGGAAAATCAAGGCCTGATGCCGGCGACCAGGAATACGATATGCCGCCAAACGCATACAACTGCGCACTCTGTCCGATACAAATTCTAGTGCCGCCTGTGGCCGAAACCGGAGGTGGTGTGGCAATCTGTACCAAAAGGTCGTTTTTGCTTTGACAACCAAAATTATTCGTACTCACCAAACTTACGGTATAGGTACCACCCTGAGCATAAAAATTGTATGGGTTTTGAACTGTACTGGTAACATTTGGTGCGAGGGTCCAGCTCCAACTTACGATGTTGTTCTGCGATTGATCAAAATAATTAACGCCCCCTCCGCAGGGATTGGCGGAATAATTAAAACTGGTGGTAGGACTTGGACGAACCAATACCTGCACGGTGTAAGCGGCTGAGCAGGTAATGCCAAAGCCCGAGTTAATAATTTGAACCGTGTAAATGGTGTTAACTGATGGGTTGGCCAAGGGGTTCGGAGTATTGGTGGTGTTTAAACTGGCGGCAGGCGACCAGGTGTACGAAGCTCCTCCACTTGCGCTTAAGCTTGCTGTTCTGCCACTGCAAATATCCGCGCCCGGGCCAACACCCGCTTGAAAATTAAACACACTCACCGTTTGCGTAGAAGCTACCGAACAACCGTTCACGTCATTCAATAAGAGGTTAACCGTATAAATACCGCTGTTGGTGTAGGTATGAACTGTGTTGCTGGCAGTTACCGCTGCACTGCCATCACCAAAACTCCAGATGCAGGAATTTGCTCCCAAATTTCCGGTCGAAGAATTGATGGTACTCACCGTATTTGAACATGGTGTTGAGCTCAAACTAAAAACGTTTACCGGAGGTGAAAAAATATTCACTACCACCTGAGTAGTGGCCGTTGTAAAACAAAACTGATTTTCGTAAACAGTCAATTTAACCGTATAGGTGCCAGGTGCTGTAAAGGTTTTTATAGGATTGGAGATCTGACTAGTCGTATCGTTTGCTCCTCCACCGAGTACCCATAAAAACGGCAGGCCGGGTGAAGAATTGTTTACAAAAGTAAAGGTGCTGGGCGTACAACCGTTAAGTGTTGAGCTGGCTATAGCCGCCGTAACTACCGGTTCATAGTCGAATTTAAAAACACCATTGTTACAATTGTTTGCGTGATTGGGATCGCCAGGAGTACCCGGCCAGGCGCCTGGGGTAACAGGAAAATCGTCGTTGCCCCCACACCCCGCGCAAACCGATTGAAACAACACCCCTTGTTCGTTAATCCTTGAAGTGCCTCCATCCACATGCTCATCGGAGGCTGCCCCGCCAAAATAGGAGCCGTACTTTAAACCCGAAGCGTTGGGATGCAAAACCATAAGATAAAAGTCATGACCGTTAGGCACCGTCGTTTGAAACGCTCCCGGAGTCACCGGCATATTATTTAGCGAAGAACAGTTCACAAAATTTCCACCCCAGCCTGTCATGCTGATGGAACCACTGCATTTATCAACACTAAAAGCCGAGGGGGAAATATCAAGAGAAGCCTGTCCGCTCCCCACAACGGTTGAAAGATCAAGCGAGTTCAATTGATTGTCGAAGCGCATGATAAATTGTTTGGATCCCGGGTTAGCATACACTCCCGCCGAAACGGGCATTGACCCGAGGGATTGTCCGAACACGTAAATCTTTCCGGTTCTGTCGCTTTGAACAAAATAACACTGGTCGTAAGAGGCCGTTCCGATATACGTGGCTTTTTTAATCTGATTCCCTGAAGCATCTATCTTTGCGAGAAATCCATCCGCTTTTCCTCCACCGGCAGTGGTTTGGTAACAACCTGCAACGGTAGGGAAATTGTTGCTGTAAGTGCCCCCGGTAACAAACACCTGTAAGCTGTCATCCACAATCAGGGAATACCCTGCGTCGTTCCCTCCTCCTCCCAGATAGGAACTCCATATCAGGTTGTTTAAGGTTGGATTCAATTTAAACACAACGGCATCCTGTTTGCCGCTTAACACATTTTGAAACGCGTTCACGGTAGGAAAATTCGACGAACGTGTGGAACTAGCCACATACACATCTCCGTTTTTATCCAGCTGAATCTCTCCCCTGTACTGATCGCCATAGTTGTATTGCAAAGAATCAGCCGGCGATTCATTGAACAACACAAAACCTCCGGGTGCAAAACAAGGAAACACAGTATAAGTGGGAGGCAAAAAATTATTGTAATTCACACCGTCGTTGCCTGCCCCACCCACATAGGTTGATGCCAACAGGTTTGTACCTCCCGGATTTAATTTTGCCACAAAAATGTCGGTTCCGGTATTGAACGTGGTGCCGTTGAACTGAAAACTAAGGGCTTGTCCACCATTAAAACTCTGATCAAAAGCCCCTGCCGTTACCGGAAAATTATTGGAACTGGTGGCTCCATAGAGGTAAAGGTTATTGCCGGCATCCGTAATCAAACTGGTTACTATTTCAGCTTCACTGCCTCCCATGTAGGTAGAATAAATCAGGCCTGTTCCGCTTGCATTGTACTTGGTGAGAACGATATCCGTGATACCGGTACCAGTAGGGCCTGAGAAAATCTGGGAGTAGGCGCCTAAGGTGGTGGGGTACCCATTATCAAACACGGTACCACCGGCATATAAATTACCCTGTGCATCGTAAGTAGCGGTCATTCCAAAATTATCAGCTGTTGAACCGGATTGGGCCGCGAAGATCAGAACCGGGTCAATTACCAGTTCGAAATTTTTATCGTAGCCTTTTGGGAACTCAAAAGAGAGAGTGTTACCCGTCAATTTGTATTTGCATTTCACCTCGCGTACGCTATCCCCTATCAACTGGTATGCATAAGGTTCCTGCTCTATAACACCATTCACACTAAGTTGAATGAACAACACCCCGTTTTTTAATCGTAATTGATCTACCCCCTCGTAATTGAGCTGAATGATTGAAGGATCTGCTCCTGCCTGCACATAAAAATTGTATTTCATGCCCCGGGTAGAGGCTATGGCCTCATAGTCGATGCCCTGATAAAGTCCTTTAAATTTAAGTCGCTTGTAGTTGTGAACTTCGGATTTCCATTTGGATGGATCGTTTCCACGGAAAAAATTTTCATAATCCTCTCCTCGTTCGGTTTTTTGAATCCCGAAGTCCTTATTGCATCCTACAAAATTTAAACGGTAAGCGTGGTAACTCAGTTTGCCCCTTTGATCAGCCCTTAGCTTAGATCCACCGGTATGTAAACTGCGATACGTTTGTTTATCGTAAAAATTGAAGGTGATACCTTGTTTTTCAATGAACAAAGCGCCTCCATCCACCTGGGCTTTAAACAGTACCGATTCGGCCCATTGCCCCTTGTTTTCAGTAAATCGTATGCCGGCCTGGGTTTTGGATAACACAACCTTAGGAGTATACTCGTTTTGGGAGACTGATAAAAAGCAGGACAAGACAAACACGACTATCAGAGCTTTACCTAAGGACATTAACCAAATATACATTATTAAGGGCGCTTAAACAAGCCTGAATTGCTGAATTTTAGTACTTTTGCACTCCCATGCCAAATATTGTAGCCATAGTAGGACGACCGAATGTTGGGAAGTCCACCTTGTTTAACCGACTCACCGAAACCCGACAGGCCATTGTGGATGAAGTTTCAGGAGTAACCCGCGACAGGCATTATGGAAAATCGGAATGGCAGGGAGTGGAATTCAGCCTGATTGATACCGGCGGTTACATCAAAGGCAGCGACGATATTTTTGAAGGCGAGATTCGCAAACAGGTACAAATTGCCATCGATGAGTGCACCGCCTTACTTTTTGTGGTGGACGTAAATGAAGGAGTAACCCAGTTCGACAGCGAAGTGGCCGCCATCATTCGCAAATCCAAAAAACCGGTGCTCACTGTGGTGAACAAATCCGACAACCACGAAAAAGCCGCTTATGCAGCAGACTTTTATCAATTGGGACTTGGAGAATTGTATCCTATCTCCGCCATCAGCGGAAGCGGTACCGGCGATTTGCTGGATGCTTTAATTGACATACTGCCAAAGGACCAATCCTCTATAGAAGAAGCGAACATTCCTAAAATAGCCATTGTTGGCCGGCCCAACGTTGGAAAATCCTCACTCACCAATGCCTTATTGGGAGAAGACAGAAACATAGTAACGCCGATAGCTGGCACCACCCGCGACACCATTAACTCCCGCTACACCAAATTTGGTCACGATTTTTACCTCATTGATACGGCCGGTATTCGCCGTAAAGCCAAAGTACACGAGGACCTGGAGTTTTACAGCGTGATGCGAAGTATAAACGCCATCGAAAAAAGCGACATCTGTATTCTGATGCTGGATGCCGAACATGGCCTGGAATCGCAGGACCTCAACATTCTCGGCCTGATTGAAAAAAACCGGAAAGGAGTTTTAATTGTGGTGAACAAATGGGACCTGGTTGAAAAAGACACCAAAACCTCCTTGGAATACGAAAACCGCATGCGGGAAAAAATTCAGCCCTTCAGCGACATTCCCATTTTGTTTATTTCGGTGAAGGATAAACAGCGTATCATGAAAACCGTGGAAGCTGCCATGCAGGTGTATGCCAACAAAACCCGCCATATTCCTACCCGTGAACTCAACGACTACCTGCTTCCACTGATTGAAAGCCGCCCGCCTCAGGCTGTAAAAGGCAAATACGTGAAGGTGAAATACATTACCCAGTTAAAAGGCGAAGCTTTGTTTATGTTTTATTGCAATCTGCCTCAATATGTGACTGAGGCTTATAAACGTTTTCTTGAAAATAAAATTCGTGAGAAGTACGATTTTTGCGGGGTGCCCATTGTGGTGAGCATGCGTAAAAAAACCTGATCAGGGTTTATAGCCGTTGTTCAGCCAGCATTCAATCATTTTCTTTTCGTCAGGTGTCAGGCCTGCAGGAGGCATACGGGTGGGCGTTTCATCAATCACCCTTGCTTTAATTCTTCCCGCCTCGGCTTTTGCCTTAAACAACTCATATGTATCCAACAACACCCCGCCTGCCGGGTTCGGAGGAACATGACAACCGCTGATACTGCAATTTTTAGAAACAATTGGGGCAATGTCCTGTGTATAATTAATGGTATCACACTGGGCTACCACTGCCGGCTTGGGTTCGAGGCCTACCGTTTTTGTACAGGAAACGGTGAACAACATCAAAAACACAAGACCTGTGCCAATCAGACTCAGGTTTTTTAAAGCAGCAATCCTCTGAAAAATTTTCATCAATGCTAAAATTAATAAATTTTCAATAAGTCCTCCACTATTCCGCTTTTATATTCTTATTTTAGTTTCAAAAATTAAGCATGATTCGTCTTCTACTCCTTTTCCTTGTTTTACTGAGCACTCCCCTTTTTTCTCAAAAAGAACCAAAAAAATACGGCACCACCTCCGCTGCGGATGACGGCAAACTGATTCTGGCCAAACAAAAACTCTATGCCGGAGATTACGCTTCAGCCCTTGCAACATACAAAGAAGTTGAAAAAAGCAGTCCTGAAAATTCAACCGTAAAATATTACATCGCTTTGTGCCAGGTTCATTTAAATCAAAAACCACAGGCCAAAGAGGCGCTCCTGCAAGCCCTTAAATTCAACAACGGAGTGAAACCCGAAACCCACCTGTTGCTGGCACAGTTAATACAGGAAGAGGGAAATTTTGACGAAGCCCTTCAGCACATGAACACTTTCGACAGTTCGATTTCCGGAAGCAAAGTGGAAGAAGAGACCCTTGCAGAAGCTAAATTGTGTCGCTCCCAATGCATGGTGGGAAAATCAAAGCTGGACCAGCCTCTGAACGTAACCGTAACCAACCTCGGACCTAACATTAACAGCAAATACGACGACAAAAATCCCTGCATCAGCGCCGATGGCCGAAATCTGGTGTTCACCACCCGCAGGCCTGAAACCACCAGCTCTGAACGTGATATCGAAGGCGATGGAGGATATTACGAAGACATTTATTATTCAGCCCTTGACACCAACAGCAAAAGCTTCACGGCTGCTCTTCCGGTGGCAGGCGCTATCAACACCAAAGCCCACGATGCTTGCACCTCTATTTCGCCTGACGGAAAACAAATCTTCATATACAAAAACGATGCTTCTAAAGCTGAATCCAGAGGCGGTAATATTTTTGTTAGCAAAATTGCAGGCGACAAATGGAAAGCACCGGTTAGCCTGGGCAAGCCCATCAATTCAAGCTACTGGGAAGGGGGCGTCTGTGTTTCCGCTGATGGAAAACGTTACTTTTTCACCAGTGAACGTAAAGGAGGTTATGGCAAATCCGACATCTGGATGGTAGAAAAACTATCAAAGAACGAATGGGGAAAACCGGTGAACCTTGGAGCAGAAGTGAATACAGAATACGACGAAGCCGGTATGTTTTTAGCTCCTGATGGAAAAACCCTGTTTTTTTGCAGCAATGGTCCAAACAGCATGGGCAGTTACGACATTCTAAAAACCACATTTGAAAACGGCAAATGGTCGGCACCGGTCAACCTGGGTTACCCCATCAACACCGGTTCTAAAGAAGGACAGATTACATTGAGTGCCGATGCACGTTTCGCTTATGTTTCCAGCAACCGTAAAGGCGGCCTTGGTGAAAGCGATGTGTACATGATTGACCTGAAAGAGTATGCCATACTTGAAAAAGACGGTAGACCAAAAACCAACAACGGCTTAAGCATTCTGAAAGGCACTATACGCGAAGGCTACGAAGGCTATGGCATGCAGGACACGGAAATTAAAGTCACGAACCTTAGTAACCAGGAGGTGAGTACAACCTTAACCAATGAAAACGGAGAATATTTTTTCACATTAAAAGGCGGGCAATACCAGTTGGAGATCAGCAAAAAGGGATATGCCCCAATCAGCGAAAAAATTGAGCTCCCTTTGGAAGCCGCAGAAACGCCCATTGTTGAAAAAGGCTACCTGCTGAAAAGTAATTTATAAGCTCCTGAACCAGGTCAGAACAATTCTCCTTCTGAAATGTTAATAATATCAAAGTCACACACATTCCCCCATTTTGTGGTTCGGATGCGAAAAGTGAGGCTTTAAAATAAAGTATATTTGTATACATGGAAATTGTAAAAGGTTCAGGATTTGTTCCCGGCGAATTGCTGGCAAAAATCAATTCACCGGCCGACCTGAAAGGTCTTGATCAAACACAGTTGCAACAATTGTGTGATGAACTGAGACAATACATCATCGACTTGGTTTCGGTTAAGGGCGGGCACTTTGGGGCATCTTTGGGTGTGGTGGAATTAACCGTGGCCCTTCATCATGTGTTTAACACTCCTTACGACCAATTGGTATGGGATGTAGGTCATCAGGCTTATGGCCACAAAATCCTTACCGGCCGTCGCGATGTGTTTCACACCAACCGTGTTTACAAAGGCATCAGTGGTTTTCCCAAACGCAGCGAAAGCGTTTACGATACCTTCGGAGTTGGCCACTCCTCTACCTCTATTTCAGCGGCTTTGGGTATGGCCGTTGCCAGCCGTTACCTTAACCAAAAAGACAAACACCACATAGCCGTGATTGGCGATGGAGCCATGACAGCGGGTTTAGCTTTTGAAGGATTAAATCACGCCGGCGTGGAAAACGCCAACTTACTGGTGGTGTTGAACGACAATTGCATGAGCATCGACCCCAATGTGGGAGCTCTAAAAGAATATTTAACCGACATTACCACGTCGCACACCTACAATAAAGCCAAAGACAAGATTTGGGAATTGCTCGGTAAAATCAGCAAGTTTGGTCCCAATGCCCAGGAAATAGCGAGCAAAGTAGAAAACGCCTTTAAAACCACCCTGCTCAAACAAAGTAATTTATTTGAATCCCTTAAGTTCCGGTACTTCGGTCCGGTGGATGGGCACGATGTTCACCGTTTGACTCAGGTGCTGGCGGACTTAAAAGACATACCCGGACCTAAACTTTTGCATGTGCTTACCAAAAAAGGTAAGGGTTATAAGTTCAGTGAAGAGGGCAACGAAACGGTTTGGCATTCTCCGGGTTTGTTTAATAAAGATACAGGTGAAATCATTAAAGTGGTTCCTCCTACCCCTCAGCCACCCAAGTACCAGGATGTGTTTGGGCATACCATGGTAGAGCTGGCGGAAAAAAATCCTAAAATTGTGGGCATTACTCCGGCGATGCCAAGCGGTTGTTCGCTCAACATCATGATGAAAGCCATGCCGGATAGGGCCTTTGATGTGGGGATTGCCGAACAACACGCCGTGACCTTCAGTGCCGGCTTAGCCACACAAGGTTTGGTGCCATACTGCAACATTTATTCTTCCTTTATGCAAAGGGCCTACGACCAGGTGGTGCACGATGTAGCTCTTCAAAAGTTAAAAGTTATTTTTTGCCTCGACCGTGGAGGTTTGGCAGGCGCCGACGGACCCACTCACCATGGTGCCTACGACCTGGCCTATTTCAGAAGTATTCCCAACATGATTGTCAGCGCTCCAATGAATGAGGAGGAATTGCGCAACCTCATGTACACGGCTCAGTTGGAAGAAACGCCGGCTTGTTTCAGCATTCGTTACCCAAGAGGACAGGGTGTGATGGTGAACTGGAAAACCCCATTCAAAAAAATTGAAATTGGCAAAGGCCGTAAAATTAAAGACGGTAAAGAACTCGCCATACTTTCGATTGGCCATCCGGGCAACCTGGTGACAAAAGCCCTCGAACAATTGAAAGAACAAGGCATTGATGCCGCACATTATGATATGCGTTTTGTAAAACCCCTCGACGAGGCCATGCTGCACGAGGTGTTTAGCAAATACCAAAAAATAATTACCGTGGAGGATGGCTGTATCATGGGTGGAATGGGCTCAGCAGTTCTGGAATTTATGGCCGACCATGGCTACAGCGCTAAGCTCACCCGTTTGGGTATTCCTGATCAATTTATTGAACATGGAGAACAATCCGAACTTTACGAAGAATGCGGCTTCTCTCCCAATCAGATAGCCACAAGCGCAGTGCATTTGATTAAGGACCAAAACAATAAACTCAGCCAGAGCGCGTAAATGGACAAGTTCAAAATATCTGTAAAATTGCATTGCCCGGTTAAGGATGTGTTTACAGGTTGGTTGAACGACAAAGTTCATTCTGAATTTTCGGGAGGAGCCCAAGCCAAAATCGACCCGAAAGAGGGCGGAAAATTCAGTGTTTGGGATGGGTATATCACCGGCACCAATATTGAGATTTTTCCTTATAAACGCATAGTTCAAAAATGGCGTTCCTCCCAATTTGCCGATACCGACGAAGATTCATTGCTTGAATTATTTTTTACTTACAAGGACGATTATACTCTGATTACCATCACACACAGCAACCTCCCCGATGGATTTGAGGACAAATACAAAAAAGGCTGGAAAGACAATTATTTAAAGTACATGAAGAAGTACTTTGAGAAGTAAACAACTGGAGTTGATCCGGTATCTGATTTTTTAATAAGATCTTTTCGGTTTCTTAGAACTTTTTCCTTAAGGGATTTTGTCTTGTATCCCAAAACGTTATCAAATCTATTCTGTCAGGATAAACTTTATAAATAAGTAAGTTATGTGGTGTAACAAGAGCTTCGCGTACGTTCCGTTTATTTGTTTTTCTGAACATGAAGGGGTGTTCGGAAATGTAAGCGATAACACTGAACGTACTGGTAACGAAATTTCGAATTTCTTTCTCCGTCCAATTCTCAAGTAGGTAAGCAATTACCTTTTCAAAGGTGGCTTCCGCTTCAGGAGTCCAGATTATTTGTTTAGCCATTTTTTATGCTTCTGCATAACTTCCGAATGAGGACGTCCCTCTCCCATTCTGGATTGCTTCAATCCTTTTGCAACTGAAACCTTTACGCTTTCAGGCAGTTCTTCAAACCAATTGTTAGGCTGACTCTCAAAGATAGCAGTGATATATCCAATAATCTCCTTACTTTCAGTGTTAAGGATTCTCTTAGCCAGTGAGGCTTTTGCGTTTGTGAGATTCATTTGGGCTTTTCGCTTTATCAAATTTACAAAATTCCTTTGATTTTTTTATTCAGGCAAACCGCCACGCTCCATTAACTCAAAATTGAGGAACAGTTAAGGCCTATACCTGCTTTTATTCAGAATCTTGCTCGCCGATTTCTCCAGAATCAATTCCTCAAGACTTACTGTTTTGTTGTGTTTCATATACGCTTTCACAATCTGCCAACCTACCCACATAGCTATGCGTGGAGGGCACTCTTTGCTGATGCTGCCGGTAAAGGGTCCGTCGCTGGTGAGTTCGCGAAGCAATTCGAGGTCGTTTTCGTATAAACGGTTTTTCTCGGCAAAATATCCCCAGAGTTTTTTCTCGTAAGTTGTGCAGTACTGCAGTTGTTTTCCGGTGTATCCAATAATCAGGCTATCTTCACTTTCAGGCAACAAGGCATTTACGGCGTAAAACAATTTGCCGTAAAAAAGGCAATGGTTCAGTAATGTGTTTTCGCCCTCCGAATTGTCGAACTCGGTGAGCAGCCAGCCCCTGGCTACATCGGGCAAAATATAATCGGCGCTCATTTTTTTCACCTGGTAGTTGGGGTAAGCGAGCATTTTATAATACTGGGAATTTTCGCCCAGGTACATATCCAAGCCAATTAAAAAGCTTCGGTCAACATAGGCAAACGCATAATTCCACCCGGTTTGGCAAAACACCACTTGTTCAGGTGTTTTCCGGTTTGGGAAATGATACTTAAAGTGTTTTATGCAATCGAGCAATCGTGTTTGAAGAGATTGTATCGTTTCATCGGTAAATAGTTTGTCAATTTCCGTATGTGCCCCGCGTATGTCCTTATCCCGGATAAAGGCTAAAAGCGCGCTTTGGTATAAACTATCTTCTGTTCCCGCAATCCTAAGTGGATTCATGAGGTATTTTTGGTAAACCGGACCATACGATTTTTGCAGCTCAGCAGAGCGGGATTGAATATTGGATTCATTGAGTAATAACAAATCCGCATCCAGCCGTTTAAACTCCGGTTGTTTCAGATCAATGCCTGACACATCTACTTTTAATTCATTGGTACTACAGGATAGAAAAAAGAAAACGATTAGGAGGGGCAGAAGTTTTTTCATGCAGTAAATTTATACATTTGTAATACGTCAAAAATCCATTACCATGAAAAGAACTCCTATTGTTTTGTTCGCTGTTTTTGTTTTGCTGAATGTTGTTACAGCTCAACCCACTCCTGAAGCTACTAAAATGAACGCCGCGTTTGAAAACAAACAGCAGGCCGGCGGTGAGGACTTTGATAAAAAATGGCGTTTTGGCCTGAGGTTTACCCCTCAATTTACCTGGTTTTCGAGCAAGGAAAAAAACCTGGAGAGCCAGGGCAGCATTTTTGGTTACGGTTTTGGTTTGCACCTTGAGTACCGTTTTTCTGAAACCGTTGGTTTAGTAACCGGTATAGGCGGGGATTTTGAAGGTGGTAAATACAAAGTAAATTACGATACCGCCAATGGTTATGCTGTGAGGTACTGGCTGAACAACGAAGCCGATTTTCAACAACCCGAAAACGGAAAGGCCGTTTCCAATTACCGAAAACAGGGCTTTACCGAATACGTTTTAAACGAAAGAATCATTAAAACCTCTTATATAACCATACCCGCTATCTTAAAAATGTCGACAAAGGAGTTAAGCGGTTTTAAATATTCAGGCATATTTGGCGGGGAAATCGGCATACGATTAAACACCCTGGCGGAGGATACCTATCATGAATCTTATACATTCGATGCCAATGGCCTTCCGGTAAAAAACAATGTAAGTTCACAGGCGGAAATTAACATGGCCGATGATACCCCTTTGATTCCAATGCGTTTGGGTATGAATTTGGGGCTTGGTGCCGAATATCGCCTTTCAGGCAACACTTCATTTATGCTTAGCGTAAATTACTTTCATAGTTTTGTGAATGTGCTGAAACCAACCTCCGAATCCATGGTTTCGAGCATTGAACCAAATGGCTCAGTGAATAATTATACATTTGTGAAACAGGGTATGGTAATGAGGGCTGTGAGAATCAACCTGGGCATTCTGTTTTAACCTTTTTAATTTATCAAAATTGTTTGATTTTGGGTGATTTTGACCCAAAAAGGGGACTTATTTGTTAAATTTCTCTTAAAAATTCCTTTTTTTAATGCAAAATACCTTTACTTTTGAGCCACTAACTAAAACTAAAGATCATGAAATTAAACGAGATTCAGGATTTAATCAAATTTGTTTCGAAGAGCGGGGTAAGTGAGGTTGAGCTCGAAACCAAGGAGATCAAATTGGTCATTAAAACCCCTAAATCGGGTTCAGGCCTTCAGGCTGCCCCGGCGGTTTATGCGGCACCGGTAGTAGCAGCTCCGGCTCCGGTGATGGCGGCACCCCAGGCACAAATACCGGCTGGCGAAAGCAAACAAGCCCCACCGGCCAGCTCAAACGGCGCCGACGAATCCAAATACCTTACGGTTAAATCGCCCATGATTGGTACGTTTTACCGTTCCGCTGGTCCTGATAAACCCCCTTTTGTGAATGTTGGCGACGAGGTAAACGTTGGCAAACCGGTTTGCATAATTGAGGCCATGAAGTTGTTCAACGAAATTGAAAGCGATGTTAAAGGCAAGATTGTAAAAGTGTTGGTGAACGATGCCTCTCCGGTGGAATACGATCAGCCTTTGTTTCTTGTTGATCCGAACTAATCTAAAGCTAAACTCACTTTAGAACAGCTTGCTTTTCGGCAGGCTTACTATTAATTCATTAGATTGAAACCATCATGTTCAAAAAAATACTGATTGCCAACCGGGGCGAAATTGCGTTAAGGGTCATTCGTACCTGTCGTGAAATGGGCATTAAAACCGTGGCTGTGTATTCCACTGCCGATAAAGATTCCCTGCACGTTAAATTCGCCGACGAGGCCGTGTGTATCGGACCTCCGCCCAGCCGCGAGTCATACTTAAGCATGTCTAACATTATTGCGGCGGCTGAAATTACCAATGCCGATGCCATTCACCCAGGCTATGGTTTTTTAAGTGAGAACGCCAAGTTTTCGGAAGTGTGTCGCCAGAACAAAATCAAATTTATTGGTGCCTCTCCTGAGATGATCAATAAAATGGGCGATAAAAGCAATGCCAAAGCCACCATGATTGCAGCCGGAGTACCTTGTGTGCCGGGCTCTGCCGGACTGTTGGAAAGCGCCGAAGAAGGCATGCGTTTGGCCAAGGACATTAAATACCCCGTAATTATTAAAGCCACCGCAGGTGGAGGCGGAAAAGGCATGCGCATCATCTGGAAAGAAGAAGATTTTCAGGCTGCCTGGGACAGCGCCACACATGAAGCTTCCGCCGCATTTGGCAACGGGGCCATGTACATGGAAAAATACATTGAAGAACCTCGTCACATTGAAATTCAAATTGTGGGCGACCAGTACGGTAAAGCCTGTCATTTAAGTGAACGCGATTGCAGCATTCAGCGTCGCCACCAAAAACTGGTGGAAGAAACCCCAAGTCCTTTCATGACGCCCGAGTTGCGGGATGCCATGGGTGAAGCCGCGGTAAAAGCCGCCCTTTCCATCAATTACGAAGGCGTAGGTACGGTTGAATTTTTAGTGGACAAACACCGTAACTTTTATTTTATGGAGATGAACACCCGTATTCAGGTGGAGCATCCCATTACCGAGGAGGTGATCAATTACGATTTGATTCGCGAGCAAATTTTAGTAGCGGCCGGCGTACCTATTTCCGGTAAAAACTACTACCCTCAATTGCATGCCATTGAGTGCCGTATCAACGCTGAAGATCCTTTCAGAAATTTTGCGCCTTCTCCCGGCATGATTACTACCCTGCACACTCCGGGAGGGCACGGCATACGTGTAGATTCGCACGTGTACAGTGGGTACCGCATTCCACCCAATTACGACAGCATGGTGGGCAAACTTATTACCGTAGCGCAAACCCGTGAGGAGGCCATTGCCAAAATGCACAGGGCTTTGAGCGAGTACGTGATTGAAGGAGTAAAAACCACCATTCCTTTTCACATTAAATTAATGCAAAACGAAGACTTTAAAGCCGGCAACTACACCACCAAGTTTATGGAAACCTGGGATTTTAAAGCCTGAATTTTATAACATTAAAAAATAAAGACCCATTCTCATTACAGGATGGGTTTTTTGTTGGTATACCCTTTAAAGGGAAAATTTATATCTTTAACATACGCCATAAAATAGCGCCTATCCGCCACCTGTATGTTGTATATGCGCCATTTTATGGCGCATATACGCTAGTTATGCGTAAGGCGGCAGGACACGACTCTGCAGACCGACATCTCTTGACAAATGAAATTATCCGACCAATTTAACAATGTAAAGCGGACAGCTTTAGTACTGACAGCAAAACAGCCACTCTATGACTGGGTAATAAGTATCAACCCAAAATATAAAGTTGACGCAGACGCCTTTAAAGATCCAGACGTGTACTTACTCCCGGACTTCGAGACGACAGATCAAATGGAACGTTGGTTGAAGAAAAACTTCGACTGGCTATTTTGTGAACAACTAAACAATTGGTATGTCGACGAAGACCTATGGGTACAAAATCGGACATTCAAAATGTTTAAAGAATGGTTCAGTTATTCCCTTCATCCAATGGTTTGGGACAGCGTCGAAGGACCCATTGACAAAATAGAGTATGACTGACAGACCGCCCAACGCATAACAGCCAACTGGCGCCACCGGGACAGAACAGCTTCTTCGCTTGCAGGCCCTGTTTAATAAAGTGGTCCGCTTCGCGGGTGGACATTGTGGCGGGCCTGCTCTCGGTGTTTTAACATCCGGACAGAATTTCTATCTTTAACATCAAGCTTGGTTTCCGCTCGCCGGCGGACGCCAGTTGGCGAAACGTTAGCTGCAAGGCGGAAATGAAACTCATATCACATTTTATCTGTCTTTTCGTTATGACTTTACCTCTATTGGGACAACTTAGACCCAATTACGCAGAAACAAAATATTATTTTACTCAAATAGACAGTATTGCCAAATCGAACGAATCCACGTTAGACAAAGATTCTTTCTTTGTTGCCCATCAGGTTTGGTACGTGGGGTCGTATGTTTCTATAGGCACTTCCCGAACATATAGCAACCCCTTTGAAGTACTATTTTACTATAAAAGAAATAAAGATGGTTTTATAAAAAAAATAGACAACTTAAAAATTAGTAAAGAAAAACATTTTACATTCAAGGACTTGGAGCTGTTTCTGGAAGAGAACTTTGAACAGATGCGACAAGAAAAATTAGAATATGTTGTTAGAGACACCCTCGAAAAAAAAGTAGAAATAGATTCAGCAGGGACAAAAATAGAATCTTACACTGTTAGAGAGAATTATTTCTCTAAAGATCATCAGCGTTTAGACCGAGTTTGGATCAGTTATAAAGGAAAGAAATTGGAATATTCATTTCCCGAAGACTACTCTGAAATTAAATCGAATCTTTTGACAAGACAATATTTGTTTCTCAATCTAATACAGCGTACCACCGACAGGGCTAGAAAAAAATTGTAGTTATACGCCCAGCAGCTAACAGCGGTCTTGCGCCAGCCGGACAGAACCCTGCGTAAGCAAACGCTGTTTTTCTAAAGGCCCGCTCCGCGGACGGGACTTTGTGGCGCGTTTGCTTCAAAATCTTTATCTTCACGGTGGACTTGCGTTTGGTTAGCAGCAAAAGTTTGCGAGATGCGGCCGGCGCAAGGCCGCCAAACGTTAGGCGAAACCAAGCCAACGGACGTAAATTTAAAAAGGACACGCACGGCCGACGCACGCGCCGAAAAACCAAACCTCGGTTGGACACCAGAACTCACAAAGACCAATACCCAATAGCATCTCGGTAAGTTTGTTTTTCGGCCGGACCGCACATCAACCCTCACCCACCCGCAAAGTCATCGCACGGCGGACAGCAGACAAGTTAATTTCGCTTCGACAGGCCGACTCACAAGCGGACCGCACGAAATCTACTTCAGGTTTTGGGTTTTCGGGACAAAATAAAATAGACCTCGGTAAAAAAAAGTACTCTAAAAAACGGGTTGACGTCGGGACGTCAACCAAAACCTGGCTTGGCATCGCCTAACACCAAGCAAGGCTTATGCCGCGCATTTCGATTTTGTAGTTTCGGTCGGACATTCGTATATTTAAATATTCGGACGGCGGCACAAGCCCTGCTTGGAAAACGTTAGGCGAAACCAAGCCAACGGACATTAATAAAAAAAGGACACGCACGGCGGACGCACGCGCCGAAAAAACAAACCTCGGTTGGACACCAGAACCCTCAAAGACCTATACCCAATAGCATTTCGGTAAGTTTGTTTTTCGGCCGGACCGCACATCAACCCTCCCCTACCCGCC
>JAEUTN010000007.1 GCA_016787895.1 Bacteroidia bacterium
GTGGCATTCAAAAATTGTTCGGCAATCTGGTTCAGCACCTGGCCTTTGTAAGGGATACCTCTTGGCAACACCACATCAAAAGCGCTGATGCGGTCGCTGGCTACCATCACCAGAATATTGCCTTCAATGGTGTACACATCGCGCACTTTGCCTTTGTAAAAGGCGGTTTGTTTTGGAAACTGAAATTGTGTCTGGTCTAAAGTGGTCATAATAAGTTTTAATTTTTTTGGGTCAGGCTGAGCGGAGTCGAAGCGTGACTTGGTTAAAGCATTGGTTTTACTCCGTCTTCCAACTGATCAATCCTTCTTTGGTGAATTTAAAGGGCTGCACTTTTCCGCCTTGTGCTTCCAAAGCTCGGGCTACTTTAATTTTGCTCATGCCAGGGCAGTAAAAAAACATAAATCCTCCTCCTCCCGCTCCCGATATTTTTCCTCCTCCCGCCCCATGGGCCAAAGCACTTTCGTAAATGCCGTCAATGTAAGGATTGCTGATGCTTTTGGCCATTTGTTTTTTGTTCTGCCAGCCAAAATGCAAAATCTCACCAATCTTATGCAATTCCCCTTTCAGCAAAGCCTCCTTCATTTGTATAGCCTGCTCTTTCAGGTTATGCATGGCGTCAACACTTTTAATGTTTTTATCGTTCACGTTTTTCACCTGTTCGTCAATAATGGCTGCCGACAAACGTTGGGTGGAGGTAAAATACAATAAAAGATTGTATTCCAATTCATACAATACCTCTGCTTTTAATTGCAGGGGGTTCACAATCACCCGGTCGTTTTTATTGAACTCCAGAAAATTGATGCCACCAAACGTTGCGGCGTATTGGTCCTGTTTACCTCCGCTCATGTTCAGGTCCACCCGCTCAATTTCATAAGCAAGATGGGCAATATCGTATTTGCCCAAGGGTAATTGCAGCCATTCCACAAAAGCACCAAGCATGGAAACCACCAAAGTTGAAGAAGTGCCTAAACCGGAACCCTGCGGTGCTTCAATGTAAGAGGTTAAGCGAAACGAGAGGGCTTCTAAACCAAACTGTTTGACCACACGGTTATAAACCCCAATAAACAATTCAAATTCCGGAATGACCTGAAGTTCTTTTTTACTTGCTGTTACAAAACGCTTGTCTGTTCCATCAATCAGAAACTCAATGTTTCCATTATCAAGAGGCTCAAGGGAAGCATACGCGTACAAATCAATCGTGGCATTGAGTATGGCTCCTCCAAACAATTCAGAGTAGGGACTCACGTCCGTGCCACCACCGGCCAATCCAATTCGTAAAGGTGCTTTGCTGCGAATGATCATTATTGTGTTTTCTATTTGCCTAATTTAGAATTTAAAAACCAATCCACCCTGAAAGTAGGACCATCTGTCGAAACAAAGTTCAGCATAAATTCCTATCATTTGCAGTGGATAAAATCTGATGCCCAGACTGGCGGCCAGGTATAAAGGATCTTCCAGACCTTCGCTGATAATGGGCTGCGAGGAGCTGTATGCAGGATCATTGGTTTCCCATTGGTTTCGTACGTAATTCAGGTTATAACCGCCGGCAATTCCGATATAAGGGTCAATTCGATTTTCATTTAAAAGATGAAAATCCCACCTTACCCCAAACGTATAGTTTTTACTGGTCTTACTTATTGTTTCATAAAAGGGCTGATTACCCTGACCTGAGTTAATGTCACGCTTGTAACTATGCGTTGAACTGGCTGTGTAATCGCAATAAGCCAGAATAAGTCCTAAACTGAAATGTTTTTGGTACCGAAAGTGGTAACGTAAGTAAATAGGTCCTAATCCATTGGACTCCTGGCTGTACTCACTTTCAAGAGGGTTTAAATAATTATTGTCCTGGTTTAATTCACCTTTTGCCTCTTCCAGAAAAGAGGTGATTTCTCTGTTGGAAAATCCGTATCCCAACTGTATCAAATGTGAATTAGTATTGACCTGATTTTGACTTAAACCAAAGAACTGGCAGTAAATCAAAAAAAAGCAAAGCACAGCATTTCTGACAACCACTTTTATATTATTTCATGTTGATGAATTGTAGTGGAATCTCATAATTCCCCCGTCTGCAAAGCGCAATGACCGCCTGTAAGTCATTAATACTTTTTCCACTTACACGAATGATGTCATCCATGATTTGTGCGGTAACCTTCAGTTTACTATCCTTAATGTCTTTGATGATTTTTTTAGAAGCTTCTTTTTCTATGCCCTGTCTCACCTTAATGTCTTTTTTAATCAAGGGACCGCTGGGGTAATGGGCTTTGCTTTCGTCCAAACCCCTGGGATCAAGACCCTGTTTGATCATGCGGGAATGAATGGCATCGATAATGGCGTCTAAACGCATGTCGTTTTCGGTAGCTATATTGACAATCAGTTCCTTTTTGTTCAGCTCAATGGTACTTTTACTGTCGCGGAAGTCCCAGCGGTTCAGAATGTCTTTTTTGGCCACATTGATGGCGTTGTCGAGCAATTGGGCATCCAGTTTACTGGCGATATCAAAGGAAGGCATATTCGTTTTTTCTATTCCAAAAATAGTTATTAGATTTAGAATCCTTCAGGAGAAAAAACGAATTTTTTTGAGAGTTTTCGCCATAGTTAGCACAGGTTTGTGCCTGTTTTTGCTGTCCTGCCATCCGGATGGAAGTGACACCAGGGAAAGACTCATCAAAAAAAAGGTCTTTGTAATTCCTTTTCCGGATAAGAAGCCGGAGACAAATAATCTTTCTCAGCAACCGGATACCTCTTATCTCAATTTTCTGTTCCGAAGCAAAGGTCTGGTGAACATACACGAGCTCGACAGCAGCATACGGGTGAACCTGCGCTACGCCGACACTTCTAATTTTTTACACAGCAGCTTTTACGATGGTTTAAAAACGGCTTACCTCACCTGTGAAGCCGCCATTCAACTCAGCAACGCCCAACGGTATTTAAAATCCCTGTATCCTCAGTACTCGCTCGTAGTGTTTGATGCCGCCCGGCCCCTGCACATTCAGCAATACATGTGGGACAGTTTAAAACTACCGGCTCCGAAAAAATACCAGTACCTGTCCATTCCCTCTGAACCTTCCCTGCACAATTACGGTTGTGCGGTGGACGTGAGCATTGTGGACGAAACAAACAACGGCCTGCTCGACATGGGCAGCGATTTTGATTATTTCGGAAAACTCTCTGAACCCATGATGGAAAAAGAACTTCTGAAGAGCGGTGAGTTAAGTGAGGCAGCTTACAAGAACCGCTTGTTACTCAGAAAAGTGATGACCGCGGCCAAATTTAAACCCATAACTACGGAATGGTGGCATTTCAGCATTTGCACCAAACCCGAAGCACAACAACGTTTCGAACTAATTTATTAAACATGTCCTTTAAACTCATTTCAGAATTTCAAGCTACCGGAGATCAGCCCGAAGCCATCCGTCAGTTGTCGGCCGGTCTTAATTCAGGAAGCAAACACCAGGTGTTGCTGGGAGTCACCGGCTCAGGAAAAACCTTCACCGCCGCGAATGTGATTGCTCAGGTGGACAAACCTGTGCTGGTGCTGAGCCACAACAAAACCCTGGCCGCTCAATTGTTCAGCGAGTTCAAACAGTTTTTTCCGGAGAATGCGGTGGAGTATTTTGTGAGTTATTACGATTATTACCAACCCGAAGCCTACCTACCTACGACCGGCACCTACATTGAAAAAGATCTGGCCATCAACGAGGAAATTGAAAAATGCCGTTTGAGTGCAACCTCATCATTGCTGTCAGGACGAAGAGACGTGATTGTGGTGAGTTCGGTGAGTTGCATTTACGGCATGGGCAATCCTACCGATTTTAAGGAAAACATCATCACCCTGGAAAAAGGCATGAGTATTTCGCGTAACAAATTGTTGCACCGATTTGTGGGGGCTTTGTATTCACGAACCACAGGCGATTTTAACAGGGGGAACTTCAGGGTTAAGGGCGATACAGTAGATTTAAATTTGCCTTACGCTGAATACAGTTTACGCATACAATTTTTCGGGGATGAAATTGAAAGTCTTGAAACCTTTGACCAGAACAATAACAGCACGATTCAATCCTACGATTCTTTCACGGTGTACCCGGCAAATTTATTTGTGACTTCGCCGGATACCCTGCACAAAGCTTTGTTTCTGATTGAAGAGGACATGCACAAACAGGTGGCTTTTTTTAATGAACAGGGCAAAAGCCTTGAGGCCAAACGTTTGGAAGAAAGGGTGAAATTTGACCTGGAAATGTTGAGAGAGTTGGGGTACTGCAGTGGTATAGAAAATTATTCCCGTTATTTTGATGGTCGCTCTCCCGGTACACGTCCTTTTTGTTTGCTGGATTATTTTCCCAAAGACTACGTGATGTTTATCGACGAAAGTCATGTGACCCTGCCTCAGGTGAGGGCCATGTTTGGAGGGGATTTAAGCCGCAAACAAAATTTAGTGGAATACGGTTTTCGTTTGCCTTCCGCCCTGGACAACCGGCCATTAAAATTTGAGGAATTTCAGGCTTTGCAAAACCAGGTGATTTATATTTCCGCAACGCCTGCAGATTTTGAGTTGGAGCAGGCCGGTGGAGTAGTGGTGGAGCAATTGATTCGTCCTACCGGAATTTTAGACCCATTGATTGAAGTGAAGCCCTGCGTGAATCAGGTGGACGATCTTTTGGAAGAAATACGCGTCACGGTTGCGAAAGACGAACGTGTGCTGGTAACCACCTTAACCAAACGTATGGCAGAGGAGTTAAGCAAATACCTGACAAAATTAAATGTGCGCTGCCGTTACATTCACTCTGAAGTGGATACATTAGAACGAGTAGAGATTTTAAGACAATTGCGCGTAGGCATGTTTGATGTGTTGGTGGGCATCAACTTATTAAGAGAAGGACTGGATCTTCCGGAAGTAAGTCTGGTTGCCATTTTGGATGCCGACAAAGAAGGTTTTTTAAGAAACGAAAGAAGTTTGGTGCAAACCGTTGGAAGAGCGGCGCGCAATGTGAACGGACGGGTGATCATGTATGCGGACCGGATAACGGACAGCATGCGGTTTACCATGGAGGAAACGCTCAGGCGCAGGCACAAACAAATTGAATATAATTTTAAACACAACATTACTCCGGTGCAGGCCGGAAGAAAAGCCATGGCCCAATCTTACCTGAGTGGTACAGAAGTGAACATGGATGGCAAACTGGTGAAAGTGTATGTGGAGCCCGACGAGTTTCAACTGGCCGCGGATCCGGTAACACAATACATGAGTGCCGAAGAACTCAAAAAACAAATAGCCCGCATCAAAACCGCCATGACCAAAGCCGCCAAGGAGTTAAACTTTGTGGAAGCCGCGCGTTTACGCGATGAAATGTATGGTTTGGAGAAGTTATTGAAGGAGAAGGATTCTTAGGTTTTAGTCAGCAGTAG
>JAEUTN010000002.1 GCA_016787895.1 Bacteroidia bacterium
CGAAAAGCCCTCCACGAAATAAATCGAAGAGGGCTTATGATTTGTGTGTTAATGTCCCAAAGTAGATTCGCTTTGCAAATCACTTTGGGACGGTAAAGCGAAAAGCCCTCCACGAAATAAATCGAAGAGGGCTTTTCTGCTTTACCGGTGGTCGCGAAGGGATTCAAACCCCTAACCTTCTGATCCGTAGTCAGATGCTCTATTCAGTTGAGCTACGCAACCCATTGTCTTCCGAAGCCTTGGCGAAGGAGGACATTGTCTCTCTCCATTTGCCTCAGTACGTCCTGACGTAAATTGAGCCGCAAATATAGGGTTTTTTTGTAATTTGCAAGTCATTTTTAAGCCCCCTTTATGCAAAAAATCATCGAATCGGCCTGGGAAAACCGGGAATTGTTGCACGATAAATCAGTTGTTAAAACCATCAACGAAGTTATTGAACTCCTCGACCTTGGTCAGCTTCGTGTGGCCGAACCTACAAGCGATGGGAACTGGAAAGTGAACGATTGGGTGAAAAAAGCGGTGATTTTGTATTTCCCGACCCGCAAGATGAATACTATAGAAGTGGGTCCCCTGGAATTTCACGATAAAATGGCCCTAAAAACCAATTACGCTAAGTTGGGCGTTCGTGTGGTGCCCCATGCCATCGCGCGTTACGGAGCTTTTCTGGCAAGTGGTGTGATTATGATGCCGTCTTATGTAAACATTGGTGCTTATGTGGATGCCGGAACCATGGTGGATACCTGGGCCACGGTGGGCAGTTGCGCGCAGATTGGTAAAAATGTGCACCTGAGTGGAGGTGTTGGTATTGGTGGGGTATTAGAACCTGTTCAAGCCGCGCCTGTCATTATTGAAGACAATTGTTTTGTGGGCTCACGTTGTATAGTGGTAGAAGGTGTGCGTGTGGGAAAGGAAGCCGTGCTTGGCGCCAACGTGGTGCTCACCATGTCAACCAAAATTATTGATGTCACCGGAGAAAAGCCGGTTGAACACAAAGGCTTTGTGCCTGAACGAAGCGTGGTGATTCCGGGTTCTTATACCAAACAATTTCCTGCAGGAGAATTTCAGGTGCCCTGCGCCCTCATCATTGGAAAACGCAAAGCAAGCACCGATCTCAAAACATCTCTGAACGATGCTTTGAGGGAAAATAATGTGGCGGTGTAAATAAAATTTAGAAAATGAAGGCTTCTTTCGTAAAGTTATTCTTCCTTTTAGGATTGGCCTTTATTTTCTCTCATTGTCAGAAAGATAAGTTTGATAGCATTGGTGGGGACCTGGCATCGCCGGATACAACTGAGAAACGCAGTTATTTCACGGATACGCTTCAAACGCAGGTAGAGGAAGTTAAGGAGGTGTTTGTTGCATATGTAGCAAAGGGACATTTTTTTTATGTGATCCAAAATATTACTGGTAGCACCTATCGTTTAACCAAATGTACCCGTGAAATTGATACGCTCTATTCAAAAATTCTGGATTTAGGACCGGGAAACTTGATTCAGATTAAAGGCGATTTAACGGAGGATGCTTTTTACACCCTAACTGCAACAAATAAGTTCGGAGATCTCACTGGCCCCTCGGTTAGTGCCTTTACTTTAGCAAACACATATACTGACTCAACTTGTTCAAAATCCACACAAACTAACGACTATAATTATGAAAGTGACTTCCGACCAGAGGGTGCTTTAAAGCAAGACAACTTTACTCTACTGAAAAAGTTTAATGCTTATGGGAAGGAAATCTGGAGCAAAGAGTTTTCGGGAAACTATTTTTCTCAGAATGCTATGGGATGGGCGAATAACGGCAATCTGTATCTGATTACTTTTCTTAATTATCCAGTTCGCTATAAACTTAATTCTTTGCTTAGTCAGTCGTTTCCTTATTACGATCAAATTCTTGATTCAAATAGCTGCACGATTTATGCCCTCAATAAGAGCGGGGTCATTTTAAGAAAAAGAAAAATAGAAGGGATTTACAACTATTTTCATTCTATCTCACCCAATCTAAGCCTCTCTTCAAACTACTTGAGGGTAAGCGGAAGGGATTTTTTGTATACACTGGATTATAACTTAAATCTGGTCTCAAATGCTAAGCCTTTGAAAAATACCTGCAACAACTTTCTGCGAAATGTTATTTCTAATCCTTTGCTGCCCAATGTATATGTATCCGGCTATATGACTTATGCGAACTATACTGATAGAAATTATTATCGCGTTGATTTGAATGGACTTACAGAGGAAAATTCCCGGCAAAACATCAATCCTTCCCCTGTTTTCTTTAGTATGAACAAGTTCGGCCAATTTTATTCATTGAATTCGACAAATACTGTGACCAAACATAATAGTGATGAAACTATTTTGTTTTCAAAACTATTAAACTCAGACATTTCTGGCTTCTCAATAAGTAAAAATGCTTGTACAGAAGATAGTTATGGAAAATTGTATTGTTTTGCCCTGGAAAACAGCCTGATCAGGGTCTACAAATTGGATGAAAACGGAAATTTTTAGTGCAGAGGGGGCTCCCTACGGATCAATAGCAGGTCGCTTACCAGTTTAAGCACAAATTCCAACTGCTGTTCCCTGCTCAAATCGCTATTGTCCAGCACCACCGCGTCATCGGCTTTTATTAGAGGGTTTTCTTTGCGATTCAAATCTTCCTGATCGCGTTGTTGCAAATTGTGTTTTATGTCATCTAAGCTAAAGTACTGCCCTTTGCTGCTGTATTCATCGGCTCTGCGCCTGGCCCTCACTTCAGGGTCGGCGGTCATGAATAATTTAAGTTCTGCTTTTGGAAATACATTCGTACCAATGTCCCTGCCATCCATCACCACCCCTTTGCGTTTGCCCATTTGCCGCTGAAGCGCCACCATTTTTTCACGCACTTCTTTTATCGTGCTCACTTTTGAAACTACTGAACTTACCGGCATCAAACGAATTTCCTGTTCAACATTTTCACCATTCAAGGTAATGTCGGAGTGATGGGTTTCGGGATTGTTAACAAATCCCAATTCTATTTCTGACAGGGCCTGAATCAGAGCGGTTTCATTTATGTTTTTTTCGGTGTCGATCCACTGATGACGAATGGCGTATAAAGTCACAGCCCGGTACATGGCCCCGGTATCAATGTATTTATAGTTAAGTTTATGCGCCAGAGCCTTGGCCAGAGTGCTTTTCCCGCAACTGCTGAAACCGTCGATGGCTATGGTAATGTTCTGCATTTCGCTAAATTAACAAAACAAAATGCAGGAAAAAGACCCTCCCATTTTATTTTAAAATTTTATTAAAAAGCCCCTCTATCCTTGGCAATTACACTAAATTTGCCCTTTAATTCAAATCAGAATGATCAAAGCGGATGTACTCTTAGGCCTGCAATGGGGCGATGAAGGAAAAGGCAAAATTGTGGATGTACTCACCCCCGATTACGATATTATTGCCCGTTTTCAGGGCGGACCCAATGCCGGACACACCCTCGAGTTCAATGGCATCAAACACGTATTGCATACCATCCCCAGCGGCATCTTTCATCCCACTGCCATCAACGTGGTGGGCAATGGTGTGGTGATCGATCCGGTAATTTTCCGCAAAGAAATAGAAGCGTTGCAAAAATTGGGTGTTGATGTACAAAGCAAATTACTCATCAGCAAACGGGCCCATCTTATTTTACCAACTCACCGCCTGATCGACGCGGCCAGCGAAGCCTCCAAAGGAAAAAACAAAATTGGTTCTACCCTCAAAGGCATAGGCCCAACCTACATGGATAAAACCGGGCGCAATGGATTACGCGTGGGAGACATTGAAACCGATGAGTTCATGGAAAAATATTCGGCATTGGTTGAAAAACACAAACAATTGCTTTCCTTCCATCAATACGACTACAACCTTTCAGAACTGGAGCCGACCTGGTTTGAAGCCATAGAATTTTTAAAACAACTGCAGTTTGTTGAAACAGAGCATTACCTGAACAACGCCATTAAAAACGGGAAACGTGTGCTGGCGGAAGGTGCGCAAGGCAGTTTACTGGACATTGATTTTGGGTCATATCCCTTTGTCACCAGCAGCAACACCATTTGCGCGGGGGCCTGCAATGGTTTAGGCATTGCCCCTAACCGCATTGGAAAAGTGATTGGCATTTTTAAAGCTTATTGCACCCGCGTGGGCAGTGGACCTTTTCCTACTGAACTAGATAACGAAACAGGTGAAAAAATGCGCCAGATTGGTCGTGAATTCGGCAGCACCACTGGCCGTGCGCGCAGAACCGGCTGGCTCGACCTTCCTGCTTTGAAATACGCGGTGATGGTGAACGGGGTTACTGAACTGATGATGATGAAAGCCGATGTACTGAGCGATTTTCAAACCATTGAAGTGTGCACACACTACAGCTACCGCGGAAAAACCATCGATTACCTTCCGTATAACATCGATCCTGCTTACCTAAAACCGGTTACCGTAAAATTGAAAGGCTGGAACAAAGATTTAACTCAAATAGACAACAAAGCAAAATTTCCTATTGAATTAATGGAATACATTCGTTTTGTTGAAACAGCGGTTGAAACGCCCATCTCTATTGTTTCCGTTGGTCCGGATAGAACGCAGACCATTCGGATGTGATTCCTTGTGATTTTATTCCTTCAAGTTAGGCTTGAGTTGATAGGATCTCCAGATCATAAACACCCCAAGTGCAATAAAAGGCAGGCTTAAAATCTGTCCCATGTTAATAGGCAAAGCCCCTTCAAAAGCCACCTGGTTTTCCTTCAGCATTTCGTCGAAAAAACGCTCTACAAACAACAACACACAAAACAGTCCGAACATAAATCCCGGACCAAAAGCCTTTCGTTTGTTTTTCCAGAACCAGTACATCAGTCCAAACAAAAGCAAACAGTAAATGGCTTCGTACAATTGCGCCGGGTGACGGGGTTGATTGTCTTCACGAACAAAAATAAAGGCCCAGGGCACATTGGTTACTGTGCCGATAATTTCACTGTTGATGAGGTTGCCAATGCGTATAAACATGGCGGCCAGTGGTACTACTACCACCAAACGGTCGAAGAGCCAAAGCAGGTTTTCTTTTTCTTTCCGGCAATACAGTAACATGGCGATGATAATACCGATGGCACCGCCGTGACTGGCCAAACCACCTTCGTACACTTTTAAAATATTTATGGGGTGAGAAAGGTAACCTTCGCTTATGATCTGGCCTTGCGCGTTGTATTCGTCAAACCAGGGACCATAAAACAAACAATGCCCGAGGCGCGCGCCGATAATCGTTCCTAAAATAATATACAGGGTTAAGGTGTCGAGTGCTTTTTCAGTTCTGCCTTCCGTTTTGTAAATGCGGTTCATAATAAAATGTGAGCAGATGAAGGCCAGCGCCCACATAAGGCCGTACCAGCGCACAGGCCAGTCGATACCGGGAATGGTAAAGAGTTCGGGAGAGGGGTTCCAATGGATGTAGGCGTTCAGCATAGCTGACAAAAGTAATAATTATTGGCTATTTTTGCGCCCATGATTAATGTGGCTGTTTTCGCCAGTGGAGAAGGTACCAACGCTGAAAACCTTTTTAAGTATTTCGCTAACGATCCCCGCGTTCGGATTAAACTGGTCATCACCAATAGGGAGGATGCCGGGGTAGTTGCAAAGGCACATCAATATAAAAAAACCGTTCAAATAGTATCCCGCGAAGCGCTTGAAAAGTACAGCAATCAGTTGGTGGAATTTCTTCAGGTGGAAAAAATTGACCTGATTGTGCTGGCCGGCTTTTTACTGAAGATTCCAGTTGAATTCATCAGGGCTTTTCCAAACCGTATCATCAACCTTCATCCCTCTTTGCTTCCCAAATACGGAGGAAAAGGCATGTATGGCAAACACGTGCACGAAGCGGTTTTAGCAAATAAGGAAAAAACAAGCGGAGTAACAGTGCACTATGTAAACGAGGTGTACGATCAGGGAGAGATTATTTTACAGGCCTCCTGTAACCTGAATGAAAATGAAACGATTGAAAGTTTGAGTGCAAAAATCCGGCAACTTGAATTTGAATGCCTTCCCAGGGCCATTGAAAAATTTCTGTAAACTAAGCCTTCCATTCCTGTAAAGTCCAGGCTTCGGGTTTGGCATTGAACAAAGCTTTGGTGGCGGCCCATACCCCGGCAAACAACTCTGAATCTCTGTAGGCATTTAAGTCAGCTTCCTCGTCCCAGATACTAAACGTAAAAAACAAACAGGGATTGTTTACATCCTGTAACAATTCAACATGGTGACACCCTTTGCGTGCCTTAATTTTCGAACAGGAGGTTTTAAAGATGAGTTTAAACTCTTCTACCTTATCAGGACGAAATTCCATTTTTACAATGCGTTTAATCATGAATTTCTACCATAAGATTAAAATCAAAAGCCATACCCAGCTCTTTAGGGCACAGTAAACTATAAGCGCTACCCCCGTTAATGGCCACTTCCAGATGGTCAGAACTGTTGAAGAACACCACCAGGGCGCCGTGTTTCACATCGTCGTAGGTTTGACTGATTTTGGTGATGTGTTTTCCGGGAAAGGTGATGGAAAAGTTTTTTTTACCTACGGCTTTTTCAAACACGTCTTTTTTCAGATTGGTAATGAGGTTACCAAAATCATCCACATAAATGGCTTTGCCTCTTAAAATGTTGCCTTGCAGGTAACTCTCAAAACGGGTGGCTTTGTAATATTCTTCCGTTGGGCTGGCAATGTCTTCCAGGGCTTTGTTCTCAAGCAAATGCACCGCGGCGTCAACAAACACATCTTTCATAAAAAAATGCCGTTTGTGTTCCCCGCTGTAATAAATCTGATATACTTTTTCTTTGAAGCCCGCATCAATAAGACTGAACAAACCATTATCAGGACTTAGAATGTATTGGTTTTGATATTTCGTAATAAGGTACCTTGAATTGTCAATCTCTCTTTGATTGTTCAGCATGCTTTTTTCCTGAACAAATTTAATGCCCACCAGGTGTATGCTGTTCTCAGGAAAATGAGGCAGCGCATTTCTTAAAACATAAGCGGCATCTGAAATGTTGTTATTACGAATCTCACAACTTAAATCAATGATCTGTAAATCCTTCACCTTCGAAATCAAACCGGCTTTTACTATGGCCAGATAATGGTCACGGTAGCCAAGATCAGTGGTAAGGGTAACAATGCTCATCTTGTTCAAAAATAAATATTATTTATCCCGTAATTTTTTCTAAACTTCATCATAGATTAACAGGTTTATAAACATTATTCCCTTCGCGAGCGCCAGAACATGACAGAAAAACTCTTTACCCTGGATAGCGTTGATCCGGTGGACATATACGGTATCAACGACATCAAACTTAATATCATTAAAAAATATTTTCCTAAACTGAAGCTGATTGCCCGCGGGTATTCCTTAAAAGTAATGGGGGAAACCAAAGAGATAGAACTATTTACAAAAAAGCTGGATCTGCTCCTTGAACATTACCATAAAACGGGTTTACTAACCGATACCGTGATCGAACGTTTGCTTGGCCAAACAGGCGATAACCTCATTGAATCCAAAGAAGAGGCCGGGGGTACAGATATCATTGTGTTTGGGAACAATGGCCTCGTAATTAAAGCCAGAACAGAGAACCAAAAAAAGATGGTGAGTGCTTTGATCAAAAACGACATGCTGTTTGCCATCGGTCCTGCGGGAACCGGGAAAACCTATACCGCCGTGGCTTTGGCGGTGAAAGCCCTCAAAAACAAAGAGGTGAAACGCATCATCCTTACCCGGCCAGCTGTGGAGGCCGGAGAAAACTTGGGGTTTTTGCCCGGTGACCTGAAAGAAAAACTGGACCCCTACATGCAGCCGCTATACGATGCTTTATCTGACATGGTACCCAACGATAAACTTAACCAGTACATCGAAAACCGTGTGATACAGATTGCCCCTTTGGCATTTATGAGAGGAAGAACTTTAGACAATGCTTTTGTAATACTTGATGAAGCACAGAATACCACTGAAAGTCAAATGAAAATGTTTTTGACACGCATGGGCGCCAATGCCAAATTTATTGTCACCGGCGATGTAACGCAGGTGGATTTACCGAGTAAACAGCCCAGTGGTTTGTTACAGGCCGTGCGCCTGCTCAAAAAGGTTGAGGGCATTGCCATGATTGAACTCGATAATTCGGATGTGATTCGTCACAAATTAGTGAGAAGCATCATTGAAAAATACGAAAGTAAATAGCAGGATACATTAGGCGCATACTATTCCTTCACTATTTTTTTATGCACCACTGCCTGCTCATCCGAAATCCTCAAAATATAAGTGCCTGATGCGAGTGCGCCCGCATTAAACTCGTGTTTACCGGCATTCACTGTTTCCATGTAAAGTTTTCTTCCTGAAAGATCAAAAAGTTCCAGGGTGTAGTGTTCTGTTCCCGGTTTCAGGGCTTGGAGAGTAAAAAAAGAGCGAAATGGATTCGGGTACACTTCAAATCGGTTTTCGTTTTTGGAAGAAGTTTCGTTCACGCCCACCAAAAGCACGGAGAGACTTTGAGTAAAGGCCGAAAGGTTGCGCGAGAATTTTAAACTGTCGGCACTGAACCAATGGGTACATGGTGCGCTCCAGGCGTTTGCAGGATGGTTGGAAATGCTGAGAGGAAGCCGAACACGGATGGAGTCGGTACTGAGCACCGCCGGGGCTGAACGGGGTGAGGCAAAATGCATGGAGGCCCTGCCGCTCACATTGGTGTTGCTGCCGGCACTCAGTACCAATTCAGTAGGGCTCAAACCATAAGTGTTGGCATCTAATACGCGGGTTTTAATATCGGGCAGGGTGTTCCATTTCACAGCATTTGCCGTAAGGTTTGTATCAGATTCCGCCCAGGTAAAAAAGATAAAACGTTCGTCGGGGGTTCTTGAAGCTTGCACCCTTGCATAGTTGGTGGTGCTTCCTCCATAAGGGTTTAGGTTGTATCCTGATTCCCAGGGATTAATTCCTGGTGCTTCAGATGTAAGGGAATCAATGATGCCGAATTCCCAACTTTGATTTTGTGAGAGTATAAAATCAAACAGATAGGGGCGTTTACTAGGTTGATGCACCCAATTGTAACCTTCGCTGCCGTTGTGTCTTGTGTAATAAAGGGAATCTACCATGCCGGTAATGGCACCATATAGTATGCAGGCCAGATGCAGTTTTCCGTTTTTATCAACCACAAGGTCCCAGCCTTCGAGCGCGGCCATGTTGGGAATAACCAGGCCGGAGGAACCGTTCACGCTTTGTAAACGGCTGCGAATTGGCAGTGCATCCTGTGATTCAAAATCAATAGAAGGCATCAATTGCCAGGTGTTGCCACTGTTTGTGCTGCGGTAAACAATGGGTTGAATGCCAACATTGGATCCGGTGGTGCCGTACCTTGAGCCCGGAAACACTACATAACCAATAGTGCCGGATTCATTCCAGGCCATTTTTGGTTCAAGCAGGATCACGTAATTTCCTGAGTTATTGTAACGAACGGGTGGAAGTATCGAATCACCTGTCCAGGTAAACACACCGTTGTTATAAGTAGCTTTCAAAACCATGGCACCATAATAGTTGGTAGGATTGGTGTCGTGCGTCAAAAAGGCCAGCGACCTGAGAAAACCATCATCGGTGCTGCAAAATGAGTTGGCCGAATACACGGCTTTACCAAATGATGCGTAGGGCGGATCAGTAGGAAGAAATTGAGTGGCATTGGGCACAGCGCTTACACTGGTATTGTAATTCGCTCCTCCCAGTTGTTTGCTGGCCGACCAATTGCCCGACCAGGTGTTTGAAAGGGAAAGTGCCGGGCCTGTACCAAGAATGTAGGCGTTTAAAATATTTTGATTACCGGAAGGATTGTACACCGCGCCCTGAGGGTAACGCGCTGCGTTTTGGGTATCCGACCACAAACAGGTACTGTCCCATACATTACCCCAGTTCGAACTTACTTTTGCTATCACCACGCCGCTTGCTGTAGTGGCATTGGGCGCAGGACTGGCCGGATACGTGGTGTTAGCTCTGTGTACAAAACTCACCAGATTCAGGTCTTCATTGTATTGCAGGGGTTTCGAACTGCTCCTCGCTGAATTGAGAAGTACAGAGGAGGTGGAAAAATTAATCCAGCTGGAATTGGAATTCACCTGACTCCATACAGGTGTTGACGTAAAAAGCTGATAAATGAGAAAACAGCTCAGGAGTGGGAGTAAATTTTTTTTCATGCGGCTTTGGTTTAATCAAGGGAATTGAAGAGAAGGGGCCATCTTCAAAACCCATGCAAGTGTTAACCAAAGTTAAACGAATACCGGTGCAAAGACAAGCTTTACTGTTCAGCCGGCATTAATAAGGAAATAAGTGGTAAGGTTTTGTTTACCAACCCAGCACCCAGGCAAAAATCAATGGTGCAACAATAGTGGCGTCGCTTTCAACAATAAATTTTGGCGTGTTGATGTCCAGCTTTCCCCAGGTGATTTTTTCATTGGGAACAGCACCTGAATAAGATCCGTAAGAAGTGGTGGAGTCAGAAATCTGACAGAAATACGACCAAAACGGAATGTTCTCCATTTCCATGTCCTGATAAAGCATAGGCACTACACAAATCGGGAAATCTCCGGCAATGCCACCGCCAATTTGGAAAAAGCCAACTCCTTTTCCGGAGCTGTTTTTTACATACCAATCGGCCAGCCAGGCCATGTATTCAATGCCACTTTTCATGGTAGTGGCTTTAATCTCATTTTTTATAACGTAAGAAGCAAAGATGTTTCCCATGGTACTGTCTTCCCAGCCCGGAACCACAATAGGAAGGTTTTTTTCGGCCGCTGCCAGCATCCAGCTGTCTTTGGGATCGATCTCGTAATACTGTTTTAATTCTCCGCTTAATAATATCTTGTACATAAACTCATGCGGAAAAAAGCGTTGTCCTGAGGTATCCGCATCTTTCCATATTTTGTGAATGTGTTTTTGAAGTCTTCTGAAAGCCTCTTCTTCAGGGATACAGGTATCGGTGACCCGGTTGTAGTGGTTTTCGAGCAAATCCCATTCGTCCTGAGGTGACAAATCCCGGTAATTCGGCACACGTTTGTAATGGCTGTGCGCCACCAGATTCATGATGTCTTCTTCAAGATTAGCACCGGTACAGGAAATAATATCTACTTTGCCCCGGCGAATCATTTCAGCCAGCGACTTGCCCAATTCAGCCGTACTCATGGCACCGGCCAGGGTCACCATCATTTTGCCACCTTCAGTCAGATGGGTTTCGTATCCTTTAGCCGCATCTACCAGAGCTGCCGCATTAAAATGTTTGTAATGCTGGGCTACAAAATTGGAAATGGGCCCTTTGGAACTGATGTTTGTGCTCGACATAATTGGTTTTTTTTGACGGGCAAAGATAAGTTTTTTAGGCAAGACAGGATGCTCCTGAAAGAAATTGTGCCTGAATACTTAAAGCGACTTTAAATTTTTGTGGTAGTGGTGCTTTAATCTGGAAAATCGTATGTCTCTGAACATATGATCCAGATCTATCCGGATCCCGATTGTAAAATACCCTCCGTCCATTCCTACATTTACTGTATTTTCCCAAACGTACCGGTATCCGCCCCCAAATTTAAGGCCTATCCATTGGTGGGGCATAAGTATACATTTTATACCAAACCCGGTGGGAATCATGCTGGAACTAAACGTGGTTTCAGGGCTTTCACTAAGTGAAGCCGAATAGTTGCCGTAGCCCAGTTCAAAAGGCAGCAACACATCAAACACACGTCCATTGTAAATTTTATATTCATAAAACAAGGTGAAGTAATTTAATTTATCAAACTGGTACACCTTTATTTTATTGGATTTAAAGATTGGAAATTCATTGAGAACATAATACCCCAAACCAAAAATGTGTTTTCCATCAACAACAGTTCCGCCGCGTATACCAACCAAACTCAAAAAATTTTTTACCACATAGGCATTTCTGAAATCAATATTCAAATACGGTTTGAATTTTTGGTAACGAAAGAGGTAGGCACTGTCTTGCTCAAATTTTCGGTGAAGACTGTCGGCTTTTGAGCTTGCCTGTTGCGCCAATACCAAAGAACCGGGAAGTGTCGCCAAAAAAATGGAGAAAAAAATCCGGAGAAAAAAGGTCTTTAAAAATTGGTTTGACATGAAACTTCGCAAGGTAAGGAATTAATCGTTTGAGATAAATTCCTTGCATAGGGCACTGATACTTCTGCTTAACAACTGAAACACCTGCTCAAAATCGGCCTCGGTTCCGTAGTATGGATCCGGAATCTCAATATACTCCCCATGTTTTTCAGGGTGCGGGAGTAAACTTAACTTGTGTAAATGTTCAGATTCCGAATGGGCCTTCTGAATATCCAGAAGATTGTTTCGGTCCATGGTGTATATCCTGTCAAAAATATGAAGATCGTTTGGTACAAATTGCCTGGCTCTCAAATAAGAGATATCCAGCCCGTTTTTTAAAGCATTGGCCCGGGTGCGGGCATCGGGTTGCTCCCCGCTATGGTAACCCGAAGTACCGGCCGAATCGAGTTCAAAATCCAGGCCAAATTCCGTTTGCATTTGCCGCATGAGCGCTTCAGCCAAAGGCGAGCGGCAGATGTTGCCCAAACAAACAAATAACAAACGTTTTTTCATTTTTATGAGGATAAAAATAAAAAGAGCGGGGTGTTGGTCCCGCTCTTTTGAGGTTTAGAGCACAAAACTGTAGGAAGCCCTGACACCATTCGTGTAATTACCTTCAATGATGACATTGCCTTTTTTATTCTCAAGGGCTCGCTGGGCTTCTTCAGCCGAATTAATTTTTTTTCTGTCAATGTTGGTGATGATAAAATTTTCGCGAATGCCCACCTGAGCAAATTTTCCGGCCTTGAGTTTACTCACACGCACTCCATTCTCCAGTCTGAATTTGGCCAGTTCTTCAGCTTCTATATCCTGAAATTCAACTCCCAGTTCCTCAACGCTGTATTTTTTTAATTCTGATTTTTTCACGAGGCGGGTAGTATTGTCGAGGGTTTTTAGCGTCACCGGAAGAATCATTTCTTTATTGTTCCGCAGCACGCTCACATTAATTTTATCGCCGGGTCGGTAGCGGCTCAGTTGTTCCTGCAATTCACTAACCGATGAAACACTCACCTCCTGAACTTTTGTAATCACATCACCGGTTTCAATACCGGCGTCCTGAGCGCTTCCGCCTTCGCTTAAGCCACTCACATAAACGCCTTTCAGCCTGGAGATGTTTTTCTCTGAAGCAAATTTGGCATCAATATCCTGAATGCTTACGCCCATGTAGGCCCTTTGCACTGCCCCAAACTCTACCAGGTCGCTGACAATCTTTTTTACAATATTAACCGGTATGGCAAAGGAATAACCCTGGTAAGCGCCGTTGTTGGAAGCAATGGCCGTGTTGATGCCAATGAGTTCACCTTCGGTATTCACCAATGCGCCTCCGCTGTTTCCCGGATTTACTGCTGCATCGGTTTGTATAAAACTTTCAATGGGTCGCTTGCTGTTGTCGAGAATATTGTTTCTTCCTTTAGCGGAGATAATGCCCGCTGTTACCGTGCTGTTTAAATTGAAAGGATTGCCTACCGCCAACACCCATTCACCAATTTTCACCTCATCGCTGTTGCCGTAAATTAAAACCGGAAGGTCCTTCTCCGCGATTTTCAACAAAGCTATATCGGTGCTTGCGTCGGTACCGATGACCTCGGCCTGAAACACACGTTTGTCGTTTAAGGTCACTTCAATTTTGTCGGCTCCGGCAACCACATGGTTGTTGGTGACAATGTATCCGTCATCACTGATGATAACCCCGCTGCCACTGCCCTGCATGATAAAGTTTTGTCCGCGTTTCTGTGGACCAAAAAACCATTCTGCGAAGGGATCGTAAGCCAGGTTATTCACCTGTTCAGCCGTTGTGCGAATGTGCACCACAGCGTGCAATGATTTTTCGGCAGCCAGTGTAAAGTCCAAAAAACCTGTTGTGCTGCCGGTTGTTTTTTGTCCGGTTAAATGAAAGTTAGTTTGCGACGAAGGATGATTAAGTTGTTGAAAGCTGTTTTGTTGGTTGTAAACAAAACGGGTGGCCGCAAGCGCAATCAGCCCTCCGATAAAGGCGATGCCAAGGGTTGAAACTACTTTTTTCATATGCGATTGAATTAAGTTATACGTGGATTAACACAAAAATAGTGCGCTTGTTATTTTGTCAGTTTCTTTTTAACAAAGCTTAACCGCAGAGAAAAATTGACTAAATTTATATCCCGATTCGTGCGCTTTAAACGTAAAATACCCAGCTTCATTTTTGGACTCTCCATCGGTTTGGTTGTTGGTTTAAGTTTTTTTGTTTTTAAGATCAATGAAGTATTTGATAAGCTGAAAGATTCGGCAAAAGGTCAGATTACGGTGATTCAGCAGCCCGTAAAAAATGTGCCGGAAACAAATCTAAAAAAGACAAACAATAAAAACCGCTTCAAACTTAAAATTAAACCATCTCCCAATTTGAATTACCGTGAGGCCGACAGTTTAATATCCAACGATCCGGATTTAAAAATTGCCAGGGAAGAATTACAAACGGTAAGAAATGTGAAATTAATCCGCCTGGGTGAAACACAGCCGGCCGACACTTTGGCAGCTAAGCTGGCGGGAGTGACGGAAGATAATTCCGATTTGTATTTTGTAGAATTCTGGAAAACCCCATTAAACTCCAAAGGGTACCGTTTCACCAAAAACAAACTCATGCTCTACGGTTTTGTTGATTATAACAACATTGTGTTGTATGAGCTGGAGGGCTCTTATTACGTTAAGGCATCGGGCCTGGTGTACAGGGTGTTTTATGGTAGCGACTTCAAAGCTTTGGAGCGGGTAATTGACGCGGAGCTCCTGGCTAAAATAAATTGATCAAAATGCAATTGCAGTTTTACAAATACCAGGGCACGGGTAATGATTTTATCATGATTGATAATCGCCGGTCTGAAATTCAGTTAAGCGAAGACCAGGTAAAACTTTTGTGTTCACGGCGGTTTGGAATAGGAGCGGATGGTTTGATTCTGCTTGAACTTGAGCCGGGCGTGGATTTTAAAATGGTGTATTTCAACAGCGACGGTAAACCCAGCAGCATGTGTGGGAATGGAGGACGTTGTATTGTGGCCTTTGCGGCTCAACTGGGAATGATTTCCGACAAAACCAAATTTATAGCCATTGACGGTTTGCACGAAGCAGTGCTTTTACCGGAAGAAACCGTGTCACTAAAAATGAGTGATGTGAGGCAGGTGGAAAAGCATGAGGACCATTATTTTCTGAACACCGGATCTCCGCATGTGGTTAAATTTACAAATGACCTGAACGATTTTCCCCTGGTAGAAGAAGCACGTAAGATCAGGTACAATGAACGATTTAAAACAGAAGGCACCAATGTGAATTTTATAGAAAAACAAAACGGTTCCCTTTTTGTTAGAACGTATGAAAGAGGAGTGGAGGACGAAACCTATTCCTGTGGAACCGGGGTTACCGCTGCTGCTTTGGTGGCTTCACTGGAAGGCCTGTCCAATACCAAAAATGCCTGTGACATTTCCACACTGGGCGGAAATTTAAAAGTGAGTTTTGAAAAAGTGCTCGATCAGAATTTTTATAACATCTGGCTCACCGGTCCTGCCCGTTTTGTATTCAAAGGAGAAATTCAATTGCCAGAACCAACAGAGTAGAAGGTATGTTTTTGAGAGGCCCCCACATAAGCATTCGTGCGCTCGAACCTTCTGATGTTGGCCTCCTTTACGAATGGGAAAACAACCGCAGCATCTGGGCGGTGAGTTACACACAAATCCCCTTTAGCAAATTTATTCTCGAGGAGTTCATCAACACGGCTTACCAGGACATTTATACCAGCAAACAATTGCGTTTGATGATACAGGACAATGCGACAAAAGTAACCATTGGAATTCTTGACCTGTTTGATTTTGATCCTCAGCATTCACGCTGTGGCCTTGGTATTTATGTTCATGAAGGGCACAGGAACAAAGGCGTTGCTTTGGAAACCATCACCCTCGCAAAACAGTATGGCTCTGAAACCCTCATGTTAAAACAAGTTTACGCGCACGTAGCTGCAAACAACGAAGCGAGTTTGGCTTTGTTTACGAAAGCAGGCTTTGAAAAATCGGGTCTCAAAAAAGCCTGGACAAAAAGCGGTTTGAATACATACGAAGACGTTTGGTTTTTACAATATGTCTTTCCTTCTGAATAAAATTTCATTTATAGCATGTGTTTTAATCGGGCTGCTGCTAAGCGCTTGTGAACAACAAGCCGAACCTGTAACCCAGCCGGCATCTCCTTATCTCAACCACTCCGATACCGCAAAATACGTGGGTATCTCCACCTGCAAACTTTGCCATCAATCCATTTACGAATCCTTTATTCAAACAGGGATGGGGCGCTCTATAGGACTGGCTGGCCGGGAAAAATCTTCCGCCGATTTTTCAAAGGCGGCAGTGTACGATGATTTAAAAGACCTGCATTACACCGCCTTTTTCAGGGAGGAGAATATGTATATGCTGGAGTGCCGTTTAAATGCGGGGGACACTGTTCACAGCTTATTGAACAAGGTTAATTATATCATTGGTTCGGGCCAGCACACCAATTCCCACCTTCTGCTTTCAGGACAATATTTAAGTCAAATGCCCATGACCTTTTACACCCAAAAAAGAACTTGGGATTTGCCTCCAGGATTTGAAAATGGCGTAAACACCAGATTCTCACGCAAAATAGGATTGGAATGCATGACCTGTCACAATGCCTACCCTGAATTTGTAAAAGGTTCAGAAAATAAATACACCGCCATACCGGAAGGTATTGATTGCGAACGTTGTCATGGTCCGGGAAGCATTCATGTGGCCCAACGTTCAGCAGGAAGCAAAATTGACACTTCGAAATACATTGATTATTCCATTGTCAATCCATCTAAACTTCCCATTGACCTCCAGTTCGATATTTGTCAGCGCTGTCATTTGCAGGGTAACACCATTTTGAAGGAAGGCAAATCCTTTTACGATTTTAAACCGGGGCAGAAATTAAGCGATGTGATGACGGTGTTTTTACCAAAGTATGAGGGGGCTGAAGATGAATTTATCATGGCCTCTCATGCCGACCGCTTAAAACAAAGTCAGTGTTTTATTACGTCTTTTGAAAAGGCAAGCGGATCGACGGAATTAAAACCATATAAAAATGCACTCACCTGTATTACCTGCCATAATCCGCATGTGAGTGTTAAAGCCACCCGAAGCGAAGTATTCGATCAGGCCTGTTTAAATTGTCACGGAACAAAGGAACAAATGAGCGTTGAACACAAACAGGTGAAAATGTTTAGTACCGAAAACTGCTTTTCCTGTCACATGCCCGTTTCGGGCTCAACGGACATACCGCACGTGAGTGTGCACGATCATTATATCCGCAAACCAGTGGGACCGGCAGAAAAACAAAAAATAAAGACATTCATTGGTTTGTATGCCATTAACGAAAAAAATCCGGAGCCTCTGGTAAGGGCAAAAGCCTACCTCAATCAATACGATAAATTTGAACAGAAAAGTTTGTACCTGGATTCGGCCAGGTATTGGTTGGGTAAATGTGGGCAAGGGGCCTCCACCTTTCAGGTGCAGATTCAGCTTAGTTTTACCGAGGGAAACCCGAATGCCATACAGCAATTGGTGAAAAAGACAGGAGAGGAGAAGATTTATAAAGAGTGGGCGATTACTCCAGGGTACGACAATGCCTGGGCCTGGACATGTTATCGTATTGGAGAGTCTTTTGTTCAAACCGGACAAAACACCGGGGCCTTAAACTGGTTTAAAAAAGCGGTTGAGCTGGCTCCTTTTCAATTGGATTTCAGGAACAAACTGGGCAATGCTTTGGCTAATAAACACAGCATACCTGAAGCCATGGCCCAATTCAGTTTTATCCTGAAGGAAAATCCGGCTTATGCATCCGCTTACTCCAATCTGGGTTATTTGTATCTGGTGGAAGGCAATCCCGGCAAGGCCGAATCTCTTTTTAAAACCGGTTTAAAATTGGATCCGGATAACGAAAGTCTTTTATTAAATTTAGCCTCCCTTCACTTACAAAAAAACGATAAAGAAGGGGCTAAAACTTACCTTCAAAGGGTAATAAAACTGAACAAAAATAACGCTTCGGCCAAAGCGGCCCTGAAGCAAATAGAGAACCGGCCATGAGTAAAAAAACATCGAAAAGAAAAGGGTATTTGTTTCTTTTTACTTTGCTGGTGGGAGTGGCAAGTTATTTCGCTTACAACTATTTTATTCTCAATAAAGCCAGTTTAAAAAACAATGCCTATGTGTTTCTTTACATCGAAAAAAACGATGGATACAATGAACTGCTCGCGAAAATAGAGTCGCAGGAATTGGTTGAAAACATCGAGGCTTTTGAATGGCTGGCATCCCGAATGGATCTTGAAGAAAACCTGCACCCCGGCAAATACCGCATCACCAACGGCATGAATGCCCGTCAGATTATTAACCTTCTGAAATACAACAAACAGGAGAAAGTGAAACTCAGCTACAATTCACAGATTCACAACCTGGAAGAATTTGTAGAGTACACTGATTTGAAACTGGAGTTAAGTGCCGATGAACTGAACGATTGGCTGGATGACGAGGAAAAGCTGGAAGCCCATTTTTCTCTGCACCCCGGAAACGCTTTGGCATTGGTGGTGCCGGGTGTTTACGAGGTAAGCTGGGCCATTACAGCCGATGAATTGTTTAAATTGTTCAGAGAAAAATTCAGAAAGGTGTGGACCGAAGCCCGTAAAAAACAAGCTAAAAATCTGGGCTACAGTATATCTGAAATAATGATCATGGCTTCCATTGTACAGTCGGAAAGTGGAATAGCATCGGAGCAGGCCAAAATTGCAGGTGTCTATTTTAACCGTCTGGAAAGAGGCATGCTGCTTCAGGCAGATCCAACCTTAAAATTTGCCAATGAAAATTTTGATGCCCAACGCTTGTTGAATGAAGACAAAGAGATCAATTCACCTTATAACACTTACAAATACAAAGGACTTCCGCCTGGACCCATTGCGCTGGTAAGCACTCAGGCCATAGATGCCACCTTAAATTATAAAAAGCACAACTTTTTGTTTTTCTGCGCTAAGCCGGGTTTAAACGGGTATTCCGATTTTTCAGTGAACTATGAACAGCATCAGAAATTTGCTTCAGCCTATCAGAAGGCGCTCGATCAAAAGGGAATCAACCGTTAAAATGAGTAATTTCGGAACTTTGGTTTAGGGTTTAAACATTTGCACACATATCGGGTATGGCCATTGAAGTAAAAGAACTGGATAAATATTACGGCACGCAGGCGGCGCTTAAAAACGTAAGCTTTAGTATACAGGACAAAGAAATTGTTGGTTTTTTAGGTCCGAACGGGGCCGGAAAAAGTACCATGATGAAAATCCTGACCGGTTATATTCCTCCTGACAAAGGATTTGCCAGTATCAACGGTGTGAATGTGGAAGACGCCTCCCTTGAGCTCCGGAAACAAATTGGGTATCTGCCGGAGCACAACCCGTTGTACCACGATATGTATGTGAGGGAATTTTTATCCTTTGTGAGCGCCGTTTATGAGATTAAAAATTCAGATGCAAGAATCCGGGAGATTGTACAGTTAACCGGACTCGCGCAGGAACAATCCAAAAAAATTGGTGCGCTGAGCAAGGGTTACAGGCAAAGGGTAGGGCTTGCTCAGGCGATGATTCATAATCCTTCGGTGTTGATTTTGGATGAACCAACTACAGGCCTGGATCCCAATCAACTGGAAGAGATCAGGCAACTGATTAAAAACCTCGGCAAAGAAAAAACAGTGATGCTGAGCACTCATATCATGCAGGAGGTGGAAGCCATTTGCGACCGGGTGATCATAATCAACAGGGGGGAGATAGTGGCCAACGACCGAACCGAAAATTTAAAACAAGGCACTGTTCAACAAATGGTATTGGCCGAATTCGATAAAACCGAATTAAATGTATTGATAACACAATTACCAGCCGGGGTAAAGGCTGAACAAACCGGTACCAACACCTGGAAATTCATCAGTACAGGAAGCGAGGACCTTAGAAAGTGCATCTTTGACCTGGCGGTAAAAAATGGCCTCACTGTGCTTTCGCTTGCCAAACAGGAGGAGAACATGGAAGAGGTGTTCAAACGCTACACAAATTAAGGTTTTTGCTTAAAAGCCGGGGTTTAAGTGGGGGCCATAGTATGGCAATTGTTGCCTTTAAAACTATATTAAAGCGCTGATTAGCAGCTTGAAAAGTTTATTTTCCTGTTCATATTTCTCCTTAGGTTTTAATTTCGAAATCTTATATTTGTAAGATTGATTCATTTTTCTGAATAGGGCATTTACATATTCTCTTGTTCTCTTTTGTCTGATATCGTTCCGGTTTCAGCAACCATCGAATTACGATACCAATTCCAAATTAAAGGCGGTTTACCTCTACAACTTCACCAAGTACTTTGAGTGGCCCGAAAGCATGAAAAATGAGAAATTTATCATCTACGTAGTTGGAAAGAACGATAATCTGGTGAGCGAACTGAAAAACCTGGCCGGTAAAAAGAAAGTCGCCAATCAGGACATAGAGGTCAGAAATTCTGCCAATTACGACGCGTCCATACTTCCCAATATCATTTACTTTGGACCTGACATAATAAAACCCATAAGTGCGGCTGCAGCAAAATACAAAAACAAAGGTGCCTTGGTGGTGGCCGAAACAGCAGGAGCCTGCAAATCGGGTGCAAGCATCAATTTTGTTACCCTTGAAAGCAAATTAAAATTTGAGTACAATAAATCCGCGGCTGTAAAAGCGGGATTAAAAACAAACGATGACATAAAGGCCATTGCCGTATCCAATATAGAATAAACCATTGATCGCTAAGCGCAACATATTCAAATTTCTGCTGTTCGGCTTCCTGCTGCTGAGCGGAGCCAGGCTTGGTGCTCAGATTGAGTCTTTGGCAAGAGCTCAAAATTTGCTGAATACCAAACAACCGGATAAAATTGATCAGGCTGTGTTTACCATCGATTCCGTTATTAAACACAAAGACACCAAAGGCGATTTTGTGAGTTGGACCACCCGCGCCGCGATATATTACGAAGTTTACAAAAGGGCGGATAAATACCGCTTGAACTCTCCAATACGCGACACCATCATTTCTTCTATACACCATTCTGATAATCTTAAACCGGATTCAACAACAAGGGTGTACAATCAAAAACTTCTGATTACCCTGGCTCAGGGGTATTATAACATGAACATTCGCTTTTTGCAGGACTCCGGTAATGCAGAAAAGAGTTTGATGGCATACAACCGCTATAAATCCATGTACAAGGAGATTTTCCCCAAAACGGATTTCAAAGCAAAAGACATAGAGTATTACCTGGCAGTATCAACAGTATACAACGACAAGTATGCAAAAGACAGCAGCGAAAAAACCATACTGGTTTCGAAAAAAGCTTACGAAAAGGTTCTGGAAATTGATCCGGACAACCGATCAGCCAATCTTGGAATAGGACTTTTGAATTATAACGAAGCCACAGTATTAATCAAGCAGCTGGAGTATGAGGTAGAGCTGGATCAGATTGAAGTGGTTCAGGACAATGTAGTAAAACTGGCCAAACAAAGTGAGCAGTACATTCTTAAGGTATACAATGCCAACAAAAGCGACGCTAAAGCGGTAGAAGCCTTGTACTATGTTTACAGAATGCTGATGGACAAGGTGAAGTTTGAGGACTTTAAGAAAAAATGCTCAGAACTGGGCATAACAGTGAATGATGAAACGGCCTCTCAACAGAAATAAATGAACTACAGGTTCACCATAGGAAGAAGAATAGGACTGGGGTTTGCCATACTCGTGTCATTAACCGTGGTGGCGTTTACGCTTACAATTTTTACCATCATTGAAAGCAAAAACAAAACCGAAACCATGGTTGGGCAGGTTACGCCCAGTGTTACAGAGCTCAAAGAACTGAACCTGATGCTGCAGCGTTCACACACGAACATTTCAAAGTGGGTGTACAATAAAAGCATGAACGACATGCAGTTCAGGGATGATTTAAATAAAATCATCAGCGAGGAATTTCCACAAAAACGAAAATTGCTGGTAGATTATTCAAAGTATTGGACCGATTCCGAAAAGGAGCAACTTCAGGTCATATTTCTTAAAATCGATTCCCTGTTTTTGGTTTACAAAAACAACATCATGGAGCCGCTCAATAGTCTTGATGCCTATAATGATGACGGGATAATTTTTTTGGCAGTGAACGATTATGAAGAGTCGGAAACGTATATCAAAACAATTTACTCCAAACTCAGGGAACTGATTGAACTTAAAAAACAATTCGCGGAAAATGTAAAGCTCGAAATGTTTGAGTCACTCGATTTTCTGAAACAATCGGTGCAATTTTTGAGTATACTGTTGATGTTGGGCGGAGTGATCATTGGAGTAATGACCACACGATCCATTACCCGGCCGGTACAGGTTCTGAAAAAAATGCTGCTCTCCATGGGCTTGGGAATTTTGCCTGAAGAACGGGTTAGCGCGCGTAATGACGAAATCGGAGAAATGGGGAACGCCTTGAACGATTTGATTCAATCCATGCACCATACCACCGATTTTGCAAAAGAAACAGGTGCCGGAAACTTTAATGCCTCTTATACCCCGTTAAGTAAGGACGACACTCTGGGACACGCATTACTAAAGATGAGGGACGATCTGGCTGAGAACGAGCGGGTGCTCGAACAAAAAGTGATTGAGCGCACCGAAGAAGTAGTTCGTCAGAAATCGGAAATTGAACACAAAAATGTAGAACTTGAAATCCTCTATAAACAAGTTACTGATAGCATACATTACGCGAAACGTATCCAGGACGCAATACTTCCAACAACCAACAAAATCAAAAATCTGTTGCCGGATTCCTTTATACTGTTTAAACCAAAAGACATAGTAAGCGGTGATTTTTACTGGATTGAACAAAAGGGGGATTTGGTGTATTTCGCCGCCATCGATTGTACAGGCCACGGTGTTCCGGGTGCCTTTATGAGTTTGGTAGGATACAACATTTTAAAGGATATTCTTAAAAATACCAGCGCTTCAAAACCTTCTGAAATACTCGATCAGTTAAGGGACGGTGTGGTAAGCGCGCTGCTCACCGACGAAACCGGTAAACAAGCCAAGGATGGCATGGACATGACCCTTTGCGCCATCAATTATAAAACCATGATGTTGCAGTACGCTGCCGCTTTCAATCCGCTGTACCTTATTCGTAAGGGCGAATTAATTCTGCATCCTGCCAATAAGTTTCCAATCGGTTCTTATGTAGGTGAAAAAACAGGATTCGATAACCACGAGATACAACTGGAGAAAGGAGACCAGATTTTTATATGCAGTGACGGTTACGCAGATCAATTTGGTGGCCCAACCGGTAAAAAGTTCATGGTAGGCAATTTCAGGAAATTGTTGCTCAAAATTTCAGAACTCAACTCCCAGGTTCAAAAAGAAGAACTGAATAAAACCCTGGTCTCCTGGCAGGGCGAACAAGAACAGGTTGACGATGTTCTTGTGATTGGTGTAAAAGTCTGATGGGCTTCGGAAGTCGCATATTCCGTTTTTTTCTGGCATTTTTTTTTGTTGCACAAGCACCTTCAGGCATATATGGCCAATCAGGTACTGAACGTGTTACAGCTGACACCGCAGCCATTGGACTTTCAGCAGTCAGTATCAAAACCCTGAACGCCCTTTCCCTTCGTTTTGAATACCCTATTCAGGATTATATTTTTGATACGATTCATCAATTGTTGTTTGTGTCGGGCAAAGAAAAGGACGAACAATCCGGCCAGTTGCTTTTGAAAGGATTTTTTGGAGCGATCGACAACAACGAAAAACCAAAATGGATCGTGGAATCTTCTTTGTTCGATTTTAACCTTGAGAACAATCTTTTGATTGTATCCAACGACGAAAGGAGCGCCAGGTTCAATAAGCTGGCCGGATACGATGAACTCAAATACCCGGGCCGGTTGCTCACCGGCATTGAAAACACACCTTTTGCCTTGTTTTATGACAGTCAAAATAAGGAGGAAGTGCATTGCCTCGACCTGCGCACGGGTTTTGTGAAATGGAAAGCAATGGTGCCGGGGGCACAGGATTGGGTTGATTACAAATTGCTGAATGATTCGGTTTTACTTATTGCCGCCTCAGGTGTACATGCAGTTCACGTCCGAACCGGTTTGATATGGACTGTGCCACTTCAAACGGCTTTTATTACAGCCAAAGCCTTAACCTATTCGCTGGCAAAAAACACTACCATTTTAAAAGTAAGCAAGGTGGTACATTGCACAAACGATGAAAATCAGGTTACCCAATTGGCTTCGAATATCCTTTTACACAAGGGAAAAATTGTGTTTGCTTCCAAAGAAAAGTGTCTGGCCCTGGATGAAACCGGTAAGGCGCTATGGAGCCTTGATTTGCGGAATTATCCCATTTCCAAAATGATGCTGACAGTAACTGATTCAAGCCTATTGCTGGTGAATTTTGGACTCGCCATGCACAGCAATCGTTTCGTGAATTGGGGGCGGCCCTTTATTCTGGAATTAAACCCTGAAAATGGAGCTGTTTTAAATCAATACGACCTCAGTAAGATCGAAAACATGGCTGATTTTACACAAGCCGAAAACTCCCTGGTATTCGCGGGTAAAGATGAAATACTGAAAGTGAAACCCGGTGAGCCTGAAATAAAAACCATGCTGGCGCTCAGTCAATCGGCATACGGCAGATTTGTGGAGTTTATCAATGGCAACGAATACTATACTTTTAAAGAGGGCTATTACGTTCCATTAAATTTTATCAATGGAAATCTGATTTATTTTAAAACCGACAACAATAAAGTATATGGCATCGACGGTGATTTTATTCAGTATGAATACCACTTTACAGAATTGTTCCGTTTGGCAGGAAAATTCGATTCAAAACCCATTTTAAGAAACGAAAAAAAAACCATCCTCATCAGCGGCAATTATGAACTGATGTATGAGCTGAATACCGCAAATCCCATGTTAATAACGGAAAATAAACTTTATTTTTTTGAAGGCAATAAAGTTACCGTTGTTAACAGGAGAGAGCTGGAATAACAGACTTCAGGATTCGTATGCGTTAATGCGTTCTCTCCACACGGCAGGAATTTCAATGCTTTGGTTATTTACATAATCCATGGCTACCAAAACGCCTGAAACCATTGCGCATTCGGTCCAGTTGCCGTTGTGTTTTTTCAGAATTTCATTTTTAAGAGACAGACTTTTGCTGCCAAGGTATGTCACTTTTGTAAAACAGTACACCTCATCGTTAAGATGGATGGGCGTGAAATAGTCAACTTCAATGTGTGCAAGCACAAAGCCATGTTTGTCCCAATCAATCACCTCACCGAGCACCTCGTTAAAATACTTAACCCTGCCGAGTTCGCAATAACTCAAATAACAGGCATTGTTTACGTGGTTTAAGCGGTCGATATCCACAAACCTTACCTGTATGGTGGTCATGTGTTTATAATCCTTGAATTTTATCATACCTCTCGTTTAAGCAATTGGGCAGCGAATTGCTGCAATTGTTTTTTCTTGTCAGAATCAGCTTTTACTTTATCCAGTGAAGCCAGCGCTTGATTTGTGTAAGCATCAGCCTGTGCTTCACATTCGGCTTTGATGTTCAGTATCTTGTAAATGTCAAGCATGCGACTGATTTTTTCATGACCTTGATCGCCCGGCATTTGAAGTATAGAAACAATCTCTTTTTTTTGAACCTCATTTGCCAGATCCAATGCCTTTAATAACAAAAAGGTTTTTTTATTCGAGAGGATATCGCCTCCCGGTTGTTTACCAAAGGATTCTGCGTTGGGAGCGAAGGCATCCAGCAAATCGTCGAGCAGTTGAAAAGCTATGCCGAGGTTCATGCCAAAGTCGTACAAGTGCTGCTGATTTTCAGGACCGGCCTGTGCGTTAATGGCGCCCATTTGTAAACTGCAGCCAAGCAATACGGCGGTTTTACAGCGTATCATGTGAATGTAATCCTCAATACGAACTGAAGTCTGCGTTTCAAAATTCATGTCCAATTGTTGTCCTTCGCACACTTCCATGGCTGTTTTGCACATCAATGCGCTCAATTGCATGGCTTCTTCTTTGGGGTAATGCTGCAAAACCTGCAGGCTTTTTACCAATAACGCGTCGCCGCTTAAAATGGCAATGTTACGGTTCCACTTCAGGTGCACGGTTGGCTGATTTCTGCGTAAGGGTGCCTCGTCCAGAATATCATCGTGTATTAAGGAGAAATTATGAAAGAGTTCAACCGACAGGGCAGAGTTTAGCGCCGCCTGCGTGTCTTTTCCCAGCAAATCACAGGCCATCAGGGCCAGGAGTGGGCGCAGTCGTTTGCCTCCCAATGAAAGAATGTAGGAACAGGGTTGGTAAAGTTCTGAAGGTCTACCCGAATCCAGTTCACTGCTGAATTTCCGGAGATGATCGGAAAACAAAAGGCTAAGCTGTTCGAACTGTTTCACAAAAACTTGTTATGCATTTTTTGCCACTTCGATGAGGTAGGTGCCATAGCCGCTTTTAGTAAGGCCTTTGGCGGTTTCCAGCAATTGTTCCTTATTGATGAACCCCATATTGAACGCCACCTCCTCAATGCAGCCGATTTTCAGCCCCTGCCTTTCTTCAATCACCTGTACAAATTGTCCGGCTTGCATAAGAGAATGAAAAGTGCCGGTATCCAGCCAGGCTGTGCCGCGATCCATGATGGAAACCCTCAGTTTGCCCCGCTTTAAATATTCTTTGTTTACGTCGGTTATTTCGTATTCACCCCTTGGACTTGGCTTTAAGGTTTTAGCAATTTCTACCACGGAGTTATCGTAAAAATACAAACCCGGCACCGCATAATTGGACTTGGGGTGTTGTGGTTTTTCTTCAATGGAAATCACTTTGTCATCCTTATCAAATTCAACAACACCATAGCGTTCGGGGTCACTCACGTGATATGCAAACACCACACCTCCATCGGGATCATTTATTTTTTGGAGATTACCTCCCAGTCCTACACCATAAAAAATGTTGTCGCCCAATATTAAAGCCACCTTATCCTTTCCGATGAATTTTTCGCCTATGACAAAAGCCTGGGCCAGACCATTGGGGATTTCCTGTACCGCGTAACTGAATTTACAACCCAATTGTTTGCCGTCGCCCAACAAACGCTCGAAATTCGGCAGGTCGTGAGGCGTTGAAATAATGAGCACTTCACGGATACCTGACATCATGAGCACCGAGAGGGGGTAATAAATCATGGGTTTGTCGTAAATCGGCATCATTTGTTTGCTCATGGCCAGGGTAAGCGGGTGCAGGCGTGTGCCGGAACCGCCGGCAAGTATAATTCCTTTCATGGTTCGTGGATTAGAAGTAAAACTGTATCAGGCCGTAAAAATGCAAAATTTAAACGATTTACAGTCCCGGTGAACTAAACTCCAGGCTCTTATTCGATTGCCATGAAGAGGAAACTGAGCCATCATTTTTTAAGTCTTAAAAGGTTTTGCCTGCTTTTTGCCCCTGGCATTGAGTAAATGGGGGGATTGAATTAGTGAATTTGGCCTTGAATTGCCAGTGAATACGTAAATTTGAGGCAGATGAACTGAAGGATCTGTAGAATCCAAGACAAAGGAAAAATAAGGCAAAATATTTAGAAGAATTCCCTTGTGACCTTGAAAAATATGCGAAAAACCCTTAGTTTTAACATTTGGATGAATAAAACTTTACATAAGCATACAGGAAATCACTTTACCGGCCGTATTGGCTTGTTATTACTGGTGATTTTCCTTGGTTTAAATGGTTTAAGAGCTCAGTTAACAGTACCCGATTACACCGCCTGTCCTAACCAGCCATTGGTGGTTTGCGGAACCTGGAATAACGTGAGCAACATTACCTACACGCTGAATCCCGGCGGAACCATTCAGCTATCCAACCCTTGCTTTTCTATTACGACTCCAACTGTAACCACCGTTTATACCATGTGCGCGGTGGGTTCATCCCTGGGTTTACCAACCAATTCATGCGACGCTTTCACCGTTTATATTAATGTACCACCACCACTCGTTATCAACCATCAGGGCGATTATTGCCACGGTGATAATGCTGTGTTAACAGCTCCTGTGGGTGGGGTGAGTTACACCGTAGCCGGACCTCCGGGTGTTGCCAACATGGTGTCTCCTTCAAACGTAATTACGATTCCAAATTTGTCTTCGGTACCATATACCGGAACCTACACTGTAAGTACAATTCTAAATGGTTGTTTGTCTACAGGAGTTACACAAATCAACGTGGCGCCCAACCACCAAATTGCGGTTAGCTCTCCAAGCTCGGTGTGTTTGGGTGGGGTTGTAAACCTAACCGCGGCCATGCCAACCGCAACGGCATACACCTGGACAGGACCGCTTAATTATTACGTGACTACACCGGGATTCCCTCCGGCACAGGTAACCTGCAGTTCGGTGAATACTGGAGGAGTTTATTCGGTTTTCGCTGATATTGTTTTTAATAGTATTACTTGTCCGCGCACCGCCACCACAAGCATTTCTGTGGTGCAAACCAGTCCCATCAATGCTTCCGCGGCTCCGTCCAAAACGGTTTGTGAAGGCACCAATGTGAACCTCACGGCCGCCGTTTCAGGCCAGGCCCAGGGATTTACTTGGTTAGGTCCTCAGGGCTACAGTTCTTCGCTTCAAAATCCGGTGCTTTCGGCAATTATTCCAAACATGGCGGGATCGTATTCGGTTACGGCCTTGTTTTTTAACTCTTCAATAACCTGTACTACTTCAGCGGTGGTGGATGTTGTGGTTGTTGGCATATCGCAGCCTCTGGTTTCCTCTACCTCCGATATTTGTCAGGGGAATACAGCAACGCTTTCTGTGAACGCTTCAAATCCTTCCAGCACACCAACCTACAGCTGGTCGGGACCCAACAATTTTTCGGCAGGTAACGTATCTTTTATTTCTATACCTCAGATTCAACCCAATCAGGCAGGCATCTATTTTGTATATGCCATGTTTAATAACAACAACACCACACAGCTGGTTTGCACCACGTCCAAATCCGTTCAAATTAATGTGGTGACCATTAACTCCATTTCAGTGATTCCTCCCGGTCAGGTATGTCAGCCAAACAATGCCAATCTTCAAGCCAACGCTATTGGAGCCAGCAGTTATGTTTGGGTGGGGCCGAACGGTTTTGGACCTGTGCCTTCTGCCAACGCCATCGTGTATTATCCAACACCTGCCGCATCCGGAATTTACACGGTAACCGCTTTCTTCACCAGTGGAGTAACCTGTTCCAACACGGCTGTGGTTTCTCTGACCGTTAACCCGCTTTTAAATTTCACACTTAGTCCATATCAGGTAATTTGTTATAACAATCCACTTATTATTAACGGGCCTTCGGGAGGAACCTCCTATTCGTGGACAAGCTCTAGCGGATACGCTTCCAATACACAGAACGTTAACGTTCCATCCGCCCAGCCCAACCTTTCAGGAACCTATACTTTAAATGTAGCCTTAGGACCTTGTGTAACAACGGGTACTTCGTTGGTTGAAGTGCTTACTCCGATTCAGTTTACCCTGACCCCGAACAGCAGAACAATTTGCAGGGGAGATACTGTTATACTGGAAGGTGGTGTTACCGGTGGAAGTCAGAATTATGGCTACACCTGGAATCCTTCCATTTATCTCGGGTCATCAAACGGAAGCGTTCAGGTGGGTGTTCCTCTGGGAACAACGATTTACAACCTCATTGCCTGGGACAATGCCCAGGGTTGTTCAAGCTATTCAGTTGTACACTCTTTTTCTGTAATTGTGAATCAACCTCCTGTTCCAAACCTGCAGTTGGATAAATCAGAAGGTTGTGCGCCTCTTTGTTTGCTTTACGATACGCAATCGCAGGACAGCACTGAAATTGCCACCTTTAATTTTGGCGGGTTGGATGTGTTCCAAAGTGATTCGGCCTTCTACAAATGCCTGGATGTTCCGGGATCCTATACCTTGGAAATTACATCTCTTGGCAAAAATGGTTGTACCGGGGTATATACCTATCCTTATCCATTGGTGGTTCATCCCAATCCGGGCACCTCGATTTTTTGGGAACCTGAATCCCCTACGGTTACCGACAATATTACCTTAAATACCACTAATGACGTGAATCCGGTGATGTATACCTGGCTGATTGCCAATCAGGCACTAAGCGGATACGATACCACCAATCAGGTAACACCCATGGTGAATTACGATGTAGCAGGCAGTTATCCGGTTTACGTCATCACCAAAACGGATAAAGATTGTATGGATACCGTAAGCCGTGTGATCAAGGTAAGAGACGATTACAATGTTTACATTCCGAATACTTTTACACCTAACAACGATGGCCTGAACGATGTGTTTATGGTTGTTGGAACCGGTTTTAAAGAAGAGGGTTTTGTGATGGAAATTACCGACAGATGGGGCACCTTGGTGTACACCACCAATGACGTAACCAAAGGCTGGGATGGAACCGTGGATGGAAAAATTGGAAACGATGGCACTTATATATACAAGATTAAAGCGGTAGGGGCCAACAATGAAGGACGGAAAGAATACGTAGGCTACGTCAACATCATTAAATAGAATCACTTAAAAACTTTTAATAAATCCTCCCGGCAAACCAACGGGGGGATTTTTACTTTTAGATGCATAGCAAACCTGGTTATTAAATGAAACAGTACCACGATCTGATGAAACATGTGCTTGAACAGGGCACAAAAAAAACCGACCGCACCGGCACCGGCACCTTAAGTGTGTTTGGGTACCAGATGAGGTTTAACCTTCAGGATGGTTTTCCTCTTCTCACAACAAAAAAATTGCATACCAAAAGTATCATTCACGAACTTCTGTGGTTTTTAAAAGGGGAGACCAACATACGTTACCTGAAAGAAAACGGAGTCAGCATTTGGGATGAATGGGCAGATGAGCAGGGAAACCTGGGTCCGGTTTATGGTTATCAATGGAGAAGCTGGCCAGGCCCGGACGGTAAACACATTGATCAAATCTCCAAGGTGATAGAGATGATAAAAAAAAATCCGGATTCCCGGCGTTTAATCGTCAGTGCCTGGAACGTGGCCGACATCGATCAGATGAAACTTCCACCCTGCCATGCCTTTTTTCAATTTTATGTTGCCGATAACAAACTGAGCTGTCAGCTGTATCAGCGCAGTGCCGATATTTTTTTGGGTGTGCCTTTTAATATCGCTTCCTACGCTTTGTTGAACCTGATGGTGGCACAGGTTTGTGGCCTTGAGCCCGGAGAATTTGTGCACACACTTGGCGATGCCCACCTGTATACCAATCATCTGGATCAGGCCAAACTCCAGTTAAGCCGCGATTTCAGAGCATTACCAAAAATGAAGATCAACCCTGAAGTGAAGTCCATATTTGATTTTAAGTTCGGGGATTTTGAATTGCAGAATTACGACCCTCATCCTCACATTAAGGCACCAGTAGCGGTTTAAAAAATGATAGCTACGATCTTTCATTCCGGCAAAGAATACAGGGTGGATTTTTTTAAACCCATCGATATTTCCATGCCTTTAAGCACGGATGAGAACAGCACAAGGGCCTGGTATCAGGACGCCATAAAAATGGAGCCCGTGAGAATGGGCAATTGGGTTGGTGACGTTAACGAAGGAGGATCTGTAAATTTCAGGACCATCACTTTCAATCCTCATGCCCATGGAACGCATACCGAATGCGTGGGTCATATCAGCAAAGAGTTTTACTCAGTGAACCAGAATCTGAAACGTTTCTTTTTTATCGCCGAATTAATTACCATTTTACCGGAGGCGCTTGAGAATGGCGATTTTGTTATTAGCAGGAAAAATCTGGAATCAGCGCTCGACAAGGACTCAAAAGCCGAAGCCATCATCATTCGTACACTGGGCAACGGCCCCGGTAAATTACATACGAATTACAGCAACACCAACCCTCCGTATTTGTTGAAGGAAGCGATAGACGTACTGAATGCAAGAGGTATTCTGCATCTGCTGATTGATATGCCGAGCATTGACCGTGAATCGGATGGAGGAAAACTGGAGGCTCACCATGCGTTTTGGCACTACCCCATAAACACACGTCTTGAAAAAACCATTACGGAAATGATTTATGTTCCGAATGAGGTGAACGATGGATTGTATTTGCTTAACCTGCAAATCGCTCCGTTTGAAAACGATGCCAGTCCAAGCAAGCCCGTATTGTATAAGGTCTACTAAATCCGGCTTGGTTTGAAGCCGTATAAATCAAGGCTTATTTAGCGAAACGCTCATCACTCAGGCTGAGCAGAAAATTCTCCAGATCCTTTTTTTCTTCTTCTGTTAAACCAAGGGGCTGGCTAAGCAAGGTGTCGCGGTTGATGGCGTTGGCAATGAACTTATCCGGTTCATCATAGTAATCAATTACCTCGCGTAAGGTTTTATGCATGCCATTGTGCATGTATGGCGCCGTTTGCGCAATGTTCCTGAGCCCCGGGATCTTAAAGGCTCCCAGGTCTTTTTTATTGCCTGTAATGGCGTAACGACCTGCATCGTTCAGGTCTTTTCCATTGTAAATTCCAATGTTTTTGAACTGGTCGCTGCCCGTGAAATCAACGCCAAAGTGGCAATCGAAACATTTGGCTTTGGTGTTGAACAGGTTAAGTCCGCGTTTAGCGCTTTCGCTGAAAAGGCTGGTGTCGGTTCCTTGCATGTATTTGTCAAAAGGCGAATTGTCAGTTTCCAGGGTGCGTTCATAGGCGGCAATGGCGCTCGCCAGCAAATCCTTCGATGGGGCTTTGCCATAAATACTATAAAAAGCGTTGCGGTAGGTTTCGTTTTCTTTCAGGCGTCGAATGGCAATGGACAGGGGAAGATCCATTTCCACAGGATTTTGTATCGGGCCCAGGGCTTGTTCTTCAAGGGTTTCAGCCCGCCCATCCCAGAAATAAAAGTTTCGGTCGGTTTGATTCATGGCGCTTGGGGTGTTGCGCGAACCGGCTTGATTATAAACACCTATGCTTTTGGCTACGTTGTCGGCGAATGCAAATTCGGGTTTGTGGCAGGAGGCGCAGGTGATGGAATAATCACGCGACAAAATGCTGTCGAAAAATAATTTTTTACCCAATTCAATCTCTGAAAGGATTAATTCTTCGGGACCTGAACTACAAGCCGAAAGGAGCAAAACCGCCCCTAAACTTAAAGCAAAATGGTTCTTCATGTGTGGTGTTTTGACCTGATAAATATAGCGGTTTTCTCATCCTTGTGAACAAATCCTTCTTTCCCGGGTTTGGATTCAGGAAAAAAAGAATACTTTTATCACTGTCACAATCCCTTAATTAGCCGCACTTGTAGTTATTGTCGCATGGAGGAATCACAAGAGGAAGTATCCAAACCCAATTTACCGTTTCAAAATCTATTTCTCCTTTCCGGCCTTGTGAATGGTATGAATAAGTTCTGGATGTATGCCGGAACCCTGTTCTTTTTGATAATAGGTTATGTGGCTTTTCAATTCATTGGGTTTACACCTCTCATCGCCCGTTTGATATCGAGAGGCTATACCAGAACCGAAATTGAATCGAATCCCAATTTGTTATTTGATAGTTCCGTTCTTGGTTTGGATAAAAACCTGATCCTGGCCCTCGAACTGGGCATGTTTGTTTTTGCCTTTTTTGGCTTTTTCCTTGGTCTGAAGTTTTTGCATCAAAAAACGCTCTCAAGTGTGCTCACCGGTTTTGAAAAATTCAGAATGCCGCGGTTTGTGTTTGCCTTTGGACTATGGTCGGTATTGTTGTTGATTTTTTTAGCTATTAATTATGCAGTGAGTCCGGCCGAATTTACCTGGAATCCGGATTACCGTGGTTTGTTGATTTCGTTTGTGGTGCTTTGCCTGATGATGCCCGTTCAAACCGGTTTGGAAGAAGTGGTTTTCAGGGGGTATTTGCTGCAAGGATTGGCTTTACTTTTTAAAAATGGCATTTTTCCGCTTATACTTACTTCACTGGTTTTTGGATTGGCGCATATGAGCAATCCCGAGGTACAAAGGTTTGGCTGGCAAATCATGTTTCCCTATTACGTGTGTTTTGCATTTTTTATGGGGGCCATCACCCTTCTGGATGAAGGCCTTGAGTTGGCTTTTGGCATACATTTTGCAAACAACCTCGTGAGCAGCCTATTGATCAGCACGCCTAACTCTGTTATTAAAACCTATTCCTTCTTTGAAGTCAAATCCGAAAACCCCCAATTCGAAATGCTCAGCTGGAGTGTTATGGCTCTGCTTTCCTTTATGGTGTTTTCGAAAATGTATTCCTGGAAAAATTACCGTCTATTAATTAAATAACCCTATGAAAATCAATTTGTGTTTCATTTCCATTGTAACTTGTATAACCACTGCTTTTGCCGATGAAGCTTACCACTATCAGGTAGATCTGAATAAAGTGTCGAACGACAAAATTACCATCACACTCACTCCTCCCGACATTAAAGAAAATGAAATACTTTTTAGTTTTCCGGCCATGGTGCCGGGAACCTATGAGGTGTATGATTTCGGGCGGTTCATCACCAATTTTACCGTATTGGGAAAAGACGGTTCATCCATTCAGGTGACAAAAGTGGATGTGAATACCTACAAAATTTCTCCGGCAAATAAAATTGATAAAATCACCTATGTAGCCGACGATACTTTTGATAAATGCGACTTGCCCGGAACTCAGGAAAAGATTGTATTCGAACCCGGTGGAACCAACATTGAGGCTTCCAACAATTTTTGCCTGAACAACCACTCTTTGTTTGGGTATTTCAGGGGCTACACGGCTAATTCATTTGTAATAGAGTTTATTAAACCAAATGGATTTTATCCTGCAACCGGTCTGTCGGAAATACAACTGGGCAACACAGCGGATGTGCTTACCGCGAGAGGCTACCACCATTTGGTGGATTCACCTATTTTGTACTCCTTACCCGATACCAGCACGGTTAAAGTTGGAAAAACACAAGTCCTGGTGTCCTGTTATTCCCCCAACAAAAAAATCAATTCAAAGTTTATTGCTAAAACACTTGAAGAACTGCTCTATGTTCAGGGCGATTACCTCGGGGGAGACCTTCCGGTGGACAAATACGCCTTTCTGTTTTATTTCACCGATAAACCCACCATTTCGGGTGCCAGCGGAGCCCTGGAACATTCATATTCCTCTTTTTATGTTTTGCCGGAAATGGATAGTCTTGAAATTCAGCAACAGATCAGGGATGTAGCGGCACATGAATTTTTTCATGTAGTTACCCCGCTTACCATTCACTCTGAAGAAATCGGGGAATTTGATTTCAATAATCCTCAGATGAGTGAGCACCTGTGGTTGTACGAAGGCATGACAGAATACGCTGCACATCATGCACAGGCCATCGGTAATATTACGGATGCCGATGTGCTGTTGAACACCATGTTGGAGAAATACAGCAACAGCTTAAAGTACTTTAACGATACCATGAGTTTTACTTTCATGAGTAAACATGTGCTGGATGAAAAAATTCACAAACAGTACGGTAATGTATATGAAAAGGGCGCGGTAATCGGCATGTGTCTGGATATTCTTCTGTTGGATTTAAGTGATGGTAAATATGGAACAAGAGACCTCATGAAAGATCTGGGTAAAAAGTACGGGAAGAACAAATCATTTCGTGATAAGGACTTATTCAGCGACATTGAAGCCTTTACCTACCCTGAAATTGGGCAGTTTTTAAGAAAACATGTTGGCGGAAACGAACCTTTGCCGATGAAAGACATTCTTAGACGTGTGGGAATCAGTTTTGAGAAGGAAGTGGTATCCTACGAATTCTCTCTGGGGGGAGCCGGCTTAAATTACAATGAAGAAAGCGGAAGGTTGTTTGTGGAAGACACCGGGGAAATGAATGAGTTCGGAAAAGCGCTGGGATTCAAAAAAGGGGACGAATGGTCGAAGTTAAACGGACAGGAACTCAAAATTGAGACCATTAAAAATGTTGTATCCGATTATTACAACACAGTGAAGGAGGGCGACAAAGTTGAATTTGAAGTGTACCGACCAAAGGGTAAGAAAGGCAAATACAAAGTGTTGAAATTAAAAGCCACAGCTAAAAAAGTGAAAGTCATACGTCAAAACCAGATCAGCTTGATGCAAAACATCAGCGACAAACAACGTAACACCCTGAAAAACTGGGCCGGGGTTTAAGTTGCAGACCAGGTCATTTGGCGATTTGAAAGAAACCGGGATTTGAGCAAACTTATGAAATATTTTTCTGTTTTTTTTATCTTGATAAGCCTGTCTTGTCTGGCACAAGGCCCTTTGCCGCCGGGCGAATACACAAGCCGGAACAAAAAGGCCATCCGTTACCTGGAGGAAGGCAAACGGGCGTTTGAATACAAAAAGGACGATGTGGCAGAAAAAAATTTTATCAAAGCTCTTGAAACCGATCCCGGATTTATAGAAGCAGCCATTGGTTTAGCCAATTTATATCAGCTGAACAACCGCCACGAAGAAGCGATAGTGTATTTCAAAAAGGCCATTGCCATCAATCCGAAATTTTTCCCGAATAATTTTTATCTGATCAGTTTATCACAACTGGCCATTGGCCAATACAGTGATGCGGCAAATTATCTCGAAACCTTTCTCAAATTTGAACGCGTTAATCCCTCCACGCGTGAATTGGCAGAAAAAAAATTAATCAACGCGCGATTTGGTGCCGAAGCGGTGAAACACCCCAAGCCCTATAAATTGCTGAATGTGGGGGAAGGCATCAACACCGCCATGAATGAATATTTTCCTTCGGTTACGGTCGACGGTGAATGGTTTTTGTTCACACGCGGACTCACCGATCCTCAAATGCCGGGTTACGAGAACGAAGATTTTTTCATCAGCCGGAAAGTGAACGGTGTTTGGCAACCCGCCCAACCCATCCGTGAAATTAACAGCATTGGCAATGAAGGCGCCCCAACCCTGTCAGCAGATGGAACCATCATGTTTTTTGCTTCCTGTGCCAACGAATTCGGTGATTATGGAGCGCCGGAACGAAAGGGATATGGGAGTTGTGATATTTTTTATGCGCAAAAAATTAACGGGCGGTGGACCAAACCAAGAAATGCAGGGCCTGCCATTAATACCAACCATTGGGAAACTCAGCCCAGTTTTAGCAGTGATGGGAAATCGCTTTATTTTATCCGCGGCATCATCAACAGAGGCGGAATTAAGGACCAGGATATTTATGTAAGCACCCTTGATGAAAACGGGAGGTTTACACCGGCCGTTAAACTGTCGGGAAAAGTCAACACCAGCGGAAAAGAAGAATCGGTGTTCATTCATCCCGATAATCAAACCTTGTATTTCAGCAGTGATGGCCATCCTGGAATGGGAGGTCTGGATATTTTTATGAGTAAAAAACAAACAACAGGCGAATGGGGAGAGGCTGTTAATCTTGGTTATCCGCTGAACACCATGGCTGAAGACAACAGTTTTTTAGTGTACCCCAATGGCAAATATGCATTTAAAGCCAGTGACCAGAAAGGAGGTTTTGGTGGACTCGATATTTATCAATTTGAGTTGCCGGAAGACTTAAAACCCGAGTCGATGACCTACGTTCGTGGCAAAGTGTACAACTCAAAAACAAAGGAATCCCTGGAAGCTGGTTTTGAATTGTATGATCTCGAAACACAAACCCAGGTTACTCAAGCCTATTCCCAATCCAATGGGGAGTTTTTGCTGACACTCACTGCCAATAAAAACTACCTGGTGAACGTAAACAAAGATGGGTATTTGTTTTACAGTGATAACTTTAGTCTGAAAGGCGCAAGTGCCAGCATTGATAAACCCTATCAGCTCGACATTCCCCTTGAACCTCTGGATGTGGGCAGTACAGTTGAACTTAAAAATATTTTCTTTGAAGTAAACAAATGGGACCTTCAGCCGGAAAGTCGCGCGGAATTAAATAAACTCATTGCGTTTCTAAATCAAAACAAAACAGTTAAAATTGAGTTGAGCGGACACACCGACAATACAGGGGATAAAAAGCAAAACGAAATATTATCCACTAACAGGGCGAAAGCCGTATATGATTTTCTGATCAGGGAAGGTAAAATTGCCCCCGAACGGCTGAGCTACAAAGGATATGGCGACAGCAAACCCAAAGTGCCCAACGACACAGCGGAAAACAAGGCGAAAAACAGAAGAACAGAGTTTAAAATTACAGCGCGTTAGTCAGGCTTTGAACCGTTTTTTCCAGCGGCAAAACACAAAAAGCCTGAACAATAATTTGTTTTGGTAAGGATCACTGCTGTTGAATTTTTGGATGTGCAGGGGATCAATCAGGTTCAGGCCTGAATTCAACACCTCATCGATCATCAAAGGCCTTAAGCGTGTCAACCAGTTTTGAACCGGTGTGTCAAATCCTTTTTTATCCCGCCTTTCATAAATTTCTTTTGGCAAGGAGGATTTTAATGCTTCCCTCAACAAGTACTTAGAGGTTCCTTTTTGTATTTTCCGGTTCGCATCAAAAGAGAACATGAGCTGTATCAGGTCTATGTCATCGCTGAAAGGCACCCTGCTTTCTACGGAATGCCACATGCCGCAACGGTCCTCGCACTTTAAGAAGGATTTTAATCGTGTGTGGTAGATATCATGAATCAACTGTTCATTCAAATCATTGAAATACCTGCTGGGATTGGAGATCGGGTAGGTGTTAACAAATTCTTTCTTCAGGAGTGGAGACAATTTATTGGATTGAAAATGGAAGTTGTGTTTGATTCGCTCTTTAATAAAAAAAAGAAAAGGGTTCTGAATACTGTCTGAAGAGGCCTTGATACTGCGAAATGAGGTCAAGGGCTGCCCTTTGGCGAAATAATGGTTCCAGGTAGCCAGAAAGTGGTGGTGGTAGCCTGCAAACAACTCATCAGCCCCCTGCCCATCCAATACAACCTTAATTTTATTTTTTTTAGCAAGCTCCATCACCTTGTATTGCGCGTAGGTACTGGTATCCCAAATCGGTACATCTTGTGAATAAATCAGCTCGTCCAATTCTACTGTTAAACCTTCAAACGTGGGCTCAACTTTATCGTGATAAGCGCCGGCTTTTTTAGCCACAAGATCAGCATAATGCTCTTCGTTAAAGGGGGTGTTTCTGAACACCGAAGTAAAACAATGAAAAGGCTGCCGGGTGAGCTCAGAAATGCTCATAGCAATGGCGCTGCTATCGATTCCCCCGCTTAAACAGGTGCCTACTTCCACGTCGCTTCTTAAGCGAAGGCGAACTGACTGTTTAAATGCAGAGCTTATTTTGTCGATGAGTTCTTCGTCGGTTAATACTTCGTTTGCCAGGGAGAGCTGGTGGTTCAAATGATAGTACGAACTTAGCCTGAAGTGATGCGTGTTTAAATTGTAAATCAAATTTGTACCGGGCCACAATTCTCTGATATCTGCAAAAAAATTCTGCTCCTCACTTTCAAGCAGACTATTCACGAGGTAGTTATGCAGGGCTTTTTCATTTACGCTTGAACCTGCGAGTCCCGCGTTAACAAGCGCTTTTTGTTCACTGGCAAAAGCAAACAGGTTTGGTTTATCCACATAATAAAAGGGTTTAACACCAAAACGGTCGCGGGAAGCAAAACACCTGTTTTTTTCGGTATCGTAAATACAAAAAGCCCACATGCCGTTAAAATGGTCAACGCATTTTTCTCCCCAGTGCCGGTAAGCCTGTAAAATGACTTCAGTATCGCTTTCCGAGATAAAAGTGTACCCCAGGTTGCCCAGTTCCTTTTTCAATTCGGGGTAATTGTATACTTCACCATTGTAAGTAATCCAAAGCTTTCCCTGCGTATCACACATGGGTTGATGCCCGGTTTCACTCAAATCGATTATGGACAAACGCCGGTGTACAAAACCAAGAAAACTTGTCGATTCCTGTTCAGGAAGTTTAGCTTCAGGAAGGTAGTTTAGTTTTCGTCCCGGAGTTTGAGAAAAGGCATCAAAGTAGGGAACCGCATGTGTTTCATTCTGCAAAAGGAATCCTTCCCCATCCGGGCCCCGGTGCTGCAAACTTCGGGAGAGGGCTTTCAGTTTGGGGACCATGGGTCCTGCTGAAGGAGATTTTAAAATAAGACCGGCAATTCCACACATAAGGTCTAATTAATCCACATAAACACTTTGTTGTTATTCATATAGTGCTCTATATCTTTTTCGAAAAGTATGGCGATAAAATCAATTAAGGGAATGAGCCCGAAGCCACCGCCTAAAGTACCAATATAAACCAGTGGAACATGAGGAGAGGTACCAAGGTAAATGCGGTGTAAACCAACTATTCCGAAGGGAAAGGGAAAAGCAAGAAGAGCGGCAATGAGCTTTTTGTTTTTTACGGGTTTGCGATTGAACAATTTTGATAGCAGTTCCGGAGGATGTGTGATTTCCTGCAAATCAATTTCGGAATCCATTCCTAAGACCAGGCTTGTTTCATTAACCGAAACATTATCATCATTTATAAAAACCGGGGAAGCGGCTAGCAGGTTCTGACAACTGCACACCTGGAAGAAGGCAAAAAACAGGGGAACAAGTCGGGGTAGGAGGGGCATAAAACCGTTTAAATGAAAACCTGAAATTAAGTAAAAAACGAAAAGGTTTTTAATAATAAAGTCCTTATGCTGAGAGAGGCAATGCCTATATTTGCCAACAAAACATAAAGCAGTGACCTTAATAAAAAGCATTTCAGGAATACGCGGCACCATTGGAGGCCATGCAGGGGAAGGGCTTACGCCACCCGACATTATTAAATTTGTTTCGGCTTATGGCAGCATTCTTCAATCTCAGTTTAATAGCAGCAAACTGAAGGTGGTAATCGGAAGAGATGCCAGAATGAGTGGGGCTATGGTGAATGCCCTTGTTTCAGCCTGTTTGTCGGGTCTTGGAATAGAAGTTATAGACCTTGGATTAAGCACAACGCCAACCGTTGAAATGGCGGTGGTAGATTTTAAAGCGCAGGGGGGAATCATTTTAACGGCAAGTCACAATCCAAAACAGTGGAACGCTCTTAAATTGCTCGATTCCAAAGGAGAATTTATATCTGAAGCTTTGGGTAAGGAGTTGTTGGAAAAGGCTGAACAGGGTAATTTTAGCTATGCTCCGGTGGATGAACTGGGCATTGTACGTTCAGAGGGTAATTATCTGAACACACACATCGCAAAAATTCTGGCCTTACCATATGTCGACGTGGAAGCTGTAAAAAAAGCCGGTTTCTCGGTTGTAGTAGACGCCATTAATTCTTCCGGGGCTATAGCCGTTCCGGCTTTATTGAAAGCCATGGGAGTTGAGAAGGTGGAAGTTATTCATGCAGAGATGCATGGTAATTTTGCACACAATCCTGAGCCCTTGCCGGATCATTTGATAGAATTGAGTAATAGAGTGCTTGAAACAAAAGCCAACCTTGGTATCAGTGTGGATCCTGATGTTGACCGCCTGGCGTTTGTTTCTGATAATGGGGAAATGTTTGGTGAAGAATACACTTTGGTGGCGGTTGCCGATCGGGTACTGACATTTCATCCCGGTGGAAATACAGTAAGTAATCTTTCAAGTACCAGGGCCTTGCGCGACATTACCGAAAAACACGGAGGAAACTATTCTGCCTCCGCGGTTGGTGAGGTGAATGTGGTAAGGCAGATGAAAGCCACGAATGCAGTGATTGGCGGAGAGGGGAATGGGGGAGTAATTTTACCGGAATTGCATTATGGTCGTGACGCTTTAGTTGGCATCGCTATTTTTCTGACACACCTTGCAAAACTAAATGTTAGCACATCTGAATTGAGAAGCAGTTACCCTAATTATTTTATTTCTAAAAATAAAATAGATCTCACTCCCGGAATAAATGTTGATGATATACTCATTAAAATGTCTGAGAAGTACCGGGATGTGCCTGTAAACAAGGAAGATGGCCTTAAGATAGAGTTCAGCAAAGAATGGGTGCATCTTAGAAAAAGCAATACGGAACCCATCATCCGCATTTACAGCGAAAGTTCGGATGAGGCTAAGGCCAATCAGCTTGCTTTAAAAATCATGACAGAAATCAGGCAATTGGCTCAGGCCAACTGATAGCTCAGGGTAATTTTCCTTTCCTGCCGCGGCCAAGAGCAAATTAGGTTTTGCGCGTAAGCGGTATTTTTGTATATTTAAACGAACAATTGAATTTGAGAAGCCATGAGAAAGATATACCTATTTGCCATTTACTTAGTATCCACTTTCCTAACAGGTACCCCGCTTCAGGCTCAAACTCCCCCTTCACTTTGGGGATTAAGCCCTGGCGGAGGGGATGGGCTTGGCACCCTGTTTAGCATCAATACCGGCAGTACAGCCATTTCGGCTCAATACAATTTTCAAGGATACCCTGGAAATGCACCGCAGTTTGTGAAATTGTACCAGGCCAGCAATGGAAAGCTGTATGGAACTACCCGTTTAGGTGGAACCAACAATTTGGGGACACTTTTTGAATACAATCCTGCCACCAATTCCTACTCAGTTCTTGTGGATTTTGATGGAACAGCAAAGGGATCCGACCCGCAATCGTCCGTTATTCAGGCCAGCAACGGCAAATTGTATGGCATGACGCGTCTTGGAGGGCTTAACAACCTTGGCGTTATTTTTGAATACGATCTTAGCACCAGCACATACACAAAAAAATACGATATGATTGCGGCGAACGGGCAGTTTCCGCAAGGTTCACTCATTGAAGCCACCAATGGAAGATTATATGGAGTGAATCGCTTCGGCGGAGTCACCGGCGCAGGAACTTTGTTTGAATACAATTTATCCCTGAGTTCCTACTCTGTGCTTATTAGCTTTTCAACGGCCATTGGTGCCAACCCGCAAGCCCCTCCCATTCAGGCCAGCAATGGTAAAATTTATGGAACGACACTCTCAGGCGGTTCCGGCAGTGGTGGGGTTATATATGAATACGATCTTTCATCCTCAACCTATAGCGTGGTATTTAATTACACGGCGGCAGCCACCGGAAACCAACCGGTAGGAGGCATAGTGCAAGCCTCTAACGGAAAAATTTACGGTACAACCAATCAGGGAGGTGCAAATAATGTAGGGGTGTTGTTTGAATTTAACCCCAGCGGAAATACGTATTCTGTGCTGTCAACCATGGCTTCCTCACTGGGGGCTAACCCTCAGGCAGCCCTCATTCAGGCTGCCAACGGAAAGCTTTATGGTACCACCAGAATTGGAGGAACAAACAATGTAGGAACACTTTTTGAATTCGACCTTGGTACCAACATTCAAACCAAACTCCTTGATTTTTCATTGGCAAATGGATCTAATCCCTTAGGTGCTGTAACACAAGCCACCAATGGTTTGTTATACGGGCTTACTTCTGCAGGAGGAACCCAGAGTGTTGGAGTTTTATATGAATACAATATCTCGCTGAACAGTTATGCAAAAAAAATAGACTTCAATACCTCAAGCGGCGGGTTTCCACACGGCACTTTGCTCCACGCTGCAAACGACAAATTGTATGGTCTCAGTTCAGCCGGAGGTACATCAACAGCCGGGGTGATTTTCGAATACGACATGAGCCTGAATGCCTATACAAAAAAAATCGACCTTACCGCTGCCAATGGTTCTCAGCCCAGCGGTGGATTAATTCAAGCTCCCAACGGTAAACTATATGGCATGACCAGGTTAGGCGGAGCCTCAAGTTTGGGAACCATTTTCGAATACGATTACGGCTTAAACGCTTATACAAAAAAGATCGACCTTACCGCGGCGAATGGCAGTCAACCTTATGGATCGCTTTGTTTGGCTTCGAATGGAAAAATGTATGGCCTCACAAATTTGGGTGGACTCAGTAGTTCAGGAGTTTTGTTTGAGTACGATTACGTGGGCAATAGTTATATCAAACGTGTTGACCTCAGCGCAGCCATTGGCTCCAATCCATTCGGTTCATTGATAGAAGCCAGCAATGGCAAATTGTATGGACTCACCCGAAACGGTGGTACCAATGGCCTTGGTGCTTTGTTTGAATTCATCACTTCATCCAATACCTACTCCAAAGTAGTTGATTTTACCGCGGCGGGAGGTTCTTTACCGGAGGGTTCACTGATTCAGGCCAGCAATGGGAAACTCTACGGACTCACGAGCACCGGTGGTGCCAACTCTGTTGGTGCATTGTTTGAATTTGATCCTACTTCCAATACCTACACTAAACTTTATGATTTTTCAGCACCAAACGGTCAAACCCCACGTGGCACTCTTAAACAGGCGGCAAACGGCAAACTTTATGGATTAACTCAGTCCGGCGGAGCAAACGGATTGGGGGTGGTATTTGAATACGACATTGCAGGAAACAGTTACACTAAAAAACTCGATTTGAGCGTTGCATCCGGAAACTCACCATTGTACACTCAACTCGTTGAAGTATGCCGCGTTCCGGCTACCCCGGGTGCTATAAGCAGTTCGTTTAATTCCATGTGTGAAGGAAATCCGGGAACGCAAACCTTTGGTGTGCCGGCGGTTTCAGGCGCAACAGCTTACGCCTGGAGTTTTCCAGCCGGAGTATCAGTTATCAGTGGCGCAACCACTAACCTTGTTAACGTTGATTTTTCAGGTGTAGCCGGTGGTGTTCACGGCGTTTCGGTTACAGCTTCCAATTTATGCGGCAGCAGTCCGGCTTCCGTTAAAACAGTGACCATACTCGCGGCCCCTTCCATTTCAGTGAACAGTGGCGCTATCTGCACCGGCCAATCGTTTACGCTTGTACCTTCAGGTGGCGTAAGTTATACTTACTCAGCCGGATCACCGGTGGTTTCACCAACTGTAAATACGTCCTACTCGGTAAGCGGAACGGGTTCGAACGGCTGTGTGTCTTTGGCGTCAGCCGTTTCCAACATAACGGTGAATGCCTTACCAGTAATCTCGGTTAACAGCGGGGCTATTTGCGCAGGACAATCTTTCACCCTGCTTCCTTCGGGTGCATCAACCTATACGTATTCCGGTGGAAGCGCAGTTGTTTCTCCTACGGCCACCGCATCATACTCGGTTAGCGGTACCAGCGCAGAAGGATGCGTTTCAGCAGCTCCGGCTATTTCAAATGTTACAGTGAATGCCTTGCCAGTGCTTTCTGTAAACAGCGGAACCATTTGTTCCGGTCAGTCTTTCACCATTAATCCTTCTGGAGCTATTAGCTACACCTATTCGGGTGGTTCCAATGTGGTATCACCTTTGTCGGACACCAATTATTCAGTTACGGGAACGGATATGAATGGTTGTGTATCGGCTGTTCCTGCGATATCAAGCGTTACGGTATATGCTTTACCCGTGATTTCTGTGAATAGCGGAGCCATATGTAATGGACAGTCCTTTACACTAACACCAACCGGTGCCCAAACCTATACTTATTCTGGCGGAAGTAATGTTGTTAGTCCTGTTGTCACTACTACATATTCAGTAAGTGGAACCAGTTCCCTTGGTTGTGTTTCGGCAGCACCTGCCATTTCGAGTGTTACTGTAAATGCCTTGCCTGTGATTACGGTGAATAGCGGAGCAATTTGTAACGGTTCTTCATTTACCATAGTTGCGAATGGAGCAAGCACCTATACTTACTCCGGTGGTTCCAGTGTGGTTACTCCAACTATCAGCACAACGTATTCAGTAACAGGTACCAGTTCTCTGGGTTGCGTTTCGGCTGCTCCTGCTGTTTCTTCGGTTACTGTGAATAACCTTCCGGTACTTTCTGTGAACAGCGGAAGTATTTGTGCAGGTCTTTCCTTTACAATTAATCCAAGTGGCGCTGTAAGCTATACCTATTCAGGAGGCTCCCAGGTGGTTACTCCAACGGTTACTACGGTATACTCGGTGACCGGAACCGACGCCAATGGCTGTGTAACCGCCTCTGCGGCTTTGTCCACAGTTACAGTAATTGCTCGCCCGGTAATTTCGGTAAACAGCGGGGCGATTTGTCTCAACCAGGTTTTTACCATGACTCCAAGCGGAGCGCAAACCTATACCTTTTCAAGTGGCAGCAACACCGTTTCCCCTTCCGTAAATACCAGTTATTTGGTTAGCGGTACCAGTTCCCTCGGTTGTGTTTCAGCAGCGCCCGCTATCTCCAATGTAACGGTAAATCCTCTGCCGGTAATCACGGTTAACAGCGGAACAACCTGTGCCGGAGTTACCTTTACACTGTTGGCTTCGGGTGCGAACACTTATACGTATTCCAGTGGTTCTAATCTTGTCAGCCCCACAGTTACCACCACCTATTCTGTAACCGGTACAAGTTCACTTGGTTGTGTGTCTCCCACTCAGGCCATCACAACAATTACCGTGGCGCCATTACCTTTAATTACAGTGAACAGCGGCACCATATGCAACACCAACAGTTTCACCATGGTTCCTAATGGGGCAGCCACCTACACCTTCTCAAGCGGTTCGGCCGTAGTTTCTCCTTCCATCACCACTTCTTATTCCGTAACAGGAACCAGTTCTGTGGGTTGTATATCATCGAACACGGCCGTTTCTACAGTTACGGTTTATGCGCGGCCGGTAATTACAGTTAACAGTGGAAGTATTTGTGCTACCAAAAACTTCACCATGGTGCCGAACGGAGCCTCCACTTACACGTATTCCAGTGGAAGCAATGTTGTGACCCCGCTCACCTCCACATTTTATACAGTTATAGGCACCAGTTCTTTGGGCTGCCTTTCCAGTAATACAGCTGTGGCCAATGTTACAGTAGCACCTTCGCCCGTGATTTCGGTGAACAGCGGCACCATTTGCAGCGGTAAAGTATTTACCATGACCCCAACCGGTGCGGTAACATATACTTTCTTTAATGGAACCAATACAGTAAGCCCGGTAGTTAACACCTCGTATTCGGTAACGGGTACCAATTCATTGGGTTGCGTTTCTCCGACACCGGCCATCTCAAATGTAACGGTTATCGCGCTCCCAAATGTTTTAATCAGTGGTACCAATAGTTTGTGTTATGGAAGCACAATAACTTTAAGTGCCACAGGGGCTCAAACCTATTCATGGAATACCGGCACCAATGGGTCAACCGTTGCGGTTTCACCAACTGTGTTAACTACTTACAGCGTAGTAGGCACTGACGTTACAGGTTGTACAAAAGTTACAGCGTTCGCCGTAAGTGTTCTTCCTTTACCAACCATAACCATTGCGAATGGGGCCATTTGTCCGGGTAATTCGTTTGTGCTTTTGCCATCAGGAGCGCTTACCTATACCTATTCCAGCGGTTCTGCAACAGTATTTCCGGCAGCCACAACATCCTATTCCATTATCGGAACAGACGGAAATGGTTGCGTTTCCGCGAATCCGGCCGTGGCAACAGTGAGTGTGGTGAACACTTTAACGGTAACAGTCTCAGGAAACACAACATTGTGTGAAGGAGAGTCAACTAACCTGATTGCCAATGGAGCTTCAACATATACCTGGAACACAGGTACTGTTAGTAATACCATTTCACTAACGCCAAGTGTCACAACAACCTATACGGTGATTGGATCAAGCGGTTCCTGCAGTGATACCAGTAATGTAACCGTGAATGTGAATGCGCTGCCGATTCTGCAAATCAACTCTACCGCCTCCGTTATTTGTGTAAATGAAGGGGTTGAACTCAATGCTTCAGGTGCAACTACGTATACCTGGAGTACCCAACAAACCGGAAACGCGATTTTTGTGACCCCAACCATTACTACTGTGTATACCGTTCAAGGCACCGATGCAAACAATTGTTCAAATTCGGCTAGTTACTCACTCACAGTGTCAGATTGTGTGGTTTTGCCGGAGTCCAAAGCGAACGCAACGAATTTCAGGATATTTCCCAATCCAACTACAGGCGAGTTTTTTGTGGATTTGAAAACTGAATCCAAGGTAGAGGTGCATAACCTGCTGGGTGAGCTCATTTATTCAGGGCTTTTGAATTCCGGTATTCATAAAATGGATTTAAACGAATGTGCAAAAGGAGTTTACATTATTACCTTCCGTACAGAAAGTTCAAGGCACACTCAGCGGTTGATTAAACAGTAATTTCTCTGCCCTTCTGGTATAAGGCCAAAACACCCAGTGTTTTGGCCTTTTGGTTTGTGTCCTGAGGAATTGTTAAATTTGCGCCAGCATCCTTCCACAAACAGAAGGACTTAATTATTACAATGAAAGTATACCTTGATAATGCCGCGACCACCCCTTTGGATAAGGAGGTATTGAGCGCCATGCTGCCTGTGTTTGAGATGGATTTTGGAAATCCATCTTCTATCCATTCCTTTGGACGCAAAACCCGTTCTGCTATAGAGAATTCACGCAAAACGATTGCAAAACTCCTGAATGTGACACCGGCCGAGATTTTTTTCACTTCCGGTGGTACTGAGGCCGATAATATGGCCATCGTCAGAAGTATTGAAACGTATGGGATTAAGCACGTTGTTTCAAGTGAAATAGAACACCATGCGGTTGAACATACCCTGAAAGTGCTGGAAAGTCAGGGAAAAATAAAAGTGAGCTGGGTAAAAACAGATATAAAAGGCAATGTGGATCTTATTCATCTCGAAGAACTTTTAAAAACAAACAGTCCAACGCTGGTTTCGCTTATGCACGCCAACAATGAACTGGGCACCTTATTGCCGGTAGCCGAAGTGGGAGCTATGTGTGAGAAGTACGGGGCCATCTTCCATAGCGATACGGTTCAAACCATGGGACATTACGCCATGGATTTGAAAGCCATGAAAGTGCATTTTGCAACTTGTGCAGCGCATAAATTCCACGGACCAAAAGGAGTTGGTTTTCTTTACATCAGCAACGGCATAAAAATCGCCCCTTTTATCTATGGGGGTGCACAGGAAAGAAACATGCGCGGAGGAACCGAAAATGTGGCAGGGATTGTAGGTATGGCAAAAGCACTCGAGCTTTGTTACAAGGATATGGAAGCGCATCAAAATCATATTCAGTCACTCAAAAGCTATATGAAGTCGAGTCTTGAAAAGAACATCCCGGGCATGATGTTTAATGGGGAAACTGATCCTGATCATTCTCTATACACGGTACTGAATTGCAGTTTCCCTCATCACCCGGATGCTGAAATGTTACTTTTTAACCTTGATATTTCAGGTATTGCCGCAAGTGGAGGCAGCGCCTGCAGCAGCGGAAGCAACCAGGGGAGCCACGTATTAAAAGGAATTGGTGCGGATATGACCCGGCCTTCGGTACGATTTAGTTTTTCCAAATACAATACCAAAGAGGAAATTGATTTTGTTGTGAACAAACTCACCGAATTATTCAAAGTTAAAGTCAACGCCTGAGCGCATCTAATAACCAATAAAGTAAATTTATGACGGACGTTAAAACAGTACTCGATTCAAGCAAAGCCTTAATGGAAAAGGCCATTCAGCACCTTGAAGTTGAATTGCAAAAGGTGAGAGCGGGAAAGGCCAATCCAGTAATGCTGGAAAATGTAATGGTGGATTATTACGGCAGTAAAGTGCCCATTAGCAATACCGCAAGTGTGAACAGCCAGGATGCAAGAACCCTGATTGTGCAACCCTGGGAAAAATCCATGTTAACTCCAATCGAAAAAGCCATTCAAATGGCCAACCTCGGCCTTAATCCGCAAAACGACGGCGTTCTCATCCGCATTGTGGTTCCCCCATTAACTGAAGAAAGACGGAAGGAATTGACGCGCACAGCCAAAGCACTCGGAGAAGACGCGAAAGTGGGCATTCGTAACGTAAGAAAGGAGTCCATGGAACAGGTGAAAAAACTCCTCAAGGAGGGATTACCAGAGGACCTTGCCAAGGATGGTGAAAATAAAATCCAAACACTCACCGATACGTTTGTTACTAAGGTTGACAAACACATTGAACAGAAGGAAAAAGAGATCATGACCGTTTAAAATGCAAAAACCCGTCCCGAAAGCTTTCGGGACGGGTTTTTTCTAATTCAATTTGCTATATGCTTAAAGGATCGTAACGTTTTGTTTAGGATTTTAAGTCAAGGAGCAAATCAGAATGGAATTAAGCCAATTTCACGTTCACCGCGTTAAGGCCTTTTTTTCCTTCCTGGATTTCAAAAACAACCTGGTCGTTTTCGCGGATTTCATCTTTAAGTCCTGAAACGTGCACGAATACTTCGTTCCCGCTTCCTTCAACTTTGATAAAACCAAAACCTTTGGTTTGATTGAAAAATTTTACAGTTCCTTTTTCCATTTTATTGTTTATTAATTTTTTCCCTTTTATTACTCCGTTTATCCGATAAAGAAAAAAGGGATGTCTTCACCGGACTATTCTTTAATGAATTTGCATTAAATCCTGAATTTAAACCTACGACTGTACTTTCGGTGTTTTTCAATAAGACGAAGATCTAACGAATAACAAAAGAAAGGGGGGAGGTGAGTTGAATTTGAGGTATTTAATATTCTATTCGTTAAAGACATTACAAATATAATAATATTTAATATGGAAAAACAGCCACAAACTCCTATTTCTGGCAAAATGGCAATAGAAACCCTTATAAACCGGTTATTTTTGGGAAAAACCGTCCAAACCCATGGAATCGGGACTGAGCAAACTAAGGGCTTGGATGTTTTTAAGCGCTAAAGCCCGCGAATGATTCTCTTTGCCGTATTTGATTGCACTTAACACAGGTCCTTCTCAAAGGAAAGTTACTCCCATTTAGAAGGGAGGAATGAAAAACACAAACAATGATTTAGTTCAGATTTAGGAATAAACTCAGGCGCGAAACAAGCCATACTTCAGAATGCAGTAGATGGCCCTGAAACCATCTTTCCAGCCAATTTTTTTTCCTTCTTCATAGGTGCGGCCATAATAGGAAATGCCTACTTCGTAAATTTTGATTCCGGGTATTCTCGCAATTTTTGCCGTTACCTCCGGTTCAAATCCAAAACGTGTTTCTTTTAGTTGAATACCCTTTACCACCTCTGCGCGAAACAGCTTGTAGCAGGTTTCCATGTCCGTTAGGTTTAAATTGGTAAACATGTTGCTTAAAAAAGTCAGCACTTTGTTGCCAATGGAGTGCCAGAAGAACAGAATGCGATGGGGTTGACTGCCCATAAAACGACTACCGTAAACCACATCCGCCTTATCCACCAGAACGGGTTTCAGCAATAAATTGTATTCCTCGGGGTCGTATTCCAGGTCAGCATCCTGAATAATGATGTAATCCCCGCTTGCCTCTTTGATTCCGGTGTGCAACGCAGCCCCCTTTCCTTTGTTGATTTCATGCTCAATCAGTCGCATTTTAAGTTCGGGATTGGCAGCCATGTATTCCTTAAGCACCTTTGCTGTATTGTCTTTAGAGCAGTCGTTCACCACAATGATCTCTTTCTGAAACCCCGGAATCAATTGGGTGTTTTTAATTTTGTTCAAAATAAGATGTATGGTTTTTTCTTCATTGTATGCAGGAATAAGAATTGATAATACCATAATTAAAGCTTTGAAAATCGTGAATGCCTGAAGAAAGTTTAAATTTATAAATTATTTTAAGTTGATTTTACCTCTGTTTTCAAATGACGACCCAGGCAATACCCAGGCGAGAAGTGAAAAAAGTACTGATACTTAGTTATTACTGGCCACCTGCTGGCGGTGCCGGCGTTCAACGCTGGCTAAAGTTTGTGAAATACCTGCGCGATTTTGGCTGGGAACCCGTGGTGTATACGGCGGAGAATGGAGAAATGCCGGTGTTGGATAACAGCCTCATCAAAGACGTGCCGGAAGGAGTTGAGGTATTGAAACGACCCATTTGGGAGCCGTATCACCTTTACAAGTGGTTTAGCGGGAGAAAGAAGGACGATAAAATAAACGCCTCTTTCTTAAACGAGAACAAAACACCGGGTTTACTGGAAAAGCTGAGTGTGTGGATACGCGGCAATTTTTTTATTCCCGATGCCAGGGTGTTTTGGATTAAGCCTAGCGCTGGCTTCCTGAAAGCCTATATCTCAAAACACAACATTCAGTATCTCATCAGTAGTGGCCCCCCGCACAGCATGCACCTTATTGCACTGAAGTTGAAAAACACCTTCCCTGAGCTCAAATGGGTGGCCGACTTTAGAGATCCCTGGACCAACATTGACTTTTATTCCAAACTTATGCTTACGCCCCTTGCCGATCGAAAACACAAACGTCTTGAAGCGCAGGTGCTGCTGAAGTCAGATCTGGTGCTGAGCATAGGGCAACACATGAGTGAGGAATTTAAAACCATCTATTTAAACCATGGTGGTAAAACTCCTGATAAATTTAAGGTCATTACCAATGGGTACGACGAAGAAGATGTTCTTGTGAATGAGAAGAGGAAAGATGAAGCTTTCAGTTTGGCCCACATTGGTACTTTGGTGAAGGACAGAAATCCTGAGGTGCTCTGGCGGGTACTGGGAAAATTAGTAAAGGAGAATGCTGAATTGAAATCCAAACTTCAAATTAAGCTGGTTGGCAAAGTTGATCTTTTTGTAAAAGAGCGTTTGGCTGCCCATCAGTTGAGTGCCTATGTGAAGTACATTGAATATTTGCCGCACGACGAAGTGATCAGAGAACAACAAAGGTCAAAAGTATTGCTGCTTTTGGTAAACAATACACCCAACGCCAGGGGTATATTGACCGGAAAATTTTTCGAATACATGGCTTCGGGAAGTCCCATATTGGCGATAGGACCCGTGGATGGGGAATTGGCCGGTATACTCAAAGAAACCGAATGTGGCTTCATCTCGGGATTTGAAGATGAAACTGAATTAAAAAAACACCTGCTTCAGCTTTTCACCCACCCGGAACTTATACCAAATTCTGAAAAAATTAAACACTACAGTCGCAAAGCTTTGACCGAACAGTTAAGTGCGGTTTTAAATGCACTCTAATTCTATAACCTTATCGAACGAGTTCCATCAGTTTTTCATGAAAAAACAAGGAGAGTTTGTTGGTGTAAAACCGGTCCTTGTATTGCCCCACCCATTGCAAACCCTGAATGCTATTGGTGAGAAACACTTCATCGCCGTTCAGCAGGGTATACATGGTAAGCGGACTTTCAAACGTGAGGATTCTGTTTTCGGTAGCCAGGTGCATCACTTGTTTGCGCATTATGCCCGCTACGCAACCTTCACTTAAAGGAGAAGTAAACAGGGTGCCGTTTTTAACTACAAACACGTTGGAGCTGATGGCCTCACAAATCGTTCCGTTTTCATTGATGAGCAGGCACTCATCGAGCTTCATGCTTTGTTTGGCCACACCAGCCATAACGTATAACAAGGCGTTGGCGCTTTTGATATTCGAGAGTTTATTGATGGACTTTTTTATATCGGCATAAATGTCCACCCAAATGCCTTTTTGATTGAGTTCGTAAGGCGCGGCCATGGCAGTACTTTCAATCAGAAAAGAAATATCGTTGCTTTCCGGAGCATAATACCCTCCGCCGTTTCTGAATACGGTCAGCCGGACTCTGGCATTCGGCAGATTTTCATTTTTTTTAAGCAGTCCCGAGATGAGTTCTGCCAGGTTTTCGCTGGTAAATTCAGCCGGAAGATTCATGCGTAAGACCGTCATGCCCAATTTCAGACGGGTAAGGTGATCTTTCAGGAACATGATTTTGTTGTTGCAAACCCGGATGCTTTCAAACAGGGCGTCGCCATAACGGAAAGCGCGGTTATTAAACGGAACACTGGGTTCGTAAATACTGATGAGGTGACCGTTTAATATGCAATACTGATCTTTGCTCATTGCATAAGCGCAATTTAGAGGCATTATGCGCTATAATTTATTCATTATCAGATTATTTAATAACATCTCACGGTTAATGATGAATGCACTGACTGCCAAAACCGCTCAAATTTCTGTGACAAATTCGCATTTATCATTAAATTGCACGTAATTTGAGTGCATCTGCACATTACTCACCAACTAACTCTAAATAGTATGTTTGATAACAACGAATTCAGAAAATACGCCACCAAACACGCAGGCATCAGCAGTTTAACCTACGATCGTTACAGTTCGGCCATCCATTCTTCTCTTACACCTTACATTATTGAGGAACGTTCTTTGAATGTAGCTCAAATGGACGTGTTCTCGCGTTTAATGATGGACCGTATTATTTTCCTGGGAACGGGGATCAACGATCAGGTGGCGAACATCGTACAAGCTCAATTGCTCTTTCTTGAGAGCGTTGATGCCAAAAAGGATATTCAAATCTACCTGAACTCTCCGGGAGGCAGTGTATATGCCGGACTGGGGATTTACGATACCATGCAAATTATTAAGCCCGATGTAGCCACTATTTGTACAGGTATGGCTGCAAGTATGGGAGCTGTTTTGCAGTGCGCAGGAACCAAAGGAAAACGAACCGCACTCAAACATGCCCGCATTATGATTCACCAGCCACTTGGCGGAGCTGAAGGACAAGCCAGCGACATTGAAATTACAGCAAGAGAGATTCAGAAACTGAAAAAGGAATTGTATGATATCATCTCAAAACACAGCGGCCAACCTTATGAAAAAGTGTGGGCGGATAGCGACAGGGATTACTGGATGATTGCCCAGGAAGCCAAAGAGTACGGGATGATTGATGAGGTATTGGAAAAAAAATAAACCATTCTGAATCAAATTAGCATTTGTTGGCTGTTAATTGGCGCACTCCCTGCAATACGGCACGTCTTTTGAAAAACAACATACAAAGCAAAAGTATAATTTAAATCTAAAAACAATGAAACACCTGATTGCATCACTATTTTTTGTTTCCTCAGCAGCCCTGATGGCCCAGCCCAAAAAAGCGCCGGTAATGGCTCCAACCACCTCACCCGGCTATTATGTTACAGCAAAGGGAGACACGGTGAAAGGAGAGGTGAGAAACAACCCTGATGATCCTACTGAGTTTTACAGTGTTTTTTCATTCAAGCCGGCCAAAGGGGGAAAACTCATGCCCGTGAGCATCAAAAAAGCAAAGGCTTACGGTTTTGATAACAAACACTTTGTTCAGGTACTTGACAACGGCGTAGAAATATACGTGGAAGTACTAGCCAGAGGCCGTTTAAATTTTTATGAATACCTGTACAATGGTAAAATTGACGGGCTTCCGGCTATAGAAGCAGCGTATTTTGTTCAGGACAACATGGCCGAAGGAGAAGATGTAGGACTTCGCGAATTAAAAAAGATCAATAACAAGTTTTACAAAAAAGAACTAAAGCCATATATGAAGGATCAACCGGTTATTTGGGCCGATTTGGATAAGTTTACCTTCAACAAGGAAACCGTAACCAACGCTGTAAAGGAATTTAATAAATTCTACGAGATCAGCAGTTCAAAATAAATTGAACTAAAATCAATTCACCCGCATAACCATGGTTGTGCGGGTTTTTTTATTGGTGTTTTCCCGTTTTTACTTCCTTCCAGCCTACAATGTCGCGAATAACCACTGAAGCACAGGTTAAACCAAATGCGGCAGGCAGGTAGGATATGGTGCCGTAGGCCGATTTTTTGTATTTGCTTCCATCGGTATGCATTATGGAGAATTTTGCAGGCAACTCGGTGCTGAAAACGGATTTAATGCCCTTGTAAATGTTCATGTACCTCAGTCGTTTTCTTACGTATTGTGCCATAGGGCAGGTATGGGTTTGAGCAATGTCTACTACCTGAATTTTTGTAGGGTCCATTTTACCACCGGCACCCATGCTCGAAATGATACGCTGGTTGTTGTAATAGGCCGTTTGCAACAAATACAATTTTGGAGAAATGCTGTCAATGGCGTCAATCACGTAAGTGAATTTTTGTTTCATGAACTCCTTCATGTCATCGGGATTTTTAAAATGATTGATGACTTCTATGTCCATTTCAGGACTGATCAGTTTTAAACGTTCGCCCATTAACTCGGCTTTGTTGAGGCCATGTGTGCTGGTGAGGGCCTGCAATTGCCGGTTGCGGTTGGTTGGATCAACACTATCCCCATCGATTATGGTTATTTTCCCCACTCCGCTTCGTCCGATGGCTTCCGCTGCGTAAGAACCCACGCCACCAAGTCCCACTATCAGCACATGAGCTGAGGTGAGTTTTTCCAAACCCTTGTCGCCAAGCAGCAATTTGGTGCGCTCCATCCAGGAGGTGTCAGTAATCATACTCTTACCTGAAACAGGTTTTCAAAATTAGCTTTAATTTGTTCCTTGAGTATCTCCTCATCAATACCCAGTAATTCAGACGCTTTTTTGTACACGTATTTAATCGAAACATCACTGTCATCCGTTTCCAGAAAAAGGCGTTTTCTGCCCGTTTTTCGAATCACTTTCGAAGCGTTGGAATCATAGGATAACAAGGCTTTGCCAAAAGAAAAGGAATACCCCTGATCGGACAGGGTTTTTGCGATATTTTCGTTGTTGTTAAAACCATGAATGATGACAGGTACATTGTTATCGTTCATGTTTAAACAATTGATGAGTTCATTGAAGGCTTTTACGCAATGGATAATCAGGGGTTTTTGGATGGCATTCGCCAGCCTGATTTGCTCTTCGAAAACCTCGGTTTGTAACTCAAAATCTACTGGACAAACTTTATCCAAACCACACTCTCCTATGGCCAGACATTTTTTTTCTCCTGAAACCCTACGCAGGTTGTCCAATTGCCAAAGCACGTCCTCCTTTTGCAAATGCCAGGGGTGTAATCCATAAGAGTAAAAATTACTTTTTTCTGTGGATTCAGGGTTATGGTTGACCAGTTCAATTTTAGCATCATAAATTTGCCGGTGCGTATGTATGTTGATAAACAAAACTAAAATTACAACCGTCTTTATTCCGGCCGGATACCAAACTTACTAACTTTAAACACCCGATTGTTTTATGGAAGTGATTAATTATAACAGTGTATCGTCAATAACCTTAGCCCTGCTCGAAGACATTGCAGGAAAGTCCAATTTGAGCATCGATAAGGAGGCCTTGGAAAAATACGGACAAGACGAAACCGAAGATTTTGTGTTTAAACCGGAGGTGGTGGTAAAACCTGAAACTGTAGAACAGGTATCGGCCATTGCTAAGGTGTGCAATACGCATTCCATTCCTTTAACCACCAGGGGTGCAGGCACCGGATTGAGCGGAGGCGCTCTTCCTATTAAAGGAGGGGTATTGCTGAGTATGGAAAAATTCAACCGCATTTTGAATGTGGATACCCGGAATTTGCAAGCCACAGTGGAACCTGGTGTGATTAATTATATTTTTCAGGAAGAAGTAAAAAAACAGGGTTTGTTTTACCCTCCCGACCCGGCCAGCTGGGGCAGTTGCAGTTTAGGAGGTAACATCGCGCACAGTAGCGGAGGACCCAAAGCCGTAAAGTATGGCACCACACGCGATTATGTGCTAAATCTGCAAGTGGTGTTGCCCGATGGAGAAGTAATCTGGACCGGCGCCAATACTTTAAAATATTCAACCGGATATAACCTTACTCACCTCATGATAGGTAGTGAGGGCACTCTGGGCATAGTGACAAAAATTGTGTTTCGTTTGATTCCTCTTCCCAAGCACGATTTGTTAATGCTCATCCCTTTCAAAAGTGCTGAACAGGCCTGTCAGGCGGTGGGCGAAGTGTTCAGAGAAGGCATAGTGCCAAGCGCCATGGAGTTTATGGAAAGGGATGCGATGGAATGGAGCATAAAATACTCCGGTGAAGTTAATTTTGACATCAAACCTGAGTGGCAGGCTTTGTTGCTGGTGGAAGTGGATGGGAATAACATGGAGGTGTTGATGCAGGACTGTGAACGCATGGCTGAGGTGATGCAGAAAAACGATTGCGATGAAATATTATTTGCTGAAAGTGCCGAACAAAAAAACGCCCTATGGAAGATCAGGAGAAAGGTGGGGGAGGCCGTTAAAAGCAACAGCATTTACAAAGAAGAAGATACAGTGGTTCCAAGGGCTGAATTACCCGCTTTATTGGCAGGAGTGAAGAATATCGGTAAAAAATATGGCTTCTCTTCCGTTTGTTACGGTCATGCAGGCGATGGTAATTTACACGTGAACATTATCAAAGGTGACTTAAGTGATGAAGCCTGGGAAAAGGATCTTCCAAAAGGCATCACCGAGATTTTTAAGCTGTGTAAACAGTTGGGGGGTACTATCAGCGGCGAACACGGCATAGGATTGGTTCAGAAACCCTACATGCCACTCATGTTCAGTAAACATCACCTGCAACTGATGAAAAAGATAAAAGAAGTCTTCGATCCTAAGGGTATACTCAATCCTGGAAAAATAGTGGATTGAACTGATTTAATTCATGTGCAACCAAGTGGGATTATTCGTAAATTCACTAAAGGAATTATAAAACCCCATGGCATGAAATCACGTTTACTTTTCGTATTGGCATTGTTTGGCTTTAACTTTTTACTGGCACAAACCCCTCTTCAGGTAAAACAACGTTGTGGCACTGAAGCTCCACCCGAAGCCTGGGACATTTGGTTCAACCAAAAGGTAGAGGAGTTTAAACTGGCCAATCCGGATTATAAAACCAGTTCTGCAAATTATGTTGTTCCTGTGGTATTTCACATTATTCACGGAGGGCAGAACGAAGGTACTTTCCCGAACGTGTCCATGGCACAAATCAATTCTCAAATACCAATACTCAACAACGATTTTGCCGGTACAGGATTAAACGTGGGCAATTTCGCAAACACCAACTTTTCACAGGCGCTTATTGCTAATTGCAACATTACTTTCTGTCTTGCCGAAAAGGATCCTGCAGGCAATACATTGACTCAAAAAGGAATTCATCGGGTGAATTATATTTCCAATGGCTGGGCTGACCCTGCAAGTTTCGCCACTTCGAATGCCTTCAATAATTTCATTAATAATACTGTTAAGCCAGCCACCATTTGGGACCCTAATCGTTACCTGAACGTGTGGATCAGCGATGTGAACGGAGCAGTGGGTTTACTAGGCTATGCCACGTTTCCCGGAGGTACCGGACTTTCAGGACTTACCAGCGGAATTGGCACATCCACAACAGATGGGGTTTGGTGTTGGACTCAAACGATTGGAAATACAGGCACTTTGTTTTCGCCTTATGATAAAGGAAGAACTCTAACCCATGAAGTAGGACACTGGCTGGGCTTGAGACACATTTGGGGTGATGGCAATTGCGCCACCGACTTTTGCAACGATACGCCAACACAACAACAGTCCAATACCGGTTGTCCCAGCTACCCTAACATTACCTGCTCCAACGGACCAAACGGGGATATGTTTATGAATTTCATGGATTATTGCAATGACGCCTGCCTGTACATGTTTACTCCCGATCAGCGCACACGCATTCAAACTGCCATGGCCAGCGGACAATTCAGAACCCAAATGACCGCCAGCTCTGCTACCTTGTGCGGTGGTGGACCTACACCTGTGGCTTGCTCTGATACCCTGAGTAATTTTGGTGTTACCGACTCCTTAAACTCCTACCGCAGGGCAACCGCATCAGTGGCTGAAACGTTTTGCCCGCAAGGGCCCGGTTTGGCCGGATACATTACCGGAACCAATTGCTGGGGGGATTTGGAGAAAGCTGAATTTATCAGTGCTTCAAAGTATAGTAGTGCCACCAATCCTGTTGTTACGGGAGTGATTGTGTTGTTTTTTCAATACGGCAATTTAGGAACGGATGGAAGTTCAAACGTGAACATGAACATTTACAGCGGCACCAACGCAAACACACAGCCCGGTGCGCTTTTAGGCTCAACTAGTGCTAATCTGGCCAGCATTGCAGCTACTACCAACACCACCGGTGTTCCATATTGCGGCAATCCCAATCTGGCCTTTTCATTGCCTGTGATCATGCCATTCAAATTCAATTTTTCAAGTCCGGTGGCAGTTCCTCAAAGCGGAGGATTTTTCGCTTCCGTTGGAATTCCAAACACACCTGGAGACACTGTGTGTGTTTTGGATAAACTGACCGGCAGCAGCAATACCGCCTGGGAGAAATGGTCTGATAACAGTTGGAACAGCATGAAAGTGGCCTGGGGAGGCTCCAGAAATTTTAACCTTGCTATCCTGCCTATTGTAGAATGCGGTGTGGTTGGTGTAAAAGAAAACAAGCTGGGTTTGGATAAGCTCAGCCTTTTTCCAAATCCGGGGGAAGGCAAGGTGAATTTAATTTCGGGTGCTGCGAATTCCGAAGCGCTTGAAATTAAAGTGTACGACCTTTATGGAAAATTAGTCCACGCTATTGTGAAAGATGAACCAACACAAGTTTTGTACGAAATCGACCTGAGTAGTGAAAAAGCAGGGGTGTATTTTATTTCAGCCGAAAACCATTCGGGTAAAAAAGTGTTGAAATACATCCTTCAAAAATAGTCAGCTTTCCAAAGCGCGCTCCTGACTGAACTTTCTCCATTTTTCAATGGCAGCTTGCATGTCTTCGGGAAGAGCGCTGTCGAATAGCATTTTTTTTCCGCTGATGGGGTGGGTAATGCCCAGACTTTTGGCGTGCAGGGCCTGACGAGGTAAGAGTTCAAAACAATTTTGCACAAACTGCCTGTATTTTGCCGATTGCAGGCCTTTCAGGATGATGTCGCCACCGTATTCCTGGTCATTAAACAAGGGGTGACCAATGCTTTTAAAATGCACCCTGATCTGGTGCGTACGTCCGGTTTCCAGCTTACATTCAATCAAAGTCACAAAACCAAAGCGCTCCAGCACCTTGTAATGGGTTACCGCGTGTTTTCCAATTTCCCCTCCTTCAGGAAAACTCGCCATGATTTTTCTGTTCTTCAGATCACGACCCACATTGGCACGGATGGTTCCGGTATCTTCTTTCAGATCGCCCCAGCACAAGGCAATGTATTTGCGATCCATGGTGCGATCAAACAATTCCTTGGCCAATCGTGTCATGGCTAATTCGGTTTTGGCAATAATCAAAATGCCGGATGTGTTTTTATCGATGCGATGAACAAGACCCGGTCGTTCGAGGTAGAGGTCGTTGTTTAATTTGCTGCGGCTGGTGGGTAAATTTTTAAAGTGGTAAGCCAGGGCATTTACAAGGGTTCCGGTGTAATTGCCATAGGCAGGGTGTACCACCATGCCCGCTTTTTTATTTACAATCACCAAATAATCATCTTCGTAAACAATATCAATGGGAATGTTTTCCGGCAGAACCTCAATGCTCCTTGGAGGTGTGGTAAGCATGATGGAAATTTCATCCAGGGGCTTCGCGCGGTAATTGGATTTAACTGCTTTGCCATTGACCAGAACGAAGCCGGCATCGCAGGCGTTCTGAATTTTGGTACGGGTTGAATTGGCAATGCGCATCATAATGTATTTATCGATGCGAATCATTTCCTGACCCTTTTCCACTTTTAATTTGTGGTGTTCAAATAAGGATTGTTCCTCTTCGCCGTTGAGTTCCTCCGCCTCCTCCTCAAATTCCGCCATCTTGCATTAATGCTGAACAATAATTTTTCGCAGAACCGGAGCCAGTGTGCCTTCCTTTATGCTGAGCAGATACACGCCAGGATCAAGATCCAGGGTGTTAAACAGCACGGTAGGAGTAGTGCCGGAATACTCTTTTAAAAGCTGACCAAACGCGTTGTAAAGAGAAACAGTTCTTCGTGTGTTGTTCTCGAACCTTAGATGAACACTTTCGTTCACAGGATTGGGAAACACATTCACCTGCAGTTGTTGTTTGTTCGAAGTTTCATTTAAAGAAGCCGGGGAGGGAATAAACTCGCCCAACACCGGATGAACCATGAGCGAACCCTTAATCTGCGAAGGTGTCCAGCCATTTCCCAGATTGTAATAAAGGTTTTGATGGTAATCCTGGTTTCTGTCGAAGCCAATCACAATTCCGCTTGCCACACTTTGTTGTATTCCGATAAAATAGGTTTGGCCCGCGTTTAATTTCACCAAACTGGTTAAAGAATACTGGGGTATGGCTTTAAAAATACTATCAGAATATTTAGGATACATCAAAGAGTCACGGTAGATTAAAGACCCGGGATAGCCGCCATTGTTCGACCATACACAAATGCGGAATTTGGAAAGTTGCTGAACAGTAGTGAGTGCGCTGGCCGGGTCAAAATAAATTCTTACAGCACGAAGGTCGTCGTCTTTATTGATTGTGAACCGAAGCGCAATGTTCGCATTTGCCCCATTTACATAATAACCACCTTCAGCTCCTCCATCGTCGTAAGCATAGTAATTTCTGAAAATTTGTTTTTGGTAAATGGTGTCGTTGTCAAGCAAAAAGTCGGATGAGGTGCCCTGAGAGCGGTAAAGAAAATGTTTAATGGTAAAGTCGGCACTGTCGCTTAAAGCGCTGAACGTGTAATTGAAGGCAGGGTTTTGGTGAGGAGCAAACTGACTATATCCATTGGGTTTAAAAGGTAATAAGTTACCGTTGGCACCGCCTGAATAAGCGTGAATTTGGTTTCCGGATTTATCGTAAAAACGGTTTTCGTATGACATGTTAATGGCTTGTGCTCCGTTATTTTTTATTCGAACCGAGTTTTTTTGCGCCATGTCACCTGCATTGTACTGCTGATATGGCATGGCTGAATAATCCTTTAAAAAAGAACTGGGCACGTGCGCAAAGGTGAGGTCGTTATACGTGGTGTCTCCCAACATGCTTCTGTTTTTATTCAGGTAAACATAATCGAGGTGCCAGTGATCAAAATTGCCGGAGGTGGTGGCTTTGTTCCGAAATCGAAACTTAAAATTGGTTTTTAAAAGAGCTGTGTCGGCCAGCCAGATGAAGGTTCTCTTAAATGCCGTGTCATTGGTATTGGGATTTGTATTTCCTTTTGCAAACCAAACCCTGTTCAGCCATACCCCGTCTCCGGGTCTGTAAAAATCCAAAATCAAACTGTCGCCCACTTCAGGAGGTTCTCCATTGCCCCGGGCCTGATAATAAAACGAAAAACCTATGCTGTCAGAGGCTTGTAAAAACTGATTCCCGGATTGGTACAGATTGATGTCGCGGCTGGTAAGTGTATCGGCAGCGCGGGACTCAGCAAGATTGGTATAATCGGGCTCATAGGGATAACCAAACTTGTTTAAACCATCAAAAGTAGCTACACCAATGCTGGGAGGCGCAATAGGAAAACCGGGATTCACGTACACCAGGGAATCTTCCCATTTTATCATTGCCGGATAATTGCTGAGAGTGGCATAATAAAAATCTTCCACAAAGGGCAGCTGAATTGGAACCGTGGAGGTCTTGCCCGATTCGGGAGTGCCCACCTGCATGGCGCTGCGCTTAAGTTCAGGGTAAATCAGAGCAGGATTGGAATTCAGTGGTTTTATGCCTTCCTGAGCCCAAATGGTTGAACCAATCAAAACAAAAAATAAGAGAAGGAGTTTGTTCATGGATGTGGTGCTGATTCGGGAGGACTGGTTTCTAAAGAATCTCCGCCGGAGGTATTAAAAAAATTGCTTTTTTTCCCGACCACCAGATTAATGACGCTTCCTTTTTTAACGGGCGAACCCGCTGTAATCTCTTTGCCACCGGTGCTTTGGGAGATAACACATCCATTACAGTCCGCCGGGGTTTCGCTGATTTTACCCAGTTTAAGTCCGTAGGTTTCTATTATCAAGCGAGCCTGTCTTTCGCTTCGGTCAATCAATTTTGGCATGAGCATTTGCGGGGCTACAGTACTGGTAACGTAAAGGTATACCCTTCTATTGTGTTTTACTTTGGTGCCGGGCTCAGGGTCCTGCTGCAGAACAGTGCCCTTTTTTAATTTAGGATCGTAAATGCTGTCGATGATCTGGAAGCTCACTTCTTTTTCTTTTACAAACGCATCAAGGTTTTTTAGCTCCTGCCCTTTAAAATCAGGCACTTCAACATATTCAGCATGACCGGTATAACCTTTCAGCCAGGTGAGTGTGGCGTAAAGAATCAAGGCCAGGGTAACAATCGCCAGAAGCAGATGGAGTAAGAATTTTTTTGAACGAAAAAATGCCATCATGATTTATTGGTGAAACGCTTAAGCGGTTGGCTGTTAAGCGCGCTCGGGTTGAGGTTCGTGAATCAAAAGTTTGAGCAGCACAATTACCATGCCTCCTATGATTTGTTCTATCATCTGCCAAACACAGTCAATCATCAGGTGCTGCATGCTTAAATGACGGGTGAGGGAAATGTTGACAATGCTGGCTACCATAAAGGCGGTGAAGCCCAGGGCAAAACCTGAAACAATACCCCGGAGAAACACGTTTCTTACCTTCTTGAGCAGGGTCGATTCAAAAATAAGATACAAGGCAATACCAAATAAAAGGTAGGTAAAAGCGGCAAACACCTGAAACCAGAAAAGAGGGAATTGAATGCGTTTAAAATCGTTCAGAAACACCCCGTGCCAAACGTAAAAGAGGGTGAACATCACTACGGAAGACAACAACCAGCTCAAAAAAAAACGCAACCCAATCTTCATGGTATTCAGACCCCCAAATTTAATCAAAAAATCAATGCTATCGCCCTGTTTTGAACGGGAAAATAAGGGAAATGGACTATATTTGTAAACATGCCCTTCTTAAAACAAACCGGCCTGCTTCTGGTCCTCTTCTCCTTGTTATTCTCCTGCCGGAAACCGGTCAGCGTGAATTGGGATGTAGACCTGAGTATACCTTTGGTAAATGCCGACCTTGACATAAAGAATTTTTTTGGCGATACCTTGGTAAGCAGTGATGCCGGAGGTTTGTTACATCTTAAACTCGACCGGGAAATATATGCCCTTAAACTCGATTCCTTGTTTCAACTTCCTGATACCAGCATCGTCAACTCATTTACTTTTCAGGCCTTTGTTCCCCTTACCCTGAATCCCGGGCAAACCTTTACCTTTTTTCCGCCTTCAGCCCTTGAATTTGAGTTTGGAAGCGACGCAGCTTTAAAACGGTTTGATGTGCATTCGGGAGTGCTAAATGTGAAATTCAGTAACGACCTCAGTGAAGCCATGGATCTGGTTTACATTATACCGAATGCTACAAAAAACGGACAACCCTTAACCATCTCCGCCACCATTCCTCCGGGACAAAACTCACTCAGCAAAACCTACGATTTAGCCGGATATGAGATGAACCTCAGAGGCAAAAACGGAACGGATTACAACACCATTATTCAAACCTACACCCTGGGTGTTAATCCAAACTCGAATACGGTAACGGTTACTTATGGCAAGGGTGCCAAAGCCGAATTAACGTACAGCAAAATCATCCCCCAATACATAGAAGGTTATTTTGGTAAACAAACCCTGACGATTGATACGGATACCGCACGTATTGATCTTGGCAAAACGTTTACCAGCTCTAATTTTATGCTCGATCAGGTGAAGATGGATTTTTACCTGCAGAATGAAATAGGAGCGGAATTCAGTGCAAGTTTGTCCGACATAAAGTCCATCAACACAAGCAACCAGAATACGGTCGCCCTGCAATCTTCTCAGCTTGCTGCCATTAATCTGAACAGGGCAAGCAAAGTCGGCCAAACCGTTTTCCCCAGTGTAAAACCGCTCTACTTCAACAATACAAACAGCAACATTGTGCCCTTTCTTTCAAATTTACCGGACAAGTTATCGTATCAGGGCAAAATCAATTTAAATCCGCTACAACCTTCCAACAGTTCAGGGTATAATGATTTTGCCTTTTACAACACGGGCCTGAGAATTTGGGCTGATGTGGATATTCCCTTGCGTTACAGGGCCGATTATTTTTTATTGCAATCGAGCGGAGCCATCAGTGTAGGAAATACCGAACAGCTGGATAGGGTCAACACCGGTTATTTTAATGTTATAGCAGAGAACGGATTTCCGTTTCAGGCTTTGCTACAGGCCTATTTAAAAGATGAGAACGGGGTTTTGTTGGATTCCATTTTTGAACCCGGGCAAAACCTTATTCCTTCGGGTGTTTTGAATTCACAAAACGACGTAACCAGTGCCGTGCATTCCAACCTGAAAATTCCGGTGAGTGAATCCAAAATTGAGGCCCTGAAAAAAGCCAAAACCATCGAAATTAAAACCTATTTGCTGATGCCACCCGGACCCTCGCTCATTAACCTTTACGAAAAGTACAAATTCAAAATAAAAATCATTGCCGAACTCAATTACAGAGTAGAGGTGTAGAAAGATATGAGCGGTACGAAGAAGGGAATAATATCAAAAGGACCCATGCGCTACTTTCTGGTGTGTTTGTTGCCGGCTTTTGCGGGGGTTCTGAACGCTCAATACAATTCCAACTTCATCAATTATACCAAATACGGCCGAAGCGTTTCCCTGAATCTTGAATACGAATCGGGCAGCAACGCCTTGAATTCGGCGCTCATCAATAAACTCATATGGGGTGGTTACATTGATCAGGAAACCAAGGACGCCTCTCAAAAAAAATTAAGGGCTTACAATAATTTCGGCATCAACCTCAATTACGATGTAAATGCGATACTGAAAGGCGGTAAAAAATTTGATCTGGTGATAGGTCTGAAAAATCAGGAGATTGTGAACGGGTATTTCACCAGAGATTTTTACAATCTGCTGTTTTATGGAAATGCCGCTTATAAGGGAAAAACGGCCGATCTCAGCAATTGTAACTTTAATGCCCTGAGGTTTCAGGAGTTTAAAATTGGCGGGGTGATGAACAAGGTGGATTCCATGGGTAAGATTGGGTTTTCGGTCTCGTTTTTGAAAGGTGAACAATTGTTTTACCTCGGAACCGGCGCGAATTCCAGCCTGTACACCTCTTCCGATGGCAGCCAGGTGGTGTGGAACTCCGATTTTAACCTTGCACTGAGCGATACAGCCAAACGGGGATTCGGAAGTTTTAACGGCATGGGAGCCAGTGCCGACATTTATTTTGAAACCGAATACAAAAGTGTAATCGGAAAAAAAAGCCGGCTGGTGGTAAACGCCAATAACATTGGTTTTATTTACTGGCGCAAACAAAGTGTGCAGTACAGCAGCGATTCGGTTTACAATTACGAGGGTTACAGTGTGAGCAACATCAACGATTTGCGCGATACGACTTTGGGTGATTTAACCCGCGACAGCATCATCAATAACCTGCTGAACAATTACAGTGAGAATTTTAATGTGAACATTCCCAGCAATTTGCTCATCATCAATAAAATTTACTTTGGTCCGCTTTCTCCCTTCGGACAATACAAGTATTGTTTTTCCTTTGGTTTCAGGCATATTTTTAATGCCAACTACATACCATATGTGTTCATTGAACCGGAATATACGTATCGGAATTTTAATTTCGGCGTGCACATCGGTTATGGCGGTTACATGCGGCTGAGCCTTGGAGCTTCGGTTTCCCTGAACCGCCCGGGTTGGTTTTTCAGGCTGGGAAGCAATAGTTTGCAGGGCTTTATATTACCAAACAAAACTTCGGGACAAGGGGTTTATATAACTTTAGCCAAGAAATTGAAATGAGAAAAGCATTGATAATAACTACTTTCCTTTGGTCAATTTTCACAACTGCCCAACCACCTCATAATTTCTACGCCTCTTATGGTGGGAATGCCGATGATATTGGATTTTCATGCAAGCAAACGCTGGATGGCCAATACATTATTGCTGGAAGTTCTTCTAGTAAAGGATTTGGTCAAACAGATGTTTATTTGATGAAGCTGGATAGTATGGGTCAAATTATCTGGGATAAGTACATTGGTGGTTTTGGAATCGAGGTTGGCAGGTCAGTTCTACAGCTAAGCGATTCTGGATTTGTTGTGGTAGGGTACACCAATTCCTATGGTGCGGGGGGGTACGATGTGTTTTTGTTCAGAACCGATAAAAATGGTAATATGGTATGGCAAAAATCATTTGGAGGTGTTGATTGGGATTTTGGAAATGATCTTACAATAGGGTCTGATGGTAATATATACGTAGTTGGTTACACTTATAGTTTTGGGAGTGGTAAAAAAGACGGGTTATTTTTAAAATATGACTTATCAGGTAATTTGCTTTTAAATAAGTGTTTTGGTGGAGTTGAAAATGAGGAATTGAGTTCCATTATAAATACAAATGATAATTTTCTGGCGTCCGTTGGTTACACTGAAAGTTATAAGGACAGTTTAGGAGATTTTTATTTTTTAAAACTTGATTTAAATGGAGACACCCTGTTTACCAAGTCCTATGGTAATCAAGGCAAAAGCTTATTGAATGATTTAGTTCAATTCCCCAGTGGTGATTACATATTAGTTGGCGCTGAAACCTATACGGATTTACCTTTTACTCAATCCTATAGAGGGTTAATGAATTCAACAGGTAGTTCGTTTTTGTGGGAGGGCAATTCCTTTACCTATAATGATGATGAAAGTTGGAAAAGTGTAACAAAATCAATTTATGGAAGCCAAAGAGTCTCAACTCTTCGCGATTTTGATAAGGCTGGTTTTCGAACGCAAGGCAGTATTTTTTCAAATTTTTGGAACGACTTTTATCCAGCGATAGTGAATGAATTTGGAGGAACGGAAGATGAGCATTTTTATTCACATGAGGGTACCAGAGATGGTGGATTTATATGCGTGGGTTCAACACGGAGTTATAATAGTTTAGGATTGGATATATTCGTAATAAAACTCGATAGCTCAATCTTTAACTATGTATCCATTGTTGGTTTACCAAAACCTTCTTTTAAAAGCAATTTGTGTTTAATTACCGTTACCGAGACCTTGATTCAGATCGAACTCGATCCAATGCGTTTGCCAGTTAGTATTGAAATTATTAGCCTGGACGGAAATACTGTAAGAAAGGTCAATGTGATTAATGATAAGTTAGAAATGGATAGGCAACTTTTTTTTAATGGCCTTTATATATTCAAGTTTAATTATCCGGATTATAACTCAGAAATAAAGAAGGTGTTAATTCAATGAAAAAAGAATTTCTAATTGTAATAACTGCGATAATTGTTAAGTTGCTGTATTTGCTTTTTGCGTATTCTTCAGGTAAAGACTTCAATATTTCCGTATTTAAAAACAACGATAGTTATTGGTATGAAACAATAGCTGTCAATGGACATCAAAAAATTACACCTGATCAATTAGGAAAATGTGAGGAAGGCAATATAGAACAATCCTATTACGCTTTTTTTCCTCTATATCCTTTGATTGTTGGATTGACAATTAAAGTGACTGGTTTGACTTTTAATACCATTGCTTTTGTTTATTCAATCATTTTTTCAATAGCTCTTTTTTTAATTTTTTTTAAATTCACACGTAAAGTAAGCGGCAACGAACAAATGGCTTTTCATTCAAGCCTTTTGCTTATTTTATTACCATTTCACTACTATTTTTCAGTTTTTTATACAGAATCACTGTTCCTGTTTCTTCTAATAGCTTCATTTTATTCCATTGAGCTTAAAAAAATGAAATTGTTTTCAGTTTTAGCAATTCTTCTTGTGCTTGTCAGGCCAAATGGTCTTTTTATGCTTATACCCTTATTTATTTATTACCTCGAAAAAAACCATGGAAATAAGGTAACGGAATGGTTTAAAATTACTCTCAAGAGACCTTTATCACTTATGTTTTTTGTGATTCCTGTACTGTTTTTTATTATGTACTGCGTTTATTTAGGATGGATGACAGGAGATTTTTTTGCATATAAAACAGCCCAGGCTGGATGGTGCAGAGAAACAGTATGGCCATGGGTGCCTATTTTCAGGAGCTCAAACTGGATGGACTATTTTAATTCGGCTTACCTGATTGGCTTTATGATAATTTCAACTATCTACTTAAAGAAAATGCCTTTGAGTTATATAAGTTTTATATGGATTAGTTTATTACTCCCACTAACTGCAAACTCGATCACATCCCCAAGGTTTATTTCAGTAATATTTGTTTTTTCCATCATTTTTGGTGAACTATTATCTAAAAATAAAGCCGTAGCAAATATTACCATTTATATATTATTGTTTTTAGCTCAGCTTGCATCATTTCATTTTTGGTTGATTTCAAGCCCGTTCAGCTATTAAACATTCACAGAGGACTAGAGTCTTACTTTCACAATTTTTAAGTCATCAATTATGTGTTTGGGCAATTTGCCGTTATCTATCGCTATTAAATTATATTCTAAATCCTTTGCTAATTTAATTTGCTCTTTACTTAAGATATAACTAAACGAGGGGTAATCAGTATAAAAGGTTGCCAGAATCTCGCTTGCTGGAAATATAGAGCAATTGAATAGTAGACATTTTTTTGAACCAAAACTATTTTTAATATTCAAATACAACTGTTTTTCCTTGATATAATAGAATCTGGAAACGAACCTTCCGTATTCTCTGTTGCTGTGATGTTTGTTAAGTTTATCAGAATTAAAAAAGAGCATCGTAACTGAAATTAACAATGGAATAATCACCAGTTTATTAATTTGAAATTTACTTGGGATAGACTTTGCTATTTTTTCAACGATCAAATCAAACAAAAACGCAAATCCGAGAATAAAAATCGGAAGGTATAGAAAGGTATAACCAAGCATTTTGGTTTTAACAATTGTAAAGAAAATGGAGGTAGCCACAACCGGGACCAGAAGTATATATTTGTGTTTTATGTTTTTTACACGAGTCAGCATAAACACAAAACATAACAAGATAAAAGGCGGAATCAATAGGCCTTCACCGAATTGTTCATAAAGAGCTTCGTAATAGAAAAAGGAATTTCCTCCATGTCCTTCTAACGCTTCGAATATGTGTTTCTCGTTGAAAGACATAGTATATTGAAATTCTTTAGGAAAGTTTATTAATGTGAAGAATTGCCATGGCAAGAATATTAATAGGCACAAAACTAGTGAGGACAAAAATTTTTGAAGTTCGTTTTTGTAGTCAGTCTTCTTCTCAGATAATAATATGGTTAAAAGCCAAACACCATAAACCAAAAGGCCGGTAAGCCATTTGCAAAGTACTGCTCCACCTGCAGTTAAGGCAATTAAGAAGATAAAGTAACTTTTTTTGGTATGATAATATTCAAAAAGTAACCACAGACTTACAAACGAATAAAACAGAAATGCATTGTCGTTATGATCAGTTGCGTAAAATCCTGTCAAAAATTCGAGTGGAAAATAAGCACAAGTAAAAAACAAAGCCGCGTAATATCCTACCCTGTAATTTGAGATTAGCCTACCTACTCTATAAATGCAGATTACCAATATAGCGTGCATAAGTACGGATGGTATTCGAATTGCCATTTCATTCAAGCCAAATAATTTAATACTTAAAGCAATTTGCCATAAGAATAGGGGTTGTTTATGTAACCAAATTTCACAATAGTTCCAGGCATAATTAGGAACTCCAAATAAAGGACTGGGTATTAAAACTGGTCTAAGCGGGTCAACGAGGAGATTTTTTGCGACTAATGCGTGAAAACGTTCATCCCAAATATTAATAAAGGGGTCGAGTTGTGCAACGAAAAGGCCCAAAAATAAAGATCCTAAAAATAAAAGTACCAGACTTAGATTTATTCTCTTAAAACAAAAGGATAGTATCGAAATTGCAAGTAAAAAGAAAGCAATTATGAATAACCCATTAGAAAAGAAGTTAATATTCACCTATATAAGATTGAAGGCTATTTTTAATAGAATTAAAGTAAGGCTATCCTTCGAACAAATTTAATTATTAACCCTATATTTATCCATTTTGAATAACAAAGAATTTATTAAGTTTATACGCCAATTTGCCATGCAATTCATAATACTGATTCGAATGTATTCTTCTAATTGTTATTAGTTTTTATTCAAGAGACAATACTCAATGCAACGAATCAATGTTATAGTTTTCTTACTTGTTTTAAGCTTTGTTACTGGCTCCGCCCAAATCACCAATGTGCGCAAATGGAGAAAGTCTGAAGTGGATTCTCTTGACCATGCCTTAACCCTGTACGATGACAAACTCTACGAACAGGCGTGCCCCCTCTTCGAAGGTATACTCAAAAATCACCCCAAAGAGGAGTTCATTAAGTATTCCTTTGCCCGCTGCGCCCTTTATCGTTCGGATAAACACGAAGAAGCCTACCTGATTTTAACGGAATTGTATCCAAAATACAACGACATCAATGAACTCAAATTTGATATCGCTCTTGCCGCTTTGTTCAATTTGAGATTCGATGAAGCTGAGGAATACCTGGCAAAATTTATGGCCACCAAACGCATCTCCCTTCAGGACAAGCGCAGGGCCGACGCCTTAAAGAAAAACATCGAATACGCCCGCTATTATACGGCTAACCCTACCCAGGCAAAAATTTACAACCTCGGTACCGCCATTAACAGCCCCGGCGATGAGTACGTACCAACCATTACTGCCGACGATTCCCTTCTCGTTTATACCTACAATGGCGAAAACAGCATTGGCGGAAGGCAAAACGAATACCTGCAACCTGACCCCAAGGGCTTTTACATGGAAGACCTTTATTATTCCGTAAAACAAAACGGTGAATTCCAAAAAGCACATGCCATCGACAGTTTAAACACTAACCTGCCCGATGCCGCCATTTCCCTGAGTAACGACGGGCGGGTGCTGTTTATGTATCAGGATCTGGACGATGGGCATGGCGACATTTACACCAGCGAATTCAACGGGGTAAATTACACCAAACCCAAAAAAATGAAAGGCCTCAATTCCTATTCCTGGGATGGGCATTGTTCGCTTTCGCCTGACGGACGCACCCTGTATTTCAGCAGCGAAAGGGTAGGGGGTTTTGGCGGTCGCGACCTTTACAAGGCCGAAATGATGCCGGATTCCTCATGGGGCAATATTTCCAATCTGGGGGATTCCATAAACACCCGTTTTGATGAGGATGCGCCGTTTATGCATGCCGATGGACAAAGTTTCTTTTTTAGTTCCAAGGGAAGAACCAGCATGGGAGGTTATGATATCTTCAGAAACACGCTAAATCCTGCCGACTCCACCTTTGGGTACTCCGAAAATCTGGGCTGTCCGATTAACTCAACCGACGATGATATTTATTTTGTTTTAGCTGCCAATGGAACCACAGGTTATTACAGCAGCGGAAGGAAAGGCGGGGTGGGTTTAAAAGACATATACAAGGTGGAACCAAAATTTACCAACCCGGTGAAGGCCGTGCAATTGGTAAAGGGCACTGTACGCGATTCCAGCGGGGCTGTTGATGCCCTCATCACCATCCGAAACGCGGGTAATGGAAACGAAATCGGAAGCGTTCAAACCATACACGGAAGTGGAAATTTTCTGGTTTCTCTGCCGGTGGGGCAGAAGTATAGCTTGGAATTCAACGCTAAAGATAAAGCAAAGAGAGATTTGCTTGTGGACCTTAGCTCGGTGCAATCCTACAACGAAAGTTTTGTGATGATGAATCTTACCTCGATGGCAGCAAGTCCGGTGATATTGGCAGTCACAAAAACGCAGGAAGTGGCCGAAACGCCAATGCCAATTGCCGGAACTAAAACTACCGAAACTCTGCCCCTTGCGGTTAAAGAAACCACTATGGCAGTCAATTCATCTACCGCTTCCTCATTAAACACCGGATCCGTTTTACCGGTTGTTGTTGCTGGGGCGGCTGCAACGGGAGCCGTGGTGAAAGCCTCTTCTGAAAATACGGTGAAGGACGCGTTTGTGCCCAATACCAAGTTTCAGGAAAAAACCATGCTTTATGCTGAAAAATACGGGGATATCAGCGCCCCGGGATTGGAATTTAAGGTGCAGTTCGCGGCTTTAAAAAGTGGAAAAAATTATGCCTACCCCAATCTTTATAAAATAGGCAAAATTGAAAGGCTTAATTCCAGCGACGGTTATACACGTTTAACCATTGGAGGAAGTTTTAAAACATTAAAGGCGGCATTTAGTGTCAACAAAAAGGTAGTGAAGGCCGGAGAAAAAGAGGCTTTTGTGATTTGTTTTTACAAGGGAAAACGCACTACTTTTGAAGAACTTGAAAAACAAAAAATATTTGTTGAAAGCCAAAAACCATAACCCATGAACATTCCCTTTCTTTCTTTCCATGGCATGCACGATCCGCTGAAGGCCGAAATTACCAAAGCCTTCAGAAAAGTTTACGATAGCCATTGGTACATCATGGGCAATGAGCTAAAACAATTTGAAGCCAATTACGCGGCCTATTCCAAAACAAAATTCAGCATTGGCGTGGCCAATGGTTTGGACGCGCTGATTATTTCACTGAAAGCATTAAACATTGGTTCAGGCGACGAGGTAATTGTGCCTTCCAATACTTACATCGCCTCCTGGCTGGCGGTATCTTATGTAGGCGCCACTCCGGTACCGGTAGAACCTGTTGAAACCACGTTCAATATAAATCCTGAAGCTATTGAAGCGGCCATAACTTCAAAAACCAAAGCCATCATGCCTGTGCATTTGTACGGACAATGTTGCGAAATGGACAAAATCATGGCCATTGCCAAAAAACACAAGTTGTTGGTGGTTGAAGACAATGCCCAATCTCAAGGATCAAGATGCAATAATAAATTAAGCGGCAGTTTTGGCGATATCAACGGAACCAGTTTTTATCCTGGAAAAAATCTCGGCGCGCTTGGTGACGCCGGAGCCATTACCACCAATTCGGAAGACTTGTATCAAAAAGCCATGGTGATTCGAAATTACGGCTCGCAAAAAAAATACTACAACGAAGTAAAGGGTATCAATTCTAGGCTGGATGAGTTGCAGGCCGCCATTCTGGATGTGAAACTAAAACACCTCAACCATTGGAATGCTGAAAGGGTGGAGATGGCAGGAAAATACAATCAGTTGTTGAGTGGCGTTGGTGATGTTCAATTGCCAATGGTGAGCGCCAATTGCACCCATGTGTATCATCTTTACGTGATCAGAACGGCTAAGCGGGATGCCCTTCAGCAATTTTTAACGGAAAACGGAATTGGCACCCTCATTCATTATCCGGTGCCTCCGCATCTTCAGGAAGCTTACAAGGAACTGAATTACAAAAAAGGAAGTTTCCCACTGGCCGAAAAAATGGCCCAAACCTGTTTAAGTTTGCCATTGTATCCGGGATTAAAAAACGAACAAATTGATTTTGTTGCCAGGAAGGTCAAGGAATTTTTCGCGGCCGGAGCCTGATTTTGCTCATTTTATCCACCTTCTAAGCCTGTATTGGGATTTCTTATCCTTTCCGGGTCTCATTTTTTCTGTACTTTTACTCACAGTTTTTTAAACTGTTATGCAAGGCAAAACCAAATATATATTTGTTACCGGTGGGGTAACCTCGTCTCTGGGGAAGGGAATTTTAGCGGCTTCTTTAGCCAAATTGTTGCAATCCAGAGGGTATACCGTAACCATTCAAAAACTCGATCCTTACATCAACATCGATCCGGGCACACTCAATCCATACGAGCATGGAGAATGTTACGTTACCGATGATGGTGCCGAAACCGACCTGGATTTGGGGCATTACGAGAGGTTTTTGAATGTGAGCACATCACAGGCCAACAATGTGACTACCGGTCGCATTTACCTTTCGGTGATTGAAAAAGAAAGAAAAGGAGAGTTTTTAGGAAAAACCGTGCAGGTGATTCCGCACATCACCGATGAAATTAAAAACCGGATTAAACTGCTTGGTAAAACCGGACAATACCAGTTTGTGATCACTGAAATTGGTGGTACGGTGGGCGATATTGAGTCGCTGCCATACATTGAGGCCGTGCGTCAGCTCAAATGGGAAATGGGGCAGGATTGCGCGGTGGTGCATTTAACCTTGTTGCCGTATCTGGCCACTTCGGGCGAGTTAAAAACAAAACCTACACAACACTCGGTAAAATTACTGCTCGAATATGGAGTACAACCCGATGTGCTGGTGTGCCGTTCAGAATACGCCATTAGTCGCGACATTCGTAAAAAAATCGCCTTATTTTGCAATGTGTCCAACGACGCGGTGATTGAAGCTTTAGACGCCCCGACCATTTACGAAGTGCCATTATTGATGGAGCAGGAAAAGCTCGATGAAATTGTGTTACAAAAATTAAATGTAACACCGGACGCGGAGCCCAAACTCGACAAATGGAGAGAGTTTTTACATAAACTCCACAATCCATCAAAAGAAGTATGTATTGCACTGGTGGGAAAGTATGTTGAGTTAAAAGAATCCTATAAATCCATTGCCGAAGCCTTTATTCATGCCGGTGCGGTGAACGATTGCAAGGTCAAACTCGACTGGATCCATAGTGAGAGTCTAACAGAAGAAAACATCAACGCCAAATTGAAAAATGCCAAAGGAATTTTGGTAGCCCCGGGTTTTGGCAACCGTGGAATTGAAGGAAAGGTACTGGCCATTAAATACGCCAGAGAAAACAAAGTGCCCTTTTTCGGAATTTGCCTCGGCATGCAGTGTGCGGTTATCGAATTTGCCAGAAACGTGTTGGGGTTGAAAGATGCCCACAGCAGGGAAATGAATCCTGCGACGAACAGTCCGGTAATTGATTTACTGGAAGCGCAAAAAAACATTTCGCACATGGGTGGCACCATGCGCCTTGGAGCTTATCCTTGCAGAATTGAGGATGGAACCCTTGCCAAAAAAATTTACAACACCACTGATATTCAGGAAAGACATCGTCACCGTTACGAGTTCAACAATGAATACACCAAACAATTTACTCAGGCCGGAATGGTGATTTCAGGGATCAACCCCGATGCCGGATTGGCCGAAATCGTTGAAATCCCCACACATCCTTTCTTTATTGGAGTTCAGTTTCACCCTGAATACAAAAGTACTGTAGAGCGCCCTCACCCTTTGTTTGTGAGTTTTGTGAAAGCGTGTTTGGGCTGATGAACCTCCTTGAATCCGGATATTTTAGCCGCAGCCACGGTACCAAAGGGCAATTGGTTTTAAAAACATCTGTTTCTTTTGAGCCGGAGGAGCTTAAAGTGCTCTTTGTTGACTTGGCCGGTTCCAAAGCCCCGTATTTTGTGGAAGATTTTAAATTAGCTGCTTCCGATCTGGTGTTAAGCCTTGAAGGCATTGATAGTCCTGAAAAAGCGAAAACCCTGGTAAACAAAAAGGTATTTCTGGAAGAAAGTTTGGTGCTGCCAGAAACCGAGCAGGAGTTGATTGGCTATACGGTGTACGAGGCTTTAAAAGGAGTATTAGGGGAGGTGAAGGACTTAAGTGAAAATGGGGCTCAGCAGCTCTTGCACTTGAATTATGAAGGGAAAGAGATCATCCTTCCCATGGTGGAGGACTTTATAGAGGCCATTGACCACGAGAAAAAGGAGATTCGTTACAGGGCGCCAGAGGGACTGATAGAACTTTACCTTGAAGAGGAGTAAAAAATCAACGGAAAACTCTTTTGAGAGACAAAAAATAAGTAAATTTGCACTCCTTTAGCAAAATAGGATACTTTAATGCTTAAAAGGAAGAATTTTGGGTAGAAGGATGGTATTCAATGTCTTACTTTGGCCTAAAAGAATATTGGTGAAGTGGATGAGTGGCTGAAATCACCGGTTTGCTAAACCGACGTACGGTGTTAAGCCGTACCGGGGGTTCGAATCCCCCCTTCACCGCAAATACATGCAAAAGGCCAACCCACAGGGTTGGCCTTTTTGTTTTGCGCCGACGCGGGGAAAGCTCCGCTTTCCTGAGAGGAGGCGCGAAACAAAAAGCCAGGGCAGAGCCCTGGCTTTTGCATGATGACTATGGGTTAGCAGGGGATCAAGACCCGCAGCAAAGCGAAGGGTCTTAATCCCTTTAAATGGAACCTATCGAAAAGCGGCAAACTTTCAAGGATACCAAGTCCTGGTGTAAGCTCCCCTAATAGCTAACCATTATTCAAACGAACCACACGGGAATAAACTGAATTGCATTAAAAGGGAAAATTGTTCGTCACCAACTCAATCTACATGCTTTCCTCTAAAACCTTCCCAGGAAGGACCCAGGCCGGGTTGGTAACTAATGAATACGCTGTCCATACTGAATTTTCCGTTGGTGTGATATCCTATAAATGTAGAACTATTAAAATTATACCACATGGGAAGATCAATGCCAAACCCCTTCAATTTGATGGCTTTAAAATTTGCATCTTTTATTATTTCAAGTTCAGCAGGGACAGACGGGCCATAGATGTGTACCCAGTTCACCCCATCAAAATACATTTGGCTGGAACCGGAAAGGCCCTTGTATTTGCCTAGAACCGGCAAACGATAATCGTACACCAAAGAATCAAAGTTGGCCTTGCGTAACACGGTGTCAAGCAAAACCGAATTGGATTGCGCATCCTGCAAACGAGCCATTAATTTTTGATCAGTCTCAAGCAAAATACTCAGGTCGCTGGTCCCATTCAAAACACTTGGTTCCATCCAGGTGACCTGAATCGGAGGCGTCATGCCTTTGATGTCCAGTGAAAAACGAATAACACAGGAATCAAAGGGGAAACAGACGGCAGAATTTACTTTGGCACTAACCGAAGCAATCGCAGGTGCAGGTGTTGTTATTGGATTGGGACCTTTATCTTTAGTGCAGGAAGAATAAGCAAGGCTTATGACAATACAAACAATTGGAAAAGTCAGATGCAACTTCATTACATGAATATACAAAAATTCACAATACCTTCCAAGCCGATAATGACTTCTTATCGTTACTCCTGGATTTATTCTTCGAATTTGTAATGATCTTTCAAAAAACCAAAACCACCATTTAAAGCGTTTTGATTTTTGAAGGAAGTATTTTCATCAGCCGGCGAAAGCATTGGCCATTTCAATCTAACGAATGAATTCAGCCTTATAAGCATCTTCATCCTTACCTTTGGCCGCTTTTGCTAGATGAAAGGCTCCTGTTTATTTGGCTTCGCCCTTGAATTCAGATTGGCGAGGGATGTGTGATGTTTGCAATCCCGATTTTGCGTGTTGACTATAGGTCACCGACTCCGGATCGGCGCCTATGAAGCGAGCATTGCAAATGTACTTCCGGCTCGGCTTTAGGGGGCCTAAGCCCCAACCAATTCTCGAATCCCAAAACCTGCCTGCTGCAATGGCCGACCCAGCGCTCCATAAAATTGCTGTCCTCTGGTAAACTCCTTTAAATTTGAGCATAATTCAAACGGACAACAGTTGAATAAACGGAATTGCATTAGCAGTGTAACTTTTTTGTCACCAACTTAATCGCTACGTTTCCCCTTGAAAATATTCCAGGATGGGCCCAGAGCGGGTTGGTATGTGATGAACACACTATCGTTTTCGAAAAAGCCTGTGGTGCGATGCCCGAAAAATAGGGATTTATGGAAATTGTATGTCATTGGGGAGTTCGGTCCGAAACCGCTAATATTTAAACAAGTAAAATTAGTATTTACTGATATCTCGATTTCAGAAGGTACGAACGCGCTATAGACGAAAAACCAGTTCACACCATCAAACTCCGCGCTCTTGTAACGCAAAAGGCCCTTGTATTTGCCCAGAACCGGTAAACGATAATCAAACACCAACGAATCAAAGTTGGCTTTACGGAATACGGTGTCAAGAAAAATCAAATTGGATTTTGCATCTTGCACACGAGCCTTTAATTTTTGATCGGGGTCAAGCAAAATACTCAGGTCGCTGGTACCGCTTAAAACACTTGGCTCTATCCAGGTAACCTGAATGGGAGAAGTTGTGCCTTTTGTTTCCAGTGAAAAACGAACAACACAGGAGTCATAGGGGAAACATTGAGCTGAATTTACTCTGGCACTTACTGTAGGACTTTTGACACCTTTGTCTTTGGTGCAGGAAGAATAAGTCAAACCAAGAGCAACAAAAACAATTGAAGCATGCAGAGAAACTCTCATAACTAAATATACGAAAAAAACCTTATCCTCAAACAAGGCCAGGCACAATCGATTATTTGTCCAATAGTTAAGGAAAGCTTTTTGAAAATAGAGTTCAGTGGGCTTATCCCTTTTTTATGGATTCCACCCACTTCACAATTTTCTCTTCCAGCACCTTTAAGGGTACACTTCCTGCATTCAGCAATTGGTCGTGAAATTCGGCAATATCAAATTTGCTGCCCAGTTCTTTTTCGGCAAGCGCGCGCAGCTCTTTTATTTTTAACTGCCCGATTTTATAAGAGAGCGCCTGACCCGGAATGGCCATGTAACGTTCTACTTCCGCTATGATGCCGGCCTCGGTTTCCGCTTCGTGTTCTTTTGAATACTGTATGGCTTGTTCTCTGGTCCAGCCCTGGGTATGCATGCCGGCATCTACTACCAAACGTATGGATCGGTGCATCTCGGCGCTGAGCATACCTAAATATTGATAAGGATCAGTATACAAACCCAGCTCTTTGCCCAATGATTCCGCGTATAAAGCCCAGCCTTCGGCATAGGCGCTATACCCCAACACCCGCCTGAACTCCGGTAGGGTAGTGTTTTCCTGCTGCAATGAAATTTGGTAATGATGCCCCGGAATGGCCTCGTGCAAAAACAGATCCTCATCCGATAACACATTGTAAGTTTTTACATCGGGGATGGGCACATAAAATACGCCGGGACGTGTTCCGTCAAATGAACCCGCACTGTATTCAGCACTGGCACTTTTTTCTCGGAAGGCTTCGGTGCGTTTTACTTCAAAGGCTGTTTTAGGACTGTTTTTAAACAGTTTGTTTAAATTTGGTTTCATGCGTTCGTGTATGGCTTTAAAATTGTCAATCACCTGCTCCGGTTTTGTGAATGGCAACAATTCTTTTTTGCTGCGCAGATGCTCAAAAAAGGCATTCAGGTCGCCTTTAAAACCCAATTGATTTTTAATGGCCAGCATTTCCTTGCTGATGCGTTCCACTTCCGTTTTTCCCAATTCAAAAATCTCTTCTGCAGAACTTGTAGTAGTGGTGTAAAGCTTGATAAGATAAGTATAATAAGCCTTGCCTTCCGGAATCGCATCAATGCCTGAACTTGTTCTGCAAGCCGATAAATACTCGGTTTCGAGAAAGTCCTTTAGTTTTTTGTGAATAGGAATAATTTTTGTTGTTATTGCCGTTTTGTAAGCTTTGCTTAATCGTGCCTTGTCCACTTCAGAAAACGAAGCCGGTAAATTTTTAATGGGTGTATAAAACAAATGCTCCTCCACCGGTCCCACTGCCAGATCAGCGTACTGCGGAATAGTTTTTTCACAAAGGCTTTTGGGCAAGGTATACCCTTCTTTTATGCCAATTCGCATGTTGGCAATGGCGGTGTCGCACCAGGCGGTGTAAGCCTCTAAACGCAAGAGCCAGGCCTCATAATCTTTGACAGTAGCAAAAGGTTGCATGCTGCTGCCGGAAGCCAGTTGCCCGATGGTGAGCGGCAATGACCAGAATTGATTGAGAGGCAGGAGATGAGATTTAAACTTTTCGCCTTCCAATGCTATATCGCATTCCCAAAGCAGAATATCGTAACTCATTTGATCGTTTTCCGAAAGTGCGCTTCGATTGTAGTTCAATAAAGCACTACGGTATCGGGTAAAAAAATCATGCAGTTCTTGCCTGTAGGCCTGGCTGAGGGAATTGGGCAATAGGTGGTTGTAACGCATGTCTCCTGCTGAGGTAGCCTCCAGGGGAAACAGTTTCAGACGTTCTTCCTGGTATTGGCTCAACAAACTATCGAGTTTTACTTCTTTTGCGCCGGCAGTTTCGTTTTTTGGTGAACTGCAAGCCATAAACACGAATGCAAATATCAGGCTGCCAAATTGTTTAAAGGTTCTCATGCGATTGAATTTTCAAATGAAAGTAAGCTTCTTTTTAGTAATTCATAGAAAAAGTGGATTTGAGGTTATACAAAGAGGGCAGTGGTAGAAAATGGGTTTGAATGATTTTAATAAATCAATTTAAGTGCGGCGACACAATAAAAGTTTACTCTTATACGGAACATAAAAAAACCACATCAATGGATGTGGTTTTTATAATACTATAACTACTACCTGCTCGCCAGCGCATCAGCCATTTCGCACATTCTTATGAACTCGGCTCTGTAGCCGTCCTCATCTTTTCCTTTGGCGCTTTTGGCTACCTGAATAATATCGCTGTACTTCGCCTCACCTTTAAATTCCGATTGACGCAATATCAGGCCAAACTGAGCTACCGCTGCGCAGAACCTGAAATTTTCACTACTGTTTTCAAAACTTTGGTTTTCATCTTTAACTACCTGGCTTATTTCCTTGCTCACCGATTCCTTAGGTTCTTTGTAACGCAGTTTAACGGTACAAATTTCATTGCTTTCGGCAGCGCTTGAGTTCTGGTTGTTTTGATATTTGTAATCGTCCACCTCATCTTCATCCTCCTTGTTGTTGGCCGGAACAATTTCGTACAAAGCGGTCACTGAATGTCCTGAACCCACATCACCCGCGTCTTTTTTATCGTTTTTAAAATCTTCGTGTGCCAGCATGCGATTGTCGTAACCAATCAAACGATATGATTTTACATGTTTGGGATTAAATTCAATCTGAATTTTTACATCCTTGGCAATAGTGATTAAAGTGCCTCCAATTTCTTTCACCAAAACTTTTTTAGCTTCCAGCAGGTTATCCACGTAGGCATAATTGCCATTGCCTTTATCGGCCAGTTTTTCCATTTTGGCATCCTGATAATTACCGGTTCCAAAACCGAGAACAGTTAAAAAGATACCTTGTTCGCGTTTTTCTTCAATCAGTTTTACCAGAGAAGCATCGTCGCTGATACCTACATTAAAATCTCCATCCGTAGCCAGGATCACCCGGTTGTTGGCGCGTTTGGAATAGTTTTCTTTTGCAATGGTATAAGCCAGTTCAATGCCCTGGCCTCCGGCTGTGCTGCCCCCGGCTTCGAGCTGGGCGATGGCTCCCAGTATTTTTTCTTTTTGATCGCCTCCGGTGGATGGCAGCACCAGTCCCGCGTTTCCGGCATACACTACTATGGCTACTTTATCGTTCTCCCGCAGTTGTTTCACCAGCAGAGATAATCCATCTTTCAGCAAAGGCAGTTTATCAGGACTTTGCATGGAACCGGAGACATCAATTAAAAAAGTAAGGTGATTGGCCTGTGTGTTTGAAAACTCTACAGAACGTCCCTGCACACCAATTTGCAGGAGGCGATGTTTGGTGTTCCAGGGACAGGTAGAGATTTCGCTGTGAATGGAAAAGGCATCCTGGTTTTCGGGAGCAGGGTATTGGTAGCGGAAATAATTAACCATCTCTTCAATCCTTACAGCTTCTTTGGGAGGCAATTGCCCCTCGCTCAACATACGGCGAATATTGGCATAAGAGGCCACATCTACATCGGAGGAAAAGGTGGAAAGCGGATCCTTTTTGCATTTTTTGAAGGTGTTTTCCGGGCTGGATTCATATTGTTCCCCGGGATATCTGTATTCTTCCACGAGTCTTTCTTCCGCCTTTGCTCTGCCTCCTCTCAATTTGTGAATTCTTCCGCTTGTAGCAGCTACACTATTGATATCTTTTGTTGCTAAATTCTGGTAGTCTTCCCGGGTTACTGTTTGCCCGCTTTTGGTATCAGGTTCAATTAAAGGCACCATGTAAGTCACTACTTCTACTTCCTGTAAACTGATACCTTCGCTTGCGTTTAAGGATAACTTAACGTAGGCGGTTTTTCCGCTATCTACTACCACGTCTTTTATTTCCGTAACCTGGTAACCAACATACACACCTTTGACTTTGTATTTTCCGGGAGCCAAGGCTTTAATAATGGCTTCTCCATCGATGTTGGTGGTAGCAACACCTTTTTGTACCCCTTTCAAATAAACGACAACATTCGCAAAAGGGATGGCTTCCTGTGTTGATTTGTCAACCAGCAAAACTTTTATACAACCTTGATTTTTAGTTTGAGCGGCAAGAGGCTTTATTAAGAACAGGAAGACAGTAAGCAGGGCAAGAAATTTGCATTGCGCCAAAATAAAGGATTGGCGCTGAAACAGACTGCTGTTGATCGTTTTCATAACGCTTGGGTTTAATGGTGAATTAAAAAAAGAACGGAGTTTAAACTTCCTGTTACCAAATTACGAAGCGGGGCTCCTTTTTATTCTCCGCTTTCACAAGTGGACAAGGGCGCAAAACAATTGGTGGAATTTATCGGTTTTCTGAAAAAGGAAAAAAGGAAGTAAATCAATAAAGCGCGAAAAGAGCCTACAAGGTGAACCTTTGTTTGTACTTCGCAATTTGAAACCCCTGCTTTTGCAGAGTTGTCTGCTCTTCAGAAGTGCTGTCCAGCAACGGATTCGTGTGGTTGAAATGTATAAAATGAACTTTCTGTTTATCCCCTCTGCTTAAACTTTGAAACAACTGCAGGCTTTCGGTCACCAGGGGATGAGGAATTTCAGATAGCGTTCTGTTTTTAATTTCAGCTGCAGAATAAAAGGTGCCATCCAGCAATGCGTAATCCACGGTTTTAATCAATTCAATAATATCTGTCTGCCATTTTTCCCATTTGTCAATGTCGGGGATAAACAACAGGGATTTGTTCGGACCCTGGATGAGAAAACCCGCCGTTTCAGAAAATTCATCCCGGTGAGGAACCTGCAGCGCCTTAACCGAAAGTCGCGCACTCAGTTGTTGGGAACTGTCTGATTTCAGTGGGCGAAGTTGGATGTTGCCCAAAGTGCACAATTGCGACCAGGGGGCGTTCTGTTCCAAAAACCGCTGCATACGGGGCAAAACATATACCTCACAGTTTTTGGCGTTCATACTTTCCTTACCAAGGTGTAACAAACCCGTGTAGTGCCCTGTATGGGCATGGGTGATAAAAATACCATCGGGCCAGGGTGATGATTTTGGCATCCCTGTTTGTTGGTTCAGTTCCTGCAACTGCTCTTTGAAATCAGGACCTGCCTCAAACAAATATCGGGCACCGGATGCGGGATCAATCAAACCCAGACTCACTACTTTCCGGCTGGGGTCAGGAGTTTCAAACAATTTTCTGCAACATTCTTTTGAACAGGCGGCCTGAGGAGAACCGGCATCCTGAATGTTACCTAAAACAAGAACAAAGGGTTCAGTTGAAACCGGATTTTGTTTCGGAACTTCAGAACCATTGGAGCAGGAAAGCATCACCACAAACAATGGAATAAAAAAGCGAAAGGTGAAGCAGGGAGATGAGCTCATTCCTATGTATGGACTGTTTTATGTAATTGCAGAAGCGCCTGCGCCAGGGCGTCCCTTTCTTCCGCCGTATTAAACCTGCCGAAGGAAAAGCGGTAAGAATTTTTAATCTCATTATCTTCCAAACCCATGGTTTTTAATACATGTGAAGGTTCGGTGCTTGCGCTGCTGCAGGCCGATCCGCTGGAAAAAGCAAAGCGGTGAAAGAGCCCGCTAAGATCCATTCCTGATGGAAATAAAAGATTGCTGGTATTGTTCAAACGGTGTCGGGTACTTCCATTGATTCTTAATCCATCAATATCCAGTAATTGATGTTCGAAACCGGCACGCAAGGCCGATACCCTGGCACTTTCTTCCCAATACACATTGCCGGCCAATTCAGCAGCTTTTCCCATACCTACAATTCCGGGAACATTGAGTGTACCGGATCGAAATCCGTTTTGATGACCACCACCATAAATTTGAGGCACCAAATTTAACCTGGGTTGTTTCCTCGAAATGTACAAGGCACCCACGCCTTTTGGTCCGTAAAATTTGTGAGCACTCATGGCCATGGCTTGTATCCCAATGTCCGCCACATCACAGCGCATTTTACCGATGTATTGCGTAGCATCACTAAAAAAAATAAGGCTCTTTTCATTGCACAGTTCAGCTATCTTTTCAAGATCCTGAATTACCCCGGTTTCGTTGTTCGCTGCCATAACAGAAACCAGAATCGTAGTGGATTTTATTTCTTTTTTTAATTCATCCAAATCAATGAGGCCTTCAGGATTCACGTCCAAATACGAAATATCAGCACCTTTTTTTTTCAGGGCTTCGCAGGTATCCAGCACCGCTTTATGTTCGGTTTTTACGGTAATGATGTGATTCCCCTTCCCTTTGTATGTTTCAAAAAGACCTGCAAGAGCCAGGTTAACCGCCTCAGTGGCACCTGAAGTAATGATTAATTCGTCTTCAGCACAATGGATCAGGTTGGCAAGCTGCGCAATGCCCTTCTCCACTGCAGCTTTCGCTATCCAACCATGTGGGTGTAATCGACTGGAGGCATTCCCGTAATGTTCGCTGAAATAAGGCAACATGGCTTCAAGCACAGCGGGGTCGGTTCGCGTGCTGGCGTTGTTATCAAAGTAAATACACTTGTTAATGATACCCATTCCTTTAACTTTGCAGCCAATTTTAAGCTGTGTTCAAAGGTATAAATAAACACATTCTGCTCCTGCATCTTTTGGTGTTTATCTGGGGTTTCTCACCGGTACTGGGTCGGTACATTACCGCCTCCACCTGGCAATTGGTTTGGTTTCGGATTCTTATCACCATAGTGGTGATGTATTTTTATTTGCTATTTACCAAACACCGGTTTGCCATCGCCCGTAAAGACCTGTTGCAACTGGCCGGCACCGGACTCATTATTATGGTGCACTGGCTGGCCTTTTACGGGGCCATTAAGGTGTCAAACATTTCGGTGACCATGGTAGCCTTCAGCACCGGCACTTTGTTCAGCTCCTTCATTGAACCGTTTTTCCTGAAAAGAAAAATCCGTGCCTATGAAGTGCTCATTGGTATGATCATCATTGGAGCCATCGCTTTGATTTTCTCCATTGAAACCCAGTATTGGCTGGGCATTTTGCTGGGCATGCTGGCTGCCTTCACCTCCGCCTTGTTCAGCGTGTTCAATAGTATGTTTGTGAAACGATTGCGTTCGGGCATCATTAGTTTTTATGAATTAAGTGCGGCTTTACTGGGCTTAACGGTTTTTATCATCCTGAATGGGGATATGAACCTTTCCTTTTTTGTGCTGGATCAGGATTCGATTATTGGCCTGACTTTACTGAGTTTGGTATGCACCGTATTTCCGTTTATCAGCTCAGTGAATTTATCCAAATACATTTCCCCGTACACCATTGTGCTCACCGTAAATCTCGAAACGGTGTATGGCATCATCTGGGCTATTTTATTTTATAAGGAAAATCAGGAGGTGCAGCCCAGCTTCTACCTGGGTGTAGGGATTATCCTGGCGGCCATTTTTCTGAACACTTACTTAAGGAAACTTCAGGAAAGAAAAGTAAAATAGTTTCCCTATTTTCGAACTGTGGCACAAAAACTTCTTATTCTTCGCTTCAGCTCCATTGGAGACATTGTGCTGACCACGCCTGTAATCAGAGCCTGCAAAGAGCAACTCACCAACACAGAGGTTCATTTTGTATGCAAGAAGGTCTTCCGGGGAATTTTGGAGCAGAATCCTTACATAACCAAACTTCATACATTTGAATCGGACATAAAAGAAATTTACCCGGAGCTTAAACAGGAAGGTTTTGATGTGGTGATCGATCTTCACAACAACCTCAGGAGTTTTCGATTAAAGAACTACCTGAAAGTAAAAAGTTACAGTTTCCGCAAATTAAATGTACTGAAGCTGGCCACCGTTCTTACCAAACGAGTTTCTTTGCTGCCACAGCAACACATCGTGGAAAGGTATTTTGAAGCGGTAAGGGAACTCGGAGTGCAAAACGATGGCAAAGGGCTTGACTATTTTATTCCGGAAAATCAGCAACTTTTGCCGGATAACAGGGTTCTGCCGGATTCCTATATGGCTTTGGTAATCGGGGGCTCGTATTACACCAAAAAAATTCCTCTCAACAAACTGAAGGAAATTTGTCGCTTGTCGAAACATCCCCTTGTTTTTTTGGGAGGTAAGGAAGATGTGGAATGTGCAAGCCAGCTTCACAAGGCATTTCCTCAACACATCAATCTGTGCGGGCTTCTCAGCTTACACCAAAGCGCATTTGTGATACGCGAGGCCGCCTGGGTGATCAGCTCTGATACCGGTTTGATGCACATCGCATCCGCCTTCAACAAAAAAATTATTTCGGTATGGGGCAATACGGTTCCTGAATTTGGAATGGGGCCCTATCTCCCAAACAGGGAAAATAAAATATTGGAAATTAAAACACTCTCTTGCCGGCCCTGCTCAAAATTAGGCTATCACAAGTGTCCCAAAGGCCACTTTAAATGCATGAACGAAATTGACTTTGCGTTTCTCAAAAATCTGGACTAAGTTGTATTACTTCAACACCAGTTTTTTCCTGAGCACCTGCCCTTTGGTTTGCAACTCAACAAAATAAACACCTTTGGCCAATTGCTCTGTATTCAGAGTAATACTCGAGTTCACTTGAATATTCGATAACACCAATTGTCCTAAACTGTTGTACAGCAAACAATCGAAAGTCTGTCCTTGGTATTCAATGGTAACCAACGTTTCCGCAGGATTGGGAAATATTAAAAACTCAGTTGAATTCAGAGAAAGATGATCAAGTCCTGTCACAAAATCCACACAGGCGGAGGATTGGGTACTGCACAAATTGGCATCGGTGACGGATACGGTATAACATCCGGGAGAAAGGTTGAGGGCAGTGGCCGCGTTTCCTCCATTCGGCATCCAAAGGTAGGTGTAAGGGCTTGTACCACCACTCACATTGGCCTGTAATGAACCGTCGTTACAACTGGCGCAGGAGGCAGGTCCTGATTGAATTGAGATTAGGCTTAAAACCGCAGGAGAGGCAATGGCAAAACTCTGTGTAGAATTGCAACCCAGTGCATCTACTATGTGTAAAGAATACGTGCCCGCACACAAATTGGTACATGGCAGTGCACTGCAGTTTACCGGCAATACCGTGAAGGAGTAAGGACCAACTCCATTGGTGCCTTGCGCGGTAACAGACCCGTTGCACATATTAAAACAGGAAATATTACCAACCGATATGTTGGCCGATGGCAGATTGCTCACCGTTATAGCTATGGTAGAAGAGGTGGCGCAACCGTTGGACGGATTGGTGGCGTTCACGGTGTAAGTTGTGGAGCCCGAAGGGAAAACCACATTCAGCGTTCCGTTCACTACCGGCTGACTCCACACAAATGTAGAATAAGCTCCACTTACCTGAAGCGTTGCTGAGCCTCCCGGACAAATACTGTATCCCGGCACCGCATTAAAACTTAAGGTGGGTGTTTGAAGTACTGAAATACTTACAGCTGCGGTTTGTGTGCAAAAACCCAGCAAGCCTGTTACGACATAGGTGCTGCTGTTCACCGGATTTACACTGATGTTTTGTCCACTCGCACCTGTGCTCCAGGAATACGTGCCGGCGCCACTTGCGCTTAAATTGCATGTCACTCCGCTGCACACATTGTTGGAGGCACTCTGTGCACTCACTGTAAAACTTGGATTAACTGCAACGGCAGAAGTTTGACTCGACACACAGTTTAAACTGCTTCCACTCACGGTATAAAGTGTTCCGGTGAATGGCGTAACCACTATGGAATTTGCGTTGGAACCATTGCTCCAGGTATAAGTGGATGCGCCACTGGCTGTAAGCGTCGCGCTTTGACCGAAACATACACTTGCACTGTTCACGCTCAGGTTAGGAAGCGGATTCACAACAACAGTCGCGGTGATGGACGAACTGCACAAACCGTCGCTTCCGGTAATGGAATACGTAGTGCTAACTAAAGGACTCACGGTGAACTGAGCGCCCGAGATGTTTCCCGGATTCGTGGTATAAGTGGTGGCACCGGTTAAGGTAAAGCCTGCAGATGACCCGCTGCAAATGGTTGAATTGTTTGCTGAAACAACAGGAATGGGACTTACGAAAGCTGTTGCATTACTAACCGATGTACAAACTCCGTTGCTTCCGGTGATGGTGTAAATCGTGGTGGATGCAGGTGACACAGAAACCAGTGTGCTGTTGAATCCTCCCGGATTAAAGGTGTAGGCGCTGGCCCCGCTGAGGCTGAAATTTGCCGCAGTTCCGCTGCAGATACTGGGTGAATTGACGCTGATAACAGGATAGGGGTTGATGCTAAGCGTTCTGCTTACATTGGTTGAAGCGGTGCCATTAACGGCAATCAATTGAACCGTGTAAATGCCGGGTGTTGCATAACTTACCGCGGGATTACTTTGGGTAGAAATGGCAGGACTGCCTCCCGGAAAATTCCAGGTAAAACTGCCTACTACACTCATGGAAGCCACCGGATTCAGGCTGGTATTTACACAGGCCGCGCTGATGGGATTAATGTTTACACTTGGTTGAGGAAAATACAAATTGATGTTGTCGAGATAGATGGGTTGACCGTACTGCCCATGGTTGATGAAGGAAAACATCACATTGTTTTGCCCGGCTGTGGCTGTTGAAATATCAAAAGTATCTCTTCTCCATTGCGCCGCAGTTGGCACAAAAAGTGAACCCAGATCACTCCGGGTAGCGAGTGTGGTGCCGCCTTTGATAGAAACCAGCGACCATGTGGTACCGCAATTCACTGAAAGTTTTACTTCCAGGGTATCGGAATAAACGGAATTGATTCTGGCATACGCCACATCGTAACGAAGCCGGGCTGTATGCACATTACTGAAATCAAACCTTGGTGTACGCATTTCGTCGCGGTCCCCAAAGGTCACGTAATTATAATTGTCAAATTTGGTGCAGGCTGTGCTGGTGCCAAAACCCCCGGTTCCGGTATGCCTTTGCCAATACACATTGTCGTAATTCACGTTTTTGGGTGTCCACCCTGCCGGCAAAAACGGAAGACTTTCAAACCCTTCAGCGAAGGGCAGCGATTGAGGGCCTGAAATGGTGATGTAACTCAATTTGGTTTTAGAGTTGTTTCCATTACCATTGGCTACTGTTAAAGAAACGGAATACGTGCCGGGTGAAGTCCATTGCACGCTTGGAGCCGAAGAAGTGGAGGTAGCGGGAGTTCCATTCTGAAAATTCCAGGTGTAGGAATTGGGGGCGTAAAGCGAACTGTCGTAAAATGAGACAGGAGTGTTGGGGCAGGAATTTAAAGGAAAGGCAAAAAAATTAGCCACCGGTGGAATACTTAAAAAGCCATTGGCGCAATTCATGGCCTGGAAAGCTTCAATGCGCCCTGCGCCCAACTGATTGCCGGTGGAGTAAGTAGCATTGGAACCAAGGGTGTAAATGTTTACTGCTGTTGAGGAAATGCAATTCAACACATCGGTGCTCGACATCCAGCCGCATTTGGACAGCATAAGGGCAGCAAGTCCGGCTACCATTGGCGTAGCCATAGAGGTGCCGCTTTTATTTTGATACGTGCCGGTACTGGCACTTGGAACGGTACTGTATATAGATTCCCCCGGAGCTGAAATATCCACCCAACTGCCATAATTGGAGAAACCTGATTTCAGATCGGTGCTTCCAACCGAAGCCACGCAATACACATGGTTATAAGCACCCGGATAGTTTTGCGTACTCGAGCCTGCATTTCCGGCTGAAGCAATAATAATGCAGCCTTTGTTCCAGGCATAATCAATTACGGTTTGTTCAATCACAGCGGCGCCCGAACCACCCCATGAACAGGAGATGACCCTTGCTTTTGCCTTTGCTGCATAAATGATGCCTTCGTAACCCGCATCAATGGATGAAGTTCCGCTGGTGTTATAGGAACATTTCACCGGAATAATTTTTATGTTCCATCCTATTGATGCGATTCCAATGGAATTGTCGGTTCTGGCCCCTGCAATTCCGGCACAATGGGTACCGTGATCCATTAAGGTGTTGGTGGGAATGGCATTGTTGTCTAAATCGGCTACATCGTAACCATAAACATCGTCAATGTAACCGTTGCCATCATCATCAAGGCTGTTACCGGCAATTTCAGCGGTATTGGTGTAGGTGTTCAATACCAGGTCCTGGTGGGTATACATCACCGCGTTGTCAACTATAGCTACCGTAATATTGGAATTCCCGTTGAAAACGTTCCAGGCATTCTGTGCGTTAATTTGATTGAGGTAAGAAGGGAAACTTGGGTCATTAGGCAATGCATCCGTTTTCAGCAAGGGCACTTTTTCAGAAAAAGCTACAAAAGGCAGTTTACTCAAACTTTCAATAAAAACATCAATCATTTGGGCATTCGTAAAACTAATCTTCAAAACCGATGGAAGCGTGGAGTGATCAGAGGCCTGATGAAAAGGGCGCTGTACCCTGGTGATACCAAATTTTTTTTCAAAGTCCTTTAACCAGCTCAACTTTTCCAGAGGAATTTGGTTGGGGTTTACTCCGGATAGTGTTTTCAAATTCCCCGGTCTGAGTTGCAGGTAAACCTCCCCATCGCGATAGGCTTTGTGAATTTCCTGCCCCGGCAGAAAAGAACCAAGAAAAAGAAGAGTACCAAGTATAAAATGCCTCATGTTCCAAATAAATAATCCCACTAAATTTAAAGAAATAGGCTCAGACCGCAAAAAGCGGCAAAAAGTATTTATATTTATTCAATCACTAAAACCTGCATTTCACCCCCTGATTGCCCAATAATAGCCATAATTATAGCTCCATGTCAGAATTCCTTTCAGTAATTGATTGCGGAACCAACACCTTTAACCTGCTCATTGTGGAGCCGGGAAAAGGCGGAGATTTTCGTAAAATTTATAACACAAGGGTGTCGGTGAGGTTGGGTGAAGGTACCATCAACCAGGGCTATATCGCACCCTTGCCTTTTCAGCGGGGTTTGGCGGCGATAGAATCGTTTGTGAGCGAAATCAAACGCTATAAGGTCAGTACCGTACTTGCTTTCGCTACTTCAGCCATTCGCGACGCCACGAATGGGGATGAATTTGTGAGGTTGGTGTATGAAAAGCATGGTATAAAAATACAGATCATCGATGGGAACCGCGAAGCCAGCCTCATTGCATATGGGGTAATGGCTGCCGTAAATACCAAAAATAAACGTTCACTGATAATGGACATCGGAGGGGGAAGTACCGAGTTTATCATTATTGAAAAAGAAAAGTTGCTTTGGAAACACAGCTTTGATCTGGGTGCAGCGCGGTTACTGGAACGTTTTAAACCTTCTGAACCCCTATTGCCGGAAGAACTTGAAGCCATAAGAGCCTATCTCAAACTGAAACTGGAACCATTGATTGTTGAACATTCCTCTTTGCCCTGTTCCGAGTTGATTGGCTCCTCGGGAGCTTTCGATTCCGTTGTGGAAATGATACACGGAGAACTGGAAGGCGAAGCGTTTGTTGAAAATAAAACGGAATACCGAATTGACCTTAACAACTACGAACGCATCTCAAAACGTGTTGCAGCATCTACGCTGGAAGAACGTCGTCACATTAAAGGTCTGGTGGCCATGCGCGTTGATATGATTGTTATCTCCTGCCTGATGATTGATTTTATCTTACAGGAATTAAAACTTCCGGAATTCAGGGTATCCACTTATTCCCTGAAAGAAGGAGCGCTTGTGGATTATCTGCAGAATAAATCCCTTACTTTTGAGCAGCAATAAGTTTATGGCAAAAATATTAGTAGTTGATGATGAGAAGGCCATTCGAAGGTCCATACGGGAGATTCTGGAGTTTGAAAAACACCAGGTGGATGAGGCGGAAGACGGTGTGGCGGGTTTGCAATTGGCTTTGAAAACCGGTTACGACATTATCCTCAGCGATATCAAAATGCCAAAACTCGATGGCATAGAGTTCCTTCAAAAACTCATCGAAGCCCAGGTGCCTTCTTCTGTGATTATGATCAGCGGGCATGGTAACATTGATACGGCTGTAGATGCCGTTAAAAAAGGGGCTTACGATTACATTTCAAAACCCATTGATTTAAACCGTTTGTTGGTTTCGGTTCGCAATGCCCTCGAAAAAGGCAATCTGGTTCAGGAGACCAAAGTGCTGAAACGTAAAATCGGCAAAGGAGGAGAAATGATTGGAAATTCCGAAGCCATCGCTCACATCAAATCCTTGATTGAAAAAGTAGCACCAACCGAAGCTAAAGTGCTTATTACCGGAGCCAACGGAAGCGGAAAAGAATTGGTGGCCCGGTGGTTGCACGAAAAAAGTCAGCGTGCCGATGGACCCCTGGTGGAAGTGAATTGCGCTGCCATTCCCTCTGAACTCATCGAAAGCGAATTGTTCGGCCACGAAAAAGGTTCATTCACCAGCGCTGTTGCACAACGTAAAGGTAAGTTTGAATTGGCGGAAGGAGGCACTTTGTTTCTGGATGAAGTGGGCGACATGAGTTTGAGCGCTCAGGCCAAAGTACTCCGCGCTTTGCAGGAAAGCAAAATCACCAGGGTAGGCGGAGATAAGGAGATAAAAGTAAACGTACGGGTAGTAGCCGCCACCAATAAAGATTTGGAAAAAGAAATCGAAAAAGAGAATTTCCGTCGCGATTTGTATCATCGCTTAAACGTTATCCCCATTCATGTGCCATCGCTCGACGAGAGAAAAGAGGACATCCCCCTTTTGGCAGATTATTTTTTGGAAAGTATTTGCCTGGAAATGGGCACAGCAAAAAAAACCTTAAGCAAAGAAGCGGTATTAGCCCTCAAAGACAAAAGCTGGCCGGGCAACATTCGTGAATTCCGAAATGTGATTGAACGCCTGATTATCCTGGGTCAAAATGAAATTACAGCCAAGGATGTAAAAGAATTCAGTTAAGCAGACCTTCAAATTAAGTGCAATAAAAAAACCCCTCTGATGTTTCAAAGGGGTTTTTGTTTTATCAAAGCCAAAGTTAATTGATGGCTTTCCCTAAAAAGTCTAATAAAATCAGGTCCTCAAGGGTGTAACGTTTTCCGTCAACAAATGCAACAATCCAGGAGTCGGCTTGCCCGCGGCCAATGGCTTTCTGACGCATGGCTTCCGCCTCTTTAATGGTTTTAAACTGGCTCAGGGTAAAACGGGTGATGCCATCGGGGTAAGCATCGGAAACAACTTTACCAAGAGCTTTTAGCTTGCTGTATTTAAAATTGGCCGGGTTGCGGTACGCACCCACCTGAACTTTGAATACCATGTTTTCGGCACAATACGAACCGGCCATGTTCATCAGCATTTGATAATTAGCCGGGTCGTTGAGGCTTTTGCCTTTCAATAAACTCATGTCAGGTAAATTGCCTCCGCAAGGTGATTTAGATGTATTTTTAGCTACCACCGGTTCAACCGCAGGTTCTGTTTTTACCGGTGGAGGCTCAGGCGCTTTTTCTTCTTCTTTTGCGGCAACAACAGCAGGAACAACTGCTACTGCAGGTTCCACAACCGGCGGTTCTTCAGGTTTAACAGGTTCTTCGGTTTTTGGCGCAGTAACGGCTACAGCAGCAGCACCAGGGCCAAGCGGAGGGAAATTGAGTTTGGTTGGGTCGGATTTTTTTTCTCCGGCAAACTGACTGCTGTACATGTAAAAGTCTTTTTTAATTTCAGCATAATCCTTAAGACTTTCCATGCTGATGTCTTCCTCAATAGGATCATATCCATCGGCAAATATTTTGATTCGGTAGTTGGAACCTGGCTTCAGGGTAATCAGGTATTTTCCGGTGCTTTTGTTGGAGAAGAAAGGTCCGATGTTTTCCTTGTTGGAGTATTTCACCAAATCAATTCTGGCCTCTATGGGTTTGTCATCTCCAAACACGGTACCTTTAAATAAACCTACCACCAAACGCTCTCCAATAACACCGGGCTTTACCATGTATACATCTCTCCCGCCTCTTGAGTCGGATGTTGCACGGTCGCTGCTGAAGTATCCCTTATCACCTTTGGAGTTGATAACATAAAAACGATCGTCCTCGGTAGTGTTTACAGGCATGCCCATACTTTTAGGGTCTTGCCAGCCATCTTCGGTTTTGGTAGCAAACATAATATCGTAATCCCCAATGCTCATATGGCCCTTGGAACTAAAAAACAAGGTAACACCGTCAGGATGGATAAAAGGCGCGTCATCATCAAGTGGGGTATTGATTTTTGGACCAAGATTAACTGCAGGCCCCCAATCTTCATCAATCCATTCTGAAACATAAATATCTCTGCCTCCTAATCCGGTTGGACGTTCGCTGGAGAAGTAAAGGAATTTTCCATCAGCAGAAATGGAGCAGGAGCCTTCCCAGTATTCAGGGGTGTTAACATTGCTGTTTAAGGGGATAGGGGTAGAAAACTCTGAGCCCTGTAAACGGCTCACCATGATGTCACCTTCATTTTCGTTGGTACTTAAAAAGGTAAACAAGGTTAATCCGTCGGGTGAAAGGGCAATGGCCGCGTCGTTACCCTTGGTATTTAAAGCTGTTACCGGGTTGGGACTGCCCCAGGTAGAATCGTTCACTTTAATACTCATATAAATATCGGAGGTGTATTCACCTTTCGGATCCGGCTCAAGGCTGGCATTCACTTTTCCACCTGTACTTTTTTTACCCTGATAGGTAAAAATCATCATGGATTCATCGGCGGTGATGACCGGCGCCGCTTCCAGCTCTTTGGAGTTAACGGGGCCCCCGAGATTAGTCACTACTGAGTTCAATTGGTTTTTGAAGAAGATTTTCCCATTCTCGCAGTTACTGATAATAATCTTTACGTCATCGTACATGGATTTTTCTTCTTTCTTTTTGCTATCCATTAAGGTGGCGGCCAGGGGTTTTAAAACACCCAAAGCTTCATCAAATTTATAGTTGGCGTGATAGGCCCTGGCCAGGTAAAATTCAGCTTCTTTGGTTTTGTATTTGGTTACCATATCCTGAAAAACCTCAATAGCCCTTTCTTTTTTCTCAGGATAACTCAAACAACAGATGCCAAGTTTAAACTGGTAATCCAGCTCTTTTGGATATCGTGCATGAAGTTTATCAAAAGATTCATAGGCTTTGATAAAGTCGCCATTATTCAGGTAATCGTAGGCTTCATCCTCCAATACGCTCCTGGATTGAGCGCTGGATTTTATCGACAGAAGCGCAAAAAAGAGGCATAAAACCGTTATTTTGTTAAGTTGGGCCATAACTTAAATATTAGAATTTAAGACAAAGTTGTTATTTATTGAAGGCAAAAAAAGATGGCTTTCGGAAACTTATTAAGAAGCCCTGGTTAAAAGCCCGATTTTACCAGGCGCATTGACAGGCCGGACTAAAATAGATCTTGGTATTGGGTAAAAGGCCCTGAATATAATTCTGGTTGTCCTGGGAAATCAGGATGTTACGAAGGTCCATCACCTCAAGATTGACCAGTTTATTGAGGGATTCGGGGAAATAGTCCAGTTCATTGTCCCAGAAATCGAGGTATTCCAGCTTTTCAAGGTTCCCGAAACTGAATGGAATCCGGGCAATTTGGTTCTGCCCGGCTTTAAAATACCGAAGGTTGCTCAGGCTTCCAATGTTATTGGGTAAGGCCACCAGTTCGTTTTTACTCACAATTAATACCTGCAAGTGTTTCAATTGTACAATGGAATCAGGAAGGCTTTCAATTTTGTTTTTACTTAGGTCGAGGTACTGAAGGTTTTTTAGTTTCAGCACCTCTTTGGGAAACTCCTTAAGGCCTTGTTTTCGCAAACTTAGTTTAATCACCTCATCGGGTTGTTTCAGGGCCTCTTTTAAATCGGTGTATTCGTTGTACAAAGCCAGAGCAACCGAGTCGAGCAGGGGGGTCTGCGCAAGGGAAAAGCCACTGAGAAGGACGGAGAAAATGAGTACAAGGAGGCGTTTCATTTGTATTCGGCAATTAAGTTTAAACAGGTTTCCTGATCGATACGAAGTTGGGCCTTTAAGGCTTCAAGGTCCTTAAAATTTTCCTCATCGCGAAGGCGTTTGATAAATCTAACGGTGATGTGCCGGTTGTAAATATCCGAATCAAAATCAAAAATATTCACTTCCAATTTTGTAATTTGGTCGTTGTCGGTAGTGGGGTTAACTCCTATGCTCATCATGCCGTGGTAGTGGGTTCCTTCCATTTCTACTTCCACCAGATACACCCCTTTTGCGGGAATGATTTTTTCTTTGTTTTCGAGGTAAAGATTGGCTGTAGGGTAACCCAACTGCCGCCCCAACTGTTTGCCTTTTACCACCAAAGCTGTTATAAAATACGGGTGACCAAGAAAACTGTTGGCCAGTTCCAGCTGCCCATCTTCCAACGCTTTTCTGATTTTGCTGCTGCTTACGGCAATCTGGTCAATGTCTTTCGCGCTGATTTCTTCCAGAGAAAACCCAAACCGGCGGGAATAATCCAACAGGGTGTCAAGATTGCCACTCCGGTTCTTTCCAAAACGATGGTCGTGCCCAATGGCAAGGTAGTTGACATGGAGTTGTTTCAATAAAATTTGTTCAATGTAATAAGAGGAGTCGGTTTGGGAAAATTCGGTATCGAAGGGATACACCACACAGATGTCAATGCCGTTTTTTTCCAGCAACTCCAGTCTTTCCTCAATTCCGGTCAATAATTTTAAGTCCTTTTGCTCCGGAAAAAGCACCTTTCGGGGATGGGGGTCAAAGGTCAGTACCAGGGTTTTGAGACCGGTTTGGGCCTTTATTTCGGCAATGCGGTGCAAAATTTTCTGGTGACCCAAATGCACCCCGTCAAAGGTACCAATTGTAACAATGGTGGGAACTTCTATTCTGAAATCTCGGGTGTTTTGAATAACGAGCACAGCACAAAAATAATCTAAAATACCCGAAAGAGCGCAGGTGTGTTTGCATTGCCTTCTTAACCCGCACACCGGGCACATGGAGTTCGGTTTTGACTCAACTAAACACCCCCGAAAATGTTAAAAACCATTTAATAATTGAACCATTTTTTTATAGCGTATTCGATTAAAACACTACCTTTGCGCCCATAATTTTTAAGAACAACCTACACATGTCTAAACAAATTGGCAAAATCGCACAGGTAATTGGTCCGGTAATCGACGTACGTTTCGATCTGGATGGCGGAACGCTTCCGAATATTCTTGAAGCTCTTGAAATTGTACACGGTAACCAGAAATTGATTCTGGAAGTGCAAAAACACATTGGTGAGGACACCGTTCGCACCATTGCCATGGACAGTACCGACGGTGTTTACCGCGGTATGGAAGTGATTGCTACCGGCGCGGCGATTAAAATGCCAACCGGAGACAAAGTAAAAGGCCGTTTGTTTAATGTGGTTGGCGAGGCCATCGACGGGATTAATACCGTGAGCAACGAAGGTGGTCGTCCGATTCACGCTAATCCTCCAAAATTTGAAGATCTTTCTACAGCTTCTGAAGTTTTATTTACCGGAATTAAAGTTATTGACCTGATTGAGCCTTACTCCAAAGGGGGTAAAATTGGTTTGTTTGGTGGTGCCGGTGTAGGCAAAACCGTTTTGATTCAGGAATTGATTAACAACATCGCCAAAGGTCACTCCGGATACTCGGTTTTCGCCGGGGTAGGTGAGCGTTCGCGTGAAGGAAATGACCTTCTTCGTGAGATGATAGAGTCAGGCATTGTAAAATACGGTGAAGAGTTTAAACACTCCATGGAAAAAGGCGGATGGGACCTGAACAAAGTAGACCTGAAAGAATTGGAAAAATCTCAGGCAACCTTTGTGTTTGGTCAGATGAACGAACCTCCGGGAGCCCGTGCACGTGTGGCCTTATCAGGACTAACCATGGCTGAATATTTCCGCGATGGAGATGGTACAGCACAGGGTGGTCGCGACATTCTATTTTTTATCGACAACATTTTCCGCTTTACCCAGGCCGGTTCAGAAGTGTCCGCACTCCTTGGCCGTATGCCTTCAGCGGTAGGTTACCAGCCAACCTTAGCCACCGAAATGGGTTTAATGCAGGAACGCATTACCTCCACTAAAAAAGGATCAATCACGTCTGTACAGGCGGTATACGTTCCGGCGGATGACTTAACCGATCCGGCTCCGGCAACTACCTTCTCTCACCTTGATGCCACTACCGTATTGAACCGTAAAATTTCGGAATTGGGTATTTACCCTGCGGTGGATCCATTAGATTCTACCTCAAGGATTTTAACTCCGGCTATTATTGGTGCTGAACATTACGATTGCGCTCAGCGTGTGAAAAACATCCTTCAGCGTTACAAAGAATTGCAGGACATCATCGCCATCCTTGGTATGGATGAATTAAGCGAAGAAGATAAGTTGGTAGTTCACCGTGCACGCCGTGTACAACGTTTCTTGTCGCAACCATTCCATGTGGCTGAACAATTTACCGGATTAAAAGGTGTGTTTGTTAGCATAGAAGATACTATCAAAGGCTTTAACATGATTATGGATGGTAAAGTGGATGAGTATCCTGAAGCTGCCTTCAACCTTGTAGGTACCATTGAAGATGCCATTGAAAAAGGTAAAAAATTACTTTCTGAAACCCGATAATTTCATAAGAAATTAAACGCCATCATGAAATTAGAAATCATCACTCCGGACAAAAAGCTTTACGAGGGAACTGTACGATCGGCCGTGTTTCCAGGCAGTGAAGGAAGTTTCGGTCTTTTGGATAACCATGCCCCCATGATTGCCACCTTAAAAGCCGGAAAAGTTGAATTGCTTGAAGATAACAGCAAAAAGGTAGAGTTTACCATCAAAGGCGGTGTTGTAGAAGTGCTGAAAAACAAGGTGATTGTTTTAGCCGAATAATCCTCCTCCAAAAAATACAAATCCCGGCAGTTCAAACTACCGGGATTTTTTTTTCTTACAACCCAAACGGTATTACAGGAACTTAGTCGCGTTCATACAATAGTTTGCATGAGCCTGTTTCTCCGCCAAGACTGTAATTTACAAAATACATGCCTTTTTCGAGACCGAGTTCACTGAGCTTGATCTCAGTTTGGTAGGTGCCGGCTTCTTTTTGTTCGTCTTCAACGGTGCACACCCATTGGCCCAGCATGTTATACAGTTCCAGTTTCACCCGGCTGTTTTGTTGAATGGCATAGGTTATCGTACAATTGGTTTTAGCCGGGTTGGGGTACAATTTTGCGTATAATGTACCCTCCGGTTTTGTTGTACCTGCTGAACTTATTATCCTTGAATTGTCGCCTCCGGTAATTGAACTCAGGGGGCCGCATACATCGGTATAACCTGGATCTTCTTTACTTGTTAAATTAAAGCTTGGGCAACGGTTAAGCCCACCAAACGGTACAATGATGTCGATAAAATGCTGGGTTGCCGCTCCACCGCTCATAGGAATCGATGTAAAAGAATTGCAGGCGGTTTCACCGGTGAAGTAGGTTTTTATGATATTGTGAGCCGGAAGGGTGGCATTTAAGCCATTGTAAATGGTGCCGTAAATTTGCAGACCTCCAAATACCGAGGTCATGTCGTTCACCATGCCCAACTTGCAAGCTTTCATCACCTTTCCGGGATTTTTGTAATGAAAACCTTGAGCGGGATTGATTGCTTGTATGATATTGTCTCTTTTTATCACTGTGATACCGGAATCGGTTTTCATCAGCAGATAATAGTGGTAGCGATTGTTTGGTACATTTCTTTGCCTCCTGAGGATGTCTACAATTTCTCCTCCGGTGGTATCGAGGGGCGAGGTGTAGATATCCAAATTTTGATGCCATAAGACAGAATCCACTCTGTAATGCAGAGCAGTGCCTGCCGGTGTAAGTGAAAAAGCGTCTGAATAGCCGCCAACTGCATAGCCGTAAGGCAGCAACCAGTTAGGACTAAAAAACGGACTAGGGTATTCTTTTTTCACAACTTCTATCGTATTAAAATATTGATTCCCTAAATTATTGGGTCCGGCATTATAAGGAAACATGTGAAGGCGCCGAAAAATAACCACGTTACCATTTTGCTGCTCAAGTTTCATTAAAAATCCATCTATGCCATTGTTTGCCGCATCCATCCATGTTTTTCCAACCACAATAAACTCATTGTCCATGTTGGGCCCAAAGGCAGCAGCAATCATGTCTCTGGGTTCCCCTTCAATGGGGTAGAGATGGCTCCAGAGTATGTTCCCACTGGCATCAATTCGAAAAGCATACATGGTTCTGTTAAACCCACCACAAATGATATATTCACCGGGGGTATTTGTGCATTCAATGATCTTTGGTTGTGTAACCAATGTGTTGGTGCGGGATGGAAATTTATACGACGTAGAAAATAAAGCGTTTCCTAAAGGATCCAATAGAGCGAAAAAACAAGCTTCGCTATAGGCTCCGGCAAGCGCGAACCTGGCACCAATCTGACCCGGTCCATTCGCGCCGTTGGTTTCAATAATACTCACTCCGGCACAATTGTTTACCGGACGAATCTGCAGATCACACTCTTCGTTAGGGTTGGCATGAATTTGATAAGCCTTTTGGAAAGTGTTATTCTGAAGACTTACAGCACCTCCTAAAACGGTACGATCGATTAAAAAGTTGTAGGCACCCGCGGCTGAGGTATCCTTATATCCAACCATTACATAGCCGGCATTAAGAGTGTGTTGTTCTAAGGTTAGCGCATCACACATTTTGCTTCCGCCGGCCGAATGAGGATACATCACTTGACCATAGTTTTGAGCACTCATGCCGAGTGGCAGAAAAACAATGAAAACAAGGGCTTTGTAAAATCTTTTCATAGAGAGGGAATTGGTTCTGTCTAAGTTAGAGGGGCGATCAGGCGTTTTCAAGACCCATGAGCCGGTATTCGACCATTCGTGCGTTTGAATCTATCTGTGCGCTTTATATTCAGGCGAATGCCTGAAATGCAACGATGGAGAGGCTTTTCGCGCCCCCGAATTCCCGGTATTCGATGAATAGCCCGAAACAGAGGCATGAAAACGGGTTTCAATAATCCGAACTCAGGTATTTTTCGCATTACACTTTTTAAAAAGCTCTCAAAAGCCTCATTTTAGGGCATTTTATCCCTAACAATTTCGCCTAAACCAAAAAATCAGCTGACGAAAATCCGGGTAATCACAGGTAAAATCCTGGTTTTTGACTTCGGACTATTTTAAAACGTCTTAACATTTCTTCTGAAATTGAAGAACAGATGAACGTGAAACCATTAAGTTTGCTTGACCGAATACCGCTGTAAAAGGGGAAAGTGCGTATGGGCAAAAAATCTTAATTTAGACACGTATCTGATACAACAATTCAATGGCAAACGAAACCAAACCGACCGCTTCAGCCATGTCGGGTAGGATTTTTAAGTATTCCATAATAAGTGTGGTACTGATGACTGCAAGTTTTGCAGCTCTGAACTATTTCGGGCAATTCAGGATGGACATCGCTTACCTGCTGCTTTCAACCTTCGCCTGTTTTATCATCACCTTTTTATTTCTTTACTATTTCTATTATGTAAGTATAGCCCGTGAGATCAATAAACTCACAGAAAAAATACGCAACCGGTTTTTAAATAACGAAATCCCGGTTGAATTAAACTTACTGGAAGAAGAGGACAGCTTAGTACAACTTGAGGAGAAAGTGAATTACCTGATAGAATCGCGCGAGAAGGAGGTGCGGCATTTCGAAAACCTCGACAGTTATCGTAAGGAATACCTGGGCAATGTGTCGCACGAACTTAAAACCCCGGTCTTCAATATTCAGGGATACATTGACACTTTGATCAATGGAGGGTTGGAGGATAAAACCATCAACATGGAATACCTCCGGCGAACCGAACAAAGTATTGATCGTCTGATCAACATCATTGATGATTTGGAAACCATAACCCAGTTGGAAAGCGGTCAGCTTCACCTCGATGTTGACAATTTTGACATTGCCGCCTTGTGTAAGGATGTGTATGCAGCCCTTGAATTGCTGGCGGCCAGAAAAAACATTAAACTCGAACTAGCCAGAAAATACGACCGGCCTGTGATGGTGAGGGCTGATAAATACCGCATCCGCCAGGTTTTAGTGAACCTGATTACCAACAGCATTAAATACGGCCGGGAAAATGGAAAAACAATCGTAAGCATTAATTACCTGAACAGTGATGTAGTGGTAGAGATAAGCGATAACGGGGTGGGCATCGCCGAACAGCATTTGCCCAGGATTTTTGAGCGTTTTTACCGGATTGATAAAGGAAGAAGCCGTGAACAGGGAGGTACAGGATTGGGTTTAGCCATTGTTAAACACATTATTGAGGCGCATGAAAAATCCATCAAAGTTGAAAGCGAACCGGGGAAGGGAACCAAATTCACTTTTTCGCTAATGGCTGCCTTGTAAACAGCCTTTTCCGGGAGTTTAGCACCTCGGCAAATCCGATAACATGCAGGAATAATCACAAAATTTTGCCCGAATGGTATTGCTTAACTGCCTGAATTTGTTTATCATTGCAGCTCGAATTTAGAGTAAAAAAATGGCAGAGATTCACATTACCGACATCAATTATATAGAGATTAATTCTCAATCCGATCTGGAATTTAAATACAAACCGGAGGTTCCAAAACTGAAGCTGGTAGGTACCCTGCTTTTACCTGAAAGTGAAGAAGAAGAAGATGGGGTTCTTTTTCTCACACAAAAACAACTGAATCAGGTATTGGTTGGTAAGGAAGTGGATCTGAAACTCATGGACGATCGCTGGACCCTTGGAAAACCGCTCACCAAAGAGCAGGTTAAAAAAGTAGGTTTAGTGGATGTAGAAGCTGAATTTATGGGTACTGCCGGCGAATACAAATGTTACGAAGCCGTAAAGGTTTCCTGATTACCAGGTTGCCGGTCCCGATTTCCGACTCCAGTCCGATTCGGGAAAGACCATAAAATAAAGCTGGTCTAACCAAAACATAATTTTAAAACTATAAGTAGGCGAACTCAATTGTTCGCTTATTTTTTTGTTGTTTTTTAGTGTAAACCGGTAAGCTACATCGCTGCCTAAGCCAAACCATCGGGTCAATTTAAACTGAACGGTGATGCCCGGCTCGTACAAAAAGAGAAATTGTCTGGAATCCATTTGGTTCAGTTGGTATTGCGGAACATCCTGGCGCCAGGTGAATCCGGCCCCAATTTGCAGGGGAACACTCAGTTGCCAGCGTTTGGTTTTATAAAACACCACATCGGCATAAGCCGCCAGATAAGCCAGTTTAAAATAGGTGGTTTTTAAAATGGTTTGTCCGTTTTCGTTCACGGTTAATTCGGTTTGACTGTAAGGTGTTTTTAACCAACTGAGGCCGCCACCCAGGCGAAGTTTTTTCTCAAAGGCGGCTCCAATACGAACTCCGCTGATGGTGATCAGTTCATTGTTCACAAAACTCCAGCGCGATTCCAGTCTGAGGTCGATGTTCGCCTTGCCCCTGATGACTTCGCCGAGCGAGTCGAGGTATTGGGCCCTGCCGGCGAAGGAACCAAACAACAACACAGCTAAAATACGAAGCAGGCGCATAACACAAATTTACAGCGGTAATAGTTAAACGCGGGAAATAGTTTGGAATTGTATGAACATGTCATGAGACATTTAAACCATCTCTGAATCCTAAAGCAGAACCCGGCCTGTTGGTGATTTGAAAAATGGAAACAAAAAAAACTGCTTAATTTGCAGGGTCGCCCAATTAAAAAAGAATGAAGGATAACGTGATGGCTTCAGTGCTGGATACACCGGTGGAGTATGTGAAAGGCGTTGGGCCGGCGAGGGCAGATTTGCTGAAGAAAGAACTGGGCATTTACACATTCGGGGATTTACTTACCCATTATCCTTTCCGGTATGTTGACCGCACACGATTTTATAAAATCAGTGAGATTACGGAAGACATGCCTTATGTGCAATTGAGAGGCACCATTGAGCACATTGAAATTGCCGGACAAAAAAAGGGCAAACGTTTAATTGCTTTATTTAAGGACGGAAGCGGGACGGTTGAATTGGTTTGGTTTCAGGGACAACAATGGATGGCGGAACGATTAAAAACAGGGGTGGAGTACGTGGTATTTGGAAAAGCAAGTGTTTTCAACGGGCGATTAAATTTTGCGCATCCTGAAATTGATCCGGTAACGCCTGAATTTCTTCAGCAGCAATCGTCATTCGAAGGCGTGTATTCTTCCACTGAAAAATTAAAACTTCGCTGGCTGGGAAGCGATGGCATTCGCAAATTGCAAAGGCATTTGGTACAGCAACTCAATCACACTCAGATTCAGGAAACATTGGCACCTTCTCTGCTAAAGCAATACCAGCTTATATCCAACACAGAGGCCCTGAAGCAGATTCATTTTCCTGACAGCCAGCTCATGCTCGAAAAGGCAAAACTGCGATTGAAGTTTGAAGAGTTATTTTTTATTCAACTGCGCTTGCTGAGGTTAAAAGGATTCAGGTTACAGCACAGCAAGGGGTTTGTGTTTCATAAAGTGGGCGACTATTTTAATTCGTTTTTTCATCAACACCTTCCCTTTCAACTTACCGGAGCGCAAAAACGGGTGTTAAAGGAAATTCACCAGGACCTGAAAAGCGGAAAACAAATGAACCGTCTCCTGCAGGGGGATGTAGGAAGTGGCAAAACCCTGGTGGCACTGATGAGCATGTTGCTTGCTCTGGATAATGGATATCAGGCTTGTTTAATGGCCCCCACTGAAATTCTGGCGCGACAGCATTTTGCAACCTTCAGTGAGTTGCTAAAAGGCATTGATCTTAAGTCAGCCGTATTAACCGGTTCTTCAAAAACCAAGGAAAGAAATCACATTTTAAAAGGTTTGTCGGAGGGTAACATAAAAATTGTGATTGGAACTCATGCCTTGCTGGAGGACAAAGTGAAATTTCATAATTTGGGAATGGCGGTTATTGATGAACAGCACCGTTTTGGTGTTGAACAAAGAGCGCGCCTGCAGGCCAAAAACACCAATCCTCCTCACATGTTGATTATGACTGCAACGCCAATTCCCAGAACGCTGGCAATGACATTTTATGGTGATTTGGATACAAGTGTGATCGACGAAATGCCTCCTGGCAGAAAACCTATCAAAACCCATCACTATACCGAAAGTGCTCGTTTGAAAGTAATTGGATTTTTAAAACAGCAAATCGCACTCGGCAGGCAGGTGTATATTGTGTACCCACTGATTCAGGAAAGTGAAAAAATGGATTATCAGAATCTACAGATGGGTTACGACCAGTTGATTCTTGATTTTCCCGCACCAACCTATCAGGTCAGCATAGTACACGGAAAACTCAGCAATGATCAAAAAGAGCGGGAGATGCAGCGTTTCATCAAAGGGGAGACCCAGTTGATGGTGGCGACAACCGTTATAGAAGTGGGGGTGAATATTCCGAATGCCAGTGTGATGGTGATTGAAAGCGCCGAACGATTTGGCTTATCTCAATTGCATCAGTTAAGAGGCAGGGTGGGGCGTGGGGCGGAGCAGAGTTATTGTATCTTAATGACAGGATACAAACTCGGGGCGGAAAGCCGTCAGAGAATGCAAACCATGGTGAACACCAACGATGGATTTGAAATCAGCGAGGTGGACCTCAGATTAAGGGGACCGGGAGATATAGAAGGAACTGCGCAGAGCGGCATGCTGAATTTGAAACTGGCTGACCTGTCAAAAGATGGTCAGCTGGTTCAGCTTGCAAGACAGGCGGCGGGAGAAATTATTAAGTCGGATGAGGACTTAAGCCGGGAGGAAAATAACATTTACAAAAAAGAATTGCATCGCCAGGACAAAAACAGAACCAATTGGTCGAAAATAGCATAGCCAAAAACCAAACACATGATCAACAAAGGACAATTGCCGGATTCAGACTATTATGCCGTACTTTTTTCTTCAGAGAAAAGCGAAAATCTGGAGGGTTATTCTGAAATGGATGAACTCACCATGACATTAGCTTCGGAACAAAAAGGGTATTTGGGCTTCGAATCTCTTAGTAATGGAAACAAAACCATATTTATCAGTTATTGGGAGAGCATGGAGGACATTCAGGTGTGGAGAGAAAATGCGACCCATAGAATGGCGAAGTCAAAAGCCGGACAATGGTACAAACGTTACCTGTCACAGATCTGTTTAGTAAAACAAAGCCATCTTTTCGAGGGTCATTCATGTTGAGGCCCGGCCGGGGCAAAGTGAATTGGTGGTACAGAATTGCCCATAGGACGATGTTTTTTTTAGTTTCATCTATGGAAAAAGTGGTTTAATCGTTAAATTTTAAAGATTGGACGGTGTATTAACTTTTTTTTGTTAATTTCATCCATGCTTTGCTTGGGTATAATTTAATTCCTTGGATATGAGAAAAATCATTTACGCTTTCTTTTTTCTTCTTTCGACACATTTTTTTGGGCAGAGCCCATCCAGAATTAATTATCAGGGCATTGTCAGAGATAATGCCGGTTCACCACTCGCCAATAAAAATGTTAACCTTCAATTTGTTATTCTACAAGGGGCTTCTCCCGGAACCGCTGTATTTACTGAAACCCAAAGTGTACAAACCAATTCAATGGGTTTATTCAGTGTTCAGATTGGAAGCAGCTCTAATTTGGGTTCGGTTAATTTCTACTCAGGAACGTATTCCCTGCAGGTGAACCTCGATGCAAATGGCGGCAACAATTTCAGTCCTATGGGCAGTCCACAGTTGCTGGCAAGTGTACCCTTTGCCCTTCATGCCAACACGGTACCGGCTACTTTTTCGAATAATGTGCTGACCATTGGGACCAATAACTCATTTACACTAAATATACCCGCTGCGAGTATCCCTACCATACAATCTTCAGGGGTAGCGGCAGTCAGTCCCAGCACGGGCTTGAACTTTACGGTTGACGTTCCGGCGCCTGCCCTGGGCATCAGCGGCAATACCTTAAGCCTTACGCAAGGCACCGCGGTAAGCAGCGTTACCGTTCCGGTTTATACATCGAGCCTTACGCCCTCTGGAATCCTTACCAGTACAGCCGCAGGTAACAACTTTACCCTGAACGTTCCGCCTGCTTCCATTGCCATTACATCTACAGCCGGTGCGCCGGCGGTGAGCAGTGTTTCACCCAATAATTTCACCATTAATATCCCTCCTGTTTCCACAACGTCTGTTGTTTCTTCCGGAGCTGCCGCTACAACCAGCCTTGGCACCAATTCCTACAGCATTCACGTTCCACCTACCAACATTGCCGTAACTACAACGGCAGGTGCTGGAGCTGTGAGTACAGCGGGTACCAATAGTTTTAACATTAATATTCCTCCGGTTATTCAGTACACAAGTGGAACCGGAATTTCTATAAGCTCCGGAACAGTAATCAACAACACTGCTCCGGACGTGCCGGTAGTTTTAACAGGGTCGAATGGAGTAACCATTCAAAGTGCTTATCCCAATTTTACGATTATACCACCTCCGGTTAGTTTAAACGGGGCGGGCATTGTTACTGTTTCTCCCGGACCTGCATTTGTAATCGGAGCTCCTTCACCTTCTTTTACATCAGTTGGTCCTTCCAGCATCACGGGTGTTTATCCTAACCTCACCATCACTTCGCCGGTAACCCCAACGGTTACAGCAGCAGGGATTGCTACAGTTTCTGCAGGACCTAACTATAATGTTGGAGTGGAAAGCCCAACGTTTACTTCCGTTGGTCCGGCCTCAATCACGGGTGTTTATCCTAATCTTACTTTAACTTCTCCTGTTACACCTACTGTGAGTGCAGCTGGTATTGCAACCGTTTCAGCAGGACCGAATTATGTTGTTGGGGTTCCTCAACCTACATATGCTTACAGTCAGTTGACGGGCTCACTCACTTCGGGTACATCTTCAGAGTACATCACTCCAAATCTCAGTTATTCAGCGGGAATACTAACATCGGGACCAAGTTCCAATTCCATTGCCATTAATTCGGGTACAAACGCATTGTGGAGTACTCTTGGGAATGCAGGAACTAACTCAACTGTAAATTTTATTGGCACAACAGATAATATGCCTTTAAGTTTCAGAGTGAATAATATTAAATCAGGAAGCATTGACCCAACTTTATTTAATGCGTTTTATGGATATTCATCAGGAACTGCTATTACAACAGGCTCAAATAATTCAGGTTTTGGTCACCAGGCTTTAAGTAATAACATTACTGGTATTCAAAATTCAGGTTTTGGTTACCAGGCCTTATTTAACAATACTACAGGTAGTTTCAATACAGCAGTTGGTTACACCGTTTTAGCAAACAACACCACAGGTAGTTACAATACAGGAGTAGGGGTTGGTGCCTTGTTTTCAAACAGCACCGGAAGTTTTAATGTGGCCATGGGGCAAGGTGCTTTGGCCGCCAATACAACCGGGGAGGGAAATACAGGCTTAGGTTCAAGAGCTCTTAGTGCGAATACTACAGGAATTTATAATGTTGCTCTAGGTTTGGACGCTTTGCGTTTTAACACTGTAGGTCAAGAAAACGTTGCTACCGGTTATCTATCTATGTATTCCAACACCAACGGCTCATTTAATGTTGCTTACGGTTCAAAGGCTTTATATACAAATACAAGTGGCGGCTATAATGCTGCAATGGGAATTGAGGCCCTTTTATTGAATACTACCGGCACCTTTAACAATGCCTTTGGTGCAGGTGCACTGAGAGCTAACACAACTGCAGGCGGTAATTCAGCTTTTGGTTATGAAGCATTAAATCTTAATACAACGGGTAATGATAATACTGCGATGGGTATGTATGCCTTAAGGGAGAATCTGGTAGGTGTTGCAAATGCGGGATTTGGAGGTGCTTCGCTGTATAATAATGTCTCAGGAAATTACAATTCAACACTTGGGCATAACTCTTTGTATAGCCAAACTACGGGAAATAATAATATTGGCTTTGGTGCCTATGCCGGTTATTCAAACGTTTCTGGCTCAGGAAATGTTTTCATTGGTACCAATGCCGGTTATTTTGAAACAGGGTCCAACAAATTTTATTTGGCTAATTCAACAACCAGTGTTACCCCTTTGCTTTATGGTGATTTCACTTCCCGGTTCATTGGTATTGGAACCACCAATGCAAATGCTCCGTTACAATTCGAGAATTCTATTGTGAACAGAAAAATAGTTTTGTGGGAAGGTGCCAATAACGACCATCAATACTATGGGTTTGGTATTAATGGAGGAACCTTGCGGTACCAGGTGAACAGTACCGGCGATGCACATGTATTTTACGCCGGAACGGGCCCCGCCGCGAGCAACGAAGTATTCCGCATCAACGGTACCGGACACTTCAGAATGGGTAACGAAACAGGTACCGGACAAGGACCGACTTATCCGTTTGGATCTTCCGGTTTGGTCATCAGAAGAATTTTCACCACCAACACATTTGCAGGTGAGGTAGTAGCGCGCACCGATCAAATGACTTTTGAAAGAGATGGAACTAATGGTGGATTCAGAATTACGAATTCAAGCGGAAATTCAAACGAGGTATGCAATTGTACCGGTGTAACCAGTGCAGGGGGTGCTTTGAACAGAGCCATAAACAACCTTCCAATAGGCTCAACCCAGGTATATACAGATGGTCAAAACATTGTTTTTCTGCACTGTATTTTTGGTGACCCATATAACGCAGGAAATATGACTGAAGTATCGCTCACACGTCAGTTTCCTGATTATTTCTGGGTGGGCACTGTAACAACCACACAAAATCAATAGACGAAAAGAACTGATTTAATATATAAAATACGAATTCTATGAAATTATTTTTTACATGCATCATTACATTAAGTTGTCTGCTGGGTTTTTCACAAAGCCCTGACAGGATCAATTACCAGGGGGTATTGCGCAGCACCGCAACCGGGGCGGCCTTAACCAACACCACATTTACCATTCGCTTTGACGTATTGCAAGGCAGCCCTACCGGTTCGGTGGTCTTTTCAGAGCAACAGTCCTTACAAACAAATTCACTTGGTTTATTTTCCACGCAGATTGGAGCAGTGAATAACCTGGGAGTAGTGAATTGGTCATCGTCTGCTCATTACCTTCAGGTTTTGGTAGATCCGGCAGGTGGTACAAATTTTGTTGCCATGGGAACTCCGCAACAACTCATCTCTGTACCCTATGCCTTAAATGCAAATTCAGTTCCGGCTACCTTTTCAAACAATGTGTTGACCATCGGTACTAATAATTCCTTTACTCTGAATGCCTCTTCGAATGCTACATTAACCGGCACGGGAGCGGCCAGCGTGGTTTCTTCTGGAAACTCCCATACCGTAGATGTTCCTGTTCCAACTTTTACTGGTGCGGGTACCACGACAGTAACCGGGACCTACCCAAATTATACAATTAGTTCACAGTCCACCTCTCAGCCACAAGCATCACTTACTGCATCGGGTATAGGTACGGTGACTTCCACCGGCACCAACAGTTTTGATATTAACGTGCCGCAAACAAATTTAACTGGAACCGGGGCAGCAACTGTTACCGGTGCCTTTCCAAACTTTACTGTAAATGCACCTGCCGCAACCAATTACAGTGCGGGTAGTGGAATTTCCATTTCATCGGGTTCAATTATCAATGCCGCGCCTGATCAAACTGTTGTTTTAAATGGTACAGGAGCAACAACTGTAACCGGAACCTATCCTAACTTTACCATCAACTCACCCACTTTTGCAGCCAGCCCTCAATCTACATTAACTTCATCCGGAATTGGAACTATCACTTCTGCGGGCACGAATAGTTTTAATATTAATGTTCCACAAACCAATTTATCCGGCGCAGGAGCAGCTACTGTTACCGGCACCTTCCCGAATTACACAGTCAACGCACCTGCAGCAACAAATTATAGCGCAGGTACTGGTATTTCTATTTCATCGGGTTCAATCGTTAACACGGCTCCCAACCAAACCGTTGTGTTGAACGGCACTGGTGCCACAACAGTTACCGGAACCTATCCAAACTTCACGATTAACTCTCCTACTGTGGCAGCCGATGTACCTGTAGTGATCACCGGGTCTAACGGACTTGTTGTAAACAGCAGTTATCCCAACTTTACCCTCACAGCTCCGGCAGCACCAAGTTACACCAGTGGCACAGGCATTTCTATTACATCAGGAACGATTATTAACAACGCAGCACCGGATCAAACGGTTGTTTTGAATGGCACAGGAGCAACTACGGTTACCGGGACCTATCCAAACTTCACGATCAACTCACCGACTTATGCAGCAAGTCCACAGTCTACATTAACATCTTCAGGTATCGGAACCATAACTTCAGCAGGAACCAACAGTTTTGACATCAATGTGCCTCAAACCAATTTGTCGGGAATAGGTTCGGCAACAGTGACAGGGGCGTTTCCGAATTACACCATTAATACACCTGCTCCTGCAGCAAGTCCACAGTCTACATTAACGTCTTCAGGTATCGGAACCATAACTTCAGCAGGAACCAACAGTTTTGACATCAATGTGCCTCAAACCAATTTGTCGGGAATAGGTTCGGCAACTGTGACCGGAACATTTCCGAATTACACCATTAATACACCTGCACCTGCTGCAAGTCCACAGTCTACATTAACTTCTTCAGGTATAGGAACAATAACATCTGCAGGCACCAACAGTTTTGACATCAATGTGCCTCAAACTAATTTATCGGGAATAGGTTCGGCAACTGTGACCGGAACATTTCCGAATTACACCATTAATACACCTGCTCCTGCTGCAAGTCCACAGTCTACACTAACTTCTTCAGGTATAGGAACAATAACATCTGCAGGCACTAACAGTTTTGACATCAATGTGCCTCAAACCAATTTATCGGGAATTGGCTCTGCTACTGTGACAGGTGCATTTCCGAACTACACCATTAATACACCTGCCCCTGCTGCAAGTCCACAGTCGACACTAACCTCTTCAGGTATCGGAACAATAACATCAGCAGGAACCAACAGTTTTGATATCAATGTTCCACAAACTAATTTAAGCGGCACAGGAGCAGCCACTGTTACCGGTACCTTCCCGAATTATACGGTGAACGCGCCTGCAGCTACAAATTATAGTGCAGGTACAGGTATTTCTATTTCATCAGGTTCGATCATTAACGCTGCACCCGACCAAACCGTTGTTATAAATGGTACAGGCGCAACAACAGTTACCGGAACCTATCCAAACTTTACGATCAACTCACCGACTGTTGCAGCTGATGTACCGGTGGTCATTACCGGTTCTAACGGACTTGTTGTAAACAGCAGTTATCCCAACTTTACCCTCACAGCTCCGGCGGCACCAAGTTACACCAGTGGCACAGGCATTTCTATTACTTCAGGAACGATTATTAACAACGCGGCACCGGATCAAACGGTTGTTTTAAATGGTACAGGCGCAACAACAGTTACCGGAACCTATCCAAACTTCACGATCAACTCACCGACTTATGCTGCAAGTCCACAGTCTACATTAACTTCTTCAGGTATAGGAACAATTACATCTGCAGGAACCAATAGTTTTGACATCAACGTTCCTCAAACCAATTTATCGGGAATAGGTTCGGCAACTGTGACCGGAACATTTCCGAATTATACTATTAATACACCTGCACCTGCTGCAAGTCCACAGTCTACATTAACTTCTTCAGGTATAGGAACAATAACATCTGCAGGCACTAACAGTTTTGACATCAATGTACCTCAAACTAATTTATCGGGAATTGGCTCTGCTACTGTGACAGGTGCATTTCCGAACTACACCATTAATACACCTGCTCCTGCTGCAAGTCCACAGTCGACACTAACCTCTTCCGGTATCGGAACAATAACATCAGCAGGAACCAACAGTTTTGATATCAATGTTCCTCAAACCAATTTAAGCGGTACAGGAGCAGCCACTGTTACCGGCACTTTCCCGAATTATACAGTGAATGCCCCTGCTGCAAGTCCACAGTCTACTTTAACTTCATCAGGTATTGGAACAATAACTTCAGCAGGAACCAACAGTTTTGACATCAATGTGCCTCAAACCAATTTGTCGGGAATAGGTTCGGCAACTGTGACAGGGGCGTTTCCGAATTACACCATTAATACACCTGCTCCTGCAGCAAGTCCACAGTCTACATTAACGTCTTCAGGTATCGGAACAATAACATCAGCAGGAACCAACAGTTTTGACATCAACGTTCCTCAAACCAATTTAAGTGGTACAGGAGCAGCCACTGTTACCGGCACCTTCCCGAATTATACGGTGAACGCGCCTGCCGCAACCAATTACAGTGCAGGTACAGGCATTTCTATTTCATCGGGTTCGATTATCAACGCTGCACCTGATCAAACCGTTGCCTTGAACGGAGCAGGAGCGACTACAGTTACCGGAACCTATCCAAACTTTACGATTAACTCACCGACTTATGCAGCAAGTCCACAAAGCACAATAACTTCTTCAGGTATCGGAACAATAACATCAGCTGGAACCAACAGTTTTGACATCAACGTTCCTCAAACC
>JAEUTN010000003.1 GCA_016787895.1 Bacteroidia bacterium
TAAAAAAACATTGGGGCGGCTTGAGTGTCGGATTACTCGCTGTCCCGTTTCAATATGGTCTGTATGTTTTTGGTCACCTGTCAAAATGGTTTGTTTTTGTTTTAATGTTTAAATTTTGGTCGGTCTATCGTCTTTGGAACGGTCGTCCTACCATTGGCTATAACTAGTATATACCCGCTACAAAGTAGCGGGTATACAGCCACTGTTGGTTGTATAGGCGCTATTTCGTGATGGTATGTTAAAAATAATCATTTTTTACAAAGTGTCAAATGGAGATACTATGGATTGTATCATGCTTCGGCTTACGTGGGTGTAAATTTCAGTTGTTTTGCTGCTCCTGTGCCCCAATAATTCTTGTATGTACCTTAAATCAGTGCCGCTTTCAAGCAAATGCGTGGCATAACTATGCCTTAACCAATGCAAGGTAACAGGCTTTGAAATTCCGGCTATGTTCACTGCTTTTTTAAGCACCTGTTGCAAGCTCCTTTCATCGTATTTTTCTCCTGCCTTTTGACCTTCAAATAAATAATCAACAGAGGGATACACAGAAGAGTAGGATTTTAGCAATTCATGAATTTTAGGACTTAAAGGTACAATCCTATCTTTTCTGCCTTTGCCCATTCTTACAATAACCAATCCCCTGTTGGTGTCTAAATCATTTGGCTTTAGGTTTAGCAGTTCTCCACACCTTAAACCGCAACTGTATATTAAACTTAACATACAGCGGTGTTTGCTATTGTTTAATGCCTCAAGAATGGCTTTTACCTCTTCCTTGCTCAAAACATTGGGCAATACTTTGGCTCTTTTTGGCCTGAACACACGCTCAAGATGCAGGCTGCGTAACTCAATGCGGGCAAAAAACAATTTAACCGCATTAATCACCTGATTCTGAAAGGATGGCGATAGGTGATGAGCCAAAATGTAATTGCGGTCAAAATCTAATAAATCCTCATTGTTAATTGCCTCAATTGGTTTTTCAGCCATGTACCGCAAAAACAAGATAAGTCCTTCAATGTAGGTTTTAATGGTGCTTACACTATACCTCCGGCTCAACATCCAGGTGCGCAGGGCTTCAATTTTAGGAAGATGGCCTTCGTTCAAAGGCGGTAAACGTTTGCTTATTGTTTTGGATAAAGGCCCGGTGTATTTTGTTTCCGGTAAATCTTCTTCCTGCATATGGTTTAATGCACAGGGTGTTTCCTTTTCTTTGGACTTTGTTAAGAAGGGCTCAACTTTTGCCGGTGCATCAATGGCAATTGTGTTTCCAAAATGGGCTTCGATTTGTTGTAAAATACGTGGTGATGCTGCAATGTGCCAGCATTTATGGGTAGAACTGTACCGTGCTCCAAAGTGCCGGTGCAATTCCTGTTGCATCTTCGTATCGTACTTAAATTTTAGTAAAATACGATCTTCACCCTTATGTTCAACAGCTTTAGCCTGAATTATTGTAATGGTTTGCATAAACTAAAGTTAGTTTTCAAAATAGCAAAGTGTGGCTACAATTTGTAGCAAAAAGGTTTCAGGTTTGGGGTTTTGCGCCCCTGACCGAGGCGTTAGCTCACGCCAGCACTTTGCGTAGTGTTTTAAGAGCGAGGAGGCTTTTTGTGCTAAAAAAAAGACCCCGCAGCCTGTAAAACACAGCAAAGTGCGGCGGGACTAAAGCCAAGGGCAGGTAAGGCGCCCTTATAAAAAAAATAAACCAAATGTGCTTTAGCTTTTAGGTGTACTCATCCTGAAGTTTTACACCTCTGTGCCTGTGTTGCCTTTACCCGGTATGCCGGGTGAGCACAATCACTCCTCATAATAGTCAATCACCAAACCATCCAAAGGGCTGATGCTGACTTCTCGTTTTTCTTCACCAAAATCCAGAATCAGGGCGTCGGCTTTGTACTGTTCGTTGGATTTGCTTAAACGCACGGCCAGCAGGGTTTTGCCAATTACACCCTCCCACATTTTGGTGGCCGAGGCATTTACCGCAAACAGTTTTATTTTTCCTTCGAACTGGCTCTCAATTTCTTTTGCCGCTTGTTGGTAGTTAAACTCAAAGGCATCCAAACCATCGCCCTCGGCATTGCAGCCTATGGTGAGTTTTTGTTTATCGGTAAAATGCAACTCAAGGTTGTCAATCAACTCCACCGTATTATTGGCCTGAATTTTGTTTTGCCAAAGGTGGCACACCACTTTTTCTACTGTTCTGTTTTGAGCAGCCACAAAACGGGCCAGGGCCTCGTTGCTGAAATAAATTTCGTTTTCCACCTTACGAAGTTACACCGCTTCTTTTACCAAACTCAATCAAACTTAAATTTTTTATGTCCTTGCCCTCAATTTCAAATGTTAAGGCCGTTTTTACCTGGTGAAAACCCTCGCGGCCGCAAGCCCCGGGGTTCATGTGCAGCAGGTTGAATGCCGAATCGTATTGCACTTTTAAAATGTGGGAGTGCCCGCAAATGAACAAACCCGGTTGTTCCTTTTGCAAAAGGGCCTTTAGTTTGGCAGGGTATTTGCCCGGGTGGCCCCCAATATGCAGCATCAGCACTTTCACCTGCTCGCAATTAAAAATCAGCAGCTCGGGATACGCTTTGCGAATTTCGGCCCCATCAATATTGCCGTACACAGCCCTTAAGGGTTTAAAAGGGAGGATGTGTTCAAGAAATTCCGGCGCGCCTATGTCTCCGGCATGCCACACCTCATCAGCAGCCTGAACGTGTTTTAAAAGCCCGGGTTCAAAATACCCGTGGGTATCCGATATCAGGAGGATTTTTTTCAAAGCTTTTTAAATGGCCTTTGGTTCAACAGATGTGTTTTAATGATTTGGGCGCCTGCCGACGAAACAAAAACCAAATTCATCTCCTCTTGTTTTTGTTTGCCGGCATCGTGCTGTCACTTCAAGCCGGGGCAAGCTTTGCTTTGTTTGTCGGTCTGCGGGGTCTCCGCTTTTACAAAGCGCAGCCTCCTCGCCACGCAAACAAAACGCAAAGCTTTTGCCCCGGGCTTTCCTTTCCATCACTGGCGCGTTAAAACGGCTGAACCTTCAAAAAAAATTACGGTTTTGTGAATTTGCACGACTTTCAAAAAACACCACAAACAATTTATTTCACGCCCAGCATGCCCAACAGCACCAGCAACTCCTTATCGTTTTCAAACTTTAAGGTAATGCTTCCGCTGCCATTGTTTTTGCGTTTAAACTCTGCCGAATTGCGGAATATAGCCGCCAGGTCTTTCACCACCTGTTTGTCCTCAATGCTTAAGGGTTTGTCGGGTTTAACCGATTTTGGAGATACTTTTAATTTTTCGGTTCTGGCCATCTCTTCAATCTGGCGAACCGAGTAATCTTCCTCAAGGGTTAAAGCAAAAATGGCCAGTTGACGGTCTTCATTGTCAATGTTAATGAGGGCCTTGGCATGCCCCATGCTGATGTCCCTGTCGCGCAAGGCTTTTTGTATAGGCGCCGGCAATTTCAGCAAACGCAAAAAGTTGGTTACGGTACTGCGTTGTTTGCCCACTTTTTCGCTGAGCTGTTCCTGGGTTAATTCACACTCGTCAATCAAACGTTTGTACGATAAGGCCACTTCAATGGGGTCGAGGTCCTCGCGCTGAATGTTTTCAACCAGCGCCATTTCCAGCATTTCCTGATCGTCGGCAATGCGTATGTAAGCCGGCACATCGCTTAAGCCTGCCATTTGCGAGGCCCTGAAACGGCGCTCACCCGAAATTAACTGGTAACGGTCGTAGCCCAGTTTTCTTACAGTAATGGGTTGAATAATGCCATGCTGACGGATGCTGTCGCTCAACTCCTGCAGGGCATTTTCTTCAAAATTGCTGCGGGGTTGAAAGGGGTTGGTTTCAATGTTTTTGAGTTTGATATTGGTAACGGAATTTACTACCGGTGCATTTTCACCCAGTGATTTGGTGGTAATATCGGTTTTTGCGTTCTCCAGTAAGGCACTCAGTCCTCTTCCTAATGCGGGTTTTTTGTTCATCTCTGTTCTTGTCTTCTAATTCAATTATAGGTCTTCGCTCAACTCTTCTTCCGATTCCTGAATGGAGATGGTGCGGTTGGAGTCACTGATTTTGGTGAGCCCATTGCGTTGTAAAATTTCCCTGGCCAGGTTCAGGTGGCTGGCCGAACCTTTTCCAATAGCATCGTGCATAATAATGGTTTTACCAAAACTGGGGGCCTCGGCCAATTTGGTATTGCGTTGAATGAGGGTGTTAAACACCATGTCCTGAAAATGGGTTTTCACTTCCTCCACCACCTGGTTGGCAAGGCGCAAACGCCCGTCGTACATGGTCAATAGCACCCCTTCAATATCAAGACCGGTGTTTAAATGCGATTGAACAATTTTAATGGTTTGCAGCAATTTGCCCATGCCTTCCAAAGCAAAGTACTCGCATTGTACCGGAATAATCACGCTATCGGCTGCTGAGAGGGAGTTGATAACGGTTAAGCCAAGCGAAGGACAACAATCAACAATAATAAAGTCGTACTTGTCTTTTATTTTGTCCAGGGCTTTTTTCATCATGTATTCACGGTTACTCAAATTCACCAGTTCCAGTTCCACACCCACCAAATCGGCATTGGTTGGAAGCAAAGAAAGGTTAGGGGTATCCGTTTTTAAAATCACGTCTTTTGGATGTACGCTGTCAATAATACATTCGTACAAACCGGCTTTTACGCTTGAAACATCAATGCCCACGCCGGAGGTGGCGTTCGATTGAGGGTCGGCGTCCACCAACAAGGTATTGTATTCAAGTACCGCTAAACTGGCGGCCAGGTTAATGGCTGTAGTGGTTTTTCCAACTCCGCCTTTTTGATTCGCTATCGCTATGATTTTTCCCATGTCTCTGTTTGTTTCGTTCTTCTATAAATTTATACTTTCTCCAATCGTCATCAGTTTCAGGTCTTTTCCTGAGCGCTGAAACTTCGATACAGCTTCGTTCTTATCTATTTTAATGTATTCAAAAGTGTCGTAATGCATGCCCACTATGCGCGAGCAATTGATGAAGTCGGAGGCGATAATCGCATTGTCGACCCCCATAGTAAAGTTGTCGCCTATGGGCAAAAACGCGAAATCAATGCTCCGGTATTCCCCAATAAGTTTCATGTCGTAAGTGAGTGCTGTGTCGCCCGAATAATAAAAATTGCCTTCTGAACTTTCCACCACAAAACCCATGGGATTGCCGCCGTAGCTGCCATCGGGCATGGAGCTGCTGTGCTGGGCCGCCACGCATTTTATACTGCCAAAGTCCAGTTTTATTTTGCCTCCGGTGTTCATGGGGTGAATGTTATTAAGCCCTTTGTTCGAGAACCAGTTGTGAATTTCCCAATTGCAAATGAGTTTGGCGCCGGTGCGTTTGGCTATGGCTTCCACATCGGCCACATGGTCGTTATGCCCATGAGAAATTAAAATATAATCGGCTTTGATGGTTTGTATGTTGATGTGTTTGGCCAAATCGTTAGCACTGATAAAAGGGTCGAACAACAGGTGCTTTCCGTTTATTTCAATTGAAAAGCAGGAGTGTCCGTAATACGTAATGTTCATAAAATGCAAACAAATCTCTAATCTTGCTGTTTGTAAAATTAGAGGAATTACAGACTTTACGAAGCCCTAGTTTTGAACAAAAGAAAGCGGCATCCAGGGTCTGTGTTGATAAATTTATGGAGAGAATCGTTGTTATAAGCTGCACCAATCGTCCTGATAGTTACACACTTAAGGTTTGCAAGGCGTATGTAAATTTGTTCAGGGATTTGGACAAAGAAGCTATACTGCTGGATTTCAGGGAACTGCCGATTGAGCAGATGTTTAGTGAACCTTACGGGAAATCAACACCGCTATTCACAGGTTTGGTGCACTCCTACGTTCAGCCACACGCTAAATTTGTGTTTGTTGCACCGGAATACAATGGATCTTATCCCGGCATTTTGAAGTTGTTTCTGGATACGGTTCCTCCCCGGGAATGGACCCACAAAAAAGCCTGTTTGGTTGGCGTTTCGCAAGGTAGAGCTGGCAACCTGAGGGGTATGGAGCATTTAACCGGGGTGTTGCAGTATTTAAAAATGCATGTGTTTTACAATAAACTTCCGGTGTCGGCGGTGGATAAAGTGGTGAGAGACGATGGAAGTTTTAGCAGTGAAGAGCAGGGCAGGGCCTGTGCAGAGCAGGTGAAAGGGTTTTTGAGTTTTTGATCAGGAAGGAATAAACTTACTCAGCCAGCTCGCTTTAAGGGGTTGTTTCCAATGTTGTAATTCAGCTTCGGTGCTGATGGCGGTGTTTAAAATTCTGCTTTCCGGTGATAGGTTTTTGTTTTCGAGCAGGGTTTTAATTTCTGAGGACTTAAGAATTTGATAATGCCCCGAAATTTCTACGGGCACCAATAAACGGTTCAGCAATTCCAGATTAAATTTTTGTTCAGCCGATTTTATAAAACGTTGCAGTTTATCAATGCTGCACCCACTGGCGGCATACACCTCTTCGTCCACCTGCACCAGCAACACACAATTTTCTTCGATACTGCATTGCGCACTGAGTTTGTTTTCGTGCGCGGTCCATTGCGATGCAAAAGCATTGGCATCGAGTAACAATTGTTTTTTCTCCTCATCGCTGAGGGGTTTGCTGATGCTATAGGCCCACACTTTTTTCATCATCAGAATTTTGCAGGAATACCGGTGTAATTAAACGGGGTGATGGCCTTGAGTTCTTTTTTAACGGCGGCACTCACCTTTAAACCATCAATAAATTGGTGCAGGGTAGTGCGGTTAATAGCTGTGTTGGTTCGGGTAAGGTCTTTCAAGGCTTCGTAAGGTTTTGGGTAGCCCTCGCGACGCAAAATGGTTTGTATGGCTTCGGCCACCACCGCCCAATTGTCTTCAAGGTCGGCTTGTATGGCGTTTTGATTCAGAATAAGTTTGTTCAGTCCCTTACTTAAACTTTGGTAAGCAATCAGGCTATGAGCTAAAGGAACGCCCAGGTTGCGCAGCACGGTGCTGTCGGTAAGATCGCGTTGTAAACGGGACACCGGTAATTTGGCGGCTAAAAATTCAAGCAGGGCATTGCTCATGCCCAGGTTGCCTTCGGCGTTTTCAAAATCAATGGGGTTTACTTTATGCGGCATGGCGGAGGAGCCCACTTCCCCGGCCTTGAGCTGTTGTTTAAAATAATCCATGCTGATATAGGTCCATACATCGCGACTAAGATCAATCAGAATGGTGTTGATGCGTTTTAAGGCATCGCAATAGGCCGCCAGATTATCGTAATGCTCAATTTGTGTGGTGTGTTGTGAACGGCTTAGGCCCAAAGCGGAATTCACAAACTGATTTGCAAATTTCACCCAGTCTGTTTTTGGATACGCCACGTGGTGGGCGTTAAAATTACCGGTGGCTCCGCCAAATTTAGCGGAGTAGGGCACCGCTTTCAGTTGCAGCAGTTGAAGGTTTAAACGCTCCACAAACACAAGGATTTCTTTTCCAAGGGTGGTGGGGGAGGCGGCCTGACCGTGGGTGCGGGCCAGCATGGAAACGGATTTCCAGTCTTTGGCTTGTTTGCTGAGAACTTTTATCAGCTGTTCAATAGCGGGGAACAGCACAGTTTGGCTCGCATCTTTTAAGGAAAGAGGGATGCTGGTGTTGTTCACATCCTGAGAGGTTAAACCAAAATGAACGTATTCGAGTGAAGCCGCAAAGCCCAGTTTTTGAAGTTTTTCTTTTACAAAGTATTCCACGGCTTTCACGTCATGGTTGGTGGTTTTTTCGGTGTCTTTTATTTTTTGCGCATCGGCTAAACTAAATTTGCTATAGATGTCGCGAAGTTGTTTGGCCTGGGAGGCATTCACTTTCGGAAAACCTTTGAGTTTTTGAGCCGATAGGGCAATGAAATATTCGATTTCCACCAATACCCTGTAACGGATAAGTCCGAATTCGGAGAAATAAGGGTCGAGCGCTTCGCTGTGTTTGCGGTAACGACCGTCTACCGGAGAAATGGCTGTGAGTGAGTCGAGATTCATAAAATTGCAAAGGGCAAAGATACGCTAAAAGCGGGGAAGAAAGACAAATATTTATGGTGGATAGGTTGTTCTGAAAGTCCGGGGAACCGTGCGAGGTCCGAAGGACTCCTTCGGAGGATGCGAAAGGTTTAGCCACCGCAAGGGGAGTGCCGTAAAGCGGCACCTCGCCTGAGGAGGCCGTAGCCTGTAGCAGCCCGACCCCGACAAACAGGGCAAATTTTGCCATTGAAATAAAAGGTTGTTCGTGAAATGAATCGCAAATTCATTCAATATGCTAAAGGATTTAGCCCTGTTTCGTCGGGGGGGCGCCCAAATGCTTCAAACTTTTAGAATAAGTGTTAAAAGGCATTGGGGTATAAAAAATTAATCGTAATATTGCGATAGAAATGGGACTCACAAAATCTGCCGAATTTTCGGCCAAAGACAATAAAATTGCCGCTTATGCCAAAGCGCTGGCGCATCCCGCGCGGGTGGCCATACTGCGTTTGCTGTTAAAAAAACAATCCTGCATTTGCGGCGACATTGTGGAAGAACTTCCGCTTTCGCAAAGCACGGTATCGCAGCACCTGCGTGAACTCAAAGAGGCCGGCCTGATAAAAGGCGATGTGGAAGGTGTAAAAGTGTGTTATTGTATTGACGAGAAAGAATGGGAGCAAGCCAAACAGCAGTTGGAAGCTTTACTGAATACTCCGGTTTCGAAAATAAAATGTTGTTAAACTTAAAATCAATCACCATGAAATTATCTGAATTTAAAACTGCCCTGAACCATGTTAAACAATTGCACTTCGATTTACCCGATGGCAAGGCTGTGCCGGCACATTTTCACCTGACCGAAATTGGTTTGCTGACCCGCGATTTTATTGATTGTGGTGGTACCAAACGTTTGGAAAAAACAGTAAACATGCAGTTTTGGGAGGCCAATGATTTTGATCACCGTCTAAGTCCTGAAAAATTGCTCGGCATCATCGATCTTTCTGCTGACATATTAAAAGATGGGGATTATGAAGTGGAGGTGGAATACCAAAGTTCAACCATTGGTAAATACCATTTGGCCTTTGATGGTGAACGTTTTAAATTACTGAATACCAAAACGGCCTGTCTGGCCTCTGATCAATGCGGGGTACCGGCTGCCAAACCAAAAGTAAAACTGGCAGAATTACAAACTGCACCTGCAGGCGCTTGTTGCACACCGGGTGGGGGCTGTAGTTAAATAGTACATAAGCACAATCCACCATGAATCAGAACATTTCTGTTTACCTCAGGCGTTGTTTATCGGCCATAGAAGGCATTTCGCCGGAGCGAAAGAAACTACTGGATCAATTGGTGGCGTATTTGCAAAACAAACACCACAGAGCGGAAGAAACCCACTTGATTTACATTTGCACACACAACTCCAGGCGCAGTCATTTTGCACAGGTGTGGGCTCAATTGGCCGCGGAGTATTATGGTTTTTACAGGGTGAAAGTATTTTCAGGCGGAACAGAGGTCACCCGTGTGCATCCCAATACCATAGCGGCTTTTCAAAGGGCCGGCTTTGAGGTAAAGCTTAGCGGAACTCCGAACAACCCGCACGTGGAATTGCTGTATGGAGGGCAACAGTCCATGTTGTGTTTTTCAAAAGAATACCATCACTCCGGCAATCCTCAAAAAGATTTTGCGGCCATTATGACCTGCTCTGAAGCAGAAGAAAATTGTCCGTTTATACCCGGGGCCGAATTTCGTTTGGGTACTACGTATGCCGACCCAAAAGCTTTTGATGGAAGCCCGGAGCAGGACAAAGCTTACGATGAGCGTTGCGCGCAAATTGCCACAGAATGCCTGTACGTTTTTTCAAAACTAAAACACTAAATGTATGCCAGAACACACTGAAGGTGCCGTAAATACAGGTAAAAGTAAACGCCTGTCGTTTGTTGACCGCTTTTTAACCTTATGGATTTTTTCGGCCATGGTACTTGGTGTAGGTTTAGGCTATTTTTTTCCGGGGATTTCAGTTTATCTGCAAAGTGGTTCCGGTACTACCAATTGGCCTTTAGCCATTGGATTAATTCTGATGATGTATCCGCCATTGGTAAAAGTAAGGTTTGAAAAAATCCCGTTGCTTTTTAAAAACCTCAAATTACTGTTCATCACCCTTTTTATTACCTGGATTGTGGGTCCCTTTATCATGTTTTTGCTCGCCCTGTTGTTTTTAAAAGGTTCGCCCGATTACATGACCGGCCTTATTATTATTGGCCTGGCGCCCTGCATTGCCATGGTGATTGTGTGGAACGAACTGGCCGGAGGAAACAGAGAATACGTGGCCGGCTTGGTGGGTATTAATGCCTTGTTACAGGTGTTCTTTTTTAGTGTATACGCTTATTTTTATCTGGAAATCATGTTGCCTTTGTTTGGGGTGCATGGCCTCAGTTTGGATGTGAGCATTTCGCAAATTGCCGGCACGGTGGGGATTTATTTGGGCATTCCCTTTGTGGCAGCGGTGTTGAGCCGTTACTTGATTATTTATGCGAAAGGTGAGGATTGGCTGAACCGAAAATTTATTCCTGCGGTTTCTCCCATTACCTTACTGGCTTTGTTATTCACCATTGTAGTGATGTTTGTGTTTAAAGGAGAGTTGATTGTTCAATTGCCTTTGGATGTGCTAAAAGTGGCTTTGCCTTTACTGATCTTTTTTGTAATCCTATTTTTTCTAACATTTTTTATCAGCAAGGCGGCGGGGGCAGGCTATGCCGAAAATGCGGCCATTTCTTTTACGGCTTCGGGCAACAATTTTGAGCTGGCCATTGCTGTAGCCATTGGTGTATTTGGTATTCAGAGCGGGCAGGCCTTCGCGGGTGTGATTGGCCCTTTGGTGGAAGTGCCCGTGCTCATCCTGCTGGTAAGGGTCTCGCAATGGTTGAAGCGCAGGTATTACACGGACTGAGCCTTTAAAATTTTGATTACTTTTGCGCCATGTTATTTTCGGGCAAAACCGTAGCCTTTCATACCCTGGGTTGTAAACTGAATTTTTCAGAAACTTCAGCCATTGGCCGTTTGTTTATGGAAAAGGGGTTTGAAAAACGCTCCTTTTCAGAGCCGGCGGATGTGTATGTGATCAACACCTGCTCGGTGACCGAAAATGCCGACCGGGAATGCAGAAGCATTGTTCGTAGCGCCTTGTCGCATAACCCGGACGCCTTTGTAGCCGTGGTGGGATGTTATGCGCAGTTAAAACCGGAGGAAATATCAAACATAGAAGGGGTGGATGTGGTGCTGGGGGCTACAGAAAAGTTTAAGCTGCTCAATTACATTCATTTTTCGGGCAAAAACCAAAACGCCCAAATACACAACTGCGAAATTTCGGAGGTCGATTTTTTTGTGGATGCCTTTAGTGTAGGCGACCGTACCCGTTCCTTTTTAAAAGTGCAGGACGGTTGTGATTATTCCTGTACGTTTTGCACTATCCCCTTAGCGCGTGGCAAAAGCCGCAGCGACACCATTGAAAACGTGCTGAACAACGCGCGCAAAATTGCAGAGGCCGGAGTGAAAGAAATTGTGTTAACCGGAGTGAACCTTGGAGATTTTGGTTACGGACAGGACATAAGTGCTGATACCAAAAAGAAAAAAGAACTCCGTTTTTTTGATTTGATAAAGGCTTTAGACGAGGTGGAGGGCACTGAACGTTTCAGAATTTCTTCTATTGAACCCAATTTGCTCAGCGACGAAATTATTGAATTTGTTGCCGGCTCCAAACGATTTGTACCGCATTTTCACATCCCCTTGCAAAGTGGCAGCAACGCCATTTTAAAACGCATGAAACGCCGGTATTTAAGAGAATTGTATACCGAGCGGGTGGCTAAAATCAAATCCCTGATGCCGGAGGCCTGTATAGGTGTGGATGTGATTGTGGGTTTTCCGGGCGAAACCGAAGCGCATTTTCTTGAAACCTACGAGTACCTTAAATCTCTGGATATTTCTTACCTGCACGTGTTTACCTACAGTGAGCGCGATAACACCGAGGCCATTCACATGCAGGGTGTAGTGCCTATTCCTGAAAGGAAAAAACGCAATAAAATGCTTAGAATACTGTCAGCCAAAAAACTCAGGGCTTTTTATGAAAGCCAATTGGGGAAAGAGGTTGAAGTATTGTTTGAAGAAGAAAATAAAAACGGCTTCATTTACGGGTACAGCAAAAATTACCTGAGGGTAAAGCTGCCCTTCAATAAAAAGCTGGTGAATACCACCGTGTCTTTAGCTGTTGAAAGCATTGACGAAGAGGGTGTGATGATTGGCGCTGTTACAATTACAGAGGCGGTTTTGTAGTGAGTGTTTAGTCCGTCATATTTCAGTTGACAAAAAGGAAATAGACCACTCAGACACTAAGCGCACTAAGTTTCACTAAGAAAATTTGCTCCGTGTGACTCCCTGCCCGTTTGGTCAGGCGGGTGTGAAGTACTCTGTGACCTCTGTGGTTAAATTAGTCGGCAGTACCCAATTAAAAATCAATACGGTTTGTAGTATTTTTTAGCCTCGGGCATAAAGGCCTGCAAATCGCGTATGCGGGTTTCGCTGCTGGGGTGGGTGCTTAAAAATTGTGGAGGGGATTGTCCACCGGATTTGGCCATGCGTTGCCAGAACTCAATAGCCACTTCGGGATCGTAACCCGCCATGGCCGCAAAAATCAAGCCCATTTTATCGGCTTCTGTTTCGTGTTTACGACTGTAACTTAATGCTCCCAAACCGGTGGTGATGCCATAGGCCTGATTAAACAAATACTGGGTTTCAGCCGGTTTTTGAGAAACGGCAGTAGAAAGCACCGCGCCTCCGAACTGAATCATCATGCCCTGGCTCATGCGTTGGTTACCATGCCTTGCCACCGCGTGAGCAATTTCATGACCCATCACAATGGCCAAACCGGCTTCCGTTTCCGTTACAGGCAGTAAACCGGTGTACACCACCACTTTTCCACCCGGCATACACCAGGCGTTTACCACATTTTCATTCACCACATTAAATTCCCAATTAAAGCCATTTAACTGCTTGCTGGCATTTTTTTGGGCGTAATAGCTTTCAACGGCCTTTTGAATTTTTTCGCCGCAGGTACGCACCAAAATTACATTGGGGTCGGATGCCGGCAGGGGAGGGTGTTCGTTCAAAAACTTCACATACTCACTCTCGCTCATTACAATAAGATCGCTTTCGGGAATGAGGGTCATGGATTTTTTACCGGTAACCACGTTGTGGTGACAGGAGAAAAATAAAACGGAAGCGAAAGTGGCCGCTAAAACCAGTTTAAGATTCATAGGCCATTAACTTTCAATGCTCGCGCTCAAACCCCTGTCTAAAAGCGCCTCACACAAAGGTTTCAGCTCTTTAAAACTCCCGGTTTTTACCGCGCATCTGCCGGCATAATGCACCAGATACGTGCATTGTTCGGCCTGAATTACATCGTGACGGCACACTTTAACGAGGGATTCAATCACAAAATCGAAGGTGTTCACCTCATCGTTATAAAGTACCAATGCTTTTTTGTTTTCTACTTTTTCAAGTAAATCAAGGCTGTCTTCTTCCAGCCATTGTGTGTTATTCAACATCTTAAGCTTTGTCTTCTTTTTTATTCTTTTTGGCTTTTGGTTTATGGGTGCTTACCATAATCAAGTCCTTTTCTTTGTTGTAATCCACCTCAATCTCATCCCCTTCGGAAAGGTTGTTTTTAATGATTTCTTCAGCCATTGGATCTTCGAGGTATTTTTGAATGGCTCTTTTTAGTGGCCTTGCACCGTAATTGGTGTCGTAACCTTTTTCAACAATGTAATCTTTGGCGGCATCGGTGATTTTAATGGTATAACCTAATCCGTTCACACGACCAAACAGGTTGCCAAGTTCAATATCAATGATTTTATGAATGTCGGCTCTGTCGAGGGAGTTAAACATCACCACATCGTCGATACGGTTCAAAAACTCTGGAGCAAAGGCTTTTTTCAAAGCGCTTTCAATTACCATTTTGGAAGCTTCGTCCTCGTTTTCTTTACGGGTTTTGGTGCCAAATCCTACTCCGGTTCCAAAATCTTTCAATTGACGGGCCCCAATGTTGCTGGTCATGATAATGATGGTGTTTTTGAAGTCAATACGACGACCTAAACTATCCGTCAACATACCATCGTCCAACACCTGTAGCAACATGTTAAACACATCGGGATGCGCTTTTTCAATTTCATCCAGCAGCACCACACTATAAGGACGTCTTCTTACTTTTTCTGTTAACTGTCCGCCTTCTTCATATCCCACGTAGCCCGGAGGCGCTCCAATGAGTCGGGTAGTAGCGAATTTTTCCATGTATTCGCTCATGTCAATACGAATCAAAGCATCGTCGTTATCAAACAAATAACGGGCGAGTACTTTTGCCAATTGAGTTTTACCAACCCCGGTTGGTCCTAAGAATATAAAAGAACCAATGGGTTTGTTCGGATCTTTTAATCCGGCGCGGTTCCTTTGTATGGCTTTCACCACTTTGGTAAGCGCCTGATCCTGTCCGATCACTTTGCCACTCAACAGCTCGAGCATTTTAACCAGTTTTTCGCCTTCGTGCTGGTTTACACGCTGCACCGGAACGCCGCTCATCATGCTCACTACTTCGGCTACATTCTCTTCAGTAACAATAATGCGGTTCTTTTTGGTTTCTTCTTCCCAAATCTTTTTGGCGTTTTCGAGTTCGGTCTGCAATTGTTTTTCGGTGTCCCTTAACCTTGCGGCCTCTTCGTATTTCTGACTTCGAACCACCTGGTTCTTCAGTTCTTTGATCTCTTCAATTTTGGCTTCAATGTCAACAATGTTTTGCGGCACGTTGATGTTGGTGATATGCACACGGCTTCCGGCTTCGTCCAGGGCATCAATGGCTTTATCTGGCAAATGCCGGTCGGTAATGTAACGAGCGGTTAGCACCACACAGGCTTTTAAAGCTTCGTCAGTATAGGTGACATTGTGATGATCTTCGTATTTGCTTTTAATGTTGCTTAAAATCTGAAGTGTTTCATCCTGAGAAGCCGGTTCGATGATCACTTTCTGGAAACGTCTTTCCAATGCCCCGTCTTTCTCGATGTACTGGCGGTATTCATCCAGTGTAGTCGCGCCAATGCATTGTATTTCACCTCTTGCCAGGGCCGGTTTAAACATGTTGCTGGCGTCCAAACTTCCGCTGGCACCACCGGCGCCAATAATGGTATGAATTTCATCGATGAATAAAATCACATCCGGACTTTTCTCCAGTTCATTCATCACGGCTTTCATACGTTCTTCGAATTGTCCGCGGTATTTGGTACCGGCGACAAGAGAAGCCAGATCCAAGGTCACCACACGTTTGCCAAACAACACACGCGACACTTTTCGCTGAACGATGCGAAGCGCAAGGCCTTCTGCTATACTGGATTTACCAACACCGGGTTCACCAATGAGGATGGGATTGTTCTTTTTTCTGCGGGAAAGAATTTGTGAAACACGTTCAATTTCTTTTTCACGCCCCACAACAGGGTCTAGCTTTCCATCCTCTGCCATTTTGGTGAGGTCGCGTCCGAAATTATCAAGCACCGGTGTTTTGGATTTGCTGTCGCCTTGTTTTTTGGGATTGTTTCCGGTATTGCCTACGTTGCCAAAATTGCTTTCATCTCCGTCCTCATCATCGCCTCCGGTGGTTGAGTTTTCAATTTTTCCGGGATTGTCGATAAAGGTTTCGAGTTCAGCGCGGATAGCAGTATAATCCACACCGTAACGCAATAAGGTTTTGCTTACCAGATTGTCCTGATCTTTTACGATACAAAGCAACAGGTGTTCGGTGCCGATTTGTATAGATTTAAATGTCTTAGCTTCGAGGTAAGTGAGTTTTAAAGTTTTTTCAGCCTGTTTTACCAAAGGAATATTGGCCAGGTTATTGGATTTTCGGATACCGGGGGTCAGGTTTTGTTCAATGCCTCTGCGCAGTTCACCGGCGTCGACACCGAGATTTTTGAGCAAACGCATACCAACACCTTCCCCATCCCTGATCATGCCCAACATTAAATGTTCAATACCGATATAATCGTGCCCGAGGCGCAACGCTTCCTCTCTGCTATAAGTGATCACATCTTTTACCCGGGGTGAGAATTTTGCTTCCATAAAATTGAGTCTTTCAGAGGTTAAGTTACAGATTTAATGCCAAAACCAAAAATAAATCATAATGGCCCTTTTGTCAGAATGTGCCTGTTCATTTTTTAACAAAAATTTTGTTGATAAGTTTTGCTTCAAGTTCAGGTTTAATGGGTACTTTCATGGGTTCGTAGTTTTTTTTGAAGCGCTTAAAAACCGCCCTAAATCAAGGAGGAAACTACTGACAAAACAACCGAATTAAGCATAAAAACAGAATAGACCTACATTAAAAAACAGTATGGCAGAGAACGAGAAGATTACCCCCATTAACATTGAAGATGAAATGAAAACGGCCTACATCGATTATTCGATGTCGGTGATTGTGTCGAGGGCCTTGCCCGATGTGAGAGACGGATTAAAGCCGGTGCACCGCAGGGTGTTATACGGTATGCTGGACCTTGGCGTGTTGCACAACCGTCCGTATAAAAAATCAGCCCGTATCGTAGGGGAGGTATTGGGTAAGTACCACCCGCATGGTGATGCCTCCGTATACGATACTATGGTGAGGATGGCTCAGGACTGGAGTCTGCGTTACATGCTGGTTGACGGGCAGGGTAACTTTGGTTCGGTGGATGGAGATCCTCCTGCAGCCATGCGTTACACCGAAGTGCGTTTCAGAAAAATTGCCGAAGAAATGCTGGCGGATATTGAAAAAGATACAGTTGATTTCCGTCCCAATTTCGACGACTCTTTAACTGAACCTTCTGTATTACCGACCCGCATCCCTAACTTATTAATGAACGGCGCTTCGGGCATTGCTGTGGGTATGGCCACCAACATGGCACCGCACAACCTGCGCGAGTGTATTGATGCCATTGTGGCTTATATTGACAACCGTGAGATTGATGTGGCCGGGTTGATGCAACACATTAAAGCCCCTGATTTTCCAACCGGAGGAACCATTTACGGTTATGAAGGTGTGAAAGAAGCCTTCCACACCGGGCGGGGACGCGTGGTGCTGAGAGGCAAAGCCAACATTGAAACGGTTGGTGACCGTGAGCGCATTGTTGTGACTGAAATCCCTTACCAGATCAACAAGGCCGAAATGATTAAACGCCAATGGGAGCTTTGCAACGAAAAGAAAATTGAAGGTATCACAGAAATCCGCGATGAGAGTAACCGTGAGGGTATGCGTGTGGTGTACGAACTCAGAAGAGATGCCATTTCCAATGTTGTATTAAACAATTTGTACAAATACTCCGCTTTACAAACTTCATTTTCAATCAATAACGTAGTGTTGGTGAAAGGGCGTCCGCAAACGCTTAACCTCAAGGACATGATCCACCATTTTGTGGAGCACCGTCACGATGTGGTAGTTCGCCGTACCAAGTTTGAATTGGCACAGGCTGAAAAACGCGCACACATTCTCGAAGGCTTATTAATTGCTATCGATAATCTGGATGAAGTGATTCGCATCATCCGCGAAAGTGAGAGTCCGGATGTGGCCCGCGATGAATTGATGGGCAAGTTCACGCTTTCTGAAATTCAAGCCAGGGCGATTCTCGATATGCGTTTGAGAACCCTTACCGGACTTGAACGTGATAAGATTAAAGCGGAATACGAAGAATTGATGAAAACCATCAACCATTTAAAAGAAGTATTAAGCAACGAGGTGCTTCGTTACAAAATTATCCGTGATGAATTGGTGGATGTGCGCGAGCGGTATGGCGATGAACGCAGAACCGATATTGTGTACGCCGGTGATGACTTGAGAATGGAAGACATTATTGCCGATGAATCGGTGGTGATTACCATTTCTCACATGGGTTACATGAAACGCACCAACCTGGCAGAGTACCGCGCTCAAAACAGGGGAGGAAAAGGAAGTAAGGGCACTGCTACCCGCGATGAGGATTTTGTGGAACACATGTTTATTGCCTCTACCCACAACTACATATTGTTGTTTACTGAAAAAGGACAGGTGTATTGGATTCGTGCTTACGAAGTGCCTGAAGGTAACAAAACCAGCAAGGGCCGTGCGATTCAGAATTTGATCAGCATTGCCCCGGATGATAAGGTGAAGGCATTCATTAATATTACCGACCTGAATGATGAAGAATACATCAAAAACAACTACATCATTTTGTGTACAAAAGATGGCATTATCAAAAAAACCTCGGTAGAAGCTTATTCCCGTCCGCGCGCCAGTGGCATCAACGCCATCAGCATTCGCGAAGGGGATGTGTTGTTAGAGGCCGCTTTAACCGATGGCAGCAACGAAATTATGCTGGCCACGCGTTTAGGCAAGGTGTGCCGTTTCAACGAAACCAAAGTACGTCCAATGGGTCGTAACGCCAGTGGAGTAATTGGTATTGATCTGGATGATGAGGAAGGCAGCAATAACGAAGTGGTGGGTATGATTTGCATTGCCGACAAAGCTTCGAATGTGTTGGTGGTTTCAGAAAAAGGCTATGGCAAACGTTCAGAACTTGAGGAATACAGGGTCACCAACCGCGGTGGCAAAGGGGTTAAAACCATTAATGTAACCGATAAAACCGGTCACCTGGTAGCCATTAAAGCCGTTACCGATGAAAACGATTTGATGATCATCACTAAAAATGGGATTACCATTCGTATGAACGTGTCTGACCTCAGAGTAATGGGCAGGGCCACACAAGGGGTTCGTCTTATCAACATTCAGGATAACGACGACATTGCGGCTGTAACCAAGGTGGATCATGAAGATGAGGAGGAAGTGAGCAATGGTGAAAACGGAGGAGAAACGCCTTCGGAGAATGGAGAGAGCAGTGAAACCACTACTACACCAACGGAGGATAATCCATAATAACGGTTGACCTGCTTAGAGATAAACGATTAATTTTACAAAAAAAACAAGATGAAAAAACTACTCCTCAGCGCTTTAAGCTTAATGCTTGGTTTAGGCGCCTACGCTCAAGCCACCTTGATCGAAAAAGTGCAAGCCCAGGCCGATAAGGTGGTGATTCCATACGAAAGATGGAAATTACCCAATGGCTTAACCATACTCCTGCATGAGGACCATTCCGATCCTATTGTTAACGTAATGGTGACTTATAAAGTAGGTTCGAACCGCGAAAGTTTGGGAAAATCGGGCTTTGCTCATTTTTTTGAACACATGATGTTCCAGGGTTCCAAGCACGTGGGGGATGAGGAGCATTTTAAAATGGTATCGGCTGCCGGTGGAAACATGAACGGTTTTACGGAACGCGACAGGACCGTGTATTTTGAAACCCTGCCTTCCAATTATCTGGAAATGGGTTTGTGGCTGGAAGCGGATCGTATGGGATTTTTACTGGATTCCTTAACCACCAAAAAATTCGAAAACCAGCGCGATGCCGTAAAAAATGAAAAGTCGCAAAACGTAGAAAATCAACCTTACGCTATGGCTTACGTTGAGGAAATCAACAAGGCACTTTATCCGGCAGGTCACCCTTACAGCTGGCCGGTGATAGGGTATGTGGACGATCTGAACCGCGCGAATCTGGAAGACGTGAAAAATTTCTTCCTGCGCTGGTATGGTCCAAACAACGCCATATTAACCATTTCAGGAGATTTTAAACCTGAAGATGCCTTAAAGATGATTGAAAAATATTTTGGAGACATTAAACCATGTCCTGAAGTAAAAAAATTAAGAACCCCACCGGTAATCATCCCTAGCGATAAGTACACGGCTTACAACGATAAAACCTATTTTCCTCTGAACCTACGGGTGTATCCTACTGTTCCGCAATACCACAGAGATGAAGCAGCCCTTGACCTCCTGGGATTGATGATGGGAAACGGTAACAATTCTGTTTTTTATAAAAACTTTGTAAAAACCAAGGAAGCTGTGCAGGCCAATGCCTACCACAATTCCGATGAGTTAAGCGGGGAGTTTACCATTCAGGTTTTTGCTTATCCACCTGACATCGCAAGTCCTTCAGAAGCATACGCGGCTTACGAAAAAATGTTGACCGACGTTGACACCAAAGTAAAGGCCTCTATTGATGAATTTGCCGGCAGCGGAATAACCGACGAGGCTTTGTTAAGAGCCAAAAGCCAGGTAGAATCCTATGCTTTGGGTGAATTGACTACTGTATTTGCAAAAGGCGCTGCCGTATCTGAATGGGAGCGTTTGCTTGGAAAATCGTCGAGCGTGTCTGAGGAAATTGAGCGTTACAACCGTGTGACCAAAGAAGACATTACCCGTGTGTTTAATAAATACATCAAAGGCACAGGAGCAGCTGTACTCAATACTTATCCTATTACAAATCCTAAGGATTCTGTGAAGAGTGTGAATCCTTATGCCGGAGCAACATTTCCTGCCAATCCTGAGTACGCCAATTTAAAATATACTCCCAATGCCGATAAATTCGACCGATCAGCCCGTCCGAAACCGGGTGAAGCCAAACAGGTGCAGGTTCCTGAATATTATTCTACGGCACTGCCAAATGGTTTAAAGATGCTGGGTACCCGTTACAACGAAGCCCCAATTGTTACTTTGGTACTTGAAATGGAAGGTGGAAGCCTGGTACTTGGTCCTGATAAACTTAAAAAACTGGGTGTAGCCGAACTTACCGCTTACATGATGAATGAAGGCACTAAAAACTACAGCACTGAACAAATTTCTGCTGAACTCGAAAAGCTGGGAAGTTCCATTGATTTCAGCGCCTCTAAAACCTCCACCAGCATACGGGTGCAATGTTTACGTAAAAACCTTGACGCTACACTTAAACTTCTTGAAGAAAAACTGCTTAACCCCGGCTTTAAAGAGGAAGACTTTAAGCTCGCTAAAAAACAATACAAGGGAAGCATTAAGGACGAAGAGACCAGTGCCAACACCATGGCCAATAAACTCTTCAATTTCTCCATTTATGGCAATTCGGTTTTAGGATTGGAGCCTTCCATGAAATCGGTTGACAATATTGAATTGAGCGATATTAAAGAGTACTACAACAATTATTATTCTCCTTCAGTGTGCAACGTGGTAGTGGTAGGAGATGTTTCAGAAGCGGAACTGCTGGCAAAAGTGGAATTTCTGAAGAAATGGCCTGCCAAGGAAGTTAAACTTCAACCTATTCCTGAACCACTTCCGGTTACAGAACCTAAGTTTTTTATTTACAATAAATCCTTTGCACCATCGTCCGTTATACAAATGGGCTATGCATCCATTAAATTCGACGCAACAGGAGATTATTACAAAAACCGCATCGCTAATTTTGTGTTTGGCGGCAACTTCAACAGCCGTTTGAACCTTAACCTTCGTGAAGACAAGGGCTATACCTATGGCATCCGTTCTTCCTTTTATGGGGATAAATACAGCGGTAGTTTTGAAATCAGCTCTTCAGTGAAACGCAAAGCTACAGCGGCTTCCCTTTATGAGATCATGAAGGAGTTCAAACGTTACGAAACAGAAGGAATTAACGATGCCGAACTGGCTTTTACCAAAAACTCCCTGTTAAACCAGGAAGCCTTAAGGTACGAATCTCCTTTTCAGAAAGCCGGATTCCTGAGCACTATTGTAAGATATAACCTCGAAAAAAACTACACCGCTCAACAAAATGAAATCCTGAAAAACATTACCAAGGATGAAGTGAACCAGCAGGTGAAAAAATATTTCGACTCCAATAAAATTACCACTCTGGTGGTAGGCGATAAGTTTATGATTGACGCGCAGCTTGAAAAAGCAGCCAAGGATGAGAAAACCAAGGATGTATTAAATAAGGTTAAATTGAAAAAGATCGCTCTGGACTAAAACCTTTATTCTCATCTTTGTAAGAGAAGATGAGTCGCTATTAATTCTAAATACTTTTAAACCACTAAGACCTGTTCTTAGTGGTTTTTTTATATTCGTAACATCAAAAAATCAACTATGAAAAAAGTAAGCCTTCTGATCCTTTTAAGCATTTCTTTGGGTGCATTCGCCCAGAATTTTCAGGTTCAGAACATGATCAATTACCTCCGTAACAAAGAATATGACAAAGCGAAAGCGGCAGCGGATGCCGCGGCTGTTCACGAATCAACCATGAAAAGTTCAAAAATGTGGATGAACCGGGGAATGGTATACAAGGCCATTTTTTCCGACACTTCCGCAAAAGTGCGCGCCGTGGATAATGAAGCCGAAGAAAAAGCGGCCGATGCTTACATCAATTGCCTGCGCTATGATAAAGAAAATATTTACAAGGAAGAAGACAACGTTAAAGCAGGTTTGGTAGCCTCCTGCGGGGCCCTTAAAAACAAATGCCAGAATTTTTATAAACCCAACAAAAACTGGGATGCGGCCCTCAATGGATACACCATTTTGGAAGGCGCTTTGCCATACGATTACACACAGGGCTTAAAGCGTAAAAACATCACCAAGGAGTACCTTCTTTTTGATAAGTACGATGTGTATTACCGTTCGGGCAACCAGGCCAAAGCACGGGAATTTGCCGATATCCTGATCGGTATGAATTACCGCGAACCCAGGATTTACGTGGACATGATGAACATGGCGCTTCAAAACAAAGACACCGCAACTGCCCTGGCGTATATTGAAAAAGGGAAGGTGATGTTTGAGGACAACATGACACTCATCGGCACTGAAATAGATATTTATATTGCTCAGAAAAAAACCGATGTTCTGATTGCAAAACTCAACGCAGCCATTGAAATCTCTCCCGATAATGAGAATCTTCACGCTGTATTGGGACAGCTGTATTATAAAACCGGAAAAACCGCTGAAGCGGAAAAGGAATTCTTAAAAGCCCTGGAATTAAAACCTGAATTTGAAGCCATCAATTACAATTTGGGTGCTTTGTATTTTAATCAGGCGGCTGAGTATAACAAAAAACTCAACGACTTGCCTCCTAACCAAACCAGCAAAGCCAAGGAATACGAAGAAAAGGTAAAAGAGTATTTTAACAAAGCCATCCCTTATCTCGAAAAGGCCTATGATGCCAACCAGAATGAGAAGGCGTATTCGCAGCGTCTTTACCAGGCTTATATGCGATTGGGTGAAGTTGAAAAAGCTAAAAAGTATAAACCAACACCAAGCAAACAATAATTGCTCATGAAAAACTTACGTTTTGCCCTTTTGTTTTTGGGTTTGAGTACCGCCCTGATGGCTCAGAAAAGTCAGGTACAATCGGCCTGGAGAGCTCTCAGCGATTATGAGGAATTGAGAAAGGAAAATCCCCAGAACCCGGAGATAAAATACCTTAACAAAGCCAAGGAAGCCATTGATAAAGCCCTGTTAAGCGAGGAAACAAAAAACCAAACCAAAACCCACGCTTACAAACTTCGTATTTCCTACGCCATCTACCAATATAACCTGAATGAGGAAATCAAAAGACAGGAAGCGGCCGGTGTGCAGGATAAGCTGAAACGTTACAATCTGGCCTATGGCAAAACCAGCATAGTAGAATTCAACGAAGCCAATGCGGAACTAGGAATCATAAAAGACCTGGACCCTAAATTCATTGAAAAGATTCAGGTGTCTCTGGCTAAAAATGATGCCGCCAGTTTGGATGATGAGGAATTAAAGTTCGCCCTGGCTGTTCAGGAAATGAAACAGGAAGCTCCGAACATTGCCATTGGTAAATACGAAACCAAGGAATACGATCTTTCGGCAGAGTTTTTTTACCGGGCGGCTTTTATGAATTCGGTCTTGTATAAAGAACTGGATACAGCCAATTTTTACAATGCCTGTGTGGCGGCTTCCAAATCGGGCAATGCCGACAAGGTAATCGAGTACAATAAAAAAATGCTGGATGCGAAGCTCGACATGCCTTACAATTACAACTCAATAGCCAAAGCCCAGTTGTCGAAAGGAGACACAGCACAGGCCCTTCAGATTCTTAAAAAAGGCAGGACGGTTTTTCCATCCGACGGAGAATTGCTTTCCGCTGAAACCGATATTTTTCTTGCCACCAACCGTCAGGAAGAAGCGCTTGCGAATTTAAAACTGGCGTTTGAGAGAGACCCTTCCAACGGCCTCTATTGTTTTATGATTGGTACAGCCTATGATAACCTTGCTAACCCTAAAGATAAAAGTACAGGTAAAGACCTGGCAAAACCCGCCAATTTTGAGGACCTGTTTAAAAACGCTGAAACCTATTACCTTCAATCGATTGAGTTGAACGCGAAGGACAAGGAGTTTTTGTTCAATTCTAAGTTCAATCTTGGAGCTTTGTATAACAATTACGCCATTTATCTGGAGAACAAAAACATTGATAAGATTACGGATATGGCGAGATTGCAAAAGGAAAATTCGGAAAAGAGTCGTGTTTACTATAACAAAGCCATTCCTTACCTGGAGCAAGCGCTGAATTTGAAACCTGAGGACAAAGACACAATGAAGGCCCTGCGTCAGTTGTATTACAAAACCGACAATACAAAAATGGCCAAGGAAATGGACGATAGATTAAAAAAATAAATCACGGAAAATGAATATGAAAAGGAAGGGAATCACCCTTCCTTTTTTTTTAACTCAAGGAATGCAGATCGTTCGCCGAATACTTGGCCTTCTAATGCATTAGTTGGGTTTAACTGAACAGAATGCTTCTCATGCTGATGGAGCCCATATCAATGGTTTCGGTGAGAAAATTCACCTCGTCTTTTTGATCTCTTAAACCAAGGGTGTACATCAGAGGTAAATAATGGTCGTTGGTAGGATGGGCCAGTTGAGCCAGGCGGGCGTTTTTTTGATAGTCAATGAGCGGCTGGGGGTCGTTTTTCAGCACCTGCTCTTTCACCAGGGTATCGAATTCAATGGCCCAGTCGAATTTTTTAGTGGGCTCGTTCCAGCTCACCATACCAAGGTTGTGAACAATGTTACCACTCGAAAGAATCAAAACACCACGGTTTCTTAATGCCGAGAGTTCTTTCCCCAGTTTGTAGTGGTATTCAGGCGATTTACCATAATCAATGCTCATTTGAAACACCGGCACATTGGCTTTTGGGTAAAGGTGTTTTAAAACAGACCAGGCCCCGTGGTCCAGTCCCCACTCTTTATCTTCCTTCACTTTTACCGACTTCACTTCCTGAATAACGGCGCGAGCCATTTCGGGTGATCCCGCTGCGGGGTATTGTACTTTGAACAATTCATCGGGAAAGCCTCCAAAATCATGTATCGTGCTCTGTTGAGCATTCACATTCACCGCAGTGCCATTGGTTAACCAGTGGGCTGAAATACACAAAATGGCTTTGGGCAGGGGAAGTTTTTTTCCGAGCTCTGCCCAGCTTCTGCTGTATACCGTGTCGGTAATGGCGTTCATGGGGTTACCGTGCCCGATAAACAGGACCGGCATTCTTTCGCTGCCGCCAAATGTTTCAGTGATGCGTTCAAGGTCTTTCAATTGCATGGCTATAGCGGATAAAGGTAAAACACCTAGAGCAGTGAGAAAATCTTTGCGATTCATACCACTAATTTAAGCGCTTAAATTACAGAATGGTTCAAATTGATGTGAAAGGCACAATTGAAATGGGATTTTGGGCAGGCCTTGTGCCCGTGCAAACCGCAGGGTCTGCAATTCAAATCCTTTACTTCAATCACCTTTTGGTTGTCAGAAAGCGGGCCAAATCCAAAATCAGGAATGGTGGAAAGAAAAAAGGCTCTTACCGGCGCATTTTGACTGGAGGCCAGATGCAGAGGAGCGGAATCGTTCACGTAATTCATTTCGGCGTGTTTCATCAACAGGGCTGATTGCAGTAAGCTTAACTGACCACAAAGCTGTATTGTGTTTTTTCGTTTGGATTGTGAAATCAGGTCTTCGCAGAGTGAAGCATCGCCCGGCGCCCCCAGCAAATACACTTTTTTTTCTTCAGGAATGAGTTTTAGCAATTCAAGCCATTTTTCTTTTGGCAGTTGTTTGGTAAACCACACCGAAGCCGGTGCCATACAAACAAATGGCGGTTGAAGCAAAGGGGCAATGCGTTCGGCATCTATTGAAGAGGGGTAGAGCCTGGGCAAATAAACCGTGTTATCGCAAAAATCATTGACCAACTCATGGTAACGATGAATTTCGTGCAGGTGTTTCGCAAAACGGTGTTTTACCGTGGTGTTGAATAAAAAAGAAAAGGGATTTTGTTTGAAGCCCGCGCTGTGTTTTGCTCCTGAAAAGGCGGTCAAAAAACCGGAGCTGGCATACCGGTGGCAATTGATCACACAATCGTATTTGTTTTTGCGGATGCGGAACAAAAGCGAAAACAGGTTCTTAAGTTTGTTTTCCTTTTTGTCCCAAACCAGGGTTTCTTTTAAATACGGATGGCGCTCATAAATGCCTTCATTGCCTTTTCTCACCAGTATAGAAATGGAAGCAGAGGGAAAGCTGGCGTGTAATTTTTCAAGGAGGCAGGAGGCCAGTATGGCGTCGCCAATAAACGCGGTTTGTATTACAAGTATGTTCTGGTACCTCAAGCTTAGCCGTGTATGGTTTCCTGTTTGCCGTAACTTTTAATCAATCCCGCTTCAAAGTCAAGCCATTGTTGCCAGCGCAGATTCACATCTTCCACACCTTCACCGTATTTACGCGCAAAACCTATAAAGGTGGTGTAGTGCCCGGCTTCGCTGATCATCAACTCTCTGTAAAAATTGCTGAGATCAGGATCCTTGAGTTGTTCCGACAGGATTTTAAAGCGTTCGCAGCTTCTGGCCTCAATCATGGCCGCAAACAACAAACGGTCGATAAGTACTATTTTTTTGGAATAGCCTTTGCGCATGAACTTGTAAAGTTCGTTCACATAATGGTCCTTACGTTCAAAACCCAGTTCAAACCCTCGGGCTTTTATTTTTTGGTGCACCATTTCAAAATGCTGCAATTCTTCCTGGGCCAGTTTCAGCATTTCTTCCACCAGTTCGCTGTGATAGGGGTAACCTACAATAATGGAAATGGCATTAGAAGCGGCTTTTTGCTCACAATAGGCGTGATCGGTTAAAATTTCAGAGAGGTTGGATTCGGCAATGTTTGCCCAGCGGGGATCGGTTTCGAGTTTAAGGCCAAGCATGGTGCTGTTTTTTCGGAACACAAAGTAACAACAAAATTTTTACTTAATATTACGGCATGGCCGAGCAGGGAATCTTGTACCTCATTCCGGTGCCCATCAGCGGGGCGCCTGCAACTCAAAGCATTCCTGATTACAATTTTTCGATAGTGAGAGGTCTGAAAAAATTCATCACCGAAAACAACAAGGAAGCCCGGAAATTTCTGAAGCAGTTTGGGTATCCCAAGCTGGAAGATGCTGAGATGCTTGAACTCAACGTGCACAGCAGGGAAGGGGACCTGAGTCCGTTTTTAAAATTCATTCAGGGATCTGAACCGGTGGGTTTGATGAGCGATGCCGGATGTCCCGGAATTGCTGATCCCGGGGCGGAAGTGATACAATTGGCGCATCGCCATGGTATTCATGTGGTGCCTCTGGTGGGGCCCAGTTCCATTGTACTGAGCATTATGGCCAGCGGCTTCAATGGACAGAATTTTGCATTCATCGGATACCTGCCCATCGATAAACCAATTCGTCAAAAGCGTTTGAAAGAGCTTGAACACCTTGCCGTAAAACAGCGCCAGGCACAGTTTTTTATTGAAACACCCTACCGCAACGAGGCATTGTTTGAACACCTTCTGCAAAGTTTATCTCCGGCAACCCTTTTGTTTGTTGGAAGAGATGTGCTTGGCGACAAACAGCTGCTGCAAAGCAAAAGCATCAGGGAATGGAAACTGGGTAAGGCCCCTGAGCTTCAGAAATTGCCAACGGTGTTTGGAATATTTACTTCGTAAATATTTTGCAGGCCTTTCGTTGAAATTCAGGCTTCTTATTACCTTTAAGCGGGAAAATCTCAGGCAAAATGGACATCTTTTCATTGGTAAGGGCCAAACACAATTTGGTTTTTAAACTGGCACTTATTGCTTTTGTTTCATTTTTACTGGCCCTGATGTTGCCTTATCGTGAAGTGAAAGGGCATAAGGTTGATGCCTTCAACGCCATCTGGCCTTATGCAGATTTGGTGACCGACCAGGATTTTTTTATTCGAAAATCGGAGCTGGAATTAAAAACAGAGAAGGAAAAAATCATACGTGAGACCCCCTTGTTTTTTGAGATTACTTCTGGCGAAAAAGAAGAACGTTTGGCTCAGCTCAGTTTACTGGAAACCTCCCAACCCAAAGCCTATGCCGCTTTAAAACCCCTTTTCGACAGCATTTATAAAAGAGGGGTGATTGAAAGTCTGGATGAGGAGCAGTTAAAAAACAAACAGATTTTTGAAACCAATGGTTTTTATGCCGAAGCCGTGACCTATTATGATTTTTTTACCATTAAATCGGCTGTAGAGTTTATAGAATCGCGCCTGGGCGGGCAGGTGCTGAGTGTAAATTACCTCGATTACCTTGCTTTAACCCACCGTTACAGCAAAAGCAAAACGGAGCTTTACCTGAATTCCAAACTGGAGCAGGTATCGGTTTACCGCAACGTAATCAAAGCCGGGCATGTGCTGGTAAAACAGGGGCAAACCCTCACCAACAACACCCGCAACCTGATTAACCGCTATTATTATTTTCAGAATCAAAATGTGGCTTTTTCATGGCTGAAGTTTTTTGCCAAATGGGGCTTAACCTTTCTGTTGAGCCTGGTTTTACTGGTGTTTTTGGCTTTTTTCAGAAAACAAATTTTCGGACAAAACAAACAGGTAGCCTTTCTGTTCTTTTTGCTTTTGGTGGCGGTTACCACTACGTTTTTATTTCACAAATTTGGTTTTATGGTACTGGCCTTGCCTTACGCGCTGGTGCCCATTTTGGTGCGGGTGTTTTTCGACGGCAGAACCGCGCTTTTCACTCATTTGATGATTGTATTGCACTGCAGTTTTTTTATGCCGGATAAACTCGAGTTTATCTTACTGCAATTAATTCCGGGTATTGGCACCCTGTTTGCCGTTGCTGAAATGAGAAAACGCCAGCAAATTCTGAATGCGGCAGCCTTGGTGTTTTTGTTTTACGTGTTTATTTTTGTGTGTTATGAATTGAGTTTCGGTACACCTCTTGCTGTCAGCAAATTCACCTCATATGTACCCTTTGCCATCAGTTCCATGCTGGTATTGCTGGCTTATCCTTTGATTTATCTTACCGAAAAATTCTTTGGATTCATCTCAGATTTTAAATTGCTTGAACTTTGCGACCTGAATCAACCATTGCTCAGAAAACTTTCAAAAGAAGTGCCGGGTACCTTTCAGCACAGTTTACAAGTGGCCAATTTGGCAGAGGAAGCCATTTTTTACATTGGAGGCAACTCCCTGCTGGTGCGAGCCGGGGCCATGTACCACGATATCGGCAAACTCAAAAACCCTTATTATTTTACCGAAAACCAGGCCGATGGCTTTAGCCCCCACCAGGAAATTGAACCGGTGGAAAGCGCCAGAATCATCATTGAACACGTAATTGTAGGCATTGAAATGGCTAAAAAATACAACCTGCCCGAATCGGTGATTGATTTTATCAGAACCCACCATGGCACCACTTCGGTGAGGTATTTTCTCAACTTATTTGAAAAGCAGGGGCACGATTCTATCGCCGCTGAAGGTCGTTTTCGTTATCCCGGCCCCATCCCCTTCAGCAAAGAAACGGCGGTATTGATGATTGCCGACGGGGTGGAGGCCGCATCAAGAAGCTTAAAAAGCCACGATGCCCTCACCATTAACGACCTGGTGGACAATATTATTGATTACAAAATTGCCCATCAGCAGTTTATTAATTCCGACATCACGTTTAAGGACATTACGACTATTAAAAAAATCTTTAAAAAGCGACTGATGAACATCTATCATGTGAGAATAGAATATCCGGATTAGGGGCCTTTAAAACCCCTTATTTAACTCAAAAACAATATATTTGTCCTGACTATGCGTTATTTCTTTTTATTCCTGGCTTTGGGCGTGGTACTGAGCTCCTGTAAGGTGATGCGTTCCAACCTCATGCTCAAAACTCCCAAAGATTATAAGTATGATGAACTGATTGATTCACTGGCGCAAAAAGATTACCGTGTAGCGCCAAACGACGAGATTTTGTATTTTGTTTTTACCAACGATGGTTTTAAACTGATTGATTTGGCCACACAGGTTAATACAGGGTTTAAAGCCAGTATCAATACCATAGTTGAAACCGATGGGCAAATCAAAATGCCTCTCTTAGGCCGGGTTTATGTTGAAGGTTTAACCATTAAGGAGCTGCAGGCGGTACTTGAGGAGAAATATTCAGAGTTTTACGTTAAACCCTATGTTGAAGTACGTGTATCCAACAAACGCGTGATTGTTTTTCCCGGAAGCGGCGGAAGTGCCAAGGTGTTACCCTTAACCAACAATAATACAACTGTGATGGAAGCTTTGGCTGCCGCCGGAGGTATAGTAGAGGACGGCAAAGCCTATAAAGTCAAATTAATCAGAAACAACCCCAAACCGGATGGAAAACCCCTGGTGTATCTGATGGACCTTTCCACCATTGATGGTTTATCGGCAGCCAACTCCAAGGTTCAGGCCAACGACATTATTTACGTGGAACCACGCTACAAACCGCTGGCTACCTTCAATAAAGAGGTCTTGCCTTTGGTGACAACCATTACCGGCGTGATCCTGATAATCCAGTTGTTCAGATCCTTGTAAACCATGCTGAATCCACAGGCAAACAACACCAATACCCAGTTAAAGGACATTGCCGAAAAACTCAATGCCAATTTCGATGTGGGATTGTTTATTTTTCTCTTACTCAGAAACAAAATCATCATTCTTGTTTTTTTTCTGGTTTCGTTTTTCTCCGCCTTTTTGTACCTGCGTTACAGTCAACCCATTTACGAGTCAAAGGCCATTGTGCAGATCAATGACGCCAATACAGCCGACCAGGTGTTAAAACTGGGTGGAGGAGGAGATAACAACAACCTGATTGCCGAGGCCATTGAACAAATACGCTCCAAAGTGTTTTTAAAACGGGTGGTGGAGAAACTGGACATCAGTGTAAATTATTTCAGCGAAGGCACTTTTAAAAATCACGAACTGTATTATTCCTCTCCCTTTCTGGTAAAAATCAATGTCAAATCGGCTGCCATCCATGGTCAAAAGATGTATGTGAATCTTAAGGGGGATTTGAAATCAGGCACTTTAATTATTGGCAGCCAGACTATACCATTCAAAAGCGGGGAATGGCTGTACAGGCCCGAGTTTGATCTGGTGGTGTATCCCAATCAAAAGATTGAAGCGCGGCAAGTATTGAATTTGCTGAAAGAAAACAACAAGTATTATTTTGTGGTATCGGATGTCAACGAGGTGACCGCTCTTCTCAAAAGCCGGCTTGAAGTAAAATTGTTTAACGAACACGCCAAAACGGTTATCATTAAGGTGTCGGATGTCAATCCTTCCAAATCAACGGATATTGTAAATGCGGTGACCGAGGAGTATTTGAATTATGATGTCGAACGCAAAAGCGAAAGTTCCACCAACATCTTATCCTTTATCGATTCTCAGCTGAATACGGTTTACAACGAATTAAAAAGCCGTGAAAGCCAGTTGTACCAATTTAAAAGCGATAAAAAAATCGCCAACCGTGATTTTATCAACGACGCGGAGATGATGCGGTATTCATCGCTTGAAGACCAGATGCTGAAACTGGAGATCGAAGAAAAACTGATTGCCGAAATACAGGCTAACATTGCTCAAAATAAAAGCATTGACATTTACCAGCTTTTGTCGCTGACGGCTGCTACCGACAATGATAATTCCATACGGCAAGTTGTTGAAGGCATTAAAAAACTATTGAATGATAAGGAGAATTTGCTGTATGCTGTAACTCCCAATTCAGAGAATATTAAACAAATCAATTTCCAGATCGACAATCAAAAACGTTTGTTGATGGAAAGTTTAGATGCCCTGAGGATGAAGTACAAAGCGGAATACAAAAACCTCATTGAAAAATCGGGGGATTTCCAGAGCAAACTCAATCAAAATCCGGACGACGAAGTAGAGTATTCCCGCCTCTCGCGTTTGTATACCATCAGCGAAAAATACTACACCATGTTACTTGAGAAAAAGACGGAGTTTTCGATTTCAAGAGCCGGTTACGTTTCAAAAAACATTATCCTCGAAAAAGCACTGGGGGTTGGTGCCCTGGTTTCACCCAGCCGGAAAAAGGCTTTGCTGATTGCCAGCCTGAGTTTTCTTGTTTTTTCCCTGGGACTTGTATTGATTCGTTATCTCTTTCATGATAAAATTTACACTCTGTATGATATTACCCGTTACTCAAGTGGGGATGTGGCTTTGCTGGGAGTGGTTCCAAAATACCAGAACCACATTCCTGTATCGCAGTTGGTGGTGGATAAAAATCCTAAAGCCCTGATTAGTGAAGCGTTCCGGTCCATCCGGGCGAATCTCAATTTTATGGATTCGGCCAACGATGGCACCAAAATAGTTTCGGTAACTTCCACCATCAGCGGAGAAGGTAAAACTTTTGTGTCCATTAACGTGGCCGGTATTATTGCTTTCACCGGAAAACGGGTGGTGATTATCGATTTGGACATGCGGAAACCTAAAATTCACAAAGGATTTGGCACCAGCAATAACATTGGCATGAGCACCATTCTCACCGGGCTAACCACGGTGGATGAATGCCTGATGAACAGCACCATGGATAACCTGAAGTTTATCACGGCAGGTCCTTCACCTCCCAATCCATCTGAGCTTATCCTCAGCAAAACGTTAGACGATACCCTGGAATACCTGAAAACCAAATTTGATTGTATTGTTATTGATAATCCTCCTGTGGGGCTTGTAACCGATGGTATTGCTACGATACAAAAGGCCAACTATCCTATTTACGTGTTCAGGGCAGGGTATTCACGTAAAATGTTCACACAAATTCTCGACCGTTTAAAAAACGAGTCGAATGTCAAAAACCTCTCAGTGATTTTGAACGATGTGGACGTAAGTAAAAAACTGTACAGTTATAATTATGGCTACGGTTATGGCTATGGGTATGGTTATGGCAGCGGATACTACAGCGAAGAAGAAACAGGAAAAAAAGGCAAAAGGAGAAAAAAAGATGGAAATAATTGAATCGGAATTAAAAGGCTTGTTCGTTATAAAGCCCAGAGTGTTCGAGGACGCCAGGGGGTATTTTTTTGAAAGTTACAACAAGGAGAGTTTTGCAAAAAACGGGCTGAATCTTGATTTTGTGCAGGACAACCAATCCCTCTCCCAAAAAGGGGTATTGAGGGGCTTGCATTTTCAAAACCCACCTCATGCTCAGGGTAAACTGGTACGTGTGATAACAGGTGCTGTTTTTGATGTGGCTGTTGATATCCGCAAAAGTTCCAAAACCTATGGCAAATGGTTCGGCTTAAAACTGAGTGAACAGAACAAATGGATGATGTACATACCTGAAGGATTTGCCCATGGTTTTCTGACCCTGGAAAACAACACCGTGTTTTCGTACAAATGCACCGGCTTATACCATAAAGAAGCCGAGGATTGTTTGTTGTGGAACGATCCGGATATAGGAATACAATGGGGCACAGAGGATGTTCTGCTTTCCGATAAGGATAAAACAGGAAAACGCATCAGCAGTTTCCGGTCGATGTTTGAATGAGCACCGCTTTGATTATATGTTATATTGAAAGAATCAAGTTCATGTCATTGAACCTGAACCTTCAGTTTTTGCTGACGGCTCTGTTTATTATTTGTTTTATGTTCTCCATCCTCATCAATTACATCATGCTGCGTTTTGCGCAAACCCTTGGGGTGAGAGGAAGAAATGAAAACGAAGTGCGCTGGAACCCGGAGGTGAAGCCATCGCTGGGCGGGATTTCTTTTTACCTGGTGTTTTTAGTGGCTTTTATTTTTGCCATCCTTCTGCCACATCAACAGGAAGGTTTTAATGTTCAGGTGGTGGGTATATTGCTGGCGGCTACCCTGTCTTTTTTAATGGGCCTGGCCGATGATGCGTTTAACACACAACCTTTGCTGAAGTTTCTGACGCAAATTTTTTGTGGTTTGATTGTTATTATTTCCGGTCTGTCCATTCAGATTTTTGAAAACCAATTCCTGAATTATTTTTTAACGGTATTGTGGGTGGTAGGTATGATGAACTCCCTGAACATGCTGGATAACATGGATGGGGTTGCCACCATTGTTTCCATTGTGGCTTGTTTTTTTGTGGTGATGCTGAATCTGGCAGCCTCCAACACCACAGGATATCCTACTGTTCTGAGTTTAGGCGTCCTGGGCGCGTTAAGCGGATTTCTGGTCTACAATTTTCACCCTGCAAAAATGTTTATGGGTGATACCGGCTCTCAGTTTCTTGGCCTTTTTCTCGCTGTAATGGGCATCAGTCACGGTTGGAACACGCCAACAACAGTATGGATAGGGGAATTTCCTTTTTCTAATTTTCTGGTTATCGCCCTGGTTTTTATGTTACCGCTTTGCGATACGGCTACCGTAGTGATTAACCGCTTGAGGAGCGGCAATTCCCCTTTTGTAGGGGGCAAGGACCACACCACGCATCACCTGTATTTTAAAGGCTTGAACGAAAAAAAAATAACGGTTCTGTTTTTTGTTTTGGGCTTCATTGCCATTGTTTTGGCCTACCTGATGGTCATGCGCTTTAGCTGGTTTGTTTTTTATACCTCCCTTTTTTATTTCCTGTTTGTATTCGTAGCTTTATATCTGAACACCATTCTAAAGAAAAAGTGATTTCTTTTCAGCGTTTCAGGTCGTATGCTCCCATCCTAAAATGGATGGGGTTTATTTTTGGATTTTTGCTGTTGTTTTGTATCGTGTATTTTATAGGATTTCTGAGCTCGGAACCCCTGGAAAATCAGGTCTCCTATAACAACAACAACAGCAATGTGTTTAATTTAAGCATTCCCTCAGAGTTGAACTTTTGCGGGGAAGATATACCCACCAATGACCTTAGAATTAAACGTGTGCTGGAGAAGGAGTTTATGCAGGACCAGTATTCCCGCTCTTCCACACAGCTGTTGTTTAATAAAGCTCAGCGCTGGTTCGGTTATATTGAGCCCGTTTTGAAACAACACGGTATACCGGATGATTTTAAATATCTGGCGGTTATTGAAAGTCATTTATCCAATGTGCATTCACGGGCCGGCGCTGCGGGATTCTGGCAATTGATCGGCAACTCGGCGGTTAATTTCGGTCTTACCATAAACGCCACGGTAGACGAAAGATTAAATGTTGAAAAGGCGACACAGGCTGCCTGCGAACTGATTCTTCAGGCACACGAGGTGTTTAAAAACTGGACCTTAAGCGCTGCTGCATACAACCGGGGCATCAACGGTATTTTGAGGGCCATGAAAGATCAGGGAACCCGGGATTACCATCAGTTATTGCTCAATCCTGAAACCGGAACCTTTGTGTACCGCATTTTGGCCTATAAAACCCTGCTTTCAAATCCCATTCATTTTGGAATCAAAAAAAAGAAACTCAGAACCCTGCCGAAAATTCCCTATAAAACACTTGCAGTGGATAGCAGCATAAAAGACCTCAGGACCTTCGCGAAATTCATCGGTGTGGATTTCTATACCCTCAAAGCGCATAACCCCTGGTTGATTTCTACTTCACTGGATAATCCGGGCAATTTAAAGTTTGAAATCAAGATTCCAAAAAACAAAACAGCCGATTACAGCAATTACCTTTTAGATTTAAATCCTTACCTGAGTTTTTCACCGGAACCACTGGTGGCATTGGTGGACAGCCTGCAGCAAAAAGGTTCCGAAGAAAGTATTTATGTGGAGTCGGAAATGAGTTTGGATGAACTGGCCAAACAATTTCATGTTAGCGTGGAGGATATAAGGAAATGGAATAAACTGGATCCCTCTAAACTCAGTGTAAAATCGGAAAGTATTATTGTGGTAGAACCGAAAGAGGTAAAATAAATCTATCTGTACTTACTGGATGACCAATTTCAGTGTTTTTAAAATTTTATTTTCTGAACAGAGAACACAAAAGTAAATGCCCTCCGACAGTTGCAGACTGAATTTTTCCAAACCGGCTTCTTTTGAAAACACTTGCTGACCAAGGGCGTTAAAGATGGTCACCTGTGCTTTTTGAACCGCTGAACATTTGATAGTTACTTCCCCCTGGCCTGGGTTAGGGTAGGCTTGCAGAAGGATGTCCGTTTGTTGATCTCCTGACTCCAGAGAAAGACAAGCGCTGACAAACACACTCTGAGAGGCTGAATTGCTGCAAGAGTTGCTGGAGGTACCCACAACCGAATACACGGTATTGGACTGAGGTGAAACACTGATGCTGTTGGCCGTTTGACCTGTGCTCCAGGAATAGGTGGCGGCGCCGTTTGCGGTTAACACCATTTGCTCGCCTTTACAGATAACTGTTTTTGAGAGAATAGACACTGCCGGTAAAGGCAAAACGGTGATGGAATGGGTGCTGGTTTTCTGACAATTATTACCGTCTTTTCCTGTAAGTTGATAAACACTGTTTGTAAGGGGTGTTACGCTGATGGAACTGCTGTTTGAGCCCGTACTCCAGGTATAAGATGTGGCGGAGCCTGAGGCGCTGAGCACGGCACTGTTTCCGGAGCAAAGACTTGAGCTGCCTACAATGCTTACGGCAGGAAGCGGTAAAACTATGGCGGTAATGGTGCTTTGGCTTGTGCAGCCATTAAGTGCGGAGCCTGATACTGTAAAACCAGTAGTTGTCAGAAGAGATACACTCAAAGTACTTGAATTTGAACCATTGCTCCAGGTGTAAGAAACCGCTGTACCGCTGGTCCAGCAATTGTATACATCACCCGAACAAATAGGTGAATTAGCACTTAAAACAATGGTAGGAGATGGGGCTACTGTGAGTTGTACAAGTGTGCGAGGATAATTCGTACAACCAGCAGCCTCGGTGTAAAAGGTATACACCGAATTAACGGCAATGGCCTGAAGGCTTGGCGTTACAAGTTGAGTGCCGCTGCCAATAGCGCTTCCTCCGCTTGGCAAAGTGTACCAGGAAATGGTATTACTGCCTGAATAACTTGCGCTAAGGGTAAATGCATTGCCGCTGCATACACTTGAGCCCGGCGCTGCGGATACTGTTTCGGGATTGCAGGAGGGGTTAAACTTCCAAAGGTCTTCCATGTTGTCGGATAAATTGATGTTGGAATACCCAAGTCCTCCAATCAGCCAGCATTTTCCATTGGTTGAAGGCCAATAACTGTTGTAATACCTTCCGCCGGGAATGTTGTTGGCGTTGGCAAGCGTTTGTGTACCGTAAGTGCCGAGCTGATTAACGACGTTTGCTCCTTTTACCCAGGTCCAGTTACCGCTGCTGATATTATAGCGAAACAAATCATTCAAGGCCCCTAACCCTACACTTGCCGCGTTGCCTTCGCCGGCAAACAGCCATAGGTTACCAGTACCATCATTCCAGCTGGCGGGTGACATCCGGGCTCCCGGTACATTTCCCGGCGCGGCAATCCCCTGCGTGCCATAATTACCGGGTGCCATGGTGGTAGTGTTTCCGCCTATCCAGGTCCATTGATTGTTGGTTAAATTGTATTTCCAAAATGCATTGTGGTAGGAGGGAGGTCCCGAAGCCTGATAACCTCGTCCACCAAACATGTACAATTCTCCTGCATGGTACCAGGTGGCCGGAAATTCATTTCCTCCGGGGCTGTTGGATGGGGAGCTCAGGTTTAATGTGCCAAACACCCCGTTTTGGGAAATCAGGTTAGAGCCATTTACCCAGGTCCATTGATTGGTGCTGATGTTGTATTTCCATAAATCGTTTAAAAACCCAACAATGGCGCCTGTGGCCGGCAATCCTCTTCCGCCGAACAACCATAAATTTCCCGATGCGTCCATCCAACTACCGCAGGCGTTACGGCCTCCGGGGGCATTTCCGGCCGCAGCGATGCCGATACTGCCGTAAATTCCATTTTGATCAACAGTATTAAAACCTTTCATCCAGGTCCACTGATTGGTTGAAGGGTTATAACGCCAAAGGTCTCCAAGCTTACCAAACGTGTTGTTGGCATCAAAGCCATCGCCTCCAAACATCCAGAAGTTGCCGCTGGCGTCGGTCCAGGTGTTCATAAACTCTCTGGCACCCGGCTGATTGGATGCGGAAGGAACGCCTTGCGTGCCATAGGTGCCCATTTGATTGGCGGTATTGGCTCCACCTATCCAGGTCCATTCGTTGGTGCTGACGTTGTATTTCCATAAATCGTTCAACCAGCACAAGGTATTTGTTGTTGCAAAACCTTCTCCTCCAAAGAGCCACAAATTGCCCTGCGTATCCACCCAGGTAGCGGCCCCATGCCGGCATCCAGGATTGTTGGTGGCCGAGGAAAGGCCCAATGTTCCATACAAACCCGTTTGCGCTCCGGTGTTCGTGCCTTTCATCCAGGTGAACACCTGTGAGGATAAACAGAATGTGCTTACAAGAAAGACGCAGATAAGAGTTATTCGTTTCATGGCAGAGAGAATTAATACTTAAAGATAAAGTTAAAGTCAAAGAAAGGTGAACAAATGTGTAAAGCCGTTTGCTTATTGAGTGAAAGGCAATTGGGTTTAAGTGAAACCAGTGTTTGGCTGAACGAAACAAAAAAAAAGCCCCCGGGTTTCGGGGGCTTAAGATTAAGAAGTGGCTTCGTTTTTTTCAGTGGCCGGTTTTGGTAATAAAATCTTACGGCTCAATTTGATCTTTTTGGTTTTAGGATCGTCGCCTACGTATTTTACTTCAACAATATCGCCTTCTTTTAAAAGTCCTTCAAGACTTTCAACGCGTTTCCAGTCGTATTCGCTGATGTGCAATAAACCGTCTTTACCTGGCATAATCTCAACAAATGCACCATATGGCATGATGGTTTTAACTTTTGCCTGATATACATCGCCCAATTCAGGAACGGCTACAATGCCTTTGATGCGGTTTTTAGCAGCCGTTACATCGGCCAGATTGGTTCCGAAAATTTCAACAATACCATTTTTGTCCACCTCCGTGATAACGATGGTGGTGTTGGTGAGTTTCTGCATTTCCTGAATCACTTTTCCTCCGGGACCGATAATGGCACCGATGAATTCTCCTGCAATCACAAGTTTTTCGAAGCGTGGTGCCTGCGGTTTGTAATCGGCGCGTGGTTCTGAAATGGCTTTCAGCATTTCGTTCATGATGTGCAAACGTCCGGCTTTGGCTTGAGCCATGGCTTTGGCCATTACTTCGTAAGGCAATCCGTTTACTTTAAGGTCCATTTGAACAGCAGTAATGCCGTCTTTAGTACCGCATACTTTAAAGTCCATATCACCCAGGTGATCTTCATCCCCAAGAATATCGGAAAGAATAGCGTAATCGCCTTTTTCATCGGTGATTAAACCCATGGCAATACCTGCAACGGGTTTGGTAATTTTTACACCGGCATCCATCAAAGCTAAACATCCGGCGCAAACCGTAGCCATACTCGATGAACCGTTGCTTTCTAAAATATCACTTACCACACGAATGGTGTAGCCTGTATCCATAGGCACCACTTTTTTAAGGGCGCGAAGGGCAAGGTTACCGTGGCCTACCTCACGACGGCCCGGACCGCGGTTGGGTTTTGCTTCACCGGTACTAAAGCCCGGGAAGTTGTAATGTAAGATAAAAGTTTCTTCACCCTGATTAAAAGCACCGTCGATGCGCAATTTATCGAGTGGGGTACCCAGCGTAACGGTGGTTAAAGATTGTGTTTCTCCGCGTGTGAACACCGCGCTTCCGTGTGGGGAAGGCAGGTAGGACACTTCAGCCCAGATGGGACGAATGTCGGTGGTTTTGCGGCCATCCAAACGTACTTTTTCGTCAATGGCCATGCGACGCACCGCTTTGTATTCCACTTCGTGGTAATATTTATTGATGAGGCTTTCTTTTTCTTTTAATTCCTCAGCACTGAATTGTTTTTTGAATTCTTCAAGCGGGGCTTTAAAATTGTCCTTACGGTTGTTTTTATTCGGATCCAGCTTTCTGGCAGCCGCGTAAACAGCATCGTAAGTTTCCTTCATCACTTTTTCGCGAAGGGCCTCATCGTTGGTTTCGTGTGAGTAAACACGCTTTGGTTTAATACCTGCTTTTGCGGCAAATTCGTTAATGGCTTTGATTTGAAGTTTAATGGCTTCGTGCGCAAATTTGATGGCCTCGAGCATTTCCTCTTCACTTACTTCATTCATTTCACCTTCCACCATGGCGATGTCGTGAGCTGAAGCCGCTACAATCATGTCGATGGTACTGGTTGAAAGTTGTGACTTGGTTGGGTTTAAAACGAGTTTACCGTCGATCTTTCCTACGCGAACTTCGCTGATAGGCCCATTGAATGGGATATCGCTTACCGCAATGGCGGCCGATGCGGCTAAACCTACCAATGCATCCGGCATATTTTCTTTATCGGAAGAGATAAGGGAAAGCATTAACTGGGTATCGGCATGGTAATCTTCGGGGAATTGAGGACGCAGAGCGCGGTCGACAATACGGGAGATTAATACTTCATAGTCGGAAAGTTTAGCTTCGCGCTTAAAAAAACCTCCGGGAAAACGCCCTGAAGAAGCGTATTTTTCCTGATAGTCAACTGTAAGAGGTAAAAAATCTACGCCTTCTTTCGCTTCTTTGTTGCTGACAATGGTTGCCAGAATCATGGTGTCGCCTAAGCGTACCACCACTGAACCGTCGGCTTGTTTTGCCAGTTTTCCTGTTTCAAGGCTTATCGTGCGGCCATCGCCGAGGTCAAAGCTGTGTGTAATTCCAATTTGTGACATGTGTTTTAGATTGTGTTCTGACGTTTTCAGAACGGGTTTATATTTTGTTTGATTGTTGCGGGGGAGGGGATAAGCAAGCGGACTTCTGAGTGATTTAACAAAAAAGGCACTTCGTTTGTTAATCGAAATGCCCCCTTGATTATCCTGATGCTTAAATTATTTACGGATGTCCAGTGTTTTAATAATGGCACGGTAACGCATTAAGTCGTTCTTTTTCAAATAGTCGAGCAAGGCACGGCGTTTACCAACCAGGTTCAACAAAGCGCGTTGGGTACCAAAATCTTTTTTATTGTTTTTCAAATGATTGGTCAGGTGGTCGATGCGAAGGGTAAACAACGCAATTTGAGACTCAGAACTGCCGGTGTTTTTTTCAGCTCCACCGTGCTTTTTGAAAATTTCCTTCTTTACTTGTGAACTTAAATACATGTTACTTTCTAATTTTTGAGGCCACAAATATACAAAGCTTATGCTGAATTACCAAGCACCCAAGCTGCTAATTTCCTTAAAATCTGAGCTTTTCCAACATTTTTAGACCTAAAGCCCCCATAGCCACCGGTTCTGCTTAATTCTTCACTATTTTTTTCTGGAATTTAGCTTCCCCATTCACCAAAACCTGTATGAGGTAAAGCCCTGAAGCCATCTCATTCATTTCAATCCGCGTTTCTTTTTCGAGGAGGGTTTGTGTTTTAACCAATTGACCGGTTTGATTAAACACCTGTAAATCAATAATTTCTGATGTTTTGCTTAAATGTATGTAAAAATCGTTTTGGGTCGGGTTGGGATAGATGTTCACCGGAAATTCAGCGGACTCCAGCTCTGTTAATCCTACACAGGCATAAACTTTAATCGTTACAGTGGTGGTGTTGCTGCAATTGTTGGCATCGGTACCGGTAACACTATAAACAAAAGTTCCGGTGGTGTTCGGGGTAATTACGATGGAAGAGCCGGTGCCTGAAGTGCTCCAGCTGTATGTGGAGGCTCCGCCGGCTGTTAATGTTTCGGCTTCGTTTCGGCAAATGTTGGTGCGTGTGGCCGAAGCATTAACAGTGGGCTGCGGATTCACCATCACCGAAACCGTTAGGGTTTTGGTGCAGGAATTTGGATCGGTGGCGGTAACGCTGAACACCGAAGATGCTGCAAGGGTAACCGTTATGGAACCAAAAGGCGAACCGTTGCTCCACAAATACGTGTAATTGGCCGGCCCATTCACACTCAGACTCACAGGATTGTTTCCGCAAACGCTGGTGTTGGAGCTTACGCTAAATATTGGTTCCGACACACTAATGCTCACTACAGCAGTGTTGGTACATCCGGCGGTATTGGATCCAATCACGCTATACGTGGTATTTATACTTGGTGTTTCAACAATGCTGGGTCCGTTAGCGCCCGTACTCCAGGTGTAAGTTGCTGCTCCTGCAGCATTCAAAGTAATGCTACCTCCCACACAAACCGATTGGCTCGGGCTAAAAGCCACTATGTTGGGCAATGGGCTAACCGGTAAGCTAAGGCTGGCTGTTGATTTGCAACCTATTGAATTAGTGGCAACAATGCTGAAAACACTTGTTGAGCCGGGGCTAACGGTGATGCTTTGATTATTGGAGCCGGTGCTCCAGGTGTAATTTGTTACAGGGCCATTGGCCTGGAGGTTGGCCGATGAACCAATGCAGATGAGCGTTGGACTGGCCGTAATGCTTACGTTGGCAGTGTGCTGGTAAATAGCTTCAATTCCAAAATAGCCGAAATTTTGTGTCAAGGGAGTTAATACACCTCCGTTAATTCCTGCGGTGAGAAATACGGCATTTGGAAGATAATTGCTGGCTTGAGTACCAGCCGGATAATAAGCCACGGTACCTGTCATTTGAGCCAGACCAATCACATAATTTGTGGCAGCCAATAACCCTACAGGGGTGGAAAAACTAAATTCCTGAAACGTACTAAGCATTGGACTGGTTATGGTGAGTGTATTGGTTGTGGCGAGGATTACTCCTGCTGAATTCATTAATACACCATAGATGTTTCCGCCTACTGAAGCCACATTATTGCTTACTGCAAAATTGATACCGGTCAATGTTGAACTCAGTACGTTCGCTAAAGGAGTAGCAAGTATTCCGCTGCCCGCACCATAACCAACGGCTGCGCTGGTATAACTACCCGAGCCCGGATTTCTTCCCAGATAATTGCACTTTACTGATTGAGAAAAGGTTTTGGCGTTATTGCTGTTATTTTGATCACTGTTTACGGAAACCGACACGGTGTTCAAGCCAATATTGCCCGGAGTGTAAGCTGTAAAACTTACCAGTGTACTGGCCCCTGCAGCAAGCGAAGAAATCGTGGTGTTGGAATTGAAACTATTTGCACCGCTAACATTTAGGTTCACCTGAATGTTGTTTTGAGTCATGTTGCTGGCATTTTTTACCATAGCGCTGATCGTTTGCGGCAAATTAAAGATGGCCGGCACCGAACCATTGCCTTCAACTCCCAACACCTGTATATCATTTGTATTTGTATTAACCGCCTGAAACAAAAAAGCCGGCCTGAAATTGGTGTTGGCCAAAAGTGTAGGTGGGGTTAGGTTAGACGCGGCTGAAGCACAACCGGGATTCAACACCGCACTTTCAGCATAATATGTGGCTATGGTTCCGCCGCTAAAAGGACCGGTGCAGCTCCAATCGTAAGCTACATAAAGGCCTGCGCCGGTATATACAAAAGGAGTACTCAGGTTTATTAAAATAGAGGTGGTTGTTGCCGATAATGGAATCGTCATAATACTGGCAAACACCTGTGTCATTCCGGTAGGAATGGTAGTCCAGTTGGTACCTTTTAAATAGGAAACGTCATTTGTGTTTTGGAGAAACAAGGTAAAATTGCCTGATACAGGGGTGCCTGAAGTTCCAGTTTGAAGCGTAAAACCAAAATCGCTGATGGTGCTTCCTGAAGGAAGGTTGCTTAGTTCCCCGGCCAGTACCAAAGCACAGGCCCTGAGGTAAGAGTGCCCAACCGTGCCATTGGGAGCCCGGGTTTGTGTTGTGGATCCGTTATTTTGAGGAGCTTCCACCAATAAAACCGCCTGGGCAAACCCCGAAATGCTGAACGCAAAAATGCACACAAACAGAAGAGTAATTTTTTTCATGGCCATCAATTTTAGTTTAAGCTAATATAATGCTTTTTCTTAGCCCTATACAAGGCCAAGTGTTAAATTGCTGCCATAAAAGAAATTGAGAGGACTACTCTTTGATGAGCTTTACTGTGCCGGTATTTCCGTCTTTTGATCGTATATAAAGGAAATACAATCCGGCAGGCTCATTTTCCAGATGGAGTTCAGTTTTAAGAGAGACGTTTATGTAATCTTTTAACCGCTTTCCTTCCGCGTTGAACAGCATTATCGCATCCACTGTTTGAGTTGTTTCCAGATAAAAAACACCTGAACCCGGGTTGGGATAAAGCACGAATGGCCTTGCTGAAACTATCAGGTTTTCTATTCCTGTACACACCGTAACAAGCACTTGTCCCGAAGTAGTACAGCCGCTCACAGTATTGGTTACTAAAATAGTGTAAGCTCCAACCGCGTTGGTGTTCAGCGTTGCTGTGTTCTGTCCGGTAACGGTTGCGGCACCGGGAATAATCCAGTAATACGTATAATTTGTTACTGCTCCGCTCAAAATCGGGCTAATGTCCACTGAAGTAGTTGGTGGGTCCAGACAATAGGGTGGTGGGCCTGCAGGGCTGTTCACAATGGGATAAGATCTTGCGTCACCCAGGGAATAGGTGGCTAGCGCGGTACAACCGTTGTTGGAGTCCTGCACCAATAAGGAGTAATTACCTACTGAAAACGCTACAATCGAGTTACCTGAACTCGTTGGGGTTGATGGACCTGACCAATACAAAACATTTACAGGCAAGGTATTATTAAACGTGGAAGGAGGAATTCCCGTTGTACTTTGATTGCTAAGTGTAACCGAAGGCGTTGAACAGGTTACTGCATTTGGCCCCGCATTGCTGATTAAGGCATTTGGAGGATAGGTGTTTTGATACAACACAATGGTGGTTTCCGAAGTACAGGCATTGCTGTTGTCAGTCACCATAAAGGAGTAGGTTCCTAATACAGAATTGTTGGGACTTGCATTTGTACTAACACCGATGCTGTATGTATTAGGGTTCAGGGTAGAGCCGGGGATACTCCAGCTGTAAGTCGTGTTAGGACTGGTGCTGATCCCGTAAAGTACACTGAGGGTATTGGTGCAACTCAAGGTTTGTGTATTGGTGAATAAAGAAATATTGGGGCTTGAGGTATTTGAACTGATGCTGAACAATACTCTTGCCTCACAACTGCTGTTGTTATCATGCGTAATGGCGGTATAGGTGCCCGGTGTGGTAAGCGTGTAAAGGTTTTGCGAGTTGGTGATATAATTCGTTGTAGAACCCGCGCTGAGCACTGTGTAACTCATGGGTGTAAATGGCACTGTTGATTGTCCGAACAAACCAACCGCGCAAACGCTGTTGCTGTTACAACCCAGGGTAAAATTCTGAGGGCATGAAAGGGAAAGACTGGGAATACCGGATACCGAATTGACAAGAAAAAGTTTGTTGGTTTTGCAACCATTCACATTGTTAATAAGCACATGGGTGTGGGTACCGGTGACACCGGGAACGTAGGTGGCAAAAGAACCGGGGATGTTTAAACTACTTCCAAGGGGGCTTATAAAATAGTGTGTCACATTGCTGGTAGGGTTGGTGGCGCTGGCACTCACCGTAGTAACAGAAGTAAAGCTACAGGTAATGTTTTGAGTAGTGGGTGTTACCGCCGAAACCGGAGCCTGTGTGTTAATGCCAATGGCAAGGGTTTGTGTGGCATTCACCATGCTGGTTGAAAAAGCCGTTAGGGTGTAGGTGCCGGGCAGGGTCGCCTGAAAATTATTGCCTATAGCCGTGCCGCTGGGTCCCGCCATGGTGTAGGTAACAAACGAAGCGGTATAATTTGTGATACATAAAAGATTAATAGTGGGTGTAGCACAGGTAATGCTGTTGCTTCCGCTGGTGTTCAGTATGGTGAAGGTAATCTGAGACTTTAGTGCGTTAAAACTTAAAGCAAACAAAGCCGCTAAAACAAGTAGATGTTTTTTCATAGGTGTCGGATTTTGACACTTTAAAAGTAAATAAAAAAAGCCCCCTGCGCTTTCCGGCAGAGGGCAGTAATGAACAGCAGGTGTTTAATTACCTAGTTTTTTAGCAGTTTGGAATGATACAGGCGCTGCCCTGACTTGTAAATACTAATAAAATAAACACCCGGTGCTGCATCAAGGCGGATGGGGCTGTTTGGTTCGTTTATTTCCTGGCTCATTACTTTTTGTGACAGAGCGTTGAACACTTCAATCGATAAAGGGTAAAGGGTATTATCCTTTAATAAAATTTCAAACTGCGCAGAGCTGGGGTTTGGAAATACCAGTATAGAGTTCTTGTCGGATACAGTCTCTTCTATTCCAACACACGCGTATACCGGGTAACTTATCGCTGTACTGCAATTGCCTTCCTGAACACTCAGGGTATAATAGCCTGGCGAACTTACCTGCAGGCTGGCATTGGCTGTGCCGGAATTTGCCGTAAGGGTACCACTGGCCAACGAACCGCTGGAGTTACTCCAGGTATAAGTGCAGCTGGAGAAATTAGAGACTAAGGAATTGATGGTAATTGTATTTGTACCGGGACAGTTGATGGAATAATCCTGGCTGGCGCCTAAGGCAATGCTTTGACCGTTGATGGAAAGTACAGTTGTTGTAAAACTTGTGCAACCATTGTTCGCGTCTTGCACATTCATGGTGTAACTGCCCGGATTTGCAGCGGTATAGGTGCTGCTGAGCGCCACACTTGGCTGATTTTGGGCAAGCCATTGCGTAACAACTACACTTAAGCTGTTGCTAAAAGTGCCCGGCGGAATGCCAGTTGTGCTGGTATTAATCAGAATGACCGGGTTGGTACAATTGAGTGCTGCGGTATTGCCTGCTATACTTGCCATAGGCGGGAAAATGTTTTGGTAGATTGGGACAATGCTTTGGCTTCTACAGGCATTGTTCAAATCCAAAGCAACGAGAGTGTAATTGGCAAGTATAGTGTTGGATGGAATGCCCGTAACAGATGGTGTAAGTGAATTTCCAGGGACTACATTCGTTGGACTGGCATACCAGGCAAAACTTACGTTATTGTAACTAAACCCACTGAGAGTGGCCGTTGGAACAAAGCAGGACAAAGTTCGAACAGGAGCACTGACAAAGATAGATGGGGCCACGGTGTTTTGAATAATGGAAAAAGGAGATCGGGTTTCGCAGCCAGTGACCATGTCTCTTATCACCACTGTATACTGACCTGGGTTAGAAAAAGTATAAGTGGGTACAATACCCGTTGTATAAAAAATGCTTGAGCCGGGGGGTAATATGGTGTATGTGACCGGTGAAGTCGGGGGATCGGCAAGGGCATTTGTAATATTGATATCAACTGTATGTTTGGGAACACAGCCTATTGAAAAATTTTGAATTGGACTAACTATAGTGAAGGTCGGAAAACCGGCGGCATTAGCTACAGTAAAGGTTTTTGCAACAGTGCAGCCATTGGCAATGTCAGTAACCACATGGGTGTGTGTGCCGGGAGGGGGTTGAACAATGGCCGTGTATCCGGGAATCGGCCCAACACTGAGCCCGTTACTAAAATGAAATTGATGGTAAACGTTTGTGGTGGGACTTAAGGCCGTTCCCGTCATGGTTTGCGCAGCGGCAGTGGTGCAAGTGATCAACTGATACAAAGGCGTAAGGCTGGATGTAGGTGGTGTGGTGTTTTGAGTTACACTTAGGGTTGTCGTAAAATTACCTTGCCCTGGTGCAGAACCGGTAATGGTGTAGGTGGCACTGGTGGTAAAAACAAACACAGATGCACTTTGGCTAACAGTTGCGGGAACAACGCTGTAAGTGATTGCGCCAGTATAATTACTCTGGGCCTGAACAATAACTGCGGGATTAACACAGGTAATGCTGGTGGTTAAACTTAGGTAGTTTAAGGTAAAACTTAGCTGAGAAAAGGTATTGAGCTTAAGTAGTATTAACAAGAGGCTCAATCGGAAGACGATTGTTTTCATGGAATCATGTTTTGGTATTGAATTCTTTACAAGAATGATACCAAATTTATTTTAACCAAGGCCAACTATAAGTGCAAGAGGATGTTTCCACTACTTGCCTTTACAAGTGGTGGTGTTTGTTGAGTAATTTAATAACGTATAGCTACTTTAATCAAAAACCTTTGAAGGTCCTCTCACTTTTTCGCATCCGCCAAAAACTGGGCTAGTCCAATATCCGTTAAGGGGTGTTTTAACAAGGCAGCTATCGCGCTTAATGGGCAGGTGACCACATCGGCACCAATTTTGGCGCACTCAATAATGTGCATGGGGTGACGAACACTGGCGGCTAAAATTTCGGTTTCGTAACCAAAGTTGTCATAAATCACGCGAATGTCTTCAATCAGGCTTAAACCATCGGTACTCACATCGTCCAAACGGCCTATAAAAGGAGAAACATAAGTGGCTCCGGCCTTGGCCGCCAGTAAAGCCTGACCTGCCGAAAATACCAGGGTGCAATTGGTGCGTATGCCTTTTTCGCTGAAGTATTTAATGGCTTTTACGCCTTCTTTTATCATGGGTATTTTCACCACAATTTGAGAGTGAAGGGCTGCCAAAGCTTCCCCTTCTTTTACCATGCCTTCAAAATCGGTGGAAATCACTTCCGCACTTACGTCGCCGGTAACTATTTTGCAAATGTCAACGTAATGTTTGAGAATGTTGTCCTGGCCTTTGATGCCCTCTTTGGCCATCAGAGATGGGTTGGTGGTTACTCCGTCGAGTACGCCCATGTCCTGAGCTTCCTTAATTTGGGCAAGATTGGCAGTGTCGATAAAAAATTTCATGGTATGGATTTAAAAATGCGAATGTAAAGGGAATACCTGAAAAATCAGAGGAATAGTATTAACAGCCCCACTTAATTTTAAACAGATTCAGAGTTTCACAAACCGCTTCGTAAAGGTTTTCTCTTTGTTTTTCAAAAGTATAAAATACAACCCTGAAGGCAGTTCCTTGGTGGATACCTGAATTTCGTTGTTTTTATATTCAAGTGAGGTCTCTACTTTTTTTCCGTCAGCCGCATAAATCTGAATCTGCTCAGGCGCAAATTCTGAAGCAAATGAAACATACAACCATCCCGATGCTATAGGATTAGGATAAAGGTTCACTTGATCCGCTGGACCCGATGCGTTCTCTTTTACGCCTGTAATTAAACTGCTGATATCAATACTTTGTATGGACTTGGCATAAGTACCCGCAATCAGTTTTTTGAGGGAAGGATTGTACACCAGGTCCCACACCGTAATCAATGGCATGTTGCTGCCCAAACGCAGCCAGTTCTGCCCTCCGTTGATGCTGTAATACACACCAATGTCGGTAGCTACAAACAACAAATTTTCATCGTTGGGAAAAATCAACACATCGTTAATGCCGGCCTGTGGTAAATCTCCACTGATATCGGTCCAGGTTAAACCATTGTTTGTGGACTTGTGAATGTGCGGGATGTAGGAATTGTATTTGTATCCGGAATGTGTGACGTAAACATTGTTAGAAACATTAGGCGAGGCATGCACCGAGGTAACATAACGGTCGGGTAGTCCGGTCGTGATAGTGTTCCAGGTGCTTCCATCGTTAGCGCTGGTCCAAACATTGCCATCACTGGTGCCAACGTAAATTCTCTGAGCGCTAAGATCTGAATTATCAATGGCTGAAATAGTGTGAAAGCGCTCCCCATAAATAACACCATCGGTTAAATCGCTACTGATGGGGTTCCAAAAAGAATTTGGTCCTCCTGTATTTTTGTAAACACGGTAGGTGCCTGTGTACTGCACGTCGGGGTTCTGTTTGTTCAGCACATAAGGCATGTCCCAATTTCTTCGGTCATTAAAATCAATGTTGTTATCGTGATTGTTGAAATTAAACCCTCCGTCGGTTGACACCATCAGACCTCCGTTTTGGGTTTCAGCGTAAAACAGGCTGGCGTCGCCCGGATCAAACCGGGGCTGAAAACCATCTCCTCCGAATATTCTCTGCCAATTGTGCAAAGCGGACTGATTTCCACTGGTGGTGCCGTTGTCCTGAGCGCCTCCATAATGCATGGCCGGTTGGTGAGGGTTGTATTCTACTCTGTAGAATTGAGTGTTGGGAATGTTATCAGCGTCAATATAGTTAGCCCCATCGTCGTTGGTAAAATAAACACCTCCGTCGGTGCCCAGGTAATACACGCCGGGACTTACAAAAGCAATGGCATGAATGTCGGCATGCACATCGTATTGCCACCAGGGGGGCATGTTGGGGTTCCAATTGTTTCCGCCATCACCGGATTTGTGCAGTTCTATCCCACCAATGTAAATTTCATTGTCGTCAGCAGGATTAACTTCCAGTTCACCAAAATACCAGCCGAAGTTGGAATAGTTGGAGGAGATGCCGTTGTTGCCCAGTGAAGAAAAACTGCCAGCCCCGTTCGTTGTCACATACACTCCTTCCATGCTGAAATTGCTGTCGGATACCGCTACGTATAGCTTGGAGGGATTTTGTTTGCTCATGCAAATGCTGTAGCGATTGACTTTCGTGTTGGGTAAACCGTTGTTCATCACCGACCAGGTACTGCCTCCGTTGGTGGTTTTGTAAACCCTGGTGTTGTTTGAATAACGAATGTTAACCGTAGCATTTCGTATACAGGTCATGGAGGTAGCGTAAATTTCATTGGGATTATTGGGATTCATTACCATGTCGCTCACCCCGGTTTGGTTATCAATAAATAACACCTGCGACCAGGTGAGGCCCCCATTGCTGCTTTTGTAAACGCCTCGGTGGCTGTCTTCCAAAATAGGATTCCCGTTGGCCGATACATAAATTTCAGAGCTGTTGTTGGGATTGATCAGAATTTTGTTGATGATTTTACTGTTGCTCAGGCCTATGTTTGTCCAGGTTAAACCTCCGTCGCTGCTTTTATACAGTCCATCCCCAACAAACACTGTAAATGGAATAGAGGGGTCTCCGGTACCAACGTAAATTACATTGCTGTTGTTGGGATCAATACTAATTGCACCAATATATAAACTGCTTTGTGTATCAAACAGGGGCTGCCAGCTTTGTCCCGCGTTAGTGGTTTTATAAACGCCCGCACCCGGGGTTCCGGCGTACACCACGTTTGAGTTGGTGGCACTCACGGCCAGGCAGGTAATGCGTCCCCCTATGTTTGTGGGACCTTCGAGTACCCAGTTCAAACTGGAGAAGTGTTTTTGGGAAGCGATGTTTAATTGCTCTTCTTGAAGCAACGATTCAAAAGCTTTCAGATCAAAGGCGGCGTCGGGGTAAGCTCTTTGCTCAGCAAAACGCTCATAAGGTTCAGCGGGATTTTCTTTCTTTTTTTCAGAAACGGATTTAGAGCAGAAGGAAAATGTGAAGGCTAAAAATGAAACTAAGGGGATGTAGTAAGAGTGAACACGCATAGCATAAGTTTTTAGTGTAGGATAAAGCTTAAGCAATTTAGCAATTTTCTGAACAAATCCATGCTGTACTCCAGGCGCTTTGGAAATTAAATCCCCCGGTTATACCATCGATATCCAGCACTTCTCCGCAAAAAAACAATCCCGGAACCTTTTTGCTCTGCATGGTTTTAAAATCCACTTCTTTCAAATTTACACCACCACAGGTTACAAATTCTTCTTTAAAGGTGGTACGTCCTTCCATCTTGAAAGTGGAGGCGCTAAGAGCCTGTGCCAGGGCCTGAAGTTGTTTGGATGATAATTCGGCCCAGGGTTTTTGCTTGCTGATACCGGCCTTATCGCACAAATATTCCCAGAGCCGTTTGGGTAAATTAAATTGACTTTGACTCAGGGGAAAACTTTTGTTTTTGCTGAGTCGCATTTGTTTTAATTCTTCTTCCACTTCATGAGTTTTAAGAGGGTAGACCCAATTCACAAGTATCTCTGAGTGGTAGTCTTTATCAAAAAACTCTTTCGCCGCAAAAGCCGAAAGTTTTAATACTGCCGGTCCGCTCAATCCCCAATGGGTAATCAGCACCGGACCGTGATAGTTTAATTTACTCCCTTTTATCCGAACTTCAGCATCCTGAACACTCAGGCCCATCAGCTCTTTGGTGATTTTTTCCTGTGGAAAATTTAAAGTGAACAAACTCGGTAAGGGCTCCTGAATGCTGTGCCCTAAACGCCGGAGCACATCGTAAAAACCTGACTTAGGGTGACCACCCATGGCGCAGATGATGACGTTTGCCCGGAGCACACCATTTGAAGTTTTCAATTCAAAATCTTCAGCCTGGGGGGAGATATGCAACACTTCGGTGTTTTTTCGAATGCGGATCTGATGTTTTTCGGCAAGATGCAAAAAACAATCGATGATGGTTTGACTGCTGTTGCTCACCGGAAACATACGTCCATCGGATTCCGTATGTAGTTTTATACCCTGCTTCTGAAACCATTGAATGGTGTCGTTTGCGTCGAAGCGAGAAAATACCTGAACCAATTCGCGGTAACCCCTGGGATAATTTTTCACCAACTCGTGTTTATCAAAACAGGCATGAGTAACATTGCATCTTCCTCCGCCTGATATTTTCACCTTAGAAAGAAGTTTGGAAGATTTTTCGAGCAATTCAATCGAGTAATCGGGATGTTTTATCGCCAGATTGATGGCAGCAAAAAAACCTGCAGCACCACCGCCTATCACACAGACCTTTTTTTTTAAAACCGACATAAATTACAATTAAACACTTTTATAAAATTTATTTAAATGCGTTTTGAGTGTATGGCTTCTTTGATTTTTTATAAATAAACAGCAAAAGCACCGGCAATAAAAACAAATCAGCTAAAAGGGCAATAAAAATGGTAATACAAATCAGTAAGCCGAAATAATAGATGCTCTGAAAATTGCTCAGCATCAAGGTCACAAAACCACCCATTAAAATAAAAGTGGTAAGCACAATGGGTTTACCCGTTTCAAGGTAGCTGCGTTTAAAGGCGTACAGCAGGGATTTTCCTTTTTGTAATTCAATCTTTAAACGGGATATGAAATGGATGGTATCGTCGGTGGCAATTCCAAAGGCAATGCTGAATACCAAAGCGGTGGCCGATTTGAGTTCAATGCCCGTTAAACCCATAAAACCGGAAACCACCAGCAAAGGAATAAGGTTAGGCAACAGAAATACCAGAACCATTTTCCAGCTTCGGTGCACCAATAAAGTAAGTACCGCAATTAACGCTATCGAAAAAGCAAAACCCTGCAGCATATTCTCTACCATATAGGCATTGTTTCTGTCAATCAGGTGAGCCGCGCCTGTAATAGTAACGGCAAAATCATTTTCTATGCCTGTTGCCTCAATAAACCTCATCAACGTATCATTCAATTCATTTACCCTTGCACTGCCAATGTCTCTGAATTTGGCGCTGATGCGCGTATGTCTTCCGTCTTCACTCACCAGTTTCAAAAGCTCCTTGTTTTTATTGTTTTTTTCAAGCAGGGGCCTTAAACTTTGGTAATCCTCTTCTGAAGGGAAAGCCCCCCTGCTATCAAACATCTGTTGGTTTAAGCTGTTCGCCACATTGGCTGCCGATAATACAAAACCGGCCCCGTAATTTTTTTTAATAAAGGAATCCAGGCGATGGATGTGTTGTACCAGAGCGTAATCCCACACTTTTTTTGTACTGTCCTTAATGTGCAGGTCCAGTTCAAAAGGCCGGGCACCACTGTAGTGCGCATCAAAATAATTAAAGTCCCGTTTCACCTTTACCTTTTCACTCAGGTCTTCCAGCAGGGCATTGTTCACCCTTAGTTTTGACATACCAATGAACGATACAATCAGAACCAAAACACTGATGAAGACAATTTTTTTCTGATTTCTGAACACCAGGTGTATGCCTTTTTGCATGGTAAAGGGCCTTTTTGAGGGTGCTGAATTTTTTTCAATGTGTTTTCTTGGAGGTAAAAGTTGAAGCAGACTCGGAAGAAACGTATAGGTTAGCAAATAAGCAATACTCACACCAACAGACGTGTAAATTCCAAAGTCTCTTACCGGTTGTATGCTTGAAAACAAAAGCGATAAAAACCCGATAACGGTGGTGAGTAAGGTGAGAAAAGTAGGGTAGGCTACCTCTTTTCTGATTTTTGAAAAAATGAAAGAGTTGTCATTGCCTTTTTTCCGTTCTTCGGTATAGGCCGAAAAAAAATGGCTCACATCACTCATGCCGGCCACAAAAATCATGGTGGGCAGCATACTGCACATAAGGTCAATGGATTTTCCGAATAACTGCATGAAACCCAAGGTCCAAATAACCGATACGATCACTACGGTAATGGGCACTAAGGTGCCGTAAACACTTCTGAAACTGAACCATAGCATAACCAGAACGAAGAAGAATGCCAAAAGCAAAAACAGCACAAACTCCCGCTGCAATTGCTGGAGGTATACCTGTTGGGCGAAGATGCGCCCGGCATAATGCACCTCTTCAGTTGGATAGGAAGATAAACTTTGTTCTATGTTCGAAGCCAGGGCATCGCTTTTTGCTTTGCTCAGGCCTTCCTCGGTTTTTACATACAAACACAGGGAACCGGCGTCCTCGGCAAAAAAAGCCCCCACCAAATTGGGATCCGAATAAATAGAAACACTGTCCTCTTTGTAACGGGTTTCGTCCTCCAGATGCATCAATGGAAGTCTTAAGGGCACAATTCCTCCAAGGTTAAACCTGCTGAGTCGGGTAGGGCTTTGTACTTCTTTCACACCGGGCAATTGTTTCAGTGTTTCGTACAAACTGTCAATACGGTACAGGAAATCTTTTCTGAACTGCCCCCCTTTATTTTCAATGGCAATCAGTACAAATTCATTGTCGTATTCAAAGGTTTGGCGGTAGGCTTCATACTGTTTTAATTCCTCGTTTTCATTGGGAAATAAAGCTTCAAAATCGTAATCGAAACCCAGAAGCGGAAGACGGGAAAGAAAAAACGCCGTCATCAGGGCAATGCATCCTAAAATCAGGACATGGAGCAGGGGGCGTTTTGGAGAATTCAAGAGACTAAAGATACATTTATACAACAAATTAAAACCTATCTTTGTTGCCTTAAAAATTAATTTTACTACCCTAAAAATCCCATACGTTTATGTCAAAAGGAGCCTTTAAAGTACCCGTTGCGGTGAACGAACCTGTTAAAAATTATGCCCCCGGCAGTCCTGAACGCAAAGAACTTCAGGCCATGCTAAAGGAACTCAGAAGTCGTGAACTCGACATTCCTATGTACATTGGGGGTAAAGAAGTACGCTCGAATGTTATCGCACGTTTAGCCCCTCCTCATGATCACAAACATACCCTGGGTCATTTTCATAAAAGTGATAAGTCGCATGTTGAACAGGCCATTAACGCCGCGCTGGCTGCAAAAGACAAGTGGGCCGCCCTTTCATGGGAGCACCGCGCTTCTATATTCTTAAAAGCGGCTGAGCTGATTGCCGGACCTTACCGTGCAAAATTAAACGCGGCTACTATGTTAGGACAAAGCAAAAGCGTGTACCAGGCCGAAATTGACAGCGCCTGTGAAATCATTGACTTTTTGCGTTTTAATGTGCAATACATGACGGAGATATATGCCGACCAGCCCATTTCATCTCCTGGCGTTTGGAACCGTTTAGAGTGGCGACCTTTAGAAGGATTTGTTTACGCGCTCACCCCGTTTAACTTTACTGCCATTGCGGGCAATTTACCAACCAGTTGTGCCATGATGGGCAATGTGGTGGTGTGGAAACCCAGCAATACCCAGGTATATAGCGCCAATGTGCTCATGGAAATTTTCAGAAAAGCCGGAGTGCCGGATGGGGTCATCAATTTGATTTACCCCAGCGGACCCGATGCGGCTGAAGTAGTGTTTAATCATAAAGATTTTGCAGGTATCCATTTTACAGGAAGCACCGAGGTGTTTCAAAACATTTGGCAAACCATTGGCAACAACATTCACAAATATCGTTCTTACCCGCGCATTGTTGGCGAAACAGGAGGTAAAGATTTTATCATGGCCCATCCTTCAGCCGATGTAAAAGCCCTTGCTACCGCCATTTCAAGAGGAGCCTTTGAATACCAGGGTCAGAAATGCTCGGCTGCTTCGCGCGTTTATATACCATCCAACCTTTGGGAAGAAACCAAAGCATTGGTTTTGGCCGACCTGAAATCCATGAAAATGGGACCCACTGAAGACTTCACCAACTTTATCAACGCGGTGATCGACGAAAAGAGTTTTGATAAACTCTCAAAATACATTGATGCGGCGAAAAAAGACAGCAGCGTTGAACTCATTGCCGGTGGAAAATGCGATAAAAGCAAAGGCTATTTTATTGAGCCTACCATTCTTGTAAGTAAAGACCCTAAATACATTACCATGTGTGAGGAGTTGTTTGGTCCGGTGTTAACCGTTTATGTGTACGATGAAAACAAGTTTGAAGAAACCCTTGAACTGGTGGACAACACGTCAAACTATGCATTAACCGGTGCCATTATTTCTCAGGATCGCTACGCGATTGAATTGGCAACCAAAAAACTCAGCAATTCGGCTGGTAATTTTTACATCAACGATAAGTGTACAGGCGCTGTAGTGGGTCAGCAACCTTTTGGCGGCGCCAGGGGAAGCGGAACCAACGATAAAGCCGGCGCTAAAATCAATTTGCTTCGTTGGGTATCGCCGCGTACCATTAAGGAAACATTTGTTCCGGCAACGGATTACAAATACCCTTTTTTGCAGGCGGATTAGATTGGTTTAGAAGGTTGAACCCGCCTTCGCTTTTCATCAGCCGAAACAATTGTGAAGGCTGAAAAGCTTCGGCGGACAAGGTTTATGAAGGTTGAGAAAGTTCTATACTGTCTAATTTCCCCCTTTTGACTTTAATATTTAACCAAATTCTATCCTCAAAGTCCTCTTTTTATTTGCAGGAACGGCAGCTTTCGTCTAACTTGTGCTATTAATTCTGATAAAATCACGCATGAAATTTAAATTTACTTTTACCGCACTCTCTTTGTTTTTTGTTTTATCTGTGGGTGCTCAAACGCCCCTTGTCAATTCCGCTAAACTTAACCGCTGTGGCACGCAATTGCCCGGTGAGGCCTGGGATAACTGGTTCAATCAAAAAGTGGAGGAATACAAACAAAATAAAGCAGCCGGAAAAATTCAGGCCGCCACACTTACCATCCCTGTTGTGGTGCATATTATCCATGGTGGACAGGCCATGGGAACCCATCCTAACATTTCACAAGCACAGGTAAATTCACAAATTCCGGTATTGAACGACGATTTTGCAGGTACAGGATTAAACGTGGGCAATTTGGCCGCTACGGCTTTCTCGGCAGTAGGAGCAGCAAACTGCGACATTGTATTTTGTTTGGCCGAGAAGGATCCTAACGGAGTGAGTTTGGCTCAACCCGGTATTGATCGTGTAAATTACACCAGCAATGGCTGGGCTAATCCCACCAGTTTTAGTTCGCCGTCCAGCTTTCAAAATTATATCAATGGCACCGTTAAACCGGCTACCATTTGGGATCCTACCCGTTATCTGAACATTTGGGTATCGGATGTGAGTTCTTCTGCCGGCCTTTTAGGTTACGCCACATTTCCTGCCGGTTCCGGACTTACAGGAATCCCGGGCTCAACCGGCTCGGCTTCAACCGATGGGGTTTGGGTTTGGAGCAGGTCCTTTGGAACCACAGGTGTATTTACACCTTACCACAAAGGCCGCACCGCTACTCACGAAATAGGCCACTGGCTGGGTCTTCGCCACATTAATGGTGATGCTGCTTGCGGAAACGACTTTTGTAATGATACTCCCGTTCAACAGGCACTGAATTTTGGCTGCCCGAACTACCCGAAAATTTCTTGTTCAAACGGTCCGAATGGAGAAATGTTCATGAATTTTATGGATTACTGCGATGACCTTTGTTTGTACATGTTTACTCCTGACCAAAACGCCAGGATTCAAACGGCTATGGCCAACTCCCCTTTCCGTAAGTTTTTAAATGCCAGCTCAGCAACGCTTTGTAATGTTCCGGCGGTAGCCCCAACAGCCACCTTTTCCATTGAAAGCACCAATTGCCGCGATTCCTTGGTTAAACCCACCAATTTCACTACCGGTAGCCCATTACCTTCTTACGTTTGGTCTGCCACGCCTTCTCTTGGGGTAAGTTTTGTACCCAATACAGCAGCCGCCAATCCAAGTATCACGTTTATGTACCCGGGTTTCTATACTGTGGCTTTAACTGCTACCAATGGTGCAGGCAGCAGCACTTATTCTGAATATATATTGGTTTACGATTGTGCCGATGGTGTTGGTATTGAGGAGTCGAAAGGTTTGAACGAACTCATCAGAATTCAGCCCAACCCGGGCACAGGATGGTTTACCATTCAAACTGCCTTTACCGGATCAAGAGGGCTTGAATTAACGGTTTACAATGCATTGGGTCAAGCTGTTCATCACGAGCAATGGAACGACCTGAAACAAACAGAACTGACACTCGACCTTAGGGAGCTGCCGGCAGGTATTTACAGCGTTTCTATGGTAAGCGCGAATAAAGGCGCAGTCAAACGATTGGTCATAACACGCTAGAAGTTGTTTCAAAAAAAAGCCTCCGAACTGGGGGCTTTTTTTTCAGTACAAAATTGTTCAAACAAATAAACAACGGTTTTGTTAAGAATTCAGTGCATCCAAAGTTGAAAGGATTTGTTCCTGCTCTATTTTTGTTTTTATGGCCGCTAAACGAAAAGCAGAATTGAGCCTGAAGGAAGTGATCGCCCTCATTACACTTCTGGACGACCCCGATGAAACCATTTACGTTCAGGTGAAAGAGCGTTTTGTTACCCTTGGTCCACCGGCCATCCCACACCTTGAAACCGCCTGGGAAAACAGTTTTGATGCCATTATGCAAAAACGCATCGAAACCATTATCCACACCATACAATTCGAACTGCTTCAAAAAGCACTTAAGGATTGGGCCAGGGATGAAAGCGATGATCTTTTAAAAGGCGTGTTATTACTGGCCCGTTACCAATATCCTGATCTGGACGAAAACAAAGTAAAAAAGTTGCTTCACCAAATCAAACAAGACGTTTGGTTGGAATTGCAGGACGACCTTACTGCATTGGAAAAGGTGAAGATCATCAACCACATTTTATTTGAAGTGCATCAGTTCAGTGGAAACATCACCAATTACCATGCCCCACAGAATTCATTCATTAACAATGTACTTGAAAGCAAAAAAGGAAATCCACTGATGCTGAGTGTAGTGTACATGCTCATTTGCAAAGAACTCAACATCCCGGTGTATGGCATCAACCTTCCTCAGCACTTTGTTCTGGCTTACATCAACGATTACGCCAACTTAATCGACGTTAACAACAAAACGCTTTCCAACAACATTTTGTTTTACATCAATCCTTTCAGCAAGGGATTAATGTTTAACCAAAACGATATTGATCAGTTTTTAAAACAATTAAAGCTGGAGCCCGAACCAAAGTACTATTTGCCTTGCAGCAATGTGGAAGTAGTGAAACGTTGTTTGAATAATCTGATTTACTCTTACGAAAAGCTGGGCTATATTGAAAAAGTAGAGGAATTGAAACTTCTTGAAAAGCAGGTGCAATAATTATAAATCTGCTTAAAGAACCAGTTAAAGTCCTGCTGACAATCAGGACTTTTTTCGTTGATTGAGCTCGTCACGAATTTTGGAAGCCATTTCGTATTTTTCTTCGTCGAGCGCGGTTTGCAGCATGTTTCTTAATTCCTCGCTGCTTTTGGCTTTGTACTCCTCCGAACCTCCGCTTGATTTTTCGGCTTTCACTTCCTTGGTTTTAGGCTCCAGATTTTCGGTATTTCCGGCTGTATCGGTGTCGCTGTCCAGCACCACGCCGGCGTTTTTGAGAATAAACTCGTAGGTAAAAATATCGCAATTGTAACGAACTGCCAGAGCAATGGCGTCGCTGGTACGCGCATCAATTTCCACTTCACGGCTGCCATCGCTGCAAATTAATTTGGCGTAAAAAATGCCTTCCACCAGGTTGTATATAAGTACTTCGTTTACCTGTATGTCAAAAGCAGAAGTAAAAGCTTTAAAGAGGTCGTGGGTGAGGGGACGGCTGGGACTCATTTTTTCAAGCTCGATGGCAATGGCCTGGGCCTCAAAACCTCCAATGATGATGGGCAATCGTCGCGTTCCCGTTGTTTCTCCCAGCACAAGCGCGTAGGCTCCGCTTTGGGTCTGGCTGTACGACAATCCAACAATTTCTAAGCGAACCTTCTTCATGAACTGAATTCTAATTTAGGAAAAAATCCTGACTAGTTTTGGTTGGCTTTAAATTTTTTAATGGCCTCGGTTAATTTCGGAATCACCGTGAACGCGTCACCCAAAATACCGTAGTCAGCCGATTTAAAAAACGGGGCTTCCTTGTCATTATTAATCACCACAATGGTTTTGCTGCCGTTTACACCTGCCAAATGCTGTATGGCTCCTGAGATGCCTACGGCGATATATAAATTCGGACGTATGGCCACCCCGGTTTGGCCCACGTGTTCGTGGTGCGGACGCCAGTGCAGGTCAGCTACAGGGCGGGAGCAGGCGGTAGTAGCACCCAAAGAGTTGGCCAATTCTTCAATCATGCCCCAGTTTTCAGGTCCTTTCATGCCTCTGCCCGCGCTTACTACCAGTTCAGCTTCCGGCAAAGGAACCATGCCTCCGGTGGCGTTTGATTTGGTTTCTTTTATGGTGATGCGCGATTTCACTGCGCTCAAATCCGGTTGAAAATCCTGAATGGTTGCTTTGTTTTCACCCAACACTACCGGGAAACTGTTTGGCAGCAGAGAAATGATTTTTACTTCACTGTGAATGGTGTAAATGGCATTGGCTTTGCCGGAGAATACGTTTTTCTTAACTTCAAAAGTACTGCCGTTTACAACCGGGTAATCAATGGCACCGGCTACCAAACCTGCTTTGAGACGTGCAGACAAACGAGGGGCTATGGCTTTGCCTGCAATATCGAAAGCAAACACAATAACTTTTGCCCCGCATTGTTTAACAGCTTGCTCAACTGCGGCACAACTCAGCATGTGGTCGGCGTTCAGGCTTTCATTGTTCATGTTCAGGATGGCGGTGGCTCCCGCTTTTCCCAACTCTTCGAGGTGTTCGGCCGAAGCCTGATTCACCAGCGCCGTAACGCCTCCTCCGGTAAGGGCGGCGATTTTAGAAGCGTATTGAACGCATTCCAATGAGGATTTTTTGACGCGGTTTTTATTGATTTCTGTATAAACTAATACCATGGTTAAATTTCTTTTGGGTTAATGTTCTGCTTAAATCACTTTGGCTTCGGTGTGAAGCAATTTTACAAGTTCATCCATTTGATCTTCACCCAGCATTTTGCAGCTGGTTCTTCCCGGATTCAAATCAAAACTTTTTACTGAAGTGAGTGGTCCCGAAACTTCGGGAGAGTTTATGGGTTTTACTACTTCCAAAGGTTTGGTTCGGGCAGCCATAATGCCGCGCATGTTAGGAATACGCTGTTCAGCCATGCCTTTGGCGCAGCTGATAACGGCGGGTAATTCACATTCCACTACTCTCGAACCTCCGTCAACATCGTGCTCGGCTGTGAGTTTGCCACCAGCAATATCTAATTTAGTTGCAAGAGAAATCAAAGGATAATCCAATACGCCCGCAATCATGCCGGCTACGGAGGATCCATTGTAATTGATGGTTTCCTTTCCTGTTAAAATAAGCTCATAGCCTTTTTCTTTGGCATAGGCGGCAATCTGATCCGCTACAAAAAAGGAATCAGGACCTTCAGCGTCTATTCTTACCGCGTCATCAGCTCCCAGTGCCAGTCCTTTTCGGATGGTGGCGTCCCCGTCGGGCAAACCCACATGAATAAGGGTCACTTTTTCAGCCAGATTGGCCTCTTTCAATTCAAGCGCTCTTACCAAAGCATACCATTCGTCGTAAGGATTGATGATAAACGTAACGCCGGCGGCATTAAATTTGGTGTTGTTATCGCTGAACTGAATTTTAGTGGTGGTGTCGGGAACGTTGCTGATGGCGACCAGAATTTTCATAGGCTGTAAAATAGGTCGCAAAAATAGGAATTTTAATGCCTTTTAACAATTCCAAATCAGAGAGGGAAAAGCACGTTTTTTTAACAAAAAAGCCTGCTTCAAAACGCAAGGAGCATGAAAATTAAAATGGATGGTAGTTGTTTAGGTAGTCTAAATAATCCTAACCATTTGAACACAAAACGAATGTGTGGGTTGACTGAAAGTTTATCTTAAAACAGCTTCCAGTTGTTTTTCACCAATGATTTTTTTGAGGTTAAAAAGTGCATAACGCATGCGACCTAAAGAGGTATTAATGGATACACCTGTAAATTCAGAGATCTCTTTAAAACTCATGTCGTAATACATACGCATAATCACCACCTCGCGCTGATCCTCTGGCAATTGAGCCACCAAATCCCTTATGTTTTTTTTGAGCTGCTGTTGTTGCAGGGCGCTCATGCCTTCTTCGGCCGATGCAATGGTGTCGAACACGCTTACTTCTTCTCCGTCCTCATTGGTAAACACCGGCACGGGTGGCAATTTGCGGCTTTGCCTGAAATGGTCAATTACCAGGTTACGGGCGATGCGCATCACCCAGGGCAAAAACTTCCCCTCTTCGGCGTATTGGCCCTTTTTAAGGGTAACGATCACCTTGTAAAAGGTTTCCTGAAAAATATCCTCGGCCATGGCCCGGTCTCTGACCAACATAATGATGGACGAAAAAATTTTGCTTTGATGGCGTTCCAGTAAACAGCTGAGGGAGGCTTCGTTTCCACTGGTATAGAGCTGTACCAGCTCCTTATCCGTTAAGTGTTGAATAGACATGGTTTTACTTGCTGTAGTTTAAAAAGTGCGAGTAAAAGTCTATTCGATACGGTTAAAATTTAGTGGTTAATGAGCAAATATAGTCCATTTCCTGAAATTAACACTCTTTAAGGCTTTAAATTTTAAAAAGATTGAGTGAAAGTGGGGTTTGGCTGAGGGAAATAAAAAATGGGTAAGCTACTTCCATCGCACCGCTCAACCACTTACCCTTGCTTCGTTCCCGACCTGGGGGATTCAGCAGGAGCTGGTCGTGAAAGACTTACCCGCCGCAAAAGTAAGCATTATCCCAGAAATGGCAATGGATAATATGCCCCTTTAATTTTTATTTATGGATTATAATTTCAAATTTTGTACACCTTGTCTCCCCTCAATATTTATCTATGAACCTAAGCATTCTGGTGCCCCTATTTAATGAAGAAGAATCTCTGCAGGAACTCCACGATTGGATTGTAAGGGTAGTAGAAGCTGAAAAATGGACCTACGAAATTATTTTTGTGGACGATGGAAGTAAAGATGGCTCCTGGGCAAAAATTGAGGAACTGGCTGCTAAAAACCCGAACGTTAAAGCCCTGCATTTTCAAAGGAATTATGGTAAATCGCCTGCTTTACATGTGGGTTTTGAACAGGCCAAAGGCGATGTGGTGATTACCATGGATGCCGACCTTCAAGACAGTCCAGATGAGTTGCCGGGACTTTACAAAATGATCACAGAAAGTGGATTTGACCTGGTGAGTGGCTGGAAACAAAAACGCTACGATAACGCGTTTACCAAAAACCTGCCATCAAAATTATACAACTATGCCAACCGTAAGATCAGTGGTATTCCGCTACATGACATGAACTGCGGCTTAAAAGCCTATAAAAACAAAGTGGTTAAAAGCATTGAAGTGTACGGGGAGATGCACCGTTTTATACCGGTAATGGCCAAAGCAGCCGGATTTGAGAAAATAGGCGAGAAGGTAGTGAAACACCAGGCCAGAAAATACGGGCAAAGCAAATTTGGCTGGAACCGTTTTATCAATGGTTTTCTGGATTTGCTCACGATTAGTTTTTTGTCGCGTTTTGGCAAACGTCCCATGCATTTTTTTGGATTGGTAGGTACCCTCATTTTTATTACTGGTTTTGCATTCGCCTTTTACCTCGGCGCTTACAAACTTTATTGTACATACACCCATCAGGTGGCGCGTTTGATTACCGACCGGCCTTCATTTTACATTTCACTCACCTGCATGGTGATTGGCAGCATGATGTTTTTGGCCGGATTTTTGGGCGAGTTGATCATGCGTAACAGCAGTATTCGAAACCATTATCTTATTGATAAACGTATTTCCTGAATGCCTCAGGATAAACAACAGCGGCCGCACAGGGTTCCTCCTGACCAGGAAGAGATGGCAAGGCGCTTGTATGTGCGCGAGCGCTTAAGGATAAAAAAAATACTCGCTTTTAAATCCTCCAGATTTTTTAAACTACTCAATGCACTCAATGTGTGTTGTTTTTTTATTTGCTGGGAGCTGATATTTTGTTTCATAGGGCCCTGCCATTACAAGGAGTTGGTGCCTGAAACATCGCAAATAAAATATAGTGCCAAAACGGATGCCAGAGGGTTCAGATACATTAAAGAGATAAACGTGATTTGGAAGGGAGAGAAAAGCGACAAGATCATTGTAGAAGATGTAGTGCCCGTTCACGCAAGCCAGAGTTTAAGAATACGGGTAGGCAGGGATTTTATTTTGTTCAAGAACCTAAAGGTTAAATTGGGAGAAGGAAACAAAGCTTACCGCCTGGCACATGCCAGCCCTTTGCTGTTTTTGGCTGCCATGCTGATTGTTGTCACCTCCATAGGTTATTTTTTTAATCTCAACCAGCAAATTAATACCTTGCCGGGAATGACCTTTTTTAATCTTCTTTTTGTTCTGGCCATTGTTTTAATTTGAAGCTGTTTTTTTTTTGCTTTTTTTAAATTTTGTTGGAAATAGATTAAAAATTCGTTAAGATTGCTCTAAATTAAAACCTCAAATATGAAAAACATGTATTTAAAAAAATTCATGCTTCCCGGTTTGATGACGGCGGCCTTAGGGTTTTCATCGTTGGATGTGGGGGCGCAAACAACTATCACGTATAGTTTTACAGGGGCCATGCAGACCTTTACCGTACCTACCTGCGTTGCTACTGTAACAATTGAGTGTGCCGGTGCAGCCGGAATTGGTATGAATGGTTTTCTTCCCGGACAAGGAGGAAAATGTTCCGGTATTTTATCGGTAACCGCCGGTCAGGTGCTTAATATTTTCGCAGGTGGCAGCAATGGCTACAATGGCGGAGGTCTTGGTCAGGGTGGTGCCCACGGTGGTGGAGGAAGTGATGTGAGAGTGGGTGGTGTCGCCTTTACCGATCGCGTAATTGTTGCCGGTGGCGGTGGCGGTGCCGGAGGTGACAATTGGCAATGTACAACAGCATCTGCTAATGGTTACGGCGGTGGCGGAACAGCAGTTGGTTCTAACTTTGTAGGTGGAGCAGGCGGAGCCGGTTACACCAGCGGAACCGGATGTGGCGCAAATGGCGGTAGCAGCGGTGGTGCAGGTGGAACAGGTACCCACGGTGGTGGTGGCGGTGGTGGCGGTCTCAATTCCGGTGGAATGGGAGCGACTTCAACTGTTCCCGGAACTGCGGGATCAGGAAGCCTTGGTTTAGGTGGTAACTCATTTAACTCACCCAGTTGTGGTGCTACCGGTGGCGGTGGCGGTGGTTATTATGGTGGTGGCGGAGCAGCCGGTAACAACTGCGGCGCAGGTCGTGGGGGTGGAGGTTCATCATGGACCGGAACGTGTGCTGCACCTTCTTTTACTGCAGGAACCAACACCGGTAACGGTTATGTAAGAATTACATATGATTTTGGTGTTCCTTCATTAACCATTACCAGCACTGCACCCAACTTACAGTGTTTAGGTACCACTCAAACCTTAACAGCAAGTGGAGCAGCCACCTTTACATGGAGCAATGGCGCACAAGGTACCAGCATCGTAGTTACACCTACAGCTAACACTACTTACTCGGTTGCTTCTCAGGGTACAGCGGCTTGCCCGGCTTACGGATTGTTCACTACAACCATGATTGCCTTGCCTGTAGTTACAGCTACAGCGAGTCCAAATTACATCATCTGTCCCGGTACCCCGGTTACTTTGTCGGGCATTGGCGCTGATTCGTATTTCTGGACCGGTGGGGTTACCAATGGTACACCATTCAACGCAAGCTCAACAACTATTTATACCGTTACCGGAACTAACCTGACTACAGGTTGCAGCAACACCAACACCATTTTGGTGCCTGTTTACGTAGCTAGTGTTTCAGTATCTGCACCTACAACCATTTGTGCCGGTTCTTCAGCTAACCTTTCCGCTTCAGGTGCTATCAGTTACACCTGGAATACAGGAAGCCAATTCCCTCAGGTTTCTGTAACACCGAACGCAACTACTGTGTACACGGTAAATGCAACAACCAGTGATTTCTGTTTTGCCAGCAACACTACAACTGTTACTGTGAATCCAGCTCCTACGGTTCAGGCCACTTCTGCAAAAGCAGAAATCTGCCGTGGAGAGTCAGTTGACTTAACAGCTGCAGGAGCTACAACCTATTCATGGAGCAATGGCGGATCGGGCACCAGCATTTCGGTATCACCAAACGTAAATACTACATACACTGTTACCGGAACAAACAGCAATGGTTGTTCAGCCAAAGCTACAGTGTTTGTGAAGGTGAATTTATGTTTGGGTGTTGGAGAAACATCTAACATGAGCCTTAGCGGAATTTCAGTATTCCCGAATCCAAGCGCAGGTGATTTTACCGTGAATTCTAAAGTTGAAATCAGTCTGACCTTAACCAATCAATTGGGTCAGGTGGTGAAAGTGATTGAATTGAATCAAGCCAACAATTACCAGGCAAAAGTAGAACACTTGTCGCAAGGTGTGTACTTCTTAACCGGAGAAAAAGACGGTCAGGAATTGAATCAAAAAATAATCGTTAATCACTAAGTAGCATACTAACATCTATAAAACCCCGGCAGTCCCGAATTCTCGGCGCCGGGGTTTTTTATTTTCTGAAATTTGTACTCATTCATCTGCAGCGGAATTCATTCTGTTTATACCGTTTGGTTTTTTTGCTGCTGTCCGGAGACCCTTGATGGCCTTGATTAAAACGATGTTTAAACATCAAAACAAAAAAGTCTGGTTCATAATTCTCTTTTACACTTTTATTTTTTTTTGCGTACATTCGGAATTGAAACTATAAACTACAGGCACATGAAAAGAAATTATTTTAAAAGAACAAAGTTCAGAAGCATGCTGACTCTTTCGATGGTGGCGGCAGGTTTGACCTCAATGGGCCAGTCTTCTGTAACCTACACCCACACCGGGGCTATGCAAACCTTAACGGTTCCCAACTGTGTGGCTTCAGTAACCATTGTCGCCCAGGGTGCTCAGGGCGCCACTTCGGGAATGACCGGAGCCAATGGGGGTAGCGCAAGAGCCATTATGACTGTAACCGCAGGGCAGGTGTTGTATTTGTTTGTTGGTGGTCAGGGTTCTGTTACCGCCGGAGGATTTAATGGCGGCGGCAGCGGCGGCGTAAGTTCAACTTCAAATGGTGGAGGAGGTGGAGGTGCTTCTGATGTCAGAACCGGTGGAATGACCCTTGCTGATCGTGTAATTGTTGCGGCAGGTGGTGGTGGTTCGGGAGGCAGCAACTCCTACAACCCAACACCCGGTGCAGGAGGAGCGGGAAATGCATTTACCAGTGCAACAGGATTTGGTGGCGGAGGTGCAAATGGGTGCGCCCTTGGTACCAATGGTGGAGAAGCAGGGGGTACCGGACCTAGTTACGGATCAGGGGGAGGAGGAGCAGGATTTACTTCCGGCGGTGGAGGAGGGGGACAACCTTCTGCAGCAACCGGAGGTTGGGGCTGTAACGGCGTTTTAGGCAATGGCGGTGCAGGAGGAGGAACAAGTTTTATTTGCGGAGGAGCAACCGGAGGAATTAATGGAGGCGGCGGCGGTGGCGGCGGCTATTATGGCGGCGGCGGGGGAATGACCGGAACCGGAGGTTGTAACGGAGGAGGCGGAGGCGGATCCTCCTGGGTGAGCCCGCTTTTAACCGCAGCTTCTTTTACAGCAGGAGACAGAACTGGTCACGGACAGATCACCATTATTTACGACATTGGTGTACCAACCTTAACCATCAGCGGAAACAACAACGTGTGTTCGGGTTCAAGTACAACCTTAACAGCTAGCGGCTCGGCTTCAACCTATAGCTGGAGTACCGGAGCACAGGGTTCAAGCATTGTAATTACTCCAACGGCTAACACAACCTATTCTGTGGCCTCACAAGGTACAGCCGCTTGTCCTGCTTATGGATTATATACCGTTAATATTGTGTCTTTGCCGGTTGTGACTGCAACCGCGAGCCCTAATTATATTATTTGTCCGGGCGTACCGGTAACCCTAAGCGGAGGTGGAGCCGATCAGTATAGCTGGACCGGAGGTGTTATCAACGCAACTCCATTCAATGCTTCGGTTACAACAGCGTATACTGTTACCGGAACCAACAACCTTACCGGTTGCAGTAATACAGCTGTGGTGAATGTGCCGGTTTATACGGCCAGTGTTTCGGTATCTCCGTCTTCCAGCATTTGTGCAGGAGCATCGGCTAACCTTTCCGCTTCCGGCGCTTTGAGCTACACCTGGAGCACAGGCAGCCAGTTCCCTCAGATTTCCGTTTCACCGGCAGTAACCACCGTTTACACAGTGAATGCCACGACCAGCGATTTCTGTATAGCCAGTAATTCCACCACAGTAACGGTGAATCCTTCACCAACCATACAAGCCAGCTCTGCAAAAGCGGAAATTTGCCGCGGAGAATCGGTGCAGTTAACTGCAAATGGTGCAACTACCTATTCATGGAATACAGGTGGAACAGGAAGTGCAATCACGGTTTCCCCGAATGTAAATACAACCTATACTGTTACAGGTGTTAATAGTGGAGGATGTTCCTCAAGCAACACGGTAAGCGTAAAAGTGAATTTGTGTTTAGGTATTGGTGAAACGTCCAATCAGGCTTTAACCGGCATTTTGGTTTTCCCGAATCCAAGTGCAGGTGATTTTACTGTGAATTCAAAAGTTGAAATCAGTCTGACCTTAAGCAATCAATTGGGTCAGGTGGTGAAAGTGATTGAATTGAATCAAGGCAACAATTACCAGGCGAAAGTAGAACACTTGTCGCCAGGTGTCTACTTCCTTACCGGAGAAAAAGATGGTTTAGAGCTTAATCAAAAAATTATTGTCAACCACTAAAACTTGTTTTCTTTTAAAAGCCCCGGCAGTTTCGAATCAGAAGTGCCGGGGTTTTTTTATTGATCATGCGTTGCCATTCCATTTTGAATTGATTAACTTTATAGGGCAAGTAAATCCTATGAAAAAACAACTACCCGCTTTTCGTTTATTCCTGTTTTTAGTTATTCTGTTTTCAAAATCTTCCTTGCTGGCGCAATGTCTTTTTGGAGCACAATATGGAAGCGCCGTTCTGAACAGCACCAATCCGGGATACAGTGTTACCATTTCTACTTGCCAATTTGGTGGAGAGTTTGCGCCGCTAACCTTTAATGTGACAGGTGCCTTTAGTTTTTCTTCCACCAACGTGAACGATTATTTTACTCTTACCAATGCCAGCAATTCGGTGATTGCGTTTGGCTCCACACCTCTGAACGCGGTTATTCCTACTACCGGTACTTACTACTTACACACAGCCGCCTCAGGCCCTCCGGCTTGTGCCACTCAAAATATCTGCCGTACAACGCGCGTTTTTGTTCCTTTTCCTCCCTGTGCGGGGGTTCCTCAATCAGGTACCATCAGCGCCAACCCTTCCGTAATTTGTCCGAATACCAGCGCAACGCTTACATTACTGGGCGCTTCAACCGGCAGTGGACTCGCTTACCAATGGTACGCTTCCACCACCAATTCCATGGGTCCTTATGCACCAATACCTGGAGCAGGATCAGCCATTTATATCACATCCCCTTCGGCATCGGTTACCACCTGGTATCAGGCCGTGATTTCCTGCACTTATAGCAATCTGAATTCTACATCGAATCAGATTTCTGTTGGTATCGCCGGTACCACTACCAATTCCATACCTTATTCCGAGGGTTTTGAAGGCCTGATTGTAAATAACCAGCTTCCCAATTGTTCATGGAAGGCCAGTAACATGCCACAAACTTGTCAAACTTATATTTCACAGGATTTAAACAACCGGATTCCAAGAACAGGCAGCAAGTTCGCTTCCTTTTATTATTCTCCTGCTTCAACATCGTATTTCTATACCAATGGTCTTGATCTGAAAGCCGGAGTGACTTATTCCGCCTCTGTTTGGTATACCACGGAGTATTATACCTACACCAATTGGACAAATCTATCGTTATTGATTGGTCCTAATCAATCCACGCTTGGTTTGCAAGCTGTGGCATCAAGCAGCGGAACAGCTGCAAGTCCTAACTATAAATCCTTGTCAAATACCTTTACTGTTGCAAGCTCCGGTATTTATTATCTGGCCATACGGGCTAACAGCAGTGGAGCCTGTTGTGCCCAGTACCTGTCGTTCGACGATCTTGAGGTAACGGCGCCTTGTTCAGTGAATACGCCCACCGCAATTCTTGTGGCCAGTAACGATAGCATGTGTGTTGGCCAATCTGTTCAGTTTACCATTTTTGCAGCCAACACCAACAGTTATGCCTGGAGCAACGGTGCTACAAGCCCTTCTATAACAGTGTCGCCTTTGTTTTCAAACAATTATTCGGTGGTGTGTACCAACACCCTGAGTTCATGCAGCGCCACGCTTAACCAGTACATTGAAGTGTTTCCAAGCCCACTGATCAACATTTTACCCTCTTCATTTTCTGTTTGCCCCGGTGAAGTCGTTTTTTTAAGCGCCACGGGTGCTAATACTTATACCTGGAGTAATGGAAGCACTGCGACGGTGAACTCGGTTTTCCCTTCAACGAACAGCAGCTATAGCCTTATTGGCACAAATCAATTTGGTTGCACCTCGCCTGCCAGTATAGGCATTACGGTATTTCCATTGCCAAACATCACAGCTGTTAGTCCGAAAAATAGCATTTGCGCAGGAGAAGCCATCACATTCACCGCAAGCGGAGCAACCGGATACACCTGGCAAGAGGGTAACAATTTTTACATAGGAAATACAGTGCAGGTTGTTTTGAACAGCACAAGTGTATTCACCGTAACAGGAACAGATGCCAAGGGGTGCAAAAACAGCACCACGCTTAGTCAAAATGTAACTGAATGCACGGCAATTGATGAAAACGGAGAGGAGGGAGGTTCCACGCTGCTGTACCCGAATCCGGGCAGCGGTACATTTTACTTTGTGTTTAAATCCCAGGGGCCTAAAATCATTGATGTTTATGATCTTTTAGGCAAACACCTCCTGCAATTCAGCACAAGTGAGAAACGTTACAGCATCGATTTAAACCATACACTTCCGAATGGCCTGTATGTTGTGAAAATCAACAGTGATAAGGCCGGCGAAACTCTTCAGTTGATAAAACAGTAGCCGAGCTTCAAAAGAGGAAAACTAATTTCACCCGGGAAATAAAATCAGGTAGAAAGCACTTTTATTAATTCTTCGAGTTCAGGTTTAATTTTTAAATGGTGTTTTACCGCTTTTGAAAAGGGCGTGAAACAAATGGCGTTGTTTACCAGCCCAACCATTTCTGATCGCCGCCCTTGCATTAAGGCCTTCACAGCGTGGTATCCGTAGGTCGCGGCGTTTACTCTGCCCATGCAGCTTGGATTGCCTCCACGCTGAATATGACCGAGTATACTTACCCGTACATCGGCTTCGGGTATGCCTTTCTTAATTTGCTCTGCCACTTTATAAGCTCCGCCGGATTCATCGCCTTCAGCTACAATTACAATCCGACTGCCGCCTTCTTTTTTCCATGTTTCAAATTTGGCATGGAGTTCGGTACTGTCGTTTTTAAGTTCTGGAATCAGCACGGCATCGGCTCCACTGGCAATCGCGCTCCTCAGAGCGATGAGGCCTGCATCGCGACCCATCACTTCCACCACAAAAATCCGATCGTGACTTTGTGCCGTATCACGAATTTTGTCAACTGCCTCAACAACGGTGTTAATGGCCGTATCGTAGCCTATGGTAAAATCAATGCCAACCAAATCGTTGTCGATGGTGCCGGCACAGCCAATAACAGGGAGTTTGCATTGGTCTTCAAAAGCAAGGGCTCCTTTAAAGGTGCCATCTCCTCCAATGGCAATCAAACCCTGAACTCCTTCTTTTTTCAGATTGTCGGCAGCCTGCCGGCGAAACCTTTCCTCCATAAACCGTTTGCTTCGGGCCGACCCCAGAATGGTGCCCCCTCGGTAAACAAGGTTTTTTACATCTGCCGGATGTAGTTTTATAAAATGGTTGTCAATCAAACCTTCATATCCTTTCAGGTAAGCCAGCACTTCAATGTTGTGATGATGGGCGGTGAGCACAACCGCGCGGATACAGGCGTTCATACCGGGCGCATCGCCACCCGAAGTAAACACAGCAATTTTGTTAATCATCTTACTAAATTACATATTTTTACTTTCTGCATGGGAAGAATACTGGCAATAGATTATGGCAGCAAACGTGTGGGCCTTGCCGTTACCGACCCGCTCAGGCTTATTGCCGGAGGATTGGATACGCTGCACAGCAAGGACCTTATGGCTTTTTTAAAAACGTATACCACGAAAGAAAAAGTAGATGTGATTGTGGTAGGTGAACCAAAAACCCTGATGAACGAAAAAAGTACAAGTGCAAGATTTATTGAACCCTTTGTAAAACAGCTGGAAAAAACCTTCCCTGAAATTAAAATTGACCGTTACGACGAACGGTTCACCAGCCGCATGGCCATGCAAAGCATGATTGAAGGGGGCCTGAAAAAAAAGGACAGACAGAACAAAGAAACCGTGGATCAGGTAAGTGCCATCATTATTTTGCAGGACTACATGAGAGCCAAGGGCATTTAAACGAATCATTCAACTTTTTAAGCCTACATACCTTTGAATAGTTTTATCGCCAACATATCCGAACAAGAAGCTGTACTCGGTCCTGAAGAAAGTTTGCACTGTTGCAAGGTGCTGAGAAAAAAACCCGGAGATGTGATTCAGGTGATTGATGGCAAGGGTTGGTTTTATGAGGCCATCTTGAATGTAGTTTCAGAGAAAGTATGCAGAGCCCAACTTCAAGGACCGGGGAGGGAACAAGTTAAACGCGATTATTATTTGCACCTGGCCATAGCGCCTACCAAACAAATCGACCGCACTGAATGGTTGCTGGAGAAAGCGGTTGAACTGGGCGTGGATGAAATTTCTTTGCTACGTTGTCACAATTCAGAACGTACGCATGTGAACACCGACCGGATGAGGAAAATTATTGAGTCGGCAGTGAAACAAAGCCTGCAGGCACGATTGCCTCAATTGAACGCGCTGATTGATTTTGATGTTTTGATAAAGGAGAACGGCAGTACCCAGAAATTGATTGCCCACTGTGAACCCGGCGAAAAATTAAACCTGCGCGGGATTCAGTTTAAAAACCAAAATACTATTGTTCTGATAGGACCCGAAGGTGATTTTTCACCCCAGGAAATTCATAAGGCTTTAAACAACGGTTTTAAAGCATTGAGTTTAGGGGATACCCGTTTAAGAACTGAAACAGCGGGTCTTGCAGTTGTGCAAGCGGCTTTTCTTTTGTCGTAGATTATAGCTTTGAGGTAATGTCTTCCGATAAAGGGTTCACGCTGCTTTTAAAGAACTGCATCACGTTTCCCTTTTCATCGATAAGGTATTTGCAAAAATTCCAACCCGGTGCTTCGTTGCAAACCCCGTTCTCTTCTTTGGTGCTGAGCCATTTGTAAAGGGGGTGCATGTCGCTTCCTTTCACACTGATTTTTTCCATCATTAGAAAAGTGACCCCATAATTTTTTTGGCAAAAGCTGGAGATTTCTGCATTACTGCCGGGTTCCTGAGATCCGAAATTGTTGGCCGGAAAGCCGATCACCACCAGTTTGTCTTTGTATTTATTATGGAGTGCTTCCAGATCCTTGTATTGAGGGGTGTACCCGCATTGGCTGGCCACGTTAACCAGTAACATTTTTTTACCCTTAAAAGAGGATAAAGCAACCGGTTTTCCATCAATGGAATTCAAGGTAAAGTCATAAATACTTTTTTGAGCCGGCAGACCGGTTTTGTTTGCCGGTTTTGTAGTGAAGGAGGCAAGGCTGGCAATAAGGCTTAACAGCAATAAGGCGGAGGCCGCGAAATACTCTTTGGTTGTTTTCATACACATACAACAAATGTACTCAGGAATTGTTCAGGGCAAAATGATTCGGAAGCCGGTGGAGATGGAAAAACCATTGGAATAAATGGGTTGGTTCGGGAGTTTATCGGCCACGGAGCCGGTTCCCATTCCACCCAATTCAATGAAATAGTTAAAAGAATTGTATGGAAAAAACTCAAAACCAAACACACCATACCCTCCAAGGTTAAGCGTGTTGCTTGAAAAAGAGGAGGAGGGAATCAGGAAGAGTAAGCCTCCTTCCCCATAAATACGAATACCCGGAGTTACCATGCCTGCAAATCCAATCAAGCCCGCGCTTAGGTTGGAATAAGGCGACCAGGTAGTGAGGGAATCTTTTACATGCTGATGAAACATCAGGTTGTATTTTAATCTAAGCCCTATGCTGTTAAAAAAAACAGGGCTGCTGTAATGTACACCAAAACCAAAATCGTTTTGGTACTGATTGAGTTGAAAGCCAAATCCGTGGCCATAATTGATGTAATTGTTCTGTGCTTTTTGTGTATGAAACAAAAAAGTAAGGAACAGGAGGAAGACTGTTTTTTTCATGTGTTTGTGTTGAAGTATCTGAAAAAAGCAAACTGTTTTTTTCAGGACTTGTCTTTAAGTTTGTTGTATTCTTTTTCTATGGCGTTGGTTTCATTAAACAAATACACCGAAGCATAATTAAAAAATAAACCAATGCCCCAACCCAGTGTTGACCAGGCCGGCCAGGGCAGGCCGTGTTTGTGTTCTTCATTTGAGCCCATGAACCAAAGGACCCATAAAAATAAATTAACAATAAGATAGGTGTACAGGTGGCGTTTAAAGCCCACTCTTTGTTTAGCGGCCTTCCACAAGGCTTTGTCTTTTTCGTTTTCCATGGTTTTAGTTTTGATTTGTTTGATTGGGATGGATGTATGCTTTTAAATCGTTGACGTATTCATCAAACGCTTTTCTTCCTTTGTTGGTTATTTTACATGTGGTTAAGGGATAGTTGTTCTGGAATTTTTTTTCAATACTGATGTAGTTCGCATCCTTTAATTTTTGCAACTGTACGCTAATGTTTCCCGCGCTGGCCCTGGTTTTTTCTTTTAAAAAAGAAAAGTCCGCTTCTTTTACCTGTATTAACAGCGACACGATGGCCAGCCGGAGCTGGGAGTGGAGCAGGGGATCAAGTTCCTTCATTCATCCGGCGTTTGAATTTGTTTTTTAAGGCGTGACCCGGTATCAAATAAGAGACCAGCACCGAAAGGGCAATCATCAACAGCTGAGCGTTTTCTTTTAAAAAGAAGGAGAGTAAACTCAGGGCAAAACATAGGGCTCCACCAATAATCAGGGGTTTAAACTCAATAAAACAACCGGTTGTAAAAGTGCCAATGGCGTACAGTAAAATAAATACCGGAAGCAACGTACCGTTGTGTATTAATACGGTACTCACCACCAATACAAGCATGGCGAGGCCCAAAGCTTTCCATAAATAACCAATATGGGTTTCGAGGTGTGTTTTGACTTTTTGCTCACGCGATTGTTTCATGCCGTATACTAATGAAATAATCCCACCCAGGGGCATCAACAACCAAACCAGTGCCGAGGCCTCGTGCAATACCGGTAACAACAGGTAATGGCCCAGAGCTGCGCTAAAAGTGAGCCAACCCCAGAGAATAAAATAAAAACTATCGTCGCTGTAATGCTGTTTTGTTTTCTCCACCATCTCCTGAATGATGGCTAAACTTTCGGAGGGACTAATGTGTTTTTCTTCCATTTTTGTGATTTTATTCTGCAAATATAAAGTAGTTTATACTATAAACCAAATGCTCAAAAATAAAACCGCTAAAAATTCATTTAGCGGTTCATTCTCAATAGTTTAAAAAATTATTTTTTGGCGGCTTCCTGGGCTGCCTTGATTTTTGCTTTGATATTGTCGGTTGTAAGTGATCCCGGTCTCTCAATAGGGGAGCCGGTAGCTCTGTCCCAAATAAGACTGGCTAACACACCAAGAGCACGGCTCACACCAAACAATACGGTATAAAAATCAAACTCATACATACCATAATGCACAAGCAAGGCACCAGAATGGGCATCCACGTTGGGCCATGGGTTTTTGATTTTGCCGGTACTCTCCAGGATAGGAGGTGCCACTTCGTAGATCATTTGCACGATTTCGCAAATATCATCGTGTTTGATATAGGTTTTATAGAAGTCCTGCTGAGCGGTGAAACGAGGATCGGTTTTACGCAATACGGCGTGTCCGTATCCCGGCACCACTTTTCCTTCAGTCAGAGTTTTTTTAATGTATTCAGCAATCTGCTCTTTGGTTGGAAGTCCTCCACCCAGACTTTCTTTTAATTCCATGATCCAGCTGAGCACTTCCTGATTGGCTAAGCCGTGAAGAGGTCCTGCCAATCCATTCATGCCGGCTGCAAAGGCCAGATAAGGGTCGCTTAACGCGGAACCCACAAGATGGGTGGTGTGCGCTGATACGTTTCCGCCTTCATGATCGGCGTGAATGGTAAGGTATAAACGCATCAAACGTTTCATGTCGAAGGCCTCATAACCCAGCATGTGAGCGAAGTTGGCTGCCCAATCGAGTTTATGGTTGGGTTCAATGTGAACGCCACCTTTGTATTTTCTTCTGTAAATATAGGCTGCAATGCGTGGCAAACGGGCTATGAGGTTCATACTGTCCTCGTAGGCGTAATCCCAGTATTCTTTTTTACTCATGCCTTTTGCGTAGGCTTTGGCGAATTCTGATTCCCTTTGCATGGCCATTACCCCAATTACAAACTGTGTCATGGGATGCATGTCAACCGGCAATTTTTCTATTACGTCGAACACGTGTTTTGGCACGTTGTTACGTTTGGTCCATTCGGTGGTGATAAAGGTTACGTCCTCCTGACTTGGCATTTCACCAACCAACATGAGGTAAAAAATACCTTCCGGAAGCGGTTCGGTGCCACCGGGTGCTTTAGGAAGTTGTTTTCGTAATTCGGGAATGGAGTAACCTCTGAAACGTATGCCTTCTTCAGCATCCAGTCGTGAAGTTTCGGTTACCATTCCCACCATGCCTCTCATTCCTTGGTATACTTGAGCTACAGTGATTTCACCAAGTTTAAGTTCACCATGATTTTTTATGATGTCCTTGATATCGGCAGAAAGCGCTTCGGCCTTGGTTTTGAATTTTTCCTTTAGTGGATCGATTTGTGATGTCATAGCTTGGTAAAGTTACAATGTGATGAATAATATTACAACGGTTTGCCCTAAATTTTGCTTAAGAAACAAATTTGAAGGATTTACCCGGATAACGTGCAGCCCCGCCCAATTGTTCTTCAATTCTTAACAATTGGTTGTATTTCGCGATCCGATCACTGCGTGATGCAGAACCGGTTTTAATTTGTCCGCAGGCCAGACCCACAGCCAGGTCGGCAATGGTACTGTCTTCGGTTTCTCCGCTGCGATGGCTCATTACCGAGGTGTAGGAATTGGTTTGAGCCAATTTAACCGCGTTAATGGTTTCAGTGAGAGTTCCGATTTGGTTCACTTTTACAAGGATGGAATTGGCCACCCCTTTTTTAATGCCTTCTGCCAGGCGCGTTTCATTGGTTACAAACAGGTCGTCGCCCACCAATTGAACCTTGCTGCCGAGTTTGGTAGTAAGTTTTTTCCAACCCTCCCAATCGTCTTCCGCCAAACCATCTTCAATGGAAAGAATAGGGTATTTTTTGCACCAATCGGCCCAGTAATTCACCATGTCTTCTGAAGACAATTTATCGCCGGTTGATTTTTTGAAATGATACACTTTGGCTTTGGCATCGTAAAACTCAGAAGCCGCTGCATCCATGGCGATGTATATATCAGCGCCGGGTTTATAACCGGCTTTTTCTATGGCTTGCAAAACTGCTTTGATAGCTTCTTCGTTGTTTTTTAGGTCGGGAGCAAAACCTCCTTCATCGCCTACATTGGTGCTTAGTTTTTTGGATTTTAATACCGCTTTCAGGTGATGAAAAACCTCTGTGCCCATACGCAGGGCCTCACTGAAGGATTCAGCGCCCACCGGCATGATCATAAATTCCTGAAAATCGATGCCGTTGTCGGCATGGGCTCCTCCATTCAGGATATTCATCATTGGGATAGGAAGGGTACTGGAGTTCATTCCTCCAACATAACGAAACAAAGGCATGCGGGCTTCTTCAGCGGCGGCTTTTGCCACAGCCAAGGAAACACCTAAAATAGCATTGGCACCTAAATTGGATTTGTTTGAGGTACCATCCAGTTCTATCATACGCATGTCAATTTCTCCCTGGTCCTGCACAAACGCCCCTTTCAGCTGCTCGCGCAAGGTAGTGTTCACATTGTTTACGGCATGATAGACGCTTTTTCCAAGGTAAAGGCTTTTGTCATTGTCTCTGAGTTCAGCCGCTTCGTGCGTACCCGTGGAAGCCCCTGATGGCACCGCGGCACGGCCAAGTACGCCGTTCTCGGTGATAACATCAACTTCTATGGTAGGATTTCCCCGTGAATCCAGTATCTGTCGGGCTAAAATGTTGTTTATGTATGACATAGGTAAAGCAGATTTAAGCCTTGAAGTTATATAAATATTTTATTACAGAGGGAATAGAATGGATTTATTTAAAAAATGGTCTCAATCAGGAAGATTCTTATACTACTATTCAAAGCTTAGGTCTGCAATCCAAGCCAATCAGGGAAATCGTTTTGGTCTAAGATTACTGCAAAAAATGAATTCAATGGGATAGTGTTCATGTTTTTTTTAATACATTTGGTTAAAATCACAATTCATCATGAAGAAATTTGTACTAAGAATTCATTTACCCGCACTGTTGCTCTTATTCAGTTCCTTGATTCAGGTTAAGGCTCAGGTAACAACCTATTCGTTCACCAACTGTGGGGCAACCGGAAAAGTAGGACCGACTCAGGCGCAGGTTACCACTGCTTATGCCTTAACTAACCTTAGTTTAGTGGCCACCACAAATGCAACATCAGGAATACAAACATGGACAGTTCCCACTTCAGGGAATTACAGAATTGAAGTTTGGGGGGCCAAAGGCGGGGATGGTGCCGGACAACTTGGAGGTTTAGGTGCCAAAATGCAAGGTGATTTTAGTTTAACGGCAGGCTCAGTTCTTAAAATACTTGTTGGTCAATTGGGTGGATCGAGAGCAAATGCCGGTGCAAATAGCGCTGGTGCAGGTGGAGGAGGTTCATTCGTTACCTATACAAATAATGTACCCATTATAGTGGCCGGAGGAGGAGGAGGAGCAGGTTCAAGCCAGGCCGGATTAAGTGGCACTGTTTCACTTAATGGTTCACAGTCAGTTGGGAGCTCAGGCGCTGGAGGAATTAATGGAGGTGGTGGCGGTGGCGCGCTTAGCGGAACTGCAGGTACAAGTTTAACGCCCGGTGGTAATGGAAGCAGTTGCTCCTATGGCCCAGGTGGTGGAGGGTTTTATACCAAAGGCGGAGAAAATTGTTCTGGTGCGGCTCCTTTGATTGCAGGATCAAGTTTTACTGCAGGCGGCCGTGGTGGAGATGCGGATGTTCCTTTGGGAGGAGTTGAGGGTGGATTTGGTTGTGGAGCCGGGGTTGGTCACAGGGCTGCGGGCGGCGGTGGCTGGTCAGGCGGCGGTGGTGATGGCGGAACAAATGGCGGCGGCGGTGGAGGCTCCTATAATTCAGGAACCAATCAAGTGAATGTTTCTGGATTTAACAGCGGACATGGTAGAGTAATTATCACCCGTTTGTGCAACATTACCTTAACAGCAGCCGGTACCAATAGTAATGGTGCAATTTGTGCGGGTCAGAGTGTGACTATCACAACCGATGCCATCAGCAATTACACCTGGAGCACAGGCAGCAACGCTTCTTCTATCACTGATTCTCCAACCATAACAACTACGTATAGTTTAACAGCCATGAGTCCATCCAATTGTATGACCAGTGCTGCTATTACCGTTACGGTTGACCCTGCAGTTCCGAATTTAACAGTAGCCAATACAGCCACTGCTGCCAGCGGGGTTTGTCCGAACAGCACCGTTGTATTAACGGCCAGCGGGGCTACTTCTTACAGCTGGACAGGGGGCGTAAGCAATGGAGTTGTATTTTCACCAACTACTGCAGCAAGTTATACCGTTACAGGCTATAATGCCTGTGGAACAACCACAGCAGTAACTTCAGTATCGGTGCACCCTTTACCACCGGTAACGGCGGTCATCAGCCAACCTTCGGTGTGTACCGGAAATACAG
>JAEUTN010000008.1 GCA_016787895.1 Bacteroidia bacterium
AAAACTTACCAGACCAAACACAGGAGAACCAAAGATACCACCGGCCGGAGTTACCTGAAGCTGTATGGGAGGAGCCGTGTTACAGAAGGGACCAATGCCGGTAATAACAGGAGGAGCCAGGGAAAAGACCCTTACCGCAAGTGTGGATTGATCGGGACACAAACCGCTGGGAGACGAGGCTGTAGAGTAAACCAACACGTATTGTCCTGCCCCTATGCTTGGGCTAAAGCTGGCGCCAAGCACGCCCGGCCCGCTCCAGTTGCCACTGTTGTTGGCTGTAAAAGGTAAAAGGTTAACCGCCGAATTGGTGTTGCACTGGTCAGGAATGGTGCTGAGTACCGTTGCAGGAACAAAGGCTTCAATGCTCACCTGTATACCCTGAGAAATGTTACAGGTAGGTGTACCAATCACATATTGCACGAGGTTGTTGCCCGGAGCACAATTAGAGGGGGTAAACACACCATTGGAATTCAGGTAAGAGTTGGTAACCCAATGCCCGGTGCTGGGCGTAACACTCATTTGAACAGGAGGACTGGTGTTGCAAAAAGGACCTGTTAAACTAATGTTTGGCGGTTGGGGGTTCAGCACTGAAACACTGATGGTTTTGCTGTCTCCGCAAAGGTTAAGTTGACTTGGAGACGATTTGGTGGTATAAGTGAGTACATAATTACCGCTTGGCAAACCCAGGGGATTAAAGGAGTATGTACCACTCACACCTACCCCCAGCCATTCGCCATTGACAGTTGTCTGCACAATTCCCATAAGATTAAATGGGCTGTTACTCACACATTGGTGGGGGATGGATGCGGTGAGTGAAGCCGTATTGAACTGTGACACATGAAAAGTAGCCGTTGAAGAAGCTACGCAAGTGCCTTGTCCTGCCGTGTATGTTAGGGTATTGGTGCCTATAAGATTTTGTGAAGGATTTTGAACCCCATTGGCCAGAATGCCTGAGCCCACCCACACCCCGCCGGACGGGCTTGCGGATAAGGTTACGCTTGGTGCTGTGTTACATTTAGCTGGAATGGAAGCAATAACAGGAACGGGAGGATTGAATACATTCATTACATAAACAGTTGATGCAGGGCAAACACTAAGTATGGGCGTGGATTGGGTGCTATAGGTAAGAGGATATTGACCGGTAGCCAGACCGGTTGGGAAAAAACTGCCGTTGGAAACCGAAGGCCCCGTCCACACACCGTTAGTGGTGTTTTGAACTATACCCATCAAATTAAAAGGCTGATCCTGCACACAAAGGGTAGATGGGTTTGAACTTAAAGCGGGCGTTATGAACTGAGAAACCGAAATGGTGCCGGTATTACCCACCGTACAGGCCCCTACTGAAACGGCATAATTCAAAGTGCTCGTGCCAATGGGCGCCAGGGCCGGACTAAAGGACCCCGGAGCACTTACCGCCGGATTTGCACTCCAGGTGCCCCCACCCGGTGTTGCACTCAGCATAAACGCGGGAGCCGTGTTGCAAAGCGGAGGCGGAATATTAAGTGTTGGTGTTAAAGGATTGTTAATGGTTAAGGCCATGGTATGACTGGTAGGACAATACTTTGAAATAGGTGAAACATTTACCGTATAAACAACAACCGATTGAGTTGCCGCAATCAAGGGCGGCATGATAATGGTATTGGGTTGGTTGGTATTAAAGATGCCAAAACCCGGACTCGGTGACCAGGTGTAAGAGTAAAGTGCCGGATTGCTCACGGGGGTGAAACTGACCGCAGCGGTAATACTACCCCCCTGACAGATCACCGGCGCTGCCGGAGTAATGGAAAAGCTGGGGTATTGAACAACTGTTACGTTGCTGGTGGCCTGACAAGTGCCTGTTGAATTTGTAGCCCTTACAGTATAAACCGTTGAAGCGGTTAATGTATTTACAACGCTGGTAATAGTATTCGCAACATTCGCCAGGGTACCTGTACCCATCACCCCTGTTGGTCCCGAAAGAGTGTAGGAGTTGATAGAGGTGTTTGTCATCGCCGAAAGTGTTACAGCATTGCCGGCACATATGGGACTGTTATTGGTTAGGGTAACGGTACACACTATGCCGCAATTGGTAGTGCCTGCTCCGGGAGTTACGGAGTTCGTTTGAGAAAATGTAATGTTTTGATTGGCCCCTGAAAAATTGGTGATGAGCATCATGTAAAACTGTCCTGCGACCGCATTAGGAATAGTACAGGTTTCTGTGGCCGCCGGGGAATAACTGCAGGACTGAATGTTGTTGCCCGTTAAACTATTGCAAGCGGTGGCCAGGCTTGGGAAAGGTCCCCAGCAAATAAAATCAATGTCGGAATTAGCTGCCATCGCAATCACTACCGGACCGGCATTGGCTATCTGCATGTAAAACCAGGTGGGATTGGGTTGTGAAAACAAACACCCGTAATTGGGCCCTCCCTGGGCTGGGGGTTGTTGTGTAGCTGCGGGAAAATTCATCACATTCCCCGTACAGAAAGGAGCCGCGGTAGCACAGTTAGGATTAGGCGGCGCTACCTGAGAATACAGGATGCCGGTAACCAAACTTAAGGCAAATACAAATATCCTTATCAGATGGGGCATTCAGTGCTTCGTTTTCTTAACTTAGTGAAACTGCAGAGTATACAAATATATACTTAAGTAGGCGCAATTTGACACGTTTAACTAAGTAAAAAGCGGGTTTCAATCGACCAAAAACCTATAATGCCACTTACGCGCAAAAAAAAGACCGGCTAACCGGTCTCTTTGTAACGAATTTAAAGTGTTAGTCCTTTTTACCTCCAAATAAACGGAGGAGAAACAGGAATAAATTAATGAAGTCGAGATAAAGGGTGAGTGCACCCATGATGCCAAGTTTTGAGGATAAGCCTGAGCCTTCGGCCTGATATCCCAGGGCTTTGATTTTCTGCACATCATACGCGGTTAAGCCGGTGAAGATGATAACCCCTAATATACTGATGATATAATCCACCCGGGCACTGTGCATAAAAAAGTTGATGAGCATGGCAATAACAATTCCTATTAAGCCAATTTTTAAAAGGGTGCCCATCTTGCTGAGATCTGTTTTAGTGGTATAACCCGCAATCGCCATTACGGCAAACAAAGCGGTGGTGCTTAAAAACACGGTTATGATGGAGCCCAATTTGTATACAAAGAAAATAGAGCTAAAGGCAATTCCGTTTACCACGGCGTAAGCGATAAACAAACCCAGCAATGCACCATAGGAAAGTTTGTTTAGTGCAAAACTCATGATCATTACAAAGATGAGTGGAGCAAACATTACGAGATAAGCAAACGCGGTTGGTTTAACCCCTCCATCTTCTGTGGGTGTTTGAAGAATCTGGCTAAATCCGGGTACAAAAGCAAAAACCAAAGCTGCAAGTGTAGTCAGCAACATGGCCACTGCCATCCAGGTAAAGGATGTGCGCAGCAATTTATTTCCCGTCACTACGGTACTCAGATCAAGTTCGTCAAGATTGGTGCTTCTTAGGTTGTTTTCCATAAATGAATTTTTGAAACACAAATTTAAGTGTTCCGGCGAGAAAACAGGGTTAAGAAATTAAAAATAAAGGTCGCTGGTTTTCAGCCTCAGGTAACGCAGCACCGAGAGTAAGGCGCTCATTACCGAAATGAGTATACCTACCAGAATAATTCCGGTAAACAATATCAATAGCACATTTTCATCCTGCAATTGCAACAACTCGGGTATAAAACGGGTGCTGAGCATCAAAAACCCCATAAGCATGAGGCCGGCGAAAATTCCGGCAGCTATTCCCTGCCTTAAGCCTTTCAAAACAAATGGTTTGCTGATAAAAACACGGGTGGCCCCTACCAGGTACATGGTGCGTATCAAAAACCGCTGTGAGTATATGGATAAACGAATCGTGTTATTAATAAGCGCTACAGCAACTACCAGCAAAGCCGTGCTGAAAATCAAAATAAAAAAAGCGATGGCGTTGGTGTTTTTATTCAGGCTGTCAATCATGTCCTTTTGATAAACCACTTCCTTTACAAAAGATTTTTCGATGAGCTCCTTTTCCAGTATCTGCAGGGTATCGGTATTGGCGTAATTTTCATACAACTTGATGTCGATGGAATTCAATAAGGGATTGGACCCCAGAAAGGATACAAAGTCTTCTCCTAAATCGGCTTTTAATTTATCCGCGGCCTCTTCTTTGCTGATGTAAGTCACTTTTTTAGCAAAATCGGCGCTTTGCAATTCCTGCAAAAGGGCGTCGGTTTGCGAGGCGGTGGCATTGTCTTTCAGGTACACCTGAAAACCCACATTCTCTTTAAAATGCGTGGATAATTTATTGGCGTTAATAATGAGTAAACCCAGGGCACCAAGCATAAACAACACCAGGGTCAAACTAATGATGACCGTGAGTCCTGAGGTTCTGACGCGTTTTTGATCGATATTTTCACCCATGTTGATGCCCGCAAATTAAAATTAATATGCCTATCAAACCGCGTTTAAAAGCAAATTAATTAACAGGCTTTTGTTTGCCCGAATCAGGCCTGGAGTTGCAAGCCCGTGGTGTATGCAAAAATTAAAAAGGCAATGCCCAAAAGAATGCGGTAATACCCAAAATGTTTAAACCCGTATTTGCTTAAAAAAGCGATAAACGCTTTAATGGCCAGGATAGCCACAACAAAGGCTACCAAACCTCCGAACAACAGCAAACTCAAATCATCGGAATGAATGTTGTCTTTTTCTTTCAGTAAATCGTAACCTGCCGCAGCCATCATGGTAGGCACTGCCAACAGAAAAGAGAACTCGGCGGCCTGGCTACGGTTAAATCCGGCGTAAACACCACCAAAAATAGTGGCCGCTGCACGGGATACGCCCGGCACCATGGAAAGACACTGAATTAAACCAATTTTAAACGCAGCAACATAACTAATGTCCTCAAGATCGGCATACAGCCCTTCTTTCTTATTGCTCCAGCGATCGAGTAAAATCAGCAACACACCGCCTGCAATTAAGGAAACACTTACCGTAACAGGATTGAACAAATAGGTTTTTATGGTTTTATAGGCCAAAAAACCGATGATACCCGTTGGCAAAAATGCCACAAACAATTTCAGGTAAATACTGATGCTCTTTAAAAACCGTTTCCGGTAAAGAAGCACCACCGAAAAAATAGCGCCCAGCTGAATTACAATTTCAAAGGTTTTGGCAAACTCCGGGTCACGTACTTTCAAAAGGGAATCGGCCAAAATCATATGGCCTGTTGAAGACACCGGCAAAAATTCCGTCAACCCCTCAATCACCGCAATAATAAAGGCCTGAAGAAACGTCATGTTATTTTACCACGCTGGCTTTGTAAACAAAATAATTGGTGTCGCCTTGCCAGAAAAAACTATGAAGGACCTCTTTATAATGAAGCACCACCTTTTTACCCTGGGCGTCCTCTAATAGTTTGTACACATCTTCATTGTTCACCGAAAAATAAAATATCGATAATGGCATGATGGTACCATCGCCCTGATTCAAACCGCCAATGTTTAACTCCCCTTCAAAGGTTTTAAAAATATATCCACGTTTACTGATTTTAGTGAGCACTCCCGATCGGGTGCCTTCGCTGTAAGTTATCCCGCAAATGAAATAATACGCCGTAATGGCCACCAGGACAGTAATCGCCGCCCATTTAAAAAAACGCGCGAACCGTCCTCTTTTTTGATCCCCTGCTTCTGAAGTTGAAGTAAACCAAGCCATGTTTATTTGCTGTTAATTTCTTTGGTTTTAGGGCGCCACATGATAGCAAACAAAATGGTCACAAATCCTGCCAAACATACCATGGGTGCTAAACTGATGCGCTGAAAATCAAAAATAGCCGGATTAAATACTTCCGGGTCTTTGCTGCCACCGCCAATCATTAAAATGTATCCCAGGGCAATTAAACCCAGACCGGCTAATAAAATAAGGTAGTTCTGTTTCGAAAAAGTGGATTTCATGATCTTGTGTTTCGCTGCGGGTTCAAATATACATAAATTCAGTTTCAGCCACGGGCAAAAGCCCTTAATGGGATATTTTTCGTAATATTGTTCCTTTAGAATTTATGGCAAAAGTAGCGCTTATTACGGGGGTCACAGGTCAGGATGGTGCGTATCTTGCTGAGTTCCTGCTCAACAAAGGATACATCGTTCATGGCATCAAAAGAAGGAGTTCTTTGTTCAACACCGACCGCATTGATCACCTGTACCGCGACCAACACGAAAAAAACGTGAACTTTGTTTTGCATTACGGGGATTTAACCGATAGCACCAATCTCATCCGCATTGTTCAGGAAGTACAACCGGATGAAATTTATAACCTGGCCGCTCAAAGTCATGTGAAAGTAAGTTTTGAAACCCCTGAATACACGGCCAATTCAGATGCTTTGGGCACCCTGCGTATTCTGGAGGCCATTCGCATACTGGGTCTCGAGAAAAAAACCCGCTTTTACCAGGCATCCACCTCTGAGTTGTATGGATTGGTTCAGGAAGTGCCTCAAAAAGAAACCACCCCTTTTTACCCCCGCAGTCCATACGGCGTGGCGAAACTCTACGGTTTCTGGATTACCAAAAACTACCGCGAAAGTTATGGCATGTATGCCTGCAACGGAATTTTGTTTAATCACGAAAGCCCTGTACGCGGCGAAACATTTGTGACACGCAAAATCACCAGGGCCGTTGCTAAAATCAGCCTGGGCATGCAGGAAAAACTATTCATGGGCAACATCGATTCTGAACGCGATTGGGGCCATGCCCGCGATTACGTAGAAGGCATGTGGTTGATGATGCAACAGCAAGAGGCCGACGATTTTGTGCTTGCCACAGGAATAAAAATCACTGTGCGCGACTTCATCAACATGGCCTTCGCTGAGGTTGGCATACACTTAAAATGGGAAGGCAAAAACGAACAGGAAAAAGGCATTGACCAAAAAACCGGCAAAATACTTGTGGAAATTGATCCCAAATACTACCGTCCGGCTGAAGTGGATTTACTGGTGGGCGACGCCTCCAAAGCCAAACAAAAACTGGGATGGGTGCCTAAGTGCACGGTGGCCGAACTTTGCAAAGAGATGGTTCACTCCGATCTGGAATTGTTTAAACGCGATAAATACCTGCTCGAAGGCGGACACAAAATTCTGCATTATAAAGAATAAATTTTTCTCTTATTCATTTTGGAGCTTCAATCAAAAATATATGTGGCCGGTCACCGCGGAATGGTGGGCTCGGCCATCCTCCGCAACCTTCAGAAAAAAGGTTTTCACAATTTTGTGACACGCACTTCTTCCGAGCTTGATTTAAGGAACCAAAAACAGGTTGAGGATTTTTTTAAAAACGAACAACCTGATTATGTTTTTCTTGCTGCCGCGAAGGTTGGAGGGATACAAGCCAACAACACCTACCGGGCCGACTTTTTGTACGAAAACCTGATGATTCAGAACAACGTGATTCATTCGGCTTATTTGTACAAGGTAAAAAAACTCATGTTCCTCGGTTCTTCCTGCATTTACCCTAAACTGGCGCCGCAGCCTTTGAAAGAAGACTACCTGCTCACCGGTTTACTGGAACAAACCAACGAACCTTATGCCATTGCCAAAATTGCAGGTATTAAACTTTGCGAAAATTACCGCCGTCAATACAATTGCGATTTTATAGCGGTTATGCCCACCAATTTGTATGGGCCTAACGATAATTACAATTTAAACAACTCCCACGTGTTGCCGGCGCTCATCCGCAAATTTCACGAAGCGAAAGAACAAGGGCTCGCACAGGTTCAAATGTGGGGTACAGGTTCGCCCTTGAGGGAATTTTTGCATGCCGATGACCTTGGAGACGCCTGTGTTTTTCTGATGCAGAATTATTCCGGCCTCCAGCACGTGAACATTGGTACCGGAACTGATCTATCAATCAAAGACCTTGCGCTAATGATAAAAGACATCGTTGGATTTAAAGGCGGTATTGAACACGACCTCAGTAAACCCGATGGCACACCGCGAAAACTGATGGACGTGGGATTTTTGCACAGTTTGGGATGGAAACACAGCATTGAGCTGGAACAGGGCATTCGTATGGTGTATGAAGATTTCAGGAAAAAAGAAAATGTGAAAGTGTGGTAGCAGGCAAATTCAATACCCCTCCATTTGTATCCGGCAAAAAACCATAATTTCAAACTGCAGGCCCGGTCTATTCCTGATGTAAAGGGATTATTGAGCCTCCTTCTGTTTTTTCTTTTTCTTTTTACCTCATTTTTTTCCAAAGCGCAATTTTATGCCTTGCCTTCCGATTACTTTTTTTCTCTGCCCCTGGAAAAAAATTTAAGCGCTTACGATTCCTCCTTGCACTCGGCTTTTAAACCTTTTGTTCCGGGTTTTTCGAAACAATACATCCCACCAGTGGATTCGTCCTTTATTTTTCATAGCCGCAAACACCAAAAGCTGAACAACGCGCTTTTTAATTCGCATGTGATTCAACTCCATTCTGATTCGAAAGCAAAAGAATCCTTTGATCTTTTCATTGACCCCCTTCTGAACTTCGAATTTGGGAAAGACCTTGCCGATGCTTCCGGTGAACAATTGTACACCAACACACGGGGTATCCTTGCCGGTGGTCATTTGGGAAAACGCGTTTACTTTGAAACCCTGCTTTCTGAAAACCAGTCCTTTTTCCCTTCCTATATTGATTCGTTTGCTATTGATAGCAAGGTCATCCCCGGACAGGGCCGTTGGAAAACATTTAAAACAACCGGTTACGACTATGCCTTTTCTTCCGGTTTTGTTTCTGTGCAGGCGGGCCAGCACCTCAACCTGCAGGTCGGTCACGGTAAACATAAAATCGGAAACGGTTACCGCTCTTTGTTCTTAAGCGACAACAGCTTTAATTACCCCTATGCAAGGTTTACACAGCAGTGGTTCAGGGGCCGTTTGCAGTACAGTAATTTGTATACCGTGTTTATGAATCTTGTTCCGGCCCTTGAAAATCCTCCTCCGGGCACAGAAGCGCTTTATCAGAAAAAAGCAGCCTCTTTTCAATACCTCAGTTTAAATGTGAATAAACGTTTGAGTTTAGGTTTCTTCCAAAGTTTGATGTGGGAGCCTGCCGATGGCAATAACCAGCAACATCTTGATTTCAGATATTTTAATCCGGTAATATTTACCAACCTTGCAGCATTTGGATTAAACGACCCTAAACACAATTTGATGCTGGGTTTGGAGCTGAATTTCAAAGTCACCAAAACGCTCTCTTTTTATGGACAGGCTGTTCTGGATGATCCGGCGCCAAAAGGGTACAACACCAAAGAAGGCAGAGGGTATCAGGCGGGGTTCAGGTATTTTGATGTGTTTGGTTTGAAAAACCTGTTTTTACAGGCAGAATACAATTACACCGGCAAAGCCCTGTACAATACAAGTGAAACAAACACCGTACCCTATTACACGCATTACAATCAGAATCTGGCAAGTGCATTTGTTAACGGAAACGAGTTGGTGCTGCTGGGAAGTTATACCTATAAACGCTTTTACCTCAATGGCAAGATCAATTTGCAAAGCCGGGGGAGCATCAACGCTGAGGCGTCTTATACCACTCAAATGCTGCAGGGCCGAATCGGTTATGTAGTGAATCCGGCCTATAACCTCACAATTTACATGCTGGTAAACGGCAGATTGCAAAGTTTTGATAACTTTAGCCATTCAATTCATGAAACACGTTATGTTTCAATTGGATTTAAAACCGGGCTGTATAACCTGTACTACGACTTTTAGATGCTGACACTGATACTTGTTACGTTCACGGCCTTTGTTGTTGTGCTTTATTCAACCCCTGCCCTTATTAAAGTGGCGGTGTTAAAGCGCCTTATTGATGCTCCTGTTGAGGAACGCAAAATTCACAAACGCAGTGTTCCTACCATCGGCGGAATTATTATTTATGCCGGCACCTTGTTTGCTTATACGCTTTGGTTCAACATCGACGATTCGGTTGGCATCGATAACATGCAGTTAACCCTTCGCGAGTTTAAACTCATCATTGCCACCAGCCTCCTGTTGTTTTTTGTTGGTGTAAAGGACGATATCATTGGAACGGCTCCGGTTAAAAAACTTTTTGCCCATATTTTGGTGGCCTTAATTCTTGTGTTAATTGGCGACATACGCATCACCAGTTTGCACGGCATTTTCGGAGTTTACGAAATACCGCAATGGGGCAGTGTTTTTCTTTCCATTTTTACTTATGTGGTGGTGGTGAATGCCCTGAACCTGATAGATGGCGTGGATGGTTTGGCCGCAGGTGTTGGTTTAATCAGTTCCTGTGCCTTTGGTGTTTGGTTTATTTGTGCCGACCAGTATCCTTATGCTGCCCTTTCCTTTGCCTTAGCGGGAGCATTAAGCGGGTTTTTGATCTTTAACTTTTCTCCCGCAAAAATTTTTATGGGCGATTCAGGCTCATTGGTGATTGGCATGTTTTTGTGTGTGCTGGCCATCAAACTCATCGAATATCCGGTTCATGCCCTTGATGCTTTTTGGGTACATGTGAGTAAACCCGTGTTTGCAGTTTCCGCCCTGGCCTACCCCCTGCTCGACACGCTGCGTATTTTTATAATTCGTGCCTTAAAAGGGCAATCGCCTTTTACCGCCGACCGTAACCACATTCATCATAAACTGATTGATTGCGGATACAGTCATGCCAAAACCTCCGTTTTTATCTATATCTACAGTTTAATTTCCATTGGCGCCTCCCTTGTCACCTACTATTTTAATCAACCAACCCTGAGCTTGCTCACCGTTGTGGGAAGCGGATTGGTTTTTTTGGGTTTGGTATTGCGCTTAAACACCAACCGGCGTAAACAAAAAGCCAAAGAACACCATCACCGTTAAGCTCCTCCCATACATTGTTATGCTCAACAGCTATTTTTACCGCCGGTGTAAGTTTGCCTGGGTGTAGCTCAAAAGGGCGCTTTTTTATCTAATTTTATTGCACGTATTCACATGAAAAAACTCTTTTTTCTTTTCTGTTTGGCTTATTCAGCGCCTGTACTTCGGGCACAGCAAGGCTGGGATCTTCAGCAATGCATTGACTATGCCATAAAACACAACATCAGTTTAAAACAAAGCGCGCTGGTGAATGAAATAAACAAAAACAACTCAAGGCAGAGTAAAGCGGGCATGCTGCCCAACCTCAACCTGGGCAGCAATCATGTGCAGAATTACGGACAAACCATTGACCGCTTTACCAATCAATTTGCCGATTCCAAAGTGTTGTCGCAAAGTTTTTTTCTCAACAGCAGTTTTACCATCTGGAGTGGTTTGAGCCAGATCAACAACATGAAGGCCAACGAATACACGTATCTGAGCGGTGTTGAAAATCAAAAACAACAGGAATACGACCTGTCCTTAAATGTTGCTAATGCTTATATAGCTGTCATCTTCACAGAAGAACTCAGCGGCATCGCTAAAAACCAGTACGACATTACCAGAGAACAGTTTGAACGTACAAAAAAAATGGTTGACGCCGGGGCTCTTGCAAAAAGCAACGAATACGACATCAAGGCCCAATTGGCCAACGAGGAATTAAACCTTACTACCGCTGAAAACAATTATCAACTGGCCATGCTTAATTTGGTTCAATTGATGAATTTAGATTCGGTGGTGAATTTTAGTATCATTCGCCCGCGTATCGATCTGGAAGGGGAACAACAACTTCCTTATAACGTGCTTGAGTTGTACGAAACCAGTTTGCGCAACCTTCCACAAATCAAAAGTTCGGAATATTCCATTCAAAGTGCCGAAAAAAACCTGGCAGCCAGTAAAGGACGAATAAGTCCTGTTATCACTTTTAATGCCAGTACAGGAACGGGAACCTCGGGCCTGGCTGAAGAAATTGTGAACACTACTACTGTGGTCACACCCATTGGCGCTACGAATAGTGGCGATATTGTATACGCTCCTATGGCCAGTTACCAAACCCAAGCCATGCCGTTTTCCAAACAATTCAATCAAAACTTCAACCGCAGCGCGGGCATCACCATTAGTTTTCCGCTTTTCAATGGCTTATCAACGCACACGTCCATAAAAAACGCGGAGATCAATGTGCAAAACAGCCGCTTCTCTCAGGATCTGGTTAAACAAAACCTTTACAAAACCATTACTCAGGCCTATGCCAACGCGAAAGCCGCTTTAAACAAATACACCGCAAGCAAAGCCAGCGCTGAAGCCGCAGCCGAATCTTTTAAATATGCCAAACAAAAATACGATGCGGGAGCCATCAGCGCCTATGATTACAGCAGCGCGAAAAACCGCCTGAGTGCAGCAGAAAGTAATCTGGTGCAAGCCAAATTCGATTACATTTTTAAACTGAAGGTATTGGATTATTACCAGGGCAAACCTTTACAATTCTGATGAGGTTTTTTTACGCGAAAAAATCAATCTCAGTATAGGCAAAGCCGTAAGTACAATCAAAAAGATAAAGATATAGCCCATGTAATCGGTGATACCGGGAAACCATTGCACTAAAAAGTAACCGATTCCGCTTAAACTAAGTATCCAGGCCAGGGCACCGATAACATTCATCAGCATAAAGCGGAAAAAATCCACTTTTATAACTCCCGCGATTATCGGGGCAAAGGTTCGCACCACCGGAAGAAATCGGGCCAACACCAGAGTAAGGTTACCACCAAATTTTTCATAATACTGTTTGGTGAGTTCAAGGTGCCTTTGTTTAAACAGCAGCGAATCTTTCCGTTTGTACAAACGGGTGCCGACTACTTTTCCAAACCAATACCCGGTTAAGTTCCCAAGTACTGCAGCTGCCACCATTAAAATCACCAAAGGGAAAAAATCCACTTTCATCAATTCGGGTTTGGCTTTGCACAAAATGCCTGCCAGCAGGATAAGGTTATCCCCGGGTAAAAAAAAGCCGACCAGTAATCCGGTTTCAGCAAATATCACAAACAACAACAACCATAAGCCACCAAATTCAATGATACTGTTGGGGTCGGTGAGTTGTTTAAGAAATTCCCACATGCTGCCTGTTTCAGATTAATTTGTGATTTTGGGAATGGCCTCTATCAAAGCCCTGGTGTATTCGCTTTTCGGATGGGCGTAAATGTCCTGAGCGTCTCCCAATTCCTCTATCCTGCCTTTGCGCATCACCATCATACGATCACTCATGTACTTAACAACACCAAGGTCATGCGAGATAAAAATGGAAGTAAAGCCAAATTCTTTCTTCAGGTCGTTGAGCAGGTTCAAAACCTGTGCCTGAACACTTACGTCCAACGCACTCACACTTTCATCGCAAATAATAAACTCCGGTTCCAGACCCAATGCTCTGGCAATACAAATGCGCTGGCGTTGCCCCCCGCTGAATTCGTGGGGGTAACGGTTGTATTGATTTTCGTTCAAACCCACTTTGTTGAGCAAGTCCATCACTTTTTCGCGTCGTCCTGCATCGTTGTTATACAAACCATGTACTTTCATGGGCTCCGCTATCGCTTCTCCTACCGTAATTCTTGGATTAAGCGATGAATAAGGGTCCTGAAAAATGATCTGCATTTTAGATCGCAGGGGCTTGAACTCTTTTTCCGAAAGTTTTAAAATGTCCTGATTCCTGTAAACTACAGTGCCTTCCCCCGGTTCAATCAATTTTAAAATGGTTCTTCCAAGTGTGGTTTTACCGCAACCGCTTTCGCCTACCAGTCCCAGGGTTTCTCCTTTGTAAACATCAAAGCTGATATTATCCAGAGCCGTGTTGTATTCCAGAACCTTTCCAAAAATGGTTTTTTTGGCAGGGTACCTGGTGCTGAGTTGTTTGACCTCCAGCAATTTTTCGGGTTGTGGATTTGTTTCGGACCAGGCGTGTTTTGGCTGAGAAGCATGCCTTTGTACATTATTTGTCTTCTCCACAAAGTTCCCTTGCGCATCCAGCTCTAAAAAATCACTCACCGTGTACAGGCGTTCCGGACGGGAATCCAGGGGAGGTTTACAGGACAGCAGTCCCTTGGTATATGGGTGCTTTGGCTGAGAAAATAGTTGTTTGCTTGTACCTTCTTCCACCACCTTGCCTTTGTACATCACCAATACTTTATCTGCCAGCTCAGATACCAGACCCAAATCGTGGGTAATAAAAATGATTCCCATGGCATAACGTGCCTGGAGCTTTTTCATGAGTTCGAGTATGGTTTTCTGAACCGTTACATCCAGCGCCGTGGTTGGTTCATCGGCAATTAAAATAGAGGGTTCGCAACTCATGGCCATGGCAATCATCACCCTTTGTTTTTGTCCGCCGGAAAGCTGATGAGGGTACCTGCCAAACATGTGTTCAGGCTGTGGCAATTGCACCTCTTCAAAAAGGGCGATGGTTTTTTTACGGGCTTCCTCAGTGCTGCACTTTTTATGAAGAAGTATGGCTTCCATCACCTGTTCCCCGCAGGTAAACACAGGGTTCAGCGAAGTCATGGGTTCCTGAAAGATCATGGCTATTTTATGGCCACGGTAGGTCCTCATTTCTTCCTCGCTCAGCTGAACGAGGTTGGTGCTTTGTTTGTTTTTGTGATGAAAAATAATTTCCCCACCCGTGATTTTGCCCGGGGGGTTAGGAATGAGGCGCATGATGGAAAGCGATGTCACTGATTTACCCGAGCCGCTTTCTCCAACAATACCAATGGTTTCTCCTGCATGCAAGCTAAACGATACCTTATTCACCGCTGCAAACAAGGTATCTCCACTTTTAAATGAAGTGGTAAGGTCTTTTACTTCCAGAAGCAGGTTTTTATCCATGACTACCAAGGCTTTAAAATAAAGCAATTCAGCTTTGTTTTGCCAAAACAAAAAAACAATTTTAAAGTATTACTTAACAGCAGGGAGTTAAAACTCCAGTTTCCTGAAACAGAAACTCAGGTATTTTATATTCTCTCCTTTATCGGTGAAGAGTTTTTCATAATAGGTTTTAATCCGGATCAGTTCCTCCCTGTCGGCCGGACAATTGGCATACAAATCATTGGTGCTCCAAATCAAGGCGTAATTGTTTTCCCGTATCACTTCCAGGGTGTATTCATACAAACTGGTGCTGTCGGTTTTTAAGTGGATGAGGCCTCCGGGCTTGAGAAATTTTTTGTACCGATCAAGAAAGAGCGGGTGGGTTAACCTTTTCCTGGCTCTGGTTTTTTGAGGTTGTGGGTCGGGGAAAGTGATCCAAATTTCATCCACCTCGTTTTCTCCGAAACAATGGTCCACAAAATCAATTCTGCACCTGAGGAAAGCCACATGCGGCATGTTATTTTCTATGGCGTGTATGGCGCCCGACCAGATGCGGTTGCCTTTGAGATCCATGCCGATAAAATTTTTTTCCTTGTGTTTTTCAGCCAGGCCTATGGTGTATTCTCCCTTTCCACAGCCCAATTCAAGTACAATGGGGTGGTTGTTTTTAAAGAACTTTTCTCTCCAGTGCCCTTTTAAGTTAAACCCTTGATTCAGTTGAGTGAAAAAAAAGGAAAACACGTTTTTAAATGTTTCGAGCTGGGCGAATTTTTCCTGTTTACTGGGCATACATCGTTTAGTGCTTGTCTTCTTTAAGTTCTTCCAATGCAAACTGCATATCATAAAGGCGTTTGAATTTACCGTTCATATTCAGCAATTCATTCAAGGTTCCCTGTTCTTCCACCTTCCCGTTTTCAATCAATAAAATTTTGTTCACGTGGCGTATGGTTGAAAGACGATGCGCGATAATGATAGAGGTTCTGCCTTCTGATACCTTTTGTATGGCTTTTTGTATCAGGAGTTCGGTTGGCGTATCAATACTCGCCGTGGCTTCATCAAGTACAAACAGTTTGGGTTGATGCACATAAGCTCTTATAAATGCCACCAATTGCCTTTGTCCCGCCGAAAGCCCCGCGCCGCGCTCTCTTACCTGAAAATCAAAACCTCCCGGTAAGGAGTCGATGTAGTCCATCAGGCCCATTTCCTTGGTGGCCTTCAACACATCCGTTCTTGAGAATTCAGGGTTGTTCAGGGTAATGTTGTTCAAAATGGAATCGTTGAACAAATGAACTTCCTGAAGCACCACCGCAATGCCGGTTCGCAAACTCGAAAGGGTATAGTCGCGCACATTGCTGCCATCGATGCTGATCTCTCCTTTGTTGATCTCGTAAAAGCGGTTCAATAAATTGATCACACTGGTTTTACCGGCTCCGGTAGCACCAACCAGGGCGAGTGTTTCTCCTGCTCTAATATCAAAACTCAAACCTTTTAATACGTATTCTTCTTCTTTGTAGGCAAACCACACATCTTTGAACCTGATCTCATGCTGCACCTTTTGAAAAATAGCTTGTCCGGTGTTGTTGATTTTTTCATTGGTGTCGAGCACAACAAATACACGTTCGGCTGAAACAAAACCCATTTGCAGGGTGTTTAAACGATCGGCCAGCATACGAATGGGTCGGAACATCATGTTCACCATCATAACAAAAAAGGTGATATCGCCCAAACCAATGTTATAGGTATTGCCTTTAACGCCGGCGAACCAAATCACCAAAGCAATTGAAACGGAAGACAGAATTTCAACCACCGGGAAAAATACAGAGTAATAAAAAATAGAACGGATGTTCGCATCCCGGTGTTTGGCATTGATGCTTTTAAACGTATCCATTTCCTGCTTTTCGCGGTTAAACAACTGAACCAAACGCATACCGCTCAGGTGTTCCTGGGTAAATGTATTGAGGGCCGCCACCGCGTTTCTTACTTCGGTAAATGTTTTTTTGATGCCTTTTTTAAACAGGGCGGTGGCTACAAACAAAAGCGGAATGGTACTGAGGGCCAGCAAGGCCAGCACCCAGTTGGTATACAGCATTACCGAAATAAAAATCAACAACATTAACAAATCGCCTGCGATAACGATAAATCCTTCGGTGAACACCTCGCTTAAACTTTCGATATCTGAAATGGCGCGTGTTACCAGGGTGCCCACCGGCGTTTTATCGAAATACGTATTTTTAAGTTGCAGGATGTGTTTGTACACCTGCAAACGCAAATCTTTTACAATGTTTTGCCCGAGTAAACTGCTCAACCTGGCATTGATTACCTGCAAACCCGATTCAAGCAAAAGGAAAACCAAAATTAAGGTGGAAAAATAATTCAGCTGAGAGCCGGCACCTGAGTTGGAAACCACCTCGTTCAAAGCTTTGCTGATAAGCAAAGGCCTTACGATGGAAAGCACCGAGAGACTAATGGTGATACACAGGGCCGGAATAAAAAGCCTTTTGTACGGCATGGCATAGTGCATGATGCGCCGCAACAGGGAAAAATTAAATGCCTTATTTGTTTTCGCTGCTGTCAAGAAAAATAGTTTTAGGATACCGGATGCCGCTCAAAAAGAGCGGATGGGCCGGCGCATTGCCTCCGGCCAGAGCCCTGTTTTTAGATTCGATAATGTGACGAAACTCCTGCAGACTGATTTTGTTTTTTCCCACCAGCACAAGGGTACCCGCTATGGCCCTTACCATTCCCCGTAAAAATCGGTTGGCACGTATGGTGAAGCGCCATTCCTCTTCCCCGGTTTGCTGCCAGATGGCTCTGGTGATACTGCAGTTGTTGGTTTTGTTTTGTGTGTTCAGTTTACTGAAAGAGGTGAAGTCCTGATACTCCAGCAATACCTGAGCCGCTTTGTTCATGAGTTCAAAATCAAGTTCACCATACACGTACCAGGTATATGCACTTCGAAAAGGATTTTTCTGGCGGCTGAGGTAATAATAATATTGTCTCTCTGTGGCGTCAAAGCGGGCGTGGGCTGTTGGTATTACAGGGATGATATCATGAACAGCGATATCGGGCGGCAACACGGTGTTGATTTTGTAAATCCATTGTTGTTTATTGGATAACAACCCGGGTAAGTGAGCATCAAAATGGGCGTAATAATTTTTGGCATGCACCCCTGTGTCGGTTCGTCCACAGCCCGTTAGCGCAATTTTTTCTTTCAGCAACATGGCCATCTTTTCTTCCAGCACCTGCTGAACGGTATTGGGTGTATTTTCCTGTACCTGCCAGCCATTGAAGGCGCCGCCTTTGTACGAAAGTTTCAGAAAATACCTGGCCATAAGGCCGCAAATTTAAGAATAAATGCCTGCACAAAACGCAGCTACCTGAGAGCTTGCGCAGGAAAATCAATACCTTTGCGCTTCTATGCGCAAGCCCAAAACTAATTTTCCCCTGCAAGCCCTTGAAGTCATCGATATCAGCAGCGAAGGTAAGGCCGTTGCCCGACACGAGGGTATGGTGGTGTTTATTGAAGGGGCCGTTCCCGGAGATGTTGCCGATGTAAACGTGTTCCGTAAAAAAAGTTCCTTCGCCGAAGCGCGGCTCGAAAAACTGATTCATCCGTCTGAACACAGGGTGGAAGCTGTTTGCAAGCATTTTGGTACCTGCGGAGGCTGTAAGTGGCAGCACCTGAACTACGGCAAACAACTCGAATTCAAACAAAAATACGTGTACGATGCCTTTACCCGCATCGGCAAACTGAATTTTCCCGAACCGCTTCCGATTCTTGGAAACGCAAAGGCTTACGAGTACCGCAATAAACTGGAGTTTACCTTTTCAAACAAACGCTGGCTCAAAAAAGAAGAAATGGACGATGAAAGTCTGAACAAAAACGGTTGCGGCTTTCATATTCCAGGTATGTTCGACAAGGTGCTCGACATTGAACATTGCCACCTGCAGCCCGAACCCAGCAATGCCATTCGTAATGCCATAAAGGCCTACGCGCTTGAACACAAGCTGAGTTTTTTTGACATCCGTACGCAAACCGGTTTTTTGCGTACCCTTATGCTGCGCAACAGCAGCAAGGGAGAATGGATGCTTATTCTTACGGTTTTTGAGTGGCTTGAAAAAGAAATGTTTGAATTGCTGGAATACATTAAAAACGAGTTTCCTCAAATCACCAGTCTGCAATACGCGCATAACCCCAAGGGCAACGATACCCTGGCGGGACTGGACATTAAAGTTTACCATGGTCGTGACCATATTTTAGAAGAAATGGAGGGTTTAAGGTTTAAGATCAGTCCCCGCTCATTTTACCAAACCAATTCAGACCAGGCGTATGAATTGTACAAAATCACCCGCGACTTTGCCGGCATACAGCCACACGAAGTCGTTTACGATTTGTATACCGGAACCGGAACCATTGCCAACTTTGTGGCTTCCAGGGCCAAAAAAGTGGTTGGAATTGAGTATGTGGAAGATGCAGTAGCCGATGCCCATGTAAATTCTGAATTAAACGGCATTCGTAACACCAGTTTTTTTGCCGGGGACATGAAAAAAGTATTGAACGAAGCCTTTTTTGATTTGCATGGTTTGCCCCATGTGGTAATTTGCGACCCACCCAGGGCCGGCATGGAAGAAGATGTGGTAAAGGCTTTAATTTTAGCACATCCAGAACGCATCGTGTATGTGAGCTGCAACCCAGCCACACAGGCCCGCGACCTTGCCTTATTAAAAGACCATTATACCATTGCAAAAACCCAGGCCGTGGACATGTTTCCCCAAACCGCTCATGTTGAGAATGTTTGTTTATTGTTAAGGAATAACTAAATCCTGTTGTTTTCATTTGTAAGATCAAAATTTCGATGAATCCTTGCAAATCAAAGATTAAATCTTTTATTTAGTTGAAAATTTAAACCATATCCCTATGAAAAAAATTACGCTTTTTGCTTTGCTCGCCCTCGGGCTTAGCTTCGCATCCTGCAAGAAAGACAGGACATGCACCTGTACATCCTCCGGAACAACAGTAATCACGGGTGGACCAAACGCAGGAACCTATCCCGGAACCTCCAGTGTACAAACAACTACTCTAAAAGAGGTAAATGGAAAATCAGCAAGAGCAAACTGCCTTACTGTGGAGGGTAGCTATCCACTTGGATCCGATGGACAAGGTGGTAGCATTACCGTAAATTTTAAAGACGATTGTACTCTAGATTAATCATTTAAACCAAACTAATTATGAAAAAGATTTTTTTATACCTCGTTGTTGGTGTTGCGCTAACAGCTACTTCTTGTAAGAAAGACCACGTTTGTTCTTGCACTGATACTTCAACGGAGCCAGGCTCTGCAGCAGTAACCTATGACATAACAATAAAAGAGGCTAAAAAAGCCGACGCTGCAAACAAATGTGTAAAAACCACCTACACTGATGGAGGATTTACCTACACCTCTGATTGTAAATTAAAATAATTAAATTTAAACTTATCCAAGATGAAAAAATTAATCTATATCCCATGCGCATTACTTGTTTTAAGTTTTGCTTCATGTAAAAAGGACTACACTTGCACTTGTACAAGTACCGGATCTACAACAGCCAGTGTTACAACAATCGTTGAGGTTGATAAGGCTGCAGCTCAGGCCAATTGTGTATCTACTTCTAAAACTGACAATACCGGCACTTATGTGACCACTTGTGAATTATCGAAATAATTCTCTTACTTCCTTATTTAAAACCACTCTAAAAGAGTGGTTTTTTTTTGCCCCTTATTTTAATGGGCAGATTGCCCTAATTTTCCCTATTTTTGACAGCCAATATGTTAGAAAAAATTGCACGACTGTCAGAAGAGGTAAAAGCCAGCACCGTTAACTCTCTCGAAGAAATAGAGGCCCTCAGAATCAAATGGCTGGGCAAAAAGGGAGAGATTACTGAGTTGTTTGATGCCTTTAAAACAGTGCCCCCGGAACAAAAAAAAGAATTTGGTCAACAATTGAATATTCTAAAAACCAGCGCTTTAGATAAAATAAACACCTGGAAGCAAGAATTTGAATCTCAAGTTACGGATACAAGTGTGCCGGATTTGAGTCTCCCCGGTTTCCCCTCCGTTCAAAACGGAAGTCGCCACCCCCTGAGCATTGTAAAGAACCAAATCATTGCTATTTTTTCCCGTATGGGTTTTACGGTGAGTGAAGGACGTGAAATTGAAGACGACTGGCATAACTTTACCGCGCTGAACACACCCGAAAATCATCCGGCCCGTGATATGCAGGATACCTTTTATGTGAACCTCAATCCCGAAATGGTACTTCGTACCCAAACTTCGAGCGTTCAGGTGCACATCATGCAATCGCACAAACCGCCCATTCGCACCATTTCTCCCGGCAGAGTATACCGTAACGAAGCCATCAGCGCCAGGGCACACTGCCAGTTTCACCAGGTAGAAGGCCTGTACATTGATGAAAAAGTAAGTTTCGCTGACCTGAAACAAACCCTCCTTTATTTTACCCGCGAAATGTTTGGCGCCGATACCAAAATCCGTTTACGCCCCAGTTATTTCCCGTTTACTGAACCCAGCGCCGAAATGGACATCAGCTGTACCATTTGCAAAGGCAAAGGCTGCAACGTTTGTAAATACACCGGCTGGGTAGAAATTATGGGTTGTGGCATGGTAGACCCTCAGGTGCTGATCAATTGCGGCATCAGCGAAACCAAATACAAGGGCTTTGCTTTTGGCATGGGCATTGAACGCATTACCATGTTAAAATACCAGGTGAAAGACCTTCGTTTGTTTTTTGAGAACGATTTGCGCTTTCTTAAACAATTTACTTCTGCCTGAACATGTCCGACACCACACGCCTTGATTTGCTGAAACGCATGCTTGAAAAAGAGCAGGACGATGTTTTTTTGAACTACGCCCTGGGTTTGGAATACGCCAAAAATCCTGAGAACACCATACTCGCAGAAGTACAATTTAAAAAAGTAACAGAACTGGATCCGGCCTACATGGCGGCCTTTTACCAATTGGGGAAGTTGCTGGAAGCCCAAACCAAATTAAGCGAAGCCCTGCATTATTATAAACTGGGGCTGGAGATCGCTGAAAAACGCAAAGAGAAAAAAGCCATTGGGGAATTTATGGAAGCTATCTTCCTGATCGAAGATTAATTGCCCATATAGCGGGTTCCTATCACAAGGATATCATCCACCTGCTCATGATTTCCTCTCCAATCTTCTATTGTTGAATTGAGAAGATCGAACTGCTCTTCAATTTTCAGGTGCTGTGAGTTCAGCAATAGATGCTTGAGATTGGATGCTTTGAATTTTTTGCCGTTTGGTCCTCCAAACTGATCGCAATACCCATCAGAAAACACATATACGGTGTCTCCCTTTTCCAATGTCATTTCATGGTTTTTAAATTTACTGTTCTCGTTTTGTTTGGTGTTGCCAATCGGAAATTTATCGGCTTTAATTTCAATCAATTCTTTATTACGAACCAACCACATGGGATTAAACGCTCCGGCATACTGCAAAAGGTGAGTTTTTCGGTTGTAACTGCACAAGGCCACGTCCATTCCGTCGCGAACGGTATTGTCCTCCAAATCGCTTTGCCTTAAGGTTTCGCTAAGGCTTTTATTCAATTCATCGAGAATGCGGGAAGGTTGCGTAATGCCGTGTTCCCCCACAATTCTTTCGAGCAGGTTGTGTCCTACAATCGACATAAAGGCTCCGGGAACCCCATGACCCGTGCAATCCACTGCCGCAAAAATAACATGCTCCCCCTTGTCTGCCATAAAATAAAAATCACCACTCACAATGTCCTTTGGTTTAAACAACACAAACGTATTGGGTAAATGGGTTCTTACGTATTCATCGGGAGGAAGTATAGCGTCCTGAATGCGTTTGGCGTAACGAATGCTGGCCGTTATGTCCTTGTTGATGGCGTCAAGTTCTTTGTTTTTTTCTACTACTTCTGCCGTGCGTTCATTCACTTTTTCTTCAAGCACCTTTTTTTCGAGTTTCAGGTTGCGTTCGCGGAGTTTGATGTAGGTGAAGAGGATACTTACGATGCTCACAAACACCAATAAATAGAACCACCAGGTTTTCCAGTAAGGAGGCGTAATCACAACCTTGAGTGAGATGGGGTTTTGTGTACACACCCCATAGGCATTACAGGCCATCACTTTAAACACATAATTGTTGGGCGGCAGGTTAGAATAAATGGCACTGTTTTCTTTGCTCAGCTCTTTCCAGTTTTCATCGCTGCCTTCCAACTGCACCTTGTACTGAACGCCGTCAGGATTGGATAAGGAGATTCCGACAAACTCAAACAAAAGAGAGTTTTCCTTGTAGGACAAGTTCAATTCGCTTTTTAGTGGTACTTCAATCTGATTTACCCTTAAACCTGTAAACTTCACAATTGGTTCAAGTTGAACCGGAGCATCTTTTTCAGGATCGTAACAGTAAGCCCCATTTACCGTGCCAAACCACATGCGTGCCGCCTTGTCCCGATAAACCGCTCTTAATTTGGTTTCAACGCCGGTGAATCCATCGCCCGCCGTATAGGTGTAAAACCGTTTTTCCTTTGGTGTAAACTTGCTGATGCCTTTGTTGGTACCCAACCACACATTGCCTTTTTTATCGATACTGATGAGAGAAATAAAATCCGAAACCAAACCGCTTTTGATTTTGTAATTGGTAAAGGTTTTGCCATCGTACACAAAGGCACCCCCTCCTTCGGTTCCTATCCATATGTTTTTTGAAGGGTCTTCGGTGATAGAGGATATACTGTTGTAGGTTAAACCATTTTCACGGTTAAAGGTTTTAAAGGTTTTTCCGTTGTAAACCGTAATGCCTTTTTGTTTGGTGCCAATCCATACATCCCCGTTGTTGGCCTCAAAAATGCAGGATATGTCATTGTCCGTTAAACCATCAATGGTTCTGAAAGTTTTGATGTTTCCTGAATTCAAATCGTAGCGCACAACGCCTTCAAGCGTTCCTATCCATAAGTTATCGCGACGATCAATCATCAGCGAACTCACCAGGGTATACACAATGTCGTTGAGTGCAGGTACCTGAACAAAACGTTTCAGGCCATTGTCGAACTTCAGTACCTTTCCTCCCCAGGTGGCCACCCACATGTTTCCGGAACGGTCGCAAACCATTGAACGCACGTCGTTGGAGGTCAAACCATCTTGTGTGGTGTAATTGGTAAATGTTTTTTGTTTTTCGTTTTTAAGATCAATCACCGAAATTCCATCACTGGTGCCAAACCAGAATTTTCCGCTATGGTCCTCGCAGATGGTCCACACCTGATTGTTAACCATACCATTTTCCTTGGAGTAGGAAATAAACTTTTCTCCTGAATACACCTCAAAACCCTCTCCCGCAGTTCCCAGTAAAATATTGCCTTCCCTGTCTTCAACTATGCATTTTACCTTGTTCATGGATAATCCACTTCCGGTGCTCAAGAGGCTGGTTTTACCGGTAGACTTATCGAATTTAAAAACACCGTGTTCTGAACCGGAGGCCCACACATTGCCTTTTTGATCTTCATGCACGGCGAACACGTAAACCGGACCGGCAATGGCCGAAGCATCCAGCACTTCTCTGGGCTCAATGAGGCTGGTGAACTTGCCGGTTTCCCCTGAGTATCTGCTGACGTTTCCACTGGAGGTACCAATCAAAAAATCCCCTTGTTTATCGCGGGTGAGAAACATGATCTGGCCCAGAGGCATTCCCTCCGGCCTGAAAAAATCAAAGGTTCTTTCACGGGTATTATAAATTTTGATGCCTACGTCGGTTAAAAACCACAGATTGCCTTTTTTATCTTCATTGGTGGATAATACATACTGGCTTAACCCATCTTTGCTGGAATACACAATGATGTGCATTCTTTCATCCAAACCTTTGGAAGGATCAACTATTTTGATGACTCCGGCCGAAAGGGTGGAGATCCAAAGGCTGCCTTTGCTGTCCTGAAAAAAACTGTAAATTTTATTGTCCTTTGGTAATAATCGCGATCGGATTTCCTTAAATACCTTTCCGTCGTAAACGGTTAAAGCACCGTTTTTGTGCCCCATCCAGATGCGTTTGTTTTTGTCCTGAAAAATGGCGCTCACGTTGTTGTCTGCCAGGCCATCCGCAACGGTAAAGTTTACAAAATTCTTGCCGTCAAAGCGGGATAAGCCCCCCTCTGTGGCTATCCAGTAAAATCCGGTTTCGTCCTGAATAATGCCCGACACGTTGGATTGTGCCAGTCCATCCCGAACACCGTAGTGCGCAAAATGATAGGTTTGGGAATTAAAATTGAGAAAGCAGAAAAGAAAAAAGACTTGTATAATTCTATGTGTGTACATCAAATCAAACAAGTCTTTTCAATATTATTTTCTGATGAAGAAAAAGGTACCGCCTTCGTCCACAAGGTCCTTGATCTTACCGAATTTAGGCGATTGGTTTCCTGCAGCTACTACCGCGCTGTTCACTTTTTTAACGATCTTTTCAATGGGTAAGCACATTTCAACGTTGTTGTTTAATGCCCCTGAAAAAGTTTTGGTGAATTGCGAGTTGTCCGATGCCAGCTCATACCCTGCTGAGGTAAACACCTGAGAAGACTTGGCTTTGGTGAGCTCAAAATTATCACAGCGTTTTTCATCATCGCCACCGCGCATGGCCATTAAAAAGGTAGCGCCCGACTCACAAGCGTCGGTAATCACCAGGGTGTGGATGAGTTTATCGGAGTAGGATTGCATGGCGGCCTTGAGGTTGTTGATACCAAAATAACTGAACTCATCGTCGGTTTTTCCGTCAGATGGCACCCAGTATCCGGTAGGACTCACGTATTTGCCATGGCCGGCGTACCAAATCATCAGAGAGTTGATGTTGTTGTTTTTTACATAATCGCGCAATTCAATGCTGAAGAACTTCTCCATTTGCGCTTTGGTCATGTCTTTTTTGTGAATGATGTTGGTGATTTTATAGTTTGCCAGTGCGGTGCGCATGGCTGTCACATCCTTAGCAGGACCTTCAAGACTCGGGAAATTCAGGTATTTGCTGTTCTCGATAAACACCACCCAGGTGTTACCCATGGGGTTATCGAGACCTGCAGTAGCGGCGGTGCGGTTCAGGGTATAAATCTGAGTGGTTTCGTTGCCGTTAATGTCCTTCACCGTAATGGCCACCTTGCTTTTTTCGGCGATTTTCAGTTGTGTAGAAAAATCAGGATTCAGGTTGGTGGGATTAAAGGAAGCGGTTACCCCATCAATGATGATGGATTCGATAAGACTGGCGTCCTTAATCTTGCCCTGAACGTACACCTCAGAGGTGTTGGTATTGTCGATAAAAATCTCGTTCTCAAAAGAAGTGATTGGTGTTTCAATGGCAATAATGGGTTTATCGCACTCTGTTTTTTCAATTTTGAGTTGCAAGGTTTGGGTGTTGTTGTAAACGTCGGTGGCACTGATGGTAATTTCGTTGAGTTTGGTTACACCCGTTAACTCTGCCACAAATGTAGGGTTCAGCGAATCAGTACTGAATTTTACGGTGCCTGAATTCACCGTCATGTTTTTGATCATGCTTTCGTCGCGTACCTGACCGGTGATGGTGATTTCCTCCTTGTTGGCCGCGATTTTTACAGTGTTTTTTACCGGCTTAAGCGACACCACTTCCACTTCAGGTTTTACTCCCTCTTTGCTCAACTCAAAAATTTTAACCTTGGCTTGTTTCAAAAACACTTCGATTTTTTCCTGTCCGCTGTTTTGCATGGCCACCTTGTTATAATCGGCCAGAGCTGCCTTGTAGTTGCCGATGAATTCATAGGCCGCGGCACGTTTCAGATAAGCTTCCTGATTTTTTTCGTCGATTTTGAGAACCTGAGTGTAATCGTTGATGGCATTGTGGTATTGCCCTAAGGTTTCGTAATACGATGCCCTGAGTTTAAACACTTCGGGGCTGGGGCGTGAAATGATCACCTTGGTAATTTCGTTGATGGCGTTTTGGTAATCTTTCTTGGCGGCGTGTCCAAGACTTTTTGCATAAAACACATCCAGGTTGTTGGGGTCCTTCAGCAAAGCGGCATTACAATTGGCCAGAGCCTCATCGGGTTTGTTGAGTTTTACTTCGGCCAGGGCCATGCCCACATATCCGGGAATAAATTTGGAATCCACCGATTTCGCGCTTTTGTAAAACTTCTCTGCTTCCGCATAATTTCTCAAACTATCATGAAACACCGCCTGATTGTAATAATTCATGGCTGTTTTTTTGTCGTCAATGGCCAACTGGTTCACCACTAAACCGTAGCTATAGTCTTTTAGCAAAAACAACACCTTCACCTCAGCCTCTATGGCTTCGGAATAGCCTTTGTCGCGCTCAATCGCTTTTCTGAGCATCTGATCGGCTTCAGCGTACTTCTGAAGATCTACCAGCAAAATGCCCGCTTTGTAATACAGTTCTTTTTCTTTGGGTGTAAAGGCAATGGCTTTTTTGTAATCTTCCACTGCTTTATCCTTTTTATTCACTTTCTCATAACACTCCGCACGGGAGCTATATGCTTTAAAATAGTTGGGGTCCAACTCCAGGGCCTTGGTATAGGCGTCAATGGCGCCTTCGTAATTGCTGCCCTTCACAAATTTTTCTGCCACTTCACATTGTTTTTTGGCAGATTGCGAAAATACCGGAACGGCAATTAAAAATGCCAGGACGGTAAATACTAATTTGAGAAAATTAAAACTTTTCATGGTGGTGATTTTTTCAGAACGAATATACGACAATTTGCTGTGAAATCTAATGAAAACACAATTTTCACAAATTTTTAAGCCTTGATTCCAATTGGTGGTAAACAGCTCAAATTGAAGCAGATTTAGCATTATTCCGGCGCTCAATTGTTTTGAAAATCAAAAAATTCAGGCTAATTTTATTGGTTAAGTAAATTTATCATGAAAAAACGTTTCCCGCTTTTCTTTCTTCTCTTCCTTACCTCTACTTTTTTTCTGAATGCACAGCAAACCGAATCCGGTACTGAAGCTCAGAAAACCTGCGCTACCCCTGTTCCCGGCAAGGAATGGGAAGATGCCTTCAGGGTGTTTATTGAACAATACAAAACCTCAAAAGCCAGCGGAAAAATGCAAAAACAGGTGTATACCATCCCTGTTATTGTACATGTGATTCATGGGGGACAAGCCGTTGGAACCTACCCCAACCTGGCTCAGGGACAAATTAACTCTCAAATCAAAGTGTTAAATGATGATTTTGGGGGTTTGGGTTTTAACTCGGGAAATTACCCTGCCAGTGCTTTCAGTACCTGGGCTGCCAATCAAAATGTTGATTCCGCGAGTCTCGATGTGCTTGGGCGTATAGAAATTGCCAATTGTGAGGTGCAGTTTTGCCTGGCCACCAAGGATACCTTAGGAAACCTTCTTCCTGAACCCGGTATCGAACGCCTCAATTATGTTACAAAGGGCTGGACCAACCCTGCCTCCTTTGGCAGCAGCATCAACAATTTTTCCAATTACATGAACAACACCATTAAACCGGCCAGTATATGGAACATTACCAAGTACTTTAACATTTGGGTTTCCGATGTGAGCAGCAGTTCCGGGCTTTTGGGTTATGCCACTTTTCCACCTTTTGCCAATCTTACCGGCCTCAATGTAGGAGCCAATGGTACTGCCCAAACCGATGGTGTATGGTGCTGGGCCAGAGCTTTTGGCTCAGCAGGAATTTTTCCTGGAGGAGTTTATTCCGGTGGTTATAACCGGGGCAGAACCGCCACACACGAAGTGGGGCACTGGTTAGGCCTTCGCCACATTTGGGGAGACGGGACCTGCGTTACGGATTATTGTGCCGACACGCCTCCGGCTTCCGGGCAAAATTTTGGCAACCCCAATTATCCCTTCAAAACCACAAATTGCAGTGGCAACAGCCCTAACGGGGAAATGTTTATGAATTTTATGGATTACACCAATGACCCCGCTAAGTACATGTTTACCCCCGATCAGGCCATACGGGTTCAAACAGCCATGCAAAACAGCCCTTACCGCAACCAACTGGGCAATCACAATCTATGTATGTTGTCGGAAACCGCTGCCAATGCTGCTTTTAATTTACCTGCTTCTGCCTGTGAAAATGCGATAGTCACCTTTACCAATAATTCATCGGGAAATCCGGTACCCAGTTATACCTGGTCGTCGAATGGCGGCGTTCAGATCAATCCCAATGCCAATGCAAATTTGGTGACCATGAGTTTCAGCGCGTCCGGAATTTATACTGTAAGTCTTGCTGCAGATAATGGTACCCTCAGTGTATTTTCAAAAACCATCAGCATTAACCCCGCCCCTCAACTCAGTTTTATTGGCGCGAGTTCAGTGGTTTGCCTGAACGATGAAGTGGTGATACTTGCAGGTGGAGCCGATTCGTATACCTGGCAACCGGGAAGCATTGTCGATAATACCTTTGGATTTTTGGCTACAGGTCCGCAAACCATTGTTTGTTCGGGTAGCAACGCCGAAAACTGTGTGAGCACGGTAACCCTCACGTTTGAAGTCGACGCCTGTGTTGGAATCGGTGAAACACGCCTCGCGCCTTTGCGTTTTGAGCTTTTCCCAAATCCCGGACAGGACGTGGTAAGTATGGAATTTTATACCGTGAGTAAAACCGAAGCGCAATTGCAGGTGTTTGATGTGAATGGAAAGGTGTTGATTTCAATGCCCGTATCCTGTGATGCCGGTAAGTGCAAACAAAACCTCAACGTTTCAGAGCTTGAGAATGGAGTGTATTTTGTAAAACTCAGTTCTGACAAACACAAAACCGAGGTAAAAAAACTTCTGAAATACTAAATCTGACTTACTCTCTTGCCGGTGGAGCGTGTGTTTCAAGCAAACAAGGAATGTTCCACTCGCAATAATTGCTGAGTTCATTCGTAAAACTGATTTTCGTTTTCTTTTTGCCTACTGACAGAAGCGCAATGGTTTTCATCCATTCTGTTTTTAAACACGCTTTATCAAAATGTTCTAAAGGGGCTCCGTTGAAACTTCTTTTGTAATACCTCCAGGGTTCCATTAAACTATACTCCCCCGTTTTGAGTTTTACTTTTATTTTTCCTTTAGCGTCGGTAGTTAAGGTATCCACCTTTCCTGTACCTGAAATTAAAATCACTTTTCGTCCGGCATAAGGTTTGGGTTTTTGGCTTTCCGCTAAAATTTCATCGTTGGGTCTCGCGCCTCCGCAATAAGGCTCATAATAACTGAGCTCAAGCGTAACACTTTTTTTCTGAGCCAATACATCAAAACCTAAGAACAAAAAGGTAACAAAAAGTAGTTTGCAGGTTAAATTCATACGCATAAATGTAATTTCTTCTCAAGAATAAAACAACGTGAAGTTCAGCATGACGAAATTTGAAGTGTTTTGCTCCTATTTTCAGACCATTCTGTTTGGGATTTTGGTCTTGATTTCTTAACTTTAGAAGATAGACTTTATTAAAACATGAAACGATTATTAGTGATTGCGTTTTTGAGTGCAGGATCTTTCTCACTGCCCGGGCAGGAATGGGTGGAGATGATGCGTGAGCCCGGAAAAAACTTTTACGACATTCAGGCAGCATTTAATGCCTACTGGAAAGGGAAAGATTCATCGGTGCCCGGCAATGGGTACAAACCCTTTAAACGCTGGGAAGCCTTTATGGAGCCCAGGGTTTACCCGAGTGGCGATCTTTCTCTGGTATCGAATAACCTGAAAAACTTTCAGGAATTTCTGGAATCCAACGCGGGCAATAAATCGCTGCAAAATTCAAACAACAACACCTTATCTTCTTCCACCACCTGGACGGCCATGGGACCCATGGGACCCATGAGTGGCGTGGCCACCAACGGTTTTCCAAGAAAAGCCGGTCGCGATAATTTTATTACTTTTCACCCCAACAACCCCAACATTTTTTGGGCAGGGGCACCGGCCGGGGGACTTTGGAAAACCACCGACGGAGGTCTTACCTGGACCACCAACACCGATAACTTAAGCGTCATTGGATGTTCGGATCTGGCCATTGATCCCAGCAATCCCAACACCATGTATCTGGCAACAGGCGATGGAGACGCGGGCGACACTTATTGCATCGGGGTTTTAAAATCAACAGATGGAGGCCTTTCCTGGAATCCAAGCGGCTTAACCTTTGCCGTATCCACTCAGCGCGAAATGCGTCGTTTGATTATTAATCCTTCAAACCCTCAGGTGCTGTTGGCTGCAACCAATGCAGGCATTTACCGCACTGCAAATGGAGGCAGCAGCTGGACCCTGGTGGCAAGCGGCACTACCTATGACCTTGAGTTTAAACCTGCTCACCCCAATGTGGTGTATGCCGGTGGAACCACCTTAAGAAGATCGAACGACGGTGGTATCACCTGGGTGACGATTTCGAACGGAATACCTACAAGCGGTTGCAACCGCATGGCACTTGCGGTAAGCGCGGCAGACAGCAATTACGTGTATGCCCTGCGTTCTAACAGCTCCAACAGTGGCTACGGAGGTTTATACCGTTCCACCGACGGAGGTACCACATTCACAGTGATGTCAACTGCACCGGATGTACTGGCGAATTCCTGTACCGGATCCACAGGTGGAGGACAAGGCTGGTACGACCTGTGTATGGCTGTATCTCCAACCGATGTGAACAAAGTCAACGTGGGTGGAGTGAACGTATGGAGCAGCAATAACGGCGGGGCCACCGGCACCTGGACCATTATTGGTTGCTGGATTGGAACTTCGGCTCCCGGCGTTTATTTAAAAGCAGATCATCACGATCTGGAATACGACGCCAACGGCGCCTTGTTCAGTGCATCTGACGGAGGTGTGTTCAAATACAATGTAAGCAACTGGATTGACCTGAATGCCCAGAGAAACATCGCGCAGATTTACAAAATCGGACTTTCCGCTTTAACGGCGAACCGCTGGATTACGGGTCACCAGGACAATGGAACCGGACTTTACACCGGAAGCATCTATCAGGCCAGTTATGCAGGAGATGGGATGGATTGTTTTATTGACCGCACCAACGACCAGAATTTATTTGCCTCAACCCCCAATGGCAGCTACGTAAGATCAACCAATGGAGGAGGATCCTATTCAAACATCACCGGAAGCACAGGTTCCGGAGCCTGGGTGTCTCCATGGAAACAAGACCCTGTGGTTGCCACGCGTTTGTACTGCGGCAAATCCCAAATGTTTGTTTCTAATAATCTCGGCACCAGCTGGACACAATTAACAGCAACCGGAGGAGGAGGCGCCATTACTGAATTTGCGATTGCTCCATCCAACAATCAGGTGATATATGTGATACATGGAACCAATACCGTGCTCCGGAGAACCACTGATGGAGGCACTACCTGGACCGCAGCCACAGCCTTGCCTGCAGGAGCAGGAGCGCCCACGTTCATCACCATCTCACCGAACGATCCGAATAAATTATGGGTTACGGTGAGTGGATACTCCGCCGGAAACAAAGTGTATCAATCCCTGAATGGAGGCACAAGCTGGACCAACATTTCTTCCAACTTACCTAACCTGCCTGCCAACTGCTCGGTTTATCAACCCGGTAGCAGTGATTTGATTTTTGTTGGAATGGACGTAGGTGTTTATTACAAAGACAATTCCAGCAGCAACTGGACCCTTTACAACATTGGTTTGCCCAATGCCCCCATCAGCGATATGGAAATTTCACCGGCCGCACCGGGCTTGTTAAGGGCTTCAACGTATGGCCGCGGTGTTTACCAGGTGGATGTAATTCAAACAACCGCGGCACCGGTGAGTAATTTTACAACCAGCGGTATGCTGTGCGAAAATTTAATCATGCCTTTGCAGGACGCTTCTTCCAACTCCCCTACCTCCTGGTTGTGGACGGTAAGCCCCGCTGCCAGCGCCACACTCAGTTCTGCTACCGCTCAAAACCCCAGTTTAACCGTATCGGCAGCCGGAATTTACACAGTTAGTTTACAGGCCAATAACACCATTGGTCCGGGTAACATTTACACCCAAACCCTGCAGGTGAATCCTATGCCTGTGATTGTGTTCTCCAATCCTTCCCCAAGCATTTGCGTTGGTGAAAGCATAACCCTTAACGTGAGTGGGGCCAGCGCGTATACCTGGCAACCGGGCAATCAATTTGGCGCCTCCGCGACTTTTAGTCCGGGCAGCACACAAGAATATACGGTTTACGCGAAAGACATCAACAGTTGTAAAAATTCGGCTACCGTGTTGTTAAGTGTAAGCGAATGTGTTGGTATTGGTGAAACAGTGTTCAGCAACAACAAGGTGAGGGTGTATCCCAACCCGGCAAAAGACAAACTTTTTGTACAGTGCGAAGCGGATCTGGAAGCGCAGTTGAGTATTACTGATCTTTCAGGGCGACTTGTGTACGAACAAACTTACCATTTCCAAAAATCCAGATCGGAACTGCAGATTACTACCACCTCGCTTCCGAAAGGCGTATACCTACTGCGTATCAGGGATGTGTATGGAAACGAACAGAGCATTCGATTTGCCAAAGAATAGGCAACAGCATTAATAATTTAAAAGGGTCGGTGTATGCCGGCCCTTTTTTTTTGTGTGAAGCGATAATCAGGGTGTTGAGAGGGAAACAGGAAGAATCTTCCCGTTAAAATAGTGTTGCCCGTTGCGCACAAAATCGTACACAAATTCGGCCATGCGTTCAGCGCTCAATGGTGCTTTGTACCCGGGAAAGGCTTTGCTTAACATTTCGGTTTGCACGGCTCCGAGCGCAAGGCAATTCACCGCAATGTTGCGCGGTGCCAGCTCCAGCGCTAAACATTCACTTAAACCGGCCAGCGCCGCTTTACTGCTGCTGTAGGCACTCAGGCCCGGAAATTTTTCAACTCCCTGTATACCTCCCATGCTGCCAATGTTGACAATGTGCCCCCGGCTTTTGTTTTTCATAAAAGGCAGCAGAACCTGAATCAGGCGAAAAGGGGCAAACACGTTGGTTTTGTATACCGCTTCCAATTCTTCAGGGAGAATGGATTCAAAGTTTTTATTGACGAGATAGCCTGCATTGTTGACCAGCACATCCAGATTGAGCTGCAGGCTTTCCAGGGTCTTGACGATTTTTTTCAGGTGAAGTTCTTTTGTAAGGTCGGCTGTTATTACCAGAACGTTGAAGCGGTTTTCCTTTTGCACCCATTTTTCAAGGGTTTTGGTGTGTCGGGAAACGGCGATAACCAGGTTGTTTTCGTTTTGAGAACATTTTTTAAGAAGTTCGAAACCAATCCCGCCCGAGGCTCCGGTAATAGTAATAACCATAATGCGTATCTTTGTTTTCCAAAGGTACCGCATATTCTTCAGCAAATGAAAAAAGTACTCCTGCTCCTTTTTCTGTTTAGCGCAACACTTCCGCCTGTTTTGGCTCAGGTTGACAGCGTGTATTACGGCAACACTACCCGACCGAAAAAAGAAAAGGAAAAACCAAGCTTTAATCTAAAAGAGAAACTGAGTTTTGGCGGCAATTTTATGGTGTGGTTCGGTACCACCACCTACGTGTACCTCTCCCCGGTGGTGAATTGCGCGCTCAACAAACGCCTTAACGTAGGCCTTGGTTTGATTTACAATTATTACGGATACAATTCGGGTCCTACAAAATTCTCGTATTCCATTTATGGATTGCACAGTTATGCACTGGCATTTGTTACCTCTAATGTATTTGGTAAAGTGGAATTTAATCACCTGCTGCAACCCAATGTTTACTCCTATAATTACAATGATAAAGTATGGGTGAGTTACGTGTATTTGGGCGGAGGATTCAGGCAACCCTTAGGCGATCACGCCTCGTTTTACACTTCCATCATGTACAACATTAACCAAAACGCTCAGTCCATCTTTTATGCCAATCCCATGATTCAGGTGGGTATACTGGCCGGCTTTTAAGCTTCAGAATTTTTTAGCGGCGTTGAAGGGTTTGTTTGGTTTCTCCTTGCGCGTAAGGATGCTGCTTATCTCTGTTTCGTTATTGATAAGTTCAAGCGACTGATTAATCTGCTCGTCGTTTCGCATGGCATAGGCCAGGCGGCCCTTCTGGAAATAATACCTCGAAATAATTTCCTCCGTCAAAATTTTCCGTATCTCTTTTTCACTTTGCAGTAACTCATTGTCTTTTTCAATCTTCAGCTTCGCCATAAATACGTCGTATTCGTTTCGAATGGTTTCAAATCCTGAAGTTTCAATGGCCTCCTCTTTTATTTTTTCCATTTCCGTTTCCATACGGGTTTTGTAAGAAAATTCTTCCGCCTTCAGGTAGGCCAGAAAATCCTTGTATTCCTCCTGGTTCAACTCAAAATTACCGCTGTCTCTGAGTACCGGATGACGCGTAGCATAAAGTGTAGCGTAGTTAAAAACATAAAATTTTCCCAGCAAAGCCGCTACTGTTTCTTTCATCGGAACTTCTTTCACCGCCACATCCGGTGAAATGCCCGCTCCATCGTACACAATTCTTCCGCCTTTGGTTTTAAACGCCGTTACCAGACTATCGGGTACTTTTTCCACTCTGCCATTGGCATCGCGCTGCGAATAATCGAGGGCCTGCACACATCGTCCGCTTGGAATATAATATTTGGCCACGGTAATTTTTACTTTGGCTTCGTATACCAGGTCGCGGGTTTGTTGCACCAATCCTTTGCCATAGGTTCTTTTGCCGAGTATCACCGCGCGATCAAGATCCTGCAAAGCCCCGCTCACAATTTCAGATGCGGAAGCCGAATTTTCATCCACCATCACCAGCAAGGGAATAGCGGTGTCGAGGGGATTGTGCACCGCCAGGTACGAACGGTCCCACTCCTGCACCCTGCCTTTGGTAAACACCACTTCCTGACCTTTATCGATAAACAGATTTACGATGTTTACGGCTTCGTGTAACAAACCGCCCAGGTTGCCTCTCAAATCAAGTATCAAGCGGGTACAGCCTTTGGATTTAAGATCGAGAAAAGTCGCTTTGACTTCGGCGCTGCAGTTTTCGGTGAAACTAACCAGTTTGATAATTCCGGTTTTACCATCAGGGAGTAGTGTAAAATAAGGCACAGCGGGACTTTTAATCTCCTCACGCATCAGGTTGTATTCTTTTGCGGTTTGGGAACCGGGTTTCATGATTTTCAGGCGGATGGCTGTTCCGGCATTGCCCCTGAGCAAACCCGAAATGGCTTCGTAGTTTTTTCCTTCCAGTACATTTCCATTAATGGAAACAATTCGGTCCCCGGCCCTGATGCCCGCTTTAAACGCTGTAAATCCTTCACGGGGTTCGTCAACAAAATACTGGCCCTTGATTTCAAGCACACTGGCTCCAATGCCCCCGTATTCGCCTGTGGTGATGTATTTGTATTCTTCCAGGTCGTCTTCGGTAAAATACACCGTGTAAGGATCGAGGGAATTTAACATGGCATCGATGCCGGTTTTCATGAGTTTTCCGGGACGGGTTTCATCCACATACGACATGTTTAATTCGCGGTAAATGGCATTAAAAATGTCGAGGTTTTTACTGATGGCGAAGTAATCCCGGGTAAAAGAATACACCAAACTCAGGCTCAGACCAAAAAGCAATAAAAGGGCAAAAACACGGATCTTCTTAAAAAAACGCATGGACTGGGGCTTAGAAATCGCATAAAAGTATCTAAAAATCAAGTATTTTCACATCCGGAGCTCAAAAAGGGTCATTTTTGCAAAATTTAGTACCCTTCGCCTCTAAATTATATTAATTTTGCGGCCGAATTAATCCCGTAAGATTATGCCATTTATTTCCTGATCAGTACTTTTTGAGCCCCGGTACTGATGTATTTCCCTCCCCCGGCCCAAACCTTCAGAAATACCTGACTGATTTTACGGAACCAAGTAAGCGCTATGAAGTTATCGATGTTTAAGTTCAATCTGCCCAAGGAACTTTTGGCAGAGTACCCTGCAAAAAACCGTGAAGATGCCCGAATGATGGTGTTGGAGCGCGCCACAGGTAAAATTTCTCACAAAAAATTCAAGGACATCATTAACTATTTCGACGATGGTGACGTGATGATTCTCAACGACACCAAAGTGTTTCCGGCCCGTATGTACGGGAACAAAGAAAAAACCGGGGCCAAGATTGAAGTGTTTCTGCTGCGCGAACTCAACGCTGAAAGCCGTTTGTGGGATGTGCTGGTAGATCCGGCCAGAAAAATCCGCATTGGCAATAAATTGTACTTCGGAGAAAACGATAACCTGGTAGCGGAGGTGATTGATAACACCACATCAAGGGGCCGTACCCTGCGTTTTTTATACGACGGGAGCTACGAGGAGTTCAGAAAAATTCTTTACGACCTTGGAGAAACCCCGCTGCCAAAATACATTAAACGTGCTGCAGAGCCTGAGGACATTGACCGTTACCAAACCGTGTTTGCAAAAAACGAAGGGGCCGTTGCCGCTCCAACCGCGGGATTGCACTTTAGCCGGGAGTTGCTCAAACGCCTTGAAATCAAAGGCGTGCAATTTGCACCCATGACCCTGCACATTGGTTTAGGTACTTTCAGACCTGTTGAGGTGGAAGACCTGACCAAACACAAAACCGAAAGCGAAGAGGTACTTATTTCAAGCGACACCTGCAAAATTGTAAATGCCGCCAAGGATAAAAAGAAAAAAGTATGTGCCGTAGGTACGACTGTGATGCGTGGTATTGAAACTTCGGTTTCCACCACCGGACACCTGAACCCTTATGTGGGCTGGACCAATAAATTTATTTTCCCTCCATACGAATTTAACATTGCCAACAGCATGATCACCAATTTTCACATGCCTGAAAGCACCCTGTTAATGATGGTGAGCGCCTTTGGCGGTTATGATCTGGTGATGAAAGCGTATAAAGAAGCCATCAAAGAAAAATACCGCTTCTACTCTTACGGAGACGTGATGCTGATCATCTAAAACCTAATGCTGTTGTAACACCTTTTCAAAGCCTGTTGCAGCGCCTTTTTTCCTGCGTTTATGTTTAGCACTTGACAAAGTGTGTTCCATTGCTTACTTTAGTTCTAATAAACTAAGCGGGAGGTTAACATGAACAGCAAACAAGTAAAACATTTGCTTCAGCAAAAATCCAAAAATCTTTTTACGATTCCTCCGGACATGCTGGTGTTCGACGCCATACAATTGATGGTGGAAAAAAACCTGGGCTCCTTGCTGGTGGTGAAGGACGGAAAGTTTGCCGGATTATTCACCGAAAGGGATTATACCCGTAAAGTGATTGTAAAGGGCCGCTCTTCCCGTGAAATCAGCGTGGGAGAAATCATGGAAACCCATCCCAGCACCATTACTTCAGAGGATAACATATCTGACTGCATGGCAAAAATGACAGGAGGTGTGCGTTATCTGCCGGTTTTGGACAATAACCAATTGGTTGGGCTAGTTTCCATTGGCGACCTTGTGAAGTTTATTATCGAAGAACAGAAAAACATCATCGATAACCTCCAGGATTACATTACCAGACAGTAAATCGTTTAAAGAAGGCTCTTAATCCAGCTTTAGTGTGGTATTCCCTACCACTACTCCGTCGCAGGTAATTTCAATGATGTAAGTGCCGGGCACAAAATCGTCCATGCCTTCACAATAGGTGACCCCATCAATTTCAGCATTGGCGTAATTCAGGGTTTCTTTACCGGCAAAATACCCGCTGCTGTTGTCGAAGCGGAATTTATAGGATTCATCGTAGCTTTTGGCCATTTCTTTTCCATCGGGCGTCATCACCCGCACGTACACCGTTTTTTCTCCTTTTTTCGCGATTTTATTTTCACCCAGGGTAAACGACACTTTGATTTTTTGGGCCCGCTTGGCTTTGGTGGTTTCAGTTTCTTTGGTGCCCGATTTTTTGAACGACACGGCTTTGGCCACCACATTAAAACAATTTAATACCGAGCCTTTGGCGATGGTGGATTTCAGTTCTTCCTTTTCTTTGATCAATACGTTTTGCTTTTCTTTTTCCTCACCCAGCTTTTTAATCACGGTTTGTTTTTCCTCTTTCAGCTGAATGTTGAGCGTGTTCAATGAGTCGATGGTGTGCACATACCCTATCATGATGTTGCGCAGGGTTTCGGTTTCTTTTCTCAAACTCGCAATGGTCCTCGCGTCGTTTTTGTGTTTTTTGGCTTCCTCAATCAACTCCGCTATCCTGGCCTTTTTCTCCTCAATTTCCACCTGCATTTTGGCATCGGTGGTTTGCAGTTCTTCGTATTCTTTTTGAAGAACAATCAGGTCGGCCTGCACATTATCGCGCTCCACATATATTTTTTCGGTCACCACTTTTTGTTCCACCAGTTTGTTTTTTTCCTTCCAGTACAACCAAAGCGCGTAGGCATTGGTACCCATGAGTAACACCACCATGGCCCATAAAATCAAACCTCTTTGTTTGCGTTTTTCCTGTACTTGTTCTTCCATAGCGACAAAAGTAAATCCAATAAAGTGTAAATTAGAACAAATTGTATGGCACTTATCAACGATTTTTTGTCATTAATTTACCCCAGGCATTGCCAGGCTTGCGGAATCCTTCTTTTTCCGCATGAACACAGCATTTGCCGACTCTGCCGATTACGTTTACCAAAAAGCGATTTCCACTTGCAGCCCGATAATCCCTTAACGCGCGCGCTGGGCGGAAGGGTTCCTCTGACACATAGCCTGTGTTTGTACCTGTTCGAAAAAAGCGGTAAAGTACAGCGCCTGGTGCACACCATCAAATACCACAAACACAAGGAACTGGCTGTGTTGCTTGGGGAAATGCTGGGTGAAGAAATCAAACCCCACATAACTCAAACGGAATTTGACCTCCTTGTTCCCATTCCCTTGCATCCAAAAAAACTAAAAGAAAGGGGGTTTAATCAAAGCGAAGAATTTGCCAAAGGACTTTCCAAATCTTTGGGTGTGCCCATTGAAACCGGACTTTTACAAAGGGCAAAAGCCTCGGCTACTCAAACCCGCAAAAAAAAATACCAACGCTGGGAAAATGTGGAAGGCATCTTTGAACTGGTGAAAGAACCCGCCATAACACAGCAACACCTGCTGCTGGTGGACGATGTGGTGACCACAGGAGCCACCATTGATTCGGCCTGGCAGTGTTTAAAACACCTCGATGGCATAAAGGTTTCTGTAGCCTGTATCGCCTTTGCTAAACCCGGAAATTTTTAAGAGAGAAATCGGTCTTTTCTGAATCCTGCTATGTTCATACAGGCCTGCTGTAATCCAAACCACTTCATGCGTCTTTTGGCCACAAAGTCATACACGGGGTTACGCAAAAACGGAGGAATGATGAGAAACACCTGCAACAAAGGCCAGAGCCCTTTCATGTAACCACTCAAACGCAAAGCCGCGCAGGATTTAATGTAGGCATTGTACCCCCGAATCAGCACCATACTGTCCTTGGTGGTTTTTAATTCGAAGTGTTTTATCAATTCCAAAGCAATGGGCGAATCCAAAGGCACAAAATTGAGTTCCTGTTTTTTCTCACGTTTGAGGTAAAACTGTATCAGGTGATTGCACAAAGCGCATTCCCCATCATACATTAAGAGTGGTTGTTTGTTGAGCAGAACTTCGGTGATGTTGTTGGTTGCCATTAAGGTCGTGGGTAAATAAAGTAGGGGTCAACGCTGAGTTCGTATTTATCGGGTAAAACCTTCATGGTGTTCAGGTCAATAAAATTCATAAAACCGTTTCTTCCACTGCAGGCGCTGCTGTGATGAGGTGGAGCGCCTGAACTGAGAATGTTACGGGATAACACGTAAAGCAGCTTTTTGTTTTCATCGCAGGCGATGCCATGGGGTTGAAAACCGCATTTTATATGTTGCACGGCAAATGAAGCAGGATGAATGACACTTATAATGCCATGCGCCCCCTGAACCGTAACGGTATCGTTGGTACAGGAAACAAAATACCGGTTGCTGGAAACGGAATAAATGACCTCCTGAGGATATACTCCTGTAGGCACAATGGCCGTTACAGATTGTGTGGTGAGATTAAACAACCGGAGCTCATTGGAGCGCTGACAGGTAATGGCCAGTGACTTAGCATCGGGACTCAGAATGATGTCGTGAGGATCGAGCGAAGGAGAAGAGCTCCAGGGAATTCCGTTCTCGAGTGAAAGTTCTTTCTTAACGCTGAAGGCCGTATCCAGCTCGGTGATGTAATTTCCTGTTTGAGCGGTGACGTACATTTTATCTCCTTCCGCATTTAAACAAATGCCATGCGCGTTTGGAAATCCCGGTAAATAATGCAGGAGTTTGCGCTGTTCAAGATCCACCGCGCTTACTTTTCCGTTCAGGGTCCAGGATACACAATACGCGCGTTTGTTATCGTTTGAAATCACAAAAGTATTCCAGTCCAAAGCATCATCGTCGGTGTTGGAGGAGGTTCCGGCCGCAAAGGGACTTAATGGAATGGTGCCTATACTTTGGTCGGTTTCGCAGGAAAACTTTTGCATCACGTTATTATTTAAAAACACCACGTACCAATACTTCCCGTCATGCGATACCCTCACCTGGTGAGGCGATTCAATGATCCCGCTTTTTGTTCCCACCTCTACATAACGCACGGGCAAACGGGTTTCGGCATCAATCACTGTCACCACATCGCAGCCCTGATTCACGGCATAGAGTTTTTTTCGCTGTGGATGATCCGCCCACATCACATTTCCATTTTGATCAGCAGCACCGGCATCAATCCAATTCATGATGAGTTTTACTTCCTCTTTACTCAAGGCTGGAGCATTAAGAGGCATCACGGGTTGATTTTGTAAACCCAGATCAGAATAGGTATTGATAAAATAACAAAGCGGAGAAAACTTGCTGCTGTAAGGTATCACCGAAGATCCGCTGTTGCCGCCTTTGAATAAACTTTGCCAGGTCTCCAGATTTAAGCCTGCAGCAGCCTGAGCACTTTGAGAATTATGACAACCCGAAACCGCGCAACGTTGTGTGATGATACGACCTACTTCAGTGGGGTAATCGCCATACACCAGGGGAGCCGATGTTTTGGTGCAGGAAACAGCCAACAGCAGAATCACAAAGCCATAAACGGTAAGGCGGTTCATTCGGACTTAAGGCACTTTTTGTAAACAGTTCGTTGGGTGGATTTGTTTTGTATGTGTACAGCCAAAAGGTAAAGGCCGGCAGGAAGGTCACTCACCTCCACCGTAAATTCATTTGATACCGCTATGGTTTCCTGTAATTCACGTCCACTCATGTCGTAAATCTTCACATTGGCTTTTTCAAATTCAAGCGCGTTCAAACTCACGTTCAACTGTGTTGAGCAGGGATTGGGGAACACGGTAACTTTTTGCTCCAGGCTTAAACCATCCACTTCCTGCAAATTCACAAAAGGCGAGGCTGAAGAGAAAAAACTCAATCCTCCACCCGCATTGCCCAAAAACAAATCCCTTTTGCCATCGTTGTTTACATCCACAAAAAACGGAGCCGATTGTGCCCCTTCGTTGTAATTGTTCACGCTGGCATTTACCAGCACAAAGTTCTGTGAAAGGTTCGCCGGCACATCGTAATAATACACGTTGCCGCTAATGGAGCCTACCAATAATTTGGTGCCGTTTCCATCATTAAAAAAATACGGTATGGCATAACCATCAATGCCATAAATACTGGGGTTGCCCTGCACATTTACATTTCCGAAGGTATTGCTGATTAAACTGAACGCGGGCACAGCGGAAGTTCCTGTATTCCGGTAATAGGCTATCCTGCCGTTTTTCATGCCAATCAGCAGGTCCAGTTTCCCGTCCTGATTTATGTCGAAAAGTTGGGGCGCCGCTTCCGCCGAAATGGTAGTAAAACCAAAGGGATTATTTTTAAAGATGCTAAAATTGCATGGATTGCCCGCCCCTGCGGTATTTTCCAACCAGTGAATTTGCCCGGTGGAATTTCCCATGATAAGGTCCTGGTCCCCATCGTTGTCAATATCTCCCGCCGTAGGCATGAGGTGAAATAAACTTTGGGCCGATAGACCGGCGTAATCCTGGGTGATCAAAGAAAAAACAGGTTGGGCCGTTGTGCCGATGTTTCTGTAAAGCGTGAGCCGGCTCACCAGTGTGTTGCCTGTGTAAAACCCATAGGTGCCCAGCAACAGGTCGGGTTTGCCATCGGCATTTTCATCCATAACAAGTGGAAAAGCATTTTGCCCCACTTCTATCATCTCCTCCTGCAAAAAATTATTTTTTACAAATTGAAAGTTCACTGTGGGTGTAAGGGAAGTGTTGTTGTAATACCAAACACTTTTGTAATTCTCACTTCCAAAAGCACTGGGTGTTGCAATCAGGTCTTTTTTGTTATCTCCGTCCACATCCACATAATAGGCGCAGGGAAAAATATTGAGTTTAATTCTGGTGGTGTTGTTTTTCGCCGGAAAATTCGGGTACATCATGGTGGTATCCCCAATGAACGCGGCAGAGGAATCTCCGTTGTTTAGCGCGAATTGCACATGGTTGCAGGAAATATCACCCAGTATAAGGTCCTTATCTCTGTCGTTGTCGCTATCCAAACAGGTGATGCAGGAGCCGGCATGGTAGGTTTTACCATCCACCTTGATGCTGTTTCCATATACCGGGGGAATGGGCAGGCATTGGTTTAAACTGATGGCGCAGGAACTCTCAGAAAATTTTCCCCAGCAGTAATCCACATAATCAAACACCAAACTGTCGCAGTGGTTGTACAGTTCCTTGCTTTGGTTTTGGTGATATTCCAAAAACACCCCCTGGGAGGAAAAACTCAGAATATCCAGATCCCCATCGTTGTCAACATCGGTAATGCCCGGCACGCCAACCGGACTGGCGTAAATATTGCCCAGAAAAGGAGTGGAAGTAGGATTGTAATCAGAGAGCAAAATGTTTTTAAAAAGCACAAAGTTTATGGGATTGGCTGCGCTGCCTTCGTTGCGAAATACCTTAATGCCGGAATTGGTGGAACAGAAAAGATCCTCCCGGCCATCACAATTGTAATCGTAAAACACCGCCCAGTTGTACACGGTTGGAAAATAATAACTGAGCTCAGGGGCATAACTGTACGTAGTTGTTCCCGCGGGACCCGTTTTTATAAAACAGCGAAAACGCCCGGTGTTAATGTGATTCACCCGGTCGTACAGCACCAGGTCCTTCACCCCATCGTAATTCACATCCAGGTTAGAAGCGTTGGAATAATTAATGCCATTGGCCCAGGGCATTTTCAAGGTTTTTCCGTTTTCAATCACAGCAATGGTATCTCTGGCCGTAGCCAATTGCTGTGTAAAGCCTGTTAAGGGAAGCAGGAAAAATAAAAGTGCGATTAAAAACACGGGCATTAAACAAATTTACTCAATAATCCCCTTCCATAAAGGGTTTTGAGGGATACAAAGTCAAAAAATGCATAAAATCAGCAGCCCAATTGAAGTCCCTCCGGCTTCCCGGTTTGCGGCACCCTCCCGGAGTTTCAATTTTTCCTTTACTTTTAGGTTCTCGTGCAAAGCCTCACTGCCATAAGCAATCGTTTTTTTAGTCCGCGGTTTATCCGTTCCAACCTCTGGTTCAAACGTTTGCTGTATGGGTTTTTGCTGTATAAAAGTTTGCACTGGAATTATTACTTCGATTTTTTGTTTGCCGATGACGCGGTTCTTTTTCCAAAGTATACAGGTATTGGGTGGTTCAAGGACCTGGCCTTTTTGCTGCTGCACTACCCCGGCGATGCCTTATCGCGGGTGTTTATTTTTACCGTGTTTTTTATTTCTGCCTACCGTTTGTTTTTTCGCTCGCACTTTTGGATGTTGTCTTTTTTCCTCGACCTCATCCTTTGGTTTTTGGTGCTGAACCTTCACAACAAAATGTACACCGGCCTCAGCGGAGGTAATATGCTGCTCAATCAACTCCTCCTGTTCGCGTGTTTTATTAATAAACACAGTCCCGAGGGCGAGGGGCGGCTTCATGAGCTCCGTTTATTTTTGCAAAATATGGCCATTTTGTTTCTTCAGGTGCAGGTGATGCTGTTGTATTTTATCTCTGCCCTCTCTAAACTGGGCTATGTGGCCTGGCTCGATGGCTCGGCCATACAACAAATTCTCATGATTGATCACTTCTCCGCCTTGCATTTACCCGCGCGCAACCTGTTTTTTTCCTTTTTTATTGTATTGATTTCTTACGCGGTACTGGCCTTTCAGCTGAGTTTTCCTTTTATGGTGTGGTGGGAAAAAGGCAAGCGGTACTTTCTGCTATTTGGTATTGGTATGCACCTGTATATCGCGTTTTTTATGGGCCTCCCCGACTTTGCTTTTATCATGCTATTGGGGTATTTGTATTTTTGGCCGAGGCGTGAAGTTGTAAATTCTTAGTTTTATTTGGGCGCCTTGCTTCGCAGGCCAATGCATACTTTGGTTTGCCTGCTCGCAACCGGGCTGCTACGGGCTCGCTGTCGCTCGGCTTTTTTTGTTTCGGTTACGCCTTCAACAAAAAAGAGCTAAACCCTTCGCATCCCTGGCGCGGGTTCTGAATTGCCTACCGCACTAGCTTGCTCATCCCGATAGCCATCGGGACCACCGGATGTTTGCCGTCATCCGGGGCGCGGGGCGCGGGCGCGAGCGCGGGATGGTGCAAATTATAAATCCCTGTCACGTCGAGCCCGCCTGAGAATGCCCCCCAAGATCCTTCACTGCGTTCAGGATGACAAATGCTTTGTGTCATGCTGACGGCCTGCCCTGAGCCCTTGCGCTGAGCCCTTGCCCTGAGCGGAGCTTCAGCGGAGTCGAAGGGTAGGCGAAGTGTTGTCGAAGCACCAAGCTTCTAAACTTTTATACCTTCTAAACTTTACAAACCTTCTAAACCAAATAACCATTCGTGAAATTTTGCCTCTCTTCGTGTAATTAGTGCAACCCGATGGCTATCGGGTCGTGGCTTCCTCTAGGCACACAGAAACTTCATTCGTGTAATTCTGCCTCTCTTCGTGAAACCCGATAGCTATCGGGTGGTGAAATTAGTGGCTTCCTCTAGGCACACAGAACCTTCAAACTTTCTAAACCTTTAAACTTTTCTCCTTTTTTTAGTATCTTCGCCCCCATGTTTACACAAGAGCAACTAAAAGACTTGAACGATCGCAGCCGCGAGTTGAGGGGGTTTCTTTGACTACGATAAAAAGAAACACGATTTAGAATTACTGGAAGAAAAAACCCTTGACCCCAACTTCTGGAACGATTCAAAAAAGGCAGAGGGAATTTTAAATGAAGTCAAACAGGTAAAAACCTGGACCGAAGGCTATGAATCCCTCATGCGCCAAATGGACGACCTCAACACCCTTTACGAATTTTTTAAAAGCGGCGACGCCACCGAAGCCGAAACCGAAGCCGAATTCAAAAAAGCCGAACACAAACTCGAGGAAATTGAATTTAAAAACATGCTGCGCGGGGAAGAAGATCCGCTTAATTGTGTGTTGCAAATCAACGCCGGAGCCGGTGGCACCGAAAGTTGCGACTGGGCCAGCATGCTCATGCGTATGTACATGATGTGGGCCGAAAAACAAGGTTACAAAGTAAAAGAACTCGACCTTAACCCCGGTGATGTGGCCGGCATCAAATCGGTGTCCTTGGAAATTGAAGGGGAATTTGCCTATGGGTATTTAAAAGGCGAAAATGGGGTACACCGCCTCGTGCGCATTTCTCCATTTGATGCCAATGCCAAACGCCACACGTCTTTTGCATCGGTATACGTGTACCCGGTTATCGACGATACCATAGAAATCGACATCAAACCGGCGGACATTGAAATTGCCACTTCCCGAAGCGGAGGCGCCGGAGGACAAAACGTAAACAAGGTAGAAAGTAAAGTACAAATCACACATAAACCCACGGGCATTGTGGTGGTGTGTCAGGTGGAACGTTCGCAGCTGGGCAACCGCCAACTGGCTATGCAAATGCTGCGCTCGCAATTGTACGAACTGGAAATGCGCAAACGCAACGAAAGCAAAAAAGCCGTTGAGGACAGCAAGATGAAAATTGAATGGGGCTCGCAAATCCGCTCTTATGTATTGCATCCTTATAAAATGGTGAACGACCACCGCTCCGAACTCAAAATCACAAATGCGGAAGCCGTTCTCAACGGGGACCTGGATGAACTCATCAAGAATTATTTGATGCAATTTGGGGGGGTTAAAAAATAGCCACGAATTACACGAATTTCACCAATCAACCATACTAGTCAAAATAATGACGCGAATGCTCTAAATTCGATTCGTGCAATCCTGCCTCTCTTTGTGCAATTAGTGTAATTAGTGGCTTTCTCTAGGCACATAGAAACTTCATTCGTGTAATTCTGCCTCTATTAGTGTAATTAGTGCAACCCGATGGCTATCGGGTCGTGGCTTTCTTTAGGTACACAGAAACTTCATTCGTGTAATTCTGCCTTTATTAGTGTAATTAGTGCAACCCGATGGCTATCGGGTCGTGGCTTACATTGTGACTCCCAACTTGTGACCCGGTCCGAAGGACTCCTCCGAAGAATAATCCGTAAATTTAAACCATGAAGCACGCCGTTCAGGCCAAAAAACATTTGGGTCAGCATTTTTTGAAGGATGAGGGCATTGCGCGCAATATTGTGGAGGCCTTGCTTGAAAAAGACAATAGCACCCCGGTGTTGGAAATTGGTCCGGGTACGGGGGTACTCACCAAATATTTAATTGAAAGCGGCATTGATTTTTTAGCCTGGGATGTGGACCGGGATTCCATTCCTTATTTAAAAAGCACTTACCCTGCTCAGGATAACCGTTTTGTGCTGAAAGATTTTTTGGAGAACGACCCGGCTGAGGATTTTAAAGGCGCGTACAACATCATTGGTAATTTTCCTTATAATATCTCCAGCCAGATCATGTTTAAGGTGCTGGACCATAAAAATAAAATTCCTTTTGTGGTGGGCATGTTTCAGAAGGAGGTGGCCGAGCGTTTGGCCGAAAAACCCGGAAGCAAAACCTACGGCATTTTAAGCGTGTTGCTGCAGGCTTATTATGACATTGAGTATTTATTTACCGTGCACGAAAACGTGTTTGTGCCTCCCCCAAAAGTAAAAAGCGCGGTGATTCGTTTAAGTCGTAATACCCGTGAAAATTTGGGTTGCGACGAAGAGCTTTTTAAAAAAATCATCAAAGGCACTTTTAACCAACGCCGCAAAACCATACGCAATTCCATACGCTCGGTTTCGGGAGCCATAGTATTAACGCATCCCCTATTGGAAAAACGCCCTGAGCAATTGAGTGTGGAAGAGTTTGTGGAGCTGACGCAGTTAGTGGAGGCGGAGATGAAAAAAGGCTAAATTCTAAAGGCCTAAGCCCCTGCGCTTTATTTATAGCGGAAATATTGTATTTTTACTTAGGTGCAATTGCTTACGGGTAGTTGCAACCGGGTGTAAGTATTTGTAAATGGCTATTGGCGCATTAAACCTACGGATATAAAGTATTTAGCGGTAATTTAAAAAGACAAGACAAGTTATGGAAACATTTTTTATCATCATTGGAATTTTAGTAGTAGTGATTATATTCAAGTTTGTGTATGACACGTATTTAACTGACAATACCGACAAAAATTTTGAGGAGTATAGGAAATCAGACCCAATTGGCGCTGCAGAAATTGAACGACCAAAAACTCCACAACAATTTAACGATTTAGTTGACGCTTTGACCGAAGAGCAGGTCGCTCGCTCCATGAAAAAATTAAGTTCAAATTACAATAATTTTAAATGGGTAATGAAAGAATTTAGTGAGGATATGGAAGGCATGAAATTAATTAGTGACACGGAGAACAATTTTATTTACAAAGTTCCAGTTCTAACTTATGGTAAAGTTATGGGCCAAATAAATTACATTCTGACGAAACATGAAAATAATAAAGCTGTCATCTTCATTCGGGTCGATGGGAACAACGATGAAAAAATAGAAACGAACAAAGTTATTCTTGATTTCGACATCCCTAAAGATGAATATATCGAATTGATTCAATCCTTGCAAGTGGAATTAGTTTCTAATCAAGCATACTTAAACCTAACAACCAAAGGTTTTATGTAGCCAGACTTAAACTATCGCTAACAGCAAAAACCTAAGCGGGCCCACGAGGGAATTTATACTTCGGGTATTCAATCAAACCGGGTGACTATAGACACAAGATTCAGAAAACTCCCGGGATAAAAATCCCCCCGGCGCATGGCCTGAAAACCATAAAATACTACAATTTATAGCCATCCCATCCCGCAAAAGGCCTCAAATTTGTGTTGTGGATAGCAAAAGCAAAATATACGACATCAAGCCCCCCAACTCCGTGCTCTTTAAGCTGCCTGAGCTTAAGGACCCCGTGATTTGTATTTGTTTCAGCACGGTATTGGAAGCCCAGCGTACCAACGCCGACCTGTTTGAAAAGTGGAGGCACGAACACTACACCCTTACCCTTTTTGCCACCAAACTCAATGCCAATGTGGTATTAAACATCTACCTGATCAGCGATAACAATCAGCGCCTTTACAAACACCTGGGTTTCGACCAGCATAAACTGAACTGGTGGTTACAGCGTACACAGGGCCATGGCACCAAATACAAATTCTGCCACGTTACTCAGAAATTTGATAAATTGGAAGTGGTAAAACCGGCCAACCAGGGCAGCCGCTATTATGTTTTAAACGTAAAAAAGGTCATCGTGCAGGACCTGATGGAGTTGAGCTATTGAGAAAAAAGGGTTACAACTAGCATACTAATAGTTATAAAAGAAAATTATCACCTACTATAAATATGGATTATTTTCCTAATTATGAGATTAAAGGCTAATCATCCCACCAAAAGAAAAATTCGCCTTTGCTAATGTAGCTTATGAAGTCATCGACAATCTGGATGGTGAAATTTGGGAGAAAGATTCCGGCACCAGGTTCTGCATCGGCTTCCCGAAATAGGATTGGCCCCTTGACTTGATAGCTCTTTTCATCCGTTTGCATCTTCCTACGAACATTTTTTAATGCTGCTGCCCAGTTTTTGGCATCTTCAGCAGTGACCATTTTAGAATCGGGATAATCAGGCTTATAATCATTTTTAAAACCGTTTAATTCGCTTTCCGGTGGACAAACTGTGCCTTGTGGCAACCAACCTTCTTCCTGAGCAGAAGATATCAATTTATACCACACATTGCTGTGAATGTTTAAATCAATGCCGGTGTTTTTGTTATTGACTTTACGAAATATTTCGACTACAAAGGCGATATATAAATAGGTTAGAAATATTTATTTCATGATTAATTTGTAAGCGCTCATATCAAAGTAGAAATTGGCTTTGGGATGGTAGGAATACTTCTTAAGTGAACTATATTCTAAATTATTGGATTCAAGATCTTTGAATGGAATGATGAAAATTTCGTCTGGATTATCCTGTTTTTCGCCAATAGCCAAAACAATATAGATACGAGGCGGTGCTTTCATAAGTTCTTTAAAGACTGCAAATTCTCTTGGCGGCAAAATTTCAATGGTTTGCTTTTGACATGATTTCATCAAAACCGGATGAACATAGAATTCAACAAAATAGTCGTTGTAGGAGAATTCAACTAACAATTCCGGATCGAATCTGTCTTTGGGATAATAGTTATTACGGTATTTTGGGCCTTTTTCTTTTAACAGAAAATTTGGACCAAATTTTGACATGATGTATTGCCTGAAATAGTAATAGGTATAAGCTTTTTCAATTATGGGTTTTGAATTGGGAATGTTTTCTTTTTCGGTGACAGGTGCTGATTCTTGAACCGACTTTTTTGGTGTAGGAGAAATTGGTTCGGATTTTCTAAATCCCCATTTGAATAGACCGATTAATACACTTATCAGCAACAAAAAGCCCAGAGTAGGCCAAAACCAAGAGGTTTCAGACTTTTGATTCTGTTTATTTTTTTCGGAATTGATTAATTTACCAGATGTTAAGATCTCAGGTGTGATTTGAAACTTTAATTTACGGTCGGTAATTTCATCGCTCTCAGCGACAATTTTAATAACATTGCCCTTTTGAGATAATATTAAGTAAGAAGGGTATTGGTTTATTTTATTTTGATAGTTAACTTCTTTGGTAAAAGAACATTTAAAATAACCGCTAGCAAATTCGGAAACTTTGATTTCTGAGACAATTTTTTGAGTAAAGACTTTGGATGGGCTAACAATTTTAGTTTTTAAACGAATGCAAGCTGCTTTGGGCAGTTTTTCGCAGTAGTACCAAACTTCTTTTGTGTATAAATTGTTTAATGCTTCAAAATGCCAGTTGTTGTGAGCCTTATTCCAGGCATTAACTACATAAATGTATTTGGTAGGAGATTCAATTTTAGAGTATATCGAATTTAAACTAGTACAACAAAAGAGCGCTACGAGTTTTAGATATATAGAATTTAAGGACATGAATTGAAAATAATTATCTGTTTAGAAATATGTTACCAAGGGCTTTAAGCTGCGTCTCATATTTTTGAATAAATGCTTTTATTTCAAGTTTTAAACGTTCTTTTTGAAAATTTTCAAGATGATGTTCGTCAACATTAGCGTGACATAGAACACATAAACATTCTAAATTATCAATTCTACAATTTATTTTGTTCCCATCTTTGTGATGAACATGAATAAATCGCTTGTCTAATGCATCGGTTATTTGAATGCCACAACTTTGATGTTCGCAAGTATAGTTTTTCACGAATCTGTAATGTTTACTGATATCGTACCAGTTTATTGGGCTGATGGGATAACCATATATATCAAGCTCATATTCCATAGTTTCTTCATTCATTTTTTCATGTATAGACTCAAAGAACCCACTAGTTGTCGCATATGTTTCTTCTGATTCATTTCGGCAAAAATTGCATAAATGCAGTTCAACATCTTCATGCATCTGATGTGTGATTCTGTCTTCTAAAGTAACTATAGGGGTATTTTGCCAAAAGTAATTGTCGTCAAATCTTCCTGATTCTTTTTGATCTTGCACCGCCTGGCAATTTGTTATGTGAAATTTAGGTAAACCGAATCTAGAAATATTGGGATGCTTATGGTACATGTACCCTTTATATTCTTTACCGTCAAGTAATAAGTAGATTCCATCATTCCTATATTCGATATTACCCGCATTTGCTTCTTTGGTTAAATCTCGCCTCATTTTATTTAAGCCGTTGCCAATTATTTTTATATAACCTAATTCATCTAATTTTGATGATAATTTATCGAATTTATATAACATCAGTTGTTTTCGATACCTTTTATTACTTCTTCTACCAGGGCTTCACTCGACGTTACAATTCTGAATTCGACGCGACGCGAATTCGCCTTTTCAACAGGAAGGCCAGAAAACATAGTTAGTTTTTTATTTTTATCTAAGGTCCTCCCGTAGGACAAACCGTTTGCTGTTAACCAAAATTGAAGCCTCTGTTCTTGATTTATATCAAGTTGTTTGTACGCCTTTAAAGATCTAAATAGTGCTAATACAGCTCTTGCTCTATCTTGTGAGAGTTGAATATTGGTGATGTATGGGTCATTTGAAAAACTTGCTGCATCGGTATCTGTATGCCCTTCAATGCGAATTTCACTAATTTTATTCTTATACTTCTCTTGAATTATGACAGATAAGTACTTAGGCAAAAACTCATTTAGGATGTTTTTGAATTTAACTGGCATTTGTGAGCTGCCAGAACTAAAAAGTACAGAAGGATTTGTAAATCGTATTGACAAGTTGGAATCTAATTCTAAAGCCCATTCTTTCATGTCATTTTTAAGTGTTGTCTCAAGATCTTTATATAGCGCAATCTTAGTTTCTTTAAAATCTTTGAATAATTTATTCTGGGTATTTGATTGTATTTGAAGCATCGCCATATATGAAAGCGAAATAAACAAAAAGATAAGCATAAGCACGGTCATTAAATCGGCATAAGGAATCCAGAAGCTATCTTTTTTTCCACTCATTGTTTCTTATTGGTAATTATTCTTTGTATACATTCATCAAGACTTGTTAACGTGGCATTAAGACTTTCCACAAACTGCTGGTTAATATTATCTAAGTCGGTACTTAAAGCTTTACTTGCTTTACTAATAATGTTTACGGACTCTTCCATTTTTGCACGGTATTTATCCCAAACCTCTCCGTTAAGGTTCTTAAAAGCCTCTAACTGTTCAATGATAACGCTTGCTTTATCATTAAAGGACATTTGAGTGCGTACCCATCCGTTTAGTTTATTGGTTGTTTCGTCAAAACTATTGGTTGTTTTAGATAGAATTTCAATTGTAGAAATAAGTTTGTTTGTTACTTCCTGAAACTTGCCGTCTTCAATCATCACTTTATTTAATTCCGTAATCAATAGACTTAATTTTCCATTGTTATTTGTCAAGGCTTCTGTTTTTTGTGCAACCTCACTTAATACATTGGATGTAATTGAAAAAGATTCAGTCGTTTTCTTGAAATTCTCTGTTAATTGGCTAATTTGAGTAATGTTCTCTTTTTGCCAAGAATTAAGACTTTTTACGCTGGTATTTAATTCTTGGAAGTTCTCTTGAACCAATCTATTAATGAGTGATGACATCTGCTGATTAAATTCTTCAGTTGCCCGTTTCATAACTTCTACCAGTGCTTCCGTATTGTTTTTCTTGAGTAATTCAGAGAATTCATCAAATTTTAAACTTAGTAGTTGATTGTTCTTTTGCATTGCCTCAATTATTTCAGAGGTGTTTTTACTTGCTACTGAAGAAGCTTTTTGATTTTCTATACTAATTTTATCAAGAGATTCGATGATTGTACGGGTTCCCTCATCCGCCTGCGTAATTCCAGAGATTAATTTATCTTCAATATCAAAAAGTTTCGATTTGATATTAATGATTTCATCATTTAGTGTTCGCATCGATTCACCAATCCTTTTTTCAAGGCTTTTATCAAAACTTAGTTGTGAAGATTCAAATCCTTTTTGATTGGAAACCTGAAGGCTTTGGATGCCTTGATTTATGTTATACAACGCAGTAATTTCATCACTTTGTTTTGGCGGCCTGGATGGGTCATCGTCAACGTTTTTCTGAACAATGGCGCATATTTTTTGGAAAATAATAAGACCTAGAATCCCCACAATTGTAGCATAGAAAGCTAATCTTAAGCCTTTAAGCAGTGTTGGAATGCTTTTCTGAATCTCCTCGGTGTTAAAATCATGTAAACCAATTATGACTCCAATAGCGGTACATAATATACCTATGGTTGGCCAAGTGGAAGGTAATACCTCAAAAATGAGTGAATTGCTCCAAAAGTTGCTTCTGGCAGATATTGCTTTTTTTTGCTCTTTCGCGTATCTTAGAATGAAGACAATGCAAAATATTGTCCAGGGTAGGAAAATTAGTAATGCTATTAGTAATTCCATATTACTTCAAATTCTTAATAAATGGTTTAAAGGCCTTTTCAAAGATGGGAAGATTAGTAACAAAGAAGTTGTTCATTTCCGACCAATCTGATTCGTTATAGAGGCTTAAACCTGATCTTTCTACTTTAATACGACTCATTTTATTATCTGGCAGTGCTTCCCAAATGAGTTCAGAGCCAAAGGCTGTTTCTATTTCAGCCTTATTCCTATGTAATTTATTGAAATACTGCTTATTCTTCTCCTTGCTTGAGGTGGAAATAGTTAGTTCTACTCTGACTTCTGATTTGGTAATAATTAGCGTGAACGCAAGGCCTCCAATACCGGCACCGGCAGCTAACCAATGATCTTTAGTGGCATTAATTGCTGAAAATAGGTCTGAAGAGACAAGTAATGGTAGAAGTTGTTGCCAGTATTTTTTGCGTATATGAAACCTGTTTGGTTCCGTTTCAGTTTCTGACATTATTGCATACTTGATGATTAATTCATCTTCTAACTCAAAAATGGTAAGCAACTTTTTTAGAATGCTGAATTTCGAATTGCTATCTATATTGGCTTCTACGTAATAACCATTAACAAGCTCCTGAGCAGACCTAAAATCAGCGTTATTACGTGAGAGTTTAAGAATACCTGAATTATTTAATAAAAGAGGTGAGTTTCTTGTGAATAGGCTGCGCAAAACATAAAAATACATTTGTGCAATCGTGTCTTCTTCAATTTTTGTGTTTTCAAAAATAAAATACTCTAACTTTTTAAATGTTGGGCTATCGGCATCAAAAATGTTTTGTTCCTCTGAGTCATCTTCGGGGGAAATCTCTACATCAGGATATTCCCAGATTTTTAGGAAACGTTCGTAAATGATATCGAATCGTTCAGCGTATTTTGATAAATCCCATTTATCAATGGTTTTCAGATAAGAATTAAGCCAAAGTCGACTGTAAAGATAACCTTGCTCATTTCCATCCTCATTCATTTCTTTTTTTTCAGCAAAGGATTTGTTGCCTAAGGCCCCATTATTGCCGGATAGGGTTAGGTTTCCAATGGTATGCAGATACTTTTCTTTAAGCTGAATGTATTCTTCAGGTGGTAAATCTTTAGACCAGTTTTCGTGAGGGTTTTTTGGAAAAATGTGTTCGATCGTAATTTTCTCATTATTGGTGTCAACAAACTCTCGATTGTTGAAGTTTTCGAGCATTTCAAATAGATAGTTTCTGTTTTTTGGCTGTGTGTTGTATAGATCCTTGTCTCTTAATGCTGTTTTTAGTTCTTCGTTTGTAGGAAATTTCGCCCTCCCTCTTTTTTTGAGGAGCGCCTTGGCTACAGAATCATAGTATTCTTCCGTTTCAACTTCTGAATACAAGGTCATAAATATTTTATTTAATGAACTGGTTGGAAGGCCGACAATAAATCTGCGCCAGGAATAGCTTTGAATAAGCCTTAAAATCTTTATTAATTCCTCATGCGATAGCAATCCGTTTTCGGTATCTTCGAATACCTGAAGTAAAAATGGATAGGCCACATTTATTTCTAATCGATTGATATATTCCAGCTCTTTTTTAATATTATCATCAAGGACTGTTGAAGGATTGATGAACTTTTTGTAATGAATTGATAAGGATTTTATGTTTTCAAGTTCCTGAAGATAAGCTTCGTCTTTTTTACTGGGATATAGACTTTTAAACTCAGTGTATACCTTGTTTTTATTGGGAATCTTTTTGTTTCGAAGTGTTAGGTAATCTCTAATGTAATCTGAGACCAGAGAATTTTGTTTGATTAAATCCTTAGCATTTTCTTCAATTGGATTCCAAATGGTTTCAAATATTCGGTTCTGATCTTTTGGTGGCAAATCCATTAAGATGAAGTTCCGTATTAAATCCGATTGCGATAAATCTAAACCCGTAGAATTCAGGCTCTCGAAAATACGTTGTGGGTCATCTTTATCACGTTCCAGGGAAATTTCAACGAATATTAAGCGATTTATGCCACGCAGAATTATCTCAAAGTTAGAGGCGGTTATATTAGCGCGGAAAAAATTGTAATTTTCTATAACATTAGAGTAAGGGAGCGATTCGGTTTCAGTGCCCAAAAGGATAGCTTTAAAAGCTATGGAATTTGAATCGGTTTGTTTTAGTTTTAGTTTGCTTGACTCGTTTTTAACGTATTGGTTGGTTAGAAACATATTGTAGAGACGATCAGCATCCTGATTTAGACCTGTTTCTTTGGCAAAGCGGTATAAGGCAACATATAAAATATTGATGGTTGTTAAGCGCTGCTGGCCATCAATAATGACGAGTTCTTTTACTTCGCTTGTGCTATAGGTGCCTTCATGAACAAATACAATGCTGCCAATAAAATGGGTGCCTCTATCTTCTGTTTCAACGGATATGATATCGTTTAAAAGTTCCCTACACTCGGCATTTGACCAATCATAATTTCGCTGGTAAACAGGAATTACAAACTGTACGTTGGGTGCCTGTAAAAAATTATTTATTTGTAATTCATTAGCTTTCATCTACATTATTTTGAACTGTTTTCAATTATTGCAATTTCTTCGGCCGTTAAATCGTAAAGCTGGTAAATTAATTGGTCGATTTGGTTTTCAAGTTGTGAAATATCAGATTTTGTATCTCTTTCTTGAAGTTCTAATATATTTGATACAATACTTGATATTTCTTTAGTTGCATATTCTATACTTGGCAAAGGCAATGCGTTAAATTCCTTCACTTTAATTTTTGGAAACAACTGGTCGAACTCATTATTGATATTCTGAAAATACCAAAACAGAAGTTTTGAGTTTAATACGCCGAGATAAAATAAAATGTCTAATTCTGATTTGGGTTTTGCGATGTATGCAGTTTGGTCAACAACATAAGTTTCTTTTATAAATGAAGCAATAAGAGATTCTTTTGCTGGAATTTGACGAATTAAAATTTTATCGCCTTCAAAAAATTCAGGAACTCTTGGTTCGGCTAACCAAGTTCCGTAACTTATATATTCGTTTTCCCAAGTAAATGAATACTTTGATAAATTTTTACCCCTAAGTTCTGGAAGGTAAGTATTGTCAACTTTGCTATTTGCATTAAAAACCTTTCCTTTTACTTGTGCATCATTTTGAGGTGGTTTCCCTTTTCCAACTTGATATTCTTTTATTCCTGAAATAGTTTTGAACAAATCAGATACTTTTACTGACTTACTAAGGATTTTCGCAATAATGACCTGTCTTTTCCTGTCAACTGTAACTGTAAAGTTATTGTTAGGTGTGTTTTCGAATGCGTTAGTATCAAAACTGTTATTGTAATAAAAACTACCTTTTTCTACAATGTAATATTTACTTAACGATGGGACACGAGGTTTATTAAATATAAAAATCAATACTTCTACTGATGCTTCTTCAAATACATCATCTTTAACTTCAATAATTCTATCTATTGAAAAATTAGCAAGAATGAATTGCCTTAATCTGATGTTGTTTTGATTTGCTAAAAAGGCATTTGGTACAATTAGTGAAAGAACACTTTCTTTTTTTGTAATTACATAGCACCTTTCAATAAATAAATGATATAAGTCTAATTGGTTTTCCGAAACTGAATAATTATCAAAATAATATTTTCTAATCTGCTCTGATTCTTCTCTAACTCTAAGATAAGGTGGATTCCCAATCACAACATCAAAGCCTACAAAATCCCCATCATCATTTAGCACTTCTGGAAATTCAAAACGCCATTCAAAAGCGTTTTCAAAAATTTTATTAGCTTTTATAGATTCAATTTCGACTTCTAGTTTCTTGGTTTCCTCTGTCAGTTGGTCTACTTTTTTATTCCAATCGGCCTTCTCTTTTTTGTCCATTTCAAAAAGCTGGGATTGGTTGGTAAGTGTAAAGAGGTCGCCGGAGAGTTTGCGGAGTTTGATGACCTTAGGGTCTTTGGAGGATATTTCTGAGCGAAAATCGGATTTGATATCGGCAATCAGTTTTTCCATTTCCCTTTTTTGCTCTTTGTTCCCCGCATTGCGGTAAGTGTCAACGGCTATTTTGTAGGCATCAATGGTCCATTTACTTTTTTTGAGGGCTTGTTTTAAATCAGCGTCAATGGCAAAGCGGCTTACGAGGGAGTTTCCGCATTTGATGTTAATGTCGATGTTGGGGAGGGTTTCCAGAGCCTCACCCCCGCCCCTCTCCGAAGGAGAGGGTGGTTTGTAGTAGGCGCTTTTTAAGAGTTCAATCCATAAACGAAGGCGGCAAATTTTAACAGAGTTGGCATTGATGTCCACCCCAAAGAGGCAATTTTCGATGATGGTTTGTTTTTCGTGGAAAAGCGTTTCCTGTATTCTCTGGGCTTCCTTGTTGGATGGATTGTATTCAAACAATTCGCCTTCTTCATCCGTAACAATTAATTCGTCGTTGACTACCTCAACGTGGTATTCCTTGAGTCGTTTTCCTTCTCTGTCCTGAAGAATTTTAAGGTCGTTTTTTATGGCGATGACCTCATTGAGCGCAGAAACCAAAAAGTGACCGGAACCTACTGCCGGGTCGCAAATTTTTAAAGAATTAACGATGGCGTTGGCTTCATTGCGGTCGTGAATTTTGTCGTACAATTCTTCAATGGTGCAGCAGTTCCATTTTTTAGCTTCGTTGAACTTTTGTACCACGGCCTTGCGAATTGTTTCTCGGCACATGTACATGGTAATAAAGCCCGGCGTGAAAAAGGAGCCGTCCTTATAACCGTTAATTTTCTCGAAAATAAGCCCCAACACAGAGGCATTGATGAGTGTTTTGTTGTCCTCCTGAATTTCTTCGGAGCCTTCGCTACTAAAATCGTAAGCATCCAAAAACAAAAAGAGGTATTCGAGGGGTGGTAAATGAACTGTGAGTTTTTTGCCTTGTTTGTCCTTTAATACAGTGGATGAAATAACCGGAATGGACTTATCGTCCTTGAGGTTGCTGATGAACAAGGTGAGTTGTTCAAGGTCGGTAGGTTCAAAAAGCGAAGAGTTGAGGTAGGGTACCTTTTCAAACACCTTCTTTACATCCGGGTTTCTTTCCTGGTGTTTACGAGCCAATACCTGAAAAAAGAGGCTGTTAAGGTCGTCGTAATTTCTAACTGTTTCAAGGTTTAAAAAAGCGTAAGATTTATCGCCTTTGTGATAGGTGATTAATTGGGCTTCGAGTAGTTTAAGGAACAAGATGCGGTTGATCCAGGTGATGGAAAGTTCGAGGGCCACATTAAACAAACGCTCCTGGGTATTGGCACCGTATTGCGATGAGTTGCTGAGGCGACTGAGTTTATCGAGGCTATCGAGTTGAATGATGGCATCTTCCAGAATGGTGCCGGTATGTCTTTCGCCCTCTTTGTTGCGGTCAATGAGTTTTTTGCTGCCATCTTTCACTTCCGTTAAACCAATGATGTGTAACAGCTCGGTGTAAAAGCGTTTATCGAGGTTGTTGCTGTCGTTGGCAAAAGGAAGTTTTAAAAGGTGTTCGGGGGAGAGCAGTTTAAAAAGGGCAATAAGGAGGTGGTCGTCTTTTTTATCGTTATTGCGCAGGGGATTTTGGTAATCCTGAATGTTGAAGTAGGTGAATGTGATTTCAGAGCTGATGGCTCCAATACAAGGCTCCGCAATTTCTTTGTAGAAAAAATCGGTTTTAGTATCAGCAAGCCGGCCTTCTTCAAAATCGGTGAATTGTTTCACCAGGCTTTTGTTTTGGGCAAAAAGCCTATCAAACAAAGTAGCATCAAAAATGAACCATTCGTTAATGTTGGTGGCCACGAGGTGTTTTACTTCGAGGTTTTTGTGGGTAATGCGCTCTCTTAAATAATACAATACCAGTTCCTGAAAGGCTTTTGTGTTAATTTTAGTAGAAGAGATCATCTCCCCCTTATTGGTGGGTTTTTTGGCTTCGATGATGACCCCAACAGAGGTTTTGGCGGTATTGCCGTTGTGGATCACCAGGTCGTTACGGCCTTTGGTATTGATAAAATAACCGGGCTCGTAATAGGTCTTTTTCAGGAAGTCAGTGATAAGGTTTTTGTGAAATTCTTCGGATTCGGTGTCGTTGGTTCTGTCGAGGAGCTGTATAAGGTTCTCCTTAAAGGCATCCATCAGAGGCCTGAGGGGTTTCACCTTAAGAAAGGCTTTGTTGAGGGCTATTTTTGGAGATAGTGAGCTGAGTTTCATAAATGCCTAATCAAGTCGATATAGCCTGAAGAGGTACTAAAAATAACAAATAATTTGATTGGAAGGGGATTATGGTTTTGTGAGCTGTTTGGTAGGTTTGTGTTGTAACACATGGTGTTTTTTAATGGGGTAGAAAATAGTATATTGAATATAAAGGTCGTATTGAGGTGGATGGGGGTTATGCGCTTGGCGGCTTGGCTAAGTGCATATGCCTTAAACTTTCAGCCGAAACAATAAGAGAGGCAATTTACAAAAACGCAGGCATCTAGCCTAACAGTTGCTAGCACTAGTTGCGTCAGAAAAGTCTTGTAAAAATCAATTGATGCATTCACCCGTCTGGCTGTCAATTTTAATGTGAGAAAGACATAATTTGGGATACTGCTCTGAAAATGAAAACCGTATTACATTGTTTGGTTCAAACCCATTTACATGAAGTAGAAAAACCTTGTCAAAAACACATTTATTTTCGATTTCATTATGGACTTTTGATATTTTAGCTAGACCATTCGAGTTGAGGTTTGTTTGAATAATTAAATGTCTGTTTTCACCATACGATTTTCCGCGATTAGCATACTTATTATATGTGTCCAGCATTGCCTTGATTACTTCCTCCCTATTAAATTGTGCTACTAATTTATGTTCACACCTAACAACATTTTCTGACTTGTCTCTAATAAATCCGTCATTAGGTTCTTCATGTGAGTCGTCCCAATAAACATTAAGACCACCACTTTTGTCGAGAGAATAGGAGTATATAATTAAACCCATTAGCTCTCTTTTAGAAAGGCCAATTTCTGACGAAATGTGGTCACTTATTTCTATTATTTTTTGCTCCTGAATAAATGGAGTTATATAGGTTCTCCAAGCTATAGCGGGAGCGAGATTTAATTTTAATGCCATATTATTTTTTTAATCTGTCGAAGAGCAATTAGATATCGGGTTGCTGCCTTGCGCCGGCTGCATTTCGCAAACTTTTCCTGCTGACCAAACGGAAGTCCATCGTGAAGATAAGGATTTTGAAGCAAGTGCCCCACAAATGGCTGCCCACGAAGTGGACCATTTGATAAACAGCGTTTGCCTAGGGAGTATTTCCGGCTGGCGCAAGACTACTTTTAGGGCTAACAAGATTTTTTCTGTTTCTCTAAAAAGGTAGGTCATCGTCAATGCCTCGTAATAAAAGCAGAACCTCTTTTGATAGATGTTTTCTGCCAAATCGGTTGGTAATGAAATTATAATCTTCCCTTGCGAGCTGTTGTTGTCCATTTTTATATAATAATACCGCTCTGATATTGTAGAAGTTAGGATTGTTAGGATTTATTCTAATACAACTATTTAAATCAATAATAGCCAATTTTAAATTACCTAAGTTTTTATTTATAAGAAAGCTTTTCCAATGAAGTTCTACGTTCTCCGAATTCATTTCAATTAATTTATCAAAATTTAGTGTCGTCTTTTAAAATACCATATAACGTTTTCGTTCGTTGCGTTAAAGGCTTTTGAAACCGAAAACTGTCTGACAGCACTAGCGTCTAGTCAATGCTCAAAGTTAATATTAGCGGCCTGAGCTCGCCGAGGTATCCGCCCTGTAGCGCAAAACTCAAGTTAGCTATAGTTACAATTCTTTTCCCATTCTATTAATGACGTCCAAACAAACTCCCAATAAATTTTGAATTTCTTGAATATCATATATTTTGTCTGGGTGTTGTGTAGGGTTCCTGAAAGACATTCTAATATTGTCAAGGTGATTTATAATTGTCAAGTCCGGTTTCTTTCCTTTGGATTTATTTTTTAATGCAGTTGTATAATTTCCCCAAGTCATAAAACCTGTCGGCTTTGCTTTGATATATTTCCTATGAAAATGTTTTAAAATTTCTTCGGTAGCTCTTAAGAGATGAAAAGCAGCAGCTGTTGGTCTTTCAAAACAAATGCAATATCCACATTCAGTTAAATCATATTTTGCTAAATCAGGTAACCTCTCAAAAACTCCAGTGTCTAACAATTGCCTAATGTCCTGAAGCTTTTCAATTGTATATCGTTTGTCTGTTATAATTATTGCCTGAATACCTTCTGTTTCTGCTTGCAGTGTTTTCCTTACTTGCTTTATATTTTCTACTAAATCATGTGCTTGCGCATTAGTCAGCTTAGCACTCTCATCCAATTTAATAAAGTCGTCATAAATACTTTTTAGGTTTCGTGAAGCGCGCTTAGTTACGGATAAGTCTAATTTGTCTAGCTCATTGAAGTATAATTTAAGATTACCTGTTATGCGACCAGACCCAACAATATATTGATTGGCCTTGGCATCTTGTAAAAACCTTAATGATGCTCCGATTTGAATATACTCTCTTATGTTTCTTTTTATCACTATAATTGCAACTAACTAATTATTTCGCGTTACTTATCCGATTGCAAATAGTTGTAACCGGATTTAAGCACTTGTAATTGTTTCAAGTAAATATAAAGGATTGTAGGGTAAATTCAAAAGTTATTAGTAAACCCTTACTTACACCTCCTTTTGAAGTTTTTTAATCCTTTGCCTCGCCTTTCCGCCCCAGGAGGGGATTTTTCATCCCAACCTTTATAAACTGAAATTTTCTCTACCAGTTCTCAAATGGCATCTCTTTCATTTTCTTTTTACCTTTAATCATGCTGAAGAACCTATTCGCCCTTTTTACCGTCTTACCATTTTTACTTTGCTCACAACAGCGGGGTGAATTATGGGGATGCAGCAGTGATGGAGGGAACGGTGGTGGTACTATTTACAGAATCGACACCGCAGGACAGCTTCATGTCATCCACACCTTCAGGGTATCTGACGATGGCTATTTTCCCAATGGGGAGTTCACCGAAACACCGGACCAGTTGCTATACAACACCAATTCCTATGGCGGAAAATTTAACCGGGGTGTGGTATATGCATACAATACCAAAACATCCACTTATCACAAAAGAACGGATATTAGCGATTCTATAGGATGGGATATCCATGACCTGAGTTACGGTCCTGACGGAAAGCTCTACGGGCTTGCCAATAAAGGCGGAAAATTTAAAGGAGGAACGCTGGTTCAATTTGATCCCGCCACTAACACGCTTGCTAAACTTCATGATTTCAATTATGGTGACTGTTGTGGTCCCTACGGAAAACTGGCACTGCTCGACGGCATTTTTTACGGCACAACATTCGGAGGCGGAACATACCATGGGGGGAGCCTGTTTGCATTTAAACCGGGCTGTGATACTTTAAAAATAATACACAGCTTCGGGCTCGAAGGCGGCTCTCCACAAGGTGATTTAACGGTGTACAAAAAAAAGCTTTACGGCATCACCAATTACAGCGGCCTGGGCATCTCCGAATTTTTCGAATACGATCCCACAAAAAACAGTTACACATCTTTCGGAAAGGTGACGCCTTCTGAGGATAACCGCGACTATAGCGAAGGGCTTACACCATACAAAGGAAAATTATATGGCATGGCACACAATGGTTATCCGGATCAGAACGACGTACTGTTTTGCTTTAACCCCGCTACACGGAAGCTTAATGTGCTGGCCCGCTTCGCATCCGCTTCAACAGGCGTGAATCCCAGAGGCAGGTTACAGTTGGTAGGAAAAAAATTGTATGGCACCTGTGTGTATGGAGGACGTTACGGAGAAGGCACTTTGTTCAGCTTTAACCCGCGTACAAATAAGATACAGATTGTCTACAACTTCTCAGAGCAAAGCGGTGGACAACCACTCACTGCCTTCGCGCGCGGCAACACCCTTTACGGCACCACCGGCAACTACGGCAAATCCAATCGCGGCGGAATCTTCGAATTCAATCTGCAGAATAAAAACATCAAAAACAGCTACTGGTTTAGTACCTCGCTGGATGGATTCGGAGCTTATGGCTTGGCGCGGTCATCGGATGGCTATGTATACGGCACCACAATGGCAGGTGGATTACTTGACAAAGGCGTTATATTCAGACTACACTCTGACACAGCAAAGTATGAGAAAATCATTGACTTTGACGAATCAAGCGGATATAACCCAATGGCCCCTCCTATTCAGTCTCCCAACGGCAAATACTACGGTGTTGCTTGCAACGGCGGGTCGTATTCCGGCGGAACACTTTATGAGTACGATCCTTTAGGTAAAACAATCACCGCGAAAGTGAACTTTAATTCTGAGCTCACAGGTAAGATCCCTGTGGGACCATTAGCGGTAACACCCGACGGTAAACTCTATGGTGTCACCACTCAGGGAGGAAGTGAGAATCGTGGAACCTTTTTTGAATACGATCCGCTCACTAATCGTTTAAAGATCATCGCACACTTTCACGAAGACCGTTTTGGAAGTAATCTCTTTGGATATCCCACGGTTATCGATGGAATGATTTATTTGCAGGTTTGGAAACATCAACAATCAGGCACCGCTTTAATCGCATACAATCCGCAAAGTGGTGCTGTCAGCGATCCCATCCTGGTGTCGGAGGTTAATGGCGCATTTACTCCGGGCAGGCTGGTGCAACTAAATGGAAGATTGTATGGACTGACTAAAAATTCCTATCAAGAGCCGTCGCTGATGGTGTTTGAGTTCGATCCCACAAACCTTAGCACAGAAAAGATTTTTGTATTCGAAAAAAGCGGATCGATGGGAGAACTGATAACGGCATCCGATGGAAAAATTTACGGCACGCTGATGTTCAGCGGCAAAAATCAGAACGGCTGTTTTTTCTCTCTCGATGTTGCAAAAAAAGAAATGAAAGTGCTCCACGAATTTTCCGGTTCGGAAGGCGCCCGTCCATCAGGATTGCTGCTGGAAATGCGGTAATCCACGAGAACACAGATTCCCGCTAAGTTTAGCGTTTCGCTTCGCTTTTTGTAAGATGACTGGAAAGATCCCTGCCTTAGTAAACTGAAATGTTCTCAACAGTTCTGAAAGCCCTGCAGCATCTCCGGCTTCTGAAATTTGATTCACGCCATAGGGTTTAAATAGAGCTTTCCAACTTAGCCTTTTTTATAAAGACCGTTGTGGTTGCTGTACCAAATCCTCTCTGCGCATTACCTATAAAGGATTACGCCTGGGCTCTGTCATAGGGTGTTTTATTCTTCCTTAATCACTTCAACACTTCTTCCAAGGGTCTTAAACCTAAGCCCATTCTTCTGCAAAACCGTAATAGTTATGTGTCCGGTTTTACTTGTGTTTATGTCTTGAACAAAGCCTGTCTTTCCTTTGTGTGTTCCTGCAATTACTTTGCAGAAGTCACCATTCTTTAAATTTGTTGTTGTCATTGTAGTGAAATATGCCGGCTATAGTCTAAGTTATTTGTAGCGTCGTTTAAAAACCCTGTAACGCTTTGCGGCCGGGCGGCTTCTCTTATCCGCCTGGCGTAAGACCAATGTTAGCGGTTCGTTGTTTTCTTTCACTTTAAATTTTATTCTTCAGGAATAAATGCAATAGCATCTACTTCAACTAAAAAATCTGGATGTGCCAACGATGCAACAAAAAAACCGGTAATTGCAGGAGGGTTTTTCAGACCGCTCAAATACTTTTGTGAAACTTGAAACCCACGATACAAATCTTGTCCTTGAACAATATGTATGGTTAATTTTACCAGATTCTCAAATGTTGCTCCACAAGCTGAAAGTGCAGTTTGAATATTTTTCATCACCAGTTCTGTCTGTTCTGAAATATCACCTTTTCCAACGATTTCTCTTTGTGTATTTACCGAGTTTTGTCCACCAATGTAAATTGTTTTTCCAGTTCCTTGTGTTGTCACAATTTGTGAAAATGCCGGATTTTTAAAAAGTCCGTCAGGGTTGATGTATTGTACTTGATTACTCATTGTATTGTTTTTTATGTGTTAGCGGTTCGTTGTTTTTCTGTCTTATTTCTCATGGTTTAATTGTTAGCCTTACCTCAATTGATTCACCTTCTTTAAGCTGCTTCCATTGTGTAATCAGTTCGTCATATTGTGAATACATTTGAAATACTTCTTCTTCTGTCAGGTTTAATCGGAAGTTAATAGAAAGATTTTTAAACTCAGCCTCTATCAAACTATTGAACTGTTCAATAGAACAAGCACCAGACCAAATAGATTGCAACGCTCTTGTTGCAATCTCAGAAACAACAGATTCAACAGGTAATGTCTTAATGATTTCTTTGTCTGATAATTCTTTTACAGTATAACCATTATATATGTTTCCATAAAATCCATGTTTCAGACCTAAATGCTTCTCAACTATAAAATGGGCAAGGTCATGAAAAGGGATGTTAGGTCCTATTTCAGCTTTTTCAATTGTCCCATTATTTCTAGTACAAATTAATAGATTACGATTCCCTTTATTTAATATTTTAATATCCATCATTTACAAGATTGTCATCTTTAACATAACGTATATCACTGTCGTCCGCTACAATGACCGCTAACTAGTTATTTGGCGCTATTTATCCCATTACAACTACTTACATGCGTTTACAAAAGTATTTAAGCGTTTGTAATCGGCTTATTAAATATAAAGGATTGTACTGTAATTCAAAAGTTATTAGTAAACCATTACTTTCACCTCCTTTTGAAGTTTTTTAATCCTTTGCCGCGCCTTCCCGCCACAGGAGGGGATTTGTCATCCCTGCCTTTGTAAACTGAAATTTTCTCTACCGGTTCTCAAATGTCCGCCCGAATTTACAATACCCAACTATGAGGCATAACTTATAGGTGCTGTTAGCCTACTTTATTTTTTATTTGCCTGATTCTGTTTAACTATTTCTTTAATTGAAGTTCCATTAATTAGTATGTCCTTTAATACTGCCTCCCCCTTTCTAATGCTTACCAAAGCATAAGTTATCTGATTGGTATCCCGTTGGGATTCTCTATGTATTTGTTCAGCGTCATATGCTTTTGATTCTTCCATGTAATATCTGTTGAAAGGGTAATCAATTGTCAGCTTGTTAGAACCATTTTCCGTTAGGAAACTAACTTTAGCCTTAACGAAGTCTGGATTATCGGTCGGCATTTCTTTTGAAATAGATTTAATTTTAGCAAATCCTGCATTGTCTGTGGAGAGGGAAACATAAATTATTTCTCCTACCTCCCAATTTTGTTCGTTCTGAGTCTCAACTGTGTTTTCGTCATAGTTAAGCAGTATGTATTTCCCTCTGAATGGATCAATTGGGTCGATAGGAGCTGTCTTGAACTTATACTCTGTTCCTTTCTCCAACACAGTTTCCTTATCTAAAATCATTTTGGCAGGAACATACAATTGCACCAGTGCAATAAGTATAAAAGCTGTTAAAACTATTTTTTTGCTATTCATTTGTCTTTCTTTTATTCAGTATCCAATAGTTTAATGCAAAGAATCCGGCACCAACGCTTACAAACAAAACACCTCTAATTACAAAGCTTAGGTCTCTATCGAAAAATCTGCAAATTACCAAAGCTGCTATTACAAGCAATCCAAAATTTAATATTCCTAAATGATCCTTCCTGGCACCATCTCTTATTGTCAGGATTCCGATTGCCAAAACAAATAGATTAATCAGCACAACAGCAATTGATGAGTATAGTCCGAGGATGAATGTTACAATAAACAAGATAAACACTGTTGCTAAAGGCTTAATATGCTTAAATATTTTACCTTTTTGTTGCCAATAAAGAAGTCCTACTGCCAATAATGATGTGATAGAAGAGGCGAAAAATTCAGGCGCTCTAATTACTTCATCAAATTCAAAATCTTTTATTCTCAAATTTTCCCAGAACCAATCAAAACTCAATGTCAGAAGTAAAGAAGTTGTGCCAAGGGTACCCAGTATTTTATAGCCATTATTTTTTGCTTTTGGTCGCGCAAAAAAATCTAAATTCCCTATTAAATAATAAAGTCCAAAAAGACTGAGGTAAGTAATGAACATTAACTCTTCTGTTCTTTTTGCAACTGTTCCGAAAGAGATAATTACTGAAAGGGGAATAAACCAATTATGAAAAATCATAAAATTACTCTCAGGTTTCTTCTTGTATAAATTATAATAATGAGGAAAGCTACATACTAGTAACAACCAGTACAGATAAGGGTCGGTTGATGGGTATGACCAATAACCCAAATAGGCTGCATAATATGTGATTCCACTTATATAAAGCAGTGAAGTGACAGAAGCATTCATTAAATAAACCAATGGCAGACAAAGCAACATCCAAGTAAGCAAGAAAGACCCTGTATCACCGGGGATATTATAAATTTGGCTTATAAGTGCTATGCTTGATCCAACTGCAAAAAACAAAAAAGCGGAACCACTTTCTCTCCATGCAATGCTGTCTTGTCTTTTCATTAGCGTGTAGCCGCAGAGCATTTGTCCTGCGAGCACCGGTAAAAAAGCAAAGAAAGTTTTTGTTCCTCTTGAAAGTTCGTCCCAGTTGTGAGCTACAATCAAAATAATTCCAAGTCCAACTAAAATTGCTCCTAATATTCCAAAAACAATAAAAAGTCGGTTAGTCGATGAGCTGCCTTTATTTTTGTAATAGTCAAACATTTTGTCAGCGGTTTCCTGTGTGATAATGTCAGCCTTTACAAGCTCAGATATGTCATTATGTATACTCATTGTTCTGTTTAAATGTTTGCTAACTAAATGCTTGACCTTGTTATCCTATTACAAATGCTTACATCCGCTTATAAATGTAGTTAAGCATTTGCAATTAGCTTTTTAAATATATGGGATTGTAATGTAATTCAAAAGTTATTTGTAAACCCTTACTTTCACCTCCTTTTGAAGTCTTTTGATCATTTGCCGCGCCTGCCGAACCCAGGAGGCGTTTTTCCCTTCCTGTTTTTGAATCGATAAATCATCTCCACTTTACCGCTACTGTTGGGCAAGTGTTGTTCCAGCCGCTTGTTTTCCGTTTGTTTGTTTAATAAGTTTATTGTCCACTGCCAAGTTCTTTAATTTTTGCGTCTATTTTTTGGTTGTAATCTTCTATTTGTGATTTGTATTGGTCGGTGTCCTCTGAAATAGCTTTGTAAAGTAATTCATAGCTTTTAACTCTAAGTTCACAGTATTCTTTTAAAAGCCTATTTCTCGTTCTTACTACAAGTGGTAAATTCAAGTCCTTGAAGCTATCTATAAGCTTTATGCTTTCATTCCAATTATAAATTCCTCTGTCCTTAATACCATAGAGTATTTTTTCTTTCGGAGTAGTTGGTGGTAAATTATAAACTTCTAATGCCATTGTTTCCATTGAAACAAATTCCTTGATTTTAGCATCGTATATTACGATGTCATTGGGTAATTTTTTGTACACAACAAAAGATGAAATAAAAATGAGAATTGATAATAATCCAATTGTTCCGAATTTTAATTTGTTTTCTTCAGGCTTTTTCAGACTTGGAATTAAAGCGTAACCAATAATAAGTCCGCCAAGTAAACCGCCAATGTGAGCTGCATTGTCAATGCCACCTTTAAGTCCATATATTAAGTTGTAACCCACAAAAACTGCGATACTTGCCAATAATGCTTTTCGTGCTGTTTTTTCAATAAAATTTGTTGTCAACAATGCCAGGAAAACACCATACATACCAAATATGGCGCCCGAAGCACCGGCAGTAATTGTAAAATCGTGCCACCATAAACTTGCAATACTTGATGTAATACCAGTGAGCAGATAAGCAGAAATAAATCTTGTTGTGCCTAAAAGAGGCTCTAATAATACACCAATATAAAGTAGTGCATACATATTCATTAGAAGGTGAAATATTCCAATATGCAAAAAACAACTAGTTAGTATTCGCCACCATTCGCCTTCTAATGTCATAGGTCTGAAATTAGCACCCCAATTCAATAAACTTTCATTGTCAGGTTGTATAATATTTACACCACTAATTGCCATTAAAATGAAAATTAAAATATTCGAGTCTATTAGAATTGGCGTAATAAAGAAGTCTTGTTTGGGCTTAAAAATAGAGAAGAAATCTTTTATCTGCTCTGTTGTAGTTGCCGGTGGCAACTTTAAAACATCTTCTTCTTGTGAAACAAGTTGTTCGTTTATTTCTTGATATTTTGCATCAAGTTCTTCTTTCGTTAAAGTCGGTTTTAGTTCTTCAAAAGTGGCAATGAAACTGGCAATGTTTTTCTTGTTTTTACCCCAGTCCATCATTTCACTTCCAGTTGAAGCACTTTGAATATTTGCCACTCCATTTTCTATTTTGATTTTAATTTCTGCGTTCCAGGAAAGCATTCCATTGTCGGTATAACCAATAAGTCCGTTGTCGCTTAGGTAGCCAACTTTCCAACCTATTTTCGTCGCTGTCTCGATTGCAAGAACAAGGAATTGCCGTTGTGTTAAGTTGTTAAGAGGAAAATCCTCAATGTGTTTTGGAGTAAATCCTATTGCCATATTTTAGTCTTGGTCTATAAGTTGTTGTTTCGTCCTACAATTGGTGAGAACAGTTCGCCAACTGGCGTTCCCCGGCTCCCCATGTCTCAGGTCGGGAATCCGTATGATTTAAAGATAGAAAAAATGTCCGGATGTTTATACTATAGGTGTGCCGCCCCAGCCTGTTGGAGCGCTTGCCCAGCCCGGGAAGAAATTTGTAAACCATGTCTGTTGGTGGGCTTATCCGTTGAGGTTTGTTTGTACTTAGCCATACTTGCTGTTCTCACTTCGTTTGGTCAGCCACTTTCCAGTATCCAAGCGTAGCTAAATAGCCTGATATACCTGTTAAAACAACAAGTGTATAACTTACATCGTTGAGTAGCTTTTTATACTCACCCCCTGCTCCACTGTACAATCCGGGTATCGACCAGGGGAAATAAGTGCCATAACCGGTTGCTGCTATTATTTGTGAAAATACCAATGTGAGTGCTACAAAGCCTAAAGGTGTTAAGTACCCTTTTCCCCATATGGCAAATAAGGCAATCGGGTAACCAAGCAGTATAGTCATAAATGCGGTGATAAAATAGTTGCTGAGTAATGGAAATACAATGTCCGTTTCCTGTGCAGGTAAGTGCAACATACTGCCGATAACAAACCCTAACAAAAGATTGGAAACTACCAAAGCCAAACACCATAAAATGTAAATGCTGAATTTAGCGTTCAGTATTTTTGTTCTTGAAGTCGGTAAAGAAAGTAAATCCTTTGCTGTTCCATCTGAATATTCTCTGCCGAATACCCAACTTGCCACAAAGCCAAACACCAAAACACCACCTACCGCGAGGGCTTGATTTAACAGCCCCAAATAGGATTTCCAGTTGGCTTCAAAGTTCATGGCTTTGGCTTTCATTGCCAAACTTCCGGCTTTGGCCAGGGCATCGGCATCCTTGATAATTAGTATAAACACAGCGCCGATAACAGGTGCCAAACCAAAAGCAACAAAGGTCGCCCAAAGTATACTGGAGTGTTTATTTTTCAATAGTTCCGCTTGTATAGCTTGTATTTGCTGTTTCATGGTGTTCTATCTTTAATGGTTCTCAGGAAAAACAGTTCTAAATCTTCCGTGTACAAAAACACTTTTTTAGGTGGGTATGTTTTTTCGGCTAACAATCCTGAAATTAATTCAGGTTTTGAAATTGCTTCGCTATTTGTGATTTCCAGTTCATGTTCTGCCGTTAAAACGGCCTTGTAGTTGTGGTTCAACAATTCCTTAAGTGCTGATTCGTTGTTATTTGTATTTACAATCAGCTTTTTGATAAGTTGATCGTGTAGTTCGTTTATGGTCAGCTCTTTTACAAGTTTTCCCTGATGTATAATCCCTATACGGTTGGCTACTTTTGATATTTCACCTAGAATATGGCTTGATAAAAAAATCGTTGAACCATTCGTTGCCAGTTGTTTTAACAATTCTCTTACTTCCACAATTCCCTCAGGGTCTAATCCATTAATTGGCTCGTCGAGCAGTAATAGTTTTGGTTTGTGCATGAGTGCCTTTGCTAATCCTAATCGTTGCTGATTGCCCAATGAAAGTACTTTTGCTTTTTTATCCCAGTAATTCGTTAGTTTTAATTTTTCGATAATCTCATCCATTAAATGCGGGTCGCTTAACTGCCGTAATTTGTAATAAACGCTTAAGTTTTCTTTTACCGTAAGATTCGGATAAGAGCAAGGTGTTTCAACCAGATAGCCGATATCATTCCATTGGTCAAATTGGGTACTGAGCTTTTTGCCAAATAACCTGATAGTTCCATTGTCAGGCTTGATCATGCCTAATAACATCCGTATTAAGCTTGTTTTTCCTGCACCGTTCAAACCCAGAAAACCGTATATCTCTCCTTCCTTCACATGGATTGAAATCTTATCAGAAGCAGTAGTTTCTCCGAATTTTTTTGTCAATAATTCGGTTTGTATGATGTCTTTTTTCATCTCCATTTGGGTCATTTCATTTCCTGATTGATTATCCCGTATTTAAATATTTCCAAAAACGTTTTCGCTGTTTTTATCACCTCTTTCTCCGATACATCATATAAAGGCCTTTGGTTTTTTATGTTTTGCCTGAAATCAATTTTGTATTTCAACTCTAAGTATTCCATAATGGTAAACTGCATTCGATAAACCAAAAATGAAATTGTTTCGATATCCACGTCCTTGCGAAAAACCTTGTTTTTAACCGCCTCTTTCACCAACGGTTTAACCGCTTCCAGTGCTTTCGTTTTTACCGTGAGCTGAATGTTTCCAAGTTCATCACTGTTTTTTTCTTGCATCACATTATAGAGGAATGCGCTGTGCAATGGGTATTTTTTATCGAACCGCATTTTACCCACCAGGTGTTCAATCATCAATTCAAAAAAAGCGGATGGTTTCGCTGTAATCGTTTTCTGGTCACTTTCCAGTCTCTTTTGAATACAATGGTCAAGCAGAAAATAGTACAGCGTTTGTTTGCTTTCAAAATACCTGTAGAAACTGCCTTTGGCAATGTTTAGTTTGGAAACAATAGTGGAAAGTGAAGCGGATTGGAATTCGTTTAATGCAAATTCTTCCAAACAAATCAAGATAATTTCCTGCTGTCTTTCTTCAGTTAAATTGTTGAATGTTTTTAAAGCGACCATACGGATGCGACTGTGTGGTCGCAAATGTAACACAAATTTTTTACTCTCCAAATAGCTTGCAGGTTTTTAGTTTGAAATTCCAATAAGCGAAAGCCAGCCCATCAGCTCCCTGTGCAGGCAAAAACGCAGCAAAAAAAGTCAGATACAATCAACAATCTAAACGTCCACCGCTAGTCCACATAGCAATCGACCTTCGAAAAATGGCTTAGCAAATCTTAGGAAATTTAAAGCGTAGGCTTGTGCTAAGCAGGCGCAGTGTGCGTAATTTCAGTTTAGTATTTAAGCAGTAATCCCGCACACCTTGCCTGCGGGATTAAATTGACTTTAGATTTGCAAGCCATTTTTCGGAAGTCTTGCCCCGATGCTTCGGGGTTTTGGTTCTTTTCCATCAAGGGAAAAGAACGGACGAAATGCCCTTCTTGAAAAAACCAGAGAGCATTAGCAAACAAAGAAGGTCCGTGCTTAGGCAAAAACGCAGCGAAAAAAGTAGATAAATTCTCAATATTAACATCCGCCGTTAGCCCACCCCGCTTATCGGCCTCAGAAAAATTTGCACAGAAATCAAGCCGAGTTTCAAAGCGGAGCAGAAATGCAGACCCGGCAAACCCGGGTGGTCCCGTGCGTTGGCAAAGACGCCGCGAAAAAATCAGATAAATCAACAATTTTAAAATCCACCGCTAGCCCACGTAGCAATCGACCTTCGAAAAATGGCTTAGCAATTAAAATTCGTGGCAGCAAACACAGAAGGTCCGCGCGTTGGCAAAGACGCAGCAAAAAAAGCAGATAAATCAACAATTTTAAAATCCACCGCTAGCCCACCCAACAATCGACCTTCGAAAAATGGCTTAGCGAATCAAGGGTCATTTTTAGCGCTAGCCTCGCGCTAAGTAGTCGCAGCGTGCGTAATGAAGACCATTTATTTATATAGCTTAGCCGCACGCCTTGACTACGGGAAAAAATGGACCGTAGATTTGCAAGCCATTTTTCGGAAGTCTTGACTTCTTTGGTTCTTTCTGTGTCAAGACAGAAAGAACGGACGAGATATCTCATGAAAAAACAAAAGAGCGTAGACCGATCGCTGCGTCTTGCCCCGATGCTTCGGGTCTTTGGTTCTCCCCCACATGCCGGCTCATCCCGATGGTTATCGGGAATACACTGTTTGTTTGCCCTTATCAAGAAAAAGTAGGTAAAGAACATATACTTCGAAAAACTTCATACCATGCAAAACCCGGCTCATCCCGATTGTTCGGGCACCCGCTCCGCGGGCCCGAAGGGCTCCCTGGGAGAGTCATTTGGACCGGGTGTTTGCCCTGTGTCAAGACAAAGTGGCGAAAGCGTTTGATAAATATTTTGAGTCACTACAATATCTGGAATGATAATGTCTTTTTCTCTTACTTTTTGTCTTGACACAAAAAGTAACAAAAAAGTCAAGGCTTCATAGAAATTTCCAAAAATCTTTGCAGCCTCAAGCTGACGAATTGATCATGTCCTGACGCCTAGCGGGTCAGGACAGCAATTCGTCTCCACACAATCTTTCCTCAAAAGCCACGACAATCACCTGTATGTAACTATTTCTGATGCTTTTTCGGAACTCCTTTTGAGGCCGCTTCGATTTTGGTGGAAATTTCTATGAGGCCGGTTCATCTAGCACAAGTCTTTCCTTTGTCAGGCAGGCACCCTTGCCCTTTTTATGCCAAAAAATCAATTCAGTTCTTTCCTGCGCTCCGCGCAGCGGCATTGCTAAAACACTGAAGAGCAGATGAGAACCTTAATGTATTAATTTCTTAAAATTGTGCTCAATAGCAACTATTGCCTTCCAAAGAATTCTATCAAGGAAAAGTAGGAAAGAATCACTTGAAATTCAATTTCGCGACAGTAAACGCAGCAGGTCAGTGCGCTGGCTATGACGCAATGAAAAAAGCAGTTGCAGTCGACAAACTAAACATCCACCGCTAGCCCACCCCGCTGGTCGGCCTCAGAAAAATTTGCATAGAAATCAAGCCGAGTTTCAAAGCGGAGCAGAAATGCAGACCCGGCAAACCCAGGTGTTCCCGTGCGCAAGCAAAGGCAAAACGGCGGGCAGGACTTGGGTGAATTTCCTGTCATTAGATTCACCGAAAAAATCTTTAGACCTTTTTTCGCTAGTGAATCTTATGACAGGAAAGAGCGCGCAGACGCATCGTTTTGCCTTGATTTTTTGGTTCTTTTTTATCAAGAAAAAAGAACGGACAAAATAACTTTCTAGAAAAATCAAGAGAGCGTTGAAAGATCCCTGCCTTTGTAAACTGAAATGTTCTCACCAGTTCTGAAAGCCCTGCAGCATCTCCGGCTTCTGAAATCATATTCACACAATAGGGTGTAAATAGAGCTTTCCAACTTAGCCTTTTTTATAAACACCATTGTGCTTGCTGCACCAAATCCTCTCTGCGCATTACCTATAAAGGATTACGCCCGGGTTCTGTTATAGGGTGTTTTATTCTTCCTTAATCACTTCAACACTTCTTCCAAGGGTCTTAAACCTAAGCCCATTCTTCTGCAAAACCGTAATAGTAATGTGTCCGGTTTTACTTGTGTTTATGTCTTGAACAAAGCCTGTCTTTCCTTTGTGTGTTCCTGCAATTACTTTGCAGAAGTCACCATTCTTTAAATTTGTTGTTATCATTGTAGTGAAATATGCCGGCTATAGTCTTAGTTATTTGTAGCGTCGTTTTTAAAATACCCTGTAACTACCTGATAGGCGCTAATTATCCAATTACAAATACCTACAATCCGTCACAAAAAGATATAAGCATTTGTAATTGGCTTATTAAATATAAAGGATTGTAGGGTAAATTCAAAAGTCATAGTCAACCATTAATTTTACTTCCTGCAGCTCCTGCCCTTTCAATTCCTTGAAGCGTTTATTTATCCTTTGCCTCGTCCGCCTGTCCAGGGAGGGGATTATTAATTCCTGCCTTTGAATCCATAGATTTTCCCCCAGGCTAAATCTTACAAGGACCTTTGTTTTCGCCTTAAATAGTTTTCTTAGCGTTTTTCTTATTATTTTGTTGGCATGAAACGCCTCGTCTCAATATTATTGCTCTTTTGCTCCCTGGCTTTTTTAAGTTTTGCCCAAAGCAAGGCCCCTCTGACTGAAACCCAAAAAATCGAAGCCCTCATCAAAGCGGTAGAGCAGCTGAAGGATGCCAAATTTTACCGCAACGGGGATTTACACGATGCCGCGGCAGCCGCCAAACATTTGCGCATGAAATGGGAAAAGGCCGGGAGCCGCGTTAAAACGGCCATAGATTTTATAGAAAAGATTGCTTCCAAATCCTCCATGAGCGGAGAGCCTTATAAAATTGTGTATGCCAATGGCAAAAGCGTATTGGCAAGGCAGTTTTTTTATGAAAAATTAATAAGCCTTGGGAAATAATTGAATGCTTATCCTTATAGTTTTAGCCTTATCTTAGTGTACAGCCGAAAAAACCTTAATGAATAGGCTTGAAACAAATTGTTAAAAATGAAACAAAAGCCCTATTTCGGAATCCTCCCCTTCCTTTTTTCATTCCTGCTACTCCATTCTTTTGCAATTGCTCAAAAGAACGGGATGGCTATTCGTGATGAAAATAAAAATAAAAAAATTTCATTAACAGATATTTTAGGGAGCTGGCATTCGGCTGAGAATTCTGAATTCAAAATTAGTTTCGTTAACCTCAATAATTACTTTGTTTCATTAGAAGGAATTAAACATGGAATGGGAGGCTACAGTTTTATAATCACTAAAGATAGTATTTCAGTCAATGGAACTGCTCCCAATTGGCCACCGTTTGACTGCACTTTGACCCTGATCAATAAAAATGAGCTAAAATTGGAATTTTATCAATATCACTCTACACAATCAACCTGTGTTATTTATAAGCGGTAGGACAATAAATTAGTTGAGGATAAAGCAGGATTATCCTAATTAGGCCATGATGGATAGCTTTCATAAAAGTACTGGATATAACAGCACTTGCACAATAGGTGGGGTGTTGAGCTTCCCCTGATGTTTTTTGTATATTCGCTTTGGGCTTCGAATCAATTCCTGGGGAATCATCCGGCCCGAACGCAGAGCTGCAAATAGTTACACTCAAACCTGATAGAAACAAGGAAATGGAACAACTCATAAAACACTTTGACAAATACCTTCCATTGACAGAGACTGAAAAGCAGGCCTTGGTTAGTCGTTTAACCGAACGAAAAATAAAACGCAGACAATTCATTTTACAAGAAGGCGACACTTGCAAACATTTTACCTATGTGCTCGAAGGTTGTTTTAAACTCTATGGCATGGACAAAACAGGAAAGGAACACAACCTGTTATTTGCTGCCGAAGACGAGTGGATTGCCGACCTCGACAGCCTGCATAAAGAAAAACCTTCCAAACTATTTATAGAAGCCATTGAACCCGGCACCATACTTCAAGTCTCAAAAGGTGATCTTTGGTATTTATACACGAACTACCCAAAATTTGACCGAAACTTCCGTGTGATCATAGAAGACAAATTTATCGAATTACAAAATCGTCTCTTACAGACCTTTAGTTCAAGCGCTCACGAACGTTATGCGTTTTTTTTAGCACACTACCCTAAACTTGCCCGGCGATTACCTAGCACACAAATCGCTTCCTATCTGGGTGTAACGCCAGAATTTCTGAGCAAGATCCGAAACGAGAGGGTAAGTCAATAAGTTTTACCCTTAATCTAGATTAAGCCTATTTCTTAACGTAGTGTATTGGTTGCGCAGGGCTGATGCCTGCACCTTTGTGTTGTCAATAGTGACAATCAATTTTAAAACCAATATCATGAACCAATCAGCAACACAATCAAAAGTAGCCATTATAGGATTAGGCCATATTGGCAAAGCAATCGCCGGCAATCTGATAAAAGGCGGGCATCTGGTAATTCTGGCTTCAAGGGATTTAGAAGCTTCAAAAGCATTAGCGAAGGAATTAGGCCCATTGGCAACAGCCAAAGAAACCAGAGAAGCCATACGGGAAGCTGAGCTTATTATTCCCTGCATTTCTTTTTCTGCATTGAACGATTTTTTCAAAACCAATTCGGCAGAATTGCAAGGCAAAATCATTGTTGACGTGTCGAATCCCATTGCGCCTGACGGGAAGGGCGGTTTCAAAAAAATAATTGCTGAAAATGAATCGGCAACCAGTGTATTGCATGAAGGTATTCCCAAAAGTGCCAAACTGGTTAAAGCTTTTGGCACCTTAGGAGCAGCTGCATTAATAAGTGATGCATTTGCACAACCTGAACGAAAAGTGTTGTTTTATGCCTCCGACAACACCAACAGCAACAGTAAAATCGAACATCTGATACTCAGCAGCGGCTTCGATCCCCTTCATGTGGGTGGCTTAGACAGCGCCATACGAATTGAGGTGTTTGGCGACTTGCACCAGTTTGGGGCATTGGGAAAAACAGTTACGCTAACTGAAGCTAAAAGCAAATTGATAAACCCATCATTCGCCGGCCAATGAAAACAAGTATCGCAAAGGCCATGCTACTGGTATCGCTGGTGGCCTGCCAACCTCCAACAGAAAATAATTCAAACCATTCAAATACAACAAAAATGGAACAAACAGCAGAAAAATCAGCCATTGAGAAATTATTATTCGCCTACCGTGACGCTTTAAATTCCTCCGACGTCAACAAAGTGCTTTCCCTTTATAGCGCTGACGGCGTATTTATGCCATCCAACGCACCATCGGCTATAGGTCAGGAACAAGTTAAAGCATCCTACACCTTTGTTTTCAATTCCATTCAATTGACTATTGAGTTCTTTATCGATGAAATCAACATCTCGGGAGATTTTGCCTATGCCAGAACCACTTCAAAAGGAAGCACTCTGATTCACGCGAATGGACAGACTGTACCGGAAGAAAATAGGGAGCTGTTTGTATTGCAAAAAGTAAAGGGAGAATGGAAGATTGCCCGTTACATGTTTAATAAAATGAAGTAAAAGGGAACTCTATAAAATCTGTTTGTGTCAGGCGGGGTATTGTGCTCCGCCTGTTTCATTTTGTGTATTTTAGACATTGGCTTTGATTTAAATATGCAGGTATAACCAGGCTCGCCAACTATGCGCCCCAAACTATTTCCTGGGTTCGACAAGCCATTTATTCGAAATCCACCGCCACTTATAAGTCAGCATAACTTCTAAGTTGACTCGTCATTACGTTTGTCAGAAATTTAGTAGAAGTCCAAATATAAATTGTCCTATTCGATTTCATCCACAAATTGTGATAAGCCAAAATTAAATTCATAAAATCAAAACCTCATGAAAAAATATTTTTACCTGCTTGCATTGTTATCCGGACTCATAGAATTAAAAAGTCAAATTGTATCGACTTTTTTCAATGAGCCGACAAAAAAAATTGATGATGCTATGGTCATAGACCATCTTGGCAATTTATATGGATCACATTTTATGGGCACTAACGTTTACAAAATTAGCCCATTGGGTGTGAGTAGTGTATTTGCAACAGGCTTCAATACACCCAATGGCCTGGCTTTTGACTCTCAACACAACCTCTATGTTTGTGATTTATCTGGTAACAAAATCTACAAACTATCCTACTCAGGTACCTTTTTAGATACCATTCCAATTCAATCTCCTTCAGGAATAATCAAGTCCTTTTCAAGTGACACCATGCTTTTTACTCAATACACAGGTAATAAACTCAGTAAATTGGCGCCTGACGGGTCCATCACATTAATTGCAAGCGGCGCCCCCATGTTAGGATCTGTTGGCTTAGCTTATGATCCTTCAGGTCAACTGTACGTTGCCAACTTTACGGACAGGAAAATTTTTAGTGTGAATTCAAACACCCTGACCTATGTAGCCACAGTACCGGGCCCCAGCAATGGTTCTTTGGGTTTTATTGCATTTGCTAAAGGGCATTTATGGGCCACAGGATTCAATGACCATAAAATATACAAAATTGAACCTAATTTTATTGATAGTACTGTGGCTTATGCCGGTTCAACAGTAGGTAACACCGATGGAGGCATCAGTAGCGCAAAATTTAACAGTCCTAATGGAATTATTTCAAGCATAAGCGGTGATTCGCTTTTTGTATCAGATTTTGGATCAGGAAGAATTCGCGTAATTTCATTTACAAGTTTTACAGGCATGGGTAAAAACGAATTAGTTCAAAATAAAATCAAAATTTACCCAAGCCCCTCCTCCAACTTTGTCAGCATTGAGTATGAGGGAGAAATTCTTGGGGTAAAACTATACGATTCTTACGGAAAGCTTCTTGGTTCCAGCCTCGACAGAAAAATTAATGTGAGTGATTTACCTGTTGGACTGTATATACTTTCTATCCAAACTTCGGACGGAATCTTAAAAACCAGGTTCCTTAAAAATTAATTTTGTCCTCAGTAATCGCCACACCTATACCTTCTTATAATTGAGAGTTAAATAATTTCCCGAGCAATCGGTTTTCACATTTGTTGTAATTTCATGCCCCTTTAAATTCTGTTTTACAAATAGACCGAAGCCATAGGGCAATGCTCAATCCCAAACAAATTCCCAATTCAATAGTGATTACATTATGCTATTCTGAAGAATGTTGCATTTTTTAAATGGAGGAAATTGTAATTTAGGTGCATAATCCTTTCAAAGGATTCACAAACCACTTATCAAACATTATATTCAAAGTATGAATAACTCAATCTACCTCTACCTCCCTTTCTGAGGCCAGGTCAAATTTTATTCATTCATTAAATCGTAAAACCATGTTTACCGCAGAACAAATCCATGCAGCTCACAGCAAAGTAAAATCAGGTGCCGATTTCCCGGCTTACATTAAAGAAATTAAGGCATTGGGAGTGACCCACTACAAATCTTATGTGCTCGACGGACACACGGATTTCTATGGGGAAAAGGGGCATGCTGTAACAACTCCAGCCAAATATGCGGCCCTAAACATTGCCGATAAGCCTCAAACGGAAACTTTTAAAGCCGAACTTTTAGCGCATCAACAGGGAAAAACCGACTATCTTACTTTTATAAAAATGTGTGCTGATACAGGCATTGAAAAATGGGAAATTCGTATGGACAAAATGACCTGCACCTATTACGATAAAGCTGGAAAAGAAGTGTTGCAGGAAAACATACCGCAATAAAAACCCGAACCGTAAATTGCAAGTTCATGCTGCTTAACGAACAAAGAAATAAAATCTCAAAATGAGCGATAAACTAAGAGCCGTAACACCCTCCGACCTGGAAGGATTAAAAAAAGTGCTTGATTCCTGTGAATTATTTCCTTCTGAATATTTGGACGAAATGATCTCCGATTACTTCAACAATCCGGAAACGGAAGCTATGTGGTTCACCTTTATCGACACTGCCACACCCTTAGCCATTGGGTATTGTGTTCCCGAAAAACTCACGGAGGGCACCTATAATTTACTTGCCATTGGGGTATCGCGGGAGGCTCAAAGGCAAGGAATAGCAGGCAAAATGATGAAGTACCTTGAAGCGCTACTGAAACAAAAAAACGGGCGTTTGCTTTTGGTTGAAACCTCCAGCGACAGCGCCCAACATGCGGCAAGGCAGTTTTATCAAAAAATCGGTTATACCCAAGCAGCTGTGATCATGGACTTTTGGAAAGAAGGAGAAGACAAAATTGTGTATTGCAAAAAGTTGTGAGCTAAGTGTTTGTAAAAAATGCCTTGAATTGCATGGAGTAACACATCACCTGCAAACCTTATAAGCCATGGAAAAAAACCCGGAAAACAAAAACACAAAGGCAGGAGCTGCGAGTCCGTTTGCCCAAACGTATTTTCATGGCACGAAAGCCGACTTTAATATCGGAGACCTTATCCGGCCTGGTTTTAATTCCAACTTCGGGCAGAGGAAAAACGCCAGGTACATTTTTCTCACTGCCACACTCGATGCTTCCATTTGGGGAGCAGAACTTTCATTGGGTGAAGGCAAGGAGAGAATTTATTTGGTAGAACCAACGGGAGAAATCGAGGACGACCCTGACCTTACCGACAAAAAATTCCCCGGAAACCCCAGCAAGTCCTATCGCTCAAAACACCCTTTCAGAGTGGTAGGAGAAGTGTGTCGCTGGCAAGGGCATACCCCGGAACAAGTAAAAGCCATGAAGGACGCTTTGGAAAAATTAAACGCGCAAGGTATACATTCATTGAACGAATAAAAGCCATACTCCAGCCATCAGCTCTCCATGAAAACAGAAAAAGAGATCAAAACCTACCTTAGCAGCCTGCAGCAACCAAAACGGGCTGAGTTGGAACAATTGCACCAACACTTGCTGAAACTGATGCCGGGAAGCAAACTTTGGTTTCTTGACGGAAAAAACGAAAAAGGCAAGGTGGTGTCTAACCCTAACATCGGTTATGGCCAATACACCATACGGTATGCCGACGGAAAAAGCAAGGCATTTTATCAAATCGGTATCAGTGCAAACACCAGCGGAATATCGGTATACATCATGGGCCTTGAAGACAAAACCTATTTGCCGAAAGTGTACGGAAAAACAATAGGCAAAGCCACCGTAACGTCTTATTGCATCAAATTCAAAAGCCTGAATGAGATTCACCTTGATGTGCTGGAAAGGGCCATAATGGATGGCCTTGAGCAGACAAAAGAATAAGGACGATTGCATTTGATTGTTTTATATTCTAACTTGAGGTCAATAAAAAAAGCAAAGCACCTATCATTTACCTAAAATTTGAATACTACCAAGAACTTATGAAGTTGAACGCCAGCCAACAACTTGCAAAACACCTGAGGGAGATCCATTTTGGAGGCAACTGGACCTGTTCCAACCTAAAGGATCATTTAAGTAGCCTCAACTGGAGCCTAAGTCTTCAACAGGTTCAAAATTTAAATTCCATTGCTACACTCACGGTACATAGCTCCTACTATGTAAAGGTGTTAAAAGAAGTGTTGGAGGGTAAACCCTTAAATTCAAAGGACGAATACAGCTTTCAATTGCCATTAATTCAAAGCCAGCAAGATTGGGAAAATTTATTGGAAACCATTTGGAAAAATGCCGAAGAAACTGCATCCCTGCTTGAACAAATGCCTGAAGAAAAGCTGTATGATCATTTTACAGAAGAAAAATATGGAAACTACTTCCGAAACATTATTGGTATTGTTGAGCATCTACATTACCATTTGGGCCAAATTGTGCTGATTAAAAAACTTATACAAAAACCCTAATTCAAATTCCATGAATAACATCAACTACCCCTGCCTTTGGTTCGATAACAATGCCAAAACAGCCGCAGAATTTTACACTTCTGTTTTTCCGAATAGTAAAATCTTTCAGGATACCGGCATGGTGTGCAGTTTTGATCTCATGGGCACTAAACTCATTGGTTTGAACGGGGGACCAAAATACAAGGTCAGTAAAGCCGTGTCTTATTTTGTGTATTGTGGTAAAGAGGTGGACATCGATGAACTCTACGCCAGGTTAAAAGAAGGCGGCGAGGTGCTGTTCCCCCTGGATAAATACGATTGGTCGCCCCGCTACGCCTGGGTGCAGGATAAATTTGGGGTGAACTGGCAGCTGGACATTGAGCCCATCAATCACAAACAAAAAATTGTGCCTTGTTTGTTGTTCAGTAAAACGGACGTAGGCCGCGTAAAGGAGGCTATGGAGTATTATCTCTCGTGTTTCCAAAACAGCAGAGCCTTGATGGAATATCCCTTTCCTCCCCTGGCCGGTAAAGCAGAAGGGGCTTTGTTGTTCGCTCAAATAAAACTGGGAGATTTTATTTTAAACCTGATGAGCGGCAGGCCGGATCAGGGAGATGAGTTTAGTCCGGGCAATTCTTTGGTGATTGAATGCCAAAACCAGGCCGAGATCGATTTGTATTGGGAGGCTTTGGGTAAAGAGGGGCGTTACGACATGTGCGGCTGGTTGCAGGATAAATTCGGACATTCCTGGCAGGTGGTGCCTGCTGTTTTGCCTCGACTGATGGCCCATCCGGTAAAAGGTCCCAGGGTGGTACAGGCTTTTTTGAAGATGCAGAAATTTGATATCGCGGCTTTGGAAAGAGCTTAAAATTTTGTTTAAGTCTGTATCCTAGCTACTAAGAAATTTGTCATGCTAGTTTTCTACACTGAGCCTTGGCACTCAGTCTTGCCAAATCGTCATCCTGAGCGGAGTCGAAGGATGAGCTCATCGAACTGTTGTCGAAAGGAAGGAAGTTTCTTGCCGCCTTCAAGGCGCATTAGCATTTGCAAGACCCTTCCCTTCGGTCAGGGTGACAAAAGATTTCTGTCATGCTGAGGGCTTGCTCTGAGCCTTTGCGTTGAGCCTGTCGAAGTGTTGTCGAAGAGAACGAAGCATCTTGCCGGATTTAAGATGTATAGACTTTTGCAAGACCATTCGCCCGGCATGACAAAGCGTATGGAAATTTCGAAAATATCTTAACTTCGCTATTGAATCAATCATCTAACATGGCCTTCACCAAAATTAGCGTTGAAACCCTGGTTTCAGCCAGCACCGAAAAAGTTTGGAATTGTTTTACCCAGCCCGAACACATCGTAAAATGGAATTTTGCTTCCGATGACTGGCATTGTCCTAAAGCCAGCAATGATCTGAGAGCTGGTGGGAAATTCAGTTCCACCATGGCTTCAAAGGACGGGAAGATGCGTTTTGATTTTGAAGGGGTATACTCTGAAGTGAAACCACAGAAACACCTTGCTTATGGTATGGCCGACGGGCGTACCGTGCAGGTGGATTTTATTACTGAAGGAAATCAAACTCGTGTGGTAGAGACCTTTGATGCCGAAACTGAAAATCCTTTAGACATGCAAAGAGCCGGATGGCAGGCCATACTGGATAACTTTAAAAAACACGTGGAGCAGGGATAAAGGAAACTTGTTTTTGTGTTCCTACAACTTCATACTAAGCAGTTCTTTAAAACGCACATTTTGTTGTCGCATAAAAACCACACTTAATATCAGGGCCTGAACGGTATAAGCAATGCTGGCGGTAAGGCAGGCTCCTTTTAAGCCGTAATTACCAATGAGGTAAACACTCAGCAGTAAGGTACACAGCAGGCCGGCGGAATTGGCCAGCAATTGAATTCTCTGCTGTCCCAAACCCGAAAAATAATGCGAGATGATGGTAGAAAAACTAATGGCCAATATGCCCGGTGATAAATACAACATCAGGGATTTGGTTTCCGTAAAATCCTGACCCAAAATAAAAACAAACAATTCGTTGGGCAGGAAATACAAAATGATGACCGCCAACACCGATAATAAAAAACAGATTTTGGCGATAAACAACACAAGCCGTGAATTTTTGTCCTTTTCACCGCTGTTGGCCATGTGACTGAGCACCATGGGGGCCGCGCTTCCCGAAATCAGCCAGATGGATTCCACAAGCGAGGTGGAGTTGGCGTACACACCCAACCAGGCTGAGGCACCAATGATGTAATAATTAAAACGGTTGCTTAAGGTATGCGCCAGATTACCCAATTGATTGGTCACGCCTTTTGAAACAATGAGTTTAAAATCATAATCCCTGATGTCGTCCTCTGCTTTTAACAAACGGCTTAGCGCCAAAGAGGACAAAAGCAAAGGAATAGAATAGGCAAAATACAAAGCCGTGATATAAGATTCCACCTTCTTTTGTCCGCTAAGTTGTACTAATACATACAACACACTCAGCAGCGTAAACGCCTGGAGAAATAATAAGAGATTATACATTTTGATCTGCTCCCTCGCCAGGAGTATCACCATGTGAAAGGAATGCAGAATGAGCAAAAAAGACAGAGCTGTTGTTTGAAGGCTGTGTTTGGCCTGACCTACATGAAACAAGTACAATACAGTATTTAATAGTATAACGGAAGCGATGGTCCACAGCAAACCTCCGAAGTACACCCTTCTTAAATTGTACTTTGGAATAAAATGCACCAATGCAGAGCCGGTGTATATTTCGTTGAGGATTTGCACTAAAGAAATGTTCAGAATAATCAAACTGATTTCCCCCACCAGGCTGCTGCCCAGGTTTCTTGCGGCAAACAAAAGCACCAGCAGGTTGAGGATAGCAACCAGACCGCGGGTAAACAAGGTGGAGAGAATGTTGTTGAGCACGTTTTATTTTTGATTTAGTATTTCCTGATACACTACTTTTAATTCCTGTGCAATCTCCGCTTCGCTATACCTCTCCGTAACAAAATTACGAAGTGTGGTTTTGTTATAAACTTCTTTGTTCTCCTCCATATCCAATATCGCGGCACACAATTGTCCTTCGTTTTTGGCTGGCACTTTAAGGCCCAATTCCGGACCCAGTGTATTCGCCAGTCCACCACATTCGCTGCAAATCACCGGCAGTCCGCAGGCCAGGGCCTCGCCAATCACCACCCCAAAGGATTCGTAATTGCTGAACAGGATGAGGGCTTTGCTTTGATTAAATAATACAGCCAGTTCTTCAGCATTGCATTTGCCTTTGAACTGCACTTTGTTTTGAAGGGCATTTTGTTTTACATAGTCCCGAAGTTCTGGTTGGTTTTCTTCCCCTCCCACTAAAAGTAAATTCAATTCCGGTTTTTTTTCCAGGGCTTTTTTAAAGGCGCGCAGAAGGCCCAGGGTGTTTTTTTGTCGTGGATCGAAGGTGGAGACGTGGATGAAGCTTGACCCTTCGACTCCCCCGAGGGCAGGGATTGAAAGGGGTTTGAAAATTTGGGTTTGAATCACATTGGGCAGCACTTTGTATTTCCCCTTTAAACCATGACTTTGCATGGCCGTCATGAGATCCTGACTTACGGGTAAAATACAGGAGGCGGCTTTACATATCTTTTGCGTAAAGAGCTTTACAAAAAAACCTTTGTAACTTCCGTCTTCTTTCATGTAACCGGTCCAGCCTTCATTCAGCACAAAAGGGATGCTGTGTTTTTTGTGTAAATGCAAAACTCCTATCCCTGCAGGCAACACCACATTAAGGTGAATCAGCTGAGGAAGACCTCGTTCCCGTTTCATGTTTTCAAAACCCAGGTCGTAGGCTTTTAACATGCGCCTGCGTTTTAACCACTGCGATAGAACTGGTATGGACAGGTTGATCTTTTTGGTGTAAACGTATTGCGTCCAAATGTTTTCCTTTTGTTCGGTCAGCACTTCTTGTTGGTGTTTTAAGTCTTGTTCTGAGGATACGTGCAGCACACTTACCTTGTGGTGAAGTGCAGCGGCCTCTACAAAATGCCGGTTAAAAATACCGTGTGTAGGATTGTTTCTGTTGGGGTACCAGGAAGAAATAAACAGGATGTGTGGTTGTGATTCCAAGGCTATTCCCTTCGAAGATACAGAAGTATTTTTAGCTTAGAAATTAATTGGCTTTCTTAAGCTGTAGGTTTAAAGATTATAACCACTAAGACACTAAGGGCACTAAGGAACACTAAGATAAATTCTCTGTGTTACTCCCTGCCCGTTCGGTCAGGCGGGCCTGCCCGTTTGGTCAGGCGGGTGTGCATTACTCTGTGTACTCTGTGGTTAAAAGTTGGCAGTTATGAGTCGGCAGTGCCGGTAATAGGTGGGCTTTGATAATGGGCTTTGTCACGCCGAGTGCTGTGGCGCGCGCTTGTGCGGAGAACAGTGTATCGAGGCGGTAATGTGAGATTAAACTTCTGAAATCACTTCTCGATACGGCCCATTCCATTTGCGCAGGGGCCTACTCGAAGTGACAAAAATGGTGTTTGGAAAAGAATTGAGGTTTATCTTAACAATTTATCAATCAATACACCTGGCCTTCTTTGTGGTTTTGCTTTAATCGTTGGAGCGGCTTAAGAGTAGCGCTGAACCTTTAGCTTTACTCTAAATTAATCGTCACTTCCAAAAGGAAGAGGGAACGTTCTTCATTGATTTTTTCGAACTCGGTGCGGAGTTTATTGCCGCTTTTCATGCCAATGGTGATGAAGCCCAGTCCTGCTCCGCCTTTCTCGCTGAGTTCGTTGGTTTCAAGGTGTTCGAGGTAATAGGTTTTAAGGTCGGCCGGGTTATCGAACGAATTGATTTTCTCGATGTGTTTGGTCAGCTTTTCAATGGCCGCGTTTGCGATGAGGTTCGCAGTGATGATTTTCACCTGTTTACCTGTGATGTATAAAATAAAAAAGTTGTGTTTGGCTCCGTTCTGATCTCTGAAGCCATGGATAAACATGTTTTGCAGGGATTCGATGCTGATGAAAAATACTTTTTTCACCACCATTTTGGGCAGGCTTTTATCGAGTATTTTTCCTTCTATGTCCGACTCCAGACGCGAGATGGTTTCGGAGTTGAGCACCCCGTCATAGGCCATCAATAAGGTGCCAATGCTCCTTACATATTCCAGCTTTTTGGAAAAGACAAGGTCAAAAAACTCAGCGTCTTTATTTGCGGTCAGGCTCACTACTTGAATAATCCGTTTAACTCAGCGTCGATCATGGCAATTACTTTTCCGAGATCTTCTTTGTTTTCAGTAAAATTAATTTCATCCACGTCCACTACCAGCATCTTCCCTCCTTCATACGAGGTACTCCAGGCCTCATACCGCTCGTTCAGGCGCTTTAAATAATCCAAACGTATGCTGTTTTCGTACTCCCTTCCTCTTTTTTGAATTTGTTTTACCAGGGTGGGAACGCTGGCTCTGAGATAAATGATAAGGTCGGGCGCTTTTACCAAACCATCCATTAATTTAAACAAGGAAAAATAATTGTCGTGGTCGCGTGTGGTCATGAGCCCCATGGCGTGCAGGTTGGGAGCAAAAATGTAAGCGTCCTCGTATATGGTTCTATCCTGTACCACCGTATGTTTGCCTTTTCTGATTTCCAGGATTTGGTTGAAACGTGTGTTTAGAAAATAGATTTGAAGGTTAAAGGACCAACGCTGCATATCTTCATAAAAATCATTGAGATAGGGATTGTCGTCAGCGTCTTCGTAATGTGCATGCCATTTGTAATGCTTGGCCAATAATGATGTCAAAGTGGTTTTTCCCGACCCGATATTCCCAGCAATCGCTACATGCATACTTTTTTGTTAAAATATTAGACTAAATTAGAAAAATAACTTACAAATACCAAAATTTTGTTGACAAACGCCATTTTTAAGGCCCTGAACCTGAAGATTTTGCCGGGGCCGATGGCTGCTCCTTCAGGTAGATCTCGCAAAGATTTGATATGCCACTGAGCAGCGGTATAAATTCATGCTTCAGGGTGTTATCAAGGTTTTCCCTTGAATACAGCTGCTGATTAAAGGCGGCGCGCATTACGGAAGGACTTAACACGGCATCCCTGCCTATAAAAAAAGAGAAAAACCGTTCGATGAAAGCAACAACTTTTAAAACACTTTCCGATACCTCTATCAGCCTGCCCTTGTAATGAAAGCCCTTACGCAGGGCTTCAAACACGGCGCGATAGGTGTAATTGTTTTCAAAAACCAAAAAACGTTTTCCGAAAACTTTTTGTTTCACGAGTTGAATCATCACCGCGGCCACGTCATCCGCCATTACGTAAGCGGTTTGTCCGGCAGTAAAAAACCGGTTGCCTTTGTAGGCCTTGTGGATAAGCTCCAGGCTGCTTTGCTGCCAGAAGGCCGGAGCCAAAATCACTCCCGGATTAACGATAACGGCGTTCAAACCCTCCTCCATGCCACGCCAAACCTCACGCTCAGCGTTGTATTTGCTGATGGCATAATAACCTTCTTTTCCGGTACTTTTCCAAAATACCGATTCGTTCAGCGGCCCTATGTGCTCCGAATTATTGAGTGTGCCTATGGAACTCACATGGCAAAACTGTATGCCGGGCAGAGCCAAACACGCGTTCACCAGATTGGCGGTGCCTTGTTCGTTGATCTGGAAAAGTTTGCTGCGGTCGGAAGCCGCGAAGGACACAAAACCGGCGCAATGGTAAACGGTGTCGATGCCTTGCAAGGCGGTTTCTATGGAGAGGAGGCTCGTAAGATCCAGCTCCCTCCATTCCACTTTTTTAAATTGCTCTTCCCAATCCTCAAACTTCAGGGCGAATACCTTTTCAATGGGGAGCAATGAACTTTTAGCCTGACGGCAAGCCACCACCATTTCGCCCTGTTTTACAAGTTCGGCAACCACATAACTGCCAAGTATTCCGCTGGCACCGGTTACAAGATTCACCACCTAAAGGATATAATGAAAGGAAATTTGACGCAAGGTAAAAAACAAAGTGCTTTGCACCATCAGGCCAAGACCAAAACCCGAGAGTAATTCTCCATACCCATGCTCCCCCAGATATAGTCTGGCAGAAGCGACTGCACCTGAGATTAGAATTACCGCAATATAAAGCGGTGTCAGGTCGATTTTGAGGAGCCAGGACACTGAAATGAGAACTCCCAGCAATCCACCCAAACCCACCATGTGCGCCGAAATTTTATAACGCAGGTTAATGAGAGCCGTTGCTACTATTGCAATGCCGGCGCCAAATAAAAACAACTTCAGGGTGTTCCAAATATTAATTTCAAGCAAGAGGTATACCAAACCAAAATAAAAAAGCGAAGTAATCAGGTAAGGGAATCCTCTTTCATCGCGATTACTTAATAGAAATGACGGTATGCGCCTGAGTTTATAAAGAAGGTAGATGTTTAATATTGGAAGTAAAAACGACATCATAAACACCAGCAGGGTCATTCTCCATTTTACGGGATAGGGTGTGAGAAAATCGTAAACCGAGTCTTTCAAACCAAACATCAGCAATGCGCAGCCATAGGTGGCCATGAGCAGGGGATGAAAAAGAACCGTAAGTAAAAACGAAAGGGCTCTCAGCACGTCAGGATAATAAATTGGACAGGTTAACGATCTCTTTTTTTACCTGCCCTCCGCCGTAAATGATGTTGTAAACGGCTGTGGTGATGGGCATGTTCACTTTGTATTTTTTATTGATCTCGTGTACGCATTTTACCGCATAGTAGCCTTCGGCAATCATGTTCATTTCGAGCTGAGCTTGTTTTACACTGTAGCCCTTGCCCAGCATGGTTCCAAACATACGGTTACGGCTGAACTGAGAATAGGCCGTTACCAAAAGGTCGCCCAGGTAGGCAGAGGCTTTGATGTCGCGATCAATGGGGTGTACCGCGTCTACAAACCGTTTGATTTCCTGAATGGCGTTACTCACCAGCACGGCCAGAAAATTATCGCCATATCCCAAACCATGGCAAATGCCGCCTGCAACGGCCACCACGTTTTTTAATACGGCCGAATATTCCGTACCATAAATATCGTCGCTTACCGTTGATTTTAAATACCGGCAATTGAGCAGTTCACTCACGGTTTTGGCACTCCCTGCATTCACCGAAGCAACGGTTAAATAACTCAGCTTTTCCAGGGCTACTTCTTCGGCATGGCAGGGACCGGTAATGACACCAATGTTTTCAAGCGGAACATCGAAGTGTTTGTTTAAATACTCTCCCACAATTAAATTGTACTGAGGCACGATGCCTTTGATGGCTGAGAAAAAACGTTTGTCTTTCAATTCTTCCTTTTTTAGTACGGATAAGGTATCGTGCAAAAACGCGGAGGGCACGGCTAAAATAAAATACTCGGCACTTTTAAAACACTCGGAGAGGGAGGTAAAAAAATGGATTTTTTGAATATCGAACTCCACCGAAGTCAGGTAACGGGGATTGTTCCCGAATTCCCTGAAATACTCTACGTCTTCCTGTTTTCTTTGGTACCAGTAAATGCTGTCGAGATTATTCAAGAGCAGTTTTGCAAGAGCTGTTGCCCAGCTTCCGCTTCCAATAATCGCCACACGGGGTTTCATAGCTATGATTTTGGCCGAATTTACACAAAATTAATCTCATGCTCGCTGAGCTCACCGCTGCCTGTGAACCGTCGGTACACCCTTACCAGGGTTACCACATCCTTAATGCAGTAATCGGCTATTTTTTTCAGGTCTTTTTCTTCATAAAAGGTTTTGGCCACCATACTACCATCCATACTGTCTTTGGGAGATGGAATGCCAAACACGTGTGCCAGAAGATTTAAGGACGTAAAGTGTTTGTAATCCCCGAATTTCCAAAGGTCCAGGGTGTCGATGTGTTTTACCTCCCAGGGTTTGAGTCCTTGTATCCTTAAAATGCCGGGTAAAGGAATATTATTGATCAAAAAGCGCCGGCACAAAAAGGGGAAGTCAAACTCCTTACCATTGTGCGCGCAGAGGGCATGGTTAACCGAATTAAACTGCTCGGTGAGCAATTTGGAAAATTGTTTGAGAATAAGTGTTTCGTTTTCATTGGCAATGGTGCTGACTGAAAATTTGCCTTTGCTGAAGATGCCAATTCCAATACACACTACCTTTGCAAATTCGGCATAGATGCCCGCTTTTACATACTGCTGCTCAGGAGAAATGTCTTTGTTGTATTGCCATTTTTTATCCCAAAGTTCTTTGGTTGTTGCATCCAGGTCCTGGTACTGATACACCAGGGGTACCGTTTCGATGTCGAGAAATAAAATTTTATCCTGATCCATAAAAACACGTTTAAGGTTGATAATTACCGGGACTAATTTTAAAGGTATAAATTAATTTTTTTGATTGATCGTAATACCTGTATTCAAAATTCATCTGCCTTTCCCTTAATCCGGCCAGGTCCTTATCGACCCGGATGGTGCTTAAAATGCCGGGCCACAAGGCCGTTCTGAATTGAGCCGTATCTACATTTTGTATGGATACATTCACAAGGGAATAATTGTAAATAAGCAGGGAAGGTTTGGTGAACACCACCTTTTCGAGCCGTGTTTCTTCGTCCAGCATTTTGGGGCAATTTTTATTTATCAGCGCCACCTCTTCTTCAACTGAAGTTTCATGGTCGGTGTTGTTCTCACATGAGGTCAATACTGCAAAAACCAAAAAAACCGTTGATATGTGCCGCAGCAGTTTCATGCTTATTTCATTCGGCTGCTGATGGCTGCCAGTTTATCCCTCAGGGCGGTGGCTTCCTGTAATTGTTTGTCGATGTCAGCAAACTGGGCTTCGCTGCTTTTGCTTACCTCAAGCGATTTGCTTAGGTTGTTTACTTTACCTTCCCAAAGGCTGAGCAAATCGCTCACCCCCTTGTTGCAGGCGTACTTCACAAATTTACTGGCGCCTTTGGAAATGATTTCCAAATCAGTAGCGGCCTGAAGCACCGATTCGGGTTTGTTGCAACGTTTGGCCAGTTTAACATAAGCCCCTGAATAGGTCATCAATTCAAATCCCGAAACGTTTTTTAGGTTGTTGTGAAAAAAGGCCAGTTCCTGATCTCCGCCCTGCTCCGCGTACATGTTGGCCACCACAAAAATCATTTTTTTTGAGTTTTCGTTTTCAAAGGCTTTGGCTTTTTGCATGGCAAGCGCGGGCTGTTGTTTTGAAAGGGCTTCGAGGGCTTCAGCGCAAATGGCGTATGACTGCTCTGAAAGCGCCTTTTCATTCAAGGTCAGAACATCCGCATCCGTGCCAAACTTTTTGTTCAAAGCATTCAAAGCTCTGGCCCTTGTGGTAGTGTTTTTATCTTTAGCATAAATAATCGACAAGGTTGCTTTCACTTCCTGCTTTTTATCTTCCGGTGCTTTTTCAAGTTTGACAATGGCCGTTTTTCGGATGTCGCTCAAAACGTCGCTCGTAGCGGCTTTTACAAACACATCAAACACTTCTTTTTCGCCTATGGATTTTTCGAGCTCTTTTAATGCCTCGTAGCGATCTTCAAAAAGAGGGCCGTTGAGGTATTGAAAGATGTATTCTTTTTTGGACTTCACATAATCCATGTCGCAGAGCAATTGGCGTTCGGCATCCACGTTCACCAGGTCCGGCATTTTTTCACACTTAAGGAAAAACACCTGCTCCTGATCGACCATCTCTATGTGATGGCGTTGTACTTTTCCATCCATGTACACATCCACTTCCAAAGGCAAACGGTAGAGGGGATAAGCGCTCAGGTCCTGAGTTTGCTCTAATTTAAGTTCCAGCAATTGTTTAGTAGTATTATGGATATAGCTGGCTTTTAATTTGGGGCGACCCGGTTGCAAATACCACTGATTAAAAAACCAATTGAGATCGCGACCGGTGGTTTCTTCAAAAGCCAAACGCAGATGGTGCACCTCAGCCGCTTTGTAACGGTTGGTTTCAAGGTAATTTTTTAAGGATGCAAAAAAGGCTTCATCGCCAACAGCTTTGCGAAGCATGTGAAGAATCTGACCGCCTTTGTTGTAGCTGAAGGCATCAAACATGTCTTCCTGCTGATCGTATTCGAAACGTATCAGGTGTTTTTCTTTTTTAGAACCCATGTAGCCCATTTTGCTCTGGTAGTTATGGGCATCCGCTTCACCGCGTCCGTGTTTGTATTCGTTCCAGAGGTATTCCCCATAAGTGGCAAAACTTTCGTTCAGCGACAAATTGCTCCAGCTCTCGCAGGTCACCAAATCGCCGAACCACTGGTGAAACAATTCGTGGGCAATCACCCCTTCTCCTTTTTTACCATCCAGCATTTCGCGGGTGGTTTGGTACACCATAAAATCCCCGTGAAGGGTAGCACTTGTGTTTTCCATGGCTCCGCTCACATAATCCCTCACCACCACCTGAGCGTATTTGGCCCAGGGGTAATCCACCCCAAGGCGTTTCGAATAAAAATCAATCATCTCTTTGGTGTCGCCAAATATGGCTTTGGCATGGGCTTCGTACTCCTTTTCCACGTAATACGAAATTTCTTTTCCTTTCCAGGGCGCATCTGTCACCTTTTTAAATTCTCCAATCGCCATCATGGCCAGGTAAGGTGCATGGGGTTCGTTGAGTTTCCAGTGATCAACTCGGGTACCTGCTGCTCCGGGTTTTGAGCTCACCAAAAGCCCGTTAGAGAGAGTCGTGTATTTTTGATCCACCGTGATAAAAATTTCCTGGGTCATTTTTTCGTTTGGACTATCGATGGTAGGAAACCAAACCGAGCTGGCCTGGGTTTCGCCCTGGGTCCATATTTGCGGCATTTTATAAGGATTTTCTCCTGTTGGATTTACAAAGTAAAGGCCTTTGTCTTCCATGATGGCCTGGCTTCCACCGGGGCTTTTTAATTCGTTGGGTTTGGCCACATACTCCACCACCACGGTGTAGGTTTGATCGGCGGATAAAGTTTTGCCGAGATTAATTTTAAGGGAATCGTTTTCATACACAAAGCTGGAAGGCAACTTTTGGTTTTTGCTCACATCGGCATTAAAGGCTGATGGCAGGGGTTTCCCATCCTTTCCGCCTGGCACCTGGTATACGTTAAGGGAGGTAATCTCCATGCCTTTTGCGTTCAGGTACAATTGATCTGTTGAATAAAAATAGGGTTTAACGCTGATGGTGGCTTTCCCTTTCATGGTGGACTTTTTCCAATCGAAAGCCACTTCCAGTTTGGTGTGAAGGATGTCGTTCTGACGGGTATTGGATGCGCGGTAAATGGCCGCTTTTTTCTTGGGAGGGGGCGCTTTAATGGTATCCGCCTTTACGTGATCCTGATCAGAAGTACTTAATTGTTGAGCATACTGTGTGTTGGGCGTAAAAAGAAAAAACGTGGCGGTGAACGCGCTTACTATAAAAGATGTGTTCATGGAATAAGAAATAAAGGTAAAAATGCTGCTAATTTGTTGAATCCACAAATGAATGGTAAGCCGTATTGGCCGCCTGTAAAGAATCAGGACAGGATTTGGTATGCGGCAAAGGAAGAACCGTAGGCCAGCACCGACATAAACACCAGTTGTACACTGACCCAAAACCAGCTTTTAGTTTCGCGTTTCACCACGGCAATGGTGCTCATGCATTGTAAAGCGAAAGCGTAAAATAAAAGCAAGGACCAGCACACAGCCGCGGTGTAGCGTTTGGCGCCATCGGGAGTGGTTTCCTGTAAAAGTTTTTGGCGTATGCCTTCGTTGTTGTCATCGCCGCCCGATTGGTAAATGGCCGCCATGGTGCCAACAAATACCTCCCGTGCGGCAAAGGAAGTGAGTAAGGCAATGCCGATTTTCCAGTCAAAACCCAGGGGTTTGATTACCGGCTCGATGATGTGACCCAGTTGCCCGATATAGGATTGTTCCAGTTTTTGAGTTTGTATGCTTTGAAGTTCTTCCCGATGAGTTTCAGGAGACGTAGTTTGCAAACTCAGTTCCTTTTCTTTCAAACGCCTGAACTCCTGCGAATGCCCGTGCGAACTTAAAAACCAGAGGAGGATGGAAATAGCGAGAATAATTTTACCGGCTTCCTGAACGAACACTTTTACCTTATTATACATGAGTAAACCCAGATTGCGCAACTGGGGACGCCTGTACACCGGCATTTCCATAATAAAAAAGGAACTCTCCCTGCTTTTAACCAGTTTTTTTAGCACATAAGCCGTGGCAAAAGAAGCCACAAAACCCAGCATGTACAATACAAACAGGGCCAGGCCTCTGGAATTAAAAAATCCAAGCACACTTTGTTCAGGATACAGGGTGGCCAACAAAAGGGTATATACCGGCAACCTTGCTGAACAGGAAATGAGAGGAAGAATAAAAATGGTAATGAGGCGCTCGCGGGTGTTGCTGATGGCCCGTGTTGCCATAATGGAAGGCACAGCGCAGGCGGTTCCGCTGATGAGTGGAATGACCGAACGTCCGTTTAATCCAAAGGGACGCATTACCCTGTCCATGATAAATCCCGCGCGGGCCATGTAACCCGTATCCTCCAGCACACCAATGATCAAAAATAAAAAAGCGATTTGCGGAATAAACATGAGCACCCCACTCAGGCCGGGAATAATACCATTGATAAGCAGTTCGCTGAACACACCTGAGGGCAATCTGCTGTTCAGGGCGCTGGCCAGATTCAGAAAAAAACTTTCTATCCAATTCATAGGCGCTTCCGAAACATAAAACACCAGTTGAAACACCAGCAAGAGCAAAGCCAGCAGAATTACATAACCAAATAGTTTGTGCGTGAAAATTTTATCCAGCAAAGCTGAGCGGCGTTTTGCCGAAAGCACTTCGGGACTGCTCACATATTTTGAAACAAGATAATTGATGATGCGAAAACGGTACAGTTTGTCGCTCTCCTCAAATTTTTGTGTAGGTTGGGCCCGGGACGGGTTTAAACAGGAGGCAAGGTACTGCAGATACGTTTCGTTTTGCAACAAGGGGTGTTTGATGTCGTAAAACACACTCTTGCTGGGTTGTGCCCTGATGATGGCTGTTTTCAGGTCATCAATGCCAATTTTATTTCTTGAATCTACTGTTACCACTTCAACTCCCACACCTTCACTCAATCCTTTGAGGTCAAACACAATGTTTTGATTTTGGGCTTCATCTATCATGTTCAACACCAGAACAGTTGGCAGTTGGAGGTCCAATACCTGGGTGGCCAGCAACAAATTGCGTTTAAGGTTGGCGGCATCGGCTACAATCACCACCACATCGGGATTTTCTTTTTGTTCCAGCAAAGCCCTGCAGGCCACTTCTTCATCGGCTGATTTGGGATACAAACTGTAAAGTCCGGGTAAGTCAACAATCTGGAACCTGTATTTTTTATCGTCCCGTTCGGCACTTGCAAAACCCTCGTAACGGTCAACCGTCACCCCGCTGTAATTGCCTGTTTTTTGGTGCAAGCCGGTAAGCGCGTTGAACAAACTCGATTTTCCTGAATTGGGATTTCCCAGGAGCGCGACTTTAAGAAGGGTATGTTCGGGTTTTGGACTCAATTCAGGTGTTCAACTAATACGCTGGCGGCTTCGCGTTTGCGCAAACTGAGCTCGTAGCCCGCCACATCAATGGCAATAGGGCAGCCAAGTGGGGCACGTTTGCTGAGGCTCACAATTTCACCGGGCAAACAACCCATTTCCAAAAGTTTGGCGCCAATTTCGGGGTCAACAAAGGAAAGGATACGGACTTTTTGTCCCTGTTTTATTTCGGCCAATGTAAACATAGCGTTAATAAAGGTACAGTTCTTAAAGGGTTTGGAACATACCTTAAATGTGGTATGTACTGAGCCTGAAGGCACTGTTCTTTAAAAACCTTACTTTCGCTTTAGGATGGAACAAAGGATAAAATCCGCGGCTTTCAGGGGCATTCAGGTGGAGTTCAGCGACAGTGGCAAGGGAAGGGTGCTGGTGCTTTTGCACGGATTTTTGGGCGCTAAAGAAATCTGGGCCAGCACCATCGCGGCGCTCAATCGTTCTTACCGGGTCATAGCCATCGATTTGCCCGGACACGGCAACACCCCTTGCATTGGTTATGCGCACAGCATGGAAATGATGGCGGCTTGCGTAAAAGCGGTGATGGACCAGCTCAAATTAAAACGTTACGTTATTATCGGTCACAGCATGGGGGGTTATGTGGCCCTTGCTTTTGCAGATCTTTTTCCCGACCACCTGAAAGGTTTGGGTTTGTACCACAGTACCGCCTATGCCGATACGGCGGAAAAAAAAGAAAACCGGCTCAGGGCCATTGATGTGGTGAAAGCCAACCGGAAATTGTATACCACACAAACCATACGAAGTTTGTTTGCTGCCAAAAATTTAAAATACCTCAAGGATGAAATTAAGTTTGCCAACAGTTTTGCGAGCAGAATGAGTAAACAGGGCATTATTGCCGCTCTTTATGGTATGCGCGACAGAAAGGGAAGAGATTTAATTTTGGGACTTGTGGAATATCCCATTCTGATGGTGATTGGAGAACACGATTCGGTTTTGCCTTATGCCCAACTGCTGGAACAGGCCGAGGCCATCAAAAACAAACAGATTCTGTTTCTGGAACACGATGGACATTTTGGGTTTTTGGAATCTCCCAGGGAAAGCAACAAAGCCTTGCGCAAATTTTTGAGGCGCTGTTACACTTAAGTTAGCTTGTACAAAAAGAGAGGTACTTGTATTAATTCAGAACAATTTCCTTTACGGCCTTTACCCATTCATCGGAGGCGTTCAAACTATTGACCAGCGTGATTTTCTCCCCGCCGTGTTCTTTAAAAATGTGCTGGTACTCGGTGCCGATTTCGTAAATGGTTTCAAGGCAATCGGCTACAAACGCGGGCGAAAATACCAATACCTTTTTCTTGCCTGATCTGGCGAGTTCTTCCACCACCTTATCGCTGTAAGGTTTAAGCCATTTGTTATCTAAACGCGATTGAAAAGCCGAACTGTATTTGCCTTCGGGAATATTCAAGGCCTTTACCAACACCCTGGAGGTTTCCATACAGTTGGCCCGGTAACAAAACTGATTGTTTACCGTAATGCTGTTGCAGCAGGCGCCAAAATTGCAGGAATCGGAGCCGTAATGTAAAGCGCCTTTTTTAATTTGTCGTTCGGGTAAACCATGGTAGGAAAACAAAACGTGATCGTAGTCGCCGATGTTGTGTTTTTTAGCTTCACTCAACAAAGCCCGCTGAAAAGCAGGGTGATCGTAAAATTTTGAAATCAAATTCAAAGAAGGAATCACTTCCCAGCCCTTGATTTGTTCCAACACCTCTTCTAAAGTGCTTCCTGTGCTTGAGCTGGCGTACTGAGGATACAAGGGCAACACATGGATTTTGGAAGGTTGTTGTTTTCTCAGATTTTCAAGTGCTGACTTTATAGAGGGTTTTTGGTAACGCATGGCCAGTTCCACGATGTAGGCATCACCCATTTCCTTTTGAACCTGTTCTTTTAATTCAATACCATAAAGCAAAAGTGGAGAGCCGTTTTTGGTCCAGATGTTTTTGTAAAGTGCCGAAGAGCGAAACCGACGGAAGGGAATGATGATGAGATTAACAAGAATAAATCGCGCTATCGGGTGAATATCGATTACCCTTTTGTCGTTCAAAAACTGACTCAAATAGCGACCAACTGCCTCTGCCCCCGGATCGTCAGGAGTTCCCAGATTAACAAGCAATACGGCTTCTTTCGTCTGTTTCATGATTTCAGTTCAACACTGTGCTTCAGGATTTGTTTAAAATCAGGCTTCATGTTGCGATTCCCCGGTGATGGCACTTTCAGGGTTTTCAGTGTTTTCAGCGGCGGGTTCAGCTGAGGCCGGTTTAACAGAAAATCGTTTTTGAAATAAAATGATGAGGCCCACCCCAATGGAAATGGAAGCATCGGCAAAATTAAAGATGGGTCTGAAAAATTGAAAATCTTCTCCACCCCAAACCGGGAACCAATCCGGAAAATGCCCGTTGAATACAGGAAAATAAAACATGTCAACCACGCAACCAAACATGGCCGGCGCATAACCGGGTTGTGACATTTTTGCAATGCCATCGTAAGGCAGGTATTCACCAAATTCAGCATTGTACAATGTGCCCTTGTCGAACAACAGGCCATAAAAAGCGCTGTCGAGGATATTACCCATAGCACCTGCAAGGATCATGGAAACAGAAAACACAAAACCTTTGTGTTCGCCTTGTTTAATCATGTAACGGATGTAGAGCGCGCCTCCAATGCAGGCGAGAATGCGGAAAACGCTAAGGGCCAATTTTCCGGCAGATCCTCCAAATTCAAAACCAAAAGCCATACCGGGATTTTCGGTAAAGTGAATCACACACCAGTCGCTGAAACGGGTGACTTCACCCAGAGGGTAATTCAGTTTAATGAAAATTTTGATGAACTGATCAATAAACAGAACCAAAAATACGGTCAGCAGAGGGATTCTGTATGTTTTTAAAAAGGACAACATGGGTGTGTGTTTCAGATATAAAAAAAGCCTGCCGTTAAGAGCAAGCTTTATAGGAGCGTTTCGATTTAGTTGGATTGCCCGAGCTTAGCATCGATACCAAGAGTGGCATGAGGCACTGAGCGCAGACGTTCTTTTGGAATCAATTTGCCGGTTACCCTGCAAATGCCATAGGATTTATTTTCAATTCTTACCAAAGCATTTTTAAGGTTAACAATGTATTTTTCCTGACGGGAAGCCAATTGTGCAGTTTCTTCCTTGCTCATGACATCACTTCCATCTTCCAGCAATTTGAAGGATGGGGAGGTGTCGTCGGTGCCATGGTTATCCTCATTGCTGAGAGTTTGTTTCAACAAATCGTAATCCTGCTGGGCCTCTTTTAATTTTTCAAGTATGAGTTCTTTAAATTCGGCCAACTCTTTGTCTGAATAACGGGTGCGTCCGTCACCGGTGTTTACAAAGGGTTTGGGTTCGGCTACATTTCCCTTTTTAATCAAAGGTTTGTTGATGTCGATTTGTAAAGGGCGGTTGCGAATGTAAGCTTCCATGCCTGAACCGGAGCGGTGGCCTTCGTTTTTCTTTCTTCTTCCGCGACCTCTTTTTTCCGGAACCTCATCATCATCTTCATCCACCTCAGGAGCGGCAACGCCTTCAAGATCTACCAATCCGGCTTCATCTAATTCGCCATCAATCACTGTATCATCTTCATCCGGCTTTTCATAACTGTCTTCTTTTTCTTCTTCCTCTTCCTCTTCGTCATCGGTTTTGCCGGCTTTTCCTTTTCCCGCCTTTTTAGGGGCTTTTTCGGTTTTGCCTTTTTTGGCTATGGCATCAATGGGTTTACCGGCCGGCTTTTTAACCGGAGGTTTTTCCTTGCCTTTGGCGGCAAGTGGTTTTTTAACTTCTGCGGCTTTGGTTTTAGCAAGTGGTTTGGCAGGTGCCTTGGCTTTTTTAGCCTGGGGCTTTGTCACCTTTTTTGCAGCAGGCTTCGCGGCCGGTTTAGCTGTTTTTTTCGCGGCCGGTTTGCTCACTTTTTTTGCAGCCGGTTTTGAAGCAGGCTTAGCCGGTTTTTTCGCGGCAGGTTTGTTTGCTTTTTTAGCGGGTTTTGGAGCCGCCTTGGCTTTCTTATCCTTTTTTTTGTCTTTCTTGTTCGCCATAGTCACAGAGTGTTAATTTAATTTTTCAATAGAAATAAAAGTGGATATACGTTCGTCGACTTCTATGTTCACTGAGTCTACCGGACTGAGTGCGCTCACCAGCTCCAGCGTATTGGTTAAAGTTTCAGAACAAATATAACTTAAATTGTTTTTAATTGCATTGTCGAGACCTGAATTTTGCTGAATTTTCACCTGTATGCGGTCGGTTACATCCAGGCCTTTTTCTTTGCGCAAATTTTGTATGCGGTTCACCACTTCCCTTGCCAGGCCTTCGTTTTTAAGTTCATCCGAAACCTGCACATCCAAAGCAACGGTAAGCGATCCGCTGTTGGCCACTTTCCAGCCCGGTAAATCTACGGGAATAATTTCCACATCCTCAGCCTCCAGCACTATTTCGCTGCCGTTCAAGTTCACCAGGTGTTTGTTTTCTTTTTCTATGGCCGCGATAATCACAGCCGGGTGCTCCAAAGCATAAGCCTGCATGGCTTTCATGTTCGGACCGCATTTTTTACCCAGGGTTTTGAAGTTCAGTTTCAGATGTTTTACAATGCTGGTTTGTTTTTCATCCACAAATTCGATGCGCTTTACATTCACTTCGCTGAGGATAATATCAGACACCTCTTCGATTTGTTTTTGCATGTCCTTGTTTAAGATGGGGATTTGTATGCGCAGCAAGGGTTGTCTTACCCTCAGGTTTTCCTTTTTGCGGATGGAAAGAATCATGGAGCAAATTTTTTGCGCCAGATCCATTTTGTTTTCCAGGGATTTGTCCTGCATGCTTACATCCGCATCTTTCCAGTGACTAAGATGCACAGAGCCGGCATCCGGATTTAAATTGCGGTACAACCAATCGGAGAAAAAAGGTGCAATCGGACTCATCATTTGTGAGATGTCTGACAAACACGTGTACAACGTCAGGTAAGCGGTTTCTTTGTCCTTGCTCATTTCTCCTTTCCAGAAACGGCGACGGCTCAAACGCACAAACCAGTTGCTGAGATGTTCGTCAACAAACTCCTCAATGGCTCTCGCGGCACGATGGGGTTCAAATTCATTGAAGTGAAGAGTAACATCCTGTTTTAGAGATTGCAGTTTGGACAAAATCCAGCGATCGAGTTCCGTACAGCTTTTTAGTTCCGGCTTTTGCCACGGTTCCACGCGGTATTTATCCACATTCGCATAAAGTGCAAAAAACCCGTAAGTATTATACAGTGTGCCAAACAACTGTCGCTGTGCAGCCACAATGCCTTCTTCATCAAATTTCAAATTATCCCAGGGCGCGGCATTGGCAATCATGTACCAGCGCGTAGCATCGGCTCCGTATTTTTTGAGTGCTACAAAAGGATCTACACCATTGCCCAAACGTTTGCTCATTTTGTTGCCGTTTTTATCGAGCACCAATCCGTTCGACAACACGTTTTTGTAAGCCACCGAATCAAAGTTCATGGTGGCGATGGCATGCAATGTAAAAAACCAGCCCCGTGTTTGGTCCACACCTTCGGCGATAAAGTCTGCCGGAAAATTTTTTCTTTCGTCGATCAGCTGTTTGTTTTCGAAAGGGTAATGCAATTGGGCATAAGGCATGGAACCACTGTCGAACCAAACGTCGATGAGGTCAGGTTCACGGAATAGTTTTTTTCCATTCCGTTCAAGCACAATGTTATCGGCGTAGGGTTTGTGAAGGTCAAAACTCAGGTAGTTCTCTGCGCTGTCGTCACCGGGCTTAAACGCGGCTAGTGGGTTGTCCTTCATCACCCCTTTGTTCAGGGCATTGGTAATTTCTTTTTGTAATTCTTCAACGGAAGCAATACAAATTTGTTCGCTGCGGTCTTCGCTGGTCCAGATTGGAATAGGAATGCCCCAGAAGCGGGAGCGTGAGAGATTCCAGTCGTTGAGGTTTTCGAGCCAGTTGCCAAAACGCCCTGTGCCGGTAGATTCGGGCTTCCAGTTGATGCTTTGGTTCAGCTCCATCATACGCTCTTTGGCGGCGGTTGATTTCACAAACCAGGAATCAAGTGGGTAATACAAAATGGGTTTATCGGTTCTCCAGCAATGCGGGTAAGAGTGCTCGTAGCTTTCTTTTTTAAACAACTTTCCTTCTTCCTGAAGTTTTAAAACTATGCGTTCATCCACGCTCAGGTAAGCTTTCAGTTCTTTGATTTTTCCTTTCGACTCCAGTATCTGCTTTTGTTTGGCGAACTCTGTTTGTTTTTCTTGCTCATTGAGGTAAGCTTCTTTTACAAACTCGTTGCCGTATAAAAAAACCCCATCCTGAACTTCGGGCAAAAATTTTCCGCGTTTGTCAACAAGCGTCAAGGATCCTATGCCATTTTGTTTGGCCACTCTAAAGTCATCGGCACCAAAACTTGGAGCAATGTGCACAATGCCCGTTCCATCGGTGGTGGTGACAAAATCCCCAAGTATCACTTTAAAGGCATTTCCCTCTTCCGGTTGTGCGAATGGCAGTAATTGTTCGTAGGATAAGCCTTCGAGTTCAGCGCCTTTGAATTCAAGTAATTTTTTTGCTTGTAATTTGCCTTTAGCAAAGTTCAATGTAGACTTAAATAAATCACTGACATCTGGAAGCGAAATTGAGTCTTTGTATTTGGAATAAAACTCAAATAAATCACGATAACTTTCCCCATTGAAATCTATACCTATTAATGCATCTATAAAAAAGTCATTAAATAAGTCTTTTGCCACAATTACATTAATCTCTTTTAATGAAAACGGATTGAAGGTTTTCACAAGTACGTAATCGATGTCCTTTCCTACAGCTAAAGCAGTATTCGAGGGAAGAGTCCAGGGTGTGGTGGTCCAGGCAAGAATAAAAATGTTGTTTTTGGAATCTTGAATCTTGAATCTTGAATCATCCTTCAGTTTGAACATGGCCACCGCCGTACGGTCCTTTACATCTCTGTAAGTGCCGGGCTGATTCAGTTCGTGTGAGGACAATCCTGTTCCCGCAGCCGGAGAATAGGGTTGTATGGTATATCCCTTGTACAGTAAGTTTTTTGAGTAAAGCTTGTTCAGCAACCACCAAACACTTTCAATGTATTTGTTGTCGTAGGTGATGTAGGGTTTTGACATATCAACCCAATACCCCATCGTGCGGGTCAATTCTTCCCACTTATCGGTGTATTTCATCACCTCCTTGCGGCAGGCTTTGTTATAATCTTCAACGGAAATAAACCTGGGACTGTTTTTATTCCCAATATCTTCTTTGGTAATACCCAGTGATTTTTCAACGGCAATTTCTATGGGAAGGCCATGGGTGTCCCAGCCTGCTTTGCGTTCCACACGATACCCCTGAAGGGTTTTGAAACGACAAAAAATATCCTTGATGCTTCTCGACATCACGTGGTGTATACCGGGCAAACCGTTCGCGCTTGGGGGCCCTTCATAGAACACCCAGGGTTTTGAAGCAGGACGGGATTCGACTGATTTCGAAAAAGTACGGTCACTTTCCCAATAGTTCAGAACTTCTTCTGAAATGCCGGGCAAGTCTAACTTTTTGTATTCAGGGTAAAGGCTCATGTTCGGGTAAGGTCCGTTTTTTAAAAAGGAGAGCGAATTTAGGAATAAAAGCGCATATTTTGGGGCGGATTTGCAAAAAAGAGATAAATCAGTTTTTACCTCCTCTGAGGCCTAAAAAAACAAAAGACCCGCTGAAAACAACGGGTCAAATAACAGATCAGGAAAGTATAAAAGCGTATTACATGCCTGAACCAAAGTGGCTCATGGACTCGCGTTTCATCGGGTTGATGGTCATTACCGGAATCTTGCAAATGTCAAGTATTTTTTGTCCAACGGTTCCGCTCATCATCTCCTTGAAGTTGAGGTCTTTTTGATTCATTTGTATAATCAAATCGCCCTCGTGTGTATCGGCATATTCCACAATGGCCTGGGCCGGGGTTTTGCTTGGAATGGATTTGTTGGTACAGTGAATACCCTCGTTTTTAATGAATTTTTTAACCTGTTGCAGATAAGGCAAGAGTTTGTTTTCGTACTTGTCGTCGTCAGGAGGGAAAACAGAAACGATGCGTATGTCGGCCTTGTAATAACGGGCCAATTGTACAGCAAAGGATACTTTTTCGCGACTTTCAGGTGTAAGGTCAAACGGTAAAATGATGTTTTTACAGCCCTCGCGGTTTTCGGTTCCACGTATGGTAATTACGGGACAAGGGCAGGAAAAAATAAATTTGGTAAGGGTATTCACCCCCATAAAACTTTTGAAATGCAGGTTGGCATCCAAACCCATGATAATGAGTGAGGCCTTGATGTCGTTGGCTTTTTTGCTGATAATGGCAAAATGTTCTCCTTCTGCTCTATCCGTTTCCACAGTCAATCCACTTTCCGCTCTTACTTCTTCGGCAATCTTTTCAAACTCGGCTGAACGATCCGCTGATCCCGCCGTTGAAATATGAAACAAAACCAGCTTAGACTTGGTAAACCTGGCAATATTATAAGATTGTTTTAAACCGATTAACGACTGTGGCAAAAAATCAATAGGAACAAGAATAGACTGATTCTCATTTATTATCATAAAGTCAGAATTTGCACTAATGTATTAAAAAAATCTTATAAGTGTTAAAATTTCACCGCCTTGTTTTAACAAGTATCTGGTTATAAACCCGGTAGGAATTTTTAAGACTTAATCAATGGTAGCCAGCACCTTTAATTCAATGCCAATTGGAGTTGGCAACTTGTTGATTTCCAGTGTTGTACGACAAGGTGGGTTTTCCTTAAAATACTCGGCCCAAATGGCATTATAAATGGGGAAATCGTCCTTCATATTAGTTAAAAACACCGTCACATCTATTATTTTATCCCAGCTGCTTCCGGCATCTTCTAAAATGTAGCGTATGTTTTTAAAAACACTGTGGCATTGTGCGGCAATGTCGTAACTCACAATGTTTCCCTGTTCATCGAGTTCAACGCCCGGAATTTTTTTTGTTCCCCTTTCTCTTGGCCCAACTCCGCTCAGGAATAATAAATTTCCTACTCTCCGGGCGTGCGGGTATAAACCAACCGGTTCTGGGGCTTTTGAGGACTCAATTTTTTCTGATGCTGACATAATCAAAGTGTTGTTAAGCGAAGCAAATTTAACCATATTCCGGAGAAGCAATAAAATCAATACCTTTCCTCCGATTTAAATGCTTGAACGTTTAGAACACATCGACCGGGAATTGTTTTTCTTTATTAATTCCTCACACTCCACTTTTATGGATGGGCTGATGTGGCAATTAAGTAAGGACTGGCCAACGGTAGTGTTTGTGTTGCTTTTTTTGATTTACGTTTACCGCAAATACAACATTAAAACAAGTCTGTCGGTGCTTTTGGGTGTGCTGCTGGTGCTGGCCTGCACCGATTTAAGCACCAATGTAATCAAACACAACGTAAAACGTTACCGTCCCACTCACAATACTGAAATCGGTCCACGGGTACATGTGGTGAATGATTACAAAGGCGGCACTTACGGCTTTTTTTCCTCTCATGCCGCCAACGCCTTTGGTATCATCACTTACCTTGCTTTACTATCGAAACACCTGGGTCTTCGATATCGTTATTTGTTTTTTTTATATCCGCTGGTTGTGAGTTTAAGCCGGGTTTACCTTGGGGTGCATTATCCCAGCGATGTGTTTGTTGGGGCCTGCAGCGGACTGCTGTTTGGCAGCCTCCTGTATTCTCTGATGATTCGTTATTTTGTAAAATTCGGGCATGCGAACAGCTAGTTTGTTATTACTCTCCCTGTTTTGTCTGCCGGTTTTCGGGCAATTACCTGAAACTCAACTTTGGCTGATCCAGGTCAAAAAAGAAAAGGACAGTGTGTTTTTGGCTAAGGGCACTTGCATTACGTCAAACAAAGGCTATCACAACCAGCCCTGTTTTTCAAGCGATGAAAAACTGCTGTATTTTGTAAGTGCCGATTCAAGCAAACAAACCGATATTTTCTGCTATACCTTGCGTACCCGTAAAATGCAAAGGGTGACTCAAACCCAGCTCAGTGAATATTCTCCTCAGGAATTAAAACCCGGTGTGTTGTACGCGGTGGTGGTTGAAAAGGACAGTGCTCAGAGAATACACGAAATTGAAGCGAAAACAGGCATACACACCAGAGTGCTGGAACCGGATTCGGTTGGGTATTACTGTTTCCTCAATGCCGACACCCTCGTTTATTATAAACTTACCGAACCGCATTCTTTAAGAGCTCTGGATCTGACATCGAATTCCGAAACCTGGCTGGGCAATGCGCCGGGCAGGGGATTTAAAGCCTTCAACGCTTACACCCTATATTATTGTTTGAAGGATTCCCTTACCACAAGTCTTTACCGTTACAATTTCCGCTTACAAAAAGCGGTTCTCATTTCTGACTTTCCAACGGGGGGAGAAGACATTGTGTGGCACAGCACTTTGGGTTTGCTTCGCTCAGAAGGCAAACAAATTTTACAACTTCAGGTAAATACGGGGGTTTGGAGACCCCTGTTTGATTTGGGTGGCTTGGGATTGCATCGCATCACACGCTTTGCGTTTGACAAAGATCTGAAGACCCTGGTGGTGGTAGACAATTTATGAGCGCAAGGAAGGTGATTTATTTTGTGCATTTTTTAGTTTGTAATTTTTGATGCTGGCCTTTTCCCTATATCTGCTGCTGCTGTTTTTTCTCATACGGTACAACGCGTTTTTCGGTTTGTTTAAAGATGAATCCCTCCATAAAAAAAAGCTCTCCACTCTCTTCTTTCTAAAAGCACTTGCTGTACCCGCCATCTATCTCCTTTACTCCCACTTTTACGGAGGAATAGAAAATTTTGATTCCGGGGTATTTTACCGGGATGCGCGCGAACTTAACCGCCTCGCCCGGGAACACCCCACCGAGTATCTGAAAGCCATGTTCGGTTTGCAGGACGACAGTACCGGCTCTTTCTTTTTTGAACAATACATCAGCAAAACAAACAACTGGGACAATGGGCGCATCCGGATTTTGTTTTACAACGACAATCGTGTAGTCATACGTTTGCATTCATTGATTCATTTTCTTGCCTTCGATTCCTACTTTGTTCACGCGCTCTTCAGTTGTTTTCTCAGTTACATCGGCCTCTTCTGGATGTACAGCTCCCTTCGCTTTTATTTTAAAGGCCAATCGGTTTACCTGCTGTTGATCTTGTGTTTGTTCCCTGCCCTTTGGTTGCATACCGGAGCCCTGCTAAAAGAAGGCATAGCCGTGTTTGTAATGGGCGGATTGATGTATTCTCTGCATCAATTGGTGTTTGTAAGAAGAAGCCCCGGAGTTGTGTTAAGTGTTCTCTGTTGTTTTTACCTCTCCCTTTTACTAAAACCCTATTTGCTGATCTATGCCTTTATTTGTTTTGCTTTGTTTTTTTGCATAGAAAAATTGGCACCCAAACGTAAACTGCTCAGCTTTGTGAGTGCTTTAACTTTAATGCTACTGTGCCTCGATGCCGGGGTTCGCATTAAAATAAATAAATCGCTTTACGAAATAGCCGGCATGCGGCAGGTGGTGTTCAGCGACGCGGCAAAAGGAGGGATTTTTTTAGTGGATAGTCTCAAATTTATTCGCCTGGAATACGACAGCTCATTGGTAACAGAACTCAAGGACAAAAAGGGGTATTATCGTATTAAAAAAAATGCGGCTTATATGTATTGGGAACACAGCCACCAGCAAGACACCTTAGTTTGCAAAAACAATACCGATACCAGCAGCGTTTACGAACTAGCCTACACCATGCCTGAAAGCAACAGTAATCTGGAATATGCTAAAAACAAAAAGGGCCTTGTCAGTGAAGTGTTCAATGGATTATACTACACTCTGGCGTATCCCTTGTTTTTTAATGCCGCATCCACCCAACAACACCTTGCTTCTTTTGAAAACCTTTTGCTTTTAACAGCACTTTTCATTTCTCTGTTTGGTTTGATTTTTTCAAAACGTCCGGCTTTTCCGGTAATTGTTTTTTTATGTTTTGCCCTGGGCGAATGTTTGCTGATAGCCTTTACATCCCCGAATACCGGCGCTATTGTAAGGTACAGGAGCCCTGCCGTAGTATTCATTTTGATCAGTGCCTTGTATTATGCCGGGGATTTGAAAAACCTGTTCAAGCCTGCTTCAGCGTCAAAGTAATTTGGTATTTATTGTTTAGATTCGTCCTTGATGAGTTTGGTCAGAAAAAAATCCATTGCCTCCATACATAAGGAACACGAAAGCCGTGCGCAGGAAAGTTTACTCAAACACTTAGGGGTAAAGGATCTTACCGCCTTTGGAATTGCCGCCATTATTGGTGCCGGAATTTTTTCCACCATTGGCAAGGCCAGTGCCGACGGCGGCCCCGGTGTAATTTTGCTTTTTATATTCACCGCACTGGCCTGTAGTTTTGCCGCCTTTGCCTACGCTGAATTTTCTTCCCTTATACCGGTGAGTGGAAGCGCATACACCTACAGTTATGTTGTGTTTGGGGAAGTGTTTGCCTGGATTATTGGCTGGGCGCTGATTATGGAATATTCCATTGGTAATGTAACGGTTGCCATTTCATGGAGCGATTATTTTACTGCGCTGTTAGAACACGTGAGTCCATACCGATTGCCCGAATGGATGGGCATGGATTATTTCAGCGCGAAAGAAAGTTATTTTGTTGTACTTGAAAAAATGCGATCAGGGCTGAGCCTGGATGAGCTCGCAGCGCAAGGCGGAAACGTTATGTTGCTGGATGGATACCATGCCATACAGCAGGCTCCGATGGTTTTGGGGATAAATGTGGTTTTGGATGTGCCGGCCCTGCTCATTAATTTGCTTATCACCTGGCTGGTGTACCGCGGCATTAAAGAAAGCCGAAATGCCAGCAACATCATGGTGTTGATCAAAATTGTAATTGTGTTGCTGGTGATTTTTGTGGGCGCTTTTTACGTGGATGTCAGCAACTGGAATCCCTTTTTGCCCAATGGCATCAGCGGTTTATTGTCGGGCATAAGCGCTGTGTTTTTTGCTTACATCGGTTTTGACGCCATTTCCACTACCGCGGAGGAATGTAAAAACCCTCAGCGCGATTTACCGCGGGGCATATTGTATTCTATCATTATTTGTACCGTGTTGTATGTGGCCATCGCCCTTGTGATTACAGGTATGGTTCACCACAGCGAACTGGCGGTTGGCGATCCTCTAGCTTATGTGTTTTCAAAAATAAAAGATTTGCAATGGCTGGCCGGAATTGTTGCGGTTAGTGCGGTGGTTGCCATGGCCAGTGTAATGCTGGTGTTTCAACTCGGCCAACCCCGCATCTGGATGAGCATGAGTCGCGATGGTTTATTACCTCCGGCCTTTGCCCGCATCCATAAAAAATACAAAACCCCTTCCTTTTCCACCCTGTTCACCGGCTTAATGGTTGCTGTTCCCATCTTTTTTCTGGACATTAACATTGTTACCGACATTTGTTCGGCCGGCACCTTGTTTGCATTTTGTATGGTTTGCGGCGGGGTGCTTAAACTCCGAATGGACCCGAACGCCCCTCCTTCAAAATTCAAAACACCTTATCTGAATTCAAAATACATCACCGGTGGATTATTTGTGCTTAGCCTCATTCTATTATTCACCTATGAGCCGGAGTACATGAACACTTTGCTTATGCCATCCGGATTTTCTTCCTTTTTACACAATACCCCCATGTATGTGTTTTTTATTGGTTTTGCCTTTCTTTCGGTTTTTTCCTTTCGTTACAATTTTTCACTTATTCCGGTGCTCGGTTTACTCAGTTGTTTTTACATGCTTTCGCAATTGGGTTATAAAAACTGGTTGTATTTCACCGCCTGGCTGCTCCTGGGTTTGCTGATATATTTTGTTTACGGCCGAAAGCACAGTAAATTAGCAGTTTTAAAGCGATAGCATGTTAGTATTGATTACAGGAGCCACAGCGGGAATCGGAAAAAGCTGTGCGGAGATTTTTGCAGCTCAGGGCCACCATTTGATTTTGTGCGGCAGAAGAAAAGAACGTTTGGATACCATTAAAACCGAACTTGAAAAAAAACACAAGGTCAATATACACACGCTGAGTTTTGACATTCAAAAACAAACAGAAGTACAGGAGGCCATTCACTCCCTGCCTGCCGATTTAAAAAACATTGATGTGTTGATCAACAATGCCGGATTGGCCGCGGGACTGAGCAGTATTCAGGATGGTAAACTGGAACACTGGGAACAAATGATCGACACCAACATCAAAGGTTTGCTTTACATCACCAAACACGTGGCCAATTTAATGATCCCGAACAAAAGGGGCCATATCATCAACCTGGGCTCCATTGCCGGTAAAGAAGTTTACGCGAATGGCAACGTGTATTGCGCCACCAAACACGCGGTAGATGCTTTAAACAAAGCCATGCGCATCGATCTGCTCACGCACCAGATTAAAGTCACCGCCATTCACCCGGGTATGGTTGAAACCGAATTCAGTATTGTGCGTTTTGATGGGGATGAAGAGCGTGCCAAAAAAGTGTACCAGGGCATGCAACCCCTCAGGCCGGAAGACATCGCCGAAACCATTTACTGGGCGGCTACCCGCCCGGCTCACGTCAACATCAACGAGTTAACCATTATGCCCAGCGTACAGGCCACCGCAACACAAGTTATACGCCATTAATGCATGTTAAAGGTTCTGCATAGTTTTGTTTTGTGCCTGATCTTCTTTTTCTCAGGTCACTCAAAACCATCGGGAGAACCCAACACCCATTTTGGAAGTCGCGTGCGTTTGCACCTTGGTCCCGCCCTGGGTTTTTACACCATTAACCCCAATCACGCCGCGGAGCCCAAACAAAAATTCAATTTTTTGATTGGCCTGAACAAGGAGTTTAGTCTCAGCAGGGATTACAAATCGTTTTTGCTGGTGGGGGTGGATTATTTTTTTCATGGGCTGGGATTTAAATCCTACTATTTCCCGCCCGATACCCTGCAGTTGTACGATAAAAATTTTGAGTACGATTACAGTTTGCAGGTAAACGAATTGCAATTGCCTGTACAATTTAAATACCTGTTTAAACCCGAACACAACAGTTTGTTCAGTCCTTACCTGTGTGTAGGGTATCACCTGCGGTATTTAATGCCATCAAAACTCAAAGTAAGTTATTATGGCAATGTAAAAAAAGAGGAGGAGGCTGAACTGAAGTTCAAAACTCCTTTGTTTGATGATCAGCTGAACGCCGCGGTAAGCTTAAGTTTGGGTTGGCAAAAAAACAGTCTGGCCAGCTCAAAAGGAAGTTTTTATGTGGAAGCCAATTTAAGGTACAATTTTTCGCCCTATTATTTTGAGAAGGAGTATGCAGCTAGTTCTTTATACATTAACAGCACCCACCTTATTTTTCAATTGGGCATACGTTTTTAGATTCCAAAGCATTCCTGTCATACCAGCCAATAAGGTTCAATTATTATTTAGACGTACTTTCTGCTTTGATGCAGAAAAGGACAAATGTGCACAGCACATTTGGGCCGGCCAGTGTGTTGGCACCAAAACGCGTAATACTTTACCTTACTTTTTGCCTTGACGCTTCGACTTCGCTCAGCACAAGTTGCAAAAAGTAACAAAAAAATCAAGGCTTCATAAAAATTTCCTAAAATCTTCGCGGCTTCAAGCCGACGAATTGATCATGTCCTGACGCCTCGCGGGTCAGGACAGCAATTCGTCTCCGCACAACCTTTCCTCAAAAGTCCAAGGAATCAACTACGTGCTAATTTGGAAAGACTTTTTCGGAACTCCTTTTGAAGCCGCTTCGATTTTTGACGGAAATTTGTATGAGGCCGCCTTACTGGGAGGGCTAGCTGTGAGTGGTAGCTTCAAGAAATGCTTAGCAGTCTGTGAGCGGGCAAGGACTCGGCGCAGCGACTTTCGAGGTCTTCGTTCCTCTGAGTGTGGGGATCTCGAAGGTCTTTGTCGGCAGTGGGCACCGGGCAACAAATCGAAGTGACAGGTTAATTAAATGCTTTCTCAAAGTCTTTACGTCCGAAAGTAGGTTAAAGTAAATTTGAATTTATAAATCCCTTCTTTATCTTTATTCTATTATGGACAGGCGACATTTTTTAATGGCCACGGCAGGTACGCTTTCCGCCATGGATTTTCTGGCAGGGATAAATGCGCCCTTCGCAAAGGAGCTTGAACACAAACTAAATTTGCTTGAAAGTGACAAGTCTGGTAAAAGCGCTGAAAATGAAGATTTCTGGGGCTGGGTCAGGGAATCTTACACCGTTTCTCCCAACCTTATTAACCTCAACAACGGGGGTGTGGGTCCGCAACCGAAAGTGGTGCAGGACGCACACATTCGGTATTACCACTATTGCAACGAAGCGCCCTCGTATTACATGTGGCGCATCCTCGATCAGGGGCGTGAGGGATTAAGAACCAAACTGGCAGAGCTTAGCGGAGTTTCGGCAGAAGAACTCGCCATTAACCGCAATTCCACCGAAGGATTAAACAGCATTATTTTCGGCCTGAGTCTGAAAGAAGGAGACGAGGTGGTGATGAGCACCTTTGATTACCCCAACATGATGAATGCCTGGAAACAACGGGAGATGAGAGATGGGGTAAAACTGGTGTGGATCAACATTCCCCAACCTCTGGAAGATGAAAAGGCCATTCTTAAACTGTATCAGGACGCCATAACGCCCAAAACCAAAGTGGTTCACATTACCCACATGATTAACTGGACCGGGAACCTGGTTCCCTGTAAAGCCATCGCAGAGTACGCGCACAGCAAAGGCTGTGAAGTGATTGTGGATGCCGCGCATACCTTCGCCCACATTGATTTTAAAATTCCGGATACCGGCGCCGACTACCTGGCTACCTCTTTGCATAAATGGTTATGCGCGCCTTTTGGCAGCGGACTTTTGTACATTAAAAAGGAAAAAATCAGAAAGATCTGGCCCTTGTTGTCCAGCGCCGACCCGAACAGCAGCGACATACGAAAATTTGAAAACCTGGGCACCCGTTCCTTTGCCTCTGAAATGGCTATTGGAGCCGCTGTTGATTTCCACCAGGTCATCGGAATAAAACGCAAAGAGGCCCGATTGCGTTATCTGAAAGAATACTGGACGGATAAAGTCGAAAAACTTCAGAACGTGAACTTTTATTCTTCACTCAAACCCAAATTTTCCTGCGCTATTGCTAACATTGGATTTGAAGGCTGGCAGGCTCCTCAAATCGAAGCCCGTTTGTTCGAGCGATATAAGATTCATACGGTGTCCATTATTCATGAAGGCGTGAATGGCATTCGCGTTACGCCCAATGTATACACCAGCACCAGAGATCTTGATTTGCTGGTGAAAGGACTACTTGAAATTTCAAAATCACCCCCTCCACCCAATCCCAAAAAAGAAGGATGAGAATGTTAATCATCTTAATGCTGTTTATCGCTCTTGTTGTTCTTTACTGTTCAAAACAAGAGGCCGTTTCCCGTAAAATTATTGTGAGCACGGAGGCCCCTGCCGCCATTGGGCCTTACAGCCAGGCAGTAAAAGTCGGGGAACGAGTATATGTGTCGGGGCAGATTGCGCTTGACAAAAGCGGAAAACTGGACAGCAGTTCAGTAGCAGCAGAAACAGAAAAGTGTTTGCAAAACATCAAAGCCATTGTTGAAGCGGCGGGCTTTGATTTAAAAGCCGTTTCTAAATGCACTGTGTTTCTTACCGACTTAAACCGTTTTCAGGAAATGAACGAGGTGTATGCCCGCTATTTTCACGAACAAGCCCCTGCCCGGGAAACCATAGGTGTAAAAGCTTTGCCCAAAGGTGCACACGTAGAAATTTCGGCGATTGTGAATTGATTAACCAACAATGCCTCCAAGCTTAGCTTTTAAAAAGTTCAGAATATAGATTTCTCCGGAATTAACAGGCAAACTATTCAAACTTCCTTGTATCCTTCCTGAATGACTTTCACTGTTGATTCGCAACAGAAGAAATATCCGGAGGTCTTGCAAATTAAAAACCCTAGCAGTGTATTCTGATCCTAAGCCTATCTCCTTGCCCTCTTTTTGATTTACTTCAGGTAAAACAATTCAAAAAATCCGGCGCAACCCTGCCTTAGGAACAAAGGCATTGAATCCCCTTGTTCCTTCTGGCCCGCATCTCTTCTCTTACCCATGAACCCATCATTCCTGCAACCATGCAATCTCCCCGAATTTCTCGCTGTACTGCGACACTTCTGCTGAATTTGGAAGATCCATAAGCACAGCTGAAACATCTTCTGTAGTTAAGGTGCTTTGTAATTCCGCCAGGGTGATGATACCAATGGTATACGCCTGTTCCTTGTTTTTATACAACTCCTCTGTGTCTAAAAATTTTGATCGTACTTCATCTGAAGCTTCTCTCGGGTGGCGCAAAAGCACCCTGAGAAAAATGTTCTCAGACGCTTCCATTTCATTGTCCTCCTGCCTCTTTTTGTATTCGTAGCGGTAATTGTATCGCAAGGCCGAAATATCGCTAAGTACCGCAGAGGCTGTTGGATAAGCCCCGGCGCCCCGGCCCACAAAAAACTGTTTATCGGCAAAACAGCCTTCAATCTGTAAAGCATTGTACACCTCATCCACCTGGTAAAACTTGTCGTTCTTACTAACAAATTCCGGTAACACAAAAGCACATACTTTCCCTGCTTCGTTTTTGAAGGCCCTGGCTTTCAGTTTTATCTTCAGGCCTTTTTCTCTGGCGTAGTTCAATTCCAGTTCCCCGAGTTTATTAATGCCCTGATGAAAAATCTGCTCCGGTTGAAGCACAATTCCAAAGGCATGGGCGATCAACAGCAGCAATTTGAATTTGGCGTCAAACCCTCCTGTGTCCAGTCTTGGATTGCTTTCGGCATAACCCAGCTCCTGCGCCTGCTGAAGGGCTTGTTGGTAACTCAGGTTTTCAGAAGCCGTTTTACTGAGGATGTAATTGGTACTGCCATTCACAATGCCTTCAATGGAACGCAAGAGGTCGTTGTCGTAATATTCTTCCAGGTTACGAATAATGGGAATACTCGCGCATACGGCCGCTTCATACAAAAATGGTGTTTGGAATTGTTTTTGAAGCTCCAGCAATTCTTCAAAATGCTCGGCTATCATTTTTTTGTTGGCACTAACTACTGCCTTTCCATTGCATAAGGCTTGTTTTACAATTTCAAAAGCCGCGTCGGGGTCATCAATTAATTCCACCACCAGGTTAATCTCTGCGTCGTTCAGAATTTCCGACTTATCGTAACTGAACCATTCGGGCGCGAGACGTCTGCTTTTGTTTTTTTGTTTTACTACTATGGTTTTTATTTCCGCATCCAGCCCCGGGGTTTGTTGCAGTACCTCGTATAAGCCATGGCCCACGCAGCCAAAACCAAATAATCCGATTTTTAATTTTTTAGTGTTCATGGTATTGAATCAGGCGGTGAATAAACTTGTTTTATATGCTTTTTGCAGGGCCTTTTCCAGATCCTGAATCAAATCATCAGCATGCTCCAGTCCAACAGAAAGACGAATCAAACTGTCTTTTACTCCTGAACTGTAACGTTTTTCTCTGGGTATGGATTTATGGGTCATTTCTGCCGGTAAACAAATCAAACTTTTTGCTCCTCCTAAACTTTCGGCCAGTTTAAACAAACCGGTTGAGCTTACTATTTTTTCCGCCAGCAATGCATCGTCCTCTTTCAAATCAAACGCAATCACCCCACCAAAATAATGTTGTTGCCGGCATGCCACCTTGTGGTTAGCATGTGATGTTAATCCGGGATAATATACGGTCTTCACCAATTGGTGTTGTTGAAGGTACTTCGCTACTTTCTGAGCATTCAGCGAATGTTGTTTTACCCTCAGTTCAAGGGTTTCAATTCCGCGGATGACCAACCAGGAATCAAAAGGACCAAGGATGGATCCCGAGGCATTTTGTATGAACTTAATTTTAGCTCCCAGCTCTTTTGTTTTGGTAATCACCAATCCCGCAATCAGATCACTATGGCCTGATAAATATTTGGTGGCACTGTGAATCACGAGGTCAGCACCCAAATTCAAAGGTTGTTGCGAAACCGGTGAGGCAAAAGTGTTGTCCACACACAACAAAAGATGCTTCTCCTTCGCAATTTCCGCAATGCCTGCAATATCGGATACTTTTAGTGTAGGATTGGTAGGGCTTTCCAGCCAGATGAGTTTTGTGCGCGGATTGATGGCAGCGCTCACTTGTTTCAAGTCGGAAGTGTCGACATACCTCACATTGATGCCGAACTTTTCGTACACCTGTGTGAAGAGACGAAAGGCGCCCCCATAAATGTCGTCAACCGCAAGAATTTCGTCGCCCGACTTGAGCAGTTTTACCACCGCGTCAATAGCGGCTAATCCGCTGGCAAAGGCAAAACCACTGGCCCCGTTTTCCAGTTTAGCCGCAAGGTCTTCCAACACCTTCCGTGTGGGGTTATTACTTCTGGCATAATCAAAGCCTTTGTGTACGCCAGGACTTTGCTGAACAAAGGTGGAGGTTTGGTAAATGGGTACGGCGATGGAGCCCGTGAGTTCGTCGACAGGAATGCTGTGTAAGATGTTTGTTGATGTGTTCATTTTTCTTTTGAATAAATTGGTTAAACAGTCTTGTGTTCAACTTATCCAAAAGTCCTGGTCGGAAAATGACTTGCGAAAGGGCATAAATAAAAAATGCTCTCCCGACAAGCCGGAAGAGCATTTCAACTATCGCGAATGGTTGTATGCTATATTCCTAACTTATCTTTCCCCGTTTTACCGGAGTTGAATTTGGCACCTTCTTCGCTTATGTGCGAAGGGTTGTCAAGACGTCTTTGGGTCAAATCCCTCAGTCTTTCTGGATAAGAAGATGGTAAAGAACTGGGGCAAAGATAAGAGGAGATTTTTCAATTCTCCAAATAAATTTTGAAATAATTTTATTTCAGGACTTTTATTTGCATTGCATTAATCTCCAAACCCCTTTGTTTCAGAGGCCTGTGGAGGGGCTGTGGTATTTACAAATAAATGTGAAACCAAAGGTGAGCCTGCCCCTCATATAAAAATCGGGTTTCACTCTGCAGTCCTGATTTTTCCAAAACCCGGATGGAGGCTTTGTTATCCGGATCCACAAAGGCGAATAGATTTTTAAGTTTCAGTGTTTCAAAGGCATATTTCACCAATGTTTTAGCGGCCTCTGTGGCGTATCCCCTGCCCCAATACTTTGGCATCAGACGATAACCCAGGTCGTAAAAATTACTGTGCCCGTTGATCTCCTCTTTCACCAGTTTTAATCCGGCCCAACCCATAAATTCACCGCTTTGTTTTTCGATTAAGGCCCAACGGCCGATGCCATTTTCCCGGTATTGTTTTTGAATAAACAAAACTACCGCTTCCGCTTCCTCAGGGTTTGTAAGCGGAGAATTTCCGAGATACCTGTGCACCTCCTGATTCGAATCCATTTCGAAAAGCAGAGGAGCGTCGACGGCTACCAGCTCTCTGAAAATGAGTCTTGGACTTTCAAGCAATACCTTCATGTATCTACTAAGGTAATGCTACCATTTGATTAATTGACAATAATGAGTTTTTGACTAAGCGGTTTGCCTTCGCCGGATAACTTTAAAAAATACACGCCTTCTGAAAGTTCATCTAAACTCAGCAGTTTGCTGTGTTGTCCTTGCTCCTGTTTTCCCTCGTTAAACAATTTCAGTTCTTTTCCTGAAAGGTCGTAAATACTGATTTCAATGTGAGCCGATTGTTTCAAGGAATAATTCAAGCGGGTAATGCCATTGGAAGGTTGAGGATAAAAACTCATTTCCCCATACAGCAGACTGGCTTCGTTAATGGACACTGGGTCGATGGGCACCTGTGCCTGAAGCCCGAGTGAAACTGGGGTGATGGGAAAATCGCCCGAACTGCTGTTATTGCCGTTCACAGCATTGCCTGAAACGTATATGGTGGCCGCTCCACTTTGAGGGGCTACCCATTCAAAACTGAAAACCGCTGAGCCTGAGTTAATTTTTCCCGTATTTTGCACCGCGTTTTTTCTAGCTCCTGAATTCAAAAACTTTACCCCGGCCCCCTGATTTTGCATCAGACCCGCATTGGTGTTGGAAGCGTTTAAAATTTCGCATCCAAATCCGAATTTACTGAAACCCGTGGCCGATACGGTAATTTCAATGGTATACGTTGTGCCCGGCACATATTCATTGTTTGAAAAGGAAGGTGTTGAACTGATGCTGATGGCTGAAGCGGGTGATGACCCGCCGCTATGACAGCTGGCACAGGTTGCCTCTCCGGGAGAACCGGTGTATCCGGCAATGCCACTGTTGCTTAAAAACATAAAAGACCATCCTGATACCGAAACAAAGAGAAAAAGAAGAAAGAGCCGGAGTTTATTTTTCATACATTATATTTGACAATTCGCTAATGTAGTGAAAGCATGATTTCAGCAAACGGAACCGTGTTAAATTTAATGCCGGCACATACATGAATCAGCCTACCTTACTTGTGGTAAGTCCGGGTTTTCCGGCGAACGAACAGGACAGTACCTGTCTGCCTGCTTTGCGTATGTTTTTAAAAGAGGAGTTGTTGCGTGAGCATTTCAACATCCGCGTCATCAGCATGCATTATCCTTTTCAGGCCGGGCAGTACACCTGGTTTGGTTTAAAGGTGTGGGCGCTGGCAGGTAAAAACAAAAAAGGACTTTTTCGAATACCCCTCTATCTTAAAACCTGGGCGGCTTTACGAAAAAACAGAAACAAGGATGGCCTTACGGTTGTGCTCAGCATTTTTGCAAGTGAAGCCGCTTTGCTTGCCTCTTACTTTTCCAAAAAAAACAAGTTACTTCATTTTTGTTGGGTCATGGGGCAGGATGCCGGCAACAACAACCCATATCATTCCATGTTCAGTTCTCAGATTCATTATTTGGTGATGTCCGAATTTTTAAAACAGCGGCTTGAACAGCACGGAAAACGAAAGGCCTTTGGCATCTTACCCTCCGCACTGTATGTGCAGGACCTACCTGCTTTTAAAACGAAAAAAAGAAATACTGATTTTGTTTGTGTGGGCTCACTTATTCCGCTTAAACGTGTGGAATGGGTTTTACAGGTGGTGCAGGATTTGAAAAAGGAAAACCTGAATGCTAAGGTGTGTATCATTGGCGATGGACCGGAAAGACAGGCCCTTGAAACAATGAGCAGGAAATCCGGCATTTCAGAGCAGGTTCAGTTCAGGGGAGAAATTCAGCACAGAGAGGTGCTGAATGAAATGATGCAAAGTAAAATCGTACTGCACCCCAGTGCATACGAAGGATTCGGAAATGTATTCCTCGAAGCGCTGTATTCCGGTTGTCACGTGGTGAGTTTATTTGATCCCTTTAACGAAAAACACCCTGAACTGCACAAGGTCGATTCTTATCCTGAATTTTATAGCATGGCCAGAACTTTGCTTCTGTCACAACTTGATCACCGCCCGGTACAAACCATCACAAGTAAAAGCACTGCCCATTCATTTATTGCTTTTGTGAAGAGCGCCGGTAATCCTGAATAAGGATTTGGCAATGGCTTCAAAACTCAATTGCTCATTAAACTGTTTCAAAACTTTTTTCCGGGCTTGTGTTTTATCAAGAACCAATGATTTGGCTAACACTTCCTGCAACGATTTACGGCTGCCGGACTCATACATTAAAGCGCAGGCTCCGTTTGCCGTCATAAATTGAAAAGCCCCTATGGAAGGCACAAGGGGAATACATCCACAGGCCATGGCTTCGCAAAGCGCATAACCACTGCCTTCATGTAGGGAAGCCGAAACAAAATAATCCGCCGCTGAATACCAGTCCCTGAGTTCTTCATGGGGCAGCCTGCCCAGAACATGTATTGTGTTATGGCCCCTGGTCAGATTAAGACATTCCTCCAACAGCGTTTCCTCATGGAAAATCACATACAAACGGGCAGAAGGCTGTTGTTTTAAAAACAGTACAAATTCTTCCAAAAAAAACAAGGGGTTTTTGACCGGAATCAATCGACCCACCCAGAGATAAATAATCTCCTTTTCAGGTAGTTTTAATTTATTTCTCGCTTCAGGCTGAGGTACCACTTGAAAATCGCTTGAACCCTCCATCAGCAGAAAAGGTTTTTTTTGCGGCAGTCTTAATTGCCGGGCTGTTTCCTGTGAAGTAAAAAGAAAAGCATCAACGAAAAGAGCACTTAACCTTAATAAGGTCATTTTTAAGAATCCTCTCGGACGTTCTCCGTGATGTTGAACCATAAGTTTAACCCTGCTGCCGAGCACCCATCGCAAATGAACCACCTGAAGGTAATTGTTCAAACCATGTACCAGAACCACATCAGGATTTTCCTGTTTGATTTTTCTATGCAAATCCCCGGGTATACTAAGTTTATTGTATTTTTTGTTTTGAATCTTTAACCGGTAATCGTGTTCTTCCAGTTCCTCAGTAAACAGAGCGCATTTATAGGATACCCAATCGTAATTTTTACTGCATTGTTGCATCCATAGAAAGTTCAAAGGGATAGTTTCTTTCAACTCTGACAGGCTTTTTGCCTTCACCTGATGATAGGTGAGATCAATAAACTTCTCCTTTATCTCCACTACATTTAATTGTTTGCTCCTAATTTAGAGATTTTGTTTCTTTTTGTTCTCATCGCATAAAGGTTACTCTCTGGTTTTATTCATTCATGCAATCGGTATAAATTTTACATGATGACGAATTGAATGCTAATAATTTGTAACTTGTGTCGTGCTGAAAATTTTACTTTTTAATCCCAGGGCGGCAAATTACAAACCACGGATACCCAATAGTATTCTCCAAATCGCCGCTTCCATTGAGGGTCTTCACGAATACATCATTGTTGACGGCAATCTTGAGAGCGATCCCGAAACCGTCATCCTCAACTACTTTGCCAAAGAAAACATTGCCGTTTTTGCTTGCACGGTGATGCCCGGCCCTCAATTAAAACAGGCCATTCCCATTTCAAAAAAACTCAAAAACCTTTACCCCCAGCTTAAAATCGTGTGGGGCGGTTATTTTCCTTCCAATCAACCCGGCTCCGTTTTGCGCTCGGGCTATGTGGATGTGATTGTGAACGGACCGGGAGACAAAGCTTTTCCTGCTTTGCTCAGAGCCTTTGAAGAACAGAAGTCATTTGAAGGAATCAACAACCTGATCTATCTGGAGAATGACAAGATTGTCAAAACAAAAAAAGATGAGCTTTATGATCTGGACGCGCTTCCGGCTCTGCCTTATGATACACTTAATTCATTTTATCCCATAAAACGGTATTTGGGCAAAACCTATCTTGGTAAAAACACCATTGCTTACCACAGCAGTTTCGGTTGTCCCTTCACCTGCTCCTTCTGCGCTGTTGTGCCCATTTACAACGCACGATGGAAAGGCAAATCCGCTGAAGGAATTTATAAGGACATTCTTTACCTCAAAACCAAATTCGGAGGCGATGCAATTGAGTTTCACGACAACAACTTTTTTGTTTCCGAAAAACGCGTGGTTGAATTTGCCAGACGCATTAAAAATGAAAACATGGTGTGGTGGGGAGAGGCCAGAATAGACACCATGTACAAATACAAGGACGAATCCCTGGCCCTGATTCGCGAAGCCGGTTGTAAGATGATTTTTTTTGGTGCAGAAACTGGCAACGACGCTTTGCTGGATAAAATGCAGAAAGGCGGCACACAAACCGGGGAACAGATTCTGAAATTTGCCGAGCGCTTAAAACAATTCGACATCATTCCTGAATATTCTTTTGTTTTGGGCACCCCGGCCGAAACCGATGAAGAAGTTGAAAAACAAATCGATGAGGACATTGCTTTTATCCGGCAGGTGAAAGCCATCAATCCCAACACGGAGATTATTATTTATACATACAGCCCTGTGCCAACTGAGGGTTCTGACATGTACAACAAGGTACTGGCCAGTGGGTTTCGTTTTCCTGAAAAACTCGAAGACTGGATTTCTCCCGAATGGGAAAACTTTGACCTTCGTAAAAATCCTCTCACGCCCTGGTTAAAACCACACATGATTGATAAGATCCGGAATTTTGAAACCGTGCTTAACGCCTATTATCCAACGGTTTCAGACCTGAGGGTAAAATCCTGGCAGAAAAATCTTTTGCGTCGCTGGGGTGCACTGCGTTATCATTCCCGCATTTATACTTTTCCATACGAAATAAAAGTGTTGCATAAGTTATGGAAATACCGCCTTCCTGAAATAGAAGGTTTTTAAATAAACGCATGGCTTCCTTCAACCCCGTTGATACCTATAAACGCTACCGCTCCCTCAGCAGTCACCGCATCAGCAGTTTGCCCATACTGATTCTGATGCCGCACAGCGCCTGCAATTGCCGCTGCATTATGTGCGACATCTGGAAGGACAACAAAAACCTCAAACAACTTAAGGAAGAAGATATTCAAAACCTGCTCGCTTCCATTCAAAAACTGAACACCAGGCTGGTACTCATGTCGGGTGGAGAAGCTTTGCTTAATCAAGGATTTTTCGAACTATGTGCACTGCTTAAAACGCTGGATGTAAAAATCTCTTTGCTTTCCACTGGACTGAGTTTAAAACAACACGCTGAAAACATTGTCAAATACCTCGATGATGTGATTGTTTCCGTTGACGGAACAGAAGTTATACACAACAAAATACGCCGCATCCCCCATGCTTTTGCCAAATTAAAAGAAGGCATAGAAACCATCAAAGCGCTGGACCCTAAATTCAGAATCAGTTCACGCACCGTTATTCAATACGAAAATTTCAGGGCCTGGCCGGAGATGATTCGTGTGTTGAAGTCGCTTGGACTCAATCAACTCAGCTTTTTACCGGCCGATGTGAGCAGCACCGCGTTCAATCACAGTACTCCGGGTGTTTTAGAGGAGGGAATAAAACTTCTGCCTGATAAAAACGAACTTCCTGAGCTGAATTCCATTATAGAACAAGTGATAACGGAATTTGCCATGGATTTTCAAAACAAACGCATTGCTGAGTCGCCTCAAAAACTCAGGGACTTAGGCAAGTATTATTCGGCCATGCATGGCTTAAATGCATTTCCTGAAAAACCCTGTAATGCCCCCTGGGTTTCGGCGGTAATTGAGGCCGATGGCACATTACGGCCTTGTTTTTTCCTCGAGAGCCTGGGAAACATTCATGCCTCTTCCTTTGAACACTTATTAAATTCAGAGCAAAGTCGTGAGTTCCGGAAACAATTAAACACCGCCAAACATCCGGTTTGTGAGCGCTGTGTGTGTTCGCTTTACCTATCACCCCTCAAACACCTCTAAGATGTTTCAAAAAGGGCTTCGTTTTGCTGTGAGTACATTTTACAAACCTTTCGTGAAATTGTATTTGCGAAAAAAAAGACCCTTCCGATACAAAGGCTTGAAGTTGATGGTTGAGCCCGGCGTTTTTCATCCCGGTTTTTTTTTCAGCAGCAAAGTCATGCTGCATTTTCTTGACACCCTTTCACTTAAAGGTCTCAAAGTGCTTGAAATAGGCTCCGGGAGTGGCATCCTTTCGCTCTACTGCGCGAAAATGGGAGCAGAGGTGACGGCTTGCGACATCAGCTGTACAGCTTGTGAAAACACTAAAGCGAATCAGCTGAAGAATGGATTACGATTCAATGTCCTGCATTCTGATTTGTTTTCCTCTCTGCCTGCACAAAGGTTTGACCTTATTTTGGTAAATCCTCCCTATTATAAAAAAACACCCCGTAACGATTCAGAACACGCCTGGTATTGCGGTGAAGAGGGAGAGTATTTTGAACGGTTTTTTCGTGACCTAAACACCTTTATCCATAAGAGCAGTCAGGTGTACATGGTTTTGTTCGATGGCATCGATCTTCAGATGATAGAACGCCATGCCAAAAAAAATCGTTTCGCCTTTACCAGTGTGTATTCCGAGAACAACTGGATAGAACGGAATTTTATTTTGCGTATTGAATCCAGCCCTGCAGGAAACGTATAAGTGCTGCTCCATTGATGTTATTTCCTGTTTATTAACAGTGCCGCATTTTTGGATAAACGGCAAATGACTTCTGTGAATTTTCCCTATCTTTAATTTTATTCAACTTATAATGCGTTCCACCCAACTTAACGAAGATCAAAAAGCAGTGTACGCCTGCCTTTGTTATTTTGATGTGTTTCAGCATCCCCTGCGCTTCACCGAAATCTGCGAGTTTATTTCCATTCCCTTATCAGATTCCAAAGTACACTCCGCTCTTGATGAATTGCTTCACCTGCAACTCATACGCTCCGAATCGGGATTTTATCTTCTTAAAACCGCCTCCGGAAATAACATACAAAAACGCCTGCGCGCCGAACAGCGTTTTCAGGCCAAACAAACTACCATTCGCCGTTTTGCACGTTTCATTTCTCATTTTCCCTTTGTTCAATCCGTAGCCATTTCAGGGTCCTGCTCAAAGGGTTTGCTCGAAGAAGACGGGGATGTGGATTATTTTATCATCACCAGCCCGGGTCGTCTTTGGTTGTGCCGCAGCCTTTTGGTTGGTTTTAAAAAACTCTTTTTGTTTAATTCCAAAAAGTACTTTTGTGTGAATTATTTTTTGAGCGCCGACCAGCTTGAAATCCCCGACCGCAACGTGTTTGTGGCCTGTGAAATCAGCACCCTGATGCCGGTGAGCAACAAAGCCCTGTTTGATAAATACCTCGAACACAACAAATGGGTGGAAGATTTTCTGCCCAATAAAAAAGCCTATAACGCCCAGTTTCTAAAAGACCATTTGCCCAAACGTCCTTTATCTCAACTCTTGGAACTGAGCTTCTCCGGAAAATTAGGCGATGCCCTCGACCGGCGCTTTTTTAAATTGACCCTGAACACCTGGGAAAAAAAGTTTTCCGATTTCAGCAAAGAAGATTTTGACCTCAACATGAGGAGTAAAAAAAACGTATCCAAACACCACCCCCGTGGCTTTCAGAAAAAAGTGCTTCAGGAATTTGAAAGCCGGATTTCCAATTTTAGTGTGATTACAGCCGAATGAAAATTCTCTTCACGCATTCTTATTTCCTTGAGCTGGACGCAAAACAGCTGCAAACGCACAAACCCTATCCTCCTTTGGCGCCCTTGTATGCCGCTGCTTTGCTAAGGGAACAAAAACACCACGTGGCTTTGGCAGACATACAGTTTGCAAAAAGTCCGGAAGAAATAGAGTCCAGCCTCAACACGTTTCAACCTGATGTGCTGGCCATTTATGATGATGGCTTTAACTACCTCACCAAAATGTGCCTTACCAACATGCGCGAAGCCACCTTTCGTATGCTTGAACTGGCCAAACAAAAAGGAATTACAACGGTGGTATCATCCAGCGATGCCAGCGATCACTTCGAAAAATACTTTGCAAAGGGAGCCGATTACATAATAATTGGTGAAGGGGAACAAACACTTTCGGAGCTCATCGCTTTTCTTGAAAATAAACCAGGCTCTTCAAAATCAGGCATTGAAGGTTTGGCTTTTCGGGAGGATGGGAATACCGTTAAAACGAAAAGCCGGCAGGTAATGCGCGAATTGGATGAGCTGCCTCCTCCGGCCTGGGACCTGGTGAACCTTGAACCTTACCGCAACACCTGGATGAAACACCAGGGGTATTTTTCGCTCAACTTTGTTACCACCCGTGGTTGCCCCTACAAATGCAACTGGTGCGCCAAACCCATTTATGGCAACCGATACAATTCCCACTCTCCTGAAAAAGTAGCTGAACTCATTCAATCCCTTCATCAGAAAACTAACTTTGATCATATCTGGTTTGCTGATGATATTTTTGGATTAAAACCCGGCTGGCTTAGAGACTTTAATTCAGCCATGAAAAAACAGGGATTAAAAATTCCTTATAAAATTCAAAGTCGTGCCGACCTGCTTTTGGAAGACGAAGCCATTGCCCATTTGGCGGAATCGGGTTGCGAAGAGGTGTGGATGGGCGCGGAAAGCGGTTCACAGCGCATTTTGGACGCTATGGACAAAGGCACAACGGTTGAACAGATTAAAGAAGCCACGAGCTTATTAAAAAAACACGGCATCAAAGCCTGTTTCTTTTTGCAATTTGGTTACAGCGGCGAAACCATGGAAGACATAAAAAAAACCATTGCACTTGTGGAGGAACTTTCGCCGGATGACATTGGCATTTCCGTTTCCTATCCCCTGCCCGGTACTAAATTTTACGAACGCGTGAAAAATGAATTGGTGAACAAACAAAACTGGACCGACTCCGACGATCTGGACATGATGTTCAACAGCACCTATTCTTCTGATTTTTATCGATTGCTGCAACGTTATGTGCATTACAGTTTCAGAACCAACAAAGCCATTGAAGAGCTCAAAAAACGACAGTTCAAACGCTCCTCTTTGCTTGGCCCCTATTACCGCCTAAAAAAATTACAACTCAAACACAAACTCCTGAAGTTTGAACCACGGTCGCAGGTGTTTCTCTTGCAGAATGCAAAATCTCTGCTTTTAAAGACGGATTAACATGAAAACCGAAGAGCGCATTCAGGAAGAGCTGGTCAGCAAAGCATTCAGCGATCAGTCGGTGAAATTTGACAGCATCACCACCGGCAATCCCATGGAGCGCTGGTACCGGGATTTTACCCGCGCTAAGGTTTTACCGTATATGAAAGCCGGCGAACAGGTGCTTGAGCTCAATTGCGGTACCGCTTTGGATGCGGTTTTTTTTGCACAACAGGGCTTGAAGGTAATGGCTACCGACAATTCAGAAGGTATGTTGCAACAAAGCAGGGAAAAAATACATCGACATCAATTGCAAAATCAAATTGAGGTGTTGCGTTGTTCCTTTCATGATCTTTCGCCCTTACCCAAAGGAAAAACATACGATCACGTGTTTTCCAATTTTGGGGGACTCAATTGCAGTGAAGATTTGAGCACGGTCATCAAACAAGTGGATGCGCAGATAAACAAAGGCGCCATGGTGCATTGGGTGGTGATTGCTCCGCTTTGCCCCTGGGAGTGGCTTTCAGTATTCAAGGGGCGTTTTTCCTATGCCTTTCGTCGTTTCAACAAAAAAGGCGTGGAATCGAAAATTGACGGGAACCCTTTTATGACCTATTATTATTCCTCGGCCTATATCAAAAGGCATTTTGGGGAAAAGTACCGGCTGGTCCAACTTCATGGCATGGGTTGTTTTTTGCCTCCCACTTACAAAGAACATTTTCCGAAACAATGGCCCCGATTGTTTGCTGCTATGAAAGGGCTTGAAAAAAAACTCTCGGGTGTTTGGCCTTTCAATCGTTTTGGGGACCTTTACCTTATAAGTCTTCAAAAAATCAGGGACTAAACAAAAGGAGAGTATATTTTTGAACAATTCGAGCACAGGATTGTAACTTTACCATAACAGAATACCATGTTAAACCCGGTGAACATAAAAGAATTGCTGAGCAAGAGTAAACAGCAAAACAGGGGGCAAGGCGAGCACCTGATCGAAGATGCCAAACGGGTGCTGCGTCGAGACCTTTTCAGTGAAAGCAAAATTCTTCAAAACCTGAAAGCCTATAATTCAGCAAAAGATTTGCTGGAAGAGGAAGGTTTGGATAAGGAAAACCTCTTTTTGTTGAAGGACATCAAAACCACCTGTGTGAATTACCGGCTGCGCTTTTTAGATTCGGAATTTTACAGCGCTGAGATTCCCTTTGAAGCCATTGCCAAAATCAAAGCTTTGAACCAGAGTCAGCACAAGGACCTCAAACATTTTAAAGTATTGGGCAGTAAGCAGGCACTTTGCGGAAAAAGTGAGGAGGAAGTGCTTTTGCTTTGTAAAACCCTGGATGAAAATTATTACCTCATCCACCGCTGGGGCCAAGCCCTCAAATGGAGCCGCAGATGGTTCACCTGGCCGTTAAGGAATTTTGAGAATCTTTTTATTTCGGTTGCACTTATTACGGCCTTTATTACCCTTGTTTTGCCTACCGGTTTAATTTCACTCGACGAAACCATTGGTTACTTTAGCGGTTTTAGGTTGGCCGCCTTCTTCCATCTTCTCATTTTTAATTTCGGGGTCACCGCTTACATCACCTTTGCTTTTAATAAAAACTTCAGCTCATCGGTGTGGAACCAGAGTTCGGAGTTTTGATGATTTAGTTTGACCTTCTGGTGTTTCGAGAGTGGGGATGTCTTTGGCTGTTATGCTGCTTAATGTATCGTCGTCTCCAGAAGAATTTGATCGACTATCGAGTCAAATCGTTTTCGACTGTCGATACGATTCTCAAATTTCAAATGAATAACTCTCTTTTTCTCTTCAAAAACTGCATCCGTGACAAGAACTGTGTCCGGTAATGGCTGCATATATTTATAAATGAAAAGCTTTTTATCACTTATATTTCGAGAACTGTCAATAGTGTGGGGAATCACCAAATGTTCGCTAATAAGTTTTGGAAATTCTTTAAAGATGGCAAACCCTGTGTCGCATTCTGCATAGCTCGAGTGCTCAATGGTCAGGAAAAATTTAGCTGATGGTAAAAGTGTTTTGACAAAACCAGATTCCATGACAATTGGTTCAGACCTGCTCTGCAAACGATACTTCCTTAAAAATCCACAAGAATGATCAGACTTATCTGTCCAAAAAAATAGCGTATCGTCGTTGTGCATTTTTGGAACAGTTATTTCACAGATACTATCGTGCAAACGAATCGTCACTTTTTCCAATGTCTTGTCACAACATGAATAAAACGCAATCATAACCGAAAAGATAATCGTTCGTATCATTAGGTTGCTGCTAAGTACTATATCTTCACAATCACTCTTATTTCCTTTTCAAATCGAAAAATCCTTCTTTGGCATTGGAGCCTTTATTATTATACTCCATTTGCCAGGCAAAACAAATTAGTTTTCGTCTACTCCTATTATTTCGTGTCCTTGTGAACTTTTATTTAATTTTAATATTGAATCTTGTATTTGCTGATATTTACTGGAACTGATTGCATAAAAATTGTTTGGTATAGTGTAAAACATTCGTGGAGGAAGCTCATTAAATATTTCAACGGCTTTCAAATAATATTTGTAAGGCATATTATCAGTAATAATAACATGAACGCCATTTAAGCTATCACCCGATGTTTTGAGTTTATTTAGGTAAAAGCGCATCATATTAAGCGCCTGCTCGTTAGCTATTGTATCTGTTGTTAATGTAAATGTCTGGTAGGCTCGTAGTTTATTTAAATAGTCTGGGTCTGCACAAGTAGGAGGCGCGTAGGTTGTCACTGTATAGGATCTTTTATCGTTTTGGCCTTGTTTTGTATTTATCTGGAAATATATAACTAATGCAGTCGTCAATAGGAGTCCTAAAGTCAAAACGAAATATATGATGTTATTTTTCATCCCCCGATGCTGTTCGGCTATTTCCAATAAAGTATGGCGACTAATCTAGAGATTTTTCTCTGTCGAATGTAAGAATTTGAGCTGAATGCGTAGAAAAATGCAAATAGGCCTGATGCTGTCATTAGGGGACACGGCGTTTTGACCTGGTACCAATTTATTTACGTTTTCTTTTCTTAACGGGATTTTGCTTTGTATGGAAAACAGCGGATACAATGATTTGTTTTCCGAAAACCTCATAGTTGATCACGAAAGGAAATCGAGTCATAACGGCCTCGTGAATATGGGCGAACTTTATCGGGAAAAGGGAAGGGTTATCATTGATTATTGCAAGCAGCTGAAAAACTTCCTCCTCAAATTCAAAACCAAGTCCCGGAAGTTTTTTATTATAGTACCGGCAAGATTCAGTTATTTCAGAGATTGCTTGCTCAAGCAGAATTATTTTGTAGGATGGCAATTTACACTGAGAGTTTCTGTTTTACCCGTTTACGAGCTTCCGAAAGTGAGTAACCTTTAGTTTTGCCGGCTTTGTACGCTGCTGATCTTTTAAGAATTTCTTTTTGCTGTTCCACTTTCATTAAGCTTGAATTACCTTGACGGTAAACTTCCAAAAGTTGATAAACAACTTCGAGCACTTTGGTATCCGCCTCGTCGATATATTTGTGTACTTTGGTACGAATGGCTGTCGTTGTCATGTTTGGATAAATTTGTTCCTTAAAGATAATGATTTCTGAGAAAATTAAAAGATTGTCACGGGGTCGCCATAAGCCACATTTTCCGACTTAACCCTCACGAAGCATCGAGACTACAAGGCTCTTTTGACTCTTTGTAGGGCTTGGGACCAGTTTTTGGCTTTTGACCTTGTTCTCCCAAACAGCGGGATTACTTTACCTAATGTCCATCTCCCCAAATCTTCACTTTAATGTTATCCATTTGTTCGTTAAGTTTGAGTTGGCAGGATAGACGTGAAGTAGGTGTAATGTTGGGTAAGGTGTCGAGCATGGCGTATTCGTCGTCGGTAATGGGCGGCAAAGCATCAAAGCCCTGCAGCACCTCCACGTGGCAGGTGGCGCACAAGGCCATTCCCCCGCAGGTGGCGAGGATGTCGTAATCGTTTCCTTTTAAAATCTCCATTAAACTTAAACCCATATCGGTGGGTGCTTCCAGCGTACTGAAACTTAAATCCGGATTTTGTATGTGTATTTTTATATCGGCCATGTTATCTATTTTGTTTTTTCCTGGCAAAGTTCCACTAAAACGCCATTTGTGCTTTTGGGATGCAAAAAACAAATGCGTTTGTTATCGGCTCCGTCTTTCGCCTGGGTGTTCAATAATTCAAATCCTTCGTTTTTCAAACGTTTCATTTCTTCTTCAATATTATCCACCTCGTAGGCAATGTGGTGAATGCCCTCTCCTTTTTTTTCAATGAAACGCGCAATGGCAGAAGTTTCGGTGCTGGCCTCCAGTAATTCCACCTTGGTTTCACCCAGCATAAAAAAGGAGGTTTTTACGCCTTCACTTTCTACACTTTCCACCTTGTATTGGGCTTTGCCAAACAACCTGGTAAAAAGCGCGTTGCTTTCTTCAATGTTTTTAACGGCTATGCCGATGTGTTCAATTTTTTTAATCATCAGGGTTTTGTTTCAAAAAAAACCTCCTCTTCCACCTGCACTAAACTATTGTACAAATTTCGGTCGAGGTCAAAGGTTCTGTCTTTATCCAAAGTAAACGAACTTTTGGTGAAATAAAAAAACACATCGCCAACAAATCCACCTTTTACTTTCCCTTTCATCCCTTTTTTATCAGGATCAAAATCTCTGCCAATGGCCAGGCGGGCCATGTATTTACCCTTGGGCAATTGCCTGAGCTGCACACTCGAATCTTTCTGTAAATAAACGGAGCGGATAAATTTATCCTTTCTGAACAAACAAATCACCACATCCAGTCCCATGCCATTGTTGAGCAAAAGAGCCAGCTGGGAATTGGAATCTTTTTTTTCTCCTCCAAAGCTTGAAGCAAAAGGCGCTGAAAAATCTTTTTGGTGTGAAGGTTTATCTTCAAGTCTGGCAGCAAGCGGGGGCGATTTCAATACCTCCTCATCGGGGGCTTGGGCCAGCTGAAACATTAGTAAAAGTATGGCCACAGCCAATGGAGTCGCGAAAAGAATGTACTTAAATTCGTTGTAAGGGTTTTCCGGCTTTTCCCGGGTTTGGTAAACAGGACGCGCTTTTTCGTATTGTTTAATGTGTTCTTCGTAGTATTTGCGTCTTCTCTGCTCCCGTTCTTCAAAGGTCCAGGTTTTACTTTTGGCGCGTTCCGCTGACGTGTTTTGCTGTTGCTGATACCGAAGTTTTCTGTCGTAAGCGTTGCGAAGCGAGGGGTCCACCAGGGTTTCGTAAGCTCTTAAAATTCCGGCAAAGGTTTCTTTTTCTCCGGGGTTTTTATCGGGGTGGTACAGTTTGGCCAAACGCCTGAACGCGCTTTTGATTTCCTGAATCCCGGCTGACTGTGAAATACCAAGTATGTCGTAATAGCTCGTCAAAACCAAATGGCCGGAATGGAAAGGGGTATTACTGTAATTTTATACACACGTTTTTGGGCTCGGTAAAAAAGTCCAGAGCTTCAAAGCCTCCTTCACGCCCAACACCGGAAGCTTTTACCCCTCCAAAAGGCGTACGCAAATCGCGCAGCAACCAGCAATTGATCCAAACAATGCCGGCATGTATGGCATTGGCCAGGCGATGAGCGCGTGTGAGATTTTCGGTCCACACCATACTGGCCAAACCATAGGTGGTTGAATTGGCCATCATCAGAACTTCTTCCTCGGTATCAAATGGAGTGATGGTGACTACAGGTCCGAATATTTCTTCCTGATTGCTGCGGCACTTGTAATCTAATCCTTCAATAATAGTAGGTTCGATGTAATAGCCCTCTGAAAGTTCTCCTCCGGGATTGAAAGCTTTTCCTCCGCACAATACCGTTCCGCCTTCCTGTTTGGCAAGTTCTATGTAAGAGAGAATTTTTTCATAATGCCCTTTGCTCACAATGGCCCCAACGCGGGTGTCTTCCTTCGAAGGATCGCCCACTTTCATTTTTTTGGTTTGTGCAACAAAATCGTTTTTGAACTTTTCGTACAAAGGTCTTTCCACAAAAATGCGTGAACCGCACAAACAAATCTGTCCCTGATTAGAGAAAGAAGAATTGAGCGTGGTGCTCAGCATCTCTTCGTAATTGCAATCGGCGAAAATGAGGTTGGGATTTTTTCCTCCAAGTTCAAGAGAAAGTTTTTTGAACATAGGTGCCGCTATTGAAGCAATGTGTTTGCCTGTTGCCGTTCCGCCGGTAAAAGAAATGAGTGGAATTTTAGGGTGACTCACCATGGCATTTCCCACTTTAGGACCAAGGCCATGAACAATATTCAAAACACCGGGAGGCAATCCCGCTTCTATGCATATTTCAGAAAGCAGGTACGCGGTCATGGGTGTCACTTCCGAAGGTTTAGCCACCACGGTACAACCGGCGGCCAGGGCCGGAGCAATTTTCCAGGAGAACAAATACAAAGGTAAATTCCAGGGCGAAATGCAGGCCGCTACACCAACCGGTTGTTTAAGTGTGTAATTAATGGCCGTGTTTTCCATGGCATGGCTTTGAGCCGAAAAATGAAGGATGCCCGTACCATAAAAGCGGAAATTCGCCGCTGCTCTGGGAATATCCACCCGTTTGGCCAATTTAAAAGGTTTGCCATTGTCCTTACTCTCCGCGGCCGCCAGAACATCCAGCTTTTGTTCAATGAGCTCGGCAATTTTTAATAAGTAATACGAACGTTTGTCCTTAGGTGTAACGCTCCAGGTTTTAAAGGCCTCTGCGGCGGCCGCATAGGCCAGTTCCACATCCTTTTCATCACTATCGGGAATGAGAGAATACACTTTTCCATTGGCCGGAGAAACATTGTCGATATAGGTTTTACCAAGAGGTTCCAGCAATTGGCCATTGATGTAATTTTTAAGCTGTTGCATGTGCAAAAAATAGAAATCAAAGGTAAGCCTTTGCCCTGAATTTATCAATTTCAAAGGCTTTTCAGGCATAGAACGAACAGGGCACAAACTTCCGGACTGCACGATTATGTTTATCTTTCAGGGCCCGATGGGCAAAGCATACTGATTTTGAAAAAACGTGTGAACATCATCGGCGGCGGTCCCTCCGCGCTTCTGCTGGCTTCGGAACTAAATCCCGAAAGCTTTGAAGTGTATATCCATGAAAAAAATACGGCCCCGGGAAGAAAATTTCTGGTGGCCGGACATGGTGGATTTAATCTCACACATTCGGAAGCGCCTGAACAATTTATTCAACGTTACAGCCCTTCTTCCTTTCTTAAAAAAGCTTTCTTTGGATTTACCAATCACAACCTGATGGCCTGGCTTAAAGCCAGAGGCATTGAAACCCGCGTGGGCAGCAGCGGAAGAGTGTTTCCACTGAAAGGCATAAAACCCATTCAGGTGTTGGATGCCCTGCTGAAACACCTGCAAAAACGCGGAGTTAAAGTGCTTTATTCAAGAGAATGGATGGGCTTTTCAGCAGCCGGCGAGCTTTTGTTTAAAACCAAAACCGGTATGGAAACGCTGCAAAGCGAAATCACGGTGTTTTGTCTTGGCGGTGCCTCCTGGCCCCAAACGGGCTCCAAAGGCGATTGGACAAACCACTTTATAAAAAAGGGTGTCACCATTATTCCATTTCAGGCCAGCAATTGCGCTTTTGAAATCAAGTGGCCCGTACAACTGCTTTCAAAAATAGAAGGCAAGGCCATTAAAAACGCGGTGTTTACTTGTGGAAAAAGCCATCATGCCGGGGAAGTGGTGCTGACCGCCTTTGGCATCGAAGGCAGTGGTATTTATCCTTTAAGTCCTGATATACGAAAGGCGCTGGAAAATGGAAAAGAAGCGGAACTGTTGATAGATTTTAAGCCGGGGCTGAGCACAGCAACATTATTTAAAAAACTACAAAGCAAAAAAAGCAAAGGCACCTATACTCAGCATGTGCAAAAGACCTTGAATTTAAGCGACACACAACTTGCTTTGTTAAAACAGTATTTAAGCAAGGATGATTTTTTGAATGCGGAGCGTTTTGTTTATTTCATCAAACACTTTCCTTTGCGCATCAGCGCCACGGGGCCAATTAGCGAAGCGATTTCAAGCGTTGGGGGCATAGCCCTGGAAGAACTCAATGAAAATTTTGAACTCAAAAAAATAAAAAACACCTATGCCATTGGTGAAATGCTCGATTACGATGCACCCACCGGAGGGTATTTGCTGCAATCCTGTTTTAGTATGGCCCATGCTCTGGCGAAGTTTTTAAACGCCGGGAGTTAGAATAATTTTTGAATTTCAAAAGCTTGCTGCCGGCCTGAATCAAAGGAATACGGTAAAGTAATTGAATTCATACAGTTAATAAAAAGTGTGAAATTTGCGGTGCAAAAGTTTTAAACCTCAGGTGTATAAATTAGGTTTGTTTTAGTTTCAATTCCTTTATATTTGTCCGACTTACAAAAAAAAGAACATGGTGGCTACCAGTGAATTCATACAATGCGAATTAAAAAACGGTGTTTTGGTTATAACCATTAACCGTCCTGATAAATTAAATTCCCTCAACAAACAAACCATTGAGGAGTTGCACGAAACCCTTCTTGAGGCAGAGAACCAAAAAGAAATCAGCGCGGTGATTATTACCGGTTCAGGACAAAAAGCCTTTGTGGCCGGGGCTGACATTGCAGAGTTTGCAAATTACAGCGTAGAGGAAGGCAAACAACTCAGTTCCATCGGTCATTTTAAAATATTCAACTTCATCGAAAATTATAGCAAGCCCATTATTGCAGCCGTAAACGGTTTTGCTTTGGGCGGAGGTTTGGAATTGGCCATGGCCTGCCACATGCGTGTGGTGAGCGAGAATGCTAAATTGGGTTTACCCGAAGTGAGTTTGGGTGTGATTCCGGGATACGGAGGAACACAGCGTTTGGCGCAATTGGTTGGCAAAGGAAAAGCTTTTGAAATGATTGTAACGGCCGATATGATTACGGCTCAGGATGCTTACAAATGGGGTCTTGCCAATTACGTCACCAAACAAGAGGACCTTTTAACGAAGTGTTTTGAAATTACTGCCAAGATTACCACCAAAAGTCCAACGGCTATTAAAACCGCTATCAAAGTCATCAATGCCGGCTACAACAATAAATTAAACGGTTTTGAAGTAGAGATCGAAGAATTCGGCAAATCCTTTGGCACCAAAGATTTCAAAGAAGGTGTAGGCGCCTTTATGGACAAACGCAAGCCTGAGTTTAAGGGGGAATAACTTTCAGTAGGCAGTAGGCAGTAGCAGTCGGCAGTCTTCTACCATTCTGTCATCCTGACCCCGGGGCTTCGGGGGAAGGATCTTACAAATGCTAATACACCTTGAATCCGGTAAGATGCTTCGTTGCCTCAGCATGACACAAACCCTTTGTCATCCTCACACACCCCTTGTCATCCTGAACGCAGTGAAGGATCTTGCAAAGGCTACCATTTTTTGAATCCGACAAGATGCTTCGTTGCCTCAGCATGACATAAACCCTTGTCATCCCGACCCCGGGGCTTCGGGGGAAGGATCTTGAACAAGATTAAAGCTTTGAACCCTTCTTGTATTCTTATAAATGGTACCTTTGTTTTCGAAAATGAACTCCCGTTACAAATACCTTTTTGCCTTTGCGGTATTTCTTTTTTTGCTGATCAGTCCCCTGGATATTTTCGCGCAATGCGCCATGTGCAAAGAAGCCGCTGAAACCTCTCTGAAAAACGATCCCAAATCCATGGCCCGCAGTCTTAATTCAGGCATCCTTTACCTCATGGCCGTGCCTTACCTCATGATTCTGTTTATTTTTCGTAAACAAATTATTGGTTTGTGGAAGAGTAAGTTTGGGAAAGTAAAAACTCAGGAATCCGATCTATAAGATTTCTGATTTTTCAGGGTTTTCAAAATAATCTGTTGTAAATTTTACTTCTGCTCTATCACCTTAGGCGCTTTAAAATAATCGCTGTCTTTTTTAGCTGCGTTTTTAAGGGCTTCTTTTTGAGAAATGCTGTGTTGTATTTCATCGGCGCGCAACACATTACTTTCGCGTGTCATGTAAATAAGGGGCTCCACCTGTTCTGTGTTCAGCTCGTTGAGTTTATCCACAAAATCCAACATGCGGTTCATGTCCTTTATAATGCCGGGTTTGCTGTTTTCATCAAACTCCAAACGTGCGAGGTGGGCAATTTGGTCCACCGTATTGATATCAATTTTATTTGCCATAAAATGCCTGCAGTTCCGCTGCGATAAAGGTATGAACTTTTGTTTTTAATTCCTCAAGGTCTTTTTCTGTTAAGCCTTTGGTGGAGATGGGCTCCCCTACCACAATGCGGGGTCGACCCGGGCGTCCGTTGCTTTTAAAAAAGCCCCCGTTCTGCAAAAACCACCAGTTGTTGAGATTAGCCACCGGTACAATGGGCACCTGCTTTTCAATGGCCAGTTTAAAGGCCCCGTTTTTAAATGCTTTTAATTTTCCTTCAGAGCTGATGGTGCCCTCGGGGTAAATCACCTGACTGTAGCCTCTGTCCAGCCACATACCCGCATCCCTGAACGCCCTGTGCGCATCGCTGATGCTTTTGCGGTTCACGGGAATATCAAGGTATTTAAAAAAGATGTTGAACAAGGGCAATTTAAGCAACTCCGATTTGCCCATAAAAACTGCCGTGTGTTGGGTGTAAAACGGACAATACACAATGTCGAGGTAAGAGGTGTGATTACCCGCTATTACACAGGGTTTTGGCAGATGATGTGATTTGCCCCGGTACTCAATTTTTGGAAATAAAAATGAACCGTAGGAAATGCACCTTGACCAAAGGCGTTTTAAACGAAACACAAAATCGTATTTTTTTAAACGCAGGGCCAAATAAAACAAGGGGAACAAAAGCAAAAAAGGAATGGCAAAACACAGGGCAAACCAAAGTTTCCAAACAGGAGTAAATATGGCTCTAATAAGGCGCATGCAGGGGGGCAAAGGTATTAAATTACCCTTGTAAAATGGCGCAAAATCGCCTGATAAACAAGATTTGACTTAATTTCTGTAATTTGGCGCAAACCTGCTGAAAGCACATGCTTTACCCTGTACTTTATTATCTGGTATTGGTCCCCCTCTCCTCCCTGCCTTATGTTTTTATTAAAGGCATCAGCAGCGGTTTTTATTATCTCTTGTATTATGTGTTTTCCTACCGTAAAAAAATAGTGCTGCAAAACCTGAGGAACGCCTTCCCTGAAAAAACAGAACAAGAACTCAGCGCTCTTTGCCGTAAGTTTTACAAACACCTCTGCGATACGGTGTTTGAGGGCCTGATGTGTTTTACCATTTCCCGGAGCCAATTGCTTAAACACATACGCTGCGATAATCCTGAAATCATCAATGCGTATTTTGATAAAGGGCAATCCGTTATCATTGCTATCGGGCACTACGGCAGCTGGGAGTTTTTTCTTACCGGACTGAATGCGCTGATTAAACATCAGGTGGTAATTATCTACACGCCGCTTACCAATCCCTTTATGGAGAAAAAAATGATGCGGGCCCGGGAATCGTTTGGCACCCGCATGATTTCCAAATCGGAGGTAAAATCATTTTTTGAAGAACACCCGGCTCAGCCCACCGCCACTTTGTTTGCTATTGACCAATGGCCCGCCAAAGCCAAAAAACCTTACTGGATGCGGTTTTTAAACCAGGAAACGGCGGTGGCTTTCGGAACCGAAAAATACGCCAAGGACTCCGCTCAGCCGGTATTGTACGCCACCATACGCAAAGAGAAACGAGGTCGTTACGTGATTTCATTTACCCCTGTTTGCGATGAACCAAAAAATACGGCCTATGGTTTTGTGACTGAATCCATCACCCGTTTGCTTGAAAAAGACATACAAAAGGAACCTGCCTATTGGTTGTGGAGCCATCGCCGCTGGAAACAAACCCGGGCTGAGGTGGAGGCGGAGGAGAGTTAGGCTTCACACCAAATCCAACTTCTCAATTATTTTATATCCCCAATCCATTTCTACACATCTTGGGTTGTTAAGACCTTCTTTAAAAACAAAAAAGTTATAATCGTACTGAAGAATTGGCAAAGGCGTTTTGCCATAGCAAAGGCTTGCTCTACCTGAGTCGGCCTCATAGAAATTTCCTCCAAAATCGAAGCGGCCTCAAAAGGAGTTCCGAAAAAGCATCAGAAATAATTACATATAGGTGATTGTCTTGGCTTTTGAGGAAAGGATGTGCGGAGACGAATTGCTGTCCTGACCCGCGAGGCGTCAGGACATGATCAATTCGTCAGCTTGAGGCCGCAAAGATTTTTGGAAATTTCTATGAAGCCTTGATTTTTGGTTCTTTTGATCAAGCAAAAGAACTTAGAAAAAATAGACTTGAATTGGGCCTTAACGGCTATATCGGCCAGGACTTTCAGCCAGGCGGATTTTGCCCTCCTCCCGCCAGCCTTCTCATCCCGACTGTTCGGGAACCCACCAGTCGCTTGCCCTGTGTCAAGACAAGGTGGCAAAAAAAAACTACTTTTCAGATTTGACTAATAAGTGTCTTTAAACCCCGAACTAATTCTCCGAATTATAAATGCATTGCATTCAAATCCTTTGCCCGACGTCCCGGGAAAAGGATGACAAAACCAAAAGGTGTCTGGCCTTATTTCAACTTGGTAATGATAAACTCCGTACGGCGGTTGATGCTGTGTTCTTCCTCCGTGCAGGTAGAAATAACCTTGTCTTCACAAGCGCAGGCATTCAAAAGTTTGGTCTCCCCGTAGCCTTTGCCCACAATTCTTTCTTTCTTAATGCCCTTCTTCACAATATAAGCGGCGCTGGCTTTGGCGCGCTGATCAGAAAGTTTCAGATTGGATTTTGCGCTGGAACGGCAATCGGTGTGCGAGCCCAGCTCAATGTACATGCCCGGGTATTCGTTCATCACCTGTACAATTTTATCCAGTTCGGTAGCTGCATCCGGACGTATGGTGGATTTACCCAGATCAAAGTATATCGGTTTCAGGTCTATCATTTTGGCGAGGTCCATGCCCACTTCAATTTTGCCCAGTGAAAAACTCATGCTCTGGTTCATGTCTAAAACTCCCGGCGAAGTAATGTCCTTGGTAAACACAAGGGTTCTTTGCAAATACCCCGGCTTATCCAAACGAATCAGAAAAGCCAGTTTATCGCCTATGCGTTTATCCGGTAACTGAAGCGTGTAAACGCCTGAATCGCCTGTAACAAAGGCCGGGTACTCAAAACTGGTGTTGATATCGGTAATGCGTATGGTCACACTATCCAGCAAGGTCGCGCTTTTTGCATCAGTAATCAGGGCCTTTACCGAAATTCTCGGGTCTTTCTCTACGATGATTTCTTTTGTGAAGGCTTCATCGGGAGAAGATTCCGCGTTTAAGCTGTCGCTGAGCGGAAAATAACCGGCTTCTGCAAAATGAATTCTGTATTGGGTATCGTCCTCTACCGAAAGTAAATACTGCCCCTTATCATTGGTCATCAGCGAGTCTCCATTCACTGTAAAACGCAAAGAGTCTACAGGTTCTCCGCTTTGTTTGTCCAACAAGGTTACGGTTACGTCCTTGCCGCGTTTTACTTTTCTAAGGATGCTCAAATCGTAAATATCATCGTCCATATCACCGGCTTTGCGGTTGGAGGAAATGTACCCGGTTTTTAAATCTTCGCCAATGTACAGTGCAAAATCGTCGTATTGAGAGTTCACAGGAATACCCATATTATAAATGCGTGTCACTTGTCCGTTTTTCATTTTGGCCTCGTAAATATCAAGCCCACCTAAACCACTATGACCGTTGGATGCAAAATAAAAAATACTATCCGGCGAAAAATACGGGAACACATCGCTGCCGGCGGTATTCACCTTATCGCCCATGTTCTCTACTTTGCCCCAAACTCCGAGCGAATCTTTTTTCACACGGTAAATATCCATTCCTCCATAACCTCCGGGCATATCGGAAGCAAAAAATAAGGTGTAACCATCAGGTGAAATACTGGGGTGTGTAAAATTGTACTGAATATTATCAAACGGCATCATTTCCACTTCACTGAACCCATTCTCATCCAGGTAAGCCATTAAAATGGCTAGCTTGGATAGGCCTTCCTTGGATTTATCGTCCTTGCCCACATTATTGCGGGTAAAATACACCATGTTGTAATCCTTGGTGAAGGAAATGGGACCATCGTTAAATTTAGAATTCAAATCTCCCATAAACAAAATGGGTTTCATTTCTTTTCCGTTCCCATCCTTGCGGGTGGCATACATTTTTAAGTACGCCGAATTGGTCCAGGCATGCTCTGTTCTGATCCAGGATACTTTGGTTCTTGCGGAGGCGAACACTGTGGCATCATAAAATTTGATGGCGCAAATGTCGCTTTTGTCGGAGTTGAAAGAAGCCGGTGTGAGGCTGTAGGCATCGGCGTTTTTGGTAAACTCTTTGTTTTTTTCAAAGGAAGAAGCCAGTTCTTTTCCGCGGGAATCCAAACTGAACTTTTCGAAAAAGGCTTTTGCTTTGTCGTTTTCTCCGTTTTCCATGAGGGCTTCTCCGTAATACAATTCCTGTATGGGTTCAGCCATCCCCATGTTCACCAGGGCTCCGTAATTTTCAATCTGGCCTTTGATGTTACTGGTCAGGCGGTAACACTCCCCAAGATTAGACAGGATGAGCTTATTGGCGGCATCGGTTTTTTTAGCTTTTTCGTAATAAGGAATGGCTTCAGAATAGGCTTGCTGTGCAAACAAAAGATTCGCTTTTTTAAGCGCTGCCGACTCAGCCGGTTTTGGCGCCCGTACTTCAGGAGCGTCAGAAACAGCCGAGGTATCCAAAGGCGGAGGGCTGTCCATCAACTGAAGGTCTTTTTCAGTGATGATGGTTTCATCCCCTTGTGTTTTGACTGACAAGGTATCGGGTGCCAGGGGTTTGGTGCCGCTGGAATCAGGCGGAACCTGTGAGAACACGTGTAAACTTAAGGTAAGTAAAGAGAAACAAACAACAAACTTCAAATCTTTCATAAACGCAATAAAAATATTAGAAATAACGCGGGGTAACCACTTTTTTGCCTTTATAGGCAAACAAATAACTCAACACAAATTCATGCGAGCCCTGGGAGTATTTCTGAATTTGATTCACGCCGTAATCGTAAGAGTAGTTCACCAGAAACTGGCTGTTGACCTGATAACCCAACAACAGGGAGATGGCTGAACCGGTGCGGAAAGACAAACCTGTCCAGAAGGTTTCTTTGATCAGCAAATTGGCTCCAAGGTCTAACTGCAATGGGGCTGCCGCAACGTATTTAATCATGGCGTTGGCCCTCAGTTTTAATTCATCGGTAAGCGTGAATAAATTACCTGCGGTAAAATAATAAGTCATTTTTTTGAATTGCACTTTTGAAGTTTTTACCGCGCCACCTCCACTGAAATTCATTTGGTTATCAATCAAACGGGGAATGGAAAAGCCACCATAAAAGGATTTGGTGTGGTAATACACCCCGGTGCCCAAATTGGGTGCGATGATGTTGGGTGAATTTTGTACCAGCTGAGGATCCACTGAACCGTCATCGCTGACCTTCAATTCTGAAAAGCGATTCACCTGCATGTCGACCCCGGCCATTAAACCCAGGGCCAGCGTGCCTTTGTCCTGCACTTTTAAACGGTACGCGTAATCCCCGTATATAAGGTTGCGTTGAAGCACCCCGATTTTTTCGTTGAGTATGCTTAAGCCTACGCCCATTTTTTCATTCACTATTGGGCCGTGCAAAGAGAAGGAAGTGGTTACCGGACGTCCGCTGAAATTCACCCATTGCTGCCTGTGAAGTAAAGTGGCGCTCATGGCTCCGTTACTTCCGGCGTAGGCAGGATTGATGAACATCTCGTTAAACATATAATTGGTGAAGAGGGCATCGTACTGGGCCCTTGAAACTGTGCTGCTGAATACAATCGCCAGAAGAGCAATTAATCCTGAACTATTTTTTAAACTTCTTTTCATAATCAATTTTTCTTAAACGATTAATACTGTAATACGATAAATCCTGTGAACGGCTTGCTGTCGGTGCCTTTCAGTGTGAGAACGTAATAATACGTACCCTGAGGCAATTTGTTGTTGCCATTGCTTCCGCGGTTGGCAGCACCGTCCCAGGTGTTGTCGTAATCAGCGCTTTCGTATACTTTACTTCCCCATCGGTTGTAGATGATGAGTTCATTTTCTCCATCCGGTAATCCTTTGATTACAAAGGTTTCGTTAATGCCATCGCCGTTCGGACTAAAGCCCTGAGGGATAAACAAGGTAGGATTGGAAACCACCAATACCGTTGGAAGGTTGTCGGCCGGTTCGTTCCACACCCCATTGTTGTTGACATCAGGATTGTTACCATTACCCGAGGTATCTGAAACCAAGGTGTTTTTCGAATTGATAGCGGTTCCATTCGCGCTGTTTTTATATACACTCACCGAATCGGTCACCACGTTGATCACAAAACTGATGCTGCTTTTCGCCCCCGGTGGCATTTTGCTTTGTGCAGGTTTAAGCAGCTGTACGTCGTTCTTGCCGTCGAAATTGCTGTTCACAAGCACTTGTCCGTTGCCGGATGCTACAGGTCCTGTTCTAACCGTGTATTTCGCCGGAGAACGCACGGCTTTTTCATAAAGGCTGTCCTTCACACTGACATTATACAAGGTATCATTGCCCAGGTTATGAATGGTGATGGTATACCTGAAATCAAAGGTGTTGTTATCCGATTTAATCGCCTCTCCTGTTTTTGTTAAACCAAAGAAAAGTTTAGGTGTGAAACTGAACACGGTAGGCTCGTTGTTGTTCATTGGGTTTAAATCCGCATCCGGATTAGGGTCCATTCCGTTTTGTGAAGAATCCGCCATCACCAGGGTCATAGAAGGCACCGCAGATGAATTGGCGGTTCCTTTAATGGTGTTTGAGAACGGACCAAAACGACCAAATGGGGTCACGCGCACTGTAAAAAGAATGGTATCGGTTACTCCCACTCCAATCTGACTGCCGGCACTGTTGGTAAGGTTGGTTACCAAACCGCCATCGAAAGAACTGTTTAAGGAAAGGCTGCTGTTTCCTGATGCAATGGACGGAGCCGCAACCACAGTGAAGGTCATAGGGGAAGCAAACACCGCGTTAAGGTCTTCCTCTAAATTGACTTCGGTAAGCGGAACAGTACCATAGTTTTTGACAACAGTTTTTACTGTTACGTCATAGGTGCCATCATCATTGGTAATGATGGATGGAATGGATTTGGCCAAACCAAAGGCGTTGATCTCACAGGAGGTTGGAGTGAGAATCAGCGTTGTGTCTTTTGTACAGCCTTTATCGTCAAAGAAACGTACTGTGTAAGCCACCGTAGTTTGCGGATTCGCCAGGGTATTGGTGATAATGCCGGTTGTTGGAATGCCGGTAGCGGTGATGTAGGTTGCGCTGCCGGTATACGTGCTGCCGCTCACCAAATCAAACTTATCCAGCGCTCCGAAATTAAATGCCAGGATAGTACCATTGTTGTTACTTACTGTTCCGTTACACGTGGCCGGAACTATGGATGCTGTGATCACCACATCGGTATAGGTATCGATGCTGATGCTGGCAGTACCTGTGCACGAGCTGCTGAGGTCGGTTACGGTAACTGTATACACGCCTTGCAAAGTAGTGGTAATAATCTGGGTGGTACTGCTGCTTACTCCCGGTCCTGACCACACATACCCTGCATTGGTTGTTGTGTTGGCTGCGTTAAGTGTCACCTGAGGTATAGCGCAGGTAATACTACTGCTGGTTGAACTGAGTGTAACACTTGGTATAGAGAAGTCCGTTGGCACATCCACAGTTACTGTGGTAATACAACCGGTTTGATTATCGGTGACGGTGAGCGTGTAATTACCCCAGAAGTTTACTGCTGTTGGATTTTGAACATTTGACGTATAATTCAAAGGTCCGCTCCAGAAATAACTCACATTGGTATCAGTGGAAGCTCCAAAAAGATCCACCGTTGGTCCGGCACAGGAAATAATTCCACTCACACTGGCCGTTACATTGGCCGGCAGCGGATTCACAAGAATCTGCGCGGTGAAACTGCTGAAACAAAGTCCGGCATTATCACCATCTACCGTATAAGTGGTTGTAACCGTTGGACTTTCCACAATGCTGGTTTGGTTGCTGCCTCCCGGAGACCAGGTGAAGCCGGCTGCGCCGCTTGCCGTAAGTGTAACTGTTCCGCCTGAACAAATGGTGCTGCTTTGAGGGCTCACAATAACTGTTGGGTTTTGTATCACCTGAACCGCCACCGTTTCAGTGCCTGTACACCCGTTGGCATCTTCACCTAAAACGGTGTAGGTAATGCTTAAGCTAGGTGTATCGCTCACCGAAGCGCCGGTTAAACCGATGGGTGACCAGGTGTAATTCACGGCCCCATTTGCCGTTAGACCTACTGTGGCGTTCTCACAAACAGCAGTGGCTGATGCAACCGCACTTAAAGTAGGGTTTGGATTTACCAGCAAACCAACAGTGGCTGTGTTTAAACAGGTGTTGGCATCCTGACCAAGCACCGTGTAGGTGACTGAGCTTGCAGGGGTATCGTTGATGGTTGCACCGCTGAGTGAAACCGGACTCCAGGAATAGTTAACTGCGCCTCCGGCATTCAATGTTACACTGCCTCCCGCACAAATAACGGCGTTGGAAATGCTGGCGGTGACAACCGGAAGTGGATTCACCACAATTTGTATGGTTTGCGTTCCAACACATCCACCATTGTCGCCGTTTACAGTATATGAACTCGTTACGGTAGGGCTTTGAACGATGGCAGCTGTGTTTTGATTACCGGGTTGCCAGGTGAAACTGGCCGCTCCATTCGCGGTTAAGGTCACAGAGTTGCCGGTACAAATAGCGGTTGAGCTTGGTGCGATGCTCAGGGTTGGAGGAAATACAACGATTATACCAACAGTGGCCGAATTAAAACATCCTGACGCTGATAAGCCATTCACTGTATACGTAGTGGGGCCCACCGGTTGATTGGTTACCACAGCTCCATTTGTATTCATTGGCAGCCAGGTATAGGTGGCGGCGCCGTTTGCTGTTAAGGTTGTGCTAAAACCTGAACAAACCGCCGAAGGGTTAGCCACTGCGGTAATGTTGGGCAAAGGAAGTACAGTAACCAGCAATGTGGTTGATGAATTGCAGGCACCCAAATCTCCGCTAACTGTGTAGGTTGTTGTAACCGTTGGTGATTGCACCAGCGTACTGCCGGTAAAAGACCCCGGGAACCAGGTATAACTGCCCGCGCCAATCGCGGTAAGGGTAAGAGAGCTTGCGCTGCACACCGTATTGTTGCTCGCGCTGATACTGATACTTGGAGTTGGAAAGACGTTAAGTGTAAATACTGTAGAATTGCTACAACCATTTGCATTGCTTCCAAACAAGGTGTAGGTGCTGGTACTCAATGGACTTACCGTAATACTTGTACTGTTTGAGCCCCCCGGTAACCAGGTGTAGCTGGTAGCACCAGAGGCTGTTAAAGTACTGGAGGCGCCACTGCAAATGCTGGCATTGGAAGCTGAAACAGAAAGCACCGGCAAAGCATTAACCTGAACGCTGAGTGTAAAATTAGAACTGCAGGTGCCTGTTGCCCCCACCAAACTATAAACTGTAGTAACACTAGGGCACACCACTGCCGTACTGTTTGTTGATCCTGAACTCCAGGTATACGAGTTGGCACCAGTTGCTGTTAAGGTAGAACAATTGCCAATACAAACAGCTGTTGGTGAAGCTCCGGCGTTTAGGGTGGGCGTAGGACTTACGTTTAATGTGGTATTCGCCTGACTTAAGCAACCCGATGCGTTAGCGCCGGTAACCGTGTATATGGTGGTGGACATTGGTGTTACGGTAACGCTAAGTCCGGTTAAGTTTCCTGGATTCCAGGTGGCCGAACTTGCTCCCGTCACATTTAAAGTAGCCGTTGTGCCACTGCAAAGATATGAACCACTTAAGCTGAAAACATTTACAGTTAAGCTTGGAACCGCGTTCACTGCAACTGAAACCGTACTTCCATTAACACATCCGGCTGTACTGGTGCCGCTAACCGTATAGTTGGTGTTGGCTAAAGGACTTACTGTAACAGAAGCTCCTGTTAAATTACCCGGGTTCCAGGTATATGTTGAAGCGCCACTGGCAGTTAACGTACTTACGAAGCCGGGACAAATAGCGATTGGACTGGCAAATGCAGTCACCGATGGGATACTGTTCACTACAAGGGTTAAAACTGAGCTACTCGAACAGGCACTTGCTGTTCCAACAACCGTATAGCTGCTCGTTGAGCCGGGTGATACAACTAAGGTTTGAGTTGTTGCACCGCCCGGGAACCAGGAATAGGTGCTGGCACCGGTTACAGAAAGCGTAGCGCTGCTACCGGCACAGATGGCTGTAGGCGTGCTAACAGGTACAAGGGTTGGGAAAGGCACCCCAATAATGGTAATGGTATTTTGCCCAACACAGGATAAACTGCTGGTGCCTAATAATGTAAAGGTGGTAGTGGCATTAATTACCGGACTGATAGCAGATAAGGTTGATCCACCCGGTAACCAGGTATAGCTTACCGCTCCACCACCGGTTAAACCTACAAATCCACCCACGCAAATGGAAGGAACTGCAGCCGAGATGGTAATGCTTGGTGTAGGATTGACCACCACCTGCAGCGTGTTGCTGGTTAAACAGCCCAAAGCACTGGCTCCGGTAACAGTGTAAATGGTTGTTGCGGCAGGACTCACATTCACGTTGCTTCCACTCAATCCTCCCGGATTCCAGGTATAACCTGTGGCCCCGGAGGCACTTAAATTTGAGGTAAAGCCCGGACAAATGGCTGTTGGAGTGGCCACTGGGTTAAGGGTTGGCCCGTTTTGCACACTTACGGTGATTGCTGCAGTTCCCGTACAACCCGCGGCTGAACCACTAACGGTATAGTTGGTATTGATGGTTGGACTTACAATAGCCGTTGAGCCGTTGATGTTGCCCGGATTCCAGGTGTAACCCGTAGCGCCAATGGCACTGAGGGTTGATGAAAATCCAATACAAATAGGGTTAGGCGAGGCGGATGGAACCACTGTAGGTATAGGTACAACCAATATGCTTATGGTACTTGTTCCAAGACATCCGAATCCATTGGCACCAATTAAGGTATAGATGGTTGTTGCAGATGGAGTCACGGTGGCACTTAAGCCCCCGAGTCCGCCGGGGTTCCAGGTGTATACCCCTGCCCCGCTGGCAGTAAGCACTACTGAACCTCCGGCACAAATGGATGCGCTGGAAGCGCTTATACTCACTGTTGGTGCAGGATTTACCAGCACCTGTACTGTTTGAGTGGTTAAACAGCCAATGGCGTTATTGCCGGTAACGGAGTAAACCGTAGTGGCGGCAGGACTGACGTTGATGTTCGCTCCCGTTGCGCCGCCCGGATTCCAGGTATAACCCAAAGCTCCACTGGCGCTTAAATTGGAACTAAAGCCCGGGCAAATCGCCGTTGGGCTGGCCACCGGATTTAATGTAGGACCGTTCAATACTGATACCACGACAGTGGTTGAACTACTGCAACCGGCTGCGCTTCCAAGCACCGTATATGTTGTGGTGGTGATTGGACTAACGGTAACCGGACTGCCGTTGAGGTTGCCGGGGTTCCAGGTATAATTGGTAGCTCCGGTTGCGCTCAGTGTGGATGAAGACCCCAAACAAATGCTGGGCGGATTCGCGCCCGGAACCACAGTTGGTAAAGGCACCACAAGCACCGAAACCAACGTTTGAGAAGAACAACCAAAAGCGTTGGTTCCCGTAAGGGTATAGGTTGTGCTGTTGACAGGAAAATCAAACAAAATAGCACCGGTGAAAGCTCCCGGGTTCCAGGTGTAATTGGTGGCACCTGAAGCTGTATAACTGATAGAACCACCTGCGCAAATGGATGCACTGGAGGCCGTGACACTAAGACTTGGCAAAGGATTAACAATCACCTGAACCGTTTCGGTACTTAAACAACCTATAGCATTAATTCCAGTTACTGAATAAATGGTTGTGACTAAGGGGCTCACATTCAGGTTAGCTGCCGTTGAGCCACCCGGATTCCAGGTATAACCCAAAGCACCGGTTGCACTTAAATTGGAAGAAGCTCCTAAACATATGGCAGTAGGGCTGGCCACCGGGTTAAGGGTAGGTCCGTTGAGCACCGTCACTAAAACCGTGCTTGAACTGGTACACCCCAGAGCACTGCCGCTTACGGTGTATGTGGTGGTGAGTGTAGGACTAACGGTTACCGGTGTGCCGTTCAAACCTCCCGGACTCCAGGTATATCCTGTGGCACCGGTTGCGCTAAGTGTGGAAGAATTGCCAATACAAATACTCACCGGGTTGGCCGAAGGCACAACTGTAGGGTTGTTCACAACGGTTACCAGAACCGTTTCGGTAGAAATACAACCCACGGCATTGGCGCCGGTTAAAGTATAAGTGGTGTTAGAAGAAGGGGATACAGAGATATTTGCTCCGGTCAAAGCCCCGGGGTTCCAGGTATAAGACGTTCCGCCGGATGCTGTGAGACCAACTGAACTTCCCGCGCAAATGGAAGCTGAGGAAGGAGTGATGGTTAAACTGGGTAAAGGGCTGATAATCGGTTCAACCGTGTAAGTAGAAATACAACCCAAAGCATTGTGCCCTGAAACCGAATAAACGGTAGGCGCAGCAGGTGTGACGACTATAGAACTGGCATTACTGGCCACCGGCGCCCAGGTGAAGCCAAGCGCCGCAGGAGCAACAGCGCTGAGTGTGGCGCTTCCTCCGGGACAAATTATGGTTGGACTGGATGTCACCGTCATACTTGGGCCGGGATCGACCGTGACCGTAAATACGGCAGAATTGGTACAACTGCCCGATGAACCAATGGCAGTATAGGCCGTAGTGGCTGTGGGTGTGAGCACAGCCGGATTACCAACAAATCCGGTCGGCATCCAGGTAAAGGTACTGGCGTTCAAAGCCACATATGTAACCGGGGTGCCGGGACAAATTGTGCCGACAGGGCCAGCTATTTGAATCACTGCAGCCGGCAGAAGCGTGGTTTGCACAATGGCTGTTGTAGCTGTACTTATACACCCATCGGTTGATGTGCCAATGGTGGTATAGGTGGTGGTTGAGGTTTGCGTTACGGTAACCAAAGAGCCCGTAATGTTCGGTGGCAGCCAGGAATAGGTATTGGCCCCGCTGGCAGAAAGTGTAGCGGTTTGGCCCGGGCATAAACTGAGGTTACTCGACAATACCACCAGGTTGGGGTTTGGAGCTACGGTCACCTGAAAAGTGTATTCTCCAACACAGGTCCCCGTTCTTGCCGTAAGCGTGTAAATGGTGGTAACGGTAGGGCTCACGTTGATGATGTTTAATGTCTGACCTCCCGGCTGCCAGGTATAAGAAGCAGCACCAAAGGCCGACAAGGTGGTGACCGTGTTAGAGCCACTGGTGCATATGGTTGAAGAAGGAGATGCAGTAATGGTGGTAGGAGGCGGGAAACTCAACTTAATTACACGCACAATCGGTAAACAGGACCCCGGCGGATTCATACTCAGGGTATAATCCCCGGCCACGGTATTTGAAATGGTTTGGTTGGTATTGCTGATAATGCCGCTTCCCGCGGGGCCGTTCCATAAATAAGGGCCCAAGCCACTTGGTGCAGTTAGTGTGGCTGTAGTAGCGCATTGGGCAGCTACATTTACTGTTACAGATGGGGCAGATATAAACGTTGTGCCATTAAGTGTAATGCCAAGTTCGCTGCAATTAGAGTCAAAATAAGCATACATATAATGCCCTGTGGGGACACAGTCTGACAAGAACACTTCAACAGTAATAGTTGAGTTTATATAACTTGTTAGATCTATCGAATATTTCTGCCAGGTTGGGTTTCTGTAAACCCCTCCCGATAATGACCAGGTTGTGATTCCGGTTGTTGAACAAACCGCCGTTGGATTAGGTGTGGCAAACGTAAAGTTCGGACATGACAATATATTTCCCACAAAATCTTTAAGCACCACTCTCATATAGGGCTGCTGTGAGCAAGTGTGAGGGCTTTGAAGGCTTATCGCCTGGTAAGCAAATTCATACAAAAAATTTGTTGAGGTAACAGGAAATGTCTGATCAATCTTCTGAACTCGGCCATTCGGGGAACTGTCGCTTATTTTCACAACCTTATTGCCTGAAAAAGGAGAGTTTGAAATGGCTCCAATTATTGGATCAGTAGTTGGTGTGGTTACAATCTGCAATGAAGAAGAAGGATAGGTAACTACATTTGGAGTGGCAGGATATGCATATGAATTAACGTTAACACCGGCTGAATAATTCCATCCCGTCATATTACTAAGCTCAAAACCTTCGTTCACGCAAGGGGCCGCGTTCACTACATTGCCACCTCCTATGTGTTTACCCTCTATCAAGGGATTTAGCATCTGGTCTTTTACCTTTTGTTTGTACTCCTCCGAGTTGGGGTCAATAGGCTCTTCGAAATAAGCTTTTAGCTGATATTTGAGATCAATAAATACCCGTTTTTGCAATGTTATAAATTGCTCTATGGCATCCGCTGATAATTCTTCCTCAACAGCAATTTGTCTGTAATATTTTTCGTCGAAACCCGCTAATGAATCGACGGAATGCGCTTTAGAAAACCATCCCTTGCTTGTAACCTGCGTAAACAAAGGGTTTCCAAGGAAAAGAAGAGCCAAAAACAACGAGAAGGAGAGTAATGATTTTTGCATAAGTACCTGTCTATAAAAAGGAAAGCTAAGATATTAATAATTTTTGTACAATTTCTGCCAAAATGAGGGAATACAGCGC
>JAEUTN010000025.1 GCA_016787895.1 Bacteroidia bacterium
AAACTGTCCTTGGGCGCAATCCAATACTTTTATAATAAGTGTATCGCTGTTGCTGCAGTTGTTGTTATCGCTGACCGTATAGTAAACACTTGTGCTGCCGGGTTTGTTAGGTTTAAATAACGGTCCACTGATGCCTTCTCCACTATAAAAGCCATTTGTGGGTGAGGCGCTTAAAGTGATTGCACCACGGCTCACACAAAGTAAGGAGTCTTTTTTATTGATCTCAGGCTTCAATGGCAATGGGTAAACCCACAGGTTTTGAAATGCACTGCTGTTGCTGCAAGATTTATCATCTGTGTAGTGGTATTGAAACTGAAAAAGCCCAGGCTGAGTGGCTCTAAACAAATCATCCTCCAATGTATGGGCCGGACCTATTACCGAAAAGCTTCCCCCCGATGGGGAACCTTGTAACTGCAAAGTGGCATTATTCACACAAAATTTATTTTGGCTAAGATTAAAACTCAGCGTTGGTTTTGGCTTAACCGTTAAACTTACTTTGGCCTGTGTACTACAGCCCCTTACCGTTTTGGTTAAAGTATAAGTTATGTTGCTGTTAGGGGCAGCAATGGGGTTGGGGCAATTGGTACAGCTTAGCCCTGTGGAAGGCAACCAGTTATAAACAGCTGTGGTGGTATCGTTGTTTAAACCTATACCCACGCTTTGCCCCAGGCACAGGCTCGTATCGGGTAAAGTGGCCGCGGACGGTATTTCGTAGAGGAAAACGTCGTCAATTAGGACATAGGCGTAATTTGTATCTAAATAAAATGATCCTGGAATATTTACGGATAATGTTAAGGGAGATTTTGGTATCCATTTAGTTCTATCCTTCATATAAAAATTACCGTAAACCACATATTTCTCCCCTCCTTTTGCTTTAAAAACACCACTTAGTAAGGTCCAATTTAGAGTATCGGTATAAAATTGATTGCTATCCAATTCGATTTGAGGTTTTAGGGCACCATTGAATTGTGTTTCAAGTGTTGATGTTGATGTCGGCAAGTTCTCAGATAAATAAATACCTAGACGATTTGCAAAGCGTTTGCTGTAATTGCCATTAACAAAATACAAACCACCTAAATAACAAGTATTGCTTTTTAATGACTGTTCAAGGGTTGTTCTAAAATGTTCACTATATAAAAAAGTGGAATCATCCGGATGGTTAATATTCGTTATAATCCCCATGTAAGCATTTCCTGATCTAGCCAACTGATAACCAGCAGAGTTCAGCGGGCTGCCCCAAAATGAACCAGGTGGTGGAGCCCAAATGGAACTATAGTGATCAGGCGTTCCTGTTGGAATCCATGCCCAATTAATTTGAGAGTTAGGATCAGGATAAGGTTCTTCAAAACTCGGTTTAAAAATCAGGTTTGTTTGAGCAAATCCATAGAATTGAACAAAATAAAAGGCAACTATAATTAATCTTTTCAAGTGTAAAATAGAAATTACCATACCTTGCTCAATTAGCAAAGTATGGTAAAGTTACAATTTAACGGTTTAAAATCAATTTGCCAACTTTCAGGAGTTTCCCATCTTTACTTATTCTGTAAAGGTAAGCCCCATTCTCTAACACCATCATTTCAATTCGGTTTGTTGTATTAAGGTTCTCCTGTATATGTTTACGACCACTTAAATCATAAACTTCGATAACGGTGCCTTCAATTTTTGGCATGTCCACTACAATGTAATCCTGAGCAGGATTTGGGTAAACAGTAATCAATGATTCACGTTGAATTGTTGATAGTATTTCATTTTCGTTGTTCAGTTCTGAGTTCCATTTCCTTTCACCGAAACTATATTCCACCCCTTGTAGTTCGCATTCGTTGGTGTATAGTTCTCCTGTATAAGGCCAAAGCATTTTACGGGCTTGTAAGACTGCCATGCCGCCATAAGCCGGGCAGATTTCCGCAATGGTCTCTAGGCGTTCAATATCCTCGTCACTCAATTCACCGTCACCTACAATCTGGCCAATATAAATACAATCCACTTCTCTTTGTAATTCATCCTGCTCATCGTTAAGGGGTGCTTCTACTAATAAGTTGACCGCTTCGTTATAGTTGCTGATAAATTCACTGGTGCTGGTGGAAGCGTAAACCGATCTTACTTTGTCTTCAATTGCAAAGTATTTGCCTATGGAAAGAGTGCTTTCCAGCTCCATAAAATCTTCAATAGCAGAGCCCCCCTCCACTTCTACCTCTTCAAGTAAAATATTTCTATACAATACGCGGCGTGTTAGTTTGATGAGGTTGCTTTCATTTTCTTCAAACTCAATTTCATCATTAGCGATGTCATTTGCATACTGAATAGTAAACGGTCGATTGTGGGCGTCGCAAACGGAAGTGAATGTTGAATTATTGGTACCAAACAAATTATTTGAAGTAGGAGCTGGCGCTTGAGAAGCTCCTGCCATGTTACTTGGTATTTCATATGGCGAATAACTTCTTGTATGGAATTTTGCAGGCGAATTTTGAATATTTGGCCCCGCTGTTTGATTACTAAACATACTTGAATAGGTGTATAGGGTATTGTTATGCCATTCATTGTCTGAAGCAAACTGCACTGTGCTGGTGCCTGAAGTATAGAATTGGTCGCCAATTTCCCCATAATTATCCAACCAAAAACCGAAGCGTGCATTGCCTGTGTAATTGCCCCTGAAGCCATCACCTGCAGCAGTATAACAAATGCCCTGGGCTTTCATGCTTATTGGAAATTCCTGTATGTTATTGCAACGCACAGATGATAAGGACGAATAATCAATTAAAATACCATGTTGATGAGCGGCCCAATCGTTGGCGTGCCCGCTATTACTGCTGGTACTGCTAATGATATTATCCCAAATATCAGTGGACTGGCAGGCACTGGCACAAATGCCTTGTTGAAAATTATACACACCGGCAAAATCTGGTCGAATGGTAATGGTATTGTTGTGCGCTAAACTACCAATGGTTTGGCCGAAATAAACACCATTATAATGGCCGGAAATAGCGTTTTCCGTTACAGTGTATTGAGCATTTACAAAGGGTGAAAACTCAGAGCATCGAACCCCATAATTGCTTGCAAAGGTGCCAAGTGCGGATGAGTTTGAAATAAAGTTTTCCTCAATTAATGCATCTATGTCATAATTATTAAGCATTGCAATTGCCGTGGCCGGATGACCGCTAAAATAACCGTTCCCATAAAAAGCGTTTTTCTTAATTTGCACCGATTCACCCATCCAATTGTTAACCACATGAACACCGTAGCTGTGGCTTGTAAACTCATTTTGATCTACAATTAATCGGGCAGGTGCTTCATCAAGAATGCCATAATTATTCTCTTTAAATAAACATACTTTCCCTCCTGTGCCACCTACATAAATGTCATTGGTATGATTTGTATAATCTAAAATGCCATCAGGGGGATAACCAATGTATATTCCACCCATGGCTGTCCAATTGTAACGAGCCATAGATACTGGGTTTCCATATTGAAAATTGCATCGTGTTATTTGTGCGTGGCTGCCCATTGATTTTATACCCCACTCCAGTTTATCAAATAAAATTCTGTCAATTGGCAGGCGTTTATCCAATCCGGAGACAGTGTTTGTTAATCTTGTATCTAACAATTCTATGCCTACTGAAGAATATTTGGTGTTGTAGGGTGTTGCTAAATACGTTTTGCTATAACCGCCAATGGTGGTGCTTGAGGTATAAGAAGCTGTTAGAGGAAAGACAACTGGAACCGGTGCCGCGGTGATAATTCCATATTCAACATTAAAGGCGTTCGTTGTTGATGGATCTTTTAAAGTGATTCCTTTATAATTTTTAAAGAAAATAAAATCGCGCAGGTTGATATCATTAGCCCCTAAAGTATCTATAATTACTCTTTGTGCATCAGCAACATACACCTCATCAAAACGTATATTACTATTACCCATCAGATAAATTCCGTCCCACATGTAATCGCAGCCGTGTATATAGCTATCTGTTACAAGTAAAGTACCTGTTCCGCTTACTTCAATTCTTGCATTCGGAGCCATATAGACACTGGCATTACCAAAATGAAGTTGAGAGCTTGAGCCCACCACAATGGTGCCTGTTACCACAATGTTTCCTGAATGTGTGGTGATAGGGGGTCCAACATAATCATTTAATACATACCCTTCTGATGGTATAGGGCAGCAAGGGTAAACTGAGTAGGTAACTGTTGTTGTGCAGCCATTCGCAGTTACAACAGTAGCGGTAACCACATTTGTGGTGGCTGTATTGGCGAAAGTAATATTTACAGCTGTGCTGTAAGCCGTGCTTGATATTGTTGCATTGGTTGCAGCCCAGGTTATGGAGGTGATTGATTGGTTGGCTGTTACCGAATATTGACCGGTGGTGACTGTGCCACAGAGTGAAGCAGGCCCCGTTATTTGGGCGCTGGCCGCGCCTGAAATTAATACAGTTTGGCTAATTACACTTGTGTTTGTACCATTGTTAACTGTTAATTGAACAGTATACACCACTGGCACAGAAGAGGTAGGAAATGCATGTGTAATGTTAGAACCATATGTTGGAATGTTACCTGTGTTATCTCCAAAATTCCATGTATACATGGGGTTCGAGCCTCCACAAATTGGTGAGGCTGTAAAATACGCTTCATTGCTACAATTGTTTGTGAAAGTAAATGCGGCACTAAAGCTCTGAACGTTTATGGTATGCGAGTACACTTGGCGGCAATCATTATCAGGGTCTATGTTAAAATCGAATCCAGTTGCATAAGTAAATGTATATGCTCCTGAACTGGTATACGTGTTGCAAAGAGAACAGGAATAACTATTGTTTGGTTGAGGGTAACAATTGCTTGTACCCATAGTTAAATAAGTTTGATCATAAGGTGTTGTAAAAGTTACGCAAACCGGTTGACCAACACAGGCTGGATTTGGAGAAAGTGTTGGTGTTCCGGGATTACATACAGGAATTACAACCAATTCTCCACATGAAGGATCATAGTTGTTAGGGTGAAATTGAGATATGGTGTAAGGGACTCCATAGCCATAATTAAAAGGAATGCTGATAGGCGTGTTGGGTACAGTTGAGGAGTTCACAGAATACGGAGCATTGGTTCCACTAGGGATAACCCACACCGTGAATGGGTTAAGGTTTATGTTCCCGCTTGATACAGTTTGAACATTTAAAGTTGAACTGCAACACATTACAAGGGTACATTGTGAACCAGCAGTTGGTGGCCCTGGTGAAAGATTTGTGCAGTAGTTTTGAGGAATAGTATTCCCGTTTATCCAGTAAACCAAGCCACAACCCAAATAATTAAGTATACCTCTAAAATTGCTTATAGAGTCTGAAGTAGAAAATCTTGTTAGTTTCAAATAATATATATTTTCCGGCAAAAGTTCTGTTTCCTCAAAATATAGAATGCTGTCAGATGAACCTGAAAGTTCATCTGTTGCTATTAGCGATAGAGTTGCGCAGTTTCCAGAGTACAAATCCATCCTGTTTATTTTTAATGAACTTCTATTTTCATCATTAATTATTTTGAAGCCATGACCATATGTTATAGCTTCAAATTTAAACCAAGCTACAGAAGTATCCTGTGATAAATTGGTGTGTGTACCTACACCTAATTCAACGGCGCTTGTGCATTGTTTTGCGGCTGATTGAGCTAATAATACGTTTGTACAACTGAGTAGTGTAATGCATGCAAACAAACTTGCTTTAAATACTTTTTTCATTTTAAGTTTTTTTGTAAGGTAACATCTAAGTGCCTATGGTTTTTTATTTCTAAGGTTTGTACTTTGTAAATTTGTCTTTTAAGTTTTTATCAGCTTTCTGCAATGAATCTTTATTGTTTTATGTTATTACGAGCAAGACCAATTGGTTTGGTCTGATTTTTCGGCATTGTTTTTCCAATGCAGGGGCTGTAGATTTGAAATATCATCACTGCCTCCCTTGCTCACAGGGAGGATATGGTCAATTTCCCAGCCGTTGATTGAATCTCGGTTGCCGTGCTCAGAATACTGCATCACCTTATTGCATTTGTCAGCACGATAATATTCTGAATTAACCGATGGAAGGATGGTTCCCTTGTTCCAGACTTCGCGTTTTTTTGTTTCAGTCCATGGCCAGCCATTGGTATCGGTATTATGTTTTCTTATTATCATGTATGAGGAATTAATGATTACAATAGTAAACACTAAGCTTTGAAAAGAAAATAGTGGATTCGTGACAAAACATGTCGGAATACGAAATGTATCGAAAGGTTTTTTTAAACTTGAAATTGAGTTAGCGAAAAGCGGTTCAAGTCAAATCGAAATAATTATTTTTCAAGGCAAATAACAGTAAGCCGGCTGATGTTTTGGCTCGGGTTTTCTCATAAAGATGGGTCTTATATCTCTCTATGGTTCGGTCGGTAACATGCATATCTGAAGCAATTTCTTTGGTTAGCTTGTCTTTGCAGATAAGTATGAGAGTTTGTATTTCTTTTTCCGTTAAATGGATTGACTTGAAAGTAGGGTTTATTGTTTTGGCCGCTATTAATTCTTTTACAATACCGAGGTTTATCTTTTTATCGAAAAAATAGCCAAGATTGTTTACTTCATGTATTGCGTTAATTAAGGTAATGAAGTCGGTGTTTTTGGGTAAAAAGCCTCTTACTCCTTTGGAAGTCAGGTCTTTTATAGAAGTTGTTTCCAAATGCATACTTACTATAATTATTTTACATTCTATTTTGTTCTCCTGAATGTAGTCTAAGGTAGCCCATCCATCCATTTCAGGCATCTGGAGATCAAGTAGTATGACATCGGGTTTATATTTTTCAATAATGTCAATCAAACCCTTGCCGTTTTCTGCTGTTCCAACAACTTTAAATCGCTTGTCAGTTTCCAAGGCTCTGGCATAGGTTTGGCAAACAAGGGTGTGGTCATCGGCAATGGCTATTTTAATTTTATCATTCATTTTATGAAGGTATAGAAACTTTGATTTTTGAAAAGCCATTTTCATTGGAATATGAAATACGGCCTCCCATCAGTTCTGTTCGGTTTAAAATACTGCTTAACCCGATACCATTTCCTTCCATAATCTTGTTTGTAGCGTCTGAATCTGTAAAGGGTATCCCATCATGTTCAAAATCCAGCATAAATAGATTAGAATTGATGCTGGGAGTAATTTTTAGATTTTGCGTTGCAGAGTGTTTGATAATGTTGTTCATGATCTCCATATATACTCTTAATATGTTTAATTTCTCTTCGTTTCTGAATGGCAGTTGAGATTCATCAATTGAACTAAAATAGGTGCAATTTATTCTACCGGACTCATTTATGCGTTGCACCGATTGCTTAATACGTTCGATAAGGCCATATCTTTTTAGAGTCAGAGGATAAAGATCATGGCAAATGTCTCGAATTGATTGAATCGTAGTTTCTAATGCACCAACTTCCTCTGCAAGTGGTTGTATATTGCATTTGGTATTTTGTAACTCGTGTATGTACCTTGTGAGGTTAAATTGAACTACTGATAGATCAGCACCAACGCTATCATGAAGGTTCTGGGCAATTCTTTTACGTTCTGTCTCCTGGGTATTTAGTATAGCTTTAATGGTTTCAAGTTCCTTTTCATTCTTGATGAGTTGGAGTTGATTTTGTTGTACAAGATATTTTCTACGGTGATTCAAAACGAGTAGGATGACAAGAACAAAAAGCAGTAGCATAATAACCGCTCCAAGTAAAACCGCCGAAATTATACCTTGATCTTTTTCCATAGAATTATACTTACAGCAATAAGTAAATTGAACAATATATGGGCAGAATTGTGGATTATCCAAAGGTATTTCACAGGTTTACTTGCCGCAGGGTCAAGTATGTACCCGGAGAAAATAAATACAAACAAAACAACTGAAAAGTAGAGTAAAGTACTTGCTAAGAGCCAGAAAAAGGGATACTGAAATAAATTTGGAGTTGATAGGTCGTTACTTAGTTCGAAAAGGTTAATAATTGAAAGTATGATAAGAATCATAGCCTCAAAACAATTTACAAAATTATTTATCTGGCCTGGTTTCCCTGAATAAATGAATGAGAGTAAAAATCCAAGAGTAAAAGCTATACATATTGGGATAAAAGACTTGTGTTTTAAGCTATCATTCCGCATGGTTAGGATCAAACTGAAACAAACAAACTCAAAATAAGTAAATGCATTAATTACATAATGGTTTAAGGATTTGAATGCCCCGTAATAACAGAACAAATCGGTTAGTAGAGAAACAAAAAGATACGCTAAAAGTATCTTAAGTAGTTTGTTAAGTTTGCGCAGCCGGGCCAGATAGGTAAGTAAAGGTACAATAGTACTTAGCACAGAGCATCTTGTAAGTATACTAAGTGCTGAACTCATTCACTTTATGAATTTAGTGGGCTATAATCATCGCAATTGTTAGGACATGGGGCTGACTTATCAAGGATAATACCATCATGAAGATCTTCTCCGTTCGCATTGATTCCAACCAATACCAGCTGTTTGGCCCCTGTATTATCAATAGCATGGTAAGCCCGAAAACCAACACAGCCTGTTTGAGCGAGTAGGCTTTCAATTTTGTTTTTACCAAAGGCGTGGGCTTTTATGCTGTTCGGATTTGCCGTCCTATAGTTTGTTGTCCAGGCAATGGCTTCTGTTTTAGTGATTTCTTCTGATTCGTAACCGGTGAATTCCATAATTTTTAAGTTTAGTTGGTTGTTTTATTGGTTTGTTTTCTTCTGCAAAATATATAAATGAAAGTTAATTTAACAAATATCCTGTTAAGGCAATATTATACAGGAAGTAGAGCGTGTTATTAACATTTTGAGATAAATCAACATACTGTTTAGATGAGTTGTTATTAGTTAACGACGAATAAGCTTTGCAGGATTTTTATGCGAGGATGAGTTTGAGGGAAATGTCGAAAAAACGACATGAAATGTCGAAATACGACAGAAGTTTTTTGGCAATTTCTGCCTTGTTGGGCACCATTTCCGACGGAAAATGTCAGGAAACCCTCATAGGAAAGTGTTTAATAAACCCATAATTTCGAATGTTTACAAATCTAAATTAAGCCACTTGTACTTTGTTTTTTTGGTCAACTAATCCAAGGATAAGCCAATTGAATCCTGACGTCTTCCCTATCTATCAAAAGGGAATTAAGTTAGAGGTATCCGAACTTGAATCTCTTTGGCTAAGGTGACAAACAAAGGATTAATTGAAAAGGTGTAGACTGTATAGAGATAATAAGAGTCATTCATGTTTTGCAAATCCTGGAGAAGAATGAGTGGAGAAAGTTTAAATCTATAGTTGTCATATGAATACCTTTAACCAAGATTAGTTGATGAGTGGTAGACGCTCAATCAAAAGGACTTGGTGGATACTGGACAGTTTGGTGAATAAACACTACCTTATTAAAAAAATCAACACATATATTAATCTCAAAAAACAAAATCATGAAAACAACTAAAACTCTAACTATTGTATTACTTCTAATGGCATATACCTACTTAGCCCAAATTCCAAACGGAGGTTTTGAAAGCTGGACCAGCGGAAATCCTGACCAATGGGGGACAAGCAATTCAGGTTTATTTCAGCCTGTAACACAAGTAAGTAATAGTCATGGTGGTGCCAGTGCTATGAAAATGCAACCTATATTATTTAATGGCACTACTTTTGGTCCAATAGCTTATTTAACCGATACAGGTGACCCATTTCCTTATGCAGGAAGACCAACTTCACTCAGAGGGTGGTGTATTTCCAGCTTTCCCACGGCAGGTAACTATCTTGAAATTACGGGCTCTCTGAAAAAATCCGGTGCCGTTATTGGAGTCATTAATACTTCGATAACTGCCACGAATAGCGGATATACTGAATTCATCGCCCCGATCTCTTATTTCCAAAGTGGCAACTCCGATTCTGCTTATATTTCTATTAAAATGTGGAGCACAAATTTTGGCGGGCTTGATCCAAATGCTTTCGTGATTATTGATGACCTTGCGTTTAGTACTGTTGCAACCGGTATAGACGAGTTCGCATCTCAAAATGGGGAAATGCTTCAGGTTATTGCTGATCCGGTATATGATGTGGCAAAAATTGAATTTAGTAACTCAACAGCTGGCAGTGTAAAGTTGGTATTTTGCGACTTAAGCGGTAAGGTGATAAAGACTTGCCTCGATCAAAACCAGCCTGCTGGTCAATTCAGGACTTTTGAAAGCCTTGAAACACTCGAAGAGGGCATTTATTTTGTTAGGTTAGAAACTCCAAGTGGTGTTCGCACCCAAAAGTTTTGTGTTGTCAGGTAATTAGGTTAATTGTGCCCCACATTATTTATAGGAATAGTGTGGGGTGCTATTAGCGTACACTTGTCCTTCCCTGAACTGAAATTGATTGTTTTTTATAAGGAAATAGGCTGGAAAGACTGGAAATGCTTTTTAAACTACTAATAAAGCCATCATTGAACTGTTTTGGAAAACAATTGAAGTGTTACTATACAATAGAATTAAGTCGCCAGGCGTTACATAGCAAAAAGGATAGCCAAATAGTTAATAAAAGAATCTATGCCATGATTTAAAATAGATAATACGCCACCTTCACAATACTCCTAATGAAGGTAGCTTAACGAAGGTAGTCCTTGCATATTTGAAGTGTCTCTTTTTGTTGGCGCCAGTTGGCTGCTATGAGTATTGCACCAATTTTATAATTTTATAAAGGTCTTACTTGTCTCAAGAGGCAGAAATTGAGCTCAAAATCCAAGCTACAAAGCCTTGAATGTTCTTATTGATATAAGTTATATCTAATTATGAATATTTTATTAAGGTGTTATTTTAAAAGAATTCATTTCATTTTATATCGTTTTGCATGATTGGTTTAACTTTCTATATTTGTGTAATCCAATTTTAATTATCATGAAAAAAACACTTCTGATTTCTGCTTTTTGTCTTTATAGCATATCAACAAATGCGCAAAAGTGCGTAGAAAATCTAGACCCAGTTAGTAATAAAAAGCAAGTCATTTTTGATGATGAGAACAAGTTTTACAGTACCAGATTTGAATTAAAAGAAGGAAGACTTCTGCTTACAAAACCATTCTATTATATAGGAGATGTTTCTGTTAAGGTGCCAACAGGTACAGAGTTTATTTTCAAACTTGAAAATGGCGAGTTAATAACATTAAAAACCATCACAGAAACTATAGGAAAGGGCAGTGTGGATCAGACAGTTGTTGGTGGAATAATTACTACGTTTAATTTCACATTCGAATTAACTAAAGAACAAGTAAACAAATTTGCAGCTAGCCCAATTATCTTTATCAGAAGACCCAAGGTTTCCGAGGGGGGAACAGAAGATTTGGATAAAAAGGATCGTCACGTTAAAAAGAGTAAAGACTCAATGCAAAAAGGAGCTGCGTGCATCATAACTTATATGTAAGATAGTTCTGTAATTCTAATCTCGACTTCATGTAAAAGCGCGTTATAGAAGTCGAATAGTCATCAAAAGATTGATTCTACCTAAAGAAAGGGAATTTTGTTCTTTCAGGATGAGACTGAAGTGAACTTAGCCAACTTAGCCTTTGGATACGACCCTGTTCTAAAATAGTTTTAGTTTTTGTGGTAGCTGGGAAAAAACAAGGTAGTTTAATCTTCATAGAATTTTTTACCATCGTAACGGACCCATCCTTTTTCGATATGATTGTAAAGAAAATATCCTTTTTGGCCGCTATTCCCCGGAAGTCGTATTAAATTCTTCCCGTCTGGATCAACTTGAAATCCGATTATCGAATCAATGTTAGTATTCTCTGAATATTTATAATTGGGATTGGGCATCTGTAGCGTAAAAAATTTGTCCGGCCACTGAACGATATTGGAATAAATTTCCGGAAGTAATCTATTCCCCATCAAATCATACAAGCCCATAAGGCGGTCTTTGTTCGCTGCAATGATGTGCGTTTTCTGATTAGATAGGTATATTGCTCTATATACAGTATCTAAAAGCAATGCTCCCGATAAGCGCATTAATCCGTTAACCGGATTGAACCGGTCAGGGCTGGTTCCGATAATGTAAGCATCGTGCAATAGTCTTTGTAATCTGTAATATTTTAATGGAATTATTACTTGTCCGACCTGGTCAATCATACCATACAATCCATTTTTAGAAACTAAGGCCTGGCCTTTTTCAAATGGAAATCCAGTACTGTACTTGTGAGTATCTGCTTCCAGGACTACGTGGCCGTGCTCGTTGATCCAATAAAGCTTGTCGTTTCTTTTTGCGCAGAAAGCGGAGTCGTCATAACCGCTGATTATAAAATCAAAATCCTGCTCAAAGAGTTTTTTTCCAGACATGTCCACCAGATTTGACCTGTTATCGGAATGTACCAGGTAGACCTTTCCGTTAAAGTTCGGTTTATGTTGAGATGGTATTTCAGTTTTACCACCCAAGGCAAATGAAATAAATTTTCTGGAAGTATCTTTGGCAACAAAACAGATCAGATTTTTATCACAGTTAATATTTCTTTGAACAGGTTCAATAAGCACATTCCCTAGACTGTCAAATAGTCCACGACCGAGGGGACCGTAGCCAATTACGTACCCGCTTCGTGGCATACCTTCATAGTTAAATCCCTTTGGCAATAGCACCCTGCCATTTGTGTCAATAAGGTTATGATAAACTTGTTTAATCCTTTCCCATGGTTTCACCCTTTTTCCGCTCTCAACCCCATAATATTTTCGGAAAGAATATTTGAAGATATTTCTCCAGGTCTTTTTTGTGATTGTGATGGAAGAATAGCCACCGTAGAAATCGAAACTACTTCGGTGCCTCGTACTAAACTTAAATCGGCCCGCGGCATTATAGTATCTTGTTTTAAAAAGGCCCTTACTGATAAAGCCACCACCTTCTGTTACCCGAATAAGACGCAAGTTTGTTGGTCGCAGGCGCCAGCTGCCGGTAGGCGATAAAAGGCCGATTCGTTTTCCTTTTGAAGCAACTACATATCTGGATTTATGATTCTGTTCAACTTTGTCAACTTTACAAATAAACTTTCCTGATCTATCGAAAAGGTAATCCCCATCCGGATTTCTGCAAATAATTATTGACGGGTATCTGCTTCCGCAACCGAATAATGTACTTTGGTATGCGGGTGCCACTACTTCACTACCGTCTCTGGCAATCACACCATACTTATCGTGCGATTTCACTAACATCAACCCACATTGTTCCATGCCGGCGTACTCATATTTTGGTTCAATAACCATAACGCCATTGCTGTCCGCATACCCCCATAAATTGCCTTTTCGGTAAGGGATGAGTCGTTGCGAGTATAAAACGCTTGCAAAAAGTAAAGTGAATATAACCAGAGATTTTTTTGCCAATTCTCAAGAAGTTTAGCATTGCTGATTTAAAGAAACGTATTATTTCCGTGTGTTTTTTTGGCTGTTCGTAATTAACAAGAAGTTGCATTGTCCGCCGAAACTTTGTGACAGGAAAATAAATGAACAAAGCGAAGGCGGGTCCTGGTAGCGCCACTTGGCTGTTATGTTTAGTGCGCCCTTCAACAATTTTGTCCTGATGTCTGTTTGATAAAATGTCATTATTTAGTGGCATTCGTATGTATATTTTATAAAATTGAGAGGTCCCAATCTATAAATTTCCATAAGGCCATTCGCGTTATTTATATAGTCAATTGAGCGTAAGTCTGTATAGTTTCCATCTTTTGTATAAAGCAGGATTTCTTCGCGAATCAAATGACCTTGTTTGTCATAAATAAAGGATTCCTTAGAAATAACAGAGGCGGGATTCGGCCGAGTTAAGGTTTTCGATACGACCTGTTTCCTGTCGTTATAAACGTATGAAGTTTTCCTACGAAACGCATTGATTTCAAATATTAATAATCCATCAGAATTATAAATCAACGTATCGTAGATTACCTTCTGTTCATTTGGTTTGTTTCTGTAAAAACTGATTCTTTCTTCTTTCGAGAGTACAGTCGTGTCATTCAAATATTCTCTCGTTGTTATAATCTTCATGTAGCGTTGATACCCGGAATATTTTCCTTCTTCAAATGTGTAGTGATTTTTGACTTTGGTCACAAGCTTGTTCGTTTTATCATAAATAAAAAATGTCGTGTCGGTCTGAGCATCATCTCCATATATGACATGGATGCTCTCTGTTAGCAATTTATCCCTGTAAAAGTATTTAGCAATACACCTTTGATTAGCGAATTCAGCAACTAGGTTACCAATAGAGTCATATTGTCTTATACCGCATTGCCCTTCCTTTTTTGAGCTATCAATCATACAGGCTATAATCTTCTTTATCTTATATTTTCTGATAAGACTGTCAGGTGCGATTTGATAAGTTTGACACGATAGTAAGAACCTAAATAGAAGTAATAAAAAAACTAGAGAAGTTTTCATGATTGTAACTTGTCGTTCATTGTATGTCATTTTTCAATGAAATGCTATACTGTCCTCAGGGCGCATGCAGCATATCGATTTGCAGATTTGCGATGGGCGGGCTTTTCACCACAAATGTTTATACGGAGCACTGAACTTTCGGCTACCACAAAACTGTCTGCGGAGAACGAAACCCCGCCTATTGCAAATGTGCTGTTATAAGCTGTTAAATATCCAAGTCCTTCACATATTCCATGATTTTTTCTAGAATATATTTTTGAATATGTCCTGGTGATAATGTATTCTGTTTAGTTTCCGTTTCACCTTCAATTTTTGTTCCTGTCGATCGCCAAGTTACTTCGATGCAAACAACTTCTTTTGGATTCAACTCGACAAGAATGTCTGGCTTCAAACTGGTGCCCGTTAACGATTGTTTTTCACACTTAATAGCAAAATCTTTAAACCCATCTTCTGTCAGTACTGATTCAATTGCCTTAGAGATTGCTTTGTTTAACTCTTTATCTTGCGACTTTGCTTTTTGTTGTACTCTTATGTACTCATTTTGAGTATCAGACTTGGTGGATCTCTCGCTCCGCTTTGATGAGTCTGTTTGGTCAGTTAATGCAATATACAAACTTGCTCTTCTAACTAAATCAACACAAATACTTCTTTGCTCGGTTTTCTTTTTAAGGGCCTCTTTTGCCGTGTCCGACCCAAAAACCCTTATTGCGGATAAAACAAAATTTGGCGACAGATGAAAAAGACGAACATCAAGAAATCTAAAAAGGAAACCAGCCTCTGCCCTTCTTTTTCTCCAATCATTTAAATACGCACTTGTGTTTTCCGGATCATCTAAAAATGCGCAAACGCGGTCAATATCAACTTTCCCTTCAATTCCCTGCGTGAGCGATCTAACTGTACGATCTAATTCGGTTGTTGAATCTCCCGTAAGAACTATCCATATTTTCGGTTTAACTTTTTCTTCCAGTATTTTCCATTTACTCTCATTCATTTCATAAGCTAGCTTTTCAATTTGTGAGTAAAAAGACCCAATGGTGGCACAATTACTTAACAAACTGGCTGCTGCAGCCTTTGTGATTCCGTATGACTCAATCGTTTCACCATTATTTAAGCTTCTAACCGTGTCATCCGCAACTTCAAAGTAATCTCTCTTTGGTAGCCCAATAAAATTGTAAATTGGTCCCTCCGTTGGACTAAGGCTTTCCTTTCCCACTTCCCATGCAACATCTGAAATTAATTTACACGAAACACTGTCAGTTATAGGCCATACAATTAAGACTGCTCCTTCAGCTTTCCGGAATAGAATTCTCAAACTTTCAAAAAAGACCTGTAACTCCTCCTTTGCTACTTTCGGATTGTCTCGATCATCAATAATATAGATTCTTTTTTCGGTGAAATGAGCATCATTCACAATTTGATTGATTATATCTTGAAAGGAGTTATTTGCATCAAATGAGTGAACTCGAATATTTTTAAAAAAATTTGAAAGAGTTCGTAGGAAAGTGGTTTTACCCGAACCAGATTCACCAAAAAAAAGTTGAAACTGACCAACTCCCCCTACATGGATTTTGCCAAGCAAGTTTTGTATCTGTTCATTTGCAGTATCAATTTTCTTGACAATTTTAGTAATCTCTGCTCCCTTTTCAGAGGCTTTTCTTTCTAGCAACTCATATCTCTTCGGGAGGATAAGAGGGTCGGTTATGAACGATAAGTTTAATTGCATATATTTTTAATTGCTTATAACGTTTCGCCAACTGGCGCTCGCTTGCTTAAAGAGAACCAGTCGGATTTAAAGATAGAAAATTTGTTCGGATGCAAAAAAACCCGCCGCTGGTGGACCACTTTAATAAACAGGGCCTGCTTACGAGATATTTCATTGTCCGTCGAAACTTTGTGACAGGAAAATAAATGAACAATGCGAAGGCGAATCCCGGAGGCGCTAGTTGGCTGTTACCTGCTGACGTTACTATCAGTATAGACTTAATTTATTATAGCAGTATTAACACAAATTGGTAGGTGCATGGTAGTTGATTCCAACTTTATTCCAAAATGCGAAATGTCACAACTCTGAGACAAGGTGGTGGCCACTCGAATTTAGATATTAGTCTATAATATTCGAGGGCAGGCCTATTATTGTTCAACCAGCCGAACCATTGTAACACTTCATCATCGCTTCGGCCTAGTTTCCAATCGTTAATTATACGTTTTGAAACGGAATCTCCGTCGGCAACTATTTTGATTCGGTTTTTTGGCACTCCATAGGTTGTGAGTTTTTCCGCTACGAATTGTGCTCGAACTAGTGAAAGTTCAAAGGGACTAGTTTCTTCCCAGGCATTTCCACGGATTTCTATTTTTTTGTTAGGGTTACCATCTAGAAACGAGCTCACAATGCATAGCGAATTATGCAGCGTATAATATAAATCAAGAGAATCATGGGCCACTTGTAATTTATTTTTCATGAATCTCACTTCCAATAGTCCCCAAATTCTCGCACCTTTTTTTTCAAGTACAAAATCTAATTTTACTGGTTTATTGTCTAGTATATTTGCCGTTTTAGCTTCGCCTGAATAAAAATGTGGTTCATTATACCAAAGTATTTCACATTTGACGGGTTTTCTTGGAAAGGCTTTGTTATAGGCTAATGTATCTTGGTAAACGTAAACGCAAACTGTCCGATTAAAAATACTATCTAAATCCAATAAAAATTCGTAGTGTCCGGAACTGTCACAGGATATTGTCTTGCTGAGAGGCCCATAAGGGAATGCACTGAATTTTGCCCTAAAAAAGGTCATATTCTCATTTGGTTGTGAACACTTTATTGTGCCATGTATTCTTACGTAAATGCGTTGAGAGTTCATCTCAAAACACCAAAGAAATATCAGTAACAGGGATGTTACTCGACAAATCTTCTTCTTCTTGAAAACTTTGAGGGTATTGTGGTCTTCTAAAGTCATTCTGTCTGTCCGGTAACGTTTGCAGGTAACGTTTGGCGGCCTTGCGCCGTTTTTTGCAATCTCAAGTTATGCATTTGAGCGTTAATGCGCAAAAAATGGTCGCAAGGGTGCTGTTAGTGGTTGTAGCCGCCACACAGGACACGTCTTGGTACGTGTCCGCTTAATTAGTTTTTTTAAGGTTTATGAATAGATAAACAATTATTGTTAGTGTCCAAATAATAATAAAGTCGAGGATGAAATTACCAAGTCGCCAACCGCAATTAGGACCGGGATTACCCGAGAGCCAGAACTGATAATAATATTTGTAGGGAAAACCAATATTTGCTATAGGTCGGTGAGAGGGTTCGCCAATAGTGGAAAATAGAGAAGTCATTACCGAAACGTATGAAACCACGCAGAAGGCAATGACCGAATAAATTGTCCCAATGATTATTTTTTTTAGTATCATTTTTTATAAAGTTCAATTTTTCGACCGTCTGGATCTTCAATAACTGTCATGTAACCGAAGTCTGTTTGTACTGGGTCCGAAGAAAAGTTAACACCGATGTTCTTGAGTTTGCTAATTACGTTTTCAAAGTTGTCGATGGAAAAACCAAGTCGAAGATTTTTGTCTGGTGAATCCTGACTTTTAGTTAATGGATAAATTTCGAGAACTGTCTGACCGATTGTCGCTGAATAATGAAAGGGGGAATTGCCATGTTTGTGATAGTCGAAAGTCAGCCCGAAATTAGAGTAGAAATCCGCAAGTATTTTAATGTCTTGTGTCCGAACGACTATTAATTTAATGTCCATATTTTTTTCGAGGTCTGTCCGCGGCTATTACCACTAACTACCATATAGGAGTGATTTTATCACCCCCATCTTGCAAAATTAGCAAGATTGGCGTATGTCTATAACATTTTGTAGCCTAAGCTATGCGGTAATTGCTGATTTGGTCTTTTACTTAAATTAGCAGCCAGATCATTTAACCTTAAACAGGAAAACGTAACAGGTGGAAAAACAGGTGGATTTTTCTTGTTTTTGTTCCGGTTCTATCGTTTTTTATTAGAAGCGCATTTTTCAATTAAAATTCAGAAGCCGCAATTGAGGAGGGTTTACGGGTTTAATTGTTTGATAAACAATGTGTTATTTACATACGCATTGGATACTCTGATGCTGCACTTAATTAAATTGCGGTTTTTTTTATGGTGTTATCATTGGTTGAGCTTTACTTTATGAAAGAACATATGAGCGAGATGAATCTCTTCCAGCCTTTGATTCTAAAAAACGAAACACAGCCGGTTTTACAATTGAAAAAGGGCGTCACTACACACCTATAACCCTTCATAAAGTCTCAATTCTCTATCATAAAATCCTCACTAAATTCCCTTAACTTTGTGCCTCCAAAATAACCTAGCCTTACCACTATGATTCATTTTTTCGGTAACTCAAACAACACCATTTATGCCGTTCAAACCCATCAGAATATTTCATCAGAAGATATACAAAAACTGAACTGGCTTTTTGGCAATGCCCAAAAAATAGAACAAGTTGTGCTGAAAGACGTGTTTGTTGGTCCCCGCGCCGCCATGGTGAGCCCCTGGAGCACCAATGCGGTAGAAATCACTCAAAACATGGGTATTAAGGGCATTATCCGAATTGAAGAATTTGAAAAGGTTAAGGAAGATTTTAAGGATTACGACCCCATGCTTTTTCAAAAGTACGGGGAGTTAAATCAGGACATTTATACCATCAATATAAAACCTGAGCCCATTCAGGATATCAGCGACATTGCCGCTTACAATATGTCTGAAGGTCTTGCACTCAGTGTTGAAGAGGTGGAGTATTTAAATAATTTATCCAATAAACTGGGAAGAAAGCTTACCGATTCAGAGGTTTTTGCCTTCTCACAAGCCAATTCAGAACATTGCCGGCACAAAATTTTCAACGGTACCTTTGTAGTGGATGGAGAAACGAAAGACACTAGTCTCTTTAAACTCATCAAAAAAACATCTGAAACCCATCCTAACAGCATTGTCTCTGCTTACAAGGACAATGTGGCTTTTCTAAAAGGGCCTAAAGTGGTTCAGTTTGCTCCCAAAAGCGCTGACAAACCTGATTTTTATGAAGAAAAGGAATTTGAAGCGGTGCTTTCTCTGAAAGCGGAAACCCACAATTTCCCTACAACAGTAGAACCTTTTAATGGGGCCGCCACCGGCTCAGGTGGGGAAATACGCGACCGATTGGCGGGTGGGCAAGGCTCTCTGCCTTTGGCCGGCACAGCGGTGTACATGACGGCCTACTCAAGGCTGGAGCAAGGCAGAGCCTGGGAAAACGGCATGAAGGAGAGACCCTGGTTGTATCAAACCCCAATGGATATTCTCATCAAGGCTTCCAATGGGGCCTCTGATTTTGGCAATAAATTCGGACAGCCTCTCATTGCCGGATCGGTGCTCACTTTTGAGCATGAGGAAAACAAACGCAAGTTGGCTTACGATAAAGTTATCATGCAGGCAGGGGGCATAGGCTACGGAAAATTGGATCAGGCCATTAAAAAAACACCACAAGCCGGAGATAAAATTGTGATTCTCGGTGGAGAAAATTACCGCATCGGCATGGGTGGAGCCGCTGTATCTTCAGCAGATACCGGTGCGTTTGGTTCAGGTATAGAATTGAACGCGATTCAACGCTCGAATCCCGAAATGCAAAAACGCGCCGCAAATGCCATCCGGGCTTTAGTGGAAAGTGATAAAAATCCAATCGTTTCCATTCACGACCATGGTGCCGGAGGGCATCTGAATTGTTTATCAGAATTGGTGGAAGCAACGGGAGGATTAATCGACCTTGATAAATTACCAGTTGGCGACCCAACTCTTTCTGCAAAAGAAATAATCGGAAACGAATCCCAGGAACGCATGGGTTTGGTTATCGCTCAAAAAGACTCCGCGACCCTTCAACGTATTGCCGAACGCGAACGTTCGCCCATGTACCAGGTGGGAGATGTTACCAATGATCACCGCTTTACTTTTGAATCTAAAACCACGGGCGCAAAACCCATGGATTACGCTTTGGAAGATTTTTTCGGGAGCTCTCCAAAAACCATCATGACGGATAAAACCGTTAAGAGCAATTATTCTGAATTGCAGTATTCAACAAAGGAAATCCCCAACTATCTCAATCAGGTGCTTCAACTCGAAGCTGTAGCCTGTAAGGATTGGTTAACCAATAAAGTGGACCGTTGTGTGGGTGGGCGTGTGGCTAAACAACAATGCGCCGGTCCTCTGCAACTCCCTTTGAACAATGTGGGGGTGATGGCGCTCGATTTTAAAGGAAAAGAAGGTATAGCCACCAGCCTCGGTCATTCCCCGCTTTCGACCCTTGTGGATCCTGTGGCCGGTTCACGCAATGCCATTGGCGAAGCGCTTTCAAACATTGTTTGGGCCCCGTTAAAAGAGGGTTTAAACTCCGTATCGCTTTCAGCCAACTGGATGTGGCCTTGCAAAAATGAAGGAGAAGATGCCCGTTTATATGAGGCAGTAAAGGCTTGTTCGGATTTTGCCATTGCTTTAGGCATCAATATCCCTACAGGAAAAGATTCCCTTTCAATGAAACAAAAATATCCGAATGAGGAAGTGATTTCCCCGGGTACCGTGATAATTTCGGCGGCAGGCCATTGCTCCAACATCACAAAAGTAGTGGAACCGGTATTGCAACGTGGTGGTGGCTCAATTTATTATCTCAACCTTTCACAGGATAAATTTAAGCTCGGAGGTTCTTCGCTTGGGCAGGTGTTGAATAAAATTGGTACAGAGGTGCCCAGCATCAACAATCCTGCATTTTTTAAAACTGCTTTTAACCTGTTGCAGGAACTTATTAAGGAGCGCAGGATCAAAGCAGGACACGATGTGGGAAGCGGAGGTTTGATTACTACCTTGTTGGAAATGAGTTTTGCCGATAACAATCTTGGCGCACATTACGATTTGAGTGTATTAAATGAAAAAGACAGTGTAAAAGCACTGTTCAATGAAAATGTGGCTGTGGTGTTTCAGGCCGACGCTTCGGTGGAAACCGCATTTGCGCAAACTAACATAGAGATTTTTAAAATCGGTGAGGTATTGGATGGCGATACCATAACGATTAAGAACCATGCGGATACCTTCAGCTTTAGTGTTTCCGCAATCCGCGATACCTGGTACAAAACATCCTTTCTTCTGGATTCCAAACAGTCCAAAAATGGGATGGCAAAAGAAAGATATACCAACTACAAACATCAAGCCCTGCACTTTCAATTTCCTGCCCATTTTGACGGCAAATTGCCGATCATTGGAAAAGGTGTAAAACCGAAAGCTGCCATCATTCGTGAAAAAGGAAGCAATTCTGAACGCGAAATGGCCAATGCCATGTTTCTTGCCGGGTTTGATGTAAAAGACGTACACATGACGGATTTAATTTCGGGGAGAGAAACACTTGAAGGCATACAGTTTATTGGCGCCGTCGGTGGATTCTCCAACTCCGACGTGCTGGGCTCTGCTAAAGGATGGGCGGGTGCATTTAAATACAATGAAAAAGCTAAACTGGCGCTAAAAAAGTTCTTTGAACGAAAAGATACCTTATCAGTGGGCATTTGCAACGGTTGCCAATTGTGGATGGAACTGGATTTGATCAATCCGGAACATGAAGTGCATGGGAAAATGCGACACAACACTTCGGGAAAGCACGAAAGTGGTTTTACTTCGGTGAAGATTCAGAAAAACAATTCCGTTATGCTTTCCACTTTAGAGGGATGTACCCTGGGAGTTTGGATTTCACATGGGGAAGGAAAATTTAAATTGCCCTACACGGAAGATAAGTACAACATTGTTGCCAAATACGCTTATGAAAATTATCCGGCCAACCCCAATGGCTCGGATTTTAATACGGCGATGATGTGCGACAAAACAGGAAGACATCTGGTAACGATGCCGCACATTGAACGTTCTACCTTTCCATGGAACTGGGCGCATTACCCGGATAGAGGACAAAAAGACGAGGTTTCACCATGGCTGGAAGCCTTTGTGAACGCACGAAAGTGGCTGAGTCATTACAACTCATAAAGCCTTACAACCATTTGAACACGCATTTTACCGTCGAAAAATTAACATGTTTGTGTGATAAGCTGCACCTTGAATTTCATATAGTTTTGCACTCACTTTTTAATTCAATTCAAACAGTAAATCATGAAAACACCACTCATTGCCGTTGTTCTCTTCTCAGCCCTTCAGCTAAAATCTCAAACGGATACCATTTTTAAGAACGATGGGGAAATCATCCTCGGACACGTATCAGAAGTCACTGAAACAGCTATCAAATTTGTATACCCCGGTGAAAGCTTCAGCAATGCTTTAGGGAAAAACGCGGTTAAAAAAATTCATTTCAAGTCGGGTCGCAAGCAGGACTTTTCAGCCGACCTCAACATTTCATTGGTGAAAGGATGCCAGGAGTGGAACAAAGTTCAGATCTCCAAAATAGAATCGGAGGTCATCGGGCTCATGAAACTTGACATTATTGGTGCCAAAGCCAAGGGTGCCACCACCTGGACCAGCCTTGCCAAATTGCAGGACAGGGCGTATAATAAATTAAAAATAGAAACGGCTATGCTGGGTGGGAATGTGGCTTATATTCTTGAGCAGAACACCGAGGAAGCCATATTTGGAGGCGAGGAAGGAAGCAGCAAAACCCCCGGTGTAACCGTTTCGGGTTTAGCGTACACCAGTAAAAAGGTGTACAAGCACGAAATTAAGGAAGCGAGCTATAACCTGGCATCTATCTATATGCTGCGCGCCAATGAATATGAGATCGAACAATTAAATGTGAGTCCCCAAACGTTTGAAATTACCAGGGAGGAAATCAAGGAAACGAATGGTTTTCAAAAACTGAAATTAAATATCCACGACCTCAAAAAGGTAACAGAATACACTGTGATTTATGCGGATGAAAAAGAACTTGTATTATCGGCAGTGTATTCAAACCGTCAGGGCAAAAAAACCTATTACAACATCTACCTCCTTAAAAAGGCAGGAAATTAACGATGGGTTTTTAGCAGCAGAATTAGTTATCAATGTCCCTTTTGCCAGATTTTATCTGAAGTTTCCAGATATACCGGTAAGGCCGCTGAACCGTACCAGTTGAAAAGTTCCGGTTCAAGCAATTTAGCCTTTATAGCAGGATCGCTTTGCAGCAGAACCGAAGCTTCTTCGAACGATTGTAAATTCAGGATAAACAGGCCTCTGTAAGTTTTTTCATTCTTTCCCAGAGGTCCGGCTACCACTAATTTTCCCGCTTTTACCATCACCTCCATGTTTTCCATGTGCCCACGGAAACAGGAATCGGTAAAGGCTTTTTGGGCACCGGTATTGCTGCCTGTTTTAAGGAGTACCAGAATGTATTTTTTCATACCGTATTCATCGGCTCCCAGTTTCCTGGCAAGGCTGTCGTTATAGTTGGGATTTTGGGAGCAGAGTCCTAATGACAGCATCAGGAAATAAAAACAAAGTAGTTTCATGTTGTGTATTATTAAGGCTTGAGCTTAAAAATAAAGTTTCCCTGGAAAACCACCTCGTTTTGAAATCGATTATATTTTTATACTTTCGTTATTATCACGAAGCAGAATGAGAGGGGTGCTCCATACAATTCTTATAAAAGAAGGTAAATGTTAGAAAGTCCTATACATGCTCATCACCTGTTGAGATATTCGGTTGAGCTGCTCGATCAGCCTTTGTCAAGAGGCGAACAAACGGCTTTGGTTAGTTTTTATGATGAGAACAACAAAAGGGTTTCCACGCATAAATTCGCTGTCATTCCCCTGCAAACACTTTACGAGTGGATTGAGAAGGGTGAGAGCATTAACCTCAACAGTGCTTATATACACGACTTTTCGCTGCGCGATTATCGTGTTTCAAGAGGCTTAGATGACTCTATGCCTTTGGTACTAAAAGATTTTACAGCCAAACGGGCTTTTTTTGATTGTGATACGAATATTGATTTTTCTCATTCGATTTTCACCGGAGATAAAACCATTTTTGAATCTGCCATTTTTGGCAACGGTTATGTGAACTTTTACAATTCCCAGTTCAAATCTCAGGAGGTCAATTTTAAAAAGGTGAAATTTGGAAGTGGAAGCACAACCTTTCAGTCCTCCAATTTTGGAGATGGTGCCGTGAATTTTTTTAATGCCAATTTTGGCACCGGCAACCTAAGTTTTATAGATACCAATTTTGGAAACGGAAACGTGGATTTCAGAAACGCTTATTTTGGAGATGGAACCGTAGATTTTAAATTTGCCAAATTCGCTGAGGGAGATATTTCCTTCCAAAGAGCTTCTTTCGAAAATGGAAAAAAAGACTTCAAGAACGTTGAGTTTGGTGGGGGAAAACTTGATTTCAGAGGCATTGAGTTCAATGATGGGGACGTTTCTTTTGAAGGTGTTGAATTTGGAAACGGGCGCGTAAATTTCAGGAATTGTAAGTTTGGCCATGGGCACAAAAACTTTGAATTGGCCGACTTTGCTGATGGCGAAGCACAATTTGAATTTGTATCGTTTGGATCAGGAAGCGTGAGTTTTAACCGATCAAAAGTAAAACTCATCTCTTTCAATGGTTGCCATCTGAATTGTTTTTTGGATTTGCGATTCGACGAGTGTGCTTCACTTGATTTAAGCAACACGGTGGTGCGCGATGTGGTGGATTTAAAACCTCAGGGGGAGAGTGTAGTGATAAAGGAACTGAGTCTTGTTGACATGCGTATTCTCGGACGACTTTTTATCAATTGGAGGGAAAACCAGGTGTACGATCTGATTTATGTTCAGAAAGGCACCTCATTGTTCCAAAAGGCCGAGCAGTTTCGTATTCTGAAGGAAAATTTCAGAAACAACGGGCAGTACGATGATGAAGACGATGCCTATCTTGAGTTTAAAAGATGCGAGGCCAGAGCACTATTTGCACAAGAGCTGGAAGAGAGCAAGTTTAAGGGTCTTAAGGCTTATCCAACGTATTGGTTCAAAAAGGTGGTTTTCGATCAGGTAGGACATTACGGTACAGCCCCGGTAAGGGTGTTGTTTAATGCCATGGGCGTAGTGTTGATTTTTAGTTTACTGTATTTTGGCATTTCAAATTATTTATTTGAATGGGGGCATGTGGCCACCACTTTGCCCGATACCTTAAATGTCAGTAAGGGATTTTGGAATTCAGTTTATTATAGTTCCATCACTTTTTTTACTGTGGGTTATGGCGATTATTTTGCTTATGGCGCTGTAAAAATACTGGCTGCCATGGAGGGGTTTGTGGGTGTGTTTTTAATGAGTTATTTTACTGTGGCCTTTGTTCGCAAAATTTTGCGTTAAGCGTTAGTTCTCAATTTTAGTGTACTTCTTTAAACAAGTCAAAATTACTAAGAATGAAAAAAATTACCTATGCTTCACTTGCAATTGCCGCCTTCTTTGTTATTGGCTGGACAATATGGCATAACTCAGAATCGGTTGAAGAATTTATGCACCCGACAACCAAATACGCGCTGTGGTCCTTTTTGATAGGGGCTTTGGTGACTATTTCGCTGCCGCTTGGAGCGCTTACCGGCCTCGCATTTAAACCCAATTCAAAAACAACGGCTTCTCTAACTGCTTTTGGTGGCGGAGCATTGTTAGCGGCTTTAAGCGTGGAGTTAATAGCACCAACCGTTGAAGAGATAATAGGGCATATGTCGAGTCCCACCCATATGGCCCAGGATAAACACCATGCCATAGAGGCCATGGCAGCACTTGTATGTGGTTGTGTACTGGGCGGATTTTTATTTTACAGCCTCGATGAGTTCATCAACAGCAAGGGTGGATTTTTGAGAAAAGCGGGGACTACCATCACACACATTCTTCACAAGAACCCCGACAAACACATTCATGTAAAAGATGTGAACCAGGCAATAAAAACAGAGTCGGAAGAAAAACACGGCGCCTCACTGGCTATCTGGTTGGGATTGCTGATTGATGGTATTCCTGAAAGTTTTGTGATTGGTGCCGGATTTCTGGCTTTGTTATCCGCGAAACTAAGCGCGGGAATTGATCCTTCTTTCGGAGAAGTGTTGCCTTATACCCTTATTGCCGGATTATTTCTTTCTAATTTCCCCGAAGCCTTATCGGCTAGTCTTGGAATGAAGAAGGGAGGTATGTCGGTTGGAAAAATTATGATGATGTGGATGTCCTTGGTGCTGATCATTGCCCTTGGCTCCCTTGGTGGTTATTACATTGGGTCGAGCATTCCTCATATTGTTGAAATTGGCATTGAGGGATTGGCAGCCGGTGCCATGTTAACCATGATTGCTCAAACGATGATTCCCGAAGCAGTGCACCTTGGAGGAACCAGTGTGGTTGGCCTGAGTACGCTGGCCGGATATTTAAGCGCTGTGGTATTTAAACTTTTTGAATAGGAAGATTTCTTATCACAACCACCATCCGCTCGTAATCATGAAAAAAAAGATGCGAAACATCAATGTGAATGGCCTTCTTTTTTACTGCCTGCTGATTTTTATGCAAAAGGCTTCTTTTATCTACTCCCAGCCAAGCGCTACCACAGGTTTGAGTTTGAATGATTGCTTGCAACTGGCCTTTTCAAGAAATGAATTACTCAAAGTGGCTGATCTGGAATACACCTATTACGGACAACACAAAAAAGCTCTATACGAAATACCCAAAACATCTGTTATATACACTCAGGGGCAATTTAACAGCATTTATCCCTACGATAATAGTGTGGCTTTAACGCAGGTGATTCCCTTTCCAACGTATTTTAAGGCTCAGGCAGAACTAGGCAAAGCGCAATTAAGGGGGGCTGAAATCAGAAAAGAGGCGGTGAAAGCAGAACTGGCTTTAAAAGTGAAAGTGGTGTATTATACCTTACAGCATCTCATTCAGGAAAGCAGATTGCTGAGCAAAGAGGATAGCATTTACGAGGTGTTCTTACATCTTGCAGAAAAGGAAATTTCCATATCGGTAGAACACGAACTGGAAGAAGCAACTACGATTACCAAAGCGCATTTGATTCAAAACGCATACAACCGTATGCAGGAAGAGGTTAACGACAACCGCATCAAACTCCAGTATTTATTGAGAAGCGAACAAATCCCCGACATACAGGTGTATCCTGAAGATCAAAGAATTCTCAAGCCTGATACCAGCTCTAAGGAAGTATTCAATCAACCCCATTTACTGTATTTAAAAGAACAAATCGAAATATCCAAAAGGCAAAAAAATGTGGAGCGACAAAAGGGAATTCCCGACATCCACCTGAGTTATTTTAACCAAAGCATTTATGGCCCGGCCAATATATATGGCGATGATTATTTTTTAACCACCTCCGACAGGTTGCAGGGTTTTCAGGTGGGTTTGATTTTCCCGCTGTATTACAGTCCGCAAAAAGCTAAAATTAAAGCAAGTAAAATAAATGAAGCAATTGCTCAGGAACAGTATATGCTGGTTCAAAAGGACATGGAAGGTCAGTTTAAACAGGTGGTGAACAAATACCTTCTGAATAAAAAAAACCTGGAATACTATGACGAGTTTATCTTAAAAAATTCCAGACGAATGGTTGTTCAGGCTCTTGAAGCTTTCAATAAAAAACAAATCAATTACATAGAATATTTATCCCTGGTGAACCAGTCGTTTGATGTGTTACGGGACTATTTAAATATGATCTACGAGAATAATATGGCTGTTATTCAAATCGAGTATTATTTGTATACAACATCCAATTAAGTGTCAGAAACGCCAATTCTCAAGTTTTATTCACCTGCTTAAAAATGATGTGTTTAATAATGAATGGGATAAAATTTCCGAATAACAATGAGCAGTGAAAAGTACAAAACATCAAGATTAAAACGTTTTTGGAAGAAACTGGGTCCGGGTTTGGTTACCGGCGCCAGCGACGACGATCCTTCGGGAATAGCCACCTATTCGCAAGCGGGGGCGGCTTTTGGGCTTTCAACACTTTGGACGGCAATCGTGGCCTTTCCTTTAATGGCTTCTATTCAGCAAATGTGCGCCAGAATTGGTTTGGTAACCAGCATGGGTTTAACAGGTACACTAAAAAAACATTATCCCCGGCCAATATTGTACCTAATGCTGGTTTTCAGTTTCCCTGCTATAGTTATGAATATTGGAGCTGACATCGCAGGCATGGGCGCTGTGGGCAATCTTTTGTTTCCCTCAATTGATGCTGCCTTTTTTTCGGTTTTTTTTACGGTGCTTTTGCTTGGGCTCATCATTTATCTCCCCTACGTAAAAATTGCCGCAGTATTGAAATATACCTGTGTGGTGATGCTGGTTTACTTTATTGTGCCTTTTCTGTATAAGCAAAACCTGAGTGAAATTCTTTGGGCTACTTTCATTCCAAGCATACAATTCAACGAGGAGTTTATTGCCATATTGGTGGGTATCCTGGGTACCACCATTTCCCCTTACTTGTTTTTCTGGCAGGCTTCTGTTGAAGTGGAAGAAATGAAAAACAAGAAAAAACACCTCATGGTAAATAAAAAAATCATTCACGACATGAAACAGGATGTGGATTTTGGAATGACCTTTTCAGGATTGGTGATGTACTTTATTATTCTTACCACCGGAACCGTATTGTTTAATAGCGGAGTGTATCAAATTGATACGGTGGAGCAGGCTGCCATTGCGCTAAAACCATTGGCCGGAAACATGGCTTATCTGTTATTCGCCATCGGTGTAATTGGTACGGGATTAATTGCAATTCCCGTATTAAGCGGTTCCCTTTCTTATATTTTTACCGAAACGTTCGGCTGGGAGCAAGGCCTGGATAAAAAATTTCATGAAGCAAAAGGGTTTTACGTCATCATCGCGCTCTCTCTGTTGGTAGGATTGCTGCTGAACTATGTGGGTATTTCACCAATTAAGGCCTTGATTTATACCGCCATATTATACGGTATCACAGCTCCGGTGTTGATTGCCATCATACTTCACATTTCAAACAACAAAAAAATTATGGGAGATTTTGTGAACGATCGCCTTTCCAATTTTCTTGGTGGCATCGCCTTATTAATCATGAGCGTTGCGGCCGGAGCATTGATCTACATGCAGTTTACGTAGATGTTAAGTACCGGCAGGAAAATGCAAAGAAAGATGTTTATGTTAAACCGTGCGGTTGATGTCCCACTGTTCAAGGTAATCGGCTACTCTTCTGAGGAAACTTCCACCCAAGGAACCATCCACCACGCGGTGGTCATAGCTTAAGGATAAGAACATAAACTGGCGCACTCCAATCATATCGCCCTGAGGCGTTTCGATTACAGCCGGTTTCTTTTTAATAGAGCCTACGGCCAAAATGGCTACCTGAGGTTGAAGGATAATTGGGGTGCCCATTAAATTTCCAAAACTACCCACGTTGGTAAGGGTAAAGGTGCCGCCCTGAATTTCATCCGGCTGAAGTTTATTGGCCCTGGCACGGTTGGCCAAATCGTTCACTGCCTTTGTGATGCCCAGGAGGTTTTTTTCATCCGCGTTTTTAATCACAGGCACAATTAAATTACCGCTTGGTAAAGCAGCCGCCATGCCAATGTTGATGTTTTTGCGTTTGATGATTTTAGATGCGGTTTGATCAACAGACACATTGATCATCGGAAAATCCTTAATGGCTTTGGCTACCGCTTCAATAAACAAAGGTGTAAAGGTGAGTTTTTCACCATCGCGTTTTTCAAATTCTTTTTTGGCTTTGTCTCTCCACATCACCAGATTGGTCACATCCGCCTCCACATAAGAGGTAACATGTGGCGAAACGTGTTTACTCACCACCATGTTATCGGAAATGATCTTGCGCATGCGGTCCATTTCAATGATCTCATCACCGGCACCTACTGAAACAGCAGGACGATTGACAATCACAGCAAATTCACCGGCAGTTACACTTGCTGCAGGTTTCGATTCACTTTTTGCAGGTGCCGAAGCTGTTACTGCCGCAGGACTTGCCGCGCCGCGTTTAGGCAGGTAAGCCAGGATGTCCGCTTTGGTTACGCGACCTTCCTGTCCGGTGCCTACTATGCTGTCGAGTTCAGAAAGGGATATGCCTTCTTCCTTGGCAATACTTTTTACAAGAGGGGAATAGAATTTGGAGGACTCTTTATAATTGTTGTCAGCAGTGGAGCCTGATGTCGCTGCAACCGGTGCCGCTTTGGTTTCGGCAACAGGTTTGCTTTCAGGAGCCGGTGCTGCAGGGCTGGAACTAACCGCCCCATTGGCCTCAGAACTGATGACCCCGATGACGGCGCCTACCTGAACCACATCGCCTTCTTTGAATAATCGTTTGATCAATGTGCCTTCAAAAGGGGAGGGGATTTCAGAGTCTACCTTGTCAGTAGCGATTTCCAACACGGTTTCATCCACCTTTATTTTGTCGCCTTCGTTTTTGGTCCATTTAATAATGGTTGCCTCGGCCACACTTTCACCCATTTTGGGCATAATCAAATCAAAATTCGCCATAGTTATTCGCTAAGTTGCACAAAAATAAGTTTCCTGAGAGGAAAAGCCAAATAAATCCCGGCCTCAAAAGTCCTGATAAATCAGGTATTTCTTGCGGAGGGCTTTGAATTCTTCCAGGCCGGCTTCCCAGCTTTGCCGTATGGTTTGCTCCGATTCTCCTGCCACAATCTGGTACCGCAGGGTTTTGTTTCCGGCATGGTAATCAAAATTGGCATCAAAAAAGTCCTCGCGTCCCATCTCAGCATATAATTGTATTAGGAGGCTGAGGTCGATCTTCCCCGGATGTTGGCTGAGATAGGCAGATTTTCTCAAATCCAAACCATAACAGGTTTTGTTGAAATATTTGGGACCCGAGCTGAAAGAGGTGGTTTTAGGTTCAAAAGAAAAGTCCTTTTTGGGATAGTCCGGATGACCAAGCACCTGAAAGGGGAATTCAGTGCCTCTTCCCAAACTCATAATGGTGCCCTCAAACAATCCCAAACCCGGGTATAAAAGGATGGAGGCGCTATTGGGCAGATTGGGCGAGGGTTTGTTGGGAAGGCTGTAACTCGACTTGCGGTCGTAGTTTTTAAGTGGAATAACGGTTAAGCGGCATCTTTTTTTGGACTTCATCCAGCCCTCAGCATTTACCATTTGGGCGTATTCACCGGTTGTCATTCCATAAACGATGGGCACCTTATGCAAACCTAAAAAGCTGGAGTAGTCTTCGTTAAGCACGGGCCCATCGATATAAAACCCGTTGGGGTTGGGCCTGTCGAGCACAATAAATTCTTTGTTGTTTTCAGCGCAAGCCTCCATGGCATAGGTCAGTGTTGAAATGTAGGTATAGAACCTCACGCCAACGTCCTGGATGTCGTAAATCAAAACATCTACATTTTTGAGTTGTTCTTTGCTTGGTTTTTTGTTTTTACCGTAAAGAGAAATTACAGCAAGCCCTGTTTTTTTATCGTAGCTGGTTTGTACCCTTTCTCCGGCTTCCACGTTACTTCTGAACCCGTGTTCGGGACCAAAAATTTTAACAAGTTTCACTTTTAACTTAAGCAAAGTGTCTACAATGCTTGTGTTTCCTACCTTTCCGGTGATGTTAGTTAAAATGGCCACCCTTTTGTTTTTCAGCAAAGGAAGGTAAGCTTCGAACTGTGCGGCTCCTGTAACTACTGTGCTGTAGTCTTTAATGGCCGGGTTTTGCTGAGCTCTTGCCTGCAGGGCCAAAAACAAACACAGGGTGGGGAGTAACAAATTCTTATTTTTGTGCCAAAGCGCTTTTGTTGTGAACATAGAAAAATTTATAGCCGACCGTATTTCGGGAGAAGGATTACACAAGAGCAACATCTCTAAACCCATCGTAAAAATAGGCATAATTGGCATTGCAACCGGCATGGCTGTGATGTTACTGACTGTGAGTATAGTATTAGGGTTCAAAAAAGAAATTTCATCCAAAATTACCGGTCTGAGTGCCGAGGTAGTGGTTAAAAGTGCCGGCACCAGTTCGGGGAATGAGCCCAATCCTTTGTTGATTGAGGATTCGGTACTTACGGCCATTAAAAACCTGCCCTATGTAAAACGAGTTCAAAAGGTTGGATTCAAAAATGGCATTATTAAAACCAAAACCGAAAACGAAGGCATTGTTTTAAAAGGGGTAGATGGTGATTTTGATTTTTCATTTCTCGAAAAAAATCTACAGACCGGTGTTATACCAGATTACGGCGGACAAGAGGTAAGTAACGCGGTGTTCATCAGCCGGTCTCTGGCCGATAAACTCGCCCTGGATACCGGTGCTAAATTGCTGGTGTATTTTATAGTACAAAAAACAACATACGATTCCTTGTTAGACCAGGAATATACGGCTTTTGAAAAACGGGCCAGAACCTTCAAAATATGCGGTATTTTTAAAACTGATTTTTCTGATTTTGATGAATCGCTCGCTATTATTGACCTGCGACAAATTCAAAAACTCAATTACTGGAGTAGGGGAGAGGGCAGTGCTTACGAAATCAAAACTACGGGACTGGAAAACGCGGAGCAACAAGTGGAAACGATTCAGGAAATTTGCGGTTATTCCTGCTCTGTAGAGGGCATCAGAGACATTTATTACACCATATTTATTTGGCTCGACAAGTTGGACATCAATGGGGTCATCATTGTTATTTTGATGATTCTTGTGGCAACCGTCAACATGGTAACCGCTTTATTGATTTTAATCCTTGAACGCAGTAACATGGTAGGACTTTTGAAAACACTGGGAATGCCTAACCTTAGGGTAAGAAATTTGTTTTTATGGATCAGTTTGCGATTAACCGGGAAAGGTTTGTTTTACGGTAATCTGGCGGGTATAGGTTTGTGTTTGATTCAGTATTATTTTAAATGGGTTAAACTCAATCCCGAAACCTACTATGTAGAGCACGTGGCCATAGAATTGAACTGGTTGTATTTTTTGTATTTAAATCTGGGCACACTGGTGGTGTGTTTATTGGTACTATTATTACCCACATTGGTGCTGAGTAGGCTTACCCCTTTAAAAACCCTAAGACTGGATTAGTACCCAAAGTTTTTGAGGCGGTTTTCATTGCTTCTCCAATCCTTATCCACCTTCACGTACAATTCCAGAAACACCTGTTTATTAAAAAATTGCTCCATTTCTTTGCGGGCCATGGTGCCTGTCTTTTTCAGCAATGCGCCCTTGGCCCCAATAATGATGCCCTTTTGGCTGTCGCGTTCAACCAGTATATCCGCCTGAATTTTGATGATTTTTTCATCTTCCTTAAAAGAATTGATGATGACCTCAACACTATAGGGAATTTCTTTTTTATAATTAAGAAGAATTTTTTCACGGATGATCTCACTCACAAAAAAGCGTTCTGATTTGTCGGTGAATTCAGCTTTATCATAATAGGCCTCAGAGGGCGGAAGGAGTTCAATGATACGATCCATGATTTTGTCGATGTTGAACTTTTTTAAAGCCGATACAGCGAAAATTTCGGCCTGTGGTAATTTGTCTTTCCACTCCAGCACTTTTTGCTCCAGTACCTCTTGTTTGGCCACGTCGATTTTATTGATGAGCAAAAGCACCGGCCGCCCGCTGTGTTTTAATTTGTCGATATACGCCTCATCCAGTTGCATGTCCTCGAACACATCGGTAATCAGAAGAAACACATCGGCGTCGGTAAACGCGCTGATCACAAACTGCATCATTTTTTCCTGGAGTTTGTAAAGCGGTTTGATGATGCCGGGTGTATCGCTGAACACAATTTGGTAATTGTCGCCGCTTACTATGCCCATGATGCGATGGCGTGTGGTTTGGGCCTTGGAAGTAATAATGCTCAGGCGCTCACCCACAAGGGCGTTCATGAGGGTAGATTTGCCGACATTAGGGCAGCCAATAATGGTAACGAAGCCGGCTTTGTGGGATGTGTTCATTCGGCGAAATTACGGCTTTTCATTTTATTGTATTTTTTGGTACACAAAACTTATCGCATATCTTAGGCTTTATGTTGCAGCGCCAATTTTTCTTCTTGTTTTTTCTTCTTCAGATGGTTCTCTCCCTGGATTCAAGAGCGCAAAGGTTGATCCCTTATAGGAAAGGGAACCTCTGGGGTTACGCTGACAGCAATGGTACCTTGGTCATTGAACCAAAATTCGAATTGGCTGACATGGAATATTCTGGACTTCTTGCGGTAAAAGAGGAAGGAAAATGGGGAGTGATAAACCCAAAAGGGGAATACATCATAAAACCCGAATACCGGCAATTCAATTTTTATAATGCAGATACCATGGGAGGTCTTATTATTGCGCAAACAGAAAGTTCTGAGTATGAACTTTTTGACCGCCGGGGTAATCTCCTTAAGGACCATGTCACTTCTGTGATTTATCCCAGTAAAGGCCCCAACCAACATATTCAATGTGGAGAAGAGTTCGGTGTAATTAATAAATCAGGAAAGTGGCTGCTAAAACCCTCTAAAAACTGGTCGCAAGTGAGTGAGGGGGGGTATTATCAACTCATAAAAAACGGCAAAGCCAGGTATTATAATCCAGCAGGAAAAATGATTTTCAAAAGGCGTTTGCTATCGGGAGAAAAATTCGAAAAAGGGTATGCGCGGGTCACCTATTTGAAAAGGAATTGGTGGGATTTGGTACCGGCCTTGTTTCGGAAATCCTATTCTGTTGGGGGAGGCTACCCAGGAGAGGAAAATTACACAAAAATGAAATTAATGGCCAAAATCACCGAAACGGTCACCAACCTTATTGATGGAAATGGGAGGTTGTTTATGCCAGATGGATACCATACGAGATACACCTGGGTTACGAATGGATTGTTGATTGTGAGTGGTGCCAAAGGTTACGGCATACTCGACAGTTTGGGCAGATTTGTAGTAAAGCCTGAATACGAAAAGATAAACATAGATCGCGGAAATTATTTTCTTTTAAAACAAGGAGGAAAGTTGGGAATGGTTTTGCCAATCACACGTAGGGTGATGCCTCCAGAGTTTAGTGAAATAAAATCCTTTACCGGACGCATTTTCATCGTTAGAAAGGAGGATAAGTACAACCTATTGGATACAAGTGGGAAGATTGTGTTTGAAAATTGGCTGGACTGGGCAGATAACAATTATACAAAAGATTTTACGGCTGGTGCATGTTCAAAACTTTATTGGATTAATGAAGCAGGGCGGGTTGTGCTTGAAAAGGATACAAGTGAATACACATGGGCTTATCCTTTCAATAGTGGGCTGTCAGTTGCCTATAAAAAAGATTGGTGCTGTTTGATAGACAGTATAGGGAAAAAGATTTCTCCTACCATAAAGGGGCATTTTTATTGGGCAGGGCCGGGTATGTACAGGGTGGTTGCAAAAAACAATGTTTTTAACGGTACAGGAATCATGAACAAGGAGGGAAGATTTCTAATTGATACCATCTATAAATATGCTGGTATGACCACGAAAAAAACGCATCTGCTTGTGCACGATGGAAATTTATGGGGACTTTATGATTTGCATGGAAATAAACTGCTTGATATGGAATACACCACAATCATGCATCTGGAGAGTGGAAGCTTTGCATTGATCAAGCCAAATCCAGAATACAAGGCCCAGCCTTTGCATGTCAATGGGGATACAGAAATGAAAAACAGGGGAGGAGAAGTGCAAGAGAACCTGTATTACCTAGCCGCCCCTTCTGGAAAGATCATTCGTGAGTTAAAGGAATGCCCAAACACCTCGGCAAATTTTTTTTATGTGAAGGAAGAGAATGGTTATATCCGTATGGATGGAAAAGAATTTTTCGAGAATTAGGCATTTAGATATTCTAATAGGTCCTGGAGGACCTACTATTTTAGACAATAGCACCAATTGAAAAAAGCTTTGTAGGGACGATTTGTATTATTGGATTAGCTCGCCCTGAAGCAGAACTCGCTTCAAACAAACTTGGGAAGCTCCTTCGCTTCAGGGCTCACTGATCCTTTGGGGAGGGCTTCACCAACAAAACCAGCCTCGCTGCGCGGGAATTGATTTTGATTGCAAAGAAATGGATTAAGTCGCTCCTTCGTCGCTCCTTGATCCTTTGGGGATGGCTTCACCAACAAAACCAGCCTCGCTGCGCGGGAATTGATTTTGATTGCAAAGAAATGGATTAAGTCGCTCCTTCGTCGCTCCTTGATCCTTTGGGGAGGGCTTTACCAACAAAACCAGCCTCGCTGCGCGAGTCTTGTTTTTTTATTTGCCCCCTCGCTTACAAGCAAGCTTGTCGCTCAGGGCAAATAAAAAACCCTCAGCTTTGCTGAGGGTTTTGTTGGTAGCGGGAGATGGATTCGAACCAACGACCTTTGGGTTATGAGCCCAACGAGCTACCCCTGCTCTATCCCGCACTGTTACTCGATTGCTAAAGACAAATGGGTTAAATAAGCCTTTGTAAATCGGAGTGCAAATATACAAGAAGTTCCTATCTAAAGCAAATTAATTATAAACAAATCTTTGTTTGTTTCGAGGGCGCTCAGAATCAGCCTTTTCAGTGAAAATAAATGGCTTCTTAAGATTCCGTTTTTCAGTCCTTTATTAAGCAATGGTTCAGCTAATTCTCCTTTAAATCAAAGGAGTTACACAAGTAATTTCATGCGTATATTGCAGCTATGTCTAAAACCGCACTCATTACAGGCGCTTCCGGCGGAATAGGGCTGGAACTGGCCAAAATACATGCTTCTAAAGGAGGTCATCTTGTTCTGGTTGCACGTTCCATTGAAAAACTTTCCTTGATAAAAGAAGATTTAGAAAAAACACATGCCATTCAAGTCAAGGTTATTTCTAAAGACCTTTCCAGCAAAGATGCTGCCTTAGAAGTATATCAGGAGATTAAAAAAGAAAAAATCCAAATCGATTACCTGATTAACAATGCCGGTTTTGGCGATTTTGGGTTCTTTTACGAAACCCAATGGAACAAGGAAGAAAGAATGATAGGCTTGAACATTACAAGCCTGACGCAGTTTTGTAAGTTATTTATCAATGACATGATCTCTCAGGGAGGCGGTAAAATTATGAATCTGGCTTCAATGGCAGCGTTTGAGCCCGGGCCCCTTATGGCTGTGTATTATGCCAGCAAAGCCTATGTTTTGCATTTTTCAGAAGCCATAAATAATGAACTGAAAGACAAAAACATCACCGTAACCGCTTTATGTCCCGGCCCCACCGAGAGTGGGTTTCAGGAAGCCTCTTCTCAAAAGGAAAGTAAAATAGTTAAAGGAAAAAAACTTCCCACAGCCAAAGTAGTGGCTGCTTACGGTTATGACGCCATGCTGAAAGGTAAAGCTGTGGCAGTTCCGGGATTTATGAATGCCCTATTGGTAAGGCTTGTAAGGTTTATTCCCAGAAGTGTTCTAGTTAAGGCCATCCGAAAACTTCAGGAAAAAGTTTAACCGAATATAAAACCTGGGCATGGGGGTTCGGGCTTATTGTACCTCATGACCTTCACTTCTTCTTTTAAGTGCTTCATTAAGAAGTTTAAATCCGGAAAGTGTATTCTGTTCCAACATCTTTTTCAATATGGGCACCACTATTCCTCTGAACCTTTCGTAATGTTGAAAGGTGCAGGATCCATCAGGGTTTTCCTGTAGGTGAAACACATGCTCCCCGTCAAAAATTCCCGGAAATAGCAAATTGCCAATCCATCGCAACTCTGTGTTCTCTTCAAAACACAAGACCTTTGGTTTAAATAGCATGGGTTTTCCACCCGGGGGCTGTAACATGACTTCGATGCGTGCTCCAACTTTTGGTATACCCTTTAAAGACCGCACAAACGGATTCCAATCCGGATAAGATTTAAATGCAGTGAGTATCTGCCACACCCTGACCACCGGAGCATGAATGGTGATTTCAGAATAAAGCAATCTGCCTTTTTTAATCGCTATTCCGGGCGCTTGATGGTTTTCTTTGTTTTTCATGTTGTGTATTTGTTTACAACACAAAGGTGAGACCGCTCAGCCTTGAAAAACGATAACAAAAGATAAGAAATTCAGAGGCTACTTTTTACTCACCCGGTTTCGGATACGGCTCATGCTCACTGGGGTGATGCCCAGATAATTTGCAATGTAGTGCTGGGGAATACGTTCAATGATTTTTGTTTTATTGCTTTTTATAAGTTCCAGGTAGCGTTCTTCAGGACTAAGCGTCAACAAACCCACCATACGTTCTTCCAAACCAATGGCAAGATACTCGGCAATCAGGCGTCCGAACTTTTGCCAGTTGAGGTTTTGTTCAAATAAAGCGGCCATTTTAGAATAGGGAAATACAAGCAATTCGCAATCGCTTAACGCCTCTATCGTTAATTGGGAAGGCTGTCCGCTGATACAACTGATGTAAGAGGACACAAAATGATTTTCAAAGTAAAAATAAGTGGTTTTTTCCTCTCCGTGCCTGGTGTAGTAGTGCCTTAACATCCCTTTCAGCACAAAACCCACCTCATTGGCCTTCACACCTTCCTTACAGAAATTCTGGTGTTTTTTAAGATGAACTGTTTTCAGATGGGGTTCCAGCATCTGCCATTCGGCCTCGCTGATTTTTACAAAGCGTTTAATTTGTTGCTTTAAGGCCTCAAACATGGCTTGAAAGTAAGCACAATTGGGGCAATAAAAAAGCACCCCACCAAAAGGAAGGATGCTTCTTGATTGTTAAGGTGATTATTTCACCAGATTCTTTTTGTTCATAAACACAAATTTATTGTCGAACATGTCCAGTACAATATCTTGTTCCTTGGTAATCGTGCCTGCCAACAGTTGTTTGGAAAGTTCGTTCAGAATTTGTTTCTGAATTACCCGTTTCACCGGTCTGGCACCAAATTGCGGATCGTAGCCGAGCTGTGATAACCAATCGGCTGCTTCGGGAGTGATGGATATTTTAAATCCTTGTTCTTCCAATTGATGTTGTATGCCTTTGAATTGTAACATCACAATCTCTTTCACCTGATCGCGATTCAGAGGTTCAAACATGATGACTTCATCGATACGGTTTAAAAATTCGGGACGTATGGATTTTTTCAGCATATCGTAGACTTCTGTTTTGGTTTTTGCAACAATTTCATCTTTGTTGAATTCGTCCATGTTCTCAAAATTCTCCTGAATGATGTGTGAACCAATGTTGCTGGTCATGATAATGATGCTGTTTTTGAAATTCACGGTTCGTCCCTTATTGTCGGTCAAACGTCCGTCGTCAAGCACCTGAAGCAGGATGTTAAATACATCGGGGTGGGCTTTTTCAATTTCATCGAGTAATACCACACTGTATGGTTTGCGTCTCACTGCCTCTGTCAACTGTCCACCTTCTTCATAACCCACATAACCGGGAGGTGATCCTATCAAACGGCTTACAGCGTGCCTTTCCTGGTATTCGCTCATGTCAATGCGAGTCATGGCATTTTCATTGTTGAACAGGAAGTCGGCCAATGCTTTGGCTAATTCTGTTTTACCCACGCCTGTGGTTCCAAGAAAGATGAAGGATCCAATAGGGCGTTTGGCATCCTGCAAACCTGCACGGCTTCTGCGAACCGCGTCAGCTATACCACTGATGGCCTCATCCTGACCAACTACACGTTTGTGCAATTCTTCTTCGAGGTGCAAGAGCTTTTCTTTTTCGCTCTGAAGCATGCTTTTAATCGGAATTCCTGTCCATGCGCTTATCACGGCTGCTATGTCCTCGCTGTCCACCTCTTCTTTTAAAAGCTGCGAACCGCTGGCTTTGGCCTCGCCCAGTTTGTTCTCCAGCTCAAGCAATTTGGCTTCGGCATCTTTTATTTTTCCGTAACGGATTTCGGCTACTTTACCGTAATCCCCTTGTTTTTCAAAATTGTTCGCGCTTAATTTTAATTCCTCTATCTGGGTTTTAATTTTCTGTACGTTTTCTATGGCCTCTTTCTCTGACTGCCATCTTGCTCTCAGGGCATTTCGTTTGTCCTGGAGTTCAGAAATTTCTTTATTGAGTTCCGCTACTTTTTTCTCTTCTTTTTCGCGTTTGATGGCTTCGCGCTCAATTTCCAGCTGCATGATCTTGCGTTCCACTTCATCCAGTTCTATTGGCATGGAATTGATTTGCATGCGTAACTTGGAAGCGGCTTCGTCCATGAGGTCAATGGCCTTATCCGGTAAAAAGCGGTCGTTGATGTAACGCTGACTTAATTCTACCGCCGAAATAATGGCCTCGTCCTTAATGCGAACATGATGATGGGTTTCATATTTTTCCTTAATGCCCCTTAAGATGGAAATAGCGTCTTCGGCAGAAGGTTCATCCACCATCACTTTTTGAAAACGGCGTTCAAGGGCCTTATCCTTCTCAAAATATTTTTGGTATTCATTTAAGGTAGTAGCACCAATTGAGCGCAGTTCACCGCGGGCCAGAGCGGGTTTTAAAATATTGGCAGCGTCCATGGCTCCTTCGCCTCCTCCGCCGGCACCAACCAGGGTGTGGATTTCATCAATAAACAAAATGATTTCTCCATTACTGCCCACCACCTCTTTAATAACGGATTTTAAACGTTCTTCAAATTCGCCTTTGTATTTTGCTCCGGCAATTAATGCACCCATGTCCAGAGAAAAGACCTGTTTACTTTTTAAATTTTCAGGAACGTCTCCGCTGATGATGCGATGCGCCAAACCCTCGGCAATTGCGGTTTTACCAACACCCGGTTCACCAACCAAAATCGGATTGTTTTTGGTACGGCGGGATAAAATCTGAAGTACACGTCGAATTTCTTCATCCCGGCCAATCACCGGATCCAGTTTTCCACTCTGAGCTTGTTTGTTGAGATTAATCGCGTACTTGTTTAACGAGTTGTACGTTTCTTCCTGCGACTGGCTGGTAACACGTTCTCCTTTTCTGAGTTCAGCAATGGCCGATTTCAATTCTTTTTCTTTCAGGCCTGAATCTTTCATCAGGGAAGCTACGGCGTCGCCTGAATGCAAGAGACCCAAAAGCAGGTGTTCAATGGAGATGTAATCGTCCTTGTATTCCTTAAGATAAGCGCTGGCTTTACCCATGGCTGTGTTGGAAGCGCCTGATAAATAAGGTTGACCGCCGCTGACTTTCGGGAGGGATTGTATCATGCTGTCCACCGTTTTTGTGAACGAAGCCGGATTGATATTGAGTTTTTTAAGCAGAAAAGGTGTTACGTTTTCATCTACCTCTAAAATTCCTTTCAGGATGTGCGCCGGCTCAATGGCTTGTTGTCCGTTGGCTGTAGCAATTTGCAGGGCCTGCTGAATGGCTTCCTGCGATTTAATGGTATAATTGTTCAGGTTCATACTGTGTTATTTCCTTTAGGAATGACACATCTCGTTCCAAAAGAAAAGAGACTGAAAATTCGGCCGAAAACCCGCATTTTGGCTGTCTAATTGGCTGAAAGCAAGCGAATTTATGACGATTTAGCAGGATAGGGTAAGGCTGTTCCTAACCGTAAAATTTTCATCGTTGGTTGGTCATCACCACGTATTTTTCCTTCACGCTCAGGCTATCGTTACAATACTGGAGTTTGTCATGAATCACCTCCGGATAATCTTCACAAATATAAAAACCAAAATTTTCAAAAAAGGAAGGAATGGTACACACCAGGTAAAGGGGTTGAGTGGCTTTTTGCACGAGAGCAGACACCAGCAGTTTAGCATAGCCTTTGTGTCGTTGGTTTTCCAACACGCCCAAGGTGCACATTTCAGAAACCTCCTGGTGTTCACGAATACGGCCAAAAGCTGCCAGATTGGAATTTATACTCAGGGTTAAAAATTCTTCCCTTTTCGGGTAGCGCCCATCCAAACAAAATTGGTTGATGTGGTGTTGAACCTCATCGTACTGTTTGGAACTGCAAACTTCAATGAGCGGGGGCATAAAATAATTGTCTCTTTTTATTTTCTAAGTAAAGTATCAAATGGAATTCGATTAAGTATCGAACGTCCCAGTGTCACTTCATCGGCATATTCCAGTTCATCGCCAACGGCAAGCCCTCTGGCGATAGCGCTAAGTTTAACATGGAAGGGCGCAATTTTCCGGAAGATATAGAAAGAGGTGGTTTCCCCTTCCATGGTGGCGTTAAGGGCAAGAATGATCTCCTGAATTTTACCGGATTGAAGTTTATTCACCAGGCTTTCGATGTTTAATGCCGAAGGACTAATGCCTTCAATGGGGGATATGAGTCCGCCCAAAACGTGGTACTGACCGCGATAGAGTCCGGTATTTTCAATGGCCATGACATCCCGGTAATCCTGCACCACACAGATGGTGCTGCCGTCTCTTGAGGGATTGCTGCAGATGCCACAGATTTCGGTTTCGGCAATGTTATGGCAGTTAGAGCAAAAACGAAGGTCTGTTTTTAAACGTCTGATGATGTCGCTGAGTTGTTCGCTATCGGCTTTGTCCTGTTTAATGACGTGCAGTACAAAACGCAAGGCGGTTTTTTTACCAACTCCGGGCAGTTGGGCAAAGGCTTCAACGGCCTGTTCGATAATTTTAGAGCTGAATTCCAAATTGTCTAAAGGTAATCAATACCCAAATATAAATGAAGGTCGTGGACACAGTTTATTCCATAATAAAGGTAAAACCATAGCTGTTAAAATGACTTCGGTTTCTGAATTGCCCGTAGGGATTTAAACCGGTATAGGCGTGCAGGTACATACCAATGGTTGGGCCTTTGGCTTTCACGAGTTTGTATCCGAAATAAAGCGCAAAATGGTTTACTCGTCCCTGGCCTGCATCCTGCGATTGAACATTTCCATTCACAGTGGTGAACAGGGGGTAATTGTATTTCACCCGGTTTCTCCATTCCGCAGAGATCACATTCCTCCATTTTTTCCAGGTTAATATCCCCCGGCTTCTGATAAAATTGTATGCGGCAAACACCTCTGTTCTCGAACCTGAAGGTTTGGCCAGGCTGGGATCTCCGTCATTTTCACCTATTGAATAATAATCGCCTTTGCTAATGCGGTAAAGCCACCCAAAACGCAGGGAGTGGTTTTGTTCGAACCTGCCATTGGGATCATTAAAGGTAAAATCGATTTCACTGAATTCGTAAGAAACATTTACTCTAGTGATGGGATAATTTTTCTCAATCCGGTAAATGGTGAGGTCATCGCCTATGTGGGTGCTTTCGTGGTTAATTGGAGATAATTTAACGGAATAATTTTTTAACCAGGAATCTTTGTAAAACCGTATGTACTTTAGCCAGATGGCACCGAGACGGTAATCGGTATTTAAAATCGGTGAACTGCTTAGCTCCAGAGGATCCCAAAACAAGTGAAAACTTAATACAGCACTGCAGGCAAAGGCCTGAACCAATTGATCTCCTTTATACATGTATTTTCTGTAAAAGGGCACTTCAAAACCGGCGGCAATGTATTGAAACCATTTAGCCTCTTTGCCGGTATTGCCAAGGTCGTATTCCTCCGCATTGGTAGCGTAAATGGCGGCTGCCTGTGGTTTGTAGTTCTCCAGCTCTGAAACAAAGGGTTCGCAGAAGGGAGCCGGTTTTACAATGCCTGAGCTGATGCGCTCAAATTTAGAAGTATCCGATTGGGCAAGGAAAAAGCCTGAAACAAAACACGCAAAAAAACACAGGAACTTTTTTAATTGCATAAACACAAAAGCAGTTTTGAACTCAGCAATGGGCTTAAAGTGAATTTGGCCTTAAATGTAAACAATTAAATTTGCGCAGTGTTGGTGCTTATTGTTCAAGCCTGAATACAGGTGTTTTGGCAAGATCTTATTCAACAAGTCCTGTTTAGAACTATTCAAGAGAAGGGCTATTCGAAAGACTTAAATTTAAAATTTTGTAAGCTGTGTTGAGTCCTTTTTCCATATTGCTTTTTATCCTCCTGTATTTTGCAGCTTTGCTGGGTATTGGCTGGCTGACCTCCCGAAACAGCACGGCCAACTCCTATTTTATCGGGAACAAACAATCGCCCTGGTATTTGGTGGCATTTGGCATGATTGGTGACTCCCTGAGTGGTGTTACTTTTATATCGGTGCCGGGAACTGTAGGCACCGCTCATTTTTCCTATCTGCAGTTGGTGTTTGGCTATTTTGTGGGGTACTTTATTATTTCCCATGTATTATTGCCCATTTATTACAAAATGAATCTGGTTTCGGTTTACGAATACCTTGAGAAACGTTTTGGTAGGGTAAGCCAGAAAACCGGTTCCGTATTTTTTATTCTTTCCCGTTTGTTGGGCGCTGCCGGACGATTGTACCTGGCGGCCAGTGTGATTCAGTTTTTTGTGTTCGACCGCATGGGGGAATACAGGATTTCATTTGAATGGAGTGTATCGGTTATACTTCTGCTGATGCTGATATACACCTACAAAGGTGGTATCAGAACCCTTGTGTTTACCGACACGTTTCAATCATTGTTTTTGGTGTTAGGGGTAGTATTATCAATTGTGGCACTTGTGAAAGGCATGAATCTCTCCTTTTTTGAAGCAGTGAAAGGCATTTACAATTCTGACTATTCTGAAACCCTGTTTTTTGATTTCAGGAAAACCAATTTTGTACTCAAAGAATTTGTTGGAGGGGTATTTATTGCGGCATGTATGACGGGTCTCGACCAGAACATGATGCAAAAAAACCTGAGTTGCAAAAACCTTAAGGAGGCACAAAGGAACATTTTTTGGTTCAGTATAGTAATGGTGGTGGTTACACTTTGTTTTCTTTCCCTTGGCGCTTTGTTGTATCAATATTATGATTTTGCAGGAATTCCCTTGCCGGCCGACGGGCAAAGCGGAAAGGTAATCACCGATAAGGTATTTCCGAATCTCGCGTTAAACTACCTTGGCGCTTTTGCCGGGATGGTATTTATTATTGGGCTTACAGCGGCCACATTCAGCAGTGCCGACAGTGTGCTTACTACCTTGACGACTTCTACCTACATTGATATTTTAGAAATTGAAAAAAAGCCGGTAACAGCGAAAGTAAAATCAAAATTCAGGATCCTGATCCACATAGGATACGCGTTTTTGCTTTGGCTCGTGATTTTGTTGTTCAATCAGCTTAACCAGCAAGCCATTATTACAACCATTTTGATGGTAGCCGGTTATACCTACGGACCCCTTTTGGCTTTGTTTTTTATAGGATTGTTTACAAAAATCGAACTGAAGGATAAGCTGGTGCCTCTGGCCTGCCTTATTGGTCCTCTGTTGTGTTATGCCTTGAAACAATACACCGTGAGCCGTCCGGATGGGTATCAGATAGGAAACGAACTGATACTTCTGAACGGTATCATTACTGTGATGTGTTTGCTGGGTTTAAGAAAAAAAGCCTTGCTTTAACCCGGAGAAGGTTTTACGCCCCAAAACATAATATTCAAACACAATACTCCCTCTGTAAACACCTGTTTTGGAATACCGAAAACCGGGTTGCGCACGAATATGTCTTCTCTTTTTTATGAGGGAAGGAATCCAGGTGTAGAAGTGAAAATGAGCTTTGAGTACCGCGATGGTATGACCCAATTGCCCACTAAATAAGAATTTTATACCGGCTATTCCGTCAAGAATAAGCCGAAGAGGAATTTTATACAAAAGTTTGAAGCCTTTCTCATTTTTAAATAAGGTGCTGATGTTATTGCGGAAATTGAGGTAAGTTTTTTTAGTGGATTGTTTTTCAAGTGTGCCTCCTCCCAGGTGATACACCCTTGAGCGGGGTTCAACTAAAATGGAATAGCCAAGATTTTTTATCCTCCAGCACAGGTCAATTTCCTCCATGTGAGCAAAAAAATCGCCATCCAACCCTCCTGCACGATGAAACACTTCGGCACGAACCATTATACAAGCCCCTGAAGCCCAGAAAATTTCTACGCTTGTATTGTATTGGGCCTTATCCTGTTCAAGCTGATCGAAGAGTCGGCCCCGACAAAAGGGATAACCCAGGGAATCGATATAACCTCCGCAGGCACCGGCATATTCAAAAAAATCCCTATTCCTGTAGTCCAGCAATTTAGGTTGACAAGCGCCAGCCTTTGGGTTGTTCTCCATGGCTTCCAAAAGTGTAGTGATCCAGCCCGGGCTCACCTCCACATCAGAATTCAATAAAATATAATACTCAGAATGGATGTGTTTTAAGGCCTGGTTGTAACCTTCGGCATAGCCCAGATTTTTTGGGTTGATAAGCAGTTGAATCTCCGGATAAGTGTTTTTAATGAAGCTTACAGAGTCATCTGTACTGCAGTTATCGGCGATATAAATGGCGTGTCCCTGACTGAATTCTACAACCGAAGGTAAAAAATTCTGAAGGTGATGTTTGCCGTTGTAGTTGAGAATTACGACCGCAACTTTTGTTTCTGGCATAAGGTGCTAACGGGGGTTGCTGTAAATTTCGTTGAACTGATTGTACTGGGTGCCGCTTGGTGTTTGGTTCTCAAGATCGGCCTTTCCTTCGTTGTTTCTGCGGGTTATATCAAATTGCCAGCGCGGGTTATTGATTTCTCCGGGCATATCGCTGTGTATCAGTTGATGGCAATCGTCGCCAAGGGCTCTGTTTACAAACACAAATTTTCTGTTACTGTAAAACCGTCCGGTACTTGCATCTGTTGTACGGTAATACTGCCATATTTCATAGGGGAAGGTGTTGGGTTCGTAGTTCTCAACGGTTCTTTGGCTGGGTTTGCCATATTGAAGGTAAACACGCCCGCGGTCGCTGCTGAAGCCGGGTTGTTTTCCGCATCGGAACAGAATCATGGTTTCCTGAACACTTTTATAATAAACCGACCACATTTTATAAGGATTGGCTGAATCCGCGGCACGGCGCTGCCAAAAGTCGGTGACAAAATTTTTCATCAGCACAGGGTCCTTCTTAACAGCGGTGTTGATGATACGTTCTTTATCGAGTCCATCTGCTATTGGCCACAAACACTCCACAAACATTTTTAAGGTATCGGGATTATTCCTGTTTTCAAAAAACTCGATAAAGGAATTTTTTTCAATTGCAGGGCTGCCGGCCTGTTCCGCAGGTTTTGCATTCATCCTTTGAAACTGGAGTTTTTCACTCACGTGAAGGATGTTGTTTTCATCTTTTAACTCAATTACCAGATAATAGAGGCCGGTTGGAAGATTTGAAATATCAAGTTTTCCCAACAGGGGATTCACCCTGGCCGTTTTTTGTTTTTTGAAGGAGCCGTATTCGTTGAGTTTGGCCGAATTGTAAGCATTTTGAAGGTAGTAGGTGTATACGAGGGATTTGTCTTTCCCGAGTACAGTATCTGAATTATACGTTTCAAAATAAAAAAGCAGCTGGTTTTGGGATTCAGGGTAATAGGTTACAGTGTAGGGAATCATTTCGAACCCGCTTTTGCTCAGGCTGTTTTGCGCGGTGGTTTTTTGGTAACGTTCAAGCAATTCTATACCCGAGGGCTGTATGGTGTTTTCAAGGTAATTAATTCCGAATGATTTCCTGAATTCAAAGGGTTTTTTAAACGGGTTGTTATTATCGAACAGTTTAAGGTGTAGGGTGTAATTGCCGTTCCTCAGGGGATAGCGTTGAACATCAATAAAAGAGGGAGCCTGCAGGGAATTGCTGTAAACCGGACTAAGAACGTTGTATTCTTTTTTAAGAACAAGACCTGTATCACCGGTAATGCTGAGGCTTACTTTAACTGAACTTTGGTAAGCCCCGTTCATTTCCTTTGAAGAGAGCAGATTACCGACAATGGTGAGGTAAGTTTCTATAAAAGCCTGCTGATCAGGGATATTGAAACAGCTCATACTGGCGTAGGCAAAGTTTTGGCTTTTTAGGCTGGGAAAACCAAAAATCAGAACCCAAAAAAGTCCCTTCAAGCTATGTAAAACTGCTTTCAAATGCTTAAGCATAAAGTTAGCCATATTTTAGGACCCGGGCTTTGTGAATGTGAAAAAAATAGTAATTTCGCCCCGCTCTGAAGGAGCCCCTATGGGGGAGAAATGGCAGCCTGCCCGCCTTCGGAGGGAGTGGTCGATTGCGGCAGTCTTGCCCGCCATTCGAAAGCCGCGGAGGCGGCCTGTTGGGCGGGTCCGCAGCTTTCGCAAGTACCCGCTCAAATCGCCACCGGTGATTTGACGAGGAAAAACTGTAAACCCTATGGCATGTATTTATATTCTTCGCAGCCAAATTACCTTAAAAAATTATATAGGCTCATCTCATTTGGATGATCCCAAAGAGCGTATTCGGCGCCACAATTCCGGGCTCGTTCGCTCCACAAAACACGGAGTTCCCTGGGAGTTAATACATGTGGAGGTGTTAGATAATTATATTACTGCGCGTAAAAGAGAATTGTTCCTAAAAAGCGGAAAAGGTAGAGAGTGGATTAAAAGTAATTTTTAATCACTGTGGTTGCAAAACCAAAGAAATTATTACTTTTGCGCCGGAGAAATGGCAGAGTGGTCGATTGCGGCAGTCTTGAAAACTGTTGAACCGCGAGGTTCCGGGGGTTCGAATCCCTCTTTCTCCGCAGATAAATGCAAAAAAAGGGCGCCGATAGGCGCCTTTTTTAATTCCCAGCAGCGTTGAAAGCTCGCTTTCAAAAGCGGAGGGGAATTAAAAAAGCAGGACGCGCAGCGTTCTGCTTTTTGCATTGTGACTCTGGGAGTTTGAGGGATCAGCACAGGTAGTTTAAGCGTAGTGTGCTAATCCCCTGTTTTAAAGCCGTGCTTATTATTCTTGTGGATTACTGGTTTTCTTTTTCTTTAACTGCCGTGTTAGGCTTAAAGCGAATAAACGATTATAAGACGTTTTCGAGACGGAAGGAACAGCCTCCCTTACCGGCAATAAAGAATGGCTAAGTCTTAGTCCTAGCGCCCACTTCTCATTCAATAAGAAGCCAAAACCAATATTAAATGAAAGTTCGCTATTGCTAAAGGGATATTCATTTACAAGATCGGGAGATACATTACCGTTTAAATGTTCCTCACGATTAATCAGATATCCCAAACCCGGGCCAAATTCAAAATACATATTCTTACTATGGTATTGAAAAAGGATGGGAATTTCAAAATAATGGAGGTTAACCTGGTGTGGACTCTTCATTCTAAATTGTGAATCACCAATTCCCTTATCCAAAAGCAAAAGTTCCGTCTGAGCCGTCCATTTTTTGTTCATTTTTAGCTGGAACCAAAATCCTGCTAAAAGGTCGCCGACAGCATAACTGTTCGTGAGATCTCCTGTGAGTGTATGAAACGAATATCCCAGCTTAAGCCCAACGCGGAAGGATGATTTGTAATTATGCTGAGCACACAGCCAAACACTATTAAAAATGACTATTACAGTAAGCACCTTTTTCAATGCCTTAATAACGTCATTTTCTATGAAAAATTACTTTAAACTCCATTTTGAAAAAAGAGCAGACTGTTTCATTACTTGGTTTTATTAATTGGCTCATGATCTTTTTAAGCACAGGCCAGGGGCCAGTCTAATGAATTCCTTTATCTCCGAAGGTCAATGCAAAAGCTGTCGCAATTAGCGTTCTGATAATCTGGTGTAGCCAATTAGGTTTTTAAAATAAAAATGCCATGTTAAATCATAACATGGCATTCTTTTATGGTCTGTAGGAAAAGACTCGCTAATCCGATAACACCACAATCTTCATTCTTAATTCCGGAGTCACCAAAAAGTAAAGGCCTTTTGCCATGTTTTCAATGATAATTTCTTCATTCTCTCTGAATTCAATCTCTCTGATGAATTGTCCGGATTGGCTTAATATCTGCCCTTTACCTTTGTAGAGTCCGGAAATTCTGAAACTACCGTTGTTAGGGTTAGGGTAAACCATTATGCTGTGTTCTGCTAAATTGGTTTCTTCAAAGCCCGTACAGAAGGTGGTGTCAATAATCACTACTGTCGTATCCTGGCAATTATTGGCATCAAAAACCTGGTAAGTATAAGATCCTGCCGGCATGGATTGCACGCCCGTTCCCGCATACGGACTTGTGCCTCCTGTAGCGGTAATGGTAAAGCTGGTTGGATTATTGTTGCAGGCAATGTCTCCTAAGATCGAACCGGCAAATAGGGGAGGTGGCTCAGAAATGGTGATCTGGGCTGTATCCCAGCAGCAACGAGAGTCCACAACGCCATACGTATAAGTTCCGGCGGGCACTTTATACGTATCCGGACCCCAATATGGAACAGTTCCGCCATTGGCTGCCAGCATGGCTCGTAATGAATCGTTCATGCAAGGCATGCTGTCGGTTACCATGTTCAGATATGAACCGCTGCCTCCAAGCGCAATTACGGTTACAGAAGCCGAATCACCATGACATAAGATGGAGGTATTCACAATGGATGTTGCTACTAATTGAGGGGGTTGTGTAATGGTAAGTATGGTTGAAGTGCTGCAGCCATTACTGTCAGTCACAATGTAATTGTGATTGCCGGCAAACGCGGTAAAGGTGCCAACACCGGTATAAGGCGTGGTTCCACCGGAAGCCCCAACAACAATTGTTGCATAACCGCCAAAACAGCGAATACTGTCTTCAAAGAAGGTGGCAACCAAAGCGGAAGGTTCTGTAATGTATCTTGAAACGTTTACTATACATCCGTTGTTGTCGGCCACCTGATAGGAATAAAAGCCTGGGGTAAGAATGTATACTCCTGTGCCGCTATAAGGAGCTGTACCGCCTGAAGCTGAAATGGTGGTGGAAGCAGATCCCCCATTGCAAAGTATGCTATCCGCAAGGAAAGTACCTACAAGCAAAGTTGGTTCAGTTAAATTGATAACACTTGAATTGATACATCCATTTGCATCGCTGACTGTGTAAGTATGAATTCCTGAGGACTCAAGAAAGAGACCTGTGCCATTATAAGGGGCAACACCACCGATTGCATTTACCAGAACGTAAGCCGATCCTCCATTACAAAGTATACTGTCGGCCAAAACACTGATGGCAATAGGGGCAGGCTCAGTCAAAGCAATAGCGCTGGATGTAATACATCCCTGAGCATCGATTACCACCAGGGTTTGAACACCGGCGGAAAGGGTGTAGGTTCCTGTTCCTCCATAAGGTGAAGTTCCTCCTGATGCGGTGATAGTAGCTGAGGCGCTTCCACCATTACACAGTATGCTGTCGGCTGCAAAATTGATGGATAGTGCCGCAGGTTGATTAATATTCACCACACTGTTAGAGGTACAGCCCTGTGCATCAATCACGGTTAGCGTTTGAGTGCCTGCAAAGATGTTGAACACACCTGTGCCTCCGTAAGGAGCAGTACCGCCTGAAGCGGATATAGTAGCATTTGCTGAAGCACCATGACAGCTAATGCTATCGTGAGCAAAGGTTAATGTAAGAGGACTGGGTTGAGTGATGTTGACAGCAGTAGATGTAGTACAACCTTGTGCATCAATTACCGTTAAAGTTTGTGCCCCGGCGCTGACAACAAAAACCCCTGTACCCCCGTAAGGTGAGGTTCCGCCTGAAGCGCTGATGGTAGCAGAAGTGCTGCCCCCATTACACAAGATGTTACCGGCACTAAAATTCAGGACAAGCGGTGAAGGCTCTGTAATGTTAATGGCGCTCGATGTGGTGCAGCCCTGCGCGTCAATAACGGTAAGGGTTTGAGCACCTGCTGAAACAATAAACACACCGGTTCCAAAATAAGGAGCGGAGCCACCGGATGCCGATAAGGTTGCCGGGGTTGTTCCACCATGGCATGAAATCGTTCCGCTAACAAAGTTCAGAACCAAAGGAGATGGTTGCAATATCGTTACTACGCTGCTGGCGGTGCATCCCTGGGCATCAATAACCGTCAAAGTTTGTGTTCCGGCCGAGACGTTAAATACACCGACCCCACCATATGGAGCAGTACCACCGGATGCGCTGATTGTTGCGCTGGTTGTACCGCCATTGCATAAAATAGTGCCGGCGGAATAGTTTAAGTTAAGCGCATTGGGTTGAGTAATGCTTACCACCGTTGAAGCGGAGCAACCCATAACATCAAGTACCGTTATGGTCTGTGTGCCGGCAGAAACCGTATAAGTGCCGGTTCCGGCATAAGGGAAGGTTCCACCTGAAGCGGATACCGTAAGGGTGGTGGTTTCACCATTGCAAAGTATAGAACCGTAGGATAGTGATACGCCAAGAGCTGCAGGTTCGTTTATGTTTCCGCTAATTATACTTGTGCAAGCGTTCGCATCGGTAACAGTGTAGCTATAAGGCCCCGCAGTTAGAGTAAAGTTTCCTGTACCGGTATAAGGAGCTGTTCCGCCATTTGCGCTAATGTTAATGGTGGTTGTACCGCCATAACAGTTGATGGTTCCGTTGTTTGAGGTAGCGCTTAGGGCGGAAGGCTGAGAAATAGTTCCGCCTGCAATGGACGAACAGCCATTGGCATCAGTTACTGTAAAACTGTAAGGACCAGCGTTCACGGTAAAATTACCGGTTCCGGTATAAGGAGCGGTTCCACCGTTTGCTGAAACAGTAACACTTGTTGTACCAGCGTTACAATTGATAGTACCTTGAATTGATGAAGCACTCAGAGCACCGGGTTGAGTGATGGTTCCGCCTGCAATTGCAAAACATCCATTGGCATCGTTTACAGTATAAGTGAATGGACCGGCACTGACAGTGAAATTACCTGTACCGTTATAGGGAGCCGTTCCTCCGGTAGCTGATACGTTTACTGTTGTTGTACCACCGTTACAATTGATAGTTCCTTGAATTGATGAAGCACTTAGAGCTCCAGGTTGAGAAATGGTTCCGCTTGCAATGGAAGAACAAGAGTTGGCATCGGTTACTGTATAACTGTAAGGGCCTGCGTTCACTGTAAAGATTCCGGTTCCGGTATAAGGAGCAGTTCCGCCTGTTGCTGAAATGTTCAGGGTTGTTGTGCCGCCGTTACAGTTGATGTTTCCGCTAAGGACACTGGAGTTTAGTGGTGCAGGTTGAGAAATGCTGCCGCTTGCAATTGCAAAACAGCCATTAGCATCGTTTACAGTATATGTAAATGGACCGGCATTAACAGTGAAATTACCTGTACCGGTATAAGGAGCCGTTCCTCCGATAGCTGAAACGTTTACTGTTGTAGTGCCAGCATTACAATTGATAGTTCCTTGAATTGATGAAGCACTTAGAGCATTAGGTTGAGTGATGGTTCCGCTTGCGATCGAAATACAAGCATTGGCATCGCTCACTGTGTAGCTGAAAGGACCTGCGTTTACCGTAAAGTTTCCCGTTCCGGTATAAGGAGCCGTTCCACCATTTGCTGAAATACTAACAGTTGTTGTACCACCGTTACAATTGATAGTTCCCTGGATTGAAGAAGCAGTAAGAGCACCAGGTTGAGAAATGGTTCCGCTTGCAATGGAAGAACAAGAGTTGGCATCGGTTACTGAATAAGTGTAAGGACCTGCGTTCAACGTAAAGATTCCGGTTCCGGTATAAGGAGCCGTTCCACCTGTTGCCGAAATGTTCAGGGTTGTTGTGCCGCCGTTACAGTTGATGTTTCCGCTTAGGACACTGGAGTTTAGTGGAGCAGGTTGAGAAATGCTGCCGCTTGCAATTGCAAAACAGCCATTGGCATCGTTTACAGTATATGTAAATGGACCGGCACTAACAGTGAAATTACCTGTACCGGTATAAGGAGCCGTTCCTCCGGTCACTGATACGTTTACTGTTGTTGTGCCAGCGTTACAATTGATAGTTCCGTTGTTTGACGAAACAATCAGGGCCGAAGGTTCAGAGATAATTCCATTGGCAATTGCAGAACAGCCATTGGCATCGGAAACGGTATAGCTGAATGGCCCAGCGTTTACAGAGAAACTACCTGTACCGGTATAAGGGGCGGTTCCTCCAAAGGCAGAAATGTTTACGGTTGTTGAGCCCCCATTACAGTTTATGGTTCCGTTGAGTGCAGTGATACTTAATGCAGAAGGCTGAGAAACGCTTCCGCTTGCAATAGCCAGACAGCCATTCGCATCGCTAACAGTATAAGTAAATGGACCGGCACTTAAAGTGAAGTTTCCTGTACCAGTATAAGGAGCTGTTCCTCCGGTGGCTGAAACGTTTACAGTGGTTGTGCCAGCGTTACAATTGATGCTTCCGTTTACTGCAGAGGCACCAAGTACAGAAGGTTGTGTGATGTTGCCATTGACGTTTGAAGTACATCCATTGGCGTCCGTAACAACAAAGCTGTAGGATCCTGCACTCACACTATAATTACCTGTTCCTGTATAAGGAGCCGTTCCGCCGTTTGCGCTGATGTTAATGGTGGTAGTACCGCCATAGCAGTTGATGGTTCCGTTGTTTGATGAAGCTGTAAGGGCAGCTGGTTGAGTGATATTGCCGTTGACGTTAGAAGAACAACCATTGGCGTCAGTTACGGTGAAACTGTAAGGACCAGCGTTTACTGTGAAGTTACCGGTTCCTGTATAAGGAGAGGTTCCACCGTTCGCAGTAACATTTACAGTGGTTGTGCCTCCGTTACAGTTGATGTTTCCATTTACAGCTGAGGCGCTAAGGACTGAAGGTTGAGCAATGTTGCCGTTTACGTTAGAAGAACAACCATTGGCGTCAGTCACAACAAAACTGTATGATCCTGCGCTAACAGTAAAGATTCCGGTTCCTGTGTAGGGAGACGTTCCTCCGTTTGCTGAAATGTTGATGGTTGTAGTGCCACCGTTACAATTGATGGTGCCATGTAAGGCTGAAACGTTTAAGGCAGTAGGTTGCGAAATACTTCCGCTGGCAATTGCAGAGCATCCTTTTGAATCGGTTACCGTGAAGCTGTAAGGTCCTGCATTCAACGTAAAGTTGCCGATTCCTGTATAGGGAGCGGTACCTCCGTTGGCAGTAACATTTACAGTGGTTGTGCCTCCGTTACAGTTGATGTTTCCGTTTATAGCGGAAGCGCTAAGGACTGAAGGCTGAGCAATGTTTCCGTTTACATTAGAAGAACAACCATTGGCGTCAGTCACTATAAAGCTGTAGGTTCCCGCGCTCAGGGTATAGGTACCTGTTCCGGTATAAGGAGCGGTTCCTCCGTTTGCTGAAACGTTTACAGTGGTTGTGCCACCGTTACAATGGATGGTTCCGTTTACAGCAGAGGCGCTTAGGACAGAAGGTTGAGAGATGTTGCCGTTGACGTTGGTTGAACAACCATTGGCATCGCTAACAGTAAAGGTATAAGGTCCGGCAGTTCTGGTAAAGGTTCCTGTGCCTGTGTATGGAGGCGTTCCTCCAGTGGCCGTAACGGTCACGCTGGTGTTTCCTCCATTACAAGAAATGCTACCACTAATTGCTGAAGCCGATAAAGCAGAAGGTTGAGTGATGATGCCGTTCACAACAGCAGTACAAGCGCCTGCATCGCTTACGGTAAATGTATAAGGACCTGCAATGACAGTGTAAATGCCCACTCCCGTGTATGGTGCGGTTCCACCACTGGCAGAAATGTTTACAGTGGTTGTTCCACCACAAGCAATGGTTCCGCTAATGGCTGAAGCAGTAAGTTGACTTGGTTGACTCAGGGTTTTTGTGATGAGCGCTGTACAACCCTGGCTGTCGCTAACCGTAAATGAATGAACACCTGCAGTTCTGGTGAAAGTTCCGGTGCCTGTATAAGGAGCCGTTCCTCCATTTGCGCTGATGTTAATGGTGGTGGTACCGCCATAGCAGTTGATGGTTCCGTTGCTGGATGAAACGGTTAAGGCTGAAGGTTGTGAAATACTTCCGCTGGCAATTGCAGAGCATCCTTTTGAATCGGTTACCGTGAAGCTGTAAGGTCCTGCATTCACCGTGAAGTTACCGGTTCCTGTATAAGGAGCGGTTCCACCGTTTGCAGTAACATTTACAGTGGTTGTGCCTCCGTTACAGTTGATGTTTCCATTTACAGCTGAGGCGCTAAGGACTGAAGGTTGAGCAATGTTGCCGTTTACGTTGGAAGAACAACCATTGGCGTCGGTTACTACAAAACTGTATGATCCAGCGCTCAGGGTATACGTACCGGTTCCTGTATAAGGAGCCGTTCCTCCGTTTGCTGAAATGTTGATGGTTGTAGTGCCACCGTTACAGTTGATGGTGCCATGTAAGGCTGAAACGTTTAAGGCAGAAGGTTGTGAAATACTTCCGCTGGCAATTGCAGAGCATCCTTTTGAATCGGTTACCGTGAAGCTGTAAGGTCCTGCATTCACCGTAAAGTTGCCGATTCCTGTATAGGGAGCGGTTCCTCCGTTCGCTGAAACATTTACAGTGGTTGTGCCTCCGTTACAGTTGATGTTTCCATTTACAGCTGAGGCGCTAAGGACTGAAGGTTGAGTTATGTTACCGTTGATATTAGAAGAACAGCCATTGGCGTCAGTCACTATAAAGCTGTAGGTTCCCGCGCTCAGAGTGTAGGTACCTGTTCCGGTATAAGGAGCGGTTCCTCCGTTTGCTGAAACGTTTACAGTGGTTGTGCCACCGTTACAATTGATGGTTCCGTTTACAGCAGAGGCGCTTAGGGCAGAAGGTTGAGAGATGTTGCCGTTGACGTTGGTTGAACAACCATTGGCATCGCTAACAGTAAAGGTATAAGGTCCGGCATTACGAGTGAAAGTTCCTGTTCCTGTGTAAGGAGGCGTTCCTCCAGTGGCGGTAACGGTCACGCTGGTGTTTCCTCCATTACAAGTAATGCTTCCGTTTATTGCCGAAGCTGCTAAAGCAGAAGGTTGAGTGATGATGCCGTTCACAACAGCAGTACAAGCGCCTGCATCGCTTACGGTAAATGTATATGGACCTGCAATGACAGTGTAAATGCCCACTCCCGTGTATGGTGCGGTTCCACCACTGGCAGAAATGTTTACAGTGGTAGTTCCTCCACAAGCAATGGTTCCGCTAATGGCTGAAGCAGTAAGCTGACTTGGTTGACTCAGGGTTTTTGTGATGAGTGCTGTACAGCCCTGGCTGTCGCTAACCGTAAATGAATGAACACCGGCAGTTCTGGTAAAGGTTCCGGTACCTGTATAAGGAGCCGTTCCGCCATTTGCGCTGATGTTAATGGTGGTAGTACCGCCATAGCAGTTGATGGTTCCGTTGCTGGATGAAACGGTTAAGGCAGAAGCTTGAGTAATGTTGCCGTTTGCAATCGAGGCACAGCCTTTTGAATCGGTTACCGTGAAGCTGTAAGGTCCTGCATTCACTGTGAAGTTACCGGTTCCTGTATAAGGAGAGGTTCCACCGTTCGCAGTAACATTTACAGTGGTTGTACCACCGTTACAGTGGATGTTTCCATTTACAGCTGAGGCGCTAAGGACTGAAGGTTGAGTTATGTTGCCGTTGATATTAGAAGAGCAGCCATTGGCGTCAGTCACTACAAAACTGTATGATCCAGCGCTCAGGGTATACGTACCGGTTCCTGTATAAGGAGCCGTTCCTCCGTTTGCTGAAATGTTAACGGTTGTTGTACCGCCATAGCAGTTGATGGTTCCGTTACTGGATGAAACGGTTAAGGCAGAAGCTTGAGTGATGTTTCCGTTAGCACTAGCAGAACAGCCATTGGCATCGGTAACTGTGTAGGAGTAAGGACCCGCGTTTAAAGTAAAAATGCCGGTTCCCGTATAAGGAGCGGTTCCACCACTGGCGCTTACAGTGGCTGTAGCGCTGCCGCCATTACAAAGTAAACTTGAAGTACTGATGGTTAAACTGGGTGTGTTATTAATGATCACACTCAGCATATTGGATTCGCCAATGAATTGTGAACAGCCTGAATTTCTTGAACAACGGATGTAATAGGTAGTTGCTGTTACACAACCAACGGCTATAGTCGGACTGTTGGAATTTGGAATGGCCACCCAGCCGTTATTTCCGGTGTTTGGATAATTGGGTTGCGAGTTGCGGATCCAAAGGTATTGAACGGTTCCGATGCCACCCGAAGCAGGAGCATTGCTTCCAAAAGTGAGGTTGCACAGCGAACCGCAACTTGTTGTTGAACCGCTGATGCTGCCCGGAGAAGTTACATTGCAACAAGCC
>JAEUTN010000004.1 GCA_016787895.1 Bacteroidia bacterium
TGGAGGAAGCGGAAGCAATGTAGTGGTGAGTCCGGTTTCAACAACAGGATACACCGTGAATGGCATCAGTACCGTGGGCGGAACCACCTGTTCAAGCACAGGCACCACCATGGTTACCGTAAATCCTCTGCCAACGGTAACAGCCTCCTCTACCCGCACCAACATTTGCAGGTTTGAATATGCAAACATCATAGCAGAAGGTGCCAGCACCTATTCCTGGAGCAACGGGGCAACAACATCCTCAATTTCAGTGAATCCAAACACCAACACCACTTACACGGTTATAGGAACAGATGTGAACGGTTGTAAAGAATCAGCCAGTCAACAAATAAAAGTGTTTCAATGTGTAGGTCTCAGTGAGAATGCAGGTGATGTCAATTTACTTCAGGTTTATCCTAACCCTTCCTCAGGAGAGTTTATCATCCGTGCAAACCAGCAGTTGAATTTGATTCTGGTGAATGAACTCGGACAGTTGATCAGCGAGTATGAACTCAAGGCAGAGAACAACTACAGTGTGGAGGTGAAAAACCTTTCCAAAGGCATTTATTTTATCAGTTCAACGGATAGCTATTTGCAATTCAATAAAAAGATTGTGGTGCAATAAAAAATGGTTTAAGTTTTAAAATAAATCCCGTCACAAAAAGGCGGGATTTTTTTTATTCTTATCGGTCCGTGGGTTGCGCTAGGGATGTGGAGGGTTTAGCTCTTTATTGCGAAAGCCGCGCTGAAGCAATAAAAGCCGAGCGATCAGCGAGCCCGTAGCAGCCCGACCCCTGAAGCGTGATGCTTGTGTTTTTCCTTTTTGCATCTCTGCTTCAGGGGGGGCGCCCTAAAAAAAATACACTTAAATGTTTACTTCACCGCGCCCATTAATTTGCGAATAAATGGAGAAACAATCACCACAACACCGCCAATAATAAGCGAATACAATCCCAGTTGTTTAAACCCTTCGGTGTAGGTAAGCATTTTATCGTAAGCTTGCATGTCCTGCGAAGCACTCGCAATACCGGCCCCAAACAAACCCGCAAAATACTGACCGTAAGCGCTGGCCAAAAACCACATGCCCATTACCACGGCCTGTAATTTTTTCGGCGAAAGTTTGGTCATGGTACTCATACCAATGGGTGATAAACACAATTCCCCGAAAGTAATCACCAGCCATCCGGTGGTGAACACGTTTAATGAACTTACGCCTTCAGGGTTACTGAAAAAACGGGTGTAATAAAAGATATAAAAACCTATTCCCAAAAACAAAAAGGCCAGGCCGAATTTCACCACCGTGTTGGGCTCTATTTTTTTCTTATTCATCCATAACCACAACATGCCTAATACCGAGGCAAAAGTGATCACAAAAAGAGAATTCGCAGAATTGTTCACTCCGTTCGGGTCCAGGTGCAATCCAATTAAGTTATTATCCAAATGAAAAGCGGCGAACAAACTCAATGATCCCCCACTCTGCTCAAAAAAGGCCCAGAAAAAAATGGAAAGAAACATAAAAATAATGGCAGCAATCAATTTTTTATTTTCAGCCCAACTGTAGTTTCGCATTTCGTATACAATGTAAAGCAAAGTAGCAGGACCAATACAATACATAAACACATCGGTGTACTCGGTTTTTGATACCATCATAATCACCAAAGGAATGGCCAGCAAAGAGCCCAGGTAAGTGGCGTACTCCATCAGGTTCCTTTTTTTCTTAGGAATATCCAGCAAGGGAGAGATGCCAATGATACCCAGACTTTTTTGGGTTTGTGTAAAGGTGAGTAAACTAATGATCATCACTACGGCGGCTAAACCAAAAGCCACATTCCAATGCAGGGCTTCAGGTATAATCGAAGCAAACAATTCTCCTTTGCCAATAGCCACACATAAATAACCTCCTAACAAGGCCCCTAAATTCACTCCGGCGTAAAACAAAGAAAATCCGGCATCAATGCGCTGATCGCCTTCTTTGTAGAGATTACCAACTATTGTAGAAATGTTTGGTTTAAAAAATCCGGTACCAATTATAATAAAGCCAATGCCCGCAAACAGGAATTTGTGCGGGTCGGCAGCCATTACCATACTTCCGATAATCATCAGTATGCCGCCCCAAAACAAAGAGCGTCGGAAACCTAAAATTTTATCGGCAAACAAACCACCCACAAAGGTAAAGGCGTATACAAAAGCCTGTATGGCCCCGTATTGCAGGTTAGCCACGGTTTCATCGAGCATCAGCTCGGTTACCATAAAATAAATCAACATGCCCCGCATGCCGTAGAAGCTAAAACGCTCCCACATTTCGCTGAAAAATAAATACCACAACTGCCTTGGGTATTTGCCCTTAAAATTTTGAATCTCTTCCGTGCTTTGGATGGTATTGGTCATAGTTAGTTTAAGTTTTTTTATTTGGGCGCCACCCCTGAAGCGAGATGCCTGTATTTTTCTTATTGCATCTCTGCTTCAGGGGTCGGGCTCTTCACTTCAGTCTGCTTGTAAAATGTAACAGCCGCCGATATCGCTTTGCCCGTGCGGGGTCTTTCGGCTCAGGCCTCCAGCCTCCACCGGGCTTCGGCTGTAACATTTTACTGCGCAGTACTTCCGTTACGATCCCTGGCGCGTATCAGATTTGTATTTCAATAAAAAGCCCCTGAATACTCAGAGGCTTTTTAATTTTAAAAGTTTTTTATTTTACATTGTTTTCTCTCATCACTGTGTTCAGCCATTTCAGCATGGCTATCATAACAATAGCCGCTGCCAGCACCAAACCAAAGTTCAGGTAAAAGAAATTTTGTTTGTGCTCTATGTCTTCCCATAAACCGGATAGCATGCCCGAAAGTTTATTACCCACCGAAATGGCAAGGAAAAAACCTCCCATCATCAAAGCCGTAATGCGCGGAGGTGATAATTTGGAAACCAAAGACAATCCCATAGGCGATAAACACAGCTCTCCCACCGTAATCACCATATAGGAAGCAAACAACCAGAAAGAGCCGGCTTTCAATGTAAGATCATTGGTGGCAAACACCGCCCCAACCATTACCAGTGCAGAAAGCGCGGTAATCACCAAACCAATGGCAATTTTTGAAGGTGTGCTGGGCTCACGGTTACGGCGACGCATAAACCCGAAAATGCCCACCACCACAGGAGTTAACACCACCACCCAAAACGGGTTAATGGATTGATACAATTCAGTGGAATACAATTTTAAGTCCTTGCCTTTTTCAGGAATCTGATCACCCGGCAAGGTGGCAAAGTACTTTCTCGATTTTTCCAATTGCCCAACTTTATTGGCAAAATCGGCTTTGGCCTGAAGTTCTTTAATACTGGTTTTTGGCATGGCCTCTTCCTGCTCCCGCAGTTTGGCAATCTCAGCATTAAACACCGAATCCGGCGCCGATACCAAATCGTTGTTCACCACCACCTGAGCCATACCCATTTTATCAGCAACCCCGGCCACACTTTCCGACATTTTACGGTCAGTATGGTCCTCAGCCCAAACAGTCAGGGCATCACCGTTTTGATGGAAAATGGCGAAAAATAAAATCACACAGGTGAACACGGCCAGTAAAGCCTTAATGGCGCGACTTTCAGCGGCCTCGGCTTTAAACGCCAGGAACACAAAAAAGCCAATCACCGGCAAACAACCGATAATAAAGGCATCATTGGTGTCCGATCCTAAAAAGTTACCGGGAATTAAATACCCCAGAATACCAAATACAAACATGGGCAGTACGGTTAATCCTAAAATTCTGCCGGTACTCATGTCCCCTTGTTTTAAAGGTTTTACCACGTCAACATGTTTAATGTGTTTGGTACCTAATAAAAAGATCACTACACCTACTAACATACCTACGCCAGCTGCGGCAAAGGCCGAGCCCCAACCGTAGTTAATGCGCATGTAAGCGGCCACAAAGTTGCAGATGAAAGCTCCAATGTTAATGCCCATGTAAAAGATGTTGTAACCGGCGTCCTTTTTATCCTTCATATCGTCGCCGCTATAAAGGTTACCCACCATGGTTGAAATGTTTGGCTTAAAGAACCCGTTTCCAAGAATGATTAAAAACAAGGCGATGTAAAATGATGTGTTGTTATGCACCGAAAGCAAAAAATACCCCGAGGCCATCATCAAACCACCCATTACAATAGAGCGCCTGTAACCCAGGATACGGTCGGCCAATAAACCTCCGATAAAAGGGGTTAAATACACCAAACCCAAATAGGTACCATAGATGTCGGATTTCTTTTTGGCATCAAAACCCATGCCCCCGTTGTTCCAGTTGTCGAGCATGTAAAGGGAAAAAATCCCCAGCATTAAATAATACCCAAAACGCTCCCACATTTCCGTACCAAATAAGTACCATAGGCCCTTGGGATGACCCGATTTTGCTTTTGTTTGCTCCATAATTTTTTTTGACTTGAACGGCTAAAGTAGAAACTTAATTGCAATTAACAAACTCATGCAGCAATAAAAAAACCCTGCCATTGCAGAGTTTTCAGGAGTTGCAGTACTTTGATAATTAACTCAATACACGTGCTGACCGCCATTGATGCTGTAATTGGCACCCGTAACAAAACTGGTGGCTTCACTGGCCAAAAAACTTACCAGGTGCGCCACCTCGTGTGTGCCTCCCAAACGCCCCATGGGTACCTGAGCCACAATTTGATCCAATACTTTTTGTGGAACCGCCATCACCATATCCGTTCCAATATAACCCGGTGAAATGGTGTTTACGGTAATGCCGTATTTGGCGACTTCCATGGCCAATGATTTGGTAAATCCATGCATGCCTGCTTTAGCCGCGCTGTAATTGGTTTGTCCGAATTGCCCGCGTTGCCCGTTAACAGAAGAAATGTTGATGATGCGCCCGAACTTACGGTCTACCATGCCCTGCAACACGTGTTTGGTACAATTGAACACCGAGGTTAAATTGGTATTAATTACCGCGTGCCAATCCTCGGGTTTCATGTTCAGCAAACGCCCGTCGCGGGTTATGCCGGCATTGTTCACGAGGGTGTCAATGGGGCCCACTTCACTTTCAATTTTTTTGATCATTTCCCCGGTGCTGTTATAATCACTCACGTCGCCATAAAACAACTGTATGTCAAATCCCTCGGCTTTCATGGCGCTCATCCATTTTTCTGCTTTTTCTTTGGTGTGATAATTGCCCACCACCCTATAACCGTCTTTGTATAATTCCTTACACATGGCAGTGCCAAGACCTCCGGTAGCGCCGGTAACCAATACAATGCGTTTGTTCAATTTGTCCATAAGCTTTGGTTTTTAGATTGGGTTAAACGTTTATTTTTTGATCTTCTCTACATTCATTACAGTAGCTTCTCCGCTGGTGCACACTTTTCCTTCTTTGTCTTTAATTACGGTTTCAACGATGGCCCTGTTTTTTTCGTAAATAATTTCCTTAACCGTAAACACGGCTTCATAAGGAGTGTCGGGGTACATGGGTTTTAAAAAATTCAAAGATTGTTTCAGGTAAATGGTGCCTTCACCGGGAAACAAAGTGCCGAACACTTTACTCAGCAGAGAGGCGCCCAGCATCCCATGCATAATGGGGCGTTTAAACATGGTTTTTGCAGCATAAGCCGCATCGGTGTGTACCGGATTTCTGTCTCCCGTTACTTCTGCAAATCGGGTCACTTCTTCTTGTGAATACTGAAATTCGTGGGTGTATACCTGGTTCACTTCTATCATATGGATGATTTATTCTGAACTAAAGTAAACAACTAAACCACATTTTCAAAAAAATGTAATAATAATGTAAAGCCCTTCGCTTTTCTTTCCGGGAATTCGGGCATAAACTGTAATTTCAAACCTTGATTATGGACAACAATTACCCCCGCATTACCCTGCACAAAGGCAAAGAGATCTCCCTGCAAAGGCACCACCCCTGGATTTTTTCCGGGGCCATCGCTACTAAAGATCATTTGCAGGACGGAGATTGGGTGGAAGTGTATTCTCACAAAAAAGAATACCTGGCCACCGGTTATTACGCAGGAGGAAGCATTGCCGTGCGCGTGGTGTCGTTTAAACAAAGGCCTATTGACGCCACATTTTGGGAAGAGCAGATCAAAAAAGCCTATAACTACCGAATAAAACTGAATTTGTTGAATGAAAACACCAATGCCTTTCGTTTGTTTTTTGGGGAGGGCGATGGTGTACCTGGACTTATTATTGACTATTACGATGGGCACGTGGTCATTCAGGCTCATTCCTGGGGGGTGTTCAGGGAGATGGACAACATAGCTCAGGCCCTGAAGCAGGTGCTTGGCACTAACTTAAAAAGCATTTACAACAAAAGCGCCGAAAGCCTTTCCAAACACCACGGCCAGGAAGTACAAAACGGGTTTTTATATGGTGATGGAAGCGAAATTATTGTAAAGGAACACGGGCATCAGTTTTATGTTGATTTTGTAAAAGGTCAAAAGACCGGCTTTTTTATCGACCAGCGTGAAAACCGGAATTTATTGGCCCAATACGCCAAAGGAAAACAGGTGTTGAACACCTTTTGTTACACCGGGGGCTTTTCGGTATACGCCGCCAGTGCCGGAGCGGCCCTTATGCATTCAGTTGATTCGAGCCAGGCTGCCATTGACCTTTGCAACAAAAACATGGCTTTAAACGGCATTCAAAATCAGGAAAGTTTTGCGGTTGACACGTTTGAGTTTTTAAAGGAGAAAAAAAACGCCTACGATTTAATTGTGTTGGACCCCCCAGCCTTTGCCAAAAGCCGCGACAGCAAACACAAGGCCATTATCGGGTATAAAAACCTGAACAGTTTGGCCATTAAAAATATCAAATCCGATGGTATTTTGTTTACCTTCAGTTGCAGCGGTGTTATTGATAAGTATCTATTTTACAATACCATTACGGCTGCCGCCATTGAAGCCAAACGTAACATTCGCATTCTGCATTACCTCTCACAACCAGCCGATCATCCGGTCTCACCCTTCTTTCCTGAAGGCGAATACCTGAAAGGAATGGTACTGTGGGTGGAATAATAAAGTAGAAATCAAAACTTTTCAGCCATTTTGTTGTAAGTAAAAGGCATCGTTTAAATTTGTAACAATGATCAGTACCGAAACCAACACCCTCTCGCTTTTACTCGATTCGGATAGCCTTAGCCCGGCCTTGAAGGCCATTGCCCGTAAGGTATACAACCAACAACGTATTTCAGCGGAAGAAGGAATTCTATTATACAAACAAGCAGAGCTTGGTTTTTTAGGCATCCTGGCCAATCACATCCGTGAGGAGAAAAACGGCAACAAGGTGTATTTTAACCACAATTTTCATGTGGAACCCACCAATGTGTGTGTGTATTCCTGCGCCTTTTGTTCGTATTCACGTTTGATCAAAAACCGTGAGGACGGCTGGGAATTGTCGGTCGATCAAATCATGAACATCATCAAAGGGTACGACCGTCAGCCCGTTACCGAAGTACATATTACCGGTGGTGTGGTGCCAAAACAGGACCTGGCTTTTTACAAGGAATTGTTCGAACGCATTAAAGCACACCGTCCTGATTTGCACATCAAAGCCCTCACCCCGGTTGAGTTTCATTATATTTTTAAAAAGGCCAAGGTCAGCTATGAAGAAGGATTGAAGATTTTGAAAGAAGCCGGGTTAAACAGTTTGCCGGGTGGCGGAGCCGAAATTTTTGACGAAGGCATACGCGATCAAATTGCCGGAGGAAAATGCACAAGTGAGGAATGGCTGCGTTTACATGAAATCTGGCACAATATGGGCGGACATTCCAATGCCACCATGTTATACGGGCATATTGAAACGTTTGAGCACCGCATCGATCATATGGAACGCCTGAGAACATTGCAGGACAAGACCGGAGGATTTAATGCCTTTATTCCGCTTAAATTCAGAAACAAAGACAATCAAATGTCGCACGTGCCTGAGGTGAGTGTTGTAGAGGATTTAAGAAATTACGCCATTTCGCGCATCTATCTCGATAATTTTGCACACATTAAGGCTTACTGGGCTATGATTGGAAGAAGCACCGCTCAGTTGTCCTTACAATTTGGAACCGATGATTTGGACGGCACCATTGATGATACCACAAAAATATACAGCATGGCCGGTTCTGAAGAACAGCATCCCAAAATGAGTACAGCGGAATTGGTAGAACTGATTCAAACAGCCGGAAGAACTCCGGTGGAACGGGATACACTTTACCATGTGGTAAAAGATTATTCAAAACAACAAACAAATCCATAAGTATGAAAAACATCTACACCCTATTCTTCTTGTTTCTTCTGGCCGGAGCATTTGCTCAGGATTCAACATCAACTGCACCTGCAGCAAAAGACACCTCCTGGAAAACCACAGGTTTGTTTGGTTTAAATTTTTCTCAAACCCAGTTAAGCAATTGGTCAGGTGGGGGCCAAAACAACATTGCGATTAACGGATTGATTAATTACCAGGCCATTTACCAAAAAGGCAAACATTTTTGGGAATCAAAGCTGGATGCTCAGTTTGGTTTAATCAGAACCGGTGAATCCTCTGTGTTTAAAAAGAACCTAGACCAATTATTGTTTTTAACCAAATACAACTTAAACACCAGCAATAAAAACTGGTTTTACTCGGCGCAGGCTGACTACAGAACACAATTTGCTCCCGGTTATGTGTACAGCGGGGATTCCATTGTGGGAAGAGCGACCTCGGACATCAACTCCCCGGGTTACATACAGTTGGCCCTGGGTATGGATTACAAGCCCACCTCCTACTTTTCGTTTAACATTGCCCCTTTGGCCGGAAAAATTACCATCGTCAACCGTCAGTATTTGGCCGATGCAGGTGCCTATGGCGTACAGAAGGCGGAAACAGACGCGGTAACCGGAGCCATTACCAAGCCCGGGCAAAGGGTGCGTTACGAATTCGGGGGAAGAATTGTGGTAAAGTTCAAAAAGGAACTGGTGAAAAATGTCACACTCGATTCTTACCTCGATTTGTTCTCTAATTACATGAACAATCCTGAAAACATCGACGTGGTGTTTAATAACTTATTGAATATTAAACTCAACAAATTTTTCTCCTTCACCATCTTGTCTCAGATGCTTTACGATAATGATATTGTGACTCTGAAAGATAATAACAACAATGGATTGTTTGATGATCCGGGAGACATTAATGGTCCACGCCTGCAAATGATGAACACCTTTGCCTTTGGACTCACCTACAAGTTTTAAATTCATCGCAATTCAATAATTTTCAAATCTTGAATATCGAATCTTGAATCTTGAATAGCGAATTTTGAATCTTGAATAGCAAATCTTGAATCCCCCACCATGCGACCTTTATTCCTTGTTCTTTTTCTTTTGTTCTACAGAAGTTATAATGCTCAGGATCCAAGCATTTTTACCTTAAAAGGCGCTATTGGCATTAACGGTTGCCAGGTTCATGGTGATACTTATGATGGTTACGATAAAGGCGGATTGTTTACAGGGCTTTGTGTAAACGCAGGGCTGAGTAAAATGCACAACTTTGAATTGGGTTTTTATTTTTCTCAAAAAGGAGCCCGAAAAAATTCCAATCCCAGCAAAGGCGATTACGATTCCTATTACCTGAATTTGAATTATCTGGATATGCCCCTGCTCTACCGTTTAAACCTGAATAAACGGTGGTTTATTACTATAGGCCCTTCCGTCGCCTACCTTATCAGTTACAAAGAAATGGATGATGGCACCGATGTTACCGGGACTTCCATGGGTAATGATTTTGAAAAGTTTGAATTTGCCATCAATGCGGGATTGGGTGCCAAAATTAAAAGTGGTTTTGAAGTGGAACTGCGCAGTACCAATTCATTGTTACCAGTTCACAATTATGGCGTGGGCAGCAGCAATGTGTATTACCAAAACCCCATTGCCCAATTGTTTAATGAAGGTTTTTACAACAATATCCTTACCTTGTTTGTTAGCTATACCATAAAAAAGAAAGCGTGAATACCAAACATAAAATAGTGGTGGCCATAAGCGGGGCAAGCGGAAGCATTTACGCTAAAGTTTTGTTGGACAAGTTACAGTTATTAAAAAACCAGACCGAAGTGGTGGACCTGGTGTTTAGTAAAAATGCTCTGGAGGTTTGGCAGCACGAGTTGGGAAACGAAGCTTACAAAAACTATCCTTTCAGAACCTTTGAAAAGCACGATTTTTCAGCGCCCTTTGCTTCTGGCTCTGCTAAATACACAGCTATGCTTATTTGTCCCTGCAGTATGGGTACCTTAGGACGCATTGCCAATGGTATCAGCGACGACCTGGTAACTCGCGCCGCCGATGTGATGTTGAAAGAGAGAAGAAAACTCGTTTTAGTGACCAGAGAAACGCCTCTGAACCTGATTCACATCAACAACATGAAAGCGGTTACAGAAGCCGGAGGTATTATTTGTCCGGCCAGCCCTTCTTTTTATTCCAGACCCAAAACCTATGAGGACATTGCAGCCACAGTGATAGACCGTGTGATTGATTTAATTGGTTTGCAAAACGAAACTTACCGTTGGGGGAAATAAACAACCAAGCTAATCGACAATTAACACACTGGCGCCTTCATGCGATACTGCTTTATGTGCCATTGAACCATCTCCAACAACATAAACAGAGCCCTTATGTAGTGATTGAACCGTGTTATCCTTATGCTCAAGCACAAGTTCACCCGAAAGCACAAACACCAGGTGTCCTTTTTCGCACCAATGGTCAGCCAGATAATTTGCAGAGTAATCCACTTGCCTGATTTTTATGGATCCCAAAACCTGTGTTTTGATGTTGGCGTAACCGCTTAATCCATCAACTCTCTCAGCGGAAACATAATCCCACTGAAAGGACTTTGGGAGAAGGTGTTCTATAATCATGGAAGTAAAATTTAAAAGCGGATAAATAAGAAATGAACCATTTATAAATAAAAGAATTATTTATATCCCATATTTAATTGCTTAGTCTTTAGGCGAGCAAACACTTCTCTATTCAAACAAACCATTCTGGTCCCATGCGGCTTATTCAACAAGTAATTTAAAATTGCGAAAGGATTTCTTGTTAGAAATGTTAAGAAGGTAGAGGCCCTGAGCAAGATCTTTTAACGGCAGCTGAACTTCACCACCGGTTGTTTTGAACTCCAGGATAGTTTTCCCATTAATGCTGGTGAGAATCACATCACAAGTCTCTATCGTACGGAGCATTACATATCCACTGGCGGGATTAGGATAGAGATGAATGCCATAATCAGTCGTCAGTTCATCCATTCCTACTGAAAGCTTATTTATTTTCAGTACAAAAGCATCATGAAAGCCCTGAGGCAATGATTGCAAAGTGTAAGTCCCCGCAGTTCCGGTTCCAAAATACGCCGTGCTTGAAAAATATCCACTGACATGAATGGCACCGTCTGCACCAACTGCAACTGCAGTTGCAAAATCCTGGTGATTTCCTCCGAACCTTCGGGCACCGTAAAAATCACCATCTTCGTTCAGTAAAAGCAAAAAACCATTGACGCTGCCCTGACAGGTCAGGCTATACGTTGCTTGACCAGGATCAAAATCTGCGCTGAGCTGAAAAGCTCCGGAAATGCAAATGTATCCTGCTTCACTCGCATCAAGGCCGTAAACCCAATCAGCATCTGAGCCTCCGAAATTTTGAAGCCACAATCGACTTCCGTTTGAGCTAATTTTTTGTATGTAAACGTCGGCATTGCCCGCGGTAGCAATGGTTTGTGTTCCGGCTCCGGCATCAAAATCAGTATAGGAATTAAAGGAGCCGGTGGCATAAACATTACCGGAAGCATCAAGGGCGATGGCATTGGCTTTCGGCGCCTGAGTCCACAAGATATTTCCCATTGAATCGAATTTTGAAATGCCCAGACCGCTGTTTGTATAAATAAAACCCTGAGCGTCCACTTTTATATCATAGGATCCAAACTTAAAACAATTCATAAAATTCCCATTATTGTCAAGCTTTACCAGCATGGGCTCATTGTGAGCGAATCCCAAAGTATGGGTGGCAGGACCAGGATCCATATCCACTGTGTCCATATCAATATATCCTAATACATAAACATTCCCAAAAACGTCAAGAGCAATTTCCGTCGCCTCATCCCAATTTTTTCCACCAAAATTTTTCAGCCAGAGTAAATTACCATTCACATTAAGTTTTGCAACGAAGACATCAAACATCCCGTTACCATTAAGTGTTGCAGCACTGTTACTGACTTGCAATTGTTGTGCGTAGGTTCCTGTAACGTACACATTGCCAGAATTGTCGGTAATTATCCCTTTCCCATCGGTATCTCCCCAACCATCAAATCCCACAACCCACTTAAAGTTTCCAGCAGAGTCGAGTTTGCTGACAAAGGCGCTTTGCATTTGTGCTAACTTAAAGATGCCCGGACCGGGGTCAAAATCTGTTGAATCGCCCGATCGGCCGGTTGTAAAAACATTGCCCTGCTGATCGACGCAAAGATCGTGTACAAATTCGTCGTCATTGCTTTTAAACGATTTAACCCAATCTATATCCTGCGCTGTGAGAGGCGCACGGTTTAAAAAGAATAGGCAAATTAAGGTAATTATAAGAAGCCTGGATTTCATGGGTATTTCTTACGTATACTTAAATATACGAATTTTAAGTGTTTGTAAATCTGTTTATTCCTTTATTTCTATAATCTGTATTTGCCCCGAAAGGAATTCAGATGGATGATTATTCAATACATTTTAGAACCCAATTTATGAAATCTATAGGCTCAACTATTGACCATGAATGTGGATGTCGGTTTCCTTCAATCCTATACCCTTTTTGATAGTTGTTTATAAACTCTGCTTTTTTATTACCCATATCATTTAATTTTTGAATCATAGCCGTTTGATCAAGTGCATTTAAGTCATAAGCGTCAACATCACGGTTTTTCATCCACCACACAGGGTCAACGTCTGCATAAATTCTTATTGGTGTGTGTATTAAATACTTCGCGTTTCCACCATCATTTAAATGGTGGCTGTATGGAGAATAATAATTGTATAAATTTCCGGGACTATCAGGGGTGCCTTTACAATATTTTTCAAGTTCTTTCGTACCATAAGCCGGTTCATTTTGCCCCGGATTTTTACTGAGCTTACGCTTAAAATTATTATAGATATTTGCTAAATCACATGGTCCGTCACAATTGAATACAGCACGGGGAACGATAACCGTTTTTGTTGAATCTTGATTTGCAAATTCTGCATAGCGCAAACTAAAAATTCCACCCATTGACCAACCCCCCAACACAAATTTATTTTCAGGCAATTTATATTTTTTAATTGCGGAACTGATCATTGCATTCATCAAATCCAATACAGGGTCAATAAGCGTTAATCTTTGATTTATTGAAAAAACCAATACAGCAAGATGATTTTTTATGGCAAGTTCACAGATTGAACTTGTACTGCTTAAATTATACTCTGTGCTTGACCATGTTCCTGGTAGTAGGATTATAGTTCCTCTTATTTCACCATCAGGAATAAGCGCATCATAATATAATTCTTTTCTGTTATTATCTCCGACATAGATGTTTGTACTATCGTTATCGGAAATGACCGTTCTGCTGAGTTTTTTCAATAAACCTGGGCTCAAAAACAAGGGCTCTCCATCTCTGAAATTTCCTTTTAAACTTCTGTCACCCCAAAAGCTAAACGCTCCATAACCATTTGGTTTTCCATGCTTCATTTCCCCCTTATAAATGGAAGTCCTTTTTCCTTTTGTATATCCAAGCATAGTGCCTTTGCCATTTGCAAAACCATCTTTACATCCTCCGGTCCAGTACACACTGTCCTCAGAAAACGTATGTTTAAACCAAACTGTGCAGCCGGATTTTGAATCTTTCAAAAACTTACCTTCCAAGTCCTGAGCTGTGCTATTTTGATTAACACCTATTAGAAGGCTGAAAGCCAATATTCTTAGTGTACTATTGAATTTCATTGACTTGAATCCGAATGTCCGATTTTATGTTATCGCAGCCTAAACAGAAGCTACTTAAGATAAAAAGTAATGATACAATTATTATGCTCAAGTCTCCATTGCTTGCTGATAAACACTCTATAGGTGACATATTTCCACTGGCAAATCATTGTCAGCAGTCACTACACTTGCAAACCACTTTAATGTCCAAACTTAAAATATAAACGTTTGCTTAAAATCGAATGGCCTTTGCTTCTTTCAACAACTCTTTGGCCTTTTTCCAGTCGGGGAGTTCATTCGCATCGTAGGTATAAGTTCGGATTTCTTTGGCAATCTCTTTACTGCGTTTCATGGCTTCGAGGTGAGCCCCGCTATGGGCAAAGGCTTTCAGGCTTTCTTCGTTTGGCCACAAACTCATGGTGTAGTGAGTCGTCCAGATGCCCCGCTTTTTAAACGCAATATGCCCTGTGCCGCGCATCTGTTTCATGATTTTAAAAGCCGCCGCCGAAAGCGCAAAAAATTTGAAGGGACCTTTTAATTCTAAGGAAGTGATGGTGACTTTCATTTTCTGAAACTACAACTGAAACTTCAAACAATAAACCCGAAACCCGGAATAAGGAACCATATTTCAAAACAAGGAACAATGAACAAGGAACCTGGAACACTTAGCCTACCAACTCCCCCCTGAGCCCCCTCCGCCTCCGCTGCCTCCTCCGAAGCCTCCGAAGCCTCCGCCTCCACCCCCGCCAAATCCTCCGCCTCCGCCAAAACCTCTGCCAAATCCACCCATCATGCTGCCCCAAAACATACCACGGCTCACATCCCGTCCCAGCGTTCGTCCACCCTTGGCAAAAATAGCTCTCAGCAAAAAAATCACCGCCAAAACAATAATGATAATGGTCATGGCTGTATTGTTTTCCTTGTGTTTGGAGCGGGTATAATTTTTGACATTGATTTCTCCTTTGGCCAACTGCATCAAACGCTCGGTGCTGGCATCCAAAGCCTGGTAATTTTTTCCTGCTTTTAAGTTGGGGTAAAGTTCTTCTTCGCGCACCCGTTTGGTGGCCAAATCGGGTATTGCACCTTCAAGACCATAGCCAATGGCGATAAAATCCCTTCCTCCACCCTCCGGTTTTAACTGCAGTAAAATAACGATGCCATTGTTTTTATCTTTTTGTCCAACTCCCCACTCGTTAATAATGCCTGTGGCAAATTCCATGGGTTCGTAATTGCCCAATTCATCCACAATCACCACACAAATCTGGTTGGAAGTTTCGTTGCTGAACACTTCCAGTTTTTCCTCGAGTTGTTGAGCTTCCTGAGCATTTAAAAACTCAGGAAAGTTTTTGGAGAGGTTATTGTACAATTTGGCCGGTACCGGACGGGGTGGTAATTGCGCGCTCAATCCCAAAGTAAAAAAACACAGGAGCAGGCTAATGTATTTTTTCATTTGAAAGAGATTTTATTGCTGAGTTCATCAGTATCGTTGTGTTGCCTCGGGAAAAACCCGGCCAGTTGGTTGCCTATATCCATGATGCTTGCCGAAAGGGCTTCTGCTTTGTGATTGGCCCTGAATTCGGCAATCAATTGATCTACCATTTTTTTCCAGTACCCGGGCTCAAGTTTGGAGTAAATACCCACATCACCCACCACAGCGATTTTTTTATTAAGAGTAGCAATGTATATAAGCACCCCGTTCCGTTCGGCGGTGTTGTGCATGCCTAAACGCACAAACACTTTTTCGGCGGCTTTGATGGGGTTTCCAAAACACAGGTTATCAAGATGAACCACCAATTCAGCTGAAGTTTTGGTTTCGGCTGTTCGTATGGCTTCTTCTACGAGACCTTGCTCCTGGGTACTAAAAAAATTCCGCGCGAATGGCATGAAGACTAAAATTCTACTTTAGGTGCGTTCTCAGAACCTGCACTTTCTTTAAAGCCTTCTTTTTTAGGGAAAGTCTCTTTGTTCAGAAACATGCTGTTAAAAAAGCCACGGATGTGTCTGTTATAATCCTTCACTGCTTTGTTGTATTCCTGGCGGGCAACAGAGATGCGGTTTTCAGTACCTTCCAATTGCGTTTGCAAATCTTTGAAGTTTTCGGTTGAACGAATTTGAGGATAAGCTTCAAAAGCCAGGTTAATAGCGGTGTTGATTTTTTTGCCCATGATGTCCATGTCTTCAGGTGTTTTGGCAGCCACAATACCTGCTCTGGCTTCTGTTACCTGAGTTAAAATGCCTCTTTCGTTAGCGGCGGCCCCTTTAACGGTGGCTACCAATTGAGGCACTAAATCTGCACGACGCTGATACGTAGCACCTACATTCGACCATTTTTCATCCACGTTTTCCTGTAAGCTGATGGCACTGTTGTAAGTGCTTCGGTACATTAAAAAGATCACAAGAATCAGACCTAAAATGCCAGCAAGAATTATCCACGTTTTTTTCATTGTTTTTTTGTTTTTTAAGATGTAAAGTTAGATTTATTTTAGGGGCACAAACGGTAAATTGGGTTAAACGGTTACAGGACTAGTCAAATGATTGAGAAGACTTGTTGGACAGTTCTACCAGGAACTGGTATTGTTCAGGCGAAAGGTCGTTGTAATAATAATTGATGGGATTCACCTTGGCCCCGTTTTTGATGACTTCATAATGGATGTGCGGGGCTGTACTTAAACCGGTACTTCCAACATAGCCAATCAATTGGCCGCGTTTGATGCTGGCCCCAACTTTCACGGCAATACGGCTCATGTGCCCATAAAGCGTGCGGTACCCAAAATCGTGGTTAATCACCACGTGATTGCCATAACCCTGAGCCAGATTATCGGCTCGTTCAACATAACCATCGCCGGTGGCATAAATGGGGGTGCCCTGCTCTGCTGAAAAATCCATGCCCGGGTGAAATTCAAGGGTTTTGTATATAGGATGAGTTCTCCAGCCAAAACCGGAAGTGACGGCATGGGCCAGATCGCTTTGGTTCAAAGGCATAATGGCCGGTATGGAAGCCACCATCTTTTCTTTGTTTTTGGCGAGCTTTACCACCTCGTCGAAGGATTTCGATTGCACGTATAGTTGTTTAGTAAGGCGGTCAAGACGCTCAGATGCGGAGGTAATCAGTTCCCCGTTTTCCAGGGTTTCAAACTCCTTGTAATCGTCGCTGCCCCCATAGGCCCCATAACGTATAGATTTTGGCAATGGCTCCGCTTCAAAAATGGTTCTGTAAATGTTGTCATCACGGTCCTGAAGGTCTGCCAGCACCTGCTCCACCTTGCCCATTTTACTTTGAAGTACTTCGTATTGCAATTGCAGGGCCTGTATTTCACGGATTTTCCGCTTTTCATTGGGAGAAGGCAGAAATTTTTGGGCCAAAACTATGGTCACAGTTGCAAATACTATGCCCGTGGCCAAATAACCCATAATGTACCAGAACCTTTCCCGGAAGGTGACCCTTACTTTTTCATAGGTAAGGGATTTGGTATTAAAACGGTATTTAACCTTTGACATAAAGCAGGCTAAATTTACTCAAGTTTTTCATAAAATGCCAAAAACCAAGGTATTAAGATTTCCTAAAAACAAGGCTTTTCGTAACTTCGCGCATCATTTTTTAAGCCCCTATGGAATCGAACAAAGTGCGTCAGACCTTCCTTGATTTTTTTAAAAGTAAAGGCCATCATATTGTGCCCAGCGCACCCATGGTGGTTAAGGGAGATCCAACGCTGATGTTCAACAACAGCGGCATGGCGCCTTTTAAAGAGATTTTTCTCGGTAATGCGCCCATTAAATACCCCCGCGTGGCCGACACCCAAAAGTGTTTGCGTGTGAGCGGAAAACACAACGACCTGGAAGAGGTTGGCGTTGACACCTATCACCACACCATGTTTGAAATGCTGGGCAACTGGAGTTTCGGCGATTATTTTAAAAAAGAAGCCATCTCCTGGGCCTGGGAACTGCTCACAGAAGTGTATAAAATTGATAAGAGCCGTTTGTATGTTACTGTTTTTGAAGGGTACGCTCCCGAAGGTTTGGCTTTTGATCAGGAAGCTTACGATACCTGGAAACAATTTGTGAGTGAGGACCGCATCTTAAACGGTAATAAAAAGGACAACTTCTGGGAGATGGGCGATATGGGACCATGCGGACCCTGCAGCGAAATTCATTACGACGGCAGAAGTGATGAAGAGCGGGCGAAAGTGCCGGGCGCTACTTTGGTGAACAGCGACAACGCCCAGGTGATTGAGATCTGGAACAACGTGTTTATGGAGTTTGAACGTAAGGCTGATGGGTCGCTGGTAAAATTGCCTAAACAACATGTTGATACCGGTATGGGGTTCGAACGTTTGGTGCGTGTATTGCAGGGCAAACAAAGCAATTACGATACCGATGTGTTTATGCCTTTAATTGCCAAGATTGAAGAGCTCAGCGGATTGCGTTACAATGTAAACGAAGAAGACAAACACAAAAAACAACAGCTCATCAATATTGCCATGCGGGTGATAGCTGATCACATTCGCACTATTTCTTTCAGCATTGCCGACGGGCAATTACCGGGCAATGTGGGCGCCGGGTACGTGATTCGCAGGATTTTGCGCAGGGCCATCCGTTACGGTTACCAGAGTTTGAATTTGAAGGAACCTTTTATGTACCGCATCGTGCCTACCCTCGCACACCAAATGGGGGCCGCGTTTCCAGAATTGCAAACTCAAAAAATGCTGATTGAGAAGGTCATCCGCGAAGAAGAAATCTCTTTTTACAAAACACTGGAGTTGGGTTTAAAACGCATCGATCAGGTGTGTATCGAAACCCGGGCGGCTGACAAAAAGGTAATTGATGGTCGTGTGGTGTTTGAATTGTACGACACCTTTGGCTTTCCACTCGACCTTACGTCTTTGATTGCACGGTCTTACGAACTTAGTATTGACGAGAAAGAGTTTGAAAAAGCCCTGGAAGAACAAAAAAACCGCTCCCGTGCCGCCACACAAGTTGACACGGACGATTGGATTTATATAGAAGAAAACAAAGCACTGAGTGAACGCCAGGAAAAAGAAACAGAATTTGTAGGGTATCATGAACTGGAATGTGAGGCCAGCATTTTGCGTTACCGCAAAGTAAAAGCCAAAAACAAAGAATTGTTTCAACTGGTGCTGAACAAAACCCCTTTTTATGCCGAAAGTGGCGGACAAGTGGGTGATCAGGGAGTGTTGGAAAACGTGAATGAATCGGTTGCGGTGTTGGATACAGTAAAAGAAAACGGGGTTCACATTCACAGTTGCGAAAAACTGCCGACAAAATTATCTGCTGTGTTTAATGCCAGGGTAAATAAGGACAAACGTGTGAACACTACCAATAATCATTCGGCTACTCACCTGCTCCACGCCGCTTTACGCCAGGTTTTGGGAACCCATGTAGAACAAAAAGGCAGTTTGGTGAACGATACGTACTTGCGTTTTGATTTTTCACACTTCAGTAAGGTAACGGATGAGGAGATTAAACGTATTGAAAAAATCGTGAACGCGAAGATCAGGGAAAACATCAGCTCGCAGATAGAAGTTATGGGCATTGATGAGGCCAAAAAAACCGGGGCAATGGCTTTGTTTGGTGAGAAGTATGGAGATGTTGTGCGTGTAGTCACTTTTGATAAAAATTATTCTATTGAATTGTGTGGTGGCTGCCACGTGCCTGCTACCGGACAGATTGGTTTGTTTAAGATCAGCAGCGAAGGCGCAGTGGCTGCAGGTATTCGCAGGATTGAAGCCATCACCGCCTCAAAAGCCGAGACCTATTTTGAAGAACAGGCCAAATTGCTGGATGAAATGAAGGAGCTTTTAAAACACCCTAAAGACCCGGTTAAAAGTTTGAGCAACCTATTGGATCAGAATAATGAGTTGCAGAAACAAGTAGCTGCTTTTTATAAAGAAAAAGCCGGTTTATTGAAAAAAGAACTGATGGCTTCCATTCAAAAACGTGGGGAAATCAGTTGTATTGCCAAAGCTCTGGTGTTTGACAGTGCTGAGGAAATCAAAAACCTGTTGTTTGAATTAAAGAACGAAGTGCCCTCCTTAATTTGTGTACTGGCTGTTGAAACCAATCAAAAACCGAGTGTATCGGTCATCCTTTCAGATCAACTAGTTAAAGATAAAAACCTCAATGCCGGAAATATAGTAAAAGAACTTGCCAAAGAGATCAAAGGCGGTGGCGGAGGACAGACCTTCTATGCACAAGCCGGTGGCAGCGATCTTTCCGGACTTTCAAAAGTTATTGAAAAGGCGCAGGAGATTTTTTCCACTCTTTAATTTTAGTGTAGAAGCCTTCGCATTCTACCCACAGGCCCGCTCTAAAGCCCACCGGGCTTTAGCCGTGCTCAGGCCGGAGGCAGTGATCTTTCCGGACTTTCAAAAGTTATTGAAAAAGCGCAGGAGATTTTTTCTACGTTTTAAATTCAATTCCCCTTTAACATACTAAAATAGCTTGTCATTCTGATTCCGAGAGATCGGGAGAAGCATCTATGCTATCATCAAAGCAACCGTTCAGATCCTTCGTTGCAAACAGGATGACAAAAGATGGATGTTCTGATAATGAAAAACTGTTCAGGAAAGTAAGGCCGGATTAATTGTAAAGGAAGACCCTGCTTTTGGTTTTCTTTTTGTATTTCCATTCAGCTTTCCAGCCATAGGCGCAGGTGTTAGGTGCAACTGTAACTTCATCGCCACTGGCATTCACCGCGAAAATACAACGAATCTCAAAGCTTTTGTCTTCTACCTTAATCACAATTTCTCCATCGGTGGGTGCTCCGCCTCCACAAGTGGTATTCCAAACAACCGGTGAAGTAACCTGAGACGTGAACGCATCACCGTTGCGGGTAGTGCCCCAATTTTCAAGGCTGCTCAAACCGTCATTGCTTCCTATGCCTTCTCCCTTGCAAGTAAACACCAGATTAGAATACGTGTAAGTGTACCTGCGGTGGATGTTGTATTCCGCAGTACCATTGCTGTTCTCGTATTTTACTTTTATGGCTGAGCCTTTTACTTCATGTACAATTTTTGGTTTACCAAAAAAGGCAAGGTCCACCCAGGTTCCGCCTTCAACGTTGGTAACGTTTAAAGTACCATTCAATAAGATAAATTTTCCATCAGAAGCCCTGGTAACCTTATAATCCAGGTAGTCGAGTTTTAAAACTGTTCCGGGCTGTTTCCATTTGTTGGTTGGATAACCCACAATTGTGAGTTTGATTTGACCTTCGCGTTTGCGGTTATTGCAAACGGTGCCGTTAAAGTTCAGGTAAAGTACGCCAGAAGTTACCTGAGTGGTATCCACTGTCATACCACAAATGGAGACGGAACTTACCTTGCTGAGTTTTTCCCCGCTGGGTCTTCCGCTTAACAAAGCCTGGTCGCTTAATACAGTATTGGCATCACCAATTGCGGCGTCGTTCTCACCTTGAACGGTGCGGGTATCAACTGTATCCTGACCGTCTTCTTCTTTGAATTCGTTTTTCTTTTTGCAGGCCTGTGTGAAAAGTAAAAGACCGGCGGTAAAAAGCAACACGATGTTTGATGTAAAATTCTGTTTCATGGTATAGGGTGTGGGCCAAAGGTACAAAAAATCACTTTTAATCGTTTCGGTCGTAAACTAAAAAACCACAGCCTGGGCCGTGGTTTTTAATGATTTTAGGTTCTCTGAATTATTCAGCAACTACTTCAAAGTTAACAGTAGCGGCGATTTCTTTGAACAAACGTACTTTGGCGGTATAAGCACCAAGTTGTTTGATGTGCTCCGCATTGATTTCGATGTTTTTGCGTTCAACAGGGTAACCTGCTTGTTGCAAAGCATCAGCAATCTGGATGGTGGTCACTGAACCAAAGATTTTGCCACTCTCACCGGCTTTCGCACCAACTTTGATGCTTACGGTAGAAAGTTTTTCAGCGTTTGCTGTTGCTTCTTTGCGCAATTTGTCTTCTTTAAAAGCGCGTTGTTTCAATAATTCGGTGTGCATTTTTTTAGCGCTGTCTGTTGCCAGAATAGCCATGCCTTTTGGTAACAAAAAGTTACGTCCGTAACCGTTTGCCACTTTCACCTTATCGTCTTTGTAGCCGAGGCCCTTGATATCTGTTTTTAAAATAACTTCCATTGTTCTGTCCTCCTAATCTTATTTTAATAAATCGGCCACGTATGGCATTAAAGCGAGGTGACGTGAGCGTTTTACGGCTTGGGCCACTTTGCGCTGGAATTTCAAAGAAGTTCCGGTTAAACGGCGGGGTAACAATTTACCTTGCTCGTTCACGAATTTCAATAAAAAATCAGGGTCTTTGTAATCGATGTATTTGATACCGCTTTTCTGGAAACGGCAGTATTTTTTCTTCTTCGCCTCCAGTGTTGGAGGGTTCAGATAACGTATGTCTTTTGATGTGCTCATTTTGGAATTCGTCTTATTATTAGCCATTATGAATTAACTGCCTCTTTTTCTTTCTTCTTGAGCTTACCATCTACCATCAAACCTTTGCGTTTGTCGGCATAAGCGGCAGCGTGTTTGTCAAGAGCTACAGTAAGGAAACGCAAAATACGCTCGTCGCGTTTAAATGCCAGTTCCAGATTACCAACGATGTCTTCACCGCTTCCGGCGAATTCAAGCAGGTGGTAAAATCCTGTGGTTTTCTTTTGAATAGGGTAAGCCAGTTTTCTAAGGCCCCAGTGTTCTTCGTTCACGATCTTGCCTCCCAGATCAGTGATGGTTTTTTTGAATTTCTTCGCGGCCTCCTTTGCCTGATCATCAGACAAAACGGGAGTTAAAATGAAGACCGTCTCATAACGTTTTTCCATTGTTTGTTTTTAAATTGGGCTGCAAATATACGCAATTAAGAGAAACAACCAAAAAATACAGGCTAAATTGCTAAAAATCAAGGCTCTTGGACTAAAAGATTGGATTTTGAAGTTTTCGACTTTTTAAATACATTATCGTATTGATTCTTAATTATTTAAGAACTTGAAGCCGCGATCTTTTCAACCTTCAAGACCTTCAAACCTTCTAAACTTTCTAAACCTTTAGTCCCCTTTGTTCAGAATAAATTTTTTAACCACTCTTTCAGCATCAGCTCCCTGCAACAAAAGAAAATACGTACCATTTGCCAAACCCCTGCAATTCACTTTAGCCTTATTCTGGTTCAATTCCAGACTTTCTTCACGCATTAACTGTCCGTAGATAGTATAAATACTTGATTTAAGGTATACATTGTTAAGTTGAGACTTGAATTCAATACTCAAATTTTCCTTAACGGGATTGGGAAACAAGCTCCATTCCAGAGTTTCAAAAGTGTTTTCTTTCAGACTTACCCAATCCACTGTGCAGGTTTTTACTGCATTGAACATGTTTTGCAGGGAATCAATGGGCTCAATAACTGCCGTGCTTTGTGTTTTGAGCGAGAGTAAAAAGGAAGGGCTGCCAAAAACATCGCTTGGTAAGGTGACTTTAATGAATGCAAACAGAGAGGAACTTCCATTTGAAGCGCAACGGGTATCGGCCCCCACCATTTTAGCACCTTGCATGGCCGCCATTAATTTACAGGCCAGGTCACCCGGTTCCCTTAAAAAGCGGGCTTCCATAGAATCGAGCACCTGTTGACCAAGTAAAATATTGCCATGTATGGTGTAATTGGGTCCCACAATGTGATTTTTGTAAGCCATACAATTACTTCCCGTGAAGGCAGCGGTTTGAACCGAATCGGGCATCATACGCACTACCCCATATTGCCGCACGGAAGGGTTGGACTGCACATCATTGGTCTGAAGCCAGTTGAGGATTTGGTTTGGGGAATCTCCCAGATTCATGCGATTACGGGCATTTACCTGGTTGGTGGTAATATAACTGGCCTGAGTAGCAATGGCCCCCACTCCGGGAAACAACTCACAAATAAAATCATTGGTGAATTGCGGAAAATTGAACAAGTCAACACATGACGCGCCCGCTGCCCCTACTTCACCGGTGATGGAATCAAAGGCAAGAATGGAAAAGGTGTCTTGCGAACGGTATTTTGAAAAGGAAAGAAACAGAACCAAAACTGAAAGCGATAAATTTTTCATGGGTCTTTGGGTTTATTCAAATGTACAAATTCTCTAGTATCCATGTACGTTGACAGCAGGCAGGCAGGAATTGGACCACTAAGACACTGAGCGCACTAAGTTTCACTAAGAAATACACTGTGTTACTCTGAGGTGTACTCTGTGCACTCTGTGGTTAAAAATTAGGGGGTTATGAAGCAAGAGCTGTCCCTTCGCTTCATGACGGGGCAATCTATCATTCGTGTAATAAACCTCATTCGTGAAATCTTAGGCGGTATAAATTCGTGAAATTAGTGGCAGTCGTGAGTAGGCAGTAGTTTGAGCAAAACTTTCTCAACCGTCCAAACCAAAAAACCATTCAGTATATTTATCCCAATGTTTATGAGAACACCTATCCTTGTATTTTTTCTGCTTGCCTTTGGCTATGCAATAAAAGCCCAAACTGAATTTATCGACTACCGTTCGAAAACCAACCCCTATTATTGGAAAAACCGCAAGCCAGTGGAAGGTTACTGGCAGCAAGATGTGCATTATACCATCAAAGCGGAGATCAACGACAGCACCGACATTTTAAGTGGTTCCGAAGAACTTATATATTGGAACAACTCTCCCTACACTTTATCTCATGTGTATTTCCACCTCTATAACAATGCCCAAACCAAAGATTCTTACGCGGCCGATTTGTATAAGAACAATGGCTACCATCTTAAGTTTGGGAAATACCGCTCTCAAAATCTGGGCACCGTGGTCGAAAAAATGCAGTCGGGTGGCAAGGACCTGAGCACTGAACTCGATAACACTATTTTAAAGGTGAAGCTGGCAAAACCCCTTGCACCGGGGGAATCCATGACCTTCAATATAGAGTTTAAAACTTATTTTGACAAAGAAGCCATTCGCAACCGCATGAAACTGTTCAACTCTTTTGGCAGTAAACATTACGATGTGGTGCATTGGTATCCCCGCATTACCGTGATTGATCAAAAAATGGCCTGGAATACTGATCAGCACATGGACCATGAATTTTACGGGGATTTTGGTTCCTATTATGTGGAAATGACCTTGCCCTCGCATTATGTGGCCGAGGGAACGGGCCGACTTATGAATGAAAAAGAAGTGTTGCCGGATACCCTGAGAAAAAAACTGGACATCAAAAATTTCCTGAGCAAAAAATTCAACTCCCCTCCTTCTGTTGTTTACCAACCTGATGGGCGCAGCAAAACCTGGAAATACTCCGCCATCAATGTACACGATTTTGCATTCACGGCCGATCCGAATTACCGTATTGGAGAAGTGAACTGGAAAGGCGTTCGTTGCATTGCCCTGGTTCAGGAGCCCCACGCTGCGGGCTGGTATAACGCGGCCAATTACATTGCAAAAGTTCTGGATGTAAATTCATACAACATAGGAGAATACCCTCACCCGAAACTGGTGGTGGCCGATGCCCAGGATGGTATGGAATACCCCATGATTACCCTTTGCGGAGGATTTGATCCGGATTACAGAACACTTCTCATTCATGAAATGACCCACAACTGGTTTCAGGGCATGCTGGGTAGCAACGAAAATTACAGGGCATATATGGACGAAGGTTTCACACAGTTTTATACGGCCGATACCTACCAATACATTGATGGTCCCATCAGCATCGAACGCCCTGATAAAAGCAAATACATTAACCGTTACACCAATCCCCAGCGCATTATTGACGACCAGATTTACAACTCGTTTTATGCCAACGCGGTGATACGAAAGGAGGAAACACCCTTGAACACGCATGCCGATGATTTTAACGGCGGCATCCGGCATGGCGGAGGATATGGCCAATCGTACACCAAAATGGCAGCCATGTTAAAAAACCTGGAATATGTTTTGGGCAGGGCTTTATTTGATAAAAGCATGCAACATTATTTTAACCAATGGAAGTTCTGCCATCCCTATCCTGAAGATTTTCGCAATTCCATCATTCAATACACCGGCATTGATTTAAATTGGTTTTTTGATCAATGGCTGGAAACCTCAAAAACCATTGACTATTCCATAGGAAAAGTAAAACGCAAAAAAGGAGGTCAGTACGAGATTACTTTTCACAGAAAGGGCAGCATGCAAATGCCTTTGGATTTTGCCGTGATTGACAAAAACGATTCGGCAAGGCATTTTTACATCCCCAACACCTGGTTTGTAAAACCTACCCAGGCCACTACCCTGCCCCGCTGGATAGGCTGGGGTCCGAAATTAAAACCTTCATACACGGCAACGATACAGGTTGACAGCAAACTAAAAAACGTAATCATCGATCCATCCTATCGTTTGGCGGACGTGGACATGACCAATAACGTGAAACACCAGAAATTAAATATCCGCTTTGATGCCAAGGTATACAATCCACCCGATTGGAAACACTATGAAATGCGTGTAAGGCCCGGTATCTGGTACAATGGTTACGATGGTTTAAAATTCGGAGCTGTGCTCAGCGGAGATTATCTGCGCAGCAAACATGTGTTTGAAGGCGGTTTGTTTTTAAGTTCAGGGCTTGGACAAGCTTATCTTGACAGTACAGTGGCCGTGAATAAATTCAACCGCATTTCGTTTTGGCTCGATTACAAAACCTCCACTCATAAATTCATCAAAAAATCCAACGTTTACCTTCAGTTAAAATCCCTCGATGGACTGGATGCCGGCACCCTGGGCTTTGAGAAAAAAAGCAACAATGAAAAAACACGCGTCTATACGCATTTAAAAGCCATGTTGCGGGATCAACCGCAGGACATGGTGTATCTGATCAATGACCAGGAATGGGGTTATCAAAAACTGAATTCCGCTTTACACCTGGGCTTAGAACACAAATACAACTACCACCGGGGGAATGGTTTATTTACGGCCGATATACGCGCCTCAGTCTTCACAGAGGATTACGATTTTAATGCACTTGCACTGACCAATGTGAACAAAACAGATCTTGGTCTGATCAATCTGAATTCGCGTTTGTTTGCTCAGTTTGGATTTGGTTCTAATCTACCCTCTGAATCCATGCTATACGCTGCGGGCGCCAACAACGAAGACTTGATGGACAACAAATACACCCGTTCCATGGGTTTTATACCGCCTGACTGGGGCAATTACGGGGAAACCACCAACCATTTCACAGCAGGTGGTGGACTTGGTTTAAGAGGCTATTCAGGTTACCTACTGGCTCAAAAAAACCCCGATGGCTCCACCATATACACTTACAAAGGCAGCAGCGGGGCTTCGATTAGTCTGGAACTGGAGTTTGGAGAGTTTTTTAAATTCATGAAACCCCTTTCCATGAACAATGCCATACGATTGGTGCCCTATTTGTTTGCAGATGCTGGCATTATTAATACCAATCCGGCAGGCCAGGTTAAAGTGATGAGTGAACCTATGATGGATGCCGGTGCCGGTTTAACGTTCAGTATTTTGCGCTGGTGGAAACTGAGTGACCTTAAGCCATTAAACATTCGTTTTGATATGCCTTTCTTTATTTCGCGCTTGCCTTATGCCGAAAAAGATTATGTGCAGTTCCGCTGGATGATAGGTATCAACAGAGCATTTTAACCTTTCAGCAGCTTGATAAAGCCCGGAAGTTTATTGTACTTAAAAACAGGATAGTAAAGCGGCTCACCACCCAATCCTTTAAAAAAACGCGCGATGTTTGGGATGGAACCACCGCTGAAATCAAAAAACTCTGCCCTGTCCTTAAAATCCTCAATGGCACGGCTCATGAGCAAATGCATGCTGCCTGAATTCGCCTCTTTGTCGGAATTGTTCCCTTTTAAATACACCACCTGGTGTTTGTTATAAATAAAATGAGCAATTGCAAGTAGTTCGCCCTTTTTGTTTTTGGTGCAATAGGTTTTGATTTGTTTATGTTGAAGGGCGGCCTTCAACAGTTCGTGAAAACGCTTTAAGCCAGAATTGTCTATTTTAAGAGTACCGGTAATAAAGGGGTCCAGGTGTTTCTTCGAAAGACTCAATAAAGTTTTATCTTCAATTACCTCTACTTCTAAACCTGATTTAAGCGCACGTTTAATGTTTCGCCGGGTGTTTTCATTGTATTCAAAGGGCCTTGAATAATCAATTACATGGGTGCATTTTTCAGAAATGGTGTCGGCTTTTAAACTGTGCTTACAATTCAGTTCTATTTCTATCAGCCGAAACTGCGATTGCAAATAGCTGAATACTTCCCTCTCGGTTTCCTTATTAAATTTCCCAAACAAACCCAACTGACCTGTAAACGGAGGGTGAGGCAAATAGGTGTAACCTAGTTTTCTTTTTTTAGTAATCGGAAATACGGTTTCATAATCGCCTTTTACAAGCGCCTCCCAGCCCGGAGCTACTGCATTGAGATAAAAAGACTGCGCAAATAAGGACGGCCAGGTACTTTGGTTGACACAACGATCCCATTTTTTAACATCAATGAGCTGGTGAGGTATGAGCTTGAAATGATGCGACACTTAGTCTTTTTTAGGTTCTTTTTTCACTTTTTTGGCCAGGGCTTTTTCATCTTCAAGCCTCTTAGTGTCTTCGTAAAGCTTTATCATGTCGCTCAAATTGTTCTCCCAGTTGTATTTTTCCGACACGTGTTTTTTAGCGTTTTCGCTAATCGAATTGTATAACACCTGATCTGTCATCAAACGTTCAATGGCCTGAGCCGTTTCATCCACCGCATTTACATTTACTTTTAAACCAAGCGTATCGTTCTCAACAATTTCCATCAAGCCCCCTACATTGCTTACCACTACCGGTTTGCCACAGGCCATGGCTTCAATCACGGATACACCAAAACTTTCGTATTCACTGATGTTCACCAATACATCCAGCATATTATAATAATCAGCTACTTCGCCAAAAGGAATTCTTCCGGTAAAAACCACTTTCTCTTCCAGATGAAGTTCTTTTGTCAGTTGCTGCAATTTTTCCGCCTGAGAACCATGCCCAATGAGCATCAAGCGCAACTGCGGATGGTTTGGTTCCAATGCGGCAAAGGCTCGTATCAACACATCAATTTTATAAATGCTTTCAAGAGATTTTATACAGCCCACTACAAAATGGCCTTCTCCAAAAGGGGAAAGGTGTTTGTAAGGTTTAAATACCTTAGGGTCAATCCCAAACGGGATGACTGAAACCGGTTTAATACTGATTTTACTGATATAATCCTTTATGACATGCGATGTGGCACACAACACATCAGCACTTCTGAAATTGTACTTCAGGATGGATTTGGCCACAAAGTTTTTGTGCGGAAATTTCATCACATCGCTTCCCCAACTGGAAATGATGTAAGGATGAAAACCGCTTAATGCCCCCACAAAGCCATAACTGGTGGCATAATGCGCGTGCAGAATGTCGGGCTGAAAATGTTTGATGATTTTTTTAAGAATGGAAACGTACTTTAAATACGCCAGCTTTGTAAGCGTACTTTCCGCATTAATTTTCGTATCAGGTTCAAAAAAGATAGTGATGTTTGGGTGATTGTACCATTCGTAAGACGCTTTGTTGAAACTGAACAACCCAATCTGCAAACCTCTGTTCGCGAGAGATAGCGCCCATTTTTCGGTGTGTTCACTAAACGTGTCGGAAAGGAGCAGGATTTTCACTGTTAAGAAAATAAGGAATGTTTCACTCTTCTCAAAGCCAGCATCCAGGTGAGGGAATGCCACCATTTGCGGCCAAATTGTTTGCTGATGAACCACTGCTCTTCAACAAATTTTTTTACTATGCTGCCCGATTTGGAGTCGGGATAATACCGGAATTGCGCGAGTACCTCCTCCAGACAATACAATCGGGCGTTTTGATTTAACAAACGGCAGATGTACTCGTAATCAAAACAACATTGGTAGGGGGCCAGTAAGCCTGTTTTTTCGGTAAAGGCTTTACGGAACCAGGATCCGGGCTGAAAGATGGAAGGTCGTGAACCAATCAAATCTTCAGCACTCAGGTTCCAGGCTTTTACCGTTTTCGAAGCAACATTATCTTCGTTGATGTACTGAATGGAACCATAGATGTAATCAATTTCAGGGTTTGACTGTAACACTTCGATTACTTTAATAAATCCTTGTTTTGTTAAAAGATCATCTGTGTTCAGCCAGGTCCAGTAATCGCCCTTGCATTTTTGTATGCCTTTGTTGATGGCATCGTATTGACCCAGGTCCTTTTTTATTTCAATATAATCGAGCTGTGATTTAAAGTGATCGAGCACCTTTAAAACAGCGGAATTGGATTCAGAATCAAACACCAGAATTTCAAGTTCACAACCCCGGTCCTTTGCCAGTTGTTTCATCTCTACAAGGTTCCCAAGTGTTTGGGCGATGAACCTGTCCTGGTTGTAAGAAGGCACTATTACTGAAAATTTCATGACCGGGAGAATGTTCTGCCTATAATTGGGGTAAATTTAGCATTTTGCGCTCAGCAATTATACCTTTTACGTGATTGATAAAGAAATAACGGTTTATACCATTGGGGACTCAAAAGAGGTCAAAACGTGGTCGAACGTGCCTTATTTTTTCACCAAAGCCCTGGAAGCAAAGGGTATAAAAATTAACCGGGTAAGTCTGGAGGAAAACCGCATTTTCCGATTTCTTTATAAGTACAGCATTTACCTCTGGATCAAAGTTTTCTATCCTAAAAGTACCCACGGTTATTTTAGAAGCGGCTTGAACCGGATGCTTATCAGGAAAAAAATCAAAAATTCCATTCAGGATTTTCCCGGGTCAGAGGCCAATGTGTTTCTTACCTACTCTTTCGGTTCAAAAAACCTGAGCCCCCTTCCCTGCATCTTGTTCGGAGATTGGACCTATTTGTATCAGATTCAAAATCTGGAAAAAAGAAAACCTTACTGGTTTGAAAAAATGGCTTTGCGACGCGAAAAACAAAACATAGAACAAGCCGATCAGGTCTTGAGTTTATTTCCAAAATCCTCTGCCTTTATTTCACTCAACTTTAAGAGGGCTCCTGCACTTTACCTGGGTAATGTGGTGAATACCGAAAAGCAAGCGGACGCACCTGAACTGATGGCTAAAAAAACTAAGTCCAAACAGCTTTTGTTTATTGGGGGCAAAAAATACAAACAAGCGGCTCGTCACCTGGTGCAGGCTTTCCAGGAACTGAATGAATTGGAATGGCAGGATGCAGAATTACACTTGATAGGTATAAACACTGAGGATGCAGGTTTACCCAACTCCAAATCCGTTTTTTTTCATGGGTACCTGGATAAAAATATTGATTCCCAAAACAACTTGTATTACTCACTTTTGTCCTCTGCGCGGGTCATCATCAACACCCAAAACAGCTGGGGGGCCTTTTCTGCCCTCACAGAGGCCATGTTTTTTTATACCCCCGTGATTTGTCAGGCCTTTGAAGAATTCACCGAAACCTATGGTAAATCCTGCGACTTTGGATATTACGTGCCGGATGATTCGGTGACACACTTAAAAACAGCTTTGACCCAAATGTTGGCACAGAACGAAAAGCAACTTCAAAAGCAGATGAAAAACGCCCATCAAAAAACAAAAGACTTTACCTGGGAAAATTACGCCAATCGGTTCTTGGAGCTTTTGTCTAAATAATCCGATCGAGTAAACGGATGTACCAGGTGCCTTGGGCTGCTGACTGTATTGTTTTAAATTCAGTGAAAGATGAATTAAACACTTTATGCCCTGCTTTAAGGCGCTCGTTTTCTTTGGCCGCCTTGTAACATTTCAGTCTGAAATACAAATGGAGCTTGGTTTTCTGTATTGAATTTAAATGTTTACGCAGCGATTCAAAACCATCCGAATACAATAAAAGCCAGGAAAAAAGAACCGGTTCAATAAACCGCAGCTCAAAATAGTTGGAACTCACGTTGGAGTTGGTAGTAGAAGCCTTATGTATCCTGAAATAACAAAGGTCCTCTGCAATATAAACCACGCCATAACGTGAGGCCAGGCGCAGCATAAATTCAAGGTCACATATTTGTTTTAATAAAGGTTGAAATGCACCTACGGTGTTAAGGGCCGATTTCCGGAACAGGCTTAAGCTGGGCTCGGCAATAAAATTCATGCCTATGTGTTTCATAGCGGCTTTTGAAATTTCTTCAGCCGAATAATAGGATTTTATGCCGCAGGTGTTCTCCAGAGTGCGAACGGTTGAAGAATAATAATTTTTAATTTCAGTATCCGCATCAGCCGGTAAAACAAAATGCCGTTTGGAAACCAATAATTGTGTATTGGGTTTTATCTGTTTTGCAAATTCACTTAAAGCATCCTTTCGCAAGTAATCGTCCTGAAAAACCAACTTGATCCACTCCCCTTTTGCCAATTCCACACAACGGTTCCAATTCCCCACAAGACCCAGGTTTTTTTCGTTTTTAAATACCTTTAACTGAGGGTATCGAACCTGGTATTCGTTCAGCAAACGAAGACTTCCATCGTTAGACCCATCATCGCACACCAGCACTTCAAAATTGGCATAATCCTGAGAAAAACAAGAATCCAGGCATTCCCTGAGGTAAGCTTCACCGTTGTAAACGGGCACACAAATGCTTATGAAAGGTTGAGCCATTTACCGGGCGGAACTAAATAGATTTTTAAACGATTTAAGCGAATGTATTCCCAAACGAAGGGTTGCATAGCGCAGGCGTTGTAATGCGCTCAATGAACCTGAAATGTCCTTCATCAGTTCTTCCCGCTTCAATAAACTTTCCCTATCGTTCAATATACGATCGATGTACTTTTCAGGTCGGATTTTAAAATTCATTCTTGCCAGGGTAAACAATTCGTCCTTACGGTAACTGGAAAAAATAATTTTCTTTTTAATAAGTGGAATACCTTGTTTTAAATGATGATCCAGCAAATGGTAATAGGGGCTAAATTCTCCCTTGTAATCTTTGTTGTCAACAAACGCCTCAAGCCTTAATCCTTTCTCCATCAAATGCCGGCTTAAACCTACTTCGTACATTCGAATAACTTCCTGAAGGTTATGCCCTATTCCCATCTGATTGAAGTAAGCAAGAGCAGGCGCAATGGCCTTTTTATTCAGGATTAGAAAATAAGATTGCACGTGCAGGCTGATGGCTTCTGAACACGTCATGCCATACACATCGGCCCTGCTTTGCTCCAGCGCGTTCATAAACGCCTTAAGTGGCTTAAAAAGGATACAGGAATCGTTTACTAATGCAATTCTATCATAGCTTACAGCATCAATAGCTTTTAAAGCCTTGTACCACAAACCAAAATCATAGCCTTCGTTTAGTTCCCTGATATAGTGTATCCCTGATTGTTTCAAATATTCCTCATCTCTTGACTCCAACTTTACATGTCCCAATAGCTGAACCTCAGAAAAATGTTTTTTTAATTCTTCCAAATACACTTTTACATAATATGGCAAGGTGTTGGAAGGAAGATAGGAAGCAAACAAACACAGGGATTTCATCAGCCTTTTTTCAACCAATTTTGTAAATACCGCAGGGGGCCAAGAATTGTCTTTCCTGCTTTAAGTTCTTTAGAAGTTTTAACCCGCTTCAATTCCAGGCCTAAGAGGTAATTTTCATAAACCAGTTCGGAAATAGAAAAATAACGCTTGTATACGTCCTGATGATTCTCAAAAATTTGTTGTCGCAGTTTTTTTTGCCTTTCCTTATCAATGCTGTGGTTACGCGATTGGCTGCGGATTCTGTAGTTAAATAACACCTCCGGAACTTTATACACCTCTCCCCCGTTTTTCAATAAGGAAATCCAGAAATCCCAGTCCTCAAACCCTTCTCTCATATCTTCATTGTATCCTTTTGTGAGATCATAATCACTTCGTTTGTAAAGCGCTGTACAAAAGATGGAATTTTCGATGAGTAAATTCCTGAAGTTATAATCCGGCAAGTGCCATTCACCGCTTGATGCGCCAAACAAACGGGCATTACTGTATACCAGCGTTAATGCTGGTTGTTTTTCAAAAGCCAGGAAGGTTTTTTCGATAAACAGGGCTTCAATTTTATCATCCGCATCCAATGGCAGAATGTACTTTCCTGAACTGTTTCGAATGCCGGCGTTCCGGGCAAATGATACGCCGTTTTGTTCGGTACGAATGTACTTAAATCGGGCATCTACGTTTGAAAACTGAGCCGCCACTTCGGCAGTGTTGTCGGTGGAGCCATTATCCACCACAATACATTCCCACTGCCTGAACGATTGCTTCAACACGCTGTTTAAACACTCGGTTAAAAATTGACCGTAGTTATAACAAGGTACGATGATGGAAACCAATGCCGGCATCTTACTTCAATTTAGTTCTTAATTAGTATTTCACGATAGGCACTCACAAAATTTTCTTTCTTAAAATGTTCGGCAGCGTATTGATATGCTGAGTGTGAAAGTGCTCTCAACCGTTCCTTATCCTTCAAAAATAATTCTAATTCAGTAACAATCAATAATACTATTTTTTCCTCATCCCTTTCATTAATCAGCAGACCGTTTACACCTGATATTATATGCGTTGAAACACCACCTACATTGGTTGAAACCGGAACCACAGCCCGGGCCATAGCTTCCATAATCACCATTGGAAATCCTTCTCTGGAAGACGTTACAAGCAACACATCCGCATCCCCGTAAAGTTCATTTAATTTCGCAACATCATGTACTTCTTGGTGTTGAATACAAAATGCTTTGTCGGATTCAGGGATAAAGCCTTGCGTATCGCCAACAAAATGAAATTTCACAGGGAGCTTTTTAACGGCGCACTCTTTGGCAGCAGCGGAAATAAGATGTATCCGCTTTTCAGGTGAGCCCCTTCCCACATAAAGCACTGTTAACTCAGGATGATTAGGTTTTTCAGTAAAAGGTGGTATGTCTGTGAAGTTGGTTATACAGCGCACCCTCTTTAAAAAGTCAGAATCTAAACCTTTTTTTTGATACAGGTTCTTAAAATCCTCTAAGGTGTTTTGGCTTATGACCACCCTTTGATTCAATCGGTAAACCACCGGGAGGCTCCATTTTTCAGGTCCATCTTCGTATTCGTGCACAAAAGCATGAATCAGGTCAATACAAATTGTGTGAGCCGGCAAGGAGGGAATCAGGTTATAATAAAAAGCCGAATTACTTCCAAAACAAATCACTTTCTTCTGGCTATTACAAATTTGTTTTAATTTGGATATTAACCACGTGTACGAAGGACCAAACTTTAGCAGGGGGCCAACTTCCACGATGAGACTGTGATTCGAAAATTCATTCAACAAGGCTGCGTTCGCCGATTGTCCGGTGATGATCACCATTGTCTTTTTATCAGCTACTGTTTCAAGAATGGAAGCGTGAACTTTTTCAGCACCACCCGAATGGTAATAAGGAAAGAAAAACAAGTGGCTCACTGAATTTTCCGACCCTTTTAATTGGCGTTTGACCCTAAAAAAGGTGCGTAATAAAGTAAAAGGACCAATTTTAATAAGCTTGAGAAGGCGAAGTACAAAATGCGGACTTATGAATTTTATCAAATCAATACACAAGCCTTTTGTTAAGGCCATCAACACCCTGGTGGGCTTCAAACAATTAGCTAAAAGGTACTTGAACCGGAACTTTATGGTTTTGGCTTCAACACTCTTAGCGTTTTGAGTCACTGTTGTGCTCGTGGCATGCACGCGATAATACACCAACACTTCGTTCAGCTTAGAAATAACATACCCTTTCGAAAGGAAGTCCAGCCACAGGCCCCAATCTTCGTTGTGTTTGTAAATTTCATTGTACCCGATTGATTTCGCCACCCGGGCCCTCATCATCACCGTGGGTTGACCAATACAATTAGTTTTTGGAAGGGTTTCACGGATTTGTTGGTTGGTGCTGATAAAATAATCTTCAGGCCATACGTTAATGAGTTCACCGTTTTGATCCATCACGGCTAGTTTGCAGGCAATAACTGCAACTTCTGGATGTTGGTCAAGGTAGTTCACCTGACGCTGCAAACGGGTGTTCAAACTGATATCGTCTGCATCCATTTTGGCAATGTATTCACCACTGGAGGCCTGCAATCCGATGTTTCTGGAACGAATGATACCGAGGTTTTGTTTGTTGTTGATGACTTTTATCCTCTCATCGCGAAACGATTGAATGCATTCCAAAGTGCCATCAGAAGACCCATCATTAATCACAATCAATTCAAAATCGCTGAACGTTTGATTCAGTATGCTTTCAATGGCTTTCCGGATATACCGTTCAGCGTTGTAGGCCGGCATAATCACACTCACTTTTGGATTCATATTCTTATCCATGTTTCGGGTGCAATTTGTGAAGAATCAATTTTATCGGTAGCGTACCATTGTTTGGGAGCCACCACTATTTTGTCATCATGTGTGTTGAGCCAGGCCCCCCACCAACTAAAGCTGCTGTTGGCAACCACGTTGTGACGACAGAGACTCATAAAATAGAGATCGTAAACGCTTTGTTGCCCTTTGTTTTCTTCAGCACAATAAAAAGTCATACCGGGCTTAAAATTTTCCTTAACCCAGGGAACATCATCTGAAAACACAATTAATTCGGGAGGCGTTTGCATTTTACTGACTATGAGTTGTATTGCCTGATAATAATACTCCATCGAACACAGCCCATGGTATTCCGTATTAGAAGCTCGGCTTACATAATCTCCCCGACGTATGTGAATAGCAACAGCATTGTTTTTCTTACACCTTTCTTCTATGGCTTTGCTGATTCCCACAGGTGGTTGTTTTAAAGTAAAATCTTTCAGCAACTCAGCCCTGCAGGCGGTAAAGTACTTTTCTGATTGCCAGTAACCATTCAGGTAGGTATTATTTTTCGCCAAGAGCACATCCGGGTCGAAAGGATGAAATTTTTCATGAATGATGTGGTGGGTTTCAAGAAAAGGTAAAAAGCGCTCTAAACGTTTGCGTAACCTGCTTTTGTTGAGATAGCGGTTTAACTCCTGATCATTGGCTTTGGTAATATTGGTATTGAATACATTCAGCTCAAACTCACGTCGCGTAGAAGTGGTATCGTTGTTAAACTGAAAAAACCCATCGTCGTATTTCAGAACGGTATTATGTATTAACGACAAGTGTCGTCCAATTGCATATTGAAACATTTGATTGCCAAGTCCCCCATACAATTTTACAACAATCATGCCCCGCGCTTAAAAAAGGAAATGAATCGGTGCAACACTCCTGTCCTTTTGGTTCTTGTTTTTACCCGATTAATCTGTTCATTGGAAAAAAATCTTTTGTTCACATAAAGCTGATCGCCCGACACCTGGTTGACCGTATCCAGCACGTTCACAAATCCGCGCTCAGTCATAAACGCCTCTACTTCCTGCTTCAAGGGTTGCCCCTTGTAAAGTTCAACGGCTTCTACTTCCATCCATATCATCTGTATGGCATGTAAAAATGTGCCTGCCCCTGCCAACACAATCAGCTCTGCGCCCTGAACATCCAGGTGCATAAAATCAATTTGCCGTATACCTTTCTGTTTTACATAGACCTCGAGACGCTGGGTATTAACTTCAATTTTGCTTTTGAACTGCAACCATTCGGTATGTTTTTTCATTTCTTCGGATGGAGGTAACAGCGAACTGGATTTGTTTCCGAAATCCCAATCCTTGATGTCTTCCGTACCTTTTGGCTGCCCTTCGGAAAGGAAAAAATCTGCTTTCCCTTCCCGGTCACTAAGCGCCAGATTCTCCAGCACAACGGATTTAATTTTATGCTTTTCAATAGAGCTTTTTCCTTTCTCAATGTTATCAGGCCGGGGTTCAAACGCATACACCTTTGCGTTTGGGAAAAGTTTGGCGTAGCGAATAGAATCTTCGGCCTCGCAGGCTCCCACGTCAAACACTGTATTCACCTTATCCCGCTCTAATAAAAGGAGAAGTTCTTTTTCAATTTCTACCGGACTATTGATGTAATTCTCTCTGTCAAACATGCTTGAATTTGTTTTTTAGTGCTTTCAATAACGCTTTGGAAGCGCTGCGCACAGAAGGTGAAGCTTGGGTTTCGGGTCCTCTGAGATCAGCTTCAGGGTCAACAAAATCGTTGAGGCTAGAAGATGAAATCAGTTGAAAACTACCCTCCCATTCAAAGCCCTCGAAAAAACAGTGTGGAATTTTTCCAAGAAAATCACCGTAATTGTGTTCGAGCGTTCTGAGGAAAAATTGCTGAACGGGTTTAAATTCATTCAAACCGGTCTCGCTTTTTTTCATATGGTATAAACGGCCCTTGTTCCATTTCAAAAAATTGAGGTGTACATCAAAATTATACAAGTAATCGTAGGCCAGTAAAGGGTATTCCAGATAACCACGATGGGCCACACGAAACATCTCCTCTAGAAATAAACGGGGTTCAGGCACATGCTCCAGCACATGCGAACAAATAACATAATCAAAGGCTTTGTCATCGAATGGAAACTTTTTGCCATCGTAAAACACAAGTTGTTTGTCGCTTTTGAGAGGATTGCGGTGGCCAAATTGTTTTATTCTGTCCTCTTCATTAGCATAGTTCAATTCCAGCAATACATTCGAGCGGTGAAAAGGAGCATCGCCAGGACCAATTTCAAGAACACGGTCGTTTTCGCGAATGCTAATTATTTTATGGGGATAGAACATTCAGACAATTTTATAAGGTAATTGATTCATTAGAAGACCGCTGTTGGTGTTTAAAAGGCGCTGTGCATCCGGTATGTGAATGACATCCGACACGTTAAAAAAAACAGTGCCTGTGTTGTAATCCAACACTTCGTTACCCCTGGAAATACCCAATACAATTTTGTACAAACCGGGGGTTAAATAAATGTTTTCGAAACTAAACGTCAGGGTATTGGTTCCTGTTTTAAAATTCTCTGGTCGTGTCCAGGTGGTTAAAATGGGTAACTCGGTTGATGAAACCACACCCATACCAATCACAGCACCTTGGAGCGAAATTGAGGTTTCAAAACTCACACAAATTTCAACGGCATCACCCACCGGAAAGTCGGAACAAAGCTGTCCATTTTTGTCTTTCAGTTCAACCCGGGTGAACCAGGCTTTTGATTTTTGATAGTTATCCTGATCAGCAAAGGTAAATACGGATCCAGCAATCGCATTTCCGGCTTCCAGATAACGTTTCACTACATCGCCGATTGCCCCAAAATCCATTTTTTGGCCGTTTTGCAAAAACAAACCTTTATTACATAAATTCTGAACCGCTCCCATATTGTGACTCACAAACAAAATGGTGCGTCCATCTTTCAGGCTCACATCGTTCATTTTACCGAGGCATTTTTTCTGAAATGCGGCATCACCAACGGCAAGCACTTCATCTACAATTAAAATATCGGGTTCGAGATGGGCCGCCACCGCAAACGCCAAACGCACATACATACCCGATGAATAGCGTTTTACAGGCGTGTCTAAAAATTGTTCCACCTCACTGAAGGCTACAATTTCGTCGAATTTACGGTCAATTTCCGTTTTGCTCATACCCAGTATAGAGCCGTTAAGGTAAATGTTCTCACGCCCCGAGAGATCGCCGTGAAAGCCTGTACCTACTTCCAGCAATGAGGCCATTCGACCGGTATATTCAATGCGTCCTTTAGTGGGTGGTGTAATGCGGGAAAGGACCTTTAGTAAAGTGGATTTTCCGGCACCATTTCGGCCCACAACACCTACTCTATCGCCTTGCTGAACTTCAAAGGATACATCCTGTAAGGCCCAAAAATCGATAGCCTCAGCTTTGCGCAACACATTTTTTGCGTTCTTAAGGCCATAAAGAAAACTACCGTAAAGGGTATCGCTTTTGAACCCTGTACTTTTGTTCAAGCGGTATTTTTTACTCAATCCTTCAACCTTTATAATGGGTTCCATAACGATCAGATGTAATCTACAAAACTTTGTTCGTATCTGTAAAAATACCGAATGCCGATAAACAAAAACAGAAATGACACAGCAATGGAAAGAGCGAAGTAAACGGGGTTATAAATAGCCTCAGCCCCAAAGAGGCTGTATTTAAAACCTTCGATAGCGCCCACCATGGGGTTCAGGCAAAACAACCAGTGCAACCATTCCGGCATACGGTCGAGATAAAACTTGGTAGAAAAAATAACCGGCGTCAGGTACATGCCAAACTGAAGAATAACAGGAACTATAAATTTGACATCACGGTATTTTACATTAATGGTGGCAAAATACAAGCCTATACCAAAGCCATTTATAACAGTAAGCAAAACAAACACCGGTGCCAGCAAACTTTGCCAGTGAAGAGTTTGCCCGGTTATAATAAATAAAACAATTAGAATGAGTAGCGAAATAAAAAAATCGACAAGGCAAACTAAAAGTGTGCTGAGGGGTACTATAATTTTAGGGAAATATACCTTGGAGAAAAGGTTGGAATTGCCAACAATAGATTGGCTTACATCGTTAAACACATTGGAAAACAATTGCCACAACAGCATGGCTGAAGCCACAGTAACAAAATGCAGGCTTGTATCGGCCGCACCACTTATTTTGGTAGAGATGTAGCCAAAAACGAGAACGTTCACCAGAGGTTTTATCAATGCCCAGATAATTCCGGCAACTGCTTGTTTGTACCGCACCGAAAAATCGCGTTTTGCCAGATTTATGAAAAGACTTTTATAACGTCTCAGGTCTTCCAGAGAAAAGTACGACCTGTTGCCGGCATCTATAATTACTTTCAAAATAAAACTTCTTAAAACGATTTTAAACCAAGGTTTAAATTTAATATATTTTGCTGTATTATTTGGATATTTAGGCCTTAGACAAATTGGAATTCGTAGTTTTATGTGGCAAACAAGGACCTGTTTGTATTAGCCATTTTTTATTTGAAACAAGCCGTTCTCATAACAGCCTATAAAAATCCGGATCACTTGTTGCGCATTGTTGAACAATTCGACGAGTCGTTCCGGTTCTACATCCACCTCGATAAAAAGAGTCGCTTGGCCACAGATGACCTGAGGCGTTTGAAAAACGACAGTAAAATACACTATTTATCAAGGCACTACACCACCAATTGGGGAGGAACCGCTCACCTGCACTGCATTTTGCATCTGATGAAAAAAGCCCTGCAGGATAATGAATCCGAATATCTGCATCTCATCAGTGGACACGATTTTCCAATAAAATCTCCGGCTTACTTTAAGGACTTTTTAAGCCGTCACAACGGTACTCAATTTATTGAAGTATTTCCAATGCCTGCTCAGGTATGGGAAAACGGTGGTTTGGACCGCTTGAAGTACTTTCATTTGAACGATTGGTTTGACGCGAAAGGCAAGCGGGCCATGGTGTTAAAGAAATTTTTGAACCTTCAGAAAAAACTTAGACTAAGCCGAAATATTGATTTTAAGGGTATGGCTTTATATGGGGGTTCTACCTGGTGGAGTCTAAGCAAGGCCTGTTGCCGGCACGTGGAGGAATTTTTAAATGACAACTCCTGGTTCTTAAAAAAGTTTAACCACACCTTTTGCGCCGAAGAGATTCTGTTTCAAACCATAATCATGAATTCTCCTTTTAAAAACGCCATCACCAACTCTAATTTGCGTCACATTGTGTGGGAATTCAGGCATGGCAATATTCCGGCTGTACTTGACGAACGCGATCTGGAAACCATTAAAAACTCTGCAGATTTGTTTGCCCGTCGCTTCGACTACCCGCATTCTGAACCCCTGCTGAAACATCTAGCATAAGAATATAATTACAAAATCTTTACAAAATTCAATTCGGCTACGGTGCCCTCAATCCCCTGAAATTTAATAATTTTGAGCGAAAGGCTTATGCACACCATCGAACCCTATTATAACTGGCGCCACCTGTACATTGCTTCCGAAGACAGTGAATCGCCTTTTTATGGCAGGGAGTACAGCGAGTTTGAGTACGTAAACACCATTTACAATTTTTACATCCACCCGCAGTGGGACGATATTGGCAGCGAAACCCTGTACATCAAAATTTTGTTTGTGGACTATGAGGAAAAATATGCCATCATTGAACTGATAGGCGAATGGAACGACGCTATTAACAACGATATTATGTTGCTCAAACGCGATTTTATTGATGAACTCAATTACCTGGGTATCAACAAATACATTTTAATAGGCGAAAACGTGCTGAATTTTCACGACAGCGGTGACGATTATTACGAGGAGTGGTTTGAAGACAATGGAGAAGAAGGCTGGATTGCTCTTTTAAATTTCAGAGAACACGTGCTGAAAGAATTTAAGCGCGCCGGCCTGGATTATTATTTTATATATGGAGGAGAGCTGGATGATTTTGACTGGAGGAAATTTTCGCCAGGGCAGGTGTTTGGCAATGTGAGCAAAATTATGAACAAACGCCTGAGCTGAAGCATGGAATTTATAGCCGAAAAATTATTGAACTATTGTGAGCAGCACTCTCAGGCCGAATCAGATCTGCTCAAACAACTCAACCGCAACACCCATTTAAAAGTGGGGCAGCCCCGCATGCTCAGCGGACATTTACAGGGACGTTTTCTGGCTATGCTCTCCAAACTGTTGCAACCCGCTTATATCCTTGAAATAGGCACTTACACAGGTTATTCGGCCCTGTGTTTGGCGGAGGGATTAAACGAAAAAGGTCAACTCATCAGTATAGATGCCAACGAAGAAACCACAAGCTTTGCAAAGCAGTACATCCAACAATCTGATAAGGCAAAACAGATCCAACTATTGCTGGGCGATGCAGCCCAACTCATCCCTACCCTGCCCGACGGCATGGATTTGGTGTTTATTGATGCCGATAAAAAATCGTACAGTCTGTATTTTGATTTGGTGATCAATAAACTAAAACCCGGAGGAATTATTTTAGCCGACAATGTTTTGTGGAGTGGTAAAGTAATTGAAAATGTGCAGGATAAGGACACTCAGTTTATTCGCGAGTTCAATACAAAAGTAAATACCGACCCCAGGGTAGAATGTGTGATGCTGCCCATCCGGGATGGTTTAAGTGTGATACGAAAAAAGAGCAGCTGATATAGAAACGATAGAGAGATGTTTGCAGGCAAATGTTGGTACGTTAGAGCCAATTTATACTGACAAGATAATTTACAAATTCCGAACTCTAAGCAAGAGAGTGTTAGCTCCTATTTCCAAAAAGGACCATGTTCTTTATGGGAACGCTGAACAGCGATAGCCTTGTTGGAAGGAAATACCTCCAGCGCACACAAGCGGGTCACAAAATTGGTTCTCACGGTTGGATAAATGACTTTGGGTTTTACCGGCCTGGGGTAGGTTTGGCAGCCCGACATAAAAACGGCTGAATTTTCACTGAGAAAAGGCTTTTCCGTCACAGGAACCTGATCCACACTCAGCTTATCCTCTTTTAAATACAGCTCAAAAAACAAAAAGGAGGCCAAGGCCGGAACAATGAGCATAGTTTTGTTGATCGTCATGGTTATCGTTTTTGGTTAAACATGCACCTACGACTAAGTTAGAGATTCGAAATCTTCAAATGCGGGCTTTAACGATTATTAACCGTAAAGGATAATTTTAAAATCTTAGCCCTTTTGATTTCATTCAAACCGTTCTTTTCAGACAGTAGATAACAAAAGTGGCATTTGTTTACATTCAAAGTGCAAAAATGTATTTTTATGCTGAAACAAATAAAAACCAAACCATGAACACTTCAAAAAAGGGATATCTCCTTGTTTTAAGCCTGGTGTGCTTAACTGTTTTAGCCTTCTCTTTTAAATCACCACAATCCGGTATTGAATATGCTACGATGCGAACAGTTGAAAGCGCTATGGGCGGTCAATCCAGCATTATCCTGGTATACGAAGGAAAAACGGAAGAACTTGACCTTGACAAAGGCAGCGTTGGCAACATGCCGGGCAATACCATGAAAATTCATCAGGCGATGCGATTGTTGGCTTCCAAAGGATTTGAACTGGTGAGTCAGTCAGGTGGTGACTACATTTCCATGTACACCTTTGTGAGAAAATAAGTACTTACAGTTAGAGAAAGGTGGACAGGTAAAAAAACGTGTTTTAAATTGTTTTTCAAGACCGGAAGCCATAAATAATACTATAAATTTACGGCAGCTGTGGATTCAGAATGGAACAGCTACCATTCGTTTGATACACTCATTTAAAAAACAAACATCTAGATAAAGTATGATTATAGAGCCAAGAATGAGGGGATTCATCTGTTTGACCTCACACCCCGGGGGCTGCGCTAAAAATGTATCGAATCAAATCGAATACCTTCGTTCGAAAGGACCGATAGAAGGACCCAAAAATGTTTTGGTCATCGGTGCTTCCACAGGATTTGGATTGGCTTCGAGAATCACAGCTGCCTTTGGCTCCAAAGCTTCCACCATTGGTGTATTTTTTGAAAAACCCCCTCTACCGGGAAAAACAGCCTCTCCGGGTTGGTACAACAGCGCGGCTTTTCATCAGGAAGCGAAAAAAGCAGGCTTATATGCCAAAAGCATTAATGGTGATGCTTTTTCCACCGAAGTAAAAAATAAAACCATTGCCCTTATCAAAGCCGATTTGGGAAAAGTGGATCTGGTCATTTATAGTTTAGCCTCTCCGGTAAGAACGCATCCTGTTACCGGTGTGTTACACCGCTCGGTGTTAAAACCCATAGGTTCCACATTTACCAACAAAACAGTTGATTTTCACAGCGGTGTGGTGTCCAACATCAGTATCGAACCCTGCAACGAGGAGGACATTGCAAACACAGTGGCGGTAATGGGTGGAGAAGACTGGGAAATGTGGATGGACGCTTTGTTAGATGCCGATGTATTGGCACCGAATGCAAAAACAGTAGCCTATTCTTATATTGGCCCTGCACTTACCGAGGCGGTTTATCGAAAAGGCACTATTGGTAAAGCCAAGGACCATTTGGAAGCCACTGCCTTTAAGATCAGCGATAAACTGAAATCAATAGGAGCGCATGCTTATGTTTCCGTTAACAAGGCATTAGTCACCCAGGCCAGTTCTGCTATTCCGGTTATTCCTCTTTACATATCCCTGTTGTATAAAGTGATGAAGGAAAAAAACATCCATGAAGGCTGTATCGAACAAATTCAGCGTTTGTTTAAAGAGCGTTTGTACCTTGGAAAAGAAACCCCACTTGATACCATGGGAAGAATAAGGATAGATGATTGGGAAATGCGGGAGGACGTGCAGGCGAAAGTTGCTGAATTGTGGTTGCAGGCCAACACCGAAACCTTGCCTGAAATTGGAGACTTACAGGGGTACAAAACAGATTTTTTGAACCTGTTTGGTTTTGGATTTGCAGGCGTTGATTATCAGAAAGACCTGAGTGAAATGGTGGAGATAGAGGGGATAGAATAAAGGCATGAAATTGAACTATCCCTTGTCTTATTGATTTAGTTTAGTAATTTTATTTCGGCTCGATGTTCACTTTTATTTTTAAAAACGAACGCCATTATAATGCCCACGTTCTTTCCTGCTCTCACGCCATTAACCATTTAATCATCTAACCCTCAATTCAAAAAACCATGAAAAAACTCCTTGCAGAATATCTTGGCACTTTCAGTCTCGTTTTATTCGGATGTGGCTCAGCCGTTGTTTCCGGCGTACATGCCACCGGTCCCGCAGGTATAGGCATACTGGGCATTTCAATGGCCTTTGGTTTAACCGTTGTCGCCATGGCCTATGCTATTGGAGGAATTTCGGGTTGCCATGTGAATCCTGCAGTAAGTATTGGAGTTTGGGCTGCCGGAAAAATGGAAATGAAAGAAGCGCTTGGATACATTGTAGCACAAATTTCTGGCGCTATCACCGGGGCCGCACTGCTTTTTTTGATTGTAAGTGGTCAACCCAATTTTATATTGCCGGAATGGGGGCTTGGTGCTAATGGCTGGGGAGAAGGTTATCTGGGAGGATACAATACCCAAAGTGCTTTTGTAACAGAAATGCTGATGACTTTTTTATTTGTGTTTGTTATTCTGGCAACAACTTCCAAATATGGAAATTCAAACATGGCAGGACTGGCCATAGGCTTGACACTCGTTTTGATTCACCTGGTGGCTATTCCCATCACCGGCACTTCAGTGAATCCAGCCAGAAGCATCGGCCCCGCATTAATAACAGGAGGAAAGGCCCTGACTCAACTTTGGTTATTTATTGTGGCACCAATAGGAGGCGCCCTGGTTGCCGCTTTGCTCTGGAGATTGGGTTTTGAGAAAAACAAACAATAATCAGGTTACCAATGACAAGTTCTGAACGTTGTATACATTAAACCTTGTCCCGGGCACGAACTTCATTTGAAATACATCACCCGCACGATATGGATACTTTCTCTGGTCAGTTTGTTCACCGACACAGCCAGCGAAATGCTCTACCCCATCCTGCCCATCTATTTAAAAACAATAGGTTTTTCAATTGTACTCATTGGCGTATTGGAAGGCATAGCCGAAGCCACAACCGGACTCAGCAAGGGGTATTTTGGAAAACGCTCTGATCTGAGTGGTAAACGCGTGCCTTTTGTACAATGGGGTTATGCTTTGAGTACTATTTCCAAACCCATGATGGCTGTGTTAGCGTATCCGCTTTGGATTTTTTTTGCAAGAACGCTCGATCGTTTCGGCAAAGGCCTGCGCACAGGAGCAAGAGATGCCATGCTTTCAGATGAGGCTACTGCTGAAACAAATGGCAAAGTGTTTGGTTTTCATCGTTCCATGGACACCTTTGGTGCCGTGTTGGGGCCTTCCATCGCTTTGTTGTACTTGTATTATTATCCTGAAGATTATAAAACCTTGTTTTTTATTGCCTTTATTCCAGGTGTTTTAGCTGTTGTTTCATCGCTATACCTCAAAGACAAAAAAACAAAGGCGGAGTCAACAAAAGTATCCACCCCCTTTTTTTCGTTTTTAAAGTACTGGAAAAAAAGTCCACCGGAATACAGGAAACTGGTATCAGGACTTTTGTTTTTTACACTCTTCAACAGTTCGGATGTTTTTCTTTTACTTCAGGCCAAACAGTCAGGATTGAACGATAGTAGTGTCATTTCGCTGTATATTTTTTACAACCTCATTTATGCTCTCTTTGCTTTCCCGCTGGGCATCCTGGCTGATAACATCGGTTTAAAAACGATTTACCTTTTGGGACTGGTTTTATTCGCAGGGGTATACCTGGGCATGGCCTTCACCACTAACTTTTATTTCTTTTTCGGATTGTTTTTTCTCTACGGAGTATTTTCAGCAGCTACTGAAGGCATTTCAAAAGCATGGATTTCGAACATCAGTGATAAAAGCGACACTGCCACCGCCATCGGTACATTTTCTGGTCTTCAAAGCATTTGCACAATGCTGGCCAGCTCCTTAACCGGATTGGTATGGTTTAAGTTTGGGGCTACCACTGCATTTCTAATTACCGGAGCAGCCAGCCTTATGGTGCTGATTTATTTGATAGGAATTCCGGGACCCGGGACTAAAAAACAAATTACCTGAGCAGATTCACAACCCCGGTGTAACTCACTTCTTCCCCCCTATTATTAAGCACCGTCAATTTGTAATTGTAAATCCCTTGTTGACAAGGATCACCTTGTATAGTGCCGTCCCAATTGCGTTGCGGGTCACTTGAACTGAAGATCAATTCCCCCCAACGGTTAAAAATCTGCAACTCGTAACGTTTTACTCCGCGCATCACCGGGAAAAACACATCGTTCAATCCATCTTCATTGGGCGTGAAAGCGTTGGGGATGTATACATTAAAATCAACTGCTACTTCTATGCTTTTTACTATGGTGTCCCAGCAACCCCAGGAATTTCTCACCAAAAACGCCACCGCGTAATTTCCGGCATCTTCAAAAAAGCAAGAGGTGTTTTCGCTGAAACTGTTGGTGTTTTTTCCATCGTTAATGGCCCAATGCCATTTGTTTTGGTTCTCACCTTGGCTGGTATTGGTAAACACCACCAGGTCCTGATTTTCTATGGGTTTAACCGGACTGTAAACAAAGTCGGCCACCGGCAAAGGAAACACTTCTACCATTTGCGTAATGGTTCCTCTGCAGGTTTTATCGTCCTCAAAACTGCCCTTGAGTTCAAAGTTACCGGGAGTATTAAAACAATAACTCACCGTTGAGCTGTTCACACTTTGGTTGTTAAAGGTCCACATGCTGTTGATTACATTGCCTTCATTGGATTGCAAAGCGTATGTAGAACAAAAGGGAACACAACCACTTAGCTGACCTGTAATTTGTCCGGTGGGTTCAGGATCAACAATCACCGGCGCAGTGGTGTAACCCCTGCAGCCAAAAGCATCCATTACCATTAAAGTGTAAGTACCGCCCATGCCCACATTGCCCGCTAAAAAACTGGTGTTTTG
>JAEUTN010000014.1 GCA_016787895.1 Bacteroidia bacterium
TACAGCCCCGCTGGCTAAGGTAACTACTGTATTTCCGGTACACACCGAAGGTTGGCTGATGACCGCCGTTACCGGTGGTAAAGGGTGCACCGATACTGAAGTTACTGCTGTGGTTGTTCCACAGGCATTATAGCCTGTAACAGTATAACTTGCTGCAGTAGTTGGTGTGAATACTACTCCATTGCTTACGCCCCCTGTCCAGCTGTAAGAAGTAGCCCCGCTGGCCGTTAATACAACGGTGCTGTTCGGACAAACCCCGCTGGCAGCAGTGGCTGTATTGGCTACTGTTAAATTCGGAACTGCAGGATCAACCGTAACGGTAATGGCAGCGCTGGTCATACAATTGGATGGACTCATGGCTGTTAAACTATACGTAGTTGTTATGGTTGGAGAATCAGTGATAGAAGAAGCATTGCTGCCTGTGCTCCAGGTGTAATTGCTGATGGCATCGGTTGTGATAGTCACACTCTGGCCCGCGCAAATTGCACCATTACTATTGGTACCGGCTGCTGTTAAGGTAATATTGCACAAACGGGTGAGAATAGCTCTGCCATTGCCGGATTGAAAACCAGGCGTGTTGGTTTGACTGACTGCAGAATTGAAAGAACCGCCTCCACCCCCACCGGTGCGGAACGAATTGCTGATGCATTGGTTCAGATGCTGTCCTCCGGCTCCTCCGGAGTAACCGCCGCCGCCGCCGCCGCCTACTGTACAATAGCTGCCGCCACCGCCGCCACCAAATCCACCGGCAGGACCGGCCTGAGAATTAAAAAAAGCAGTACCGCCTAATCCCCCATTCAAAAAAGATTGGCCACCGCCGCCGCCGCCGCCGCCATTAACACCATTTCCGGCAGCTGCAGCATTGTAACCGCCACCGCCACCGCCATTATGACTTCCGGAGGTACAGGCTCCGCCTCCATTGCCTCCTGTTCCAGCGGCACTAACGGCTGGATTGTCCTGAGTACCTGAAGTTAATGTAGTCGCGTTAACACCATTGATCTGACTGGTACAACCTCCACCACCACCGGCTGCAATTAATAGTGTACCGTTCACCACCACATATGTACCTCCACCGCCGCCACCATCACCGCATCCGTTCACACCGGCCTGTCCGACCAAAATCGTCAGCACTTGCCCTGCTACCAGGTTAAATTGTCCTTGCATTCTTGCTCCAAGACCGCCGGTATAGTTATAAGATGGTGCCGAACCACCCTGGGCTCCTGAAATATCGATATGATAAAGTCCAGAGCTGGGAACGGTCCAGGTTTGTTTGCCTCCGACAGAAACAACCGCTCCATTTAAATTGGTGGCCAGATAGGCGGCATTCACCTGAGCCTGTGTAGGCCCAACAGATCCGCTGGCTCCGGCACTTGTAAAAGTATAAGTAACAAACTGAGCCTTTGATGTTAACATACAAAGACCGAATAAAATAAACAAACCCAACCGTGAGGTGAATGTTTTACTAAAAAAAGAGTAGTGCAGGTTCATGTTTCAGAAGATTAAGAAATAATGGTATGCAATTTACTCTATTTCAGTTAAATTCCCAAATAAAACAAGACCTTTCATGCGAAATTTCTCCTACCCCTTAGGGCAAAGAAGGCGGTTTAGAAGTGTCAAATAAATAAAAATCATACCTTTGCCAAAGAATTTTATTTCACTTCACATTCAGGAAAATCAACATCTGTAAAACATGAGAGACATTTTCGAAAAAATCAAGGCAAATCTGGGACCAATAGGCGAACATGCAAAAGAATCACACGGTTACTTTACTTTTCCCAAGTTGGAAGGGGACATTGATCCCCACATGGAATTCAGGGGAAAAAAACGCCTGAACTGGAGCTTGAACAATTACCTAGGCCTGGCAAACCATCCCGAAGTACGTAAAACAGATGCTGAAGCTGCTGCACACTATGGACTGGCCATGCCAATGGGTGCCCGTATGATGAGCGGTAATACCAATTACCACGAACAATTGGAAAAAGAACTTTCGGAGTTTGTAAAAAAAGAAGACACCATCCTTTGCAATTTTGGTTATCAGGCGATGGTAAGTGCCATCGATGCCATTGTTGACCGCAGAGATGTTATTGTTTACGACGCAGAAAGCCACGCCTGTATTCTTGACGGGGTTCGATTGCACATGGGCAAACGGTTTGTGTTTAAACACAACGAAATTGATGATTGTGAAAAACAACTCGAACGTGCCGCTAAACTGGTAGAAAATACCGGCGGCGGGATTTTGGTGATTACTGAAGGGGTGTTCGGGATGCGCGGCGATCAGGGCAAACTGAGAGAGATCATCGAACTTAAGAAAAAATTCACCTTCCGCTTATTCGTTGATGACGCGCATGGAATTGGCACTATGGGAGCGAATGGCGGTGGTACCGGTGAAGAACAGGGCTGTCAGGATGGAGTGGATATTTATTTCGGCACCTTCGCAAAATCCTTTGCATTAATTGGTGGGTTTATCAGCTCAACCAAAGAAATCATTACTTACCTGCGCTACAACATGCGATCGCAAATTTTCGCAAAGAGCTTGCCTCTGCCTCTGGTAGTGGGTGCATTGAAACGTCTTGAACTCATGCGCAAACATCCCGAATACAGAAAAAAATTATGGGAAATTGCCCACGCACTTCAAAAAGGTTTGGTAGACGCGGGGTTTGACATTGGTGTTACCAACACTATGGTGACTCCTGTTTACATGCGCGGCTCAATTCCGGAGGCTACGAACATGGTCATCGACCTGAGGGAGAATTACAACATTTTCTGCTCAATGGTTGTGTATCCGGTTGTGCCAAAAGGTATGATCATCCTTCGCCTCATTCCTACTTCAGTTCACACCTTAGAAGATGTGAAATACACCATTGAATGTTTCAGCAAAATCAAGGACAAATTGTATGGCGGACAATACGCCGCTGACAGAATTAAAGAAGGTTTTTCACAGGCCCTTTAGTCTGATTTCTTCAACACTTCAAAATCCCTGCCCAACAAGCGGGGATTTTTTTTTAAAGAATATTTTCAATGAAATAGGAGTTGCCGTTCAGTTCGAAGGTTTCTCCGGTTGCACGTCCCATCATTTTTGCAGCCAGTGGAGATTGGGCTGAAACGACATGAACATCTGTTTGTCCGAACCGGAGTTTGCCAAGCGCTATGGCAACAAAAAATACACCGGAAGTGGTGTAAACAATACTTCCCAAAGAAATCTTCGTTTCTTTTTTCAATTGTCCTATCCTTTCCAGATCAAGCTCTTGCGCTTTAATCTCCAGGAGTTGTTTTAACAAACGGCTTTGCTCCGCCTGCATTCTGGCTCTGGCTGTTTCGTGTTTATCTCCTGCCGAACTTTTTGTTTCTGTATTTACCGAATCGTTAATATCGGAAAGATCCCGTTCCATTTCGTTTCGCTTCTCGGCCAAAACTGAAAAACAAAGCTCTAATATCTCCTCCCGTGTGTAACTTAAATCACTCATTCACAGGTCAAGGTACTCACTATTCTAAACTGAGCAAGGGCTTAAATGTTTTCTCCGCTAAAAACAGAATTAACAACTCTTGCTTTTATGTTTAAAATTAATTGCCTGCAAAGCGGGGGGAAGCCGTATTTTAGGGCTGAATTATGGCAAAAACCGAAGAAAAAGAAACCCCTTTGATGAAACAATACAATGCCATCAAGGTGAAGTACCCTGATGCCATTTTGCTGTTCAGGGTGGGTGATTTTTATGAAACATTTGGTGAGGACGCCATTAAAACCTCCGCCATACTGGGTATTGTACTCACGCGCCGCGCCAATGGTTCGGCTTCTCACATCGAATTGGCCGGTTTTCCGCACCATTCCCTCGAATCGTATTTGCCTAAACTGGTAAGGGCAGGTTACCGCGTGGCCATTTGCGACCAACTGGAAGATCCTAAAATGGTGAAAGGCATCGTCAAGCGGGGCATCACTGAGTTGGTAACCCCGGGTGTTTGTTTTAATGACAAAATTCTGGATCACCAGCAAAACAATTTCCTTGCTTCCATACATTTTGAAGGGGAGATGGCAGGGCTTGCCCTATGTGATGTGTCAACCGGTGAGTTTCTTGTTGGACAAGGGTCTCAACACTACATCGATAAACTGATACAGAATTTTAAACCCAACGAAATTCTATTCGAAAAGAACAAACGCCAAATGGTTCAGGATTTTCTTGGGGACCGCAGTTACACGTTTGGGTTGGATGACTGGGCTTTTGGATACGACTACGGTTACGAAAGTTTAACCAAACAATTTGAAACCAAAAGTTTGAAGGGTTTTGGAATTGAAGATTACCGCCTTGCCATTATGGCGAGTGGTGCCATTTTGCATTACCTCAACGAAACCAAACACGAGCAACTCAAACACATTTCAAAACTCAGCCGAATTGAGGAGGACCAGCACGTTTGGCTCGATAAGTTCACCATACGTAATTTGGAGTTGTACCAAAGCACCAGCGAAAACGGTAAAAGTTTATGCGATGTTATCGATCATACTGTAAGCCCCATGGGCTCGCGTTTGCTGAAACGCTGGCTGGCTCTGCCCTTAAAAAATGTTGCGGCCATCGAGGAGCGTTTGGATGCGGTAGCGTATTTTATTGAGCAGGAAGAAAAACGCAATGCACTCAGGCAAGTACTGAAAGAAACCGGAGACCTTGAACGCCTGATTTCAAAAGTAGCGGCGTTTAAAACCAACCCCCGTGAATTGCTGCACCTGAAAAAATCACTGGTGCTCATTCAAAAATTACGCGAGCTGCTGCTGGAAACTGAAAATCCCAGTCTGCTCAAAATTGCCGATCAGCTGAACCCCTGCACACTCATTCAAGAGCGATTGGAAAAAGAACTACACGAGGAAGCGCCTGTTAACATTTTAAAAGGCAATGTGATTAAAAGCGGGTTTCACCCTGAGCTGGATGAATTAAAAGCCATTGCATTCAGCGGAAAAGATTACCTCCTGCAATTGCAGCAGCGGGAATCGGAAAAAACCGGCATCACTTCTTTAAAAGTGGGTTACAACAACGTGTACGGGTATTATCTGGAAGTAACACATGTGCACAAGGAAAAAGTGCCACAGGACTGGATACGCAAACAAACCCTTACTACGGCGGAGCGTTATATTACTCCGGAATTAAAAACCTATGAGGAAAAAATACTTGGGGCTGAGGAAAAAATTGCTTCCATAGAACAGCGTTTGTTTGAACAACTCTTACACGACCTGCGCGACTATATACAACCCATCCAGATTAACGCTGCCTTGCTGGCCAGGCTCGATGTGTTTTGCGGCTTCTCTCAACTGGCGCAGCAATGGAACTACAACCGCCCTGTAGTGAACGAAGGTTACGCTATTGATATTGAAGAAGGTCGTCACCCGGTGATTGAACAACAATTGCCCCCTGGTGTGGATTATGTGAGCAACTCGGTGTATCTGGATAACGAAAATGTTCAGATCATGATGATTACCGGCCCTAACATGAGTGGTAAATCCGCTCTGTTGCGCCAAACCGCTCTAATTGTTTTGATGGCTCAGATTGGCTCTTATGTGCCGGCCAAAGCAGCGGAATTGGGTCTTGTGGACAAAATTTTCACACGGGTAGGCGCAACCGACAACATCAGTTCCGGTGAGTCTACCTTTATGGTGGAAATGAATGAAACCGCCAGCATTCTGAACAACCTGAGCAACCGTAGCCTGATATTACTCGATGAAATCGGACGTGGTACCTCCACCTACGATGGTATTTCCATTGCCTGGAGCATTGCAGAGTACATTCACAACCAAAATCTGAACCGGGCCAAAACCCTGTTTGCTACCCATTACCATGAATTGAACGAAATGAGCCTGCTTTTTCCCAGAATTAAAAACTACAATGTTTCGGTGAAGGAAAGCGGCAACAAGGTCATCTTTTTACGAAAGCTGGTGGAAGGAGGAAGTGAGCACAGCTTTGGAATTCATGTGGCAAAAATGGCCGGAATGCCTGCTTATGTGGTGGAAAGAGCCGCTGAAATACTTAAAAAGCTTAAAAAAGAACACGAATTTGAATTTGAAGGAGAAACCGGTCTGCAGGTGAACGGGAATTCAGGACAGGTTGGAGCGTCAAAGTCCGGTGAACTTCAATTGAGTTTTTTTCAACTGAGCGACCCCGTTTTACAGCAAATCAAAGACGATGTCTTAAAAATCGACATCAATACCTTAACCCCGGTGGAAGCCCTGCTAAAACTCAACGAAATCAAAAAACTGGTTGGTGGTTAGACACTTTTTGACAGGTATTTTTGAGTATTTTTTTTGTGAAATTAAAAAAAGAAGTACATTTGCAATCCTGTTCAAAAGCTGAACAGTTGTTCTTTAACATTAAGCGAAAGTAGCTCAGTTGGTAGAGCGTAACCTTGCCAAGGTTAAGGTCGCGGGTTCGAGACCCGTCTTTCGCTCGAAAAGAGCCCGTAAGGGCTTTTTTTATAGTCGCCCGCCACTCAAGCGGATGACTAAATTTGGTCTGGGTGCTGGTTCCGATAGCGATCGGGATGGCAGTCAGAGCAGATGAAACAAAGGATGTTAAGTCCTTTTCAAAAAACTTAAACAATTTGCCTGGGTGTGGTCCCGATAATTATCGGGATGGTAGACACGCAAAGCAGATGAAGCAAAGGATTTTAAGTCCTTTTCAAAAAACTTAAACAATTTGCCTGGGTGGTGGAATTGGTAGACACGCAGGACTTAAAATCCTGTAATCTCACGATTGTACGGGTTCAAGTCCCGTCCCGGGTACAGTTAAAGCACAAAAGGTCAATGCGTAGCGTTGACTTTTTTGTTTTGAGGGAAGGCGCAAGCTCGCTTGCCGACAAACGAAAAAACAAAAAATTAAACCCAAAGGGTTAGAGCTTTCGGGTTTTCAAGACACGCGGTAAAGGACTCAGCGTAGCTATTTCCCGTCCCGGGTACATAAAGGCGTTTTAGGTCCTTAAAGTAAAAACGGTCACTTCAGAATTCGGGATGGCCTTTTTTTACCCATGGCAGGTCAAGCAAACATCAGACTTCTGCTTAACTAAACTTTTTTTAAGTCTTTCATCCAAGACTTCACAAATTTTTCCTTGTCCTTTTTAACTTCCTTAATGAGTGCTTTTCTCTCTTCGGGTAAAACAAAATAGTTGTTTGCCCATAAATTAATTTCAATCATAAGGGGGAGTAAATCAATTCCTTTATCAGTCAATTTATAAAGTACTTTAGCCTTGCTATCGGGATGGTCTAATTTTTCGATAACTCCATTCTGTTCCAAAGTTTGCAATCTTGAAGCCAAAATATTGGTCGCAATCTTTTCTTCTGATTTTAAAAAATCCCCATAAGTACAAGTTTTTTTAAACATTAAATCCCTGATAATCAATAGAGACCACTTATCCCCCCAAATGTCCAAAGAACAACTTATTGGGCAGTCAGATCTTTTTTTATTAGCATTCATAAAATAATTTGTTATTATTTCACTTGCATTTTGCAAGTTCTTTTATACATTTGCACTTGCATATTGCAAGCAAATTTACAAATTAATAGTTAAACCCAAAGAAAATGAAACAAACAATCTTAGTTACAGGTGCGTCCTCAGGATTCGGTTTACTTATTGCGAACAAGCTAAAACAACGAGGCTATACAGTAATTGGCACAAGTCGCAATCCAGAAAAATATCAAGATAAACTGCCTTTTAAATTATTGGAACTAGACATTTCTGACGATGAGTCCATCCTCTCCTTTCACAAACGGTTATTCGAACACATCCATCAACTCGATGTATTGATTAACAATGCTGGATTTTATTTATCGGGGCTTGCCGAAGAAACTTTGATTGAACAAGGAAAGCTGCAGCTGGAAACTAATTTTTGGGGAACTGTTAAACTCACTAATGAGCTCCTGCCTTATTTTAGAAAACAACGTTTCGGTAAAATAATCACAGTAGGCTCAATTATGGGATTGATTAGTCTCCCTGGCGGTGCTTATTACGCTGCTTCCAAACATGCATTAGAAGGTTATTTCAAAGCGCTGCGTTTCGAATTAAAAGAGTTTAATGTCAACGTAAGTATGATTGAACCAATGGGCTTTAAAACCAATATTGTCACAAACGCTTTGGTTGCTGAAAATGAAATCAGCGATTACAACGTCTACCGTAAAAAGCTTAACCACTACACAACCGATTTATTTAAAAATGCGCCGGAGCCCACTCCTGTGATTGAGACCCTGATGAAATTAGTAGATGAGAAAAATCCAAAATTTAATCATCCTGTCGGTAAAGGAGCTTCCGTAATTCATGCCTTACAACATTTCGCTTACAAAACATTTGAAAATTCAATTATTAAAAACATTAATAAATTTAAAAATTAAGAAAATGAAAGCATTCGTAGTAGAACGCTATAGCAAAACCGAACAGTTGCATTTTACCGATTGGGCAGATCCCATCTTAAATGAAAATGATGTGTTGGTTCAAGTACATTCCGCTGGCGTTAACACGCTGGACATCATCATTAAAAATGGCGAATTCAAATTGTTTTTACCCTACAAACCACCATTTGTAAATGGTCACGATGTGGCAGGTGTAGTTGCCAAAGTTGGCACTAAGGTAAGCCAGTTTAAAATAGGCGATGAAGTGTATGCGCGGGTGTCAGATCACAAAATAGGCACCTTTGCTGAATATATTTCAGTGAATGAGCAAGACCTCGCCTTAAAACCTAAAAATATTTCAATGGAAGAAGCAGGTTCAATTCCCCTGGTTGGTTTAACCTCCTGGCAGGCACTTGTCGAAATGGCGCATGTGAAAAAAGACCAAAAGGTGTTTATTCAAGCCGGCTCTGGTGGTGTTGGATCATTTGCCATACAACTGGCAAAACATATAGGAGCGTTTGTTGCCACAACCACCAGTGCAGCTAATTTTGAATTGGTAAAAAGCCTAGGTGCTGATCTGGTAATAGATTATAAAAAGGATGACTTTTCTACCGTCTTAAAAGAGTTCGATGTTGTATTACATAGCAATAAGGATCCAAAAATCTTAGAAAAATCGCTGCGAATTTTGAAGCCGGGCGGACAACTTATTTCGTTAGTTGGACCTCCTACACCTGAATTTGCATCCGCCCTAGGTTTGCCCTGGTTTTTAAAATTTGTGATTAAACTACTTAGCTCCAGTGCGAGAAAGAAGGCGAAAAAGCGAAATGTCAATTTCAAATTCTTATTTATGAGAGCTGAGGGGAACCAACTAGGTGAAATCACAAAACTGATTGAATCAGGCGTCATAAAACCTGTGCTTGATAAGGTATTTCCATTTGAACAAACCAATGAGGCTCTAGCCTATATTGCAACTGGGCGCGCGAAAGGCAAAGTGGTTGTTAGGATTAAGTAATACAATTTAACGGTCGTTGTACCCTGATTGTATCCTGAAGTTCCAAAAGAATCGAGGCTTAAACTCTCAATTTAAATGAGCATACAATCATAAAGACCTAAAAACTTGAAGTGTTTTATACAGTACAAAAATTCCTGCTATAGGAATGGCAATTGATAGTACCAATGCGGAGGGCTCCACCAGAATTAAGGGGACAGCAAAACAAATACTCCCATTCTCGTTTTAAAGGCTTTCAGTTTTTCCTTGTGTGTGATTGCCGAATTGATAAACTGTAGTTTTTAAGCACCTTGTTGATTCCGACGAATAGTTCAAATCACCCAAATTCAATCAGACCTAGTTCTGCGCTTTCCCCCACAGACCTTCCTTCTAAATCTACTACCACCCTCTTCTTATTGTTATCCATTTTCTCCAATAAACTCCTGCAGCTCCTGATCATTTTATGCTTGGTATGGTGAAAGGTCCATTTCATTTGTTCTTCACTATCCATATGGTAACGTTCGTGCAGCACCCAGGAGCAGGATTTAAGTTCAATCCATTCTCCTGATGCTTTGTGATTCATGGCTTCCAGATGGATTAAGACGTCCTGCAAAACATTGTCCAATCGCTCAATACAGGCCCATTTGTTCGTGAAAGGAACTTTTTCAATCTGTTCAAGCAATTGCACTAGCTTTTCCATGTTTCAAAATTACCTAAGCTCATAGCAATGTCTTGCTATAGAATATAGTATTTTAGGTATGCATTCAGAAGAGGCCAGGTCTTAAAAAAACCATGGCTTTTTGCAGTGGATATGTATGGATTTTTTATTTTTACTAAAACTTCCATCATGAACATAGCCGTTATTTTTATTGCCGCCTTAATTCCATTGATAGTAGGATTTATCTGGTACCATCCGAAAGTATTTGGCACTACCTGGATGAAAGCCGCTGGTTTAAGCGAAGAAGACGGCAAAAACGCTAATATGGCCCTCATTTTCGGACTCACCTATGTGTTCAGTGTTATGCTGGCGGTTATTTTTCAAACCCTAGTCATACACCAGTCCCATATACAGTCTTTGTTTTTCCTGCAACCCATTCACGACCCTGCCTCCGAGGCCGGTGCACTTTACAAAAACATCATGGATCAGTACGGCAATAGCTACCGCACCCTTAAACACGGGGCTTTTCACGGCACCATTGCCGGCGTTTTTATTGCACTGCCACTGGTGGCCATTAATGCCTTGTTTGAGCGCAAAGGTTTTAAATACATAGCCGTCAACAGCGGGTATTGGATTCTGAGCTTTGCCCTAATGGGCGCGGCAGTATGCGCGTTTTTATAGGTTCTAAGCCCAACAGGGCTAAAAAACAGTAAAATTATTTTTTTGGTTCACACTATTTTTGTTTAATATTGTACTGTTCAATCAGGGCTCGCTTTATTTCCCGCGGCCTTTTTTCACCAAACTCAATTAACACGTTCCACCATAACCAATACTGTATTTATGTTTGAAGTCCTGGGACTTAGCAACAGGCCTTTGCCTGAGCTTAAAGAGATTGCTAAAGCTTTTTCAGTTGAATCCAAAGGCCTTGCAAAAGGCGATCTGATTCTCAAAATCATTGATGCGCAAGCCGCAGCGCCTGAACTGGCCAAACAAATTGTGAACCAATTTTCCGTAAAACCATCCAAAGAAATGAAGGAAAAACGCCCAAGACGGGTTAAACTCGAACCCATGCAGGAAGAACCTGTTCATGAAGTGATGTCGCAAAACACGGAGGAAGAAACTATTTCCGAAACTCCTGTGGCCCCACCCGTTGAAAACAATGAAGAAACCGCAAAAGCTCCGGCCACAGCGGAGGATCAAAACACCCAGGATGATCAAATGAGCCAGGAAGATCAAACTTCCGCCAATGAACCAAAAGAAGGAAACGATCAACAAAAACGTCCGGAAAAAGTATATTATAATTTCGACAACATTGTATTTGTTACCGGTGTGCTCGAAGTAATGTCTGATGGTTACGGGTTTTTACGCAGTGCCGATTACGATTACCTGAATTCGCCTGACGACGTTTACGTATCTCAATCCCAAATCAAATTGTTCGGACTAAAAGCCGGCGATGTGGTGAAGGGTGGCGTGCGTCCTCCCAAAGAAGGCGAAAAATATTTTCCGCTGATAAAAGTGGAACAAATCAACGGACGCGATCCTTCCTTTGTGCGCGACCGTGTAATTTTTGATTACCTCACTCCATTATTTCCTTATGAAAAAATAAAACTCACCGGGCATCCTCAGGAAAACATGAGCACCCGTGTGATGGATTTGTTTTCACCCATTGGAAAAGGTCAGCGTGGATTAATTGTTGCTCAGCCAAAAACCGGTAAAACCGTTTTGTTGAAAGATGTGGCCAATGCCATTGCTTACAATCATCCTGAAATTTACCTCATCATTTTGCTGATTGATGAACGCCCCGAAGAGGTAACCGATATGGCTCGCAGCGTTAAAGCGGAAGTTATATCCAGCACATTCGACGAACCGGCCGAAAAACACGTAAAGATTGCCAACATCGTACTTGAAAAAGCCAAACGTATGGTGGAATGCGGACACGATGTGGTGATTTTGCTCGACAGCATCACCCGCCTCGCCCGCGCTTACAATACGGTTTCTCCTGCCAGTGGAAAAGTACTCACCGGTGGTGTGGACGCTAACGCGCTTCACAAACCCAAACGTTTTTTTGGTGCGGCACGTAAAGTTGAAAATGGAGGTTCATTAACCATCCTGGCGACAGCGCTTACTGAAACCGGATCAAAAATGGACGAGGTGATCTTCGAAGAATTTAAAGGTACCGGCAACATGGAACTTCAGTTGGACCGTAAATTATCCAACCGAAGGATTTATCCAGCCATTGATCTCCTCGCCTCCTCTACCCGACGCGATGATCTATTGCTTGATAAAGACACCCTGACCCGTTTGTGGGTGTTGCGTAAACACCTCGGCGACATGAACCCTCAGGAAGCCATGGAGTTTTTACTCGATCGTTTGCGCCGCAGCCAAACCAACGAGGAATTTCTCATTAGCATGAACGGCTAAGCATGAACAAAAAAGCGCTTTTGTATGGCTTGATATATGCCGCTGTAGTTATCGCCTTTAAAATTTACATCCTTGTTTCAGGCAATGCCCTTACCAAATTCGGGTATTTTTATTCCAACATCACGGCTGTATTTTTAATTCTGCCGTTTTATTTTCTTTTACTTAAAAACATCCGGGATAAGGAGTATGGCGGTGTATTAGCAGGAAGGGAAGCCTTTCGTCTGTGTTTGAGTTTGCTGGTAGTCGCACTAGTTCTTGTAAGTATTTACCATTACATCGAGTTTTCGAGATACGGACAAACCCTCGCCGAAACCTATTATAACAGCGAAACATTCCTGAACTTTTTAAAATCTCAGAAAAACATTACGCCTGACAAATACAACAGCATCATTGCCGAGCAAATCAAAACAGCCGGCACCTCTGCATTTAAAGCCACTACCGGAAAATTGGTATCGTATTTGTTTATCGGCATCAGCGGGGCTTTTATAGTTTCCGTATTTATGAAACGCTCAGGGGTCAAAGCCAGGTAATAATTCGCTTTTTTAGGCTGTTTTTTTTATTGATGTTATTGCCTTGTTTAACTTTTCGTGAGGTTTTTTTCTTTTTTAAACCCGGACGGCAATCGTCCACCGCCATTTTTTTAGTATTGCAGGCCTGATTTCGGAATAAGGAAAGTCCGAGTTTAAAATAGACCCCAAAGTGGCTGGTGTTGGAAGGTACAATAAACGGAACCACATTATCCACCCCCAACACAAATGTTCTGAACCTGAAAGCCAGACCCAGATAGGGGTAACGAAAACGCTGAAAAGTAAGTGGTAAAGAAACTTCTATGGTTCTGGTTTCATATCGCGGTGCAATACAAATGAGGTTGGAAGCCTGGGCACCAATTACTGCATCGGGGATAAGGTTTTTAATCAATAAAGCATTCAAATAGATCCGGTTTTCAAAATTGTAATCCCCCTGCAACACCAATGCCGAAGGGCAAATGGCCCAAATGGGCTGATTCGCGGTGTAATAGTTGTCGAAATTAGCAGTGAACGATTGGTCCTGAGATGTGGTGTAAACCGTAGTGTCAATCTTTGCTCTGTGAGTGCCTTTTGTAAATTTTAATGCGCCCAAATCCATCAGAGAAACACTCCATTTGTACTTGTAATCCTCATACTTGCAATTGGAGCGTTTGGAATTCACGTAGTAGTTGTTGATGTTGTTGAGCATCTTTTTATATGTGATGCCCAAATCTGCGGAGAATCCCCTGCCGCTGTTCCAGGCCGCATCGTTGTACGCGTCGCTTGCCTTGAGCCGTATAACCTGATACGTGGAATCCACCAGATTGGCCTCCAATTCGTTCACCCTTTTGTAATTTAAATTGATACCGGTAAGGTATTTAACACTCAAACCAACATTCAAAAGCCGGTCCGGCTCTAATCGCAGCATTTTAGAATAATTCAAACCGTACTCCGCCCAGGTCATACTGCCAATCAATACATCGTTCACCTTCACTTGTTCGGGATAAGCGTTGTGGTAATCCGATTCGGGATCAAGAATCTGCATCATGGCATCGTACGACATGCCTTTGGCCATGCTGTTGGATCGAACGCGTGTAAAAAATCCGGCCCCAAAATCCATGGTGCTGATAACAAAAGCCGGACCCATGACATCCGCCCTTAATTGTACAAATTCCTTACCGGATGTGCTTTTCGGAACCGGCTCAGGTGGTGTTGCACCAAACATAAGTGCATAAGGATTTAATTTGGGCAAATAAGCGATGTTGGTGGAAACCATGGCCCCCGCATCTGCCAGGTTAAACTGAAGAAAACACCGGGAATCGGAAGTATTGGCGGGATTCAGAAAAAGGGCTGAAGTGCTCAGGTAATTGCTGCCGGCCATACCTTGTTTGTCCTGTGCAGAGACAAACAGGGAACACCAGATAAAAAGCATGATCCAGGAGACCCTCATCTTGTAAATAGCTGTAAAGTACTTTTATCTTAAATTTTTACAAAGCCGAAATACATATTTTCAACCTGCCTATCGAAACAGGGACACATGGCCTGTTCTCACTTGCTTTTTATCCGTACCCTTTTCAATGGTTTCAATTTTATACACATAAACATCCTCCGGACACAAATTGCCTTTGAACCTGCCATCCCATTTCCCATTGCTTTGGTAGGTGCTGAAAATGGCGTTGCCCCAACGATCGCTGATGCTCATGTTAAAATACGAATACTCACATTCCGCTACCGGAAAAAAATAATCGTTCCTGTTGTCTTCATTGGGTGTAAAACTGTTCGGAATCATCATTTCGCATTCGCATAATTTTAAAACTACCCTTGTGCTGTCTCTGAATTCTCCGCAAGGGGCCAGGGTGCTTTGTACCCAATAAATGCCTTCCGAACTCACCGCGGTGCTATAGCTGTTTGATCCCGTACTCCACAACAAACGTGTACCCGGACTCACTTTTACGCTGATGATTTTATTGGGTTCGTTTAAACAAAAACTAAGTTCTTTGGGTAAAAGTGTCGGTGATTTGTTGACTGCCCTAACCTGAATGGTATCCGTAACAGAACACACCCCGTTGCTGACTTTTACCCAATACAGGCCTTCCTTTTTAATTTCGATTTTAGGCGTTTTTTCACCGGTGCTCCACAAATGGTAGAAATTACTGTACCTGGTACTCAACAGTAAAGCGGAATTGCCGCACAACACCGTATCGCGCAGATGTTTCAGCGGGCGGGGCAAGACCATTAGATAAACACTGTCTCTGATTTGTTTTGAAAAGTAAGCCGACTCCACCTTCACCGCGTAACGCCCTTGTTTTTTCACGATTAATTTGCTGGTATTGGTGATAATGCCGGCAGGTGTTGTCCAATACACCGAAGCATAATTGTCATAACCCTGTTGTATGTCCAGCAAAATGCTATCACCCTGACAGATTTTTAAACTATCTGGCAAAAGTTCAGGTTTTTGAGCCAGGCTTTGCAAACCAAAAAGGAAAAGAACATATGTGAAAAGCTGTTTCACTCAGAGTTCAAGTGTAATTTCAATTAATGTACCTTGTTTCGACGGGTCAAGTGTTGAGCGGTCGGTCATGTGCACAACCTGTTTTTTGCCGCTAAGTCGTGAATTGATATCGAGTATGGTTTTAATGGTACCGGTAGCCAGGGATTTGTGACCTGCTTTTAATTTCTCTGATGCTTTGATCAAACCCACGCCATCATCCTCAATACTAATTTTAAGTGATTTATTGCCATCCATAAAAAAGGAAATGCGCAGGTGGCCCGGCTCGTGTTTGGGTAAAATTCCATGGAGTATACAATTTTCTACATACGGCTGTATAATCATGTTGGGAATCAACAGTTCTTCTGTTTTGATGGAAGGATCGATTATTATTTCGTAACTGAATTTATTTTTAAACCGTTCTTTTTCAAGTTCGAGGTAATAGGTCAAACGGGCCAGTTCATCGTAAAGGCTGATTTCCCTTAGAGCCGCTTTTTCAATGATCATGCGAATCAGACGCGAAAACTTCGCCAGGTATTCACTTGCCCTCAGGCTGTCATTTGTGTTGATATAATTTTGAATGGATGTTAAGGAGTTAAAAATAAAGTGAGGACTTAACAGAGAATTCATGGCCTGATGTTTCAGTTCATTGATTTGTTGTTCTTGCTTTAACCGGGTTTTTGCAATGCGTTTCACCCTTCTGATCCAGATCACACTGATTAAAATCACAAACAGCAAACCAAAGCCGAGGAGTAACCAATAAAGCGCCTGTTGTTCGCTTAATTTCTCTTCCTTCACAATAACGATGCTGCTGGGTTCACTCCAGGTAATGTTATCGGCCGAAGCCCTGATGGAAATCCGGTGTTTACCTCCGGGTAATGAAATGTTGAGTGAAAGATCGCTGAACTCTCTCCATTCCTCCGAATTGAGTTGGTACTTAAAATACTGTTTATTGGGTCGCGTGTATAAGGGGCTGTAAAATTGTATGGATATATTATCCTGTGATGAAGTGAGCCGGTATACCCCCTCTGTGGACCTTATCGCCAATTCTCCATAAAACACCTGTTCAATACTTACCGGATTCAGTACCCTGTTGTATTTTTCGATGTTCATCAATGGCGTAGTGGCGATACCTCTTGCAGTAGCTATTCCAAGCACCCCGTTGCTGATGGATAGATCGTTAACGGAATTGGAAAGTAAACCGTTTGATTTGTTTATGACCTGCTGTGGATTAAATTTCAAATCACAAATCAGCACTCCATCCAGCGTTGCCAACCACAGTTTATCGTTGATGACTTTGATTTTTTTCACGCTGTTCAAGCGGAAAGGACCAATCTTTTGAATCAGTTTGTTTTCTCCCAGATCGGTAATGCCCGCTTCGTGCGCCACAAATAATTTTCCGTTTACCAGAGCAATATCATTGATGTTGTAATTCAAAGCATCACTCACCAGGTTGTGATGGCGTTTGGTAACAAAATCGTATTTATACAAACCGTTGCTGGTAGCCACATACAGAGCTTTATCCCTTTTGTACAATGCATTTACGGTAATGCGGTAATCCGGAAAGGAAATTAAGGTATCAAGGGTTTTGCTTCCATCTGAATTGCAAAGCAAAATATTGGCGTTCCAGTCGGCCAAAATACTTTGTTCAGCAGAAATTGGATAAAACTGCCTGGCAATAACGGGTTGCAGTTTATAGGAGTTTTTGGAATCAAAAAAAAGAGCAGGCCGCATGTTAAACTGGCTGCGTTTTGAATAAAAAATAACTCCGTTTACATTCACCAAACCCGAGATGGGTTCCATGAACAATTCATCGGGCTCCGATAAAATTCGCGTGGCATTGTTCGTTAGGTTTAAACCAAAGAGTCCGTTGCCCGTTGCTGCCACCAGGAGGTTGTTTTTAAGGAATACCTGGTTAACACTGAGGTTTTTGTTTTTGTACAAAAATTGTATGGCATTAAAAAAACTGTTTTGAATCAGGTATACGCCATCGTTGTATGTGCCCACCCAAATGTTGTTTTCCCTGTCCTTATAAATACAGTTGATGAGTGAAGGGGCGATTCCAAGCAATTCAAACACATCGTACACCTGGTTGTTTTGGAGAAGAAATAAATTTTCATCTGGGAAAGAAGTGAACCAAATACGACCAAAATCATCCGTGAGCAATTTGTTGATGCTTTTTTCTCCTCCCAATAAAAACGTACTGCTCTTTTTTTGATACCGGGGCAGTTGTTCCCGAACAATTTTTAAATCTCTTAAAAACAAAATACGGTTTTCGGTCCCAAGTATAAGTTCCCCTTCATTGTTTTCGGTAATGGAATGAATTTTAACTTTTTTGCCGAGTTCAATTTTTACCTGGCGCTCTCCTATCAATTCATACAAGCCATCGCTCCGGCCCAGAAGCAGTTTGCCTGAACGGCTGCGGTAAATACAATAGGCCTGGTTTAAGCGGTCGTTTTTTCTGAGCTCATCGTTGATTACACGCCCGGTGGCTGTTTCCAGTGTAGTGAGTTTAATGCCTGAGGTGAGGGCGTAAATGTAGTTGTCGCTTAACAACAACTGGTCGGCATTGTTATTGAACCTGAACCGGGGCGGAAAACGAAGAGCGTTATTTTGTCCGTTGTATTCCGCTATGCCCTCACCGCGTATGGAAAAGTTTAGGGTATTTTTATCCTTAATTACCGCGTACAAAAGGGTGTTGCTTTTTAAGCTGTCGATCAGCAATTGCCTGAACCTGTACCCATCGTAATAATACACCCCGTTTTGAGTGGTAAAATACATCAGGCCGTTTTCGTGTTGTTGAATGGAAAAGATGTTGGCGTTGTTCAAACCTTCTTCACTTCCCAACTTTTGGAAGTTAAAAGAGGGGGATTGGGAAAACGCAATACCCGCTAAAGTATAAAGGAAAACAAAAAGGTATTTTTGAAGTGCCTGCACAGGTCCTCATAAAAATACAAAAAGCCCTTGACCGGGCTTAGTACTGTACGAAATTATTTTGGGGTTACCGACTTGGTTTTAATAAACTCTCCAAAGTCCTGTATTCTGGCTTTGCTCACCTGAACCCTGGTTCCATCGCTTAAAATAACCTCTCCACCCTCGTGGTTGCTGTATTCCTTGATGTAATTAAAATTAATGAGGGCCGAACGGTGCACGCGAAAAAAATCCTGTATTGGTAAAATGCTTTCAAATTCTTTCAGGGTTTTACTGGCCACTATCTTTTTTTGCCCATTCAGGTACAAATTGGTGTAATTGTCATTGGCTTCCAGCCAAACAATGTCTTTAAAATCTACCAGAGTAAAGCCTTTGCTGTGATTAATCAGAACCAAATTTTTATTTTCTTCCGATTTGCCGCCCGAAGCAGGTTTGGATTCATAATGTAATATGACTTTTTTAACGGCCCCCTGAAGTTCACTGAGCATTAAAGGTTTTAATAAATAATCAATGGCCCCGGCTTTTACCGCGGTAATGCCATGTTCGCTATAGGCGGTTAAAAATATCACACAAAAATCGCGGTTGTAAATGCCTTCCAGCATTTCAAAACCATTCATGCCCGGCATATTGATGTCCAGAAACACCACATGGGGTTTTAATTCCTGAATCTTCTGTTTCCCGTCGGGACCATTGTCTGCCTCGCCTACAATTTCCACTTCAGGACAATACTTCTCAAGCATGTTGCGGGTATTGCTCCTGCTGTCCTCCTCATCGTCAATGATAACTGCTTTGTACCGTTGCATCTTTTTTGAAAGCTAATCTAAGCATGAAATTACTGAAAATTTGCCTGACTTAGTTAAACTGGGTATTTGTTGAGTAAAGCACAGCAGTTTAGATGAATGGTAAATCGAATACTCCAGCTTTGCCATAGTTATAAGTAGCCGATTTTGCCCTGGTTACAAAAAAATCGTTGATTAAAGGCATAAAAAAAGGCCCGGATCTTTCACCGGACCTTTTTTAGGAGTGGACTACGATTAGGCGGATTTTTGATTCAGCACCACATCATTGGCAATGATTTCGGTGATGTATTTTTTCTGTCCGTTTTTATCGGTATAATTGCGGGTCACCAGGCGCCCTTCGATGCTCACAAAGCTGCCTTTTTTTAACTCGCTTTCCACTTGCTCGGCAATTTTACCCCAGGCGGTTACATAATGCCACTGGGTGTCGGCGGCTTTCTCGCCACTGCGGGTAGTATATTCTTCTTTGGTGGCCATTGAAAATTTGGCCAGTTTACCTCCGTTTTCAAAGGTTTTGATTTCGGGATTGTTACCGAGGTTGCCGGTTAACTGTACTCTGTTGATTGCACTCATGATTTCTGATTGTTAATGGTTATTGATTAATTGTTGAATGTTAATGCTTGGCTATCAGGCAGTGGTTGCTGGACGACCGATGACAAATAATTCGCTGGCGACGATTTCAGTGGCGCTGCGTTTTTCACCAGCTTTGTTGGTAAACACCTGGTTCAGGAGTTTTCCATCGATGGTTACCTGTGTGCCTTTTTGAAGAATACGCTCGGCTATTCCTGCCAGGTGGCCCCAGGCAATTACACTGTGCCATTGCACTTTGCTTACTTTTTCACCGCTTGCTTTGGTGTACGATTCGTTGACAGCCAAATGAAAGCGAGCGAGTTTTTTACCGCTTTCCAACACTTTTACTTCGGGGTTTGCACCTAAACGTCCAACGAGTTGTACGTGATTTTTGATGTTCATCATGATTTCTAAGTTTTAATTGTTTTGTTTTTTCTTTTTTTTTGTTTGCCGCTTCCGAACCTGAATTCAAACCGCGTTAATTCGAATCGACGGTACAAAGGTGTGGTGGATGAAAAACGGTATTCGGTTATTAAGTATTTACATCCGTATAAAAACGTTTGTAACCGTTTGTTGTCGAATATATTTTACTTACCCTATTGATAATTATATACTTATAACTAAGTACAAAAAATGAATGTTCTATGTATTTTAGGGTGTGTTTTTTCCAAATCGTAAAAAAATCTTCCTGAACCGCATTTTTGTGTTACTTGTTCTGACCCAGGTATTTTGTATCCATGCTCTCTTTGGACAAAAGCCGACAATAGCGGTAGAGTCAGCTTACCGGGCGACTTCCTCAGATATAAAACCTGATATTTATAAGGATAAAAATCACCATAAGCTAAAAACGACCTCGGATAGTGTTTGGTATTTTAATCCATTTGGCGTGAGCCTGTCTCCTGGGATTAGTTTTCCTTTGGGTAAATTTTCAGAATATGTCAATCCATCGTTTGGCTTTGGCTTCTCCTTTAACTTGCATGTATGGAAGGCTCTAAGCATTGAAGCCGGGATGCTTTTTAGATTTTTGGACAATAAAAAATCCGTTTTCATACGTTATAACGACTCTTTGATTGAATGCCAAACACCTCTGGCAGTAAGTATTGGCGGTTGGATTCATCGCAAAATATATAAAAACCACATTGTTTACACTGAATTAATTGCCGGTATGAGTCTTGAAGAATTATCCACCGATTATATAGCAAACACCCCCGATGATTCTCTTGTTTCCTTAAGCACCTTCGGTTATGCACTTGGTCTACAAAATTATTTTAACTGTTTAGGCGCTCAAAATATCGCAATCAAACTCCTTTACCAAAACGCCTTTTACAATAGAAATAATATGTTGGTCACCGAAATAGGCGGTCATTCCATTAGTTTAGCCCTCGTATACCGTTTTCCTCCCCGAGAGCCTTTTTATAAAAAATACTATTGGCTCATGGAATAATGCGCCTTTGTGTTAAATCGGTAAGGGCAATAAACATAAGATTCCAATTTTTCCTTTCATCATTTTTCTTTTCCCTAATTCAAAACTTGATTTCTAAAACCCAATCCAAATAAGCGCGAATTTCTGTACCAGTTTTTGTGATTATATTGGTGCAGTATTTCCCATCCTTTATGAAAAACAAATTCATTCTTCCCGTTCTGACTTTTTTAGTTCTGTTTTCCAATTGTAAAAAACAAGTGGTTGAAGGCCCTGCAGGTCCGCAAGGTCCTGAGGGGGATGGCTTCACCCATTATGTGGGCGAAAAATTCGGGGGCGGAATCGTGTTTTATGTATACAGAGACGCAAATGATGAAGAACACGGCTTAATTGCCAGCCTTTCGGATGTTGGCACTCAGGTATCCTGGGGATTGAATGGCACCGATGTACCCAATTGTGAAAGCAACTGGAATGGTCAGCAAAATACCATACAGATTATCAATGCGGGCGCTCAGTCCGGAGATCCGGCAGCACTATGCAAAGCCTACAACGGAGGCGGATTTTCGGATTGGTACCTGCCGGCCATACACGAATTAAATACCTTAGGAGATAATTTGTACCTGATTAATAAAACCCTTGAAACTGATAACGACCCCAACAGCACACCCTTGAATTTTGGGAATTCAAATTACTACTGGTCTTCCACCGAAATGAATGCCAACCAGGCGGTGGCTTTTCAGTTCGCAGCGGCCATATCGGCTAAAACCAACAGCTATCCGGTGAGGGCTTTCCGGTCCTTTTAAAATTAAACAGAATCTACGCGTTTATAGCCTGCCATTTAACACCTTCTTCACTTACGCCGTAAATTTTAACACGATAGTTATTTAAAAACTAAGTACCTTTCTCACTTCAAGTTTCATTTATTTTATAGCTGTCATGAATTGGACACATACCAGATTATCCATACCAAAAGACCACAACCGCATTGTATTGCTATATCTCGAAGGCGGATACCAGATTGCAAGGTTCGACAAATTCAAAAAAGGGTTTGTTTTGCAAAACGGGAATTTTATTTCCATGGAAAACGCTGACCTGCATTGGTCGGAGCTGAGTCCGCCCCAAAACTAAAAGGGTCCTTAGTTCAAAATAAAGTTCAAATCTACCTTACCCCCGGTATTTTCGGGAAAACCATTCAAAACTAAATTGCTGAAATGCTTTTCCAGCATTGATTTCAGTTCGGGATCGGCCTCAGCAGCCACCACTTGTTTTACTTTGCCGCATGCATCTACGGTAAAGTAAAAACGTACCGTTTTGTTCTTTACACGTTCAGCCTCCACCGGCTTTAATTTGAACTGAGCCGCAATGCTGGCGCTTAAATTGTTTTTTTTGTCTGTGCCCGGAGTACTTCCGGCCCTGACCTTCGATGTTAAGGCCAGCAAGAGGAGGAGTATACCGGCCAATTGAATGGGATTCATGTTGTTTTAATTTTGGACATAAGACGGAGGCAGAGGGGATTTGTTACAGCTCAGGAAAAAAAATTGTGAATGTGGAAACACCAATTGGTATGAATCAGAGAAAGTTTGGTTTACCACCCTGTTCCGGCAAGGCAGATTGAATTCAGGCTATTGCAAAGGAGTTGTAATACTTGGTTTGGTTTTGTACTATTGTGAAAGGCTATGTGTTTTATGAATAGGTTTCAACTTGCTTTTGCCGCCCTGCTCTTCAGCGCCATTTGTCATACCCTTTATGGATTCAATGGTTTGCAACGTTACTCAGATGAGTTTTATGCAGCTCAAAAATATTTTTACAACGAAGCCAAAAAAAAATACCCTAAGCTGGTAAAAGAAAAAGCCTATCCTGAAGTGCCCATACGTGGCTCCATTTCTAAAGAAGAGTTGGATAAGATACAGGCTCTGATGGATCCATTCGAAGCAAGAAGGTGTTTCAGCAACGAAGTGAACACCTATCCTGAACAACTGTACCCCGAGATTTTTAGTTTCTTATACAACCATCCGGCACTTGCGGTCAGCCCCTCCAATAAAACCAAATTTGAGGCCCTTGAAAAGTACTTTTCAGGCTTTGATTATCTGTTTTGCAGCGACCCTTACCATCATTTCCACCCGGAAGTAAAAACCAACCCCTGCCCAATGGTATTTTGCTATAGTGATGATAAAAAGAACCAGTTAAACATCAACCTCAGCAACGCTTCCAAGATCAGCCTCAACCTCCTGCTCAACACAGGGCTTTTGGGAACGAAAATGCAACTGAACGGTAAAAATCCGGTAAACCTTAAATCGAATGGCGCCCAGTCGCTAAAGTTTACGGTTGACCTGGCCAAACTTAAAAACGACAGCAGTTTCAGGGTTCTCCAGCTGGTAATGAATGATCCATCACAACCCAAAATTAAACTTATGGCTTCCGTGGTTCTGTTGCCATCCAAACAATTCCTTAAACTCCCCGCACAGTTCTTTGATCTGAAATACACCTACACCTCGCACTTAAAAAACATTGATCTCTACTCCGACCGTACCTCAGGACCGGAACGCTGCAGTGGCACTAATTGCTCAGGAGAATTAAAAATTCCCCTGCAACAACACAACCGCTCTTATTCACAGTATGCTTTTGGTGATGTTGCTAAAGTTCAGTTTAACTTTACCAGTTCAAGCCCTGCTTTGTACAGCGCTGCAATTACTTACCTTGAGCTTGAACTGAATGAATTGGGAGAAATTCAGGGCAAAGCCCGGGATTGTCCGGGACCGGTTCCGGGATCAACTGGTCCCTGCCCGCCTGAAACCGCCAACAATGGCAAACAATTGTATGGCAGCCGGAAAATAGAATTTGCTTTTATGGTGCCTGAAACCAAAACAGCTGATTTTTTTCTGCAGATCGATGTTGAAGACCTTAAAGCCAGCAAGGTGCAGGACCATACACTCAGCTGGCTGGAGAACAAAAAAATACTTGTACTGGTGTACGATGCTTCCGGTAAACAAGTTCTGAAAGAAATAATGAAACTACAGAACTTAAAAACGGGCATTCAGGCGCTTCAGGCCGGAAAATACACGGTAGCCCTTTACCCCATGAGTGAGGACAGCAACAAACAAAATCCAAGCTTTGAGATCAACCATTTGAACCAGGCTTCAAAGGCCCGATTCGATTTTCGTTTAAAAGGAAAATTTACCCTCAGGGTCATTTGATGTAAGGCAGGCACAAAAAAGTTCAGGCACTGAATAACAGAGCAATAATAACTAAAAACCAAACCCATGGCCAAAGCAAAATCCAAGTCAAAAAAGACTTCCGCTAAAAAAGTCACAAAAGCCAAACCCGCAAAAAAAGTATTAAAAAAAGCGGCAACTAAAAAAAAGGCCACCAAACCTAAAAAGGGCAAAGATACAGTTGACCTGGAATGTTTTTTAACTACGGCTTGCATTCGCCACAAACAGCTGCCTGACGAATGTGAGGAACTACAACTTTTGAGAGGGTTCAGAGACAACTACATGCGCTCCTCGGCACCTGGTACCCGAATGGTAGAAGAGTATTATCAATTTGGCCCAAAACTGGTAAGCGCCATTGAACTGGATAAAAAAAAGGCCTCCACTTACGCTTACATTTACGATTGTATTCAAAAAGCCTGTGATAAAATACGCCTTACCGAAAATGAAGGAGCACAGAAAATATACACTAGAATGGTACATCAGCTTTCAAAAAAATACCTGCCTGAATATTAAGGTACAGGTAAAGCAACAGAACCCTGATTTTATCTGGTATCAGAACCAAAGCCTGATGAAAGATTTATAGTTTAGGTTTGATGCTGTACTTAGAGCCGGAAGATTTTTTCTTCTTTTTCTTTTTCCTGGGCTCCTCGCTGCTACCGGCTTTTGGTTGTAGAACGGTTTTTTCCTTTGATTTGGCTTGTTCTTCCTTTTTAGGATTTACCTTTTGTTCCTCTGTCTTCCCGGTATTTTCTTTCTTTGTGTTTTCAGCTTTGGTTCCTTCTTCACTATTGATCGTTTTGGCTTTTTCCTCTGCTTTTAGTTTCTCTTCTTCGGTTTTTTTCTTTTTCTCCGCTTCAGCCAAACGCTCCTTCTCCGCCTTATCCTTAGCGGCTTTTTCTTTGTTTTGTTTTTCCAATTCCTCCTTCGCCAGTTTTTCTTTTTCCTCCTTTTCCTTCTCCGCTTTTTCTTTTGAGGCTTTGTCTGAGGCGTTTGTGGTTGCGGTATTTGCCGCGGCGGACGTCTTTTCTTTTGCCGCCTGGTCTTTTGCTGCCTTTTCGGAAGCCATTTTATCGGCAGCCGCTTTTTCTGCCAGTAGTTTATCCGATGCCGCCTTTTCTTTGGCTAAACGATCACTTTCCTTTTTTGCAGCGGCTTCCTGCTCTTTGCTCGCTTTTTCTTTCTCTGCCTTTTCTTTGGCACTCTGCTCTGCAGCCAGTTTATCGGCCTCTGCTTTTTCCTTCGCCAGACGATCGGCTTCGGCCTTGGATGCAGCGGCCAGGGCCAGGGCTTGTTTTTCCTGTTCCGCCTTCTCCTTAGCGGCTTGTTCTGATGCGCGTTTATCGGCTTCCGCTTTTTCTTTGGCCAGTCGTTCGGCTTCGGCCTTTTCCAGGGCCGCCTTTTCCGCTGCTGCTTTGGCGGCCACTTCGTCGCTTTGTTTTTTTGCCTCTGCCTCTTTTTTGGTAAAACAATCTTTCACTTTCACTAATTGTTCCTTAGGATAGGTTTCGTAGGGTTCCTGAGGGATTAAAGCGATGGCTTTATCGTAAAGTTGTTTGGCCAATTCACAGTCTTTCTTTTTTAAGGCTTCATCTCCTGATTTACAGGTTTCCTGTTGTTTCTGGATCAGGGCTTTTTCTGCTTCCCTTATTTTGCCCAGTGCCGCCAGCATTTGAGTGGTATGGTTCTCATCATGGTCAAACTTTTTACTGTCGGGCATGAAGGCAATTTTTACAAGAGGGGAATTGAGGGCTGAATAATCAATACTGTACAAAGGTTTTGCCATGGTTACACCACCGATTTCAAAACTGGGACGAAAACGCTCATCGCCAATTTCAGGTGGTACCCCTAAAGTAGAAATCTGAAATTTTTTGGTGTTGCAATCGCCATAGGATACCACCAGCATAAAATCCCCATTGGGAGGAATTTCCAGGGTAAAATCCCCGTCTGATCCACTGAGAGACTGACTGATAAGTTTTGATCCCTGAAAAAGTTTAATGGAGGCCCCGCCCAAACCTTTTCCGTCCTTCTCCACACTGCTCATAAGCTTAAGGGTCCATGCCTGCTGATAGAGTAATGAAGGGAGCAAAGCCAGAAAAAAAACTATACTGCTTTTGAGTTTCAACCTGGAATTGTAGTTTAAAATCAGGTCAAATTACGAAATTTTGCTTTGCCAAAGCGGAGCACTCAAATAGACCGCTAAAATCCGGTAAGTGCTTAAAGGCGGTCGTTTTGAGGTTCAGGCTATTTGTTGTAACGAATCAACTGAAAAATTTTGGCATTTATGGAGGCGTATTTTTTCCAATTCTTTTTGCTGGTTACCAATGGAATGGCTTTGTTTTTCTCCACAAGGGCCATGCTGCCCATTTCGTTCTCGTTAAAATAGCCTTCTACATCTTTTAAAGCGAATCGGGTGGTGAAGCGGTAATGCCAGGAGGATTTTTGTGTTTCCACAAAGATTTTACTAAGCGGCGTTGTTAGTTTTATTGATCCGCCCAGAAGCTGTAAACTGTCCAACATTCTGATGTTTTTATCCACATAAGAAAAGTTCAGGGTAAGCGAATCTGAACTGCTGTGGCAGGTAATATCGTAAATGAAAGTACTGCCATACGTTTTATTTTTAAATCCCTTTTGTGGCCGGATAAAATACAGGGTCCCTTTTTGCTGCATGGAAGAGACATAGTACTTTTTAATCTTTTGTCCATACAAAACACCGGGCTTTAAAAACAAAAAAACCAGAACAAGAAGCGCAACCATAAAAAAAAGAGGCGGATGATGGTCCGCCTCTCTCCGGTGATTACTCACCATAAACGTGAATTTTATATTTCGCAATGATGCCCAGGATGGAAGTACATTCCTCATCCACGTGATGGATTTTGCTGATTCCCGCTGCTTTGGCCGCGGCATCAATACTGGCATCGCCTGTAGCCACCAAACCAAGAATAGACATGGCTTCGGCTGTTCCAACTTTGGTAGCTCCCGCGTTGCTGGTTACCGCACCCGGAGATTTAGTGCTGGTGTAAAGGAAACCGGTTAAAGGAGCGCGGGTTGAAAAAGCCAGGCAACTTGAAAAGAAAACTGCAACTGTGCCCATGAGGACCAAATTTTTGATTTTTTTCATTTTGAATGTTTTTTTGAATTTCCTACTCATTTGGTTTTTCGGTATCACCCCGTTTCTGTGGTTTCTGGACTCCACTTTTAATAGAACAAGTATATTAAATAAACACTCACCCGTCAAGTGCCGGGTTTGTTTTTAAATAAACCGAATTGAATTTCAGGTAAATACCACCATAAATCATTTTTTCTCCCGCAGCAGTCCCTTCAGCTGAAGAATGTAACGTTCCTCCAGCACCTCTTTTCGGGTGGAAGGATTTAAAAACGGTAGGGTCATGGCAGTGACGTGAAAATGTTCAATGCGTTTATAGTCGGAAATGATATAATTATCCTTTGCAAACATAAAGCCATCATGGTTGGTAAATAACCACAATTCATCCTTCACTTTCAGGGCTTTTTCTATGCGTTCGGGTGTGCCATCTACCCAGTTGATTCCGGTATTCACATCCAGGGCAAAACTGGTTTCGTTAAGGGAATAACAATTATCCGCCCTTATGTTTTTTCCCTTCACATAGCGCGAAGCAACAGTACCGCCCTGGTAATTGAGAAGTTGAGGATAAAAATTGGTGTTAAGCAAAAAATTAATAAACACGGCCGTAAAAACGGAAACCGAGTACAATTTGATTTCCGGTAAATGTTTGTACTGCCGGTAGGCATACAGCAATAAAACCAGCAGGAGCACAGTTGCGATCGAAACATAAAGACTCGTGTAAACCGGAAAAAACCACACATTAAAAACAACAAGCAAAAGTGCCATCACCAGGCAAAGTATGGACTGAACTTTGGTCCATTTTAAAAAGGAAGAAGGTTTTAACTCCAGCTCAGACAGCCAGGAGGCGGTAAAAATGGCCGCGAAGGGATATAACACAAACACATAATGCGGTAGTTTGTAATGCGAGAGGGAAAGCGCGATAAATGGCAACAGAAATCCACCGAGGGTAAGAAATTCAGTTTCTGTTGATTTAAATCCGGAGCGAATCAATTGTCCCAATCGGGAGAAAAAGGCCATGATGGCCGGAAGAAACCAGGGAATAAAACTCCACACAAAAGTGTGTGTAAAAAACAACACAGTTGAATCGTCCTTCCACACATTTTCCCCGGTAATACGGCCAAAACTTTGCTCCCAAAAAAAGAAACGCAAACCCGAAACCCCTTGTCTGCCATTCACCACTTTTTCGGGATGCAAATCAAATTGTTCGTATAGACCAATGCACATGGGGATGAGCAACACAGCGGTTAACAGAAGTCCGGCCAGCCATTGCCATTTAAATAGTGTCTTCCAGTCTCTTCTTACCAAAATGTGTGTGCCAATGGCCATTATAGGCACTACCAAACCTAATGGACCTTTTTCTAACATGCCCAGGGCAATGCCGGTAAATCCACCCAACACATAAATGAACCTGCCGCTTTGTAAAAATTCGGCGAGTTGCCAGCTTGAAAAAATGATACAGGCCGTAAGGATGGTATCGGTTCTTACATCGTGGTTCATCAGAAAAAAAGCCTGAGTGGTATAAATGATAAGGGCCGCGTTTAATCCGGTTTTTTTACCATAAAACAATTTACCCAAGGCGTAGGTAGAATAAATACCTAAAATGGTGAAGAGAAAAGAGGGTAAGCGGTAGGACCAGACATGCACACCAAACAGTTTGTAAAATAAAGCCCCCAGCCAAAAAATAAGAGGGGGTTTATCGAGGTAATCTTTTTCGTGATGAATTACGTGGAGGTAATCGCCCGAATTCAGCATTTCGAGACTGATGGAGGCGTATTGTGTGGCGTCAACATCCATCAATGGCACATAAACAATGCCAATAACATAGACCAATGTCGCTAAACCAAAAAAAAATGTATAAGGATGTTTAAGCAAGAACTGTTTTATCATACCGCGGTAAATATACTTGTAAAATAAATACTGTGTTATTGTAATTCACAGCGCATTCCGGTTCCGACTGCCTGAGGGCCGGGCTCCAGGTCAGGGGCCGGTTCTTTTTATTAATGCGAACGGCAGGACTTTTCGAGTTTTTTGATTTTTTGCTGCCCGTCACCGGTGAAAATTAAATAATAAATGCCATCCGCTAAGTCTTCCAGTGAGATTTCATACTCCCCTGAGTTCAGAGCAAATGATTTAATCAGTTTTAATTCATTGCTGTATATACTGACATTCGCCTCAGTAACATCCGGGGACCTCATGGTAAATAAACCTTCGCATGAAGGATTGGGATAAAGACACACATCAAAGGTCTCAGCCCTATTGCTGATGGAAATAATTTTGTGGTACTGATAACTTCCGTCTGCGTCAATTTGTTTTAAGCGGTAATACCGTATTCCATTACCCGGCAAGGAATCCGTAAACGTATAATCGTTTACGACCCAGGCGTTTCCTTTTCCATCAATACTTCCAATGAGATAAAAGGCTGAAGCATCCTCGCTTTTTTCAATTTCGAATCGTTTGTTGTTTTTTTCTGTTGCCGTTCGCCAATGAAGATAATTTTTTCCGTTTTTCGATTCCGCGAAAAAGTCAAGCAGCTCAATTGGTAAGGTGCTGAACGAATAAATTGTGATCCTTATGTGATCCACTCTCGCTGTACCGTTCTGCACACTGGCACTGAATACAGCGCCAAAATTGGAGGCATTGATTTGTGCTTCGGTCCATGTGGTGCCCCATAAATCCCCGGCACCTCCGTAAGTAGTATAAGTATCGGTGGTTGACCAGGCAGCTGTGGTTTGAGCGTAATTGTTTCCTGTGATCACGCCTGCCTTTAACAATCTAACGCTTTGGTCGCATTCGCGTAAGCGTAGCAGGTGTATGCAACAAGCCACTTGCCGGTTGGCGGTTCCCGCAAAAGTATAGGTGGGTGCTTCGGTACCGGATGTGGCCGTGGCTTTATGGGCTACCTGAAATGCCCCGCCTGACCCGGTAAATCCCGCGTTGGCACTGTAGGTGTCAATTACTTCAGTGAATCCTGAATTGATCAGATACGTGTTTGTTCCACCAATTGCAACCGCAGGTGTTGTGTTGTTTCCGCAGTACACGCCTGATATACTAAAACCACCTTCGAAGGTACTCAAAGCCGGGCTGAGGGCGATTGGGTTTGTGGCATTGTTGGAGGCTAATGCTTCAAAGTCAGAAACAGGAATTACCTGATCTACATATTGAAATACAGCGCTGGAAACGCCTTCCCAGTTTTGATCGAGGGTTGCCGCGGCAAAGGTTAAAGAAAATGCGGTACTTGTTGCAGAAGCGATACCTGTTTCCATCAATCTCCACCATTCGATTTTACCTGTAAACCCTGCGGCAGTTCCCACCGTCGCTTCCGTAATCTGGGTCATACTTTGGCCTCCATACGTTATGGCTGTGACGTCTCGGGCCCCCACTCCATTTTCCATAAAAATTCCAACAATCAGGCAACGGGCTACTCCGGCTGAAATAGTTTTTGTGAGTCCGTTGGTCCAATTGTTCAGCACCGCCACAGCCGTTGCACTGTTGGTGCTTCTTTCCACATCCACCTGAATACCGGAAATAGAAGAGGGAACAGAAATGGCAAAACCAAAATTACTTGCCGATAAATAATTGGTTATACCCTTGGTGGCAACAGTAGCATAACTGTTATTGCTGCTCACACTATTGCCGGTACCGGTCCAGGCATTGCTGCCAATTGATGCGTTATTGGCGGTAGTTCCGGGTGAAAATGGCCCGGTTTGGGAAAATAAAATTCCCCTTAAAAAAACCAGACTGAATAAAACCGAAAATACCTGGACTTTGTTCATGGCTGTTAGAACTGATTACCTTTATGAGGATTGAAAATACAGCGTTCAAATGAGACTTTAAACCGTATACAACTATGTTGTGAGCAGGTTTTGGTTAATAATTGTTCCTTTGTCTCAAAATAGAGGTTTTTAAATCAAGTTCCTGCCCTGTTGATTCTTCTCCTCCAGGGTTTCTCAACAAAAGAATAGCTGAGATAAGAAACACCTGCTACAACCAGCAAAAACACGAAACAAACACTAAGTCCTTCGAAAAGCGGAGGATGGAGGCTTCCCGGTCCTGTATAGGTGTAACCCATTAAATCAATTGAAGGTAAAGCAACACATAATATCAAAACATAATGAACCATGTATATGGAGTAAGAAATATCTCCCAGAAATTGAAAGGGTTTAAACATGCAAACCTGAAGCATTTTTTCCTGATTTGAAGCCAGGCATAATACCAGGGTCATAAAAACAGGTATATAAAACAAATCATTATACTCGCCATTCATAAAGAAGAAAAAAATAATTAAACAGAATAATCCTGCACTATCCCTTGATACCAATGGGGTCAGTACTTTTCTGTTATACAGGTGATAAGTAAGCATACCTGCGATGAAACCCGCAAGTCCTCTCAGGAAGCCATAGTCATACGTTACATTGATATCTCTGGCATTTGGTAAACTCCAGATCTCTTTTGAACGTGGCAGAACATATTCTATAGCCAAATAAACCATTGTTGCAAAAACCGTAAGGAACAGAAGGCTGCGCGACTGCTGTTTAGCAATAAACAGAGCCAGTAAAGGAAACAACAAATAAGAAAACCACTCTGCGCTGATACTCCATGAAGGAAGATTCCATGTAAAAATTTTGTGAAACCCGAAGGATTGAAGCAGTAACAGGTGGGTAGGAATAGCTTTGGGATCATGAATAAGGTCGGTAAGGGTGCCGGACATGTAGGGATTGATAGACCCATAAATGAGCACCACAAATACGAGGAGGGTAAAAAGGTGAAGCGGATAAATCCTGGCAATGCGGGCTCTGAGAAAGTTAAGATAGGCTTCCTTTCTCAGTTGTTTTTTAAAGGATGCACCGTAAAGATGAAACAGGATAAAGCCACTAATTATAAAAAACAGGTCCACCATCAGGTAAGCGTTTCTCACAAACCAACTGTTATCGGAAAAAGTCAGATGCATGACCATACTGTCGAAATGAAACACGGCAACCAACAAAGCAGCAAAACCTCTGAGGGCATTCAGGCCGGGCAGGTAGATGCCCGTTGTGTTCATTTTCTTAGGCATAATTAAATGTACTGAATTTTACATTTGAATTAATCCCGGAAACCTCTAAAATGAGTTGAAAATTACTTGTATTCTTATCATTGCACAAACGATTAAGAATAGAATACTCTATTAAACAAATTACATCCTTAGACTGTGATCCCCGTCTGCGTCGGGCAGGCGCATTGGGAAGCCGTAAAGTCAACAAACAGTATAAAGGGCTTTCAGCCTTTTATTTTGATATACCAAATCCAAATATTATTTAGGCTTTAGTCTAAATAATATTTGGGTGAGGCGCTTGTGTGGGGCATCCCGATAACTATCGGGAGGTTAATGCCGATCCTTAGAACAAATAGTTCAATAAACAAGAGTGAAATTGGACTATACCATTTTTGGCATCGGTATTTTTGCATGCCTGCTCCTTCAAGCTGCGCTTGACGTAATTGCGAAACGGGTTATGGCCTTTGGCCATGATCCTTATTGGGAAGCCGTAAAGTCAACAAACAGTATAAAAGGCCTTCAGCCTTTTATTTTGTTTTTGCATGCCTGCTCCTTCAAGCTGCGCTTGACTCGCATGCATGCAAAAACAAAAGCCGCCCTTTTGGGGCGGCTACTGTTTGTATTGAGGTCCCGAGCGGATTCGAACCGCTGTAGCAGCTTTTGCAGAGCTGAGCCTAGCCACTCGGCCACAGGACCATTTCGTTTTAAAGAGTTTTCTCTCTGAGCCCCTGCCTGCCGACGCGCAGGCTTTTGCTGCGGCAGGCAGGTAGCCTCCCGATGGCTATCGGGACGGCCACAGGACACTAAAAATTGACAATTTATTAATTGACAATTTATTGATGTATTGAACCAAAGTCAAAAGCCAAAAGGGTTTTTAGGGCAGTTTTCCTGGAACAAGGATGCAAAAATAAGGTATTTTTTACGCAAATTGCGTTCAAAGCCATTAAAAAAATGCAAATCGTTTCAAAGCTGCCTGAAGTTGGTACCACCATTTTCAGTGTTATGAGCGCCCTGGCCAAAGAACACGGCGCCATTAACCTCTCGCAAGGATTTCCCGATTACGATTGCTCTCCCCTGCTAAGCGAGCTGGCCAACAAATACATAGGTTCAGGCTACAACCAATATGCCCCCATGCCAGGAACCGTTGAACTCAGAGAACGCATCGCCGAAATTATTCAAACCTGTTATGCAGCCTCTTATCGTCCTGATACTGAAATTACCGTTACCGCCGGAGCCACACAAGCCATTTATACCGCATTGGCGACTATCGTAAAACCCGGGGACGAAGTGCTCATTTTTGAACCGGCCTATGATTGTTATGCCCCTTCCATTGAGTTGCAGGGCGGAAAAGCAGTTTACTCCACTTTAAAGTATCCGGACTTTTGTATTGACTGGGATGATGTACGTAAAAAGATCAATCCCAAAACCAGGGCCCTGATCATCAATTCCCCCCACAACCCCAGCGGTAGCGTATTAAGCAAAAACGATCTCAACCAATTGGAACAAGTGGTGGAAGGCACTAACATCATTGTCATCAGCGATGAAGTGTATGAACACATGGTGTTCGACGGGCAAATCCACCAGAGTGTTGCTTTAAGGGAAGGACTCAGAGCAAGAAGTTTTTTGGTTTCCTCTTTCGGAAAAACCGTGCACACCACCGGATGGAAAATCGGTTATGTAGCTGCTCCTCAACACCTCATGGCCGAATTCAGAAAAGTACACCAGTTTTTGGTATTTGCCGTAAACCATCCCCTGCAATTGTGCCTTGCTGAATTTCTTAAGAACACCCGCAATTACAGTGAACTCAAACACTTTTACGAAGCCAAACGCAATCTGTTCTTAAAGCTCACCTCCGGTTCACGACTCAAGCCGCTCCACTCGGCCGGGACCTATTTTCAACTCATGGACTATTCAGCCATTACTCAGGAAAACGACACGGATTTTGCTATACGCCTAACAAAGGAAAATAAACTTGCTTCCATCCCCCTCTCGGTATTTTACAAAGAAAAACCCGGGCAACATCTGCTCAGGTTTTGTTTCGCCAAAAAAGACGAAACCCTCGAAAAGGCTGCAGAACAACTCTGCAAACTTTAATTGGTATCGCGTTTATTCAATGGTGCCGTTGCGTTGAGCCTCTTTTCTGTAACGGCCCAAACGGAAAGTCCAATAGAAAATAGCGAATATGATTAAAATCCAAATGATAACGTTTGGTCCGTGCCCCAGCATTTTCATGCCTTTGAACATCCACAAACAAAAGTTGCCAATGCCTTCGAAAATATCGGTCCAGGTAATCATCAGGAGTTTCATGTGTCTTAAAATTTGTAAGTTTACGCGTACAAATGTAAAAAAAATCCAGATTCAGCAAAATTGTGTTCGCCGGGCTATTAAATAAGGGTTTCAGGGGCAGTCTGGCATTGCTGATCATCCTGTTTTTGCTGAGCGCCGCCCTGAACTACTTTTCCCGGGTACCCCTTGAAAACAACGCTTACCCTGACCTGTTTTATAACTACTTTACCCGAAACCTGGAGAACAAGTTCCTGATCAACTCCCTCAACTTTTTTTGCATAGGCCTGGGGGTATTGCTTATGAGCATGATTACTTCCAACCAGGAAATCAGCGATAAACAGAACTATTTTCCTGTGTTTTTATACCTCTTCATTTGCGTTGCGGCTGTGAACCCCGTTCAAATTACACCCCAGATTTTTACCAATGTGTTTGTATTGTTGTCGCTGTATATGTTGCTTGACATTTATCGAAAGGAAAAAGTATTTAAGTCCATTTTCGAAGCGGCCTTTTGGCTCAGTTGTTCCGCTTTCATTACCATTTCCAGCATCATTAGTTTTCCTTTATTTTTCACCATTTTGGTAGTGCTGCGTCCCTTTTATTGGCGCGAATGGGCCATAGCCCTCCTGGGTTTTTTAACCCCGGTGTTTTTGTACGAAAGCCTGGCCTATTTGTTTGATTTTAACCAATGGTTTCTTTTCGATGCCATCGCCTTATTCACCAAATACATGAAGGTGCCGGTGTTCAGCGAGTATTATTTTCCGCTCCTGCTCTTTTTATTTGTCTTGCTGGTATTGTCGATTGCCAATGTGTTATTGTATGGCTCAGGAAACACAGTCAAAAAACAGCGCGCCAAAACCATTTTTTTCTGGTACCTCTTTTTTTGTGTGTTTGGATTTTTTTCAGGAGGCGCCAACACCTCTTCTATTCTATTGCTTTCTGCGGTACCCGTGAGTTTTTTTGCGGGTGACTTTTTGTACGGCATTCGACAAAGCAAAATCACCAATACCTTAATTACATTACTGATGTTATGTGTTCTGGTAGTAGCCCTGGGTAAAGCCGGGGTGTTTTGAGGTATAGATAGTTCTTTTCTTCCCAATTAGAAATAAGAAATAAGAAATAAGAAATTAGTTTAAAGCTTTAGAAAGTTCTGTGTTTTAATAGATGCCACGAACTAACTAACTTTAGAACTTACTGCAGTTTCGCAAGTGCTTTGTTCATCCTGTCCACAACAGCCGCTTTTCCGATCAGTTCCAGCATATCAAACAACTGTGGACCTCCGGCTACTCCGGTAATAAGAACACGTAGTACCTGCATGTCAATCTTTCCTTTGGCAGCTTCTGCTTCATGGAAACAAGAAGTAATGGCCGCTACCTCCCACTTTTCAAGTGAGGAAAACGCATTCATCAGGCTAGTGAATACCTCCTTGCTGTTCTCTTTCCATTTTTTGGAAAGCACCTTTTCGTCGTAGCTATCCGGTGCAATAAACACGTATTTGCCTTGATCCCAAAATTCGTGCACAAACTGAACCTTTTCTTTTACCAGTCTGCAAAAAGCCATCAGGAAAGGTTTTTCGGCAGAGAATCCTTTATCTTTTAAAATGGGTTCAAACGCATTCGCCAGTTCTTCATCTGATTTTTTGCGCAGGTATTGTTGATTAAACCATTTGGCTTTTTCAGGATCAAATTTGGCTCCACTTTTGTGCACACGCTCAAAATCGAAACGTTCCGCGAGTTCATCCACAGAAAAAATCTCCTCATTGTTGCCCGGATTCCAACCCAACAAAGCCAGGATGTTGACAAAGGCTTCGGGATAATAGCCGGCTTCTTTATAACCCAGATAAGGCGTGGCTTCGCGGGGATCTTTCCAGCTTAAGGGAAATACCGGGAAACGGGCCTCCCGCTTGGAAATTTTACCATGCCCGTCGGGATTCAGAATCAAAGGCAGATGCGCCAGTTTGGGCATTTCATTTTCCAAACCCAGGTACTTATAAATGAGTATGTGTGCCGGTGCACTAGGCAACCATTCTTCTCCGCGTACGGCATGCGAAATTTCCATTTCAATATCATCTACAATATGCGCCAGGTGATAGGTAGGCATACCATCGCTTTTTAAAAGCACTTTGTCATCCACCTGCGCTGAGTTCACCACCACCCAACCACGGATAATATCGTGAAAACGAATTTCTTCGTTACGCGGTACCTTCAGGCGAACCACATATGGGTTACCGCTTTCCAACAAACGCTTCACCTCATCCTCGGGCAAAGTCAGTGAGTTGCGCATGTTCTGGCGGGTAACCGCGTTGTACTGAGGCGCTACCACCTTTGCGGCTTCCAAACGTTTGCGCATCTCATCCAGCTCCTCTGAAGTATCAAACGCGTAATAGGCGTGCCCACTCTCAATCAAACGATCGGCGTATTTTTTATAAATGCCCAGCTCCTTTCTTTCACTTTGGCGGTAAGGGGCGTGCCGGCCTCCTCCAAATCCTACTCCTTCATTGGGTGGAATGCCACACCATTTTAACGCGTTGATGATGTATTCTTCCGCACCTTCCACAAAGCGGGTTTGGTCGGTATCTTCTATCCGTAATATAAAATCCCCTTTGTGGCGTTTGGCAAATAAATAATTAAACAAGGCTGTTCTTACTCCGCCCATGTGCAAACCACCAGTGGGACTTGGGGCAAACCGAACTCTGACACGTTTTTCCATAATGAGGCGCAAAGATACAAAAGCTTTATAAAATGGTTTGATTTGTAAAAAAGGCAGGTTACTTTTAATGCCTCATGGCTAGTGACTTTTTTGAATCCGTTTATCAGGTGGTTCGGCTTATCCCCAAAGGGAAAGTAACGACTTACGGGGCTATAGCCGCCTGCCTGGGCAGCAAAAGCTCATCGCGGGTGGTGGGTTATGCCATGAATGGCTCGCACCGGGTTAAACCTAAAGTGCCGGCCCACCGTGTGGTGAACCGAAACGGGCAGCTTAGCGGTAAAATGCATTTTGATACCCCTTACCAAATGGAAGAACTTTTGAAAAAAGAAGGTATCGTGGTGAAAAATGACCAGATTCAGAACTTCAGTCAACACTATTGGGATCCGAACAAGGCTTTAAAACTTGATTAGAGTGGCACTAGAAATAATCCATACTTCCCTTTAAGTACAAATATTCGAATACGGCTTTGTTGTACTTGTTCATTATTTCAATGCGTTTTAATTCGGCCTCCAGCCATTTGTTTTCCCGGGCATTGATCAAAAAAATCGAGCTTTCGCCGTTATCAAACTTTAATTTTTCAGCCTCCAGCATACGTTTTGAGTAATCCACCTGGCGGTCTGCGGTTTGCAACTGCAAAGCCAGCACATTCACCGAGGCCGCAGTAAATCGAAGTTTATTCTGAATTTCGGTTTGTTTAAGCTCGAACTCAAACTGCGTGGAATTCATTCTGAGTTTTGCAATGCTCAATTCGGCCCGTGAATTGCGAAGGAACAATGGGAATGACACCTGCGCGCCCCATTTGTAATTATTAGGAGAAAGGGATGGAAACTCACCGGAATTCACCGGTAAACTCAGCAGGTTATAATTGACATTCAACACAGGCTTAATCATTTCGGCGCGAAATCGACGCTCCACGTCCAAAAGATCCACCTTGGAGCGGTATTGCAACACCAGGGGATTGTTTTTACCGTCGTTGTTGTTGTCTTCCAGAAATTTTTTGGATGCCAAGTCCATCAGTATTTCCAAACTATCCAATGGTATCAGACCGGGATCAAAACTACCCGATTCGTCGTTCACCCAATTGTTGATGGCGATGAGGGCGCTTTGCTTTTGAAATTCAATGATAGCAGATTGAAAATCCAACACGCGTTGTTGCAGCAGCATCGATGTTTCCGTGGTATCAATAGAAGGTCGCTCCCCGGCTAATGACAAGGCCTTAATGCCTTCCAAACGCACTTGTGCCAGAGATGAGAAATAGCGGTTGATTTTATATGCAGCATGTTTTAAAAGCCAGTCTGAATAAATACAAGCCGATTCATACAACACCGTGTTACCGATGTGGCGTTTCTCATTCTCATTAATACTGCGGTATTGTTTTGCTTTTAAAACATCAGCCCGTCTTTTATCAATAAGCAAACCCTGAAGCAATGAAGCCTCTATGCCAAGATAAGCCAAACCATTTCCCGGTGTATAGTCAGCCGGATTCAGATAATTTCCTGCGCCATATTCAAATCCGGCCTTTATGGATTGGTTTGTAAAAATGGCTTGTTTTATTTCCGATTCAAAAACACTGTAATAATCCTTTCCATCAAAGTATTTGTTCGAATAAGAGCCCTTGATGTTGGGATCATAATTGCCTCTCGCCGCATTCACACTTTCCTCACCAATTTTCCCCACAGCGCCGGCCAGTTTAATCATGGGATGATAGGTTTTAACATTGCCCATAAACAAGGTATAGCTAAGCACAGCAGGGTTTTGCGCCGCAACTGAGCTCAGCAAAAACAAACAGATCGAACTTAGTTTCGTTTTCATTTTTTAGTTTCCTTTTCCGTTGTCTGGTAATATTCAGGAGGAAACCCATTGGCTTTTCGCCACAATTCATAAAACACCGGTACGTTCTTTAACAAAGCGTTTCCGTTAACCCCGCTGCCAATTTGCACCGCTTCGGGCCATTTTTCGCCGGAGGCTCTGGCCAGCAACCTGAATTTTCCATTGGCAGAAATCGTGCGGTCAATGGCCACCACTTCGGCATCGTAGGTACCAAAACTCACGCCCGGCCAACCACTGAACACAAAGGCCGGCCAACCGTCGAACACAATCTGCACATGCTGACCAATATGAATCAGCGGCAAATCAACGGGGGCGATAAACAATTCAATAGTTTTGTCGCTGGTTTTCGGAACTATGCTGCACAGGGCATCGCCTTCTTTAATGATCTCTCCCAATCCCTGAGAAAACGATCGGGTGATGTAACCATCCTGAGGTGCCAGCACATAATAAAACTGCGCGCGCAAGGAATAGTTGCTGAGCTGATTCTGCATTTTTGTTAAGGTGGCCTGAGCTTCGTAAAGGGTCGACAGGGATGAGAATTTTTCCGATTCCGTCTTCATCAGTTTTTCATTGAACTCCTGCATGAGGTTGTTCAGCTCAATCTCAGCGTTAATCAAATCGTTTTTGGAATTGATCCATTTGTTTTCAGCCGCAATTTTTTTGGTGATGGACTCCTGCAATTTTACTTTGCGGTTCTCAAGATCGGTTTTTGAAATAATGCCCTTGCTCAGCAATTCCTCGTAGCGTTTGAACTGGTCCTCAGCCACCTTCAGGTTATTCGCATTGGTCACCATGTCAATACTGTCGCTGTGCAAACGTACTCTGGCCTGCGTTACCTTGTTTCGCGTTTGTTCGGTTTTTAAACTCAGGGAGGCGTTAATCGCATCCACCTGATCATTAATCGCATTAATTTTTTGCTCGTAACTGCGTATGGCACTCTCTTTGTTTTTTACCTGTTCCTGCCACCTTGATATCAATTGAGGATCGATATACTCTTCCTTAATTTCGGAGAGGAAAGCAATGGTGTCGTTTTTTTTTACCTGATCCCCTTCCTTCACGTACCACTTCTCTACCCTGCCGGTAATACGTGAGGTAATGGTTTGAGGACGGTTTTCGGGATTGATGGTAGTAACCGTTCCGAACGCGTTTACGGTTTGTGTCCAGGGGGCAAACAGGGTCAGAAAAGCCAGTGCAAACAAAGCGTACAACAGTACTTTAATTTTACGGGAATAGTGGTGTTGGTAAACGTGTTTGGAGGCTTCGAGCTCTATCAGTTCATCGTTCAGGTAGTTGGGTAAAAGCTCCTCCAGTTTGGTGATGGCCGTGGTGATGTCGAAAAACACATCCCAATTGAGCACTAATTTTTCAACCGAATTTATTACCAGAATGATGATGATTTCAGAAGCTACAAATTGTCCGATATTCAGTTGGCCGATTTGAACCAAATACACCCCGGCAAACAACACCAGACTCACAAATAACATCTTAAACAATAAGATGCCTTTGTACTGGGCTTCAAGGTGAGCATAATGTTTGCTGCGCTGTACAATGTAATCATCGAGCATTTTATTGCTCATTTCATTGATGTGCTCAGCTTGTTGCTGTGGACTGTGTTGAAACCAATTCAGCAATCGGTACTTGTGTTTGGAAGTTTTTACGCTGGATTCAACACTTCGCCCCCCATACAAACGAATAATGGAAATAAAAGAAACCGCACTGATGATGGAAAAAATAAGAAACCACATACTGTATGCAGGGAGAATCAGCAAACCAAAAATGATACTGATTACAGCGAAGGAAAGATCGAGAAGGATTTTGCCAATGCCTTTTTGCAAACTCACCACTTCCAGATAATGGTTGATTTTAGGGCTCAGCTGAAGCCGCTCACTTTCTGATAAGCCGGCCAAATAATGGCTCACCTTACTGGTGAGTTGAGAAAATATTCTTTGGTACACGGTTTCGTTGATGCGCATCTGCCAGAGTTGAAAAAACCCTACAAACACCACAGAGATAACGGTAAGGATACACAACACCACCAGGGATGTGGAAACGCTCCCGATCATGGTATAGGTGATAATGCTTTGCACCCCCAGGGTAATACCCAGGTACATGAGCGCCTGAAGCCCCGACAACAAATAGATCTGCGAAAACGCCCTGCGTTCGGTAAACAACCATTTAAATATTTTCTGTAAACTCGTCATGTTATCAGGTGCTCCTTCTGTTCATCTATTGTTTTTTCAAAGATATATTTTCTTTAGCCTTCGAACGCATCGTAAACTATACTTAGCCTTAGTTTCAGGTTCATAAACAACTTTTTAGAAACAAGGTTTTCCATTTCCTGCAATATTTTTAAAAATACTGAATAATGGCAAAATACAAAGGCATTCCCACCGTAATGTTGAATGGAAAGGTAAGGCCAAGAGCCATGGGAACAAACAGCCCCGGGTTGGCTTTGGGAGCTGCCAGGCGCATGGCTGCGGGAACAGCAATATAAGATGCACTGGCTGCCAGAATAGAAAAGATAAAACGATTGCCAAGATCATCAGTTACCCAGGAACTCAAATACGCCACCAAACATCCGTTAATGGCAGGCACCAGTATTGCAAAAACCGAAAGAAAAAGTCCATATTTTTTAAAAGACGAGAAGCCTCTTGCAGTCACCATTCCCATTTCCAACAAAAAGATGGCCAAAAACCCTTTGAAAATATCAGTCGTAAAGGGCTTGATGCCTTCCGCCTGTTTACTGTCGGCTATTAAACCAATCAGCAAACTCCCAAGGATGAGCAATACACTTCCGTTGGTGAAAGAATGCTGAACAATGCTGCCTACTTTGCCTTTTGCTTCCCCTTCTTCCCTGTAAAGTCGCATAAGGATAACCCCAACAATAATAGCAGGTGATTCCATGAGGGCCATCACCGCCACCATGTGTCCTCCAAAGGTAATTTGCTGGGCTTCAAGAAAAGCGACCGCGGAAACAAAGGTAACGGCGCTAACGGAACCGTAGGTTGCTGCAACGGCTCCCGCGTTGCTCACACTCATCTTTCGCTTTAGTACAAAAAAACAATACAAGGGAATAAAGCCGGAAACCAACAATCCAAAGAGTATGGAGTAAGCGATTTCCCGGGTAAATTCGCTGTGCGACAATTCCTGTCCGCCTTTAAAACCAATAGCAAACAACAGGTAAAGGGAAATAAATTTGCTGGATGAAGCGGGGATTTCGAGATCACTTTTTACGAGTACTGCCAGAATACCCAGAACAAAAAACAGCAGGGTGGGATTACTAAGGTTGGATATTAAAATCTGAAAATCCATGTTATACGGCTTTGGTTCGGGTTCTGATGAGTTCTGAAAAATGTTTGTTACATTGGGTAATGGGCGCTGAATAAATTTTCACATGATCGTGCCATCTCGCATTCACCTCATCCAGAATTTCCTGAAACAACAAGGCTTTTGTTTGTGCCGTTAACAAACAATTCACTTCTTCTTTCAACTCCCCGTTAAAAGCAGAATACACATGGTTGTTAAAATCTATCGAAATGTGGGCCACAAGTTGTTTTTCAAGTAAAACAAGCGCCAGCCTCCGGGCATCCTCTTCGTTGGTGACATATATAAACACATTGATCATCGGGTACAAATATAGTATTATTTTTATACATGATAGTATTACTTCTCTTATTGATTGTATTTATATTATTTTATACCTTTGGGGCTTAAAGAATGTTAATGCATGGAACCGGCTTTTAAAATAACCATCAACGAAAAATTGTATGTAAAGGATCCCAACGTTTCGGAATTGGGTAAAAAAATTGTCAAACACGGGTTGGACCTGATACTGGAACTTGGCTTTGAACAATTTACATTTAAAAAACTCGCAGCGGAAATTGGTACCACTGAAGCTTCGGTGTACCGCTATTTCGAAAACAAACACCGTTTACTCACCTACCTTATTAACTGGTACTGGACCTACCTTGAATACAAAATTCTGTTTCATACCAAAAACCTGGGCCATCCTGAAATTAAACTCAAAAAAGTAATTGAATTGCTTTCTGAAGATCCTAAAGACAGTGGCAGAGGGGATGAACTTTCAGAAAAATCGGCTTACGAATTGCTCATGCTGGAAGGCTCCAAGGCTTATCTCACCCGACACGTGAACCGGGACAACAAAGCCAAGTTTTTTAAACCCTATAAGGACCTGTGTGCCGATTTCTCTGCCATGATACGGGAGTACAACCCCAATTACCCCTTTTCCCATTCATTGGCCAGCACCCTGCTCGAAATGGCGCATTCTCAGAAGTATTTTATGAATTATCTGCCTTCTTTAACGGACTTTGGAAATGAAAAAACCAATGCAAAACTCAGGGTGTTTTTAGAACACCTGTTGTTTCAGGCCATCCGGAAAACTAAAAAAGCTTAATAAGCGTAATCACCAAGGTATTCGAAGTAGGACGTTAATTTTCCATCCTTGCACAAACTGGCCCGCTTAATGATTCTGTCCTTATCGCCGGTAAATAATGAAGGTAGCACGCGCTCGGCGAGTTCCTTGGCAAAATCATCGCTGGCATCTCTGGGTAATTCACAAGGCAGATTGTCGACCGCCATTATACAGATGTTGTCTTTGGTGAAAGGCAGGTCTTCTTTATCCGTATTAATGTTATAGCCATAAAACGGTTGAGCTATGCTGCTGGCCCTGATGGTGGTTGGCACTGAACCATTCATATCGCAGGTAATGTCGGCAATTACCGAAATCCTGAAACCCGGGGCGTGTATGTCCTTCTTGCTGAACATTTTTGGTGAACGGGGATCCCAGTAATGCGCTGAAATAAACAGGTCGGTGACCTTGGTATACACAGGGAATTTGGAAACAAAATGTTCGGGATGAACAAAAAAATCATTTAGGTCGAAATTGTGATCGTCCGGACGCTCCACATAATCCCGGGGGTTGAGCTGGCAATACACCGGCTCACGGTAAGTGGCCATTAAAAACTCATCGGGTGTAACCTTACGGATTCTGAGGGCACTCAGGGTTTCAATGGCCCCGTTGGCCACACGCCCGCCACCGGTTAAGGCAATTTTAATGTTGGGCAGTTTTACCCGTCTCAACTCATCTTCCATCTCGGCTTTATCCCTGCATAGGTGCGCGGGTTTGAGGCGGAAGAGATCGTATTTTAAACCATAGCCCAGGATACCGTTGTAAGCTCCTACAATTCCCGCAAATCGGCCAAAACCGATAATACGGTTGCCCTTTTTGTCTGTCAGGGTTTCGTAATCAATCATGTGAATTTTTTTCGCAATGAGGGCCTTCATGAGTTTTTGATTGTGGGCCTGTTTTTTAATGGTGTGCGAAAAGAAAAAATACTTTTTACCCGGAATCAGATTTTCAACCGGCACCTCTTTTACTCCCATTAAAATATCACAATCACTGAGGTTTTCCTGAAGGTCGATTCCAAAGGCATGATATTCCTCATCCGAATAACATCTGATTTTGCTTGGCTGAACCACAATCTGAATGGTGGGATACTGGCGCTTCAGTTCTGCACATATACTCGGAGTCAGTGGCACACGTTTGTCGGGAGGCGATTTTTCCTCACGTAATACACCAATTTTAAAGGATTCCATCTTAATTCGTATTTTCACAAATATAAAACAATGCCCGGCTTTCAGTCACGTTTATATTCTCTTTTCCTTGTCCTGTTGTTTGTAGTTCAGCTGCCTGCACAAAAAAAAACGGATGTGTTAACGCGAAAGTACCCGGCTGAAGCGCTGCGGGCCGATCTTGACCTGATGAAGCGGGTGGTGCTTTCCATGCACCCGTCAGTGGGCATTTACCATGATAAACCCTTTTATGAGGCGTATTTTGAAAAGGCGATGCGGAGTATAAACGACAGCATGAGTGAAAAATCATTCCGGGTGTATTGCAAACAATTGATTGAAGAATTGCACTGCGGTCACACCGAAGTGATGGGCTCAAAGGCATACAACAAAGCCATAAGCAAGGCCCGGCTCAACTATTCACCCTATATTTTTTTACCGGTGAATGAGAAGCTGTTTGTGATTGCCAACCTCAATAAAAAACAGGATAGTTTGATTCCCAAAGGTGTTGAAGTCAAATCCCTGAATGCCATCAGTGCCGATTCCCTGATGCGGTATTGCCGCCGGTTTATCAGTACCGACGGGTACAATCAAACTTCGAAATACCATTTTGTTCAGCTGGGCTTTAACAACCTTTATCCCTCTTTGTTTGGTCGCCCCGACAGCCTTCAAATGGAATACAAAGAGGGCAACACCCTTAAAAAACACAGTTATGCCGCGTTTAAGGTGAAAAACATCCCTCCCATCCCGTTAAAAAAGGTGGAGGACAGTTTGTTTACCTCCCGCAAAAAAGCCGGTATTCGTTATCGGGTGACAGGCCCCGAAAAGCAAATCTTTATTCTGAAACTGGACAAGTTCGCCAACAGTTCCTATAAAAAGGTGTACCGCAAGGTGTTTAAAAAACTGGAAAAGGAAAACACACAACACCTGGTGCTCGATTTGCGCAACAACGGAGGAGGGAGTTTGGCCAACGCGTATAAATTGCTCGGTTATTTTATGGACAGTGCTTATACACAAACCTTATACACCCGGGTTAAAAACTATCCTGAAAAAAAACACACACGGGGCAATCTGGCCTTTAAGTTTACACGTTATGTTTTTTCGGTGATTGGAAAAAAAACCAGTATGGGAGATACAGACTATTATGCTTACACTCTAAAACTGGATAAAAAACACCGCTACACCGGAAAACTTTATGTGCTGATGAACGGAGGTACGTTTTCGGCCTCATGTTTGGTGGGAGCCTATTTAAAAGAAAGAAAAAACACGGTGTTTTTGGGAGAAGAAAGCGGGGGCGCCGCGGAGGGCTGTAACGCGGGAGTTACACCGTATTACACCTTGCCCAATACCGGCATTCGGGTAAGGGTACCGGCTTTTCGTGTGAGGCACGATGTTCATCCTCAACTTACCGGGCACGGTTTAATTCCCGATTATCCGATTCATTATTCCTTCAAAGACCTGATAAGTCGTAAGGATCTGGAATTACTGAAAGTGTTGGAACTGGTCAAAACAGCTCAATAGCGTTCACCATGTCGAAGAGTAATTTTTGATTCAGGGAGGTTAAAAACTGCATGTTTTCCTGCCAGGCGTAAATGATAAAAAAATGATCATCCACCTTTGCAAAATACCGGTACACTTCGAAGGATTTGGTTTTGGTTTTGGAATCCAGGAAATTGGATTTTTTGCGTTGAAAAGAAATGCCATTGTTCCGGATGTTGTCGTATTTTTCAACGTCTTGATATTGCAAAGGTCCGACAAAATTTCGTTTGGTGGAATCTAATCCTGAGGCCGAGCTCGGATACACCACCACATTCATTCTTCCATCCTTGTGTGATTTGGTAAACAAAATGCCGGAGCAGTTGCATGGCCCTGAAGTTCCGGATTCTGCACCGCCCTCCTCCCAGGTTTTGGTTTCAGGATTCCCGAATTCTTTGGCGTTCCATCCATCCGGAAGTGTATATTTGAGTTTCAATACTTTTGATTTGCTAGCCTTTTGAGCGTTTAAACCCAGGGAAAGCAGCATTATCAGTAGAAATCCGAGTTTTTTCATGTGCCTTTGATTAGGTTAAATATATGAAAAACCGCGGGAAGGGCGGGAAAATGTGTTAACTTTGTGTGTTCTTTAATTTATGGGTCCGACCGGTTTTGACAGTAAGCGCATTAGGTAGGTAAGCACGTAGAGCGTTGTAAGACGAGCTCTTTAATCTGAACTTTCAAAACTTTTATTTGGCGAAGAGAATTCTTACGCTATGGCTGCTTAATCAAGGATTAAGTAACCTTTGCTTTCCGGGGAGCTAAGCTGCTCCGCGCTCCGGGTAAAGCATCACAAATGTGCAGTTTGTTTTGGTGATGCTATTAACCAAAACAATATCAGTAGCTAAGTTCAAGGTTGGTAAGTTTTAACACCTGCCTTGAATCGAAAACCAAGTTAATACTAAACGTGTAGAAAGCTTATTTATTCCTTATTTGGACGAGAGTTCGAATCTCTCCGGATCCACTGAACTAAAAACCCCTGAAAGCCACGCTATCAGGGGTTTTTTCAGTTTTAGCCGGACCCCATTTTGACCTTGGAGTAAGGTTTTGGAGTAAGGTTTTTGGCGATTTCCTGCTTAAAATAAATCGTTATTTGGCTTCCCCAGTTCCGTTGCAAACATAGCATTTTACACTTCCATCCCCGCAAGGATTAGAATTAAAAGGAGAGGGCTTACACTTTCTACAAGTTTTAGACTCAGTTGAACCTTCTCCCTTACATTCAGGACATTCCCGACATCCGGTTCCATTACATTCGGGGCATAATTTTTTACTCATACTTAAATATATGAAAATCCAATGAAATTATCAAGAGAAGTGAACTGTAAAAATGGCTTGCTATTTTCTTTAAATACTGAAGAGTGTTTTTTTGCGTCGTTAGGACAAATGTTGAAGTTTTGTTAAGCGGCCTTGAATTATTAAATTCAAACAAAATTAAAAGGCATGGTAAAGCAAATTAGCAGTCCGGATCAAGACCGAGATCGAGTTTATAAGGCTATATCGCTTGCTGAGAAGCCCTATAATATTGATCTGCTGAACAAAATGATTGATTGGGTTACCCATGAAAATAATTTTGACAACAGTAAATTTATTAATCGGCTGGTTACTTATTCTCAGTCAGCCTGTATTAATGAAATTGTTAGGTTAATGGCTGACGCACAACATTGGCAAATTGCTGGGGTTGTCCTTGGAGAAAGATTCAGAGATGAAGAATTTCCTGATGAGGCTTATGTTCTCGAAAAAGAAACTCCTTCAAAAGCAATTCAAGAACCTAGATATGATGAGCAAGGTTCAGAAAGTGAACTGTTCAAGTTTGAATACGTATCTGATAAATTCGAAACACCAATTGATGGATTTAACGGAGCAGTTCTTTACCCACTAGGTGCAAATCAATACGTCAAAGTACTTTATCGTTTTGAATAGTATATTCTACGATTTTCTCTTTTTCTTAAATACCGAAAAGTTCTCTTTTGCCTCATCACGGGTCACTTCTTTGTCGAAATAATGCTTGTCGGTCATCGATGGGTTTTTATGGTTAGTTAATGCCGTTGAAGCCAAGCCAAATTCTTTATAGGCGCTGGTCATAAAGGTCTTTCTGAGGTTGCGGAAAGTGATGGGCTTGCCCGTATTGAGCAGGTCGTAATAATGGGAGAAGGAGCGGCTGATGATTCCGGCCACGTTGGAGCGTTTTAAGCCGTCCTCCGGGGCTATTATGTACAAACTGGTATTCTTATACCGTTCATAGCCCATTTCGTGCAACAGCGCCCCTAATTCCTGCGTTATGGCAAAGCTCTTGGTAATACGGTCTTTTTCGCTGATCCGGTGGCTATTGGCGCTGTCTATTTTGTGGTCGATGGTTTCTAGGGTATCGAACTTGCCGTCTTCCTGAAGGCGAATATCTGACCATTTTAGCTCCACAATATCCTCGCTGCGCCCTCCGGTATATAAACCCAGCCTGAAGGCGTATTTGAGCCAAGGTTTGTAATGGTTTACCTTCCTCTGATTTTTTCTAGTTTTTAAGGTCTTCATTTGAATACCATTTTCAGGGGTGATTAAATCCAGCAGGCTGCTGAACTCGTTTTCACCGATGGCTTTCACTTTAGGGGTCACCACCATATCCGGCACTCCTAAGAAGGGGTTTTGGTAATCGAATTTAAATTTGTTGATGATGTGGGTGGTAAAGGCACTCAGCAGACCCATGTTGTTATTATAGGTTTTGTTGGCGTAGCCATTCTTCACCAAAAAGTAATCGTGAATGAAGCCAATCATTTGATCGTTCACTTCGGTGAATTTTAAAATTTTCCAATCCACACCATTTTCAGCCAAGGCATCTTTGTATTGCTCAAAGAGGTGATCATATTTGGCAATGTACTTGGGGTCTCTGATTTTTTGTTTGTGGCTGGGAACACCTACGTTGTTAAGGTAACCCATGTAATAAGCAAAACACTCTATTAAACGGGTAGGTCTTGATTCTGCTTTTTGAATGAGTACTTTTTGAAAAGAGTTTTGTTGCAAGGCTTCTTTGAAACTGTAAAATTGATTAAGTGCCTCTTTAAATTCAGTGGCTTGAAGAATCATTGGCTTTACTCTTTTAACGCTACCCGGAATATGGATCTGCGCTTTGTACACTAACTTGCCGCATTTACATTTGACTTTCTTTTCGCTGGAGTATAAACTCTTGCAACCATTGCAAAATAAATACAGACCACTTGGTCGTCCTTTTTCAGGCAGCCTTGGAATTTTTGTCTCGTTCATATTTACTCAAGTATTTGGACACGATGTCATTTTCAGTTTTAAAAGTTTTACGCAGAACCGGAGCCGAGGATTGAAGTGCAGTTAAACCAAGCACATTGCCTTCTTGATGCAAGCGGTACACCTCTTCCCAATCTTTGCCGTATTTGCTTTTCAAATTATTGATGAACGGAATTTCAAATGCTTTTTTGAAATCCGACTCCATCACAAATTCATCCTTGCCTTGGCGAATCACAAACACTCCATTTTTTGAACACCACTTTCTCACCGAGCGAATATCCCGGTAGCCCAGATGCTCCGTAAGTTCCTTTAGTAATAAGTGCTTCATTTTTTTATGCCGTTTGGTTCTTTTATTCTTTAAGTTCAATACACTTTTTCAAACGTGGTAGCGTTGCCGGCTTTCTTTTTTTGAGGGGAAAAATAGAGGGGAATAGACTTGCACGTTTGGAATATAAATGCCATTGTTAATAGGCATTTTGCGCTAAGAATCGTCTATTTTAGGGGGATATGGGTTGGGACAACACACGGGGCAAAGGTGTGTGTGTACGATTGAACATTTGTTCTTTTTTGGAATTTAATCCTGACTGTGACTCTGAATCGCCGAAAATGGAAAACTTTGACCTAAAGTTAGAGATAGAGTTTATCGAGGGACGCGAAGAAAATTACTTTATGTACTCTTCTGAGTATTGAAATATAATTTGAAAATTACATTAAGACTAAAGAAAGCTCAGGCCTAATGAAAAAAATCATCAAGGTTTTGTATTAAGCGATCTAGCGGTTGAATCCTAGTCCGTAAGTTATAATATATGTTACTATAATCTAGACTGCTAATGGTCCTATCTACAACGGCATCCTCCTTAGAATAGCTTTCATTCACTAAACTATAACAATTATGAAGATCTAAGCTCGGCGCTGGTCTTACTTGCATATCATCTGTTTCGGGATTGAAACCTAAATGATCGCTAATTAGAGCTGTAGTCAAATTAGGGTTTATAACTGAAAAATGATTGTGTTCTGAGAGGAAGTTGGTTTCTAATTCCATTATATTGATTATGAATTCCGTCTCTATTGGCTTTTGAGGTAATTTGTACTTCAAACCTTGCATCAAAGTGTGAAGTTCATTTCTTTGAAAATTTGGATACAAATCCCTAATACCAATTATTTTGAAGAAGCCGCTTTTAGTCAGATCTTCGCGTCTATCATCTATGTATGTTCTTAAATTGCTTTCCCCGGTACAGTTCACGATTAATACATGGAATTTAGTATCTGTTTTGATCGAATCCGCGAAAATTGTAGTAAAGGTGATTTCAGCTTTATTTCCACCTTTAGCTTTATTTGCAGTAATGGAAATTTCCTTCCTGTCATAGGCTTCTTCAATTAACTTAATAATGAAATTGCATTCAGTCCGACCTTCGACAAAAAAAGCGATCTTTTTCATAAATTACTCTTCCTCTGAATCGAAACCAGTTTTAAAGAAATCTGTAGCAAAAAAATCAAATTTGCTTAGTCCACTGTACTTAAATTGCTCGAAGATCTTTTTTGAGTTTTCTTCATTGTAATAATTAACACTGGGTCCACTTCGGTTAATTATCTGCCAATATTTCAAATCAACATTATTCATAACAAAACGGTCATTGGTTGACATTATGAGCTGAATGTCATTCTTGCCTGATTCAACTTTGTTAATCAAGAGTTTTATCAGTTTAACAGACCTTTCGAAGTCTAGGCCTTCGCCAATATCATCAATCAATACGCATCCAGAAATTGACTCAAATTCATAATAGTTAAATTGAATAATTAATGAGAGTGCCCTGTACATTCCATTTGACATGTCCGTTTGTTCAGTCCAACATTCTAGGTCACTCTCTTTTACTTTTAAGCCGATAATCTCAACATTAGGGTTGTCCACAACTTGCAATAATACTGTAGTCAGGCCTCCTAAATCAATATCTGAGATCTGATAACCAATCGAATTAAAATCTGCGATGATAAGTTTCTTGAAATCTTCACCGTGAATTTTTACACCCCGATTAAAAGTATCAACAATGTTTGCAGTAACTTTAAGGTTATACTCAGTATCTACCTTTTTAGTCTTATCTCTTGCACCGAAAAGCGTCATACTATCACTACCGAAGTGAAATATACGTACCATTCTAGCCCAGTCATAAAGATCTGTCAAATACGGATATTGTTTTTCATCCCTTCTTGTGGAAATCAATTCATTCTCCGGAACTTTAAATTCGTTGTAATTTCCGCTCGAGGAAAGTATCATACCTTCTCCATCAGCGTCCCTAGAAATGTAATTAACATCACCTATATTTAGTGATTCTTGTACGACAAAGCCTTTATCATAAACAAGTTTATAATTAATGTGATTTTGAAGAGGAGTAATAAATTCAACTTCATAGTTTCCAATCAGAAATGGTAATTTGCTGTTTTCACCGAGAATAATAGATAAACCATTAATTATTGATAGGCTCTTTGATTTGCCAGCAGAGTTTTTGCCAACTATTAGATTTATTTTTTTCAATCCAAAACCATTTAGTTTCCACTCCCTTATGTCGGAATCATATTGTGAATATTTGATTTTGTTTAAAAACATAGAAATAATTTTAACAAATTTACAACTTCTGTTTATATTTATTTTAAATCATCAACAACTTAAATATAGGGGCTTCAGATCAAACCCGAGTTTGGGTAATTTGCCATTACCCATTATTATCTGATTATCTCGTCCGCTAGTAATAAGTCATTTTGTCAAAATGGTTCATATATCTGCAATTACAATAAATGAATAATTATCCTTTGCATTTAACTTACAATGTTCTTCAATCTCTTGAACTACACTTTCTATTTCACCCTTTTCATTAAAAAGATACTCCATTTGCAATCCATTAATAATATCATGAACTCCGTCTGAACAAATAATAAATACATCTTCCTTCCCAATAGTTTTAATATCTATAAATGCGGCTTCAGATTTACCCAGATCCCCATGAATTGATCTTGTAACTATGTGTTTATATTTGGCAATCTTTTCTATATCGACAATGTTTCCATTGTTGATTAATTCAGCCATTAAAGAGTGAGGATCAGACTCAAAGCTTAATCTCTTATCGTGAAAATGATATATCTTAACATCGCCGACCCAAAAGCATTTTGCACAATTATTTTTAATGATCACTCCGCCAATGGTCGCACCCAATTTTATTTTTAACTGTTCCTTAAATTGACTTATTGCCATATTTGCATCGTCGATTGCAAACTGTACATCTTCATCATTAATATTTGGTAATTTAGATAAGTGGGAAGAAATCTTTTCAGTGATGATACGAGACGCTTCTTCTCCTTTTTCATACCCACCCATTCCATCGGCAATAATATTTAAGTACTGCTCCGAATTGAGGCTTTGACTTAGCACAAAATCTTCGTTTACGCTTCTTTTTCCTTTATTGGTAACGGTTATAGTTTTCATTTTTTCCCTGTAGCTTGTATAGTCGACCCGCCGTGTTTCGTTACTCTTGGTCTGGTAGATATTCTTAGTGGTTTGGTTGAAATTGAACTGTCATTAGCTTTTGTTGCCCACAGGAATCCTTCTCCAGGTTTAAGAGCGCTCATGTCTGAGGCAGATAGACTACTTAATTGTGTTATTGATTTTTGAATGTGTTTTAGCCATAACGGGCTATTGAATTTATGCAGTAGAACAATACTGCTTAATTCAATTATCTCATTTGGTAAACTCGGTGGATCTTGACTTGCGATCATTATGCTTACTCCTTTGTGTCTCATTTCTCGAATCGCGGTTACAATATTCCCAGTTAAATCTTTATTGTCCATGTATTTATGTGCCTCATCGAAAACAATAAACTTATTAAAATGTGTTCCGTCATATTCACTTACTGAGGAGAAAATATTTAGCATAATTACAAATAAGCCAAGAGCTTCATCTTTTTCAATAAATTCATCTCTCAAATCAACTATGACAAGTCTACCGGGCTTAATCACATTACGCAAAACTAAGGTGTCATCGATATACTCTCGGGCGAAATTCAATTTCTGTCTTGCCAATGCTTTCTGTGAATTTGAAAGCAATGTAGAGTCTTCAACACTATTGGAGATACCTTCTAAAGTGATATTCTTTCTGTGTTCTTTCATTATTGTTTTTAGTTGTTTAATGTAGGCAGAATCGTTTCCAATTGCCCCAAGTAAAAACATCCAATCTTGCACTGTTAGCTCTTTAGAATTAAAAGAAATAGGGAGCACAGTTATAGAGGGGTATTCCAATTTCCTATCCTCAATTTTATCTTTTGGGGTCAAAATGATAACATCCTCAATTGATGAGGGCTCAGCACCATACTCATCCTTTAATTTTTTTAACTCAACCTCCTTATCATTTGGAAAGATCATTGAAGTGAACTCAGGTTTATAATCGGAGCTCTCGCTATAATGAAAAATTACACCTGCTAGTGGTGCTGGAAGGATGTTGACATCGTCAAATTGCTTCAAAACCATTTCTGTCACAGTTCCAATTGTATAGCTTTTGCCTCCTCCTTGTACACCGAAAAGACTAATAGTATTTGTTTCGCTTAAATCAATTGCAATCTTTTTTCCTTGAGCACTCTTACCCAATAATCCAAACTGCTCGCTTTGAGAACTCTTCCCAACAAGGATGTCATATTCTAGTCTGTTTATCTTTTCATCAGCAGCAGCCTTCAAGTCTTCAAAGTTTTTTCCTTTGGGATCAGCTACATTTCGAGGTGGAAATTCTTTTGTAGGTAGTGGATAACCTCTTTTAAAATCTTCATTTATGGGTAGAGTTATTATTTCTGCCGTAGGCGGATCACTTCTTGTAAGACCTAATTCCTTTATAACCGGAGCAAGAACTTTCTTATCTCCGATGGCGAGACTAATTTCTGTTTCCAAGTCATCCTCCAATCGTTTAGTATTAAGGTCAGAATCGGGATCGAGAATTTCATCAATTAGTTTGCGGCCAAAAGTGAAAAATACTAGACCATTATCACTAATTTCCTTTAAGTGTTTTTTTTCTGTGTTAAAATCAAAAATTAGTCCTAGTTCTCTATATTCCAGTTTATATCCTTCATCTAGTGTTTGTATGAAATTTAAATACGCTAATCTAGCGTTATCACTTAAATAGTAATATCGGTTGGCTCTTTCGATATAAAAGGTCAAAAGGGATCGAAGTTCTTTGTTCTTGATTTCCCTATCCAACCTATCAAAGGAATTAAAATAAGTAGGGTCAAAGTGAATTTTAATGGCCTCGATTGTATTATTGATTTGCTCTTTCATTTTCGCCTTAAGTTCTTCTTTCTCACTTTCACCGATTGATTTTCTACATTTAATTTCAATCACGGAAACTGAAATTTTCCTGTTTTCTACATCGATTGAAACAAGCAGGTCGTCAGCTCGGCTTTTACTTTCACTCGGTAAATTTTCAAATAGATTTTGATGTAAATCAATTGGGATTAAGAACGAATTTTCAAGAAAGCCCTTCTTTTCGAGAACCCTCTTTGTAAATGCAGAGCCAATGACCTCGAAGGCTTTGTTTTTACCGGAATTTAATTGAAGAACTAGCGAACTACTAACAGCACGCAGATCCTCAAGTAAAATTTGAATTTTTTTCTCATCATTGGGATTGTGTATGTCCAAGTTAAATTCTTCAAAATGTGGGCCGAGTAATCCAAGTATCTCTGATGTAGGACGAGTAGTAAGGAATGAAGATATTCCTGAAATTTCCTCTCCCGGCACATAGTCAAGAAGGAATGGTATTTTACCATCTATTGAAGGTTGATCAAATATTTGGGCACCTAAATTTTTATCAAAAGTCACAACCCAATCGGAATAATCATGCAAATGAGTAAGTAATACCTTATCCTTATCATTCAAGATTAATTGAGTTGCAGGAATAGACTCGGTATACTTTGACGCTAATGCGCCTGCTATAAAAGCTTGAATATTACCAAACAATGCTACCCCAACGTTACCAAATTTTTCATATTTATTCGGTAATTCATTAGGGATGATAAATCGGTTCCATTTGATGTCGTTGCCTCCTTCTTCAATTGATACAGAGGGGTCTACAATTAAACCGTTTAGGAAGAAATTATTAAGTTTTACAAACGGCCTTAACAACTCGATTTGAATCGGGAACGGGCTAATTAAAAAACTCAAATGCGCAGAATACTTTCCCGGAGAACTTAGATAGTCATTTACGCTATTTATGGAGAATCTTAGTTTTGGGAATAATCTATTTCGTGATGGCTGAGAAAATGCTTCCGCTTCCTCAGAAATATTAAATTCCGGGTTAATTAAATTCCTTAATGCAGAACCATGTTCTATAATTCTGTCATCTCCTTTAAATATTCTAACCTCATAATTTATTCTTTGAAATAGTTCCTCTTGTTCAAGTTCCACGAATGCGTCTGCGAAAGTAGTTGCATCGCCACCGTTTATTAAATTGATTATCAACTTCTCAGTATAGGGATGTTGGATCAAATAATTTTTTAAATGACGTATTACTAACTTTTGGCTAATGTCGGTCTCAACGTAATTATCACGGGATATATTTAATAAGGTTCTGAAATATTGTTTTAACTGACGAGTAATAGATGTAAGAGTTTCATTGCTCTTCTCCATTGATGAAGATGATAAATATATTCCCCAGCCAAATGTCAATTCTCCTGAATAGTAGAAGCTTCTAATTGAAGCGCCAGGTTCAACTAAAACAAGTGGATTATTTTCAGGTGAAATATAACCATCAAACAATTTTTCTAGGTTTGTTATCCACTCATTTTTATGACCAGAATGTTCTCTAGTTTTCTTCTCCCACAATTCAAAAACATCAAACAGCTGAACATGCCATATAAGTCTGAGAGGATGAAGCGGGGAAAGTAATATTGCGCTTGCCGATTTTCCATCTGGAAGCTTGCTTTTTACTCTTACAGAATCCATTATTTGTAATTCGGCAAGAAACTGTTGGAGTTTTTCTTTCTCTGTTACTGATCCTTCATTATTAGCGATCTTATTTTTTATCTCGTTTGTCCAATTGGTCAGTAACTCAATATAATCTTTTATGACATCAATAAATCGAAATATTTCGGCACTTTCAAAAACACCATTTTTTTCAGCGTTGGAATTTTTAATAGCTTCAAGCACCTGTTCTCTACACTTACTTAACTCTTTAGGTATAATAGAATTTATTTCACTGGAAACAAATTTCAAACTTTCAAATCCATATGAAGTTGGGTTATTCGACAAGACAGCATGCACATGCCCAAAATCAGAGGAATTATCGAGGAAACATTCCTCCAATAGTCTCAGTTTAGTTGATAAATTGATTTGATAATTGTGCTTTTCTGAATAGTTAATGTAATAGGTTGATATGTGTTTTATTTTGTCATCATTCAACCAAATGTTGGATGTTTCAGAAGGAGAAGGTACTTTAGATTCTTCATCACGTTTGAATAACTCTATCCTATATTTGAAGTATGCCTGCAACACAGTATCCAACTTGTCCTTTCTTTGATCTTCATTTTTTTCAACTTCATCTTCAACTAAATAATCAAAATCATCTGAATCACATGTCAGTTTAAATTTTAGATTGGATTTTAAATAGTCAGGATCTTTTTTTAACTCTTCTTCATAAATCTTTTGGATTCCATCTTCCTTAAAATTGTCATCGATATTCAATATATTACCGTGCTCATCTTCAGCCAAGACCTTTAAAAAGTATGAACCTTCATCTATTACATTTGGATTTAATTCGACTACAGCTTCTCGGTAAGGTCTATTGGTTGTAGTATTTTTCACCTTACGTAAGATTCTTACCTCTTCACCTCGTCCGCCATCTACAGCCATCAAGATTACATTGAAGTAACTAAGTTCTTTAATATCTTTTGGTGCGGGCTTAGTTGAAAAGCGTACTTTGATCTTTGATGTTTTATTCGTTTCCACTCTGAGTACGTTTCTACCTTCTTCAACTTTAAAATCATTTGATTTAATTTCATCAATATAAAGCTTAACGCTATTGATATCAAGATCAGGCACTGGCCAGTTGCTGAAATTTAAACCGCTATACTTTTGGAATATTGCCTTACAAATACTTTCCGCATTCCTTGCTTGATTCTCTGTCTTTATGAAATTAACGATATCCTTTTGAATGGTGTTACTTTTCAATGGCAGTTCTGCAACCCTATCATATAGGGGTTTGCTGAACGAAGATAACAGATCAATACTTTTTAAATTGAAATTAATCCTTGACCTTAGTTTATTAGCTTCATTAAGTAAATCTCTATCAGGGATTAAGTTTAAATGATAAATGAAATTCCCAATATTTTCATTATTAATACCATTGGTTTGTAAGCTTATCAGATAGTTAACCTCATTAAATAGGCTTATTCTATCATTTAAATAACTAAGAATTTCAATAATACTATCCTTACTCGGGTTTGGTATTGAGTCTATTAGTTGTATTTTCAATTTTTCCTCAATTCCATCTAATGTTAACTCCTTAAATGTTGCATTGCCATAGGAGTCTTCTGCGGCAGTTCTACTTGCTGCTGGTATTAATACTAAAAGTGCCTTTTGTTGCTTATTCCGCAATTCAATAAGTTTTGTTGCAGAAATATATCTTTCCCCAAATTCCTTTTCAGAAACAATGAAGGTGTCAATATTTTTAAAACTCGTTTTTAAAATATCCCACAAGTATTCAAGCTCATTATCGCCAAAACCAACAATTTTCATGCAATGTCCCGGTTTGGCTGACAACAACATTTCCTTGTAATTATCAATCATTAAATCGATAATACTTTTATGATATGTGCTAATATTGATTGTTGTGCTCATTTCTTAATCTTTTAATTCATACCTAGGTCTAATTCTTTGAAGAATGTATGCGTCGCTTAAGTCGTTATAAAATCCGATTTGACGAAGCTTTAATTTAAACGATTCCAAATTTTCTCTAAAGGCAATGTTGGTGTTTAAATCCATGTTTTCAAATCTAGTCTCATTTTGACCGTTAATAATAAGACCATATCGCTCTCTAAGTTTTAAAACAAGCTCCTCGATAGAAAGGCTATTCGTTTCAAACTTATCATCCTTCACATTTAATACTAATATCTGTACTAGAGATTCTAAAAGTCTTGTTCCTAAAACAAATCGACGGAAGTGTTTAGTACTTCTCCCTTGGGCAAGCAGCCCTCGTTCATTATTCTTTTGAGATAAGTTGTCAATTAATTGAACATGAAATTTATATTGATATGCTCCTCTTGCACGAATAATTAATTCAATGTATTTATCAAAAAAGTTATCTTCATACTTAACCATGTCATCTATTAGAATTTTATCTTCAGGCTCAAGAGAAAAGTAAATACTGTCCCAAAGAACTTTAAAATACGTGTCAAACTCTTTTGGCTTATCTTTTAATACCGCAATCGCCTTTTCCAAATTATCCGAGTTGTTCTTTTCTAAACTCAAGAAACGCAATGCAGCATTTATTTGAAAAGTTGCCTTTACATAATCATATAGTGAGTTAATAAGAGACTCAGCATCCTTAGTAGAGATCTTACTAATTTTGCTATCATAGTTGTCTGTGGCATCTAAGACAATACTCCAATCATCATTAATTTTTGTTGACCCATTTTGGATCATTTTTGGGAGATGAAAGACAAGCTTTTGAATATATAATGATAAGTGAAATGACGTTATTGTTTTCAAGTAATCAATAAGAACATTTCTAGGGATTAATCTTTTGTACACTAACAGCCTTCTAACATCATCGCAGTAAAGTTTTGCTTGATCATTGAGCAATGGCTCGATCTGATTCAAAGATGAGGAGCTTTCTAAAAGCCCAGGTTTCACATTTTTAATAATGTGAAGGATTGAAAGACTATCGACGTCTAATTGATTATTCAAGTTGATTTTTCCTGTCGTTTTATCCCATCCTTCCCCAAGAAAATCCTTCAACTCTTCTTTAACTGCTGGGTTAACTCCCAACATTAGATAAACTTGATCAGCAGTAAAATAATCCCTTGTGTTGGCAGCATTTCTTACACGGTAACTTTCCAAATGAATCGGTCGCAATGAAGAAATTTTTTCTTGATCCATTCTCCCTCTATTAACCATATTTACAAGGTTACATCTGACCCAATTAACCACTGCTGTAGGATTTTCTTTATAACCAATAACAGACCCCTCATCCTCAAGTTTATTAAATACATTCTTAAGAATATCCATGTTAATAAATACATTTTCACCGGCTCTTGCCCTTTGTCTCGGTCTTATTCCATTGTGCTTAAGTAGCATAAACAGGTTAACCAATGTGTTGTCAATATTTACCGCCTTGGCATCAGCTGTAAAAATCAATTCGTTTCTGAAAATGCTTTCCTCTTTATTTAATTTAATTGCCATAATTACATTATCATTGGTTGAACAATTAGTTTACTCTCTTCAGTCTTACTTATTTTGAAAAACTCAACATTGTCGTTCGTAACGATTACTTCGTCATACCTAAGGTTTTCCAAGAGATTCTTAAAAATTATCAATTCAACAAACTTTCCCCTTAGGTCATTTAACGATGGACTAAATCCCTGCTGAATAAAATAGAGCATCTCGTATAAATCTAACGATACAGTTAACTGAATATGCCTTTCCGTCTTATGCCTAAAAACAAGATTATCCGACTCATATTCGAGGTATTTAATGAGGTGGTTGGTTGTATTGACAAAGAGTTCGAAATCTTTTAATGAAAAAAGCCTAAACGACTTACTGAACGGATCCTTAATTTCTGATGAAGACAAAACTAAATATTGTCGGTCAATTTTTATATTATCACAACCCTCATTCAATGAAATTGCCCTAGAGATGCTTTGTATTGTGTCATTGCCAGTATCACCTTTCTCTAGTATATCAACAAACTTCGAAACAGAATGATAGGGTAGCCTCAAAAGGAAGGAAGGTTTTAAATCTGAAGCATCTCCAGTATCGCTTTGTTTTTTTCCTAATAGGTTGATTAAAACAGAACGACCCTCAAAATATTGATGTCTTATAAATGTTTTTTGAATACTCTTAATGCGAGTAATAATCTCTTGACTTTGCTCGTGAGCAGGTACCCATATTTTATTTAAATTGAATGATTGCAATAAACTGAACGTTCTCTCGGCAAACTCCAAGTAGTTTTTTTCATCATGTTTCCCAAAAAATAGGTCTCTATCTAAATCGGGAATGGAAACCTCACCTATATCCGTTTCTCTTAGTAGCTTAATTAAACGATCTTGATTTCCATTGTCGTTTAATACTGGATTAGTAATGTTAAAATAGAAATATTGCCAATAATCTTCATCAAAAAAATCCTGCTTTTCTATCAAAGTCTTAACTTCATTACAATTAAAATCGCGAGTTAGTATAAACGAAATGAAAGATCTTAAATCCCTCATTGTAATATGAAGTTCACGCTTTAAACTTACGGTTCTTAACAGCCATTCTAGCCTTGTAATAATGTTTTCCCCGGCAGCACTGTCATTAAATGAATCTACATTATACTTTATGAAACATGACTCCGCAATAGGACAAGTGGAGCACTTTTCCCAAAGCTTCTTATTTGTAATTGCTTTTATTTGTTTTCTAAATAAACTTGGCTCATCCTGATCTGTACCAACAACCGATCTAAGATTTAAATTAATAATCATTAGGCCATCAGGAAGATTTGAATGTCCCTCCTTGTAGAAATATTCTTCAATGGCTCTACTTAAATTTTTATACTTTTCTGATGTTCCCAGAAACTCTACTAGTCTACCTTCATTTATAGCAATAATTCTACCTTCCTTTGCATCATCATAATTCGCTATATTTTCAAACGGCTTAAAAAACTCTTCTAAAACAGTGTTATTGGCTCTCTCTTCTTCATCTTGTGAGCCATCATAATTGCTTTCAAATGAAATATTACTTATTTTAAATTTTGCTCCATTCTTATGATCAAAACGCTTAATGTCTCTTACTCGTTTGTCATCTTCTATCTTACGGATGAAGGCTGTTTTTCCATCACCGGCATTACCTGTTATTATTAGTAATTTATATTGACCATCAAAAATTGCAGGTATAAGTTTTTTATCGAGTTTAGTTGGTGTATAAGTTAACTCATCAAATTTGTTGATATTAAAATTTGCCCTTGTTCCCGAATTTCCATTTTTTGATTGGCTATATAATGAATTGACATAAGAAACAATATCCTCATTTGCATTAACAGTGATTGTTGATTCACGTATCTTAGTATCAGAAGCACTCAAAATATTTTCAACGCCAATTTTTTCCAATGCGGCAAGCATTTCATTTGCATCCTTAAACCTTGAATCTCCGGATGTACTAATTGCCTTAAGAAGAAACTCTGAAAATTCAGTAGATAATCTTGGTTCTACATCAATTGGCTTAGCAGGAGATTTGCTCATCAAAGGCATTCTGCTTGGTGACCAAGGATACTGTTTACATACCAACTCATAAAGAGTGATACCTAAAGCAAATGTATCTGCGGACTTATCCCAATTAACCTTATAATTATCTGCAATTAAGTCAGGAGCTAAATATGGGTTAGTTCCAACAAAGTCTTTATTGTCCTCAGCAAATGAGGCAACATTAAAATCAATAAGTACAAAACGCTTATTACTATCCCAAATAATGTTCTGTGGCTTTATATCTCGATGAAGAATGGGTCTTGATTGAGATTGAAGTGCCACAAGAGCATCAAGTATGTCTTTTCCAACCTGATAAACCCTACTAATTGGTAATCTAGCATCTGTGCGAGTATAGGTTCCTAAATTTTCACCATCAAGAAACTCAGTTAATGTATAGAACTGCCCGGTTGATGCAGTGCCATTCCAAATAAACTTAACAATATTTGGGTGATTTAATTTTATTAAAGATTTATACTCATCAATTACGGATGATGCATTTACGCTTTCATGAAATAATTTGAGTGCGTAATATTCATCTTGCAAAGTATGTTTTACTTTGAAGACTCTTGAGTAACCGCCCTTTCCTAATATCTTATGAATAATATAATCATCAACTTTATCACCTTCCTTTAATTCAGAAGAGTCGATATTTAGATTTTCGGCTTTAGTTGTTCTTGTTATTGTAGAGCTTTTTGACTCATCTACTTTTAATGCTTGATTTATGAATTTATCTAACTCATCAATACTTGCGAATCTTAAATTTTCATCAACGACAATTGTTTTATTACATAAATCATCAAGCCATTTTGGTAATGATGGATTTATGGAGGAAGGGAGACGATCCTTGGTTAATTTTCCACCAAGTTTATCAAGTTCAAAAGGATTTGATATTGGCTCTTTCCTTACAAATAACCAGTAAATTAATACCCCCAATGAATATATATCTGACCTTTCGGACGCTTCTTTAGCCACCATTTCCATCGGATGATAAGCTGAAGCATTCATTTCTGTTAACGTTGCCTGAACCGTATAACCTTGTTCCTCATGATCTGTAAAATATGCTTTTCCAAAATTAGCTAGAATTGCAAATCCTCCACGCATAAAGATATTATCCGGGTTGATGTCCCTGTGGAATACCTTTTCATTATGCGCAGCTTTAAGAGCAGCAGAAATATTCTTTATTATATTTATTATTTCATCAAAAGTAAATGTCTTGTTGTGGGAATAGGAACGTAACGAGTCTTCATCCATCAAATCTGATGTTTCATAAAATAGATGATTTTCTTCATCAATTCTATAAACAACATTTGCAATAAAAGGATTTGTCTTAATGTTTTCCAATGCACTAACTCCATTTTTAATTTGAAGTTCGCGTTTTGAAAGTTCATTGGAAGACAGCCCTGCTACTTGCAAAGCATATTCTTTCACTCGTTTGAATACGGAGGCTTTTATTCCTCCTTTTCTTACAAGATACTCACTAAAATTTGGTTCTTGATTTATTACTTCTATAATTTCATAACCTTCTACTTCGCGTTTATCTGTTGGAGATTTTTTACTTTGAACTCCAATTAAAAATGAAACGATCTCGTTCTGAATTTTAGAAATATCACCCTTCAATTTTCCTACGCGATACGGATCTGTTATATAATCTACGAGCCGTCTGTTCAATTGAAAGGTTACCTTGCCTGCTTCCTGAGAAATATATGGAGGTTCAGGGTTTTCATGTGAAAGGGTTACCATGTTTTGAATCCAGGCACTACCCCATGCAAAATTCTTTTCCTTAAGTTTTGAAGATAGTATTGCAGTCTTTTGTCTTCCTGTTTTCAAAGGATTCGGCTTCTGTCTATCATTCAAGTACCAATAGTTATCATCGCCTTCAATTCTACCTTTCCAATCTTTATTTTCAATATTGTAGATTGCATATGGAGCCACTACAATAAGATCATATTCCCAATACTGAGTTCGATTGTTTCTCGGATTCGTAGATGCAATTTCAACATTTGGTATTAGCACATAATCCGCAGGGAGACTTACTTCTAAAAAATCTAGTAGTCGCCTTTCTCCTGCATTCACAACTGTGTCAAAGTATGGTGGTTTTATTACTTTTGCCATGATTCAATTTCATTTTCAATTATATTTATTGCCTCAGCTTCCTTTTCAAACGCAACTTGGAAAGTTTGAGCAATTTTTTCTGCCACTTTTCCTAAAGCCTTTCCTTTGTCTTCTGGTATAGGGACGGGAATTGAACTGAAGTTATTCCAGTTTGCCCATTCTATTACAGATCCGGTTTTATATTTTTGAATCAAGGCTTGCCCAGCCTTACTCTTTAAATACAAATAAATGTATCCTGAATGAATCTTTTCTTTATTGGTTCTGATTCTAACTAACTGTTGACTTGCAAATACTCCTGTATAAAAATTATTGAAACAGTACTCCGTTTTTCCAAGAGTTCCGAAGGCTGAAACTAAAACATCACCATTCTTTGTAGTATTTTCCGCAATATTTTTAGTTAGGGTCTTCGACAATTGTTTGGAAACGTCTGGTTTGAGAAGACCAAGTGATTGCCCAGTGATCAAAGCAACACCTTTTTTCACAAAGGTTCGGCCTCTTAAATTGGAAATAGTAACAGAATCACTTAAGTCACCTAAAAGAGCGTAGTCAAAATTCTTTTTAATATACTTGACTAACGCTACAGTTGATGGTTGATAATAGTCGCATTCTAGCCGCAACTCCTTGGTGTATTTATCGCCGTCTTTTATTGTACTAATATTTACTGAGAAAACCTTTTTATCCTCTACATACTTAAATTGCGAGTCAATTTCAAACAAGGCTTCAGTTAGTAGTTTATTAGCCTTAACTCTATAGTTTGAAGCCTCAACTATCAAATCATGAATTATTTGTTGTTTACTATTGGAAAACTTCGGGACAGGAAGTTTTGATAATGTGTTGGGCTCAATCCTAGGAACAACAGAGCCATAAATAAATGATTGAATATAATTATATGCAGTTGGTGAAGCCAAATAAGCAAAAATAAATCCGTATGGTGCTTTTTTGCAATCACATATGACACGGATAATATCTTGCGAACCAATGATCCCATTTAAATCCTTTGTGACTAACCGAACATTTCCAACTGTCCCAGCGCAGCTTACCAAAATTTGATTCTCCTTGAGAGTCATATCTTCTTGGCGAGGAGTATGCTTCTTCGATATTAGTTTTGCTATCTCCAACGGGTTTGAGTTCATCATGTGCTGAGCCGAAATGTAGGGCAATCCATGCGATTCTTTTTCAACGAAAAGTCGTTTAAATATCCCACCTGTGTATATATTGTCGGTAAGAGTGCCCAATGAATCAAATTTCTTTCCTGCCTTTATTGCAAGTGCAACTCTTTTTTTTCCATAATTTAAATGATAATTGGGTTTAAGAATATTAAACCCTCCCATTATTTCTGTATATGATACTGAAGCTATTTCCATTTAATTATTATTTTTGAATTCATGATAGGCTTGAGTAATGTTTGGTAAGTCGTCATCAATTTGCTTAAGTTTTTCTTTACGACTTTTGACTGCTTTTTTGCCGTCTTTACTAATAACAAGATATTGGGTTATTGCTTCAAACAAAAGTTCTGCTCCATCGTCATCACATTTATAAATCGGAGTGCCTCTCCTGTCTTTACCAAGTTTTTCAGCAATTGCCATGAAGACATTGTAGTTCTCTTCGCGCGCTTGCGATAATTGTCGGTCCTTTTCAGTTTTCTTTTGCAAGAACAACAGCGACGCCTGTACACCCACCTGCGGCATAAAAGCTTCCACAGGCAGATCTATAGTAGCTAAAATTTTAAAATTATTTAAAACCCATTCGCGAACGCTTGTCATGTTAGGGTTTCCAAGTATTCCGTCAGGTAAAACAATTGCCATTTTCCCTCCCGGTTTCAAATAATTATGACATGCTTCGATAAATAAAACTTCTGGGGCATCACTATAGGCAGATAGAAAATATTTACTAGCTATATCTTGTTCTACTTTAACTTTAGCTCCAAATGGTGGATTTGTGAAAATCAAGTCGAATTTACCTCGAGCATCTTCGAAATCATGCCCTTTATCGGAAATAGCCTTTACACTTCTATTTATTGCCTCCTTAATTTTCTTTATTTCTTCGGGATGCTCCCAGTTAGGATAGGCTAGCGAATTAACGTGAAATACATTAGCATGTCCGTCCCCAGCCATCACCATATTCATGCGAGCAGCTTTTTTTAGGTCGGGATCGAAGTCAAACCCAAAAATGCTATTTTCAGCATAGTGCTTGATTCGCTCATTAACTTCAAAAGAATTGTATTTATCAATAAGAAGAGGCCCATCTAACCTTGGGAATAGTTTCTTTGCAATTTGCTTACGAACATGATCGAGAACCATAACTAGAAATCCACCAGAACCACAGGCAGGATCAAGTATGCGATCTTTCTCGGTTGGATTTAAAATCTCTACCATAGCTTTAACAATGTTCCTAGGTGTAAAGAATTGCCCTGCTTCCTGCTTTAATGTATTGCTTACAATAGTCTCATACGCCATTCCCTTAACGTCAACCGATGCATCAAGAAAGGAATATTTCGCAAGCTCACCGGAAATAAATGCTAAACCCTTATCCGTTAATCCAATTATTTCATTCCCATCAAAAACTTCAGAGAATATTTCATCATCCTTTAATTCTTCAAACAATCCTTTAATACGCTTGGCAACGTCTTTGCGACCAACTTCAGTATTTTGTTCTTTGACACCAACCCAAAACTTTCTTCGATAACTTTCTCCTTTTTCTGCACAAAGAAATCTGCGTTTTTCATCATATAATTTGCAAAATATTAAGTTTAGTAGTTGCCAAAAAGCATCCTTCTTCCTTCCTTCATTTCCATATATGTAGTCATGACAACGCTTGAAAACTTTAATTAAGGAATCGTTCGCAGGCTTTCTGCTCAAAGATCTGTCTGCCCTGTCCAAATCTTCAATCGACTCGCCATCTCCTGGGAAATCGGAAATATCGACGAAGTCATAATCGAATCCAATCGCATCGCCCTCCTTTTGTAAATAATGATAAGCTGAGCTATTAGCCCATAAACCAAACTCACAATTTTTGACAGCGCCCATCGAATTTTCTAAAGCTGCTTTAACACCACGCTTTGGGTCTGTTTCTTTGACCTTATCATCAACAACAACACAAATCCTTATGATATTATTCTGTACATGTTCCGCGCCAGCTTCAAAAATTACTAACTCAACCTTTTGCTTTTTTCCTTTCCCGGTATCAGGGTCTAAATACTCAACCTTAAAGTCCCTTTCCATATCTTTTAGGTCAAATCCATATTCCTCATTAAGCATCCTAATAACTGATTGTAGATTCTCTTCGGTATTGCTAACTTTTTTAACTTCACCAGTAAGTAAACAAACTAGTTGATTCTCTTCCAAGACAACATCATCTTTTAAATTTTTAGTTGCTTTCATAATATATTTTTTAATAAAGTTTCTATTTCTAATTTTTTATCTCTTCGACTTGCAAAGCGTAAAAGCTTACTGCGATTGATACTATACTTTTCAAAAGCCAATGCAAAAAGGTCTCTCATACTATATCCCATTGGGTCTAGAGTTGTATTAAATTCACATAAAGAATTCACTAATAATCCTTCTAAAGTTGGTGTGACATAATCACCAGTCTTAATCAGCGGGGTTTCGGAAACCATTGGAGTAAGTACTATAGCTTCTTCTAAAGGCTTTAAATACCTCTTTATGGTTTCTTTGTCAGGATTAAGAAAAACCTGCTTGCTGAAGGCTTGCATATTATTAAACAACGGCTCTAAGTCTTCTTTAACTACTGACAAGAAAATTAAGCTCTTTGTATTGTCTACTCCAAGAATTGAATCCAATGCGTTTGTGTCCCAAACACAAATTTCAGAAGTGGCTAACGCTTTAACCCGATTATATATACGTTTTGTTTTTAAACTCAGGTCAAAATTGTAATCCGGTTTAAACTCGAAAGAATATAAACCTCTGCCAGCCTGATGAATTAAGTTTTCGTTTTTGAGTTGATTTATTCTCCAAGAAATTGTACTGGCGGAAATGTTTGGCAAAGCATCTGAGAGCACTTCCGTAATCTCTTGCGTGGTTACAGTTTCCTTTTTGCCGTAACGTTTTTTCAATCTAGAGATGAGTTCCGCGTTCTTCATTTGTCCTTACAAAAAAGTAAAGGTATTAACTTATTTGACAAAACAAAACTTTGGCAATAATTAAATTTTAGTGACATAATTTTGAGTGTACTCGGTTTGAGTAAGGTTCCGTCTAATTTATACTTGTTGGAAGCAGAATAGACCAACAAATAAATTTAAGTATTTGTAAATCAATTATGTGATGTGTTTTATGAGAGCTAAAGAGGGATATATTTTGCGATTATGCAAATTAAATATACTTTTGTTATGCAGTTTAAGCAAAAGTATAACACATGCAATCTAATCGATTAAATTCCAAAATGATAACGATAGCAAGAGAGTCAAGGAGCTTAACTCAGCTTGAATTAGCTGAAAAGATGAGTTTATCCACTTCTCAAATGTCGCGTATTGAACAGGATTTTACCGAGGTGGGTGAACAACATTTAAAGGCGCTCACAAGCGTTTTGAATTACCCTGTGTCGTTCTTTTATCAGGAAGGAGAGAATCTTCCTCCGGCGTTGGCGCTGCGTAAAAGAAACAAGGTGGCTCAAAAGGTTTTATTGCCAATTGAGGCTCAAGTGAATATTTACCGCCTTAATATAGAAAAACTGCTTAAGGCGATGGGTGATACTAATTTTCAACTTCCGGTCTTGGATATTGAAAAGCTTGGCTCACCGACTGAAGCAGCCCGCAAACTGCGGAAGCTTTGGAAGATTGAAAAGGGAGCGATTCAAAACCTAACTCAAGTATTGGAAGAGAATGGTTTTTATCTGATCGCTTTTGATTTTAATACAGAAAGGGTTGATGGAATGAGTATAGTAGCCAATGGCACCCATCCGGTGATACTTTCAAACAAAAGAAGTTTAGGGGATCGGCAGCGTTTTACCCTTGCCTATGAGTTGGGGCACTTGGTGATGCACTTGCAAACCAATCCTTCTTTTACACGTGACATCAGCCATGAGGCCAATGAATTTGCAGCCGAGTTTTTGATGCCGGAAAAAGATATAAAAGCAGATTTTAAAGATGGCGTTACCATCAATCTCTTGGCGGACTTAAAGCGCAAATGGAAAGTAAGTATGCAGGCCTTGTTATACAGGGCAAACGATATTGGTGTTATTACCGATAATCAAAAAAGATATTTAGTTAACCAGTTTAATTCTATGAATATCCGCAGGAGAGAGCCAGCCGAATTAGATATTCCGAGAGAGCAGCCCATGAAGCTGCGGGATTTGATTACCAAGTACAAGAATAAACAGCGTTTGAATGTAAAACAATTGGCTTTGTTTTTTAATTCAAACGAAGACGAGTTCTTAAGTAAGTACTCGTAATGCGGCAGAAGGAAGAATAATTTTTAAAATTTATTTTCCTTTGTCGCAAACACCCAGTTTAGAAAAAAATGTAAGATGAGTATAACAACAGACAAATTCGAATTAAAAGCCTACTCCAAAAAGGAGTTGGCAGAGATCTACCAAGTATCGGTAAAAACATTTAATACATGGTTAAAACCCTTTGAAGAAAAAGTTGGTCAGAAGCGTGGCCGCTATTACACCGTTAACCAAGTGAAAACTATTTTAGAAGCCATTGGTTTACCCGGTGTGATGCATTAAACATAAATGCTCGATCAAATTCAAAAGAAACACCACACGCTTGACGAATATAAACTCAAGATCTAATTCCGCCTACATTCACCCGAATACTTCCCGAAATAGTTTCTAGGCAACACCCGGTAGTCCCCGGTATTATTCAATCTTTCAGGCCTTCTCCCGCAATTACCCCGTGATCCTCCCGGAGTGAATGCGCTTATTTTCTAAAATTTATTTCCGCCCAAATCTTCCCTAAACATCCCTTGCAGAACTTTAAAAACTCTGTTGCGCTTAAACGAGCAATTAAGTTCTGATTGCATCAAAATTTCGCTACTCGCATCAAAGATTTTCTCTTACAGCCCAAATCGAGAAAGCAGGCTATGTGCTTGCTGCAACTTTGTATCGTCAAACAACGACAACCGAAAGAAGTAAAAAAATAAAACAATATAGGATGTCAGCAGTAAGAAAAACAAAAAGCCGTGCAAGCCACTTGAGAGTGGTAAAAGGCAGTAAAACAAATCCACTCCAAAGTATAGTGGAAAGCACATGGGCGTTTATGCACGCCGCCCTGTGGCAAAACGAAGAGTTCACGGAGGCAGAACAAATGCAGTTTCACAAACTCATTGCAGAGTACTATAACAATGCTGCACCCGCAGAAAAAGTATTTGAAGAATTGGTAGAGCGTGTGTGTTTGGTTAAACGATACTTGAGCCGCAAGCAAGGCCGCTATGTTGCCAAACCCATCGATTGGTTAAACATTCATTACTACAATGGCTTACGAGTTACAGAAGCATGGTACAGACAAGTGTGTCAGCAACGTGTAACTGTACCTTATTACAACCAAGGATTGACGCTGCTCGCCAAGGCCTTGCTAAAATATCTGCAAGAGCCAAATGCACACACTCTTCAAATCGTGCGGGCACGTTTGCTGGCAGAGCGTCAATTTGATTTGCTTCAAATCTTTAACAACACCATTGTTCAACTTCAAATTAACCAACTCTAATATGACAACTACATCCAAGGCAATAGAAATAAAACCTTACATGATCAGTGAACTGGCAAAGTTCTATCAGGTGAGCGATAAAACATTCCGCTGTTGGTTAAAAGGCTTCGCCGACAAGCTGGGCAAGCGTATTGGCCGGTATTACACGATTAAACAAGTGGAACTTATTTTCCAGGAGTTGGGCACGCCAAAAACAATTGAGTACTAAAACTAAGCCATGTTTTGCCGAATTCGGTAAAGACCGGTAGTCGCAGCTCGAAGCAGGAAAGTGAGCCAAAGCATCGCCACACCTTTGTATCGTGATGTTACAAGAACTAACAAAAACCAAAAACCAAATGTCAGAACTAAAACACAACCACCCACCGCAAGACGGCACCAGCAATATGCTGTTAACAGCGAGTATTCTCTTTGCAAATATTGATTATTCCGGCTTAACAGATTATGCGGTGAAGGCGATTGTGGGTGGCGCAATTTGGATGGCATTTAAAGTGTGCGCTGAATACATCAGTGAAAAACTGAAAAAGAAGTAATGGTCGGAATTAAGAAAATATTAATAGGTCTAGGCATAGGGGGAGGCTTGGCCGCAGGAGGAACCTACCTGTGGCGGTTGAGAAAAACCTCGGTGAACTTGGAGATTGTACCAACAGTAAAGGTACACAAGGTTGACTTGGAGGGATTGGTCTTGAGAGTGGATGTAACACTTAAGAATCCAAGCAATACCGGTTTAAAGCTCAAGTTCCCTTTTGTGAAATTACTCATAAAGGGAAGCAGCATCGGGAGTTCACAAGCCGTGAATAGGGACGTTGCTCTGCCACCACACGGTGAGGCAAGATTTGAAGCAATCATGATCCGCATTCCGATGTTCAGCCTCCTCTCTACTGCCAAAGGCCTGTTAACTGCTGTTCAAAAAGGCGAGGCCTTTAAAATATCAGTGATGACGATGACCACTATTGATTTGGGTTGGAAGACGGTGCCTTATGAAACAACAGACGAAGTACAACTCATTGCTCCAAAAAATGCAAGCAAGTAAACATAGAAATATCGTAAGTGGTGAGGCCTTTGATACCCTCTTCCCACGGCCACTCTTTCTTGATCCGGTTGTCAAGCGGGGAGCTACTGTAAATGATACAGTGCGCTTCATTCCGAAAGTGGTACGAGAGACTTTGTTTCATACCGAGAGGATTGCGGCTTTGTTGAAAGGGAAAAACACCTATGAAACATGTCGTAACATTTGGCTCTTTGTTTACAAGCACATTGCTTACAAAAAAGATGAAGAAGGCAAGGAGCAAATACGGAGTCCTGCCCGAACGTGGCACGACAGAGGGCAGGGTGTTGACTGCGATTGTTACACGGTTTTTATCTGCAGCATTTTGAGCAATCTCAAAATAAAACACAAACTGAGAATTACCAAGTACAGGCAAGATCACTTTCAGCACATCTACCCAATAGTTCCCAGTTCCGATGGCAGGTACATCACGGTCGATTGTGTGGTAGACCAATTTAATTATGAAGAACCATACTCAGAAAAACAAGACACAAACATGGATTTAGAATATCTAAACGGCATACCCAGCACAAACAATGTAGATGTGCAAGACCTGATGGGTTGGGAAGAACTGAACGGCGACTTGGGCAAGCTAAAGATTTTGCAAAAGAAAAATGTGGCACCGACTCCGGCAAATAAACCACTCTTGAAAAAGTTGGGGAGTAAAATTGCACCACCTCCCGGTACACAGGACGCTTCCAAAAAAGGAAAATTAAAGACGGCGTTGCATAAAGGATTGCATGTGACCAATCGTGTGAATCCCGCAACCGTGCTTTTGAGAGAAGGCATTTTGGTGAGTATGAAAACCAATCTTTTTAAAGTCGCAGAGCAATTAAAATACTCCTACATGAGCGATGAACAGGCCAAAGCCAAAGAAGTGGACATGGCCAAATTTCAGAAACTTAAAGCGGTGCGGGCAAAGTTGGAAAAGATTTTTTACGATGCAGGCGGTAAACCTGAGAATCTGAAAAAGGCCATCCTCAGCGGTAAAGGCAATGCCGACAAAGAAGTGAGCGGCTTGGGATACATTGTTGATGACTTGAGTGGCTTTAATGATAGCACAAGTGTACAAGAGGTATTGGGGACTGAAATGGTTCAGGATGAAAATCTAAACGGCTTGGGTGTTGTTGCCACCACCGCATCTGTAACAGCCGCCACCGGAGTGATTGGAGCAATAGCAGGATTACTAAAAAGTATCGGCAGCATTTTCCCAAAGAAAACAACGGCAGAAAAAAAGAGTAAATCAACTGAAAACACAAGCACGGCTTCCGAAGCAGGAACTGAGAATAATTCCGGTGGATCAGAAAACAATGCACCGAGTGCAAGCAGATCATCAGGAGGATCCGAATCCGGTGGCAGCAGCGAAAACAATGGAGGCTCGTCTGAATCATCCGGAGGTGCTGAAGGCGAAGGCGGATCGGGAGAAAGTAATCTTCCAGCAAAATCAGCTGCCAAGGGTGCTGCTCCTTCAAAGGGTAAAGCTGGCTTTTGGGATGCGAATAAAAAGTGGATTAAACCTACTGCTATCGGCTTAACCGGAGTTGGTTTGATTTACCTCGGTGTGAAGATGATGAAATCCAAACCAGATAAGTCTCCACCAAAGCAAGCCCTGTCGGGCTTCAAGCCTCGAAAGAAAAAGAAAGGAGGCAAGAAGCATAAAAAGAAACAAGCAGTTGCATACATGTAAAATCAAAACAAAAAGAAATGGCAAAGAAGAAAAATAAATATCAAAAGGAAGCCCTCAAGAAAGCACTGAGTGGTGCGGGCGATGCCAGCGCCATCGCCAAAACCAAAGATGCCGCCACTGAACTCGGTAAAGATATTGTGGTAGGTGTAATTGGCGGTGGTGTGGCCGGAGCAGCATTAGGCAGACTGTCTTTTGTAGTTGGTGCCGCTGTAACTGGTGTCGGGCATTTCGCAAAAAGCAGAATTGCCTCAGTACTCGGCCTCGGCATGATGGCATCAGGCACGTATCAAAGCATGGCTGGCATGAACGGCAAACCAACGTCCGGCTTGGAAGGAGTAAAAGAACGCTTACTGAGTTTAAAGGACGACATGAAGCGCAGAGTGTTTTTGGATAAAGTGCTTAAGGCAAAACCTAAAAAGACCGCAGATGAAGGCACCAATGGCATGGGAGAAGTACAATACTTTTTGCATCCCGGCAATGAAGAAGTTGGAGCATTGGACATGAGTGCTTTAGATTCCATTGAAAAACAAATTCAAGAAAGCGGAGAGCGCTACGGCCAAGTCAATGGTCTGCAAGTCCAACTCGGCGGTGAAGATGAGATGGGCATGGTAGAACCATCCGACAAACTCTACTAAAACAAAAATTAATCAAGTAAAACCATAAAAACGTAAAACATGTTAGATCTATTAGAAGGTACAGAACAGTACAACAATGCCGGAGCTCTTTTAGGCATCGATGGCTTGGAAGGCGAAGAACTTTTGGGAGCCTTGCGAAAAATGAATCCGGTGGCTCGTCAACGCACCATCAACAAATTAGCCAGTCCGCCTGCGGGCAGCAAAGGCTCACGTGCTGAAATGGAAAAACACTTTGGCGAGTTGCCTGATCACATCAAATCGGCCTTGGCAAAAGGCGAATTGCGCTTGGCAGATACCATTGTGTATTCAATCAAACCGGTGAATTCAAAAACCATCAAGTTGTTTGAAACACAAGATGTGAAAGAAGTAGGTATTCGCAACCTGAGCAACGCCAAGTTGCCAAAGAACCAAGCCTTGTTGGTGAGCGGTATTGTGTTGTTGGCATCCATTCCAACTGAAAACACGCCGGACAAAATCATGGCCTCGCGATTTATTCAGATTGAAGATTTCCCGGCCATTGCCAACGGAGAATTCAGTCTGAAAGCCAACAAAAAAATCATTGTGCCGGAAACGAGCATTGCAGCTTTCAAAACGCAAAGCCACCATGCCGTGCCATTGGGCTATTACAAATTGGCTAACCCACGCCTCATTCAAGATGATATTTTGATTGAGTTCACTGTGGAACTTGGTACAATGGATGGCCTTGATCCAAAGACCCAACTCTATGTTGGTTTGCACGGCACTATTACAACGCCTTAATCCAAAACTAAAGTCGGGAGTTTTACTCCCGGCTTTTAAAAACCAAACGCCATGATAAAAACAACCAAAAAAAGATTTGACATCCGCATTACTCAAGCCAACGCAACGGTGAGCGAAACTTTTGAACTGGACAAAAACATTGTACGCATACAAGGTTTGCTGTTGAGTTCCGACAAGGATGATCTCTTGTATTACCGTGGTGCGCAAAAGATAGAAATCAACAAAGAGGAGTATTTCCCAGATAACTACGAGAGCAAACTTTTGATGACCGGCTTAAATGTTTCGCCCAAACAACGCTACTACGATTTAGGAGGAGCCAGTGCAGGCAATGGTCGGGTGCAATTGACCTACAAGGATACAGACGATGGTAGAACCGTGTTTGCACCATACAGAGTGAGTTTGTATTTGGATTGTGAATTGGAGGATTTAAAATGATGCGTGAATCGGTGATAGTGACCAAGCTGAGTATTAAGCTGCAAGGGGAGCGCAAGCACTTTCAGGTGAAGTTGCCAAGTGATATCACATCCATTGTTGGCATCGAATACAGTGTGCGATTGATGGATATGTATCCGCTGCTACCGGTAGAGCCGCCTAGAGAGGTGATTAATCCGGATGGGACAATTAGTTTAATTCTGCCTGAAGACGACTCTGCGGTTGCAATCAAGAGCAAATTCAAAGCCAATCAATTTGTGGGAGAATTACGCCTACAAAGCTATGACCACATGAATTGGTTTTACGCTGCGGATGTGTTTGCAAACGACGCCAACCTAAATCTCTGCGATGTGTCTGATCTCTATTTCAGAGTAAAAGAGTACACGCATAGTATACCACGATATGAGGAGGTAATGCAGATACCGGGAATCTCTACGCTGATACAAGGTTGGTACATGGATGCGCTCGGAAAACAATACAATCAGAATCTGCGCTACGAACTGGGCATTTATGTTTGGATAACAACGAAGGAGGCATCATGACAATTAATCTCGCATTGGAATACATTCCCAAACGCATGGAAGAGTTGGGACATGGCAAAAACTACACCATCCGTTTCCGTCACCTTGTGATGCAGGGAAACGAAACTCAATCCTTAGATGCTTCCAACCAGTTCTATTACCTCGTTGAAGAGGCAGAACAGGTTCGGGTGGAGAGCGAAACCGGTGTTTTTGATTTAAGTGAAAAAGCCGTCAACGAAATGCAATACGAGCATCAGGGCAAAATGCAAATCAGTAACTATTTATCAGGAATCAATCACCTACGATTCATTCATGTAATACCAAAAAACCAAGAACAATAATATGCAACATACCAATCCCTACAACGATGTAAAGCTGGCACAGTTTAAAATGTGGCTGCACGACATGGCCGATAAAAACGAGGGCAAATATTTTGAAGTATATGTGGACGATGTAAAAATTGTCCCTCGCACCAACCGAGTAGATGCCATTGATGACCACAAAGTATATCTCGATGACGGCACCGAAACAGTAAAGGTATTTACCTACAATACAGAGAATTCAAACCGGTACCAGCAGTTCACTTTCTTTTTAGAAAAGAAAAAGCCGATGGAGCAAATGATCCACAATACAGCTCCTGTTACTCAAGGTTTATCCGGCATTGAACTCGAGAACAAAATCAATGAGCGTTTAAATCAGTCCTTGATACAAGAGCGTGAACGCTGGCAAACCGACCTGTTAAAGCGTGATTATGAAACCTGCAAGAAGCAGTTGAATGAAGCCGAAGAGTACATTGATGAATTGGAAGAACAGCTAAATAAACTCAAAGGTAAAAAACTGCACTGGGGCGATGTAAACCTTGGAGATGTTGCCTCTGTGATTGTGGAAGGCATGGTGAAACGCAATCCGCATTGGGTAGCCAAACTGCCGGGAGGTGATGCATTGGCTGGCTTGATTGCCAAAGAGAGCAACGGACAAGCAGAATCAACAGAGCCTGAGGCCGAAATGGTGATCCGCAAGAAATCAGCTTCAGAATCAGAACTCAGTGAAGAAATGAAAGCGCAGCTTGGTTTCTTAAAACAACTGGAGTCGCATTTCAGTCAGGAACAACTTGACAAAATCATGCAAATCCTACAAGCCTTTGCGGAGGAGCCCAAACAAATTGAAACCGTGTACGAACTTTTAGAAATCAAATCAAATGAAAAAATATAGCTACGACATCAGCATTGAAGCCGCTTCTGAGGCGGAGGCTGATGCAAAAATGAAGCACTTGAGTGTGCTTGCAAAAAAACTCAGCAGCAAAGAACTCACAAAATTGGCAGACATCGTTCAGAACGATCCTGTAAAAACAGCAATCGCAAAAAAGGCATTAGGCGTTTAAAATGGAAAAAAGAAGCACCACTTCAAGTTTATCGGTAAGAGAGAAAGTAATCTACTCTCTGATTGGAATTGGTATTGTGGGTGGTGGTCTTTTTTACGGCAGAAAGTTTGTCCTGAAAGGTATCTCTAATAGAGAAGAGAATAAATCCTTTGAAGATGGTACTCCTGCCACCATTGCCAAACAGATCAAAATGGCCTTTGAAAACGATGGCTGGCCGGGAACGGATGTCGTAAAGTTGAGAAGCAGTCTCACTGAAATTCCGAGCAAAGAAGTTTTTTTAAAAGTCCAGGAGTCTTACAAAAAACTTTACAACGGAAATATGATAGCGGAAATGAGTGACGAATTGCAATCAACCGAATACAACGAGATGATGCAGATCATCGCAGCAAAGCCTGTTAAGGCTGGAGCCAAAGTGAGTGACCCAAACATCAAATACACGGCATGGGCAAAACGATTAAAGGCAGCATTTGACAAGGTCTATGGCTTTTTGCCCGGAACCGATGCAGAAGCAATAAAAGCGGTGCTGGCTGAAATACCAACGCAAAAAGCATTTATTAATACCGGTATCATTTACAAAAAACTATACGGCAGCAATGTGATGAATGAACTTAAAAGCGAAGGAGAGTTTGGTCAGTACAGCGAGTGGATGAAAATAATCACCTCAAAACCCAAGGGATAGGAAAACACACAAACGTCAGCATTTGGCAAGAGAGAAAAATCAACATTCAAAAAACAAAATGAAAACATTACGAGACATAAAATTTATAGTGGTGCATTGCACGGCAACCCCACCCAATTCCACCATCGAATCGATTAAGCGCTTTTGGAAAGAGAAGCGGGGTTGGGGCGATGTGCCGGGATACCACTACATCATTGAGCGGAACGGCAACGTGATCAAACTGCTAGATGAAAGTAAAAACAGCTACGGAGTGTACCATCACAACTCAAACTGCATTAGCTTGGCTTACATCGGTGGCATTGACAAAGAAGGCAAACCGCAAGATAATCGAAGCGATGCCCAAAAACACGCCATGTTTAATCTGATCGTTTCATTGACAGAGAAGTATCCCAAGGCGGAGGTATTGGGACACCGTGATTTTCCGGATGCAAAAAAAGCTTGCCCGTGTTTTGATGTAAAAACATGGTTGAAAAATTACGAACCCGACTTAGGTAATGCTGCGTAATGCTCCTGAACAAACTCAAAGGCATATTGCGGAGTAAGGGCTATGAACTCTACACAAAGCCAAATCAATTAAACATTGTTGGAATAAGGTCAACAGCAACGGCCTCCAACCGCTTTGATGATGAGATTCATGTCTTTTATAAAGTAAGTGCCTTAAAGTGGTTCTACCATGTGTACAAAGCAACAACCGACCCCGGCACCTTTTGGCTGAAGAACCCCATGCAGCCCCAAGGCACAGCAATACTGACTCAGGGGCAATACAAGGGGGCGTACAAACTTGGATTACACCAAGGGAAGTACAAAGCCTTGGTGCAAGCCAAACCAATTGTGGTGATGCGTGATTACGATAGAACGGCAAAGCTTGACTTTAGAAATGGCAAGAAAAGCACAGGACTATTTGGGATCAACATTCATCGGGCAAGTCTGAATGGAACTACCAAGACGGTCGACAAATACTCAGCGGGCTGTCAGGTGTTCGCCAACATCAAAGACTTCAACGAGTTCATGAGTTTATGTGAAAGGCACAAGAGCCTTTATGGAAACAGTTTCACCTATACACTCATCGATTTCAGAGCAGTAAAACGCCAAAGCTTAAAACGTTGGGCAATTGGTACGGTGTCGGTGAGTGTGTTGCTCGCCGCCTTATGGGGTCTAACAAAACGAAAAAATAGAAAAAAAAATGCAAAACCAAATTCTAACAGCGCTGCTTCAACTGCTAAAGGATAAGAACGGAAACCACAGTCTCCGGGAGGTGGCAACTGCCCTCTTTGTCTTGGTACTGTTAGTGAGTTGGATCGCAGCACAGTTCTTTGACCAACAAATGCCGGAGTACATGTTCTACGCCTTTGTCAGCTTAGTTGGCGCAGGCTGCTTCGGGTACTCGATTGAAAGAAAAACAAGTAATAACGATAAAAACTAATTCAATGAAACAACTATTTCTTGCCTTTACAATAGGCTTTATCCTTTGCTTTGTCAGCTTTAAAACCTGTAAAGATTCACCACCCAAGCATTCAGTCAACGAATTGCGACAGGAAAGTAAAGTAGCGGAAGTGCAAAGCAAGTACATCGAACATGCATATAAAAAGGCTAAAGAGAATTACTTGCAACAAAGCGACTCGCTTGCAAAGGAAAATAAAAAACTCAGTGCCCTGTTAACCGCCGGTAAATCTTTATTAATGAAACAGCAATTGAAAATGACACAACAATTGCCCTGCGATACGCTGCGAAAGGAAGCACAGAGGCTGAGTGAGCTGAGTACTTGGCAAGATAGTTTATGTGGTCAGACAATTCAGTCTCTACACGATGGTATTGCCATTCGGGATTCACAGCTTGTTGTTTGCGATAGAAGCACTGCCGCCTTATTTGATCTTCAAAAGGAGAATCAACTCCGTGAAATGAAATTGAACGAAGATCTCAAGGCCGCATTAAAAACCTGTCGTAAGAAACGATTCGAAAACCGGGCGCTATCCATTTGCTGGATGATCATGGCCGGAATCACAACAAGCCTTTTTATAAAAACGCAACAGTAACACATGAAGGAAAAGACCATCATTTCGACCGCAACACTTGCAACCTCTCTGATGATGTATTTCTACGCAAAGAGCGCACAAAAAGACGCTGTTCCGTATGTAATGATAGGAGGCTTTATGGGAGCCGTCATTGGAGAGAGCATTATCGAATTCATAAACAAAACAAAAAAAAAGTAAGTATGGCAATGACAATTGAAAACAATGGAGCAAACATTAAGGTAACTGAGAACGGACTCTCTCGTTACATTTTTAAAGGACAAATTCGTGAGATTGAAGTTCTCAGAGGAACCATCATCCGAATCGACATCGGGCAAGGGGCATTGAGAAATCTCTTTGTTGACCAAGCCAACGTCACCGCACCGATCTCCAACTCGGTTACCGATTTAAGAGATCAAATCATCGCCATGTTAGCACCGGCTGCGAACAACAACGATGCCAACGAAGCATTGGAGATTGCAGCACTCAACGGCATTGCTACCACCATGACCAATCTGCAAACCAAAGTAGACTCTTTGGACAACAAAGTGTTCTTTGAACCAAAGATTGTGGACGAGAGTGATGCTAATGTAGTGTACAATGGCTATGCCTTACCGGGCGCATTACCTGAGCAACAGGTGTGGGCAATTCAAAAAGTGAGCTTCCGTGATGGCTTATTCACTTACGAATGGGCAGGCGGCAACAAACAGTTTGACAAAAAATGGTCAGACAGAACCACATTGATTTATTCATAATCGATGAAGACACCAATCACATATTACGGTGGGAAACAAACCTTGTTAAAGTACCTGTTACCATTGATTCCCGCACACCGTTTATATTGTGAACCCTTCTTTGGGGGTGGCGCTGTATTCTTTGCGAAACCTAAATCAGAGGTTGAAGTGATTAATGATATCAATGGAGAGATTGTAAATTTCTTCAAAGTATTAAAATCCAACTTCCCGGAATTGCAAAAGGAGATCAGAGCCACCCTACATAGTAGGGAACTCTATAAAAAAGCAATGGTGGTGTACGAGCATCCCGATTTGTTTTCGGATGTAAAACGGGCATGGGCACTTTGGGTGCTTACCAACCAAGGCTTTGCAGGGATGATTGGTTCATGGGGCTTTGGAAAGGACGATGCCAAGGAAGCATCGTTGGCTGTTAAAAGAGAAAACTTCACCAAAGACTACGAGAGCCGTTTGGTGAGAGTACAAGTAGAAAACAACAACGCACTTAAAGTAATACAACGCTGTGATGACAAAGAAACGTTTATCTATGCCGACCCTCCGTACATTGGTTCGGATCAGGGGCATTATAAGGGTTATTCGGAAAACGATTACCGAGAACTACTCGATGCGCTGGCCAAGATAAAGGGCAAATTTTTATTGAGTTCTTATCCCTCAAAAATTCTGCAAACCTACATTAAGAAATACAAATGGAAGGTGCAGAAAATAACTAAGAGCGTGGCGGTGACGAAGCATACCGATAAAGTGAAAACGGAAATGATTGTGATGAATTACGACCCAAGCAAAATCAAGCCCTTTGTTCACACTCTGAATGCCAAAGACGCAAAAGAACTCAAGGTCATTTACAAACAACTCAACAAATTAAAACTCAAGGCCGCATGAAAATCACTACTAAAAATTACTTTAAGGCCATTGAAGAGATTGGCCTAGAAAAGCTGCCACCGGCCTTGCGCAAGTCACACGCTTTAATTGAAGAACGCACTGGAAAAGGCAGCGACTGGAGCGTGTATGAACACGATGCAGAAGTAAAGCGGGTGTTTGATTTAAGCTTTGAGAAATTGTTTGAATTTATTGACCGTAAAGAAGGACTGTCGGGGTTGGATGGCAATTCGGTAATTGACCGTGCCAAGAAAGATGCAGCCGGGTACAAGTATCTGCCTTTGGAAAAATTGAAAATGATCTACCGCTTAGAGCAGGATGCTGAACTGGAGGATGGATTGACTGAAGAAATAAAAATCAGAAAAACAGCCTTGGAAAAAGCCATCGCAGAGAAAGAGGGAACCTCTGTGGCAAAGACTAGCAAGGCGAAGAGCAAGTTTTCGGAGATTTCACAAGAAGTAAAGTTCATTCATCGTTTTCTCGATTTTCACGACAAAGTGTTGTACAAAAACACCATCGGAATTTTTATCGACGATTTGCAAAAGACCATCACTGAAAAAGTGATTACCAAGAAGTCACCGGTCGCAAAAGAAATCATGGAGATGCAAGACTCTGCGCTGCGGGCATTTAACAGTATGCGCAATGCCAAGCACTTTATGCTTCGTCCGGAGACCATCAAAAAACTAAAAGCAATCATTGAAAAGTACGAGAACTCTTATGAGGACATAGATGAAAGCTACGCCAAGGCTAAGAAAGAAAAGAAGAACTTGAATGGTTTGGGCTCCACGCCCGTCAATGTGATGTCCAGCACCGATTTTACCAAGCTTCAATTCAACACCCTTGGATTTACCGGAAAGTGGTTAGACTTTATTGGCGATCCCGCACCCGGTTTCACAGCAATGGTGTTTGGCATGCCTAAGATGGGCAAGAGTTATTTGTGTGTGGACTTTGCAGGCTATTTGGCAAGGCATCACGGCAAAGTATTGTATGTTGCTAAGGAAGAAAAATTGGATGCAACCCTTCAGAAAAAATTGAAGGACAAAGAAGTGGCGCACGAGAACTTGTTTGTTTCAGATGCGCTGCCGAAAGATCTAGCACCCTATGACTTTGTATTCCTGGACTCGGTCAACAAAATTGGTCTTACACCAAAAGACTTAGAAAACCTAAAAGCGAACAACAAAGGCAAATCATTCATCTATGTGTTTCAAGCTACTAAGGGCGGCAAGTTCAAAGGCAATAATGAATTTCAGCACGATGTGGATGTGGTGATTGAAATTCCGGAGCAAGGCAAAGCCACGCAGTACGGGCGTTTTAATCAAGGCGGGGAGATGAATATTTTTGTAGCCTCTGAAGAGTTATCAGGAGTAAAACAAAGTGAAATCGAAATAGAAGGTGAACTTCCTGTACCATTTGGTGAACTTTTTATTTATGTAAAACGTAAAGGCGACAAGGAGGAAGACATTGTTTCAATTTTAGATAAGGAGCCGGAACGAGTTATTGCGGAGGTAAAGAAAATTGTCAATGAGATTATCAAGAAGAAAAAGCTACACATCACTATTCTTGATCTTGAACACGCCTATAACGATTCAGAAAAAGTGGACACTGGCGTTGCTTATTTTGGCATAAAACTTTCAGGGCTAAAGGCCGATTTGAAGAAGATAGCCGGGGAGGGCAAGTTCATAGAATATGACTGGGAATCAAGCTTGGCAGGTGGTAAAAGGGATAAAAAGAACTTGGACGTTCAAAAGAATGTATCGAACGTAGACAGCATGAAAAAGAAGCTAAAACAAGAGCAGGACTGGACGCAGCGTCCGGAACTGCACCCGATTGAACGCTCGCACCTCATACGCATTAAAAACCTTTACGAAGCAGGCGATATGAAAGAAGCCATGCGTCAAGCTGCCTTCCTCGATACCTTTTTGCGGGAGATGATACCGCCTAAGATGTGGGTCGAGATGGGCGGTGAACTTACCGACAACGGAAAGGAAAAACTCAAACTCTCTTCCGATTTTGCGAACCGTCCCGATGACCTGAACCCCAAGTTTATTTTTAGCACCACTGCTACCGCATTGCTTATTGAAGCATTGAAAGGCGGCTTCGACCTAAAACACTTAATCCGGCAGGAACTCGCCAACCGAGGCGTGGATGATAACGGCAACTGGGTGGGCTTTGAGAAGGCTAAGGTGATTCACAAGGTGAAGAGATAGGAATGATGCACTTTTGAAGCAAAGGCGGGGAATTCTCCGCCTTTGGTCGTTCTTTGAAATATTGATAATCAGTATGTTAAGGGATAATAATTAAAAGCACTAGAAGTTTGATGGTAAACACTTAGTTCTTCCAATTTAACAAATTCAGTATATTTGTATGGTTGAAAAAAGTGATACACATATTATTTTGTTTTTATTTTCTTTCACTAGCAGTTTTGCCTTGTGGTGACAAGGATGATTGTAATGAAATAAAACATGAGCAAACTGCACAAAATAACGAAGATCATGATCATGAGATTTGTACTCCTTTCTGTGTATGTTCTTGCTGTGCAACGCATTTTGTAATGAGACCTTTTCAATATACTCAAAATCAAGTAGTAGTTATCAATACTGTTTACACGGTTCATCCTGAATCAGAAACGTCAACTGCTGTTATTCCTGTTTGGCAACCGCCAAAGCTCGCTTAATTCAAGCATCATTTTAGTCTAAGCTTAACACATTGGTATAGCAATGTGTTTTTGATGCTTTACAGCGATTTTGCTGTAATAAACCTATATCACAAGATTAATTTATACAGAACAAAAATTATGTTTGACAAACTAATAGGTTTTTCTATTAAAAATAAAATGGTGATTGGAATGTTTACCATTGCTTTAATAGTGTGGGGCATTTATTCCTTTAAAAAATTGCCCATTGACGCTCTTCCTGATATAACTAATAATCAGGTAACGGTTATTACGGTTGCACCAACAGTTGCAGCGCAGGAAATTGAAAGTTTCATCACGAATCCTCTGGAAATTTCTATGTCGAATCTACCCGATGTAAAGGAGATTCGTTCTATTTCAAGATTTGGCCTTTCCGTTATTACGGTGGTGTTTGATGATAAGGTTGAAACCCATACAGCCCGGCAGTTGGTAGCCGAAAAAATAAAGCAAGCCGAAGCCGAAATCCCAGATGGATTGGGCAAACCAGAAATGGGACCAATTACAACCGGTTTAGGGGAAATTTACCAATACACCATTCACACAAAAAAAGGATTTGAAAACAAGTTCTCTGCTCAGGATTTAAGAACCATTCAAGACTGGATTGTTCGCAGACAATTGGCTGGTGTGCAAGGTATCACAGAAGTAAGTGCGTGGGGTGGTGAAATGAAACAGTATGAGGTTTCTATCGATCCTAATCGTTTAAATGCAATGAACGTAACCATTAACGAGGTGTTTGAAGCCCTGCACAGTGGTAATGAAAATACAGGAGGAGCATACATCGAAAAAGGTTCCAATGTTTCTTTTATTCGCGGTATAGGTATGGTGAAAACTAAAGATGATATCGAAAACATTGTAATTAAAACTGTTGACAATATGCCAATTCTAGTTCGCAATATTGGAACGGTTAACTATGGAAGCGCACCCCGCTATGGCGCAATTACCCGAAATGGTGAAGGCGAAGTGGTTGCCGGAATTACGTTGATGCTTAAAGGAGAAAACTCATCAAAGGTAATCGAGCATGTAAAAGAACGCATGGCAGAGATTCAAAAATCATTACCTGAAGGGGTGGTAATTGATCCATATATAGAGCGTTCTGCATTGGTGAAAAGAGCTATCAGTACTGTTGAGAAAAATTTAGTTGAGGGAGGTTTAATAGTAATCTTCGTTTTGGTTCTCTTGTTGGGGAATCTTCGTGCAGGGTTGGTCGTGGCATCCGTTATTCCCTTAGCCATGTTGTTTGCTATTGCCATGATGAATTTGTTTGGTGTATCCGGTAATTTAATGAGCTTGGGTGCAATTGACTTTGGTTTAATTGTAGATGGTGCAGTAATTATCATCGAGGCCACATTGCATCATATCACGGGCAGGAGCGTTAACAAACATTTTGCAAATGCAAGATTAACTCAAGCTGAAATGGATGAAGAAGTATATCAATCAGCCACAAAAATCAGAAGTTCTGCTGCATTTGGAGAGATCATAATTATGATTGTGTACTTGCCTATTCTTGCATTGGTTGGCATTGAAGGCAAAATGTTTGCTCCAATGGCGCAGACCGTTTCATTCGCCATTCTTGGTGCATTGATACTTTCATTGACCTATGTGCCAATGGCATCAGCTTTGTTCTTAAGCAAGAATACACATCACAAGAAAAACATCTCCGATAAAATAATGGCATTTTGCGAACGCCTGTATATGCCTGTAATTTCTAAAGCACTGAAGAGAAAGGGCATCATTCTTATTTCTGCTATTGCTTTATTTATTGCAAGTCTATTCATGTTCCTTAGAATGGGCGGGGAGTTTATTCCAACATTGGAAGAGGGCGATTTTGCAATTGAATTTGGAATGATGCAGGGAACATCACTTACACAAATGACAGAGACTACCACCAAAGCGGAAAAGATTTTGAAATCACAATTCCCTGAAGTAAAACAAGTGGTTACTCGCATCGGTAGTGCAGAAATACCAACAGATCCAATGCCAATTGAACGAGCGGACATTATGGTGGCAATGAAGGACAAAAGCGAATGGACTTCTGCCGAAACCAAAGCTGAAATGATGGAGAAAATGGAAGAAGCATTGAAAAGTGGTTTGATTGGAGTGAATTTAGAAATCACTCAACCGATTCAAATGCGCTTTAATGAATTGATGACAGGTATTCGTCAAGATGTTGCTATTAAAATTTATGGTGATGATATGGAAGTATTGGCAACTGAAGCAGATAAGTTATCGAATCTCATCGCGGGAATTGAAGGCGTAGGAACACCAAATATAGAAAAGGTAGCAGGCTTACCACAAATCGCGGTCAATTACAAACGCGATAAGCTTGCACAATATGGAATTAAGGTAGGTGATGTAAACAAAGTCATTACTGCCGCTTTTGCAGGAGAAAAGGCAGGAGTTGTATTGGAGGGCGAAAAGAAATTTGATTTAGTAGTGAGATTCAATAAGAATTTTCGTCAAGATATAAGCGATGTAAGTCAGCTATATGTACTTACTGATAATGGAGTAAAAATTCCGTTAGACCAAATTGCGGATGTTAGCTACAAAGAAGGTCCTGCACAGGTCTCACACGACAATACAAAGCGAAGAATATTTATTGGCTTTAATGCTGGGGGCAGAGATGTTGAATCGGTTGTGAAAGAAATACAAGCCAAATTAGATGCTGAATTAAAACTACCACCGGGCTACAACATTACTTATGGTGGACAATTCCAAAATCTTACCGAAGCAAAGGAACGTTTATCAATTGCGGTGCCAGTTGCTCTGTTGCTGATTTTCATGCTGCTGTTCTTTACGTTTAGTTCATTTAAACAAGCCTTCCTGATTTTTACAGCCATTCCACTTTCTGCAATAGGCGGTGTATTTGCCCTTTATTTAAGAGGAATGCCATTCAGCATTTCTGCGGGAGTTGGGTTTATTGCATTGTTTGGTGTTGCAGTATTAAATGGAATAGTATTGATAGGTTACCTTAATCAACTAAAAAAAGAAGGGATGAATGATTTATTGGAAAGAGTTTTAACAGGTGTACGAGTTCGATTGCGTCCAGTAATAATGACTGCTGCGGTTGCTTCGTTGGGTTTCTTACCAATGGCTTTATCACACGGAGCCGGTGCGGAAGTGCAAAAACCTTTGGCAACTGTTGTAATTGGGGGGCTAATTAGCGCCACACTTTTAACGTTGATTGTATTGCCAATACTTTACGTTTTATTTGAGAATGTAAAAACAAGAGCCACAAAAGTAGTTGCTCCGATAGTAATAATTGCTTCACTATTTGGAAGCAGCACCCTTCAGGCGCAGAACAACGGCTCACTAGACGAATGGATTGCGAAGGGTTTGAAAAATAATAACTCTGTACTTGCTGCGGATGCAGAGGTTAAAGGCAGTCAATATTTGAAAAGGACTTCCACAGAGATCGGCAAAACAAATGTGAGTTTAACTTATGGGCAATACAACAGCTATGCTAGTAAGGACAATAACTTAACTATATCGCAGTCTATTCCTTTTCCTACAACATTTGTCGCTAAATCAAAATTGGCGGGTTCGGTGATTGAAAGCAACGTGCTTAAGAAAAAACTAACTGAAGCAGACGTTGTCTATCAAATAAAGCAAGTGTACTATCAATGGTTAAATCTTAATCAGCGAAAAGAATTATTGGTAAGAAGGGATAGTGTTTATAAAGCACTCGCCAAAGCTTCAGCACTACGCTATAAAACAGGTGAAACTAATCTTTTAGAAAAATCATCTACTGAGGCAAGAAGTAAGGAAGTAGAAAACCAGTTGATGCAAATGGAAAATGATAAACTGGCTTTAGCAGCTAGATTGAAAGCTCTATTAGCTTCTCCCGTAGCAACTTTTGATGAGGCTGATTTAAGAGAAGCTGTATTGAGCTTTCAGGTTGATTCCTCATTGGCATCAAAAAATCCAATTGTTATTTACATGAAACAGCAAATTAGTATCGCGGAAAATCAAAAAAGGGTAGATAAAAACGCTTTGATGCCGGATCTTACTTTAGGTTATTTTAATCAAACTCTATACGGGGTCCAATATGGAAATGACTTATCAGCTCCATTAGCTAACTATGGTAATCGTTTCCAGGGTTTCTCAGCAGGAATCAGCATTCCCTTATGGTTTGCGCCGCAAAGCGCAAGAGTAAAGGCCGCCGAATTTTCTAAACAGAATGCTGAACTCGAGTACAAGCAAACGCAAAATAATGTAATAGCAGAAATTGAAGCAGCCTTTACAGAGTATTTGAAAACTCAAAAGTCTTTGCAGTACTATAAATCAAGCGGATTGCCAAATGCTGAGTTAATTACTAAACAAAGTACTGTCGCTTTTCAAAAAGGAGAAATTAACTACGCTCAACATGTCTTAAATCTACAACAGGCGGACGAAATAAAACAAAACTATTTGCAAACTCTTTTAGAGTACAACCAAAGCGTAATTGCATTAGAATTTTTATCAGGATCAATTAAATAACATTAATCAATATGAAAACTATTAAATTAAAAATAACAAGTGCTTTAAGGTTCAGTACCATTATACTGGTGCTTGCATTAACAGCTTGTTCAGGAAATAAAGATAAGGCCACAGAAGAAGGCCATGAGGAATCGGAGGAAACAGAAGTTAAGGAAGTTACTCTAACAAAAGAGCAGTTCGACAATTCAGAAATTAGGATCGGTCAGGTTGAAAGTAAAAACCTGAATGGGATATTAAAGGTAAACGGTAAACTGGATGTGCCGCCTCAAAATCTCGTATCGGTAAGCGTTCCTATTGGTGGTTTCTTGAAATCAACCGAAATGCTTGAAGGTATGCACGTGGTAAAAGGACAAGTAGTTGCTGTGATCGAACACCCCGAAATTACTCAACTGCAACAAGATTTTGTGGAAGCCAAAAGCAAGTATGATTATTTGGAACAAGAGTTAAAGCGGCAACAAGATTTGAACCAAGAAAATGTCAACTCTGTTAAAGTCCTACAACAAACTCAAAGCGAGTTTAATATTGCCCAAGCAAAATACAAGGCTTTGGAGGAAAGAATGAGAATGGCTGGTATTAATAAGAATAACGTGTTGAATGGCAATATTACAGGCATTATTAATGTGACCTCGCCAATAAATGGCTATGTGACAAAAGTAAATGTGAACATCGGAAAAATGATTAATCAGCAAGATGTGATGTTTGAAATTGTTGACACCGAACATTTGCATGCGGAGCTAACAGTGTTTGAAAAAGATATCACTAAAATTAAAGTAGGACAAAGAGTGAGATTTACTCTGGCGAACGACCCGAATAAAGAACTTACTGCAACGGTTCATCTAATTGGTCGTTCTTTCGATGAAACGAGAAGTGTTCGTATTCATTGCCATTTGGATAAAGAAGACAAGGATTTATTGCCCGGTATGTTTATCAATGCCATAGTCGAACTAGATGGTGCAAAAGTTATTTCTGTTCCAGCAAATGCCATCGTGAAGGAAAGTGGAAAAGAATTTATCTTTGTAAAAGAAGATAAGATTGGTTGTGGAAAACATGAAGAATGCACAGGACACGAAATGTGTGAACCAGAAGAAGACTGCCCTGAACATCCGAATTGCGAAAAGCACGAAAAATGCAAGAATAAAGCAACATGTGAACACAAGGAATGTGCAGAGCACGAAAATTGTAAGAATAAAGATGCGGTAATTGGTTATCGGTTTACTAAAATTGAAATTAAATCAGGAATTACCGACGGAAAATTCACTGAAATAAACCCATTAGAGGAAATTGAAGAGGGAATTTCCATTGTAACTGAAGGCGCATTCTTTTTACTTTCACAAAGTAAAATGGGAGGTGAAATGGATTCTTGCGGACATTGAAATATTTAACTTACTAGCTGTATGAAAAAGATAAATCAAATAATGAGTGAGATAATTGACCTCACAACTGAAATTGAAGTGAAATATCCTGAATTGTACCAGTATCTTGATGAAACGCCGATCACAATCTGTAAAACTCCGGAAAAGGAAATATGTATGGCAGATCTTGAAGGTTATCTGAATACCCTTAAAAATCAATTAATGAATCATATTGCAACACATACTAAAACAAAATTATGAGAAGAGATTCGGACTCTTTAAAGTTTGAGTAGAACTTTATTCTAGCCAGACCCTCTTACCAGCCCAATTAGAAAGAAGATAATGATTAACACAGATCCTAACCATAAACATACCTATGACGATCAGGGCAACATGACCTGTTGCACTCTTGAGGAGAAAATAGACGCGAGATCTGGGACTCCTCATTTACATAAAGAGGCTGATAAATCTATGCAACCTGAACACGAGTCTGCGTGGAAGGAATATCTTCCTGCAATTGTCAGTTTTATTATTTTAATGGCGGGGATTACGCTTGATAATTTCGTAAAACTTGAATTCTTTAAGGATCATTTCCGTTTATTGTGGTATATAGTAGCTTACATTCCTGTGGGATTTCCCGTAATTAAAGATGCTGTGACCTCCATCGCAAGGGGATCATTCTTCTCGGAGTTTTTCTTAATGAGCATTGCTACGATTGGTGCATTTTTTATTGGAGAGTATTCTGAGGGCGTTGCTGTAATGCTGTTTTATGCAGTTGGCGAGTTGTTTCAATCAGCAGCTGTTAAGAGAGTGAAACGTAGCATCAAAGCACTATTAGATGTACGTCCCGATACGGTTACTATAATTAGAAACGGATCAACCATAACGATCTCTCCAAATGATGTGAAGGTTGGGGAAATCATACAGGTAAAGTCCGGAGAAAAAGTAGCATTGGATGGAGAGTTGATCTCTGACTCATCTTCATTCAATACTGCTGCACTTACAGGCGAAAGCAAACCCGACACAAAACGAAAGGGAGAACAGGTATTGGCAGGTATGATTAATCTGAATACAGTTTCTGAGATAAAAGTAACTGCTTTGTTTAAAGACAGTAAACTTTCCCGAATATTGGAATTAGTGCAGGAAGCTACCTCACGAAAAGCACCTACCCAATTATTCATTTCAAAATTCGCCAAGATTTATACTCCTATTGTTGTGTTTTTAGCAGTGGGTATTTGTCTACTGCCAATGCTTTTTGTAGGAAATTACGTTTTCAATGATTGGCTTTATAGATCGTTAGTTTTCCTCGTTATCTCTTGTCCTTGTGCTTTGGTGATTTCAATTCCTTTAGGCTATTTTGGTGGGATAGGATTGGCTTCACGGAACGGTATTTTGTTCAAGGGTTCAAACTATCTGGATGTTATGACAAAGATTGACACAGTTGTGATGGATAAAACAGGAACGCTTACAAAGGGAGTCTTTAAAGTTCAGAATATTGTACCAGTTGATATTGACGAAAAGGCATTAGTAAAACTAACCGCAGCCATAGAAGGAAAGTCATCACATCCAATAGCAATCGCAATTGTTAAGCATGCAGGTGAAATACTTAATGGCTTGTCTGTTCAGAATGTAGAGGAGATATCGGGTCACGGATTAAAAGGAAATATAGATGGCAAAGAGGTATTGGCCGGAAATTTAAAACTCCTTAAAAAGTTCGGTGTTGCCTATGATCCAGCAGTTGAAAGCATAATTGAAACGGCTGTTATTGTTGCTGTAAATGGCAAATATGCCGGATATATTACTATTGCCGATGAAATAAAGGACGATGCAAAGCAAACTATTTCTGATTTGCATTCTCTTAATCAAAAGGTGGTGATTCTTTCAGGCGATAAGCAAAGTATTGTTGATAAGGTTGCGAAAGAACTCAACATTGAAAGAGCCTTTGGTAATTTGTTACCCGAAGATAAAGTCAACAAGGTTCAGGAACTAAAAAATGAAAACAGAACCCTTGCTTTTGTTGGTGATGGAGTGAACGATGCACCTGTAATTGCCCTTGCTGATGCAGGAATTGCAATGGGTGGTTTAGGGAGTGATGCGGCCATTGAGACAGCAGACATTGTGATTCAAAATGATATGCCTTCTAAAATTGTTACGGCAATAAAGGTTGGAAAAGCAACCAGAAAAATTGTTTGGCAAAATATTACAATGGCAATGGGTGTAAAGATTGTTGTTCTAATAATGGGTGCTGGTGGTATTGCCACATTGTGGGAAGCCGTATTTGCAGATGTGGGCGTGGCTTTACTAGCTATATTAAATGCTGTACGGGTTCAAAAAATTAAGGTTTAGTCGTTGCAATAAAGTTGGGTCTTTTATGATGAAAGAAAAGGTATTTGCTAGATTATTTATGGCTGTATTACTATTTGCAAGCTTTTATTTTATTGGTTGTAATAGTCAGCAGCAAAAGGACGAAGTTGATCTCTTGGGGCATCCGGTTGTAGATTCATGCTGCAATGAAAAGGGCCAGATTGACAGTGTTGCGCAACAATTAACAAGTGCCAGGCAATGTGAAATTACCTGTCCGAAATGCGGCTATAAAAAATCAGAGACCATGCCAACGGATGTTTGTTTGCTGACCTATACTTGCAAAAAATGCCAGGCTGTTCTGCATCCAAAGGAAGGGGATTGCTGTGTGTTTTGCACCTATGGAAATCAAAAATGTCCCTCAATGCAATAACTGGACTATTCATTCTGTTATTATACAAAATCAGTGGACTTCTGGAGTAAGGAATTGGAGTAAGGTTTTGTTCGAAAATGCTTCAAAATGCAAGATTTTGAAGCCCTGAAAGCCCCGTAAACACTGATACTTAGAGTGGACCCGGAGAGTTCGAATCTCTCCGGATCCACAGATGGATGCAAAAGGCCAGCCCGAAGGGTTGGCTTTTTTGTTTTGCGCAGTAGCGTTGAAAGCTTGCTTTCATAAGCGAAAGCGCAAAACAAAAAACCAATGCGTAGCATTGGCTTTTGCATGTTGACGCTTGGTTAGGAGAGATCATTGCAACAGCAATAATCACCTTCATGATGCTCTTCCTTTCTCTAAAAACAGGTTATGCGCAGCATTGGCTTTTGCATGTTGACGCTTGGTTAGAAGAGATCATTGCGTAGCTGTAATCTCATTCCAAGAGGAATAGGATGTAACCTTCTATGATAAATAGAAGCGCTAAACAAAAAATCAAAGAGCAACCCTGGCTTGCTCTTTAGATTCTCTTAAGAATTCTAAGCGTATATTTAAGAAATGAAAATTCTATTAATAGAAGACGAGGCGGGGCTACGACAAACGATTAAACATTACCTCCATCAGGAAGGATATGTTGTTGAATCTGCTGCCGATTTTAATAAGGCAGCTGAAAAAGCAGGAGTTTATGATTACGACTGTATTTTAGTAGATATAACCCTTCCAGCAGGAAGTGGACTGGATATAGTAAAGCAATTGAAAGATAAAGGCTCTAAGGCGGGAATTATTATAATTTCGGCCAAGAATTCCTCAACCGACAAAATTAGGGGGCTCGATTTGGGTGCTGATGATTATTTGGCAAAACCATTTGATTTGGCTGAGCTTAATTCACGCGTCAAAGCACTCATCAGAAGAAGAAATTTTGACGGGAATAAATATATTACTATCAATGAAATTGAAATTAGTCCTGAGCAAAGACAGGTTAAAGTGAATGGAGAATCTGTTAATTTAACAGCAAAAGAATATGACCTCCTTTTGTTTTTTATTTCAAACAAAAACAGAGTGATTTCAAAGAACACGATTTCAGAACATCTTTGGGGAGATGATTCCGACCAAATGGATAGTCATGATTTTATTTATGTGCATTTAAGAAATCTTAGAAAAAAACTTATTGAAAAGGGTTGTGCAGATTATATAAAGACAATTTATGGAATTGGATATAATTTTAAGGTAAATGGATGAAATTGATCAGTAAAACGCTCATCTATTACCTGCTTGTAAGCCTTCCTTTACTGTTGGTTGCCGGACTTCTATCCTATTTCCTAATTAAAACCGAACTTAGGGATGGCACCGATGAAACCTTAGCAAGTGATAAAGCACAGGCAGAAAAATTAATTCAATCTTTAAACACATCATACCCTGTATATTTAAGTGTTGACAGTCTTTCCAACATTAAACTGTCTTCAGGTGCTAAATTAAAATCAGGGTATTCAGATACACTGGTGTTCAATATAGAGGAAGGTGAATCAGTCAGTGCACGTATGCTCCGTACTTATTTTTCCTTTAATGGGAGCACATTTCAAATAACTCTTCTCAAAACTACCATGGAGGAAGAAGAATTATTGGAAGGTATTCTGGCAACTTTTACGATGATTATTGGATTACTGTTTCTTTCCTTTGTTATTGTGAACTGGTTACTTTCCAAAACTCTCTGGAAACCTTTTTACTCTACACTTTCGCAGCTTAAGAAATATGACATAAAGCGCCATGAACAGCAACATTTTAATTCTGAAAACACTATTGAGTTCAATCAACTGAATGAAGCACTCAATAAAATGACGGATAAGCTTTATTTAGATTACATCCAACAGAAGGAGTTTACTGAGAATGCATCACATGAGATGCAGACGCCTTTGGCTGTAGTTAAAGCAAATCTGAGCTTATTAATGCAGTCCCCGCACCTGAAGGAGGAAGAAATGAACCAGCTGCAAACGATTGAGAACACCGTCAAAAAATTATCTTCCCTAAATAAAGCTTTGATATTGCTTTCCAAAATTGAAAATAATCAATTCGTTGATAGTGAAACAGTAAGTATTAAAACAATAGTTTCACGAGTAACCGGCAATTTTGCTGAAGTAATTCAATCGAAAAGTATTCATTTGAACATAGAGTCGAGCGAGGATCTATATGTTAAGATGGACCCGGCTTTAGCAGAAATTCTTCTTACAAATCTCTTACAAAATGCAATAAGGCACAATAAGAGCGAGGGGAAAATAATAATAGCCATAAAACACAATCAATTAGAAATATCCAATACAGGAGAACCTCTCAATATTCCTAAAGAAGACATGTTCATTCGGTTTAAAAAGAATGATGCTTCAAAAGAGTCATTGGGACTTGGGCTCTCAATCGTTAACGGAATTACTAACTTGTATGGCTTTAAAGTAAGTTACAGTTATGCCGACTCACTTCATCGCTTTAAAGTAGATTTTACATAAAGATTTGCTTTAGAATTGTGCGGTAGTTTTGTTTCATGAAAACATCAGTGAATTTCTCTTTAAGGTCAAAAATTCCAGGTCAGTTTTTAATTTTCGTTTTTTTTGGTTTTCAATCCTATGCTCAAAATGCTTCCGTTTCTGGAGTTGTAAAGGAAAAAAGCACAACCAATCCCCTTCCCTATGTAAGCGTGACCATTAAATCTGAAAAAGACAGTTCTTTAATTGCAGGCACTATTACAAACGAAGAGGGTAGGTTTACCTTAAACAACATTCAACAAGGGAAGTGTTACATTGAAGTCTCTTTTATTGGATACGCAACATACAGACAGTCTCTTTTCGTAGGGAATTTGAATTCCTTTTTGGATGCAGGTACCATTGAATTGTCAGAAGATGCTAAAATTTTAGAAGCAGTTGAGGTTACTGCCAAACAAGATGAAGTTACTGGCAAGATGGATAAAAAATCGTATACCCTTGAAAACAACCTCACCCAAAACGGTGGTACTGTTTTGCAAGCCGTACAAAATTTGCCGGGCGTAACTGTTCAGGATGGCAAAGTTCAGATACGAGGAAGCGACAAAGTTGTAGTATTGATAGATGGAAAACAAACGGCACTTACCGGATTTGGCAGTCAGGCAAGCTTGGATAACATCCCCGCATCAGCAATAGAAAAAATTGAAATTATCAATAATCCTTCCGCGAAGTACGATGCAAACGGCAATGCAGGCATTATTAATATTGTTTACAAAAAGAACAAACAAGATGGATTTAACGGCAAGGCTGGTTTAGCAGTTGGTTTGGGAGCCTTATGGGTCAAAAAGGAAAATCTGCCGACAATTGCTCCTCAATATCAACTCACGCCCAAAGTCAATCCATCTCTTTCAATCAATTTTAAGAAGAAAAAAATCAATATATTTTTACAGGGAGATTATCTGCTAAATAATACACTGAATAAGAATGAATTTGTTGATCGTTATTACGATGATGGTGCTGTGATCCGGCAGCAAACACGAAGAAACCGCAATACAACAGTTGCGACCGGAAGATTTGGCTTTGACTTTAGCGTGAATGAATACAACCAATTTACTGTTTCAGGTTTATTTAGTTCAGAGCGAATAATTGATCATGGTGAACAGGCCTTTTTCAATTCCGACTTAACCGACAGGTATCGTTTATGGAAATTTTTAGAGGATGAATTAAAAACGACTGCAACTGCCTCCTCCTCTTATTTGCATAAATTCAAACAAGTTGGTCATACCTTGAACGCAGGATTCAATTACACATTTCATAGGGAGGATGAGAAATATTACTTTACCAATGTGATGCCAACTTATTCAGGGGAGGATGCTTTTAAGTTAATTTCTGACGAGCATGTTGCAGATTTTAATTTGGATTATGTAAAGCCCCTGAAATTTGGCAGACTCGAAACAGGAGCAAAATTCAGATACCGTAACATACCTACAAATATGCTTTTTTTTCCGGGACTCAATTCTCCTCTGGATTCAGCAGCAGGAGGTTGGGCGACCTATAAAGAAACAATACCAGCATTGTATGGAAACTACATACTTGAAAACATAAAATATGAACTGGAAGCCGGAATTCGGGTTGAATATGTGCAAGTGGACTATTTAGTGAATCCGAATCACCCAACATACAAAAGCAATGGATACAATTATACGCAACCATTCCCGAATGTTCGGTTTGCTTATAAAGTTAATGACAATAACAAGCTTTCTCTCTTCTACAATCGTCGTGTTGATCGACCTAATGAAGTCGATATACGAATTTTTCCAAAGTACGATGATGCAGAAATCATAAAGGTTGGTAATCCAGCACTGCGTCCGCAATTCACTAACTTGTTTGAATTAGGATACAAAGGCAATTGGAAGTCCGGCTATTTTTATTCAGCAGGATTTCATAAAATTATAGATGGTACAATCACAAGAATTGCCAGTGTAGTGCCAGGAAGTAAGCTTATCTACTCCATTATGCAAAATGCTGGCAGGAGTTATAATACAGGAATTGAATTGTTGTATTCACAGGACTTTATGAAATTGGTAACGGTAAATATGAATTTTACCGGTTATCAAAATAGTATAGAAGCATTTTCAGTTTACACCGAATATCCAACTCCAAATACTTACTCAGCAGGAAGGCAATCGCTTTTGTCTTGGAATTCAAAACTAAATGTTTTAATACACTTGAAAAAGAATACTGATATACAGATTACTTCTATTTTTCTTGCTCCCGATTTGATTCCGCAAGGTAAAATTGGAGCTCGTTTTTCACTGGACTTTGGGATGAAAAAACAAATTCAAAAAGGGAAAGGCGAAGTATTTGTGAATGCCACAGATATGCTAAACAGCATGCAGGTTAAAAAATCCATACAAGGTGCCGGATTCATGTATGTTAGTACTGATTATTTTGAGACTCAGGTCATTAGAATTGGGTATAACTATAAATTTTGACTACTTACTAAAGAATTGCTTAAGATTTGAAGTTTTACTTCGTACTTAAACTTAAAACCAAAAAGGATGAAAACAACAATAATCTTATTGGCAATGGTACTAAATGTTAGCCTTGCCAGCGCACAGAAAATGAACGAATCAGATGTTCCTGAAAGTGTAAAAAGCGCCTTTGCAAAAAAATATCCCGGAGCGAAGGTTGAAAAATGGGAGAAAGAAGGGGCGGATTATGAAGCAGAATTTGATTTGAACAAGGTAGAATCTTCCGCTGTTTTTGATTCCGGTGGAAACTTCAAGGAACTGGAACAAGAAATTAGGACATCCACCCTTCCAAAGGCAGTTACAGACTATTGTGCAAAAACCTATGCAGGATATAAATTAACCGAAGCGGCAAAAATCACTGATTCAACCGGGAAAGTTATGTACGAAGCCGAAATGAGTAAAGACAAAGAAGAGTTTGATGTACTATTTGATGAAAAGGGGAATTTTATAAAAAAGTCGGAGCCGGAAGCAGGTGATGAGGGCAAGGATTAAATAGGTGGCCTTTTGGAGTTAGGAATCGCAGTAAGGTTTTGGTCGAAAATGTTCGAAAATGCTCACTTTTGCATGTTGACGAGGGGTTAGTAGAGATTTTTTTCCGCTGGGAAAAACCTTATAAATAAATCCGCATTCTCCGAAGCTCCTTGTGGAGCGTAGGTGGGCTTTTTCATTCCTTTAAAATTCGAATAAGCTGCCACGGAATTAATGCAACACAGGCTGTTTTAAATTTAAAGCAAGGACTTCAACACCTTCAGATAATGGTTAAAGTATAGAGGAACCCCGCATAACTCAAACCCTTCAGAACTATCAGAATTGATTCCACAAAAATGAACTACTTTTATACAATTAAAGGTAAGTTCTATGTTTGACCCGTTTTCTCCAATTCGCCCTTTTAAATTTTTAAAAAACCATCTGTTCTTTTTGTTTGTGCTCAGCTACAGCTTTGGCACAGCACAAATCGACAGTTTAACCCGTGTATATTCAAAAACCAAAACCGACACAAGCAGGGTGAACCTTATCAACCGCATCGTATACGCTTACGAGCAAATCAACCTGGATTCAGCAGGCAAATGGGCCCAAAAAGGGTTTGCCCTCTCCAAAAGCTCCTTAAACAACAAAGGCATAGGCTATTATTTTAATCACAAAGGCCGCATGTGTTTGTACACCCAGAAATACGATTCTGCCATTATTTACTTTAAACAAGCCTATCCCTTTTTTGAAAAAGCCAATTTTACCAAAGGCATGATCAGCTGTAACAACAACATTGGCGCTGTTTACGGGGAGATTGGAAAAAACAAAGAATCCCTTGAATACCATTTTAAAAATGTAAAGTTGGGCGAATCGGCCGGAGACAAAGAATCGATTGCCAACAGTTACGTAAACATCGGCAACGTGTACAACCAAATGCAAAACTATTACCTCTCGGTTCAGCACATTTTAAAAGCCATCCCCCTGTATGAAGAACTTAAACTGGAAAAACCCCTGGGTACCTGCTATTATAACCTGGCCGTATCAAATTACCACTTGAAGAATTATGAAAAAGCCTCGGAATATGGCCTGAGGTCCAATGAGTATTTCCAGCGCTCCAACACCCTTAGTCAGATTCCCAACAATTACAGTTTGCTTTCTAACATTGCTTTGGATCAGAAAAACTTCGATGGCGCTTTGGTAGCTGCAAAAACCGGAGCCGAGCTGGCCCTTAAACTTTCCAATACCTATGCCCTCTTTTTTTTATATGAAAACATGGCACAGGCTTACCGAAACAAAAACCAAAGCGACAGCGCCCTGCATTACATAAACAAAACGGTTAACATTGCCCTGCAATTTAATTACGACCCCTTTAAACTCAAATCCTACCGCAGCAAGGGTTTAATTTTACACAACCGCAAAGATTATAAAAACGCTATACTCTATCTCGATACAGCGCAGCTTTTGGCTCAAAATGCCAGGGACCTGGGCGTTCAAAGCGATTGCGAACAATACCTCGCCTTGTGTTACAAAGCCCTCTCACAACCTGATAAAGCCTTCGATCACCTGTATTCCTCCTTTACATTGAAGGACACGCTTTTTCAAAACTCCAATGCACGCTCCATACTGGAGTTGCAAACCCTTTTCGAAACCGAGAAAAAAGAACTGCAAATCAAAAACCAGTCGCTTCTTCTCGATTCAGCGAAACACAAAAACGAAGCCAAAAACCGTTTGCTTTACTTCGCGGCCTTCGCCTCCCTTTGCATTGCCATTTTTGCATTCATTGCGTATAAAAATTTCAGGGAAACCAAAAAAGCCAATGTGCTGATCAGTGAACAGAAAAAAGAAGTGGAGTTCAAGAATGCCGAGATAACCCGGCAAAAACACATAGTGGATCAAAAACAAAAAGAAATTCTGGACAGCATTCAATACGCCAAACACATACAATTGGCCATATTACCTCCTCTTGAATTGGTGAACAAACACTTCCCGAACAACTTCATACTTTACCAGCCCAAAGACATAGTTGCCGGCGATTTTTACTGGGCGGAGCACATAACCGACAGTAAACAGAATTTGTTTTTTATTGCCGCTGCCGACAGCACGGGACACGGGGTACCCGGGGCCATTGTTTCGGTAGTGTGCAGCAATGCGCTGAACCGAAGTGTAAAAGAATACCATCTGACACAACCTTCCCTTATTCTCGACAAAACCCGGGAATTGGTGCTCGATACTTTTTCAAAAAGCGGTGAAGATGTAAAAGACGGGATGGATGTTTCGCTTATGGTGTTTGATCTGAAGAATAAAACCATTGCCTGGAGCGGGGCCAACAACCCCCTGTGGTACATACAAAACGGGGTGTTTCATGAAATAAAAGCCGACAAACAACCCATTGGTAAATCAGAAAAGTTTAAACCTTTTACCAATCACGTAATCCCTTATGTTGAAGGCAGTCTCTTTTATTTGTTCACCGATGGCTACCCCGACCAGTTTGGCGGACCCGAAGGAAAAAAATTCAAATACAACCGTTTTGCCGATTTGCTTGTTTCCTCTCATCACATGGACATGCGCACACAGGCCCAACACATAGGTACCACCTTCAGCAATTGGAAAAACAAACAAGATCAAACGGATGACGTGTGTGTGATTGGAATTAGGATTTAGGTGATTGGTTTTCGGTAGACAAGGGTTTAGAACCCGCCTTCGCTAAAGCTTCGGCGGACAAAGCTTTAGAAAGTTCTCCACTGTCTAAATCCGATTTTGAATTTCGAATCTTGAATCCTGATGCTCAGCTACGCTTCGTTCAGGATTTTCGATCTTGAATTTAAAAAAGCCACTAACCCGCCTGCCGAGGCAATGGCTTGTGCTGCAGCGGGCAGGTTACACTGATTACACGAATTTACCACTACGCCTACATTACACGAATAGCCCAAAAGGTTATAAGGTTTAAAAGATTGATGCTTCGACAACACTTCGATAAACTCAGTGCAAAGCTCAGCACAAGGGTTTAGAAGGTTCGAAGCTGCCTAATTAAAAAAGGTTCAAGGTGGTTCATGGTTGTTCAACGCTTCGACTCCCCATCGATATAGACAGGGCAAGCTGCTCAGCGTAAGAGGTTAATGATGCTTCAATCTTATATAAATGAGCAGCACAGTGTTATTTCTCTTAGTGTAACTTAGTGCGCTTAGTGTCTAAGTGGTCTAAATCCCCGACTGCCTAATTAAAAAAGGTTCAAGGTGGTTCAATTTGTTCAAATGGTTCAAAGTAGTTCAATGTTGCCGACTGCTTACTGCCAACTGCTTACCGCCAACTGCTTACTGCCAACTGCTTACTGCCTCCTGCCAACTTTTGACTTATAACTTATGACTTAACTCTTTCAACTCCCCCCCCCGAAAATTGAGTATTTATACCTATTTCTATTTTCCTCTCCCCTCTCTAATTTTAGCCAAACAAACGTTTTAGGTTTTGAAACCGTGCTGATACGCTGTTGTACTTAATTCAAATGCTATGAAAAATGAACTTTTAAGCAGGGAAGAAGAATTTTTTCTGTTAAATATTAACGGTTTGGGTAGTTTGTATTGCGAAGACATCTACGCACTCGACCTCCATCCGGTGAAACAAAAATTACAAGATCCTTCGGGCAAACGGCCCTGGAGCAAACACAAATGCGAGTCGACTGAACTGGCCTACAAACGTTTTTTAACCCTCAAGCGTATGTTCCCCGGCAAATTGCTCAGCCCAAGTCCCAGCATTCATGAATTCTGGAGACAGCATTACCTCGACAAAGAAAAATATGCCAATGACTGCCATCAGGTGTTTGGGTATTACATGGGTAAACTCCTCTGGCAACAAAAACACCTGCGCGAAAGTGAAGAACATCTGGAACAGGCTTCGAAATATACCCTTCACTTGTACAAAACCTATTTCAGAGAGCAGGGTCCGGGCCAAGGGTCCAATTAATAAACGAACACTCTCAGCTCCAGTTAAGAGAAAACCGTCAGGACTTTGAACTGAGCTTCCCTTCACCATGCAGTTACAGGCTTTGCTTAGGCTGGAAATTAAAAGGTTACGCTTCATTACAAAGCCTGAAACCGAAGTGTAAAAATGTAGGCTCCCGGATGAAAGTGCCTTTTTCGTTCTTCATTTTTTAGGTATAAATACCTATAATTATAATAAACACGGGCCCTGTAGTTAATAACAATAACTTCACGACATGGTACACTATTTAACCCAGGCTTAAAAAGTCAGGCTTTCCAAAATCAGGTCTTTTCCTATTTTTACAGCAGGCGCTTATACTCCTTTGAACCGCGCTTTACCTAAACCCTTGAGTATGTCATTAACAGGAAACGAAAACCACGACATCAGCTTAACCGAAGCAGCCCATTTAACTGAAAACTACCGAAACGCGGCAGGCACAAGTGCTACCATTGCGCATTATTTTGGAGGTGCCGCCATACAGGCCATCATGGAACAGGAAGGCTGTGTGGGCATACGCATTTATTATGGTTTAAAGGACGATGGAGAAAAACAGCTGGTGATTACAGGTGTCAATTCGGCCGGTAATGACCTTTATAACGGACTACTTGCTGAACGTTCACTTAATTGTCCTACCGACTGCAGTGCCGGTAATCCCCTGAACAGCTAAGGTGTTTGTATCCATTTTATATTACCTCTCTGTTTTCAGTGCTTTGGTGCCCCTTTACGCGGGCATCCGGCGATTCAAGGCCCTGGACAAAGCCATGAAGCTATTGTTTGCCCTGCTTTGTTTTGCCGCGGTGCTGGAGGTACTGGGAATATTTTACCTGCACCAGAAAAAAAGCAGCGTCCCGCTTTTTTTTATTTACACCCTTGCCGAAGGTTTTTTTTTGGTCCCTATGTATTACCTGAAAGGAGAAACCAAAGCCTTTCGCCTGAGTGTAGTGTTTGGCTTTAGCTGTTTTGTGGTGCTCACGGTATTTAAACTTATTTACCAATGGTCAAACGAAGTGCTGAACACCGCCATTGCCCTGCAGGTGTTGTTTTACAGCGCTGTGGTATTGTACCGTATGCAAAGCGGTGTGGGCAAAAAGGAAACAATGTCCTCTTCTTTTTTTTGGATCAATTTGAGCGTTTTTTTGTATTATGGGGGCTGTTTGTTTTTTCTGATGTTCGAAAATACGGTACGTTACGCTCCTGAGTTTTTAAGGCATTTTATGATGGTCGTTCACATGTTGATTAATATCACGTACAACCTGTTACTTGGCATTGGCCTATGGAAAATCAGTCGGAAATAGCCGGGTTTGTACTGGCAGGTACATTGGCCGCTGTGTTTTTTGTGGTGCTGATTGTGATGGTGGTGCTGAACCACCGCAATAAAATGCATCAAAATGCCCTCGACTTAATGGCCCTGGAGCAAAAACAGCAACAGGAATTGTTTGAAGCCATTGCTTTGGCCGAGGAAAAAGAAAAGGAACGCATTGCCAAAAACCTGCACGACGAACTGAGCATGAACCTGGTGTTGCTGAAACAAAACCTGAGCCGGCAGAAAAAAATGTTGGAGCCGGGTTCCTTGCCTTTGCAGGTGAATGAAGAAAACGCCAAACTCCTGGAAAGAACCATTGAAGGCCTCTCCACCTCGGTGTACGAACTCACACCCAGGTTTATGATGCTGTTTGGTTTATCACGCTCCCTGCAAAACGATTTGGAGATGATACACAAATCACAGCACATCAGCACCCGATTTTCGAACCCCGGAGGTGTGGAATTTGAAAGCCTGTTCTCAAAAAAAGAATTGCTGAACATCAACCGCCTCTGCCACGAGCTCATTAACAACATCATTAAACACGCGGGCTGTCAAAAATTGGAATTGCAAATTCTGAGGCAGGAAAAAGCCATTCATATAACCCTGAGGCACGATGGCAAAATTGTGAGTGAGGAGGACATGGAACAGTTTGCGCACAACTCCGACGGGCTGGGATTAAAATCCATCAAAGCCCGTATCAAATTTCTGAACGGCAGCATTCATTACTCGCACAAGGAGGCTTTGGCTTATACCCAACTGAGCCTGCCATTGCCTGAACCCGAATTAAAATCCCCTCTCTCATGAAAGCCCCCATTCGCATAGCCATTGCTGAAGATCATGTATTGTTTCGCCAGGGCCTGATTGCACTGCTGAAAGATTACAAGGACATAGAGATTTTATTTGAGGCTAACAATGGCAGGGAAGTGATGGAGCATTTGAAGCTGGAGCGCCCCCACATTTTGTTGCTCGACATTGAAATGCCGGTGATGAATGGGGATGTGGTGTTATCGAAAATTAAACAAAGGTACCGCAGCGTAAAAGTAATTGTGGTGAGCCAGCACGCGCGGGATGTTTATATGATGGAGCTCATTAAAAAAGGGGCCAGGGCGTTTTTATCCAAGTACAGCGACATAGAAAAAATTGTGGAAGCCATACGCGAGGTGCACGAAAGCGGGTATTACCTGGAGGCCGCGGTAAGTGAGGCCATGGCTAAATTTATCAGCAACAAAAGCGCCCCCGCTCCTGAAATCATTGAGTTTCCAGGAGTAAAACTCAGTGAAAGAGAACTGCAGGTACTGGAATTGATTTGCAGGGGGCAATCGAGCAGTGAAATTGCCGAACAGCTTTGCATCAGCAAAAAAACGGTAGATAACCATCGGTTTAACCTGATGAAACGCACCAAAACCAAAAACGCGCAAGCCCTCACGAATTATGCCCTCAGGCACCAGCTGGTAAAAGTGTAGGCCATTGTTTGCGCCCGCGTTTTTATTACCCCCCCCCTGAAATTGAGTAAAAGTACCTATAGGTTTTGGAGGTGCCCGGCTTTACCTTTATGCTCAGACGTTCTTTGCATTGCGCCAAAGCCTTAACAAGGGCGCGGTGGTTGGAACTCGAACCGGTGTTTGTGTTGTGCCATCTGTTTCGAGTTCCCTCGGTTAGTTGACCACCGTTGGCGCAATTTTTTTTCACTACTCGGGGGCCGGTTCATCAGGGGCCGGCTCTATAGTAGCCTTTATTGTGAAACTCATTTTTAATCCCCTTAAGGGTTTTTTTCAGTTACTGCTCCCCCCAATATTTGAGTAAAACTACCTATAGGATTTAGTTGGCCCGCCTTTTAATTTTATACTACGTTCTTTCTTCTTTTATGTTAGAATAAGCCGTGGCTGTGAGGGAATTGGTAAATGGTTTTTGAAATACAAAACCACTCAGGCCCGGCGTTTCCACAACAGGCAGTGCCGGGCACCCGGTTGTTATAGAGGGCAGCCAGGCCCGCCTGCCGAAGCAAAGAGCTCGACTGGGCGGGCAGGCTCGCCTGCCGAAGCAAAGAGCTGCGACAGGGCGGGCAGGCCCGGCCTGCACTTGTTGGAGGTAAACTGATGCCTTGCCAGGCAATTTTAAACAATTACAATTACTTACAAATGATTAAATTCGGGTTTGTGGCGGGTAGCTATAAGTTAGCGCCCATTGCTGACGGACCAATGCACAGGTTTCCTGCAGACAGAAATACACTTTAAAATCCCAAAATATTTTCGTAGTTTAGGACCAACATCTATCGACCATGACTTCAAAGACCTTAAAGAGAAAAGTAATAGAGTACATTAACCACGCCGAGGACAATGTTATTGAGGCAGTTTATAAAATGCTTAAAATTTACGAGGACGGGGAAGGTAATAGTTTAATGTCCTCGGAGCAAAAAACCGAGATCGAAAGACGTTCCTCTCTATTCAAACAAGGTAAGCTCAAGACATCTTCATGGGCCGACGTAAAAAAACGAGCGCGAACATCATAATCTTCCGTGACTTTCAAACTTGAAATAACCAATCTTGCAGAAGAAGAATATTCTTCGACCTTTCATTATTACGAAGAACAACAGCCAGGACTAGGAGAGAAATTCGAAAAAGAAGCAGACTATTTAATGGAAAAGCTTAAACAAAATCCATATCTGTTTCAACGTAAGTACAAGCATTATAGAGAAGCAGTATTCAAACGGTTTCCTTATTTTATTATTTACGAAATCATTGACAGTTCCGTTATCGTCCATTCTTTCTTTCATGCAAATCGAAATCCAAAAAGAAAACTAAAAAGTAGGACCTAGCTTTATATTCTTGCGGACACACACACAAAAGGGTTTGCTCACCACCCAAAAGACATAAGCAACGAGGCGCTAACAGCCAACTGGCGCCACCGGGACAAAATACAGCTTTTCGTATGCAGGCCCTGTTTAATAAAAAGGCGTGCTTCGCACCGGGACAATAGTGGCGGGCCTGCGTCAGGTGTTTTAACATCCGGACAAATTTTCTATCTTTAGCTTCAGACTGGTTCTCCGTAAGCCGGCGAGCGCCAGTTGGCAAAACGTTACCAGCAACAAAGGCGGACAGACATCGGTAGACAAATAATCATGCGGACATTAATAATTATATTTAATCTTATCGCCTCGACAACTTTCGGACAATTGCTGTATCGACAAAATCTTTCATCAGCGACAAATTCTGTTTTGACTAAAATGGACTCAATTGTAGGCAACTCGACGACTCTTGAATTTAGAACTATTGGAGAAGGAAGTAGAATTTCCAATATGTACCTCACATATGCCGAGCTGACAAAAGCAGCTACGGAGGTCGAACTATTATCAATATTAGCCAATCAAAATGAAAAATCTGTAATAAGGGGATATGCTTATATGGCTTACGTATATTTATGTGACAAAGAGAAAAAGAAAGAAAAACAATTCAATTACAATTTCACTCTTAAAGTTTTTAGTGGTTGTTTAATTAATCCGTACACATTCTCTTCCTTTGTTGAAAAGGTTCATACCCGTAGGCCTTTTGATCCATATCCAAAAAAAATCGTTCTCGATCCCGAAGAAAAAGAAGCTATTAAGGTTGAAAATAAAATACGGAAAGAACAAGGTGAAAATGAGCGAAAATGAGTAATGACAACAATAAAATATTAATTATCGAGCCAACAGTTGGTTATATGCTTAAAGTAATTAAATCTGGTAAGACAATAACAAAATTTAAAAACGAATTCGCCGCAATTCGACACGGCAACTACTTTGAATTCTTGAACATGGTTAAAGGACCAATACCATTTATGGTTACTTATAACGCAGGCAATATTACAACCGACAACACACCAACAAAAGACGACTGTGATTTTGGTGGTTTGCTTAAAGCTGGACCTTCATTGGTTATATTTTATAAAAACTGTTTATCAGAATACGGCTCAATTCCCGACACAGACATTTCAAATGAAACTTATGGTAAGATTGTTTTATTTGAAATCAGTTTAAGAATGCACGCAAACAATGACAAGCTTTTGAACGAAAGAGAAGATTTAATAAATGTAATTGACAAATTAGCTACTTTTAAAAACCTCGGACAAATAGATACAGAAAAACTTCAGTTAGGAAGAAAATTTCGGAACATGATCATGCATAATAAAAATCAATTTCCTTCATGGGCAGACGGAATTAAAGCATTTGAAAGTGCTTACGAAGTTTTGGTACAACATCAAATAACCGTTATTTAAAGCGGACACCCAAGCGGCGCGTAAGCTGTGTGCGCCTTTGCAGACTGGTAACAGTACCTACTGGTGATTTTTTGTGGGTTAGCGCTCAAATGCGTAAATTGGACTTAGCAAAAAACTACCAGTAGCTGCAAAACGTTTGAACTAATACTTCATTGTTGAACAAATTATTAGTAATAGTTTCATTTATTTTTTGGCTTTTAATAGTTCAATTAACCTCACATTACTATTTTACACTTGATTCTGAAAATGAACCATGGATAATTGTGATAGTGTTTTTACAAACTCTGATCAATATATTTTTTGGAATTTCATTTAGCATTTTCATAATTATTTCAGAAAATTCAAAAAGTAAACTTTTATTGGCTATGGCGCTCCTATTCAGCCTAATTTTCAATTTTTTATTTGTTCTTATAAATGGAAGATCTTCACCATTAAATTGGTTCAATGAGAGTGAAAAACCAGACTACCATTTGAAGGTTACTGCTTTAGTTAATTACAATGACAGTTTGAAAACACAAAGTAAAATCATTCTTGACAGCAAAAGTCATTATCAAGAAATAAATGTTGAGGACGACACAATAGTATTTTATCTTGACCTTAATACTAATTATACCGTTCGATTTACAAACCTCGGATACCCATCAAAAAAAATACTCTTCGATACTAAAACTTATAACTTCAAGAATGACACTAATAACTATAATTTTGTGGTTAACTTAGAATTACAAAACTCTAACAAATATTCTGACAGCATTATTGGATTGGTTGCTTTTGACGCTTCTAAAAAAGTATTTATTAAAAAATAATTATTGCATCGACGAGAATGAACGAAGTGCTGCTGCTAACACCCGATTAGCGCCATTCGGACAAGAACAGCCTCTCGTAAGAAAACGCTGTTTAAATTTAGGCGTGCTTCGCACATGAAACTTTTGCGCTTTTGCGTTAGTTATTTTATCTTCACGGTATACAGATGGTCGTTGTAGCAGTTGCAATATTCTTAAGGGGCTGGCGGCTAGCGGCCAAACATGAGCAGTAACCATAAATATCAGACACCGCAATATGAACAAAACAATGACAATCCTTTTGACACTTTTAACCTTAAGTGTATTTGGACAAAAAAATCCAACCGATGAAGCACAAGCAATTGTAACCGAAGGAAAATTACTCTACAAGTCGGAAATGGCTTCTTGGTATGGGACAGATTTGTTTTTAGAAAACTACAAAGACAGAGAAAATATTGGAGGTTATTTTTCTTACACCGAAATCGATATTGTAAAGTGTGTTTTCTTTTCAATAGCAGAAAATCCAAAAGTTATCGGGACAATTACGTTTGACAGCACTTACAACGTAAAGACCGCAACAATTGATTTAACAAAAAGGGATTTGAATAAAACTGAAATCGCCTTGTTTCAAATCAGAAAAATTGCATTAGACGAGTTGAACACAAACACAGACGGACTTTTCAAGTTTTACAAAAACACCAATCCAAACATAATTCCGCTAATCAACGGACAAGAAAAGAAAGTTTACATTTTGACGGGACCACAACAAAGCGGCGTTGTAATTTTTGGTAATGACTACTTGTTGACCTTTGACAAAAACAACAAACTTTTAACAAAAAAGCAACTTCATAAAAACATAATTCCTATTGAATACGGAAACACAGTAGATGGAAATGAAGTTGTGGGTGCAGTGCATAGTCATTTACCAGAAACAGGCGACTTTATTACATCAACAGACATTTGCACCTTGATGCTTTACGCGAAGTTTGCAAGGTGGAAAACTTATAATGTTGTTTCCGAAAAATACCTGAACATTTGGAATTGTGAAACAAACCAACTAACAGTAGTACCAATGAAAACACTTGACAAAATCACAAAAGACCAAGAAAAGAGAAAAAAGAAAAATAAAAAAGACGAGTAGTGACCAATGCTAACAAGGGTTTTGCGCTATTGGGCAGATCCCGAGTACTCGTGACGAGTAGAAAAATCCCGATATATCGGGAGAGCAATTAATAAACTTTGGTGCATGTGTCCCGTCCCTACTGCGTTACAAAGAGCAAGCAGTTTAAGGTTTCAAAACATACTAAAACAGGCCTCTCAAACGTTGATTATGAAAACCCAATACCATGAAAACAAAGGCTTTATTCAAACCCTTGATTCTTTGTACTTTTTTAATCTGTCTTTGCTCCTGTCAAAAAAACAAAACCTGTTACGATGAGGCCTTGTACCAGGCTCACAAAAACGATATTTGTAAAATGGATTGTCCGGGGGTAATTGGTTGTGATGGAAAAACGTATTGCAATGCCTGCATTGCCAATAGCCAGGGTATACGCGTAAAATAAGTTTAAGATGATTCGCCAATCAAGTGTTTATATCCATATTCTCATTTTCAGCCTGTTTTTAGTTGGCGCCTGCTCCCAAAATGAATCCGCTCAAAACGCGTCCGGGAAAACAGAAACCGAGCCTGCTTCTGTAAATTCTGACACCAACCGCATAGTCCTGCACGATACGGCTCAACTCAGTAAAACGGAACTCACCTCGCTTTACAACCGGGCCATCAGCGATTTTATGCAGGTGATGTACCAAAAGGATGCTCTGGTGTTTGATACCCTGTTTTTGGGTGATAGAAAAATGGGCACCAAGGATGATTTTCCTGAACTCGATCTCCCCGAAAAAATTGGCAGCACCAGTATTGTCCTTGTATCCGTTGGTAAAGCGCATGGAGTGTACAAAACGCGGTTCAAAAAAACCAGTCCTTTCATTAACCTCATGGGCTGGGCCAACAGAACCGACGCGGAGTTTATCTTCATCACTTTTTATCCTGAGTTCAGTCATCAATACGACTGTTACCTGAATTACGTTTACCATCCCGTAAAAAAGGACTATGAACTCAGTGAACAGCGCCTTGAAGTGTTGATGGGCAATCCCTCCAACAAAACGCCGCACTTTGCTATTTACAAAGCAGGGAAGTACATTGGGGATAAGGCCATTCCATAAAACCTTTGTTAACTATCCATCGTAGCTTTTTGTTTGTCCCCTAAAATGATTTCCTTTTTGTGGAACCCCGTTCCTTAGACAAAAAAACGAGGCTCTGTTTATCCATTTTTCGCTCACTACCGTCCTCCAAAGCCAGGGCGTTTTTTTTGCAGGTTCAACACAAATGTTTATCTTGACCTGGTAAAGTTTAAACACATTCGCTATAGGCCCGCAATGCAGAGCCATGGCGGAGGGAGAAGCCGATAGCCCAAAGTGGAGGCGGGATTTTAATTTTTGATATGGAAACAGCAACAAACCAAAACACCTCTACCTCACAAAATTACCGCCTTGAGTTTTTAGGAAAAGGTTCGGAGTACTTTGCCATTATGATTGTCAATTGGCTGTTGACGCTTATCACCTTTGGCATCTATTACCCCTGGGCCAGAGCCAAACGCCTGCAATACATGTACGGGCACACCGCACTGAACAGCGAACGGTTTCATTTTTCGGGCACCGGTAATGAAATGTTCAAGGGCTTTATCAAACTTATTGTGTTCTATATTTTGATGATGGGCGGTTATATGCTGCTGCTTACTTATTTGAAATCTCCGCTTCTGGCCATCCTCTATTTATACCTCGCGCTTTTTGCCATAATTCCTTTTGCGGTTCACGGTTCCTTCAGATACAGAATGAGCAGAACTTCGTACCGGGGCATACGTTTTGGTTACCGCGGCAATCGAAACGAGTTGGTAAAAAACTTTTTTAAATGGTTGTTTTTTACCATCATCACTTTCGGCATTTATGGGGCCTGGTTGCAGATGAACCTCCGCCGTTACACCCATCAACACATACGTTACGGGGATGTAGAGTTTTCGAACGAAGGAGAAGGGTCTGAATACTTTTTGCTGAACCTGAAAGGGTATATTTTTACCCTGTTCACCCTGGGCATCTATCTATTTTGGTGGCAAAAAGACATTTTTGAGTATTACATCAACAAAATGAAAATGAGCAAGGGCGAAACCGGCATCGAATGCCATTCAAGCGCTACTGGTGGGGGCTTTTTTCTGCTTTTGGCCGGTAACCTGCTGATTACCGTGTTCACCCTGGGTTTTGGAAAAGCCTGGGCGGATGTGCGCACCCAAAAATTTATTTGCAATTCCATTCAAATGCAAGGCAACATCAACATTGATGAAATTCACCAAACCGAAGAAGAATACACCAACGCCTTTGGAGAAGATGCCATGGACTTTTTTGAAATAGATCTGGCCTAAGATGAACCCTACTGTTGCGGCACTTTATTTCGATGGGCAATCTTCGGCCTCACGCCCTGTTGTACTGCAATTTGATGAACCCTTTCTTGAACTGCATTTGTTGTTTGCCGGAGAAAATACCATGGTATGGCCCCTGAGTGAGCTGCGCTTTGAAAATTACGGACAGGTACTGGAAATCCGAAGTCAACTGCATTCAGGCGCTTTGGTAAAAACAGAAGACCCCGGGTTTTCACAGGCTTTTATCAAGGCCATGAAACAAAACAAACACGTGGATGTTCATTCGCGTCTATTGGGTCTTGGTTTTTCAAAACTAATGGTACTGGCTTTGGTTTTAATTGCCCTGGTAGGGCTGGCGTATTTTTATGCCTTGCCTCCGCTGGCCGAAAGAGCGGCCACTTTGTTACCCGAAAGTTTTGATGAGGAGATTGGCAACATCGTGATGGAGAGTATTATTGATGAAGAAGAAATTGATGTTGAAAAAACCAAAGTCTTGCAGTCCTTTGCATCCCGGCTCCGGTTAAACAACACCAAAGCTCTTACGTTTACAGTTGTTCATTCAGAGCAAGTGAACGCCTTTGCTCTTCCGAACGGGCAAATTGTGGTTTATTCGGGCATACTGGATGGCATGAACAGCCCCGAAGAACTCATCGCTTTGCTTGGGCACGAAGCAACACACGTAAACAAAAGGCATTCCATTCAAATGTTGTGCAGAAACCTCTCGGGTTATATGGTGGTTTCGCTCTTGTTGAGTGATGTCAACGGCATCATGGCTGTGCTGGCCGACAATGCCCAGCAACTTCATTCCCTTTCTTACTCCCGCCGGTTTGAAAAGGAGGCAGACGAAGAAGGTTTGAGCATATTGATGAACAACCATGCCAATCCCTATGGAATGGTGCAACTGTTTGAACAACTGGAAAAAGAAAATAAATTTTCGGTTCCTACCATCCTTAGCACACACCCCCTGACAACAGAACGTAAAGAAAATATGCAGAAAATAATTTCGGGTTCGTCGTATGAAATAAAACCAGACACAAATCTGAGTTCTATTTTTGAACTTTTAAAAGATTAAAGGAATTTTCTCAATGTCGCATATAGCTAAGAGAACACCTTTGCATAGGTAGAATAAAAAAAACAATCATGTCAAAACCCGCGCAAATCAAAACCAAAGTCAATGAGGCCAGCGTTGAGAATTTTATTCAGGGCCTTAAAAACGAACAGCAGCGCAAGGACAGTGAAGAGAGGGATCTTGGAGAAGCTAAACTCGTTGGATTCTCATAGATTCCTCCTACCGTCGGAATGACAAAGGCCACTTGTCATCCCGAACGGAGTGAGGGATCTTGCAGAAGCTAAATATATTTGAATCCGGCAAGATGCTTCCTGCCGTCAGCATGACAAAGGATTTGTGTCATCCCGAACGGAGTGAGGGATCTTGCAGAAGCCAAAACATTTTAAATTTATCAAGATTCCTCGCTGCTCTCGGAATGACAAAAACACCCTGTCATCCCGAACGGAGTGAGGGATCTTGGAGAAGCCAAGCATTTTAATCTTACCAAGATTCCTCTCCCGATAAACATCGGGATCGGAATGACAAAAACACCCTGTCATCCCGAACGGAGTGAGGGATCTTGCAGAAGCTATAAATAGTAATCTTCACTTTGCCAATTTTGATTAAGAGTTTAATTTTACAATCATCTGTCCTTAATCTATGAAACCCCTTGGGACGCATAATTACTTCGTTTACATCACAACAAACATTAATAAAAAAGTGTTGTATACCGGTGTTTCCAATAATCTGAAAAGACGATTGTTTGAACACAAAGAAGCTGCGGTAAACGGAGAAAATCACTTTACAAGTAAGTATAAGGTATTCTATCTTGTTTATTGGGAAAGGTTCAGCTACATCTATCAGGCTATCGAACGTGAGAAACAAATTAAAGGTTGGAGAAGGTCAAAAAAAATTGAATTAATTACCTCTTTTAATCCGGAGTGGAAGTTTTTGAATGGAGAGGTAGAATGAAAATGGCAGACTTGGATTCACGAAGATTCCTCGCTGCTCTCGGAATGACAAAAACACCCTGTCATCCCGAACGGAGTGAGGGATCTTGGAGAAGCTAAAACATTTTAATATTACCAAGATTCCTCTCCCGATAAACATCGGGATCGGAATGACAAAAACACCCTGTCATCCCGAACGGAGTGAGGGATCTTGCAGAAGCCAAAACATTTTAAATTTACCAAGATTCCTCGCTGCTCTCGGAATGACAAAAACACCTTGTCATCCCGAACGAAGTGAGGGATCTTGCAGAAGCTAAAACATTTTAATATTACCAAGATTCCTCGCTGCGCTCGGAATGACAAAAACACCCTGTCATCCCGAACGAAGTGAGGGATCTTGGAGAAGCTAAAACCATATAATTTTACCAAGATTCCTCGCTGCTCTCGGAATGACAAAGGATTTGTGTCATCCCGAACGGAGTGATGGATCTTGGAGAAGCCAAGCATTTTAATCTTACCAAGATTCCTCTCCCGATAAACATCGGGATCGGAATGACAAAACACCCTGTCATCCCCCGTTTCCTAAATCCTTAACTTTGATAAAATACTTAAGTAATCCCTGTTTCGGTATTTTATTCTTAAAACCACATTGCTGGTGATTGCATTTCTTACGCTGTTCTATTATTGGGTCATCCGAAAAAGAATGTCGTACAAAGCACAGGCGGCCTTACTTAGCCTTGGTTTATACATTATCAGCCTGAATAGTACTTCTACTATTTTGCGACTTTGTGTTTCAGGTTAAATTATTATTTTTGATTTACACCAAAACGCAGCAAAATGAAAAACGTATTCCTTCTCAGTTTGATCTGTATTGCCTTCTCTTGTTCGAACACAAAAGAAGATGCACCCAGAAAAATTAAAGAGATTGTTTGTGGGGATTCCGTCGATCAAAAAGTGTACATCGAAACCGGAGAAGAATACACCATGCGTGTGCCCGGGACCTGCGATACCATTTACGAAGCAACAGAAGATTAACTACCTTCTTAATTGTTGTTTGGACTTTCAGGATTTGCTTATTAATCCCATATAATTTGGCTGTAAAGATAGTACCGGCTTTCTTCTATGTTATATATCACAACCAATGAAGGGTTCCAATTGGCAATACGGGCTTATTATTTGTACAAGGCACTTGCTATTCCAAGCTGTTTAATTCAATAATCCCTGTCATTTCATCCAGAATTAATTCAAGCTCCTGCTCAAAAAAGAACCTTTCCTGAGCAAAGGCAGGCTTTAAATCATCTATCCATATCGCTTTGCTATCGTAACGGGCAAAGAAGGGTCTGCCTGCCCAATCCGGATTCCTGCCTTGTAGCATCCTGAGTACAAACACTTTTTCGTTATGTACCTCCGAAACTCCAAGCAATTGAACTTTACCGGGGGTACACGACATGCTTGGCCCCCTCACCGTTCTGCATACCCCACTTACTTTTTGATATGCACCTCTGAAAATGTGCCAGGCACGTTCAAGACTTATGGCAAAGTAATCCTGCGCACCTGTATCTCTTGGTATAAACATATAGTAAGGTATACAATTTAAATTCACTTGTTTGCGCCACATCTCTGCCCATATTTCAGGGCTATCATTGATGTGTTTTAAAACAGGAGATTGCGTTCTAATTTGAACACCACAGCTTCTTAATCGTTTGATAGCAAGTTTAACCGCCTCTGTGCCAAGCTCAACAGGATGGGAAAAATGTGCCATGATCGAAAGGTTAATTCCTTTTTTTATGACCCTTTCCATCAGCGCGAGCATGTCTCCCGCATCGTCATCACTTGTAAACTTATACGGCCAGTAAGACAGGGCTTTGGTGCCAATCCTTATGGTCTGCAAATTAGGCAACCCGGCATCCAAAAGGGGTTGTATATATCCTTCGAGTAATTTTGCCTTCATTATTATAGGGTCACCCCCTGTAAACAATACATCTGTAACTTCAGGATGTTCTCTCAAATACTCTATCAACAAATTGCTTTCTTTACCGGCAAACTTAAATTCCTCCATTCCCACAAATTGTGGCCATCGAAAACAGAAGGTGCAATACGCATGGCAGGTTTGTCCCTGACTTGGGAAAAACAACACGGTTTCCCGGTACTTGTGTTGTATGCCCATCAGTTTTTTTCCTTCACGACTTGGTACATTGTATTCCAATTGTCCCGCAGGATGTGGATTTAACTCGTTCCGGATTCTGTTAGCAACTGTTTTAATGGCTTCTTTGTTCCGGGTAGCGGCCAGTGTATTCCACATAAGTGAATAATGATTTTTGCTAAGCATATCGCGCTGCGGAAACGTAAGTTTAAACATTGGATCCCTGTCAATGTTGTCCCAATCAATCAATTCGTTCACAACATAATTATTCGTCTTGAACGGAAGTACATTTCCAACTACCTCAATGGCCTCCAGTTGCTCCGAGGTGAGTGCACTAATCTGAGGAAGTGTTTTGTAATTGTGCAGAGAATACGTTTGTAGTTTCATGATGAAAGATTTAAGTTCCTGAGTGCAAGTAAACACAAACCGAATCGCATTCCGTTGACAATTGTCAATACAAAAAGGCTTTAACGAATTTTTGGCTAATGTGGAAAACCATGTTTGGGTTTCGCTGCTGTAATGGGATGCATGGGCAAAAGGTTTTGCCTTTGTTATTCTTCTAGTGTTTCAGAGGTTTCTGACTTTTATCAAAAGTTTCTCAACCTGATTATGAAACGTGCGGCGTGTAGTTGATTTGTTTGGCAGTGTTTGCTTCCAGAATTTTTACGCCGATAAATCAAGCTTCTACCTGAAAGAATTAATAATGGTGTGATTTATTTCCAATACCACCATGGCATAAAGTTTGATAATCTGCCCTCACCAATTAAACGGAAAACAATTGACACAAAAAAACCTGCAATACAAGGGCAATAGCAGGTTTCGTTGGAATTTTTAAACTTTAAACGCGGCGAAGTTAGGTTGAAATCTCTAATAAATATTGACAATTATCAATTCTTAGCAGTTCGATATTGCTTAATATGCGTTCATGGAGATAAACCTTGAAAAATACCACCTTAAATCCACCTCCTTTTTTGATTTTCTGGAACCAAACCTTGCACAAGAAGTGAAAAACAAATTACAACGCAAGGAGTTCACCAAAGGAGAATTTTTATTTAAGGAAAAAAGTTATTCCAAGGGTGTATACATCATTCGAAAAGGCAAAGTAAAAATATTTCAAAGTACAGGAGAAGGCAAACAAAGCATCGTTTACATCTACAAAAAAGGCGACTACTTTGGTTACCGTCCCTTGCTGGCCAATGAACCCCATCCTGTTTCAGCCGTGGCTATGGACAGCGTGGTTGCAAGCTTTATTCCGGGAGACATCTTTAACAACATACTCTCGCGATCCTCCTTATTAGCAAGGAACCTTTTGATTGTGCTTACCAAAGAGTTCTCGGTATGGGTAAATAAAATGACGATTTTCTCGCAGTACGGCGTTAAGGCCCGGGTGGCCCTTAGTTTATTGATCTTAAACCGGGTCTATCAGCGGGAAGAAGGAAATACCCCAGGGTCGAGCATTGCCATTAACCGCGATGACTTTTCGAGCTTCGTGGGAACGGCCAAGGAAACGCTTGTGAGAACGCTGCGCATTTTTAAGAATGAAGGAATCATTACAAGCAAGGGCACTAAAATTAAGGTGCTTAAACCTAAAGCCATCCTTGACCTGATTCATGACATATGATGTTACCCGTTCAAAATTTTTAATACCATGAATCACTCTGTTTTTTCATATGTGTGAATTCCATGCCCGTAAAAGAGCTTGCCTGAATTGGCATTTTTGAATAAATTGTAGGTTTTTACACCTGCTATGATCAAACACCGTTTCCTGCTTCTCAGCTTTTTTTTCTGTTTTACCTTTCTTGGCGCTCAGGTCAATTCCCTAAGCTCTTCTGAACTGCTTCTGCAAATCAAAAAACTCAACACACTTGGCAAAGTCCTTTATATTGCCGCCCACCCCGATGATGAAAACACACGTTTGCTTGCTTACCTTGCCAATGAAAAAAAATTCAGAACAGCCTACCTGTCCATTACCCGCGGAGATGGAGGACAAAACCTCATCGGAAAAGAACAAGGTGCAGCGCTCGGTGTTTTAAGAACACAGGAATTGCTAGCCGCAAGAAAAGTGGACAAGGCCGAACAGTTTTTTACACGGGCAGTGGATTTTGGATACTCCAAATTGGCTGAGGAAACATTTGTTTTTTGGGACAGGCGAAGCGTACTTTCTGACGTGGTGTATATCATCCGCACGTTTCAACCCGATGTGATCATTTGCCGTTTTCCAACCACCGGAGAAGGCGGGCACGGCCATCACACCGCCTCTGCCCTTCTGGCGGCAGAAGCCTTTGAAGCCGCTGCCGATCCCAAACAATTTCCGGAACAATTGAATGAAACCTCCGTCTGGAAAACCAAACGTTTGTTTTGGAACACCTTTAATTTTGGCAACACCAACACCACTTCACCTCAGCAACTGCAAATCGACGTGGGTGTGTATAATGCTCTACTGGGAAAAAATTACGGGGAGATCGCCTCCGAAAGCCGCTCCTGCCATAAAAGTCAGGGCTTTGGGGTGGCCAGGCAACGCGGTAAAAACATAGAATTTTTTAAACAACTCAAAGGCGACAGCGTTTCGAAAGATCCCTTCGAAGCCCTCTCCACCTCCTGGAATCAATTGCCCGGAGGTGAAGCCATACAAAATAATTTAGACCAGTGTATCCGGGAGTTTAAAGTTGAAGCCCCCGAAGCCTCTGTTCCCCTGCTCGTTACGATCTACAAACAAATTGCGGCACTTGATGAAACAAAACCTCAGGTGCTTTACTGGAAAAAACAAAAACTAAAGGAACTGGAGTCCATACTCCTTTCCTGCGCCGGACTTTGGCTGGAAGTGTCCTGCAGCGATTACAAGGGCCTGCCCGGAGAAGAAGTGAATTTTACTACACAGATTATTAAACGAAGTGATGCGCCCGTGAGTTTAAACAGCCTGCGTTTTTTGAAACAAAACGATACGCTTTGCAATTTGCCTTTGGAACAAAACCAACTTTATTCGTTTAAACGAAAAGAAACGCTTTCCGGGGAATTGCCTTACACTTCGCCTTATTGGCTCAACCGTATCGCTGAACAAAACTACAGGGCTTTGCCGGAAGCGCCTTCCCCAACACAGGTGGATTTTCAACTTGATGTTGGAGGTCTCGCATTGTCTGTACAGCGGGATCTGATCTACAAAAGCACCGACCCGGTAAAAGGCGAGGTGTACCGCCCCTTTGAAATATTGCCGGCGCTGACGGTGAATTGCAAGGAAAAAGCGGTGGTGTTTATGAATGGAAATTCAAAAACCCTTTTGTTCACCATTAAAGCCAACCGGGCTTACCTTAAAGGTCAACTCTCGGTGAACACAAGCGAAGGCTGGACCTGTAAAATTCAACATCCCGAATTTTTACTTGAAAAAAGCGGAGACGAAGTTACAGTGGAAGTTCTTGTGGAATGCGGGAAAAATATGAAGGAAGGCCAGCTGTACGCGAAAGTGAGTTGCGAAGGACAGAACTACAATCTGGAAGTTCAGCGCATTGAATACGATCATGTGCCTTATCAGTTTATATTAAGTCCTGCTACGGTTAAACTGATTAATACCGAAGTGAAAACCAAAGCCATGAACATCGCATACATTGATGGTGCCGGGGATGAGATTCCTCAGGCCCTTAAACAATTGGGGTATGAGGTCACTGTGTTGAGCGATGAGCAATTGAGCAAATCGGATTTGAGTGTTTACCCGGCCATTGTTACCGGAGTAAGGGCTTACAATTCCAACAAACGTTTGCAGGTGCATTATCCCAAATTGATGGATTATGTGAAAAGCGGAGGCAATTTAATTGTGCAGTACAACACCAACAACAACCTGGGGCAATTAAAAACCAACATTGGTCCCTACCCATTCACCATTTCCCGCGACAGGGTAACGGATGAAAAAGCGCAGGTAAAATTCAGTGACGCTAAACTCCCGGTGTTTTCCTACCCCAACACCATTACAACAGCTGATTTCGAAAACTGGGTGCAGGAAAGGGGCATTTATTTTGCAACGGATATCGATTCAAATTATGTTGCCCCACTCAGCATGAGTGATCCCGGAGAAAATCCCAAAAACGGAAGTTTGATCATTGGGGCTTATGGCAAAGGTAATTTTGTGTACACCGGTCTGGCTTTTTTCAGGCAGTTGCCCGCCGGGGTGCCGGGAGCTTACCGATTGTTTGTGAATTTGTTGCATTTGCCCAAACACTGATAGGTAATGAATGAGGAACACCATAACACCAAAGTGGACACAACCTGGGCTAAAATTTACGCTTTGGTACTCGGTGTTTTGGTTGTGATTATTTTTTTGCTTTACATTTTTACACAGCATTTCCAATGAGTGGTATCGATTGGTTGGTTTTGTGTTTCACCTTGCTTTCCATAATTGGTTATGGCATTTATAAAAGCAGGGGCACCAAAAGCATGCAGGGCTATTTGCTCGCCGACCGCCAACTGCCCTGGTACCACGTAGGTTTTTCGGTAATGGCTACCCAGGCCAGTGCCATTACTTTTCTTTCAGCACCGGGCCAGGGGTATACCGACGGTTTGAGGTTTGTGCAATTTTATTTTGGCCTGCCATTGGCCATGGTGGTATTGTGCATCACCTTTATTCCCATTTTTCACAAGCTCAATGTTTACACTGCCTACGAGTACCTCGAAAAACGTTTTGATGGAAAAACCCGTTTGCTCACCGCGTTTTTGTTTTTGCTGCAAAGAGGTTTGTCCACCGGCATCACCATTTATGCTCCGGCCATCATCCTTTCCACCATTTTAGGAATAGACATTTTATACACTATAGTAGCCAATGGAGTACTGGTGATCAGTTACACCGTGTATGGAGGCACCAAGGCTGTATCGCACACTCACCTTTTGCAAATGAGTATTATTTTCGCCAGTCTCTTTCTGGCTGCCTGGCTGGTGGTGCATTTGTTGCCCGAGAACGTGAGTTTTACGGATGCCCTGCACATTGCAGGCAAAATGAATAAACTCAACGCACTCGATACGGAATTTGACCTCAACAACCGCTACAATTTATGGTCGGGTTTGATTGGAGGCTTTTTTTTACAGCTCTCATATTTTGGAACCGATCAATCGCAGGTGGGGCGCTACCTTACCGGAAGCTCCATCAACCAGAGCCGTATGGGGCTGGTGATGAACGGACTCATTAAAATTCCCATGCAGTTTTTTATTCTGCTAATTGGTGTGCTGGTGTTCAGCTTTTACCAGTTTCATCAGGAGCCGGTGTTTTTTAATAAGGTAGAAACCGAAAAGCTGCAACATTCTTCTTACAGCAAAGAATACCAGGAGCTGCAAAGCGCTTTTCAAAAAGCCAATGCATACAAACTGAGCTGCGTGAATGAATTGGTGGAAGCGGTGCATGCTAAAAATAAAACAGCCATTGAAAGCACAGGCCATAAATTACAGATAGCCGAAGCGCAAAGCAGGGCTGTGAAAAAACAAGTACAGGTGCTGATTGAAAAAAACAATGCCCTGGCCGATAGCAACGACAGCAATTATATTTTCCTGAGGTTTGTTACCGAACAATTGCCGGTGGGAGTGGTGGGTTTGCTGATTGCCATTATCTTTTTGGCAGCCATGGGTTCCACGGCCAGCGGTTTAAATTCATTGGCTTCTACTACCGTCATCGACTTTTACAAACGGGTAATCAAAAAAGGTGGCAGCGATGCCGATTACGTTTCGGCCACACGCAAGGCCACATACGCCTGGGGAGTGTTTTGTATTATCACAGCCATTTATGCCAGCAAATTGGGCAACCTGATTGAAGCCGTCAACATTTTAGGCTCTTTGTTCTACGGCACCATACTGGGTATTTTTATTGTGGCCTTTTATTTACGGAAGGTGGGTGGAAATGCCGTTTTTATCAGTGCTCTTATTGCCGAAGTGTTTGTGGTTGGGGCCTGGTTAATGGAACTCACCGCGTTTTTGTGGTTGAATGTGATTGGTTGTTTGCTGGTGGTAATTTTTTCGATGGCATTTCAAAAGCTCTCAAAAAAATAAACCACTAAAACACGAAGGGCACTCAGGTACACTTAGTGTTCCTTAGTGATCTATGTGTCTTAGTGGTTAAACCTTCGTTTTATTTAAACCTGAACTTCCGGTTTTACTTTTTAGCAGCGTCTATGACTTCCTGCCCCATCTTGACGTAGTCATCGTTTTTGTCTTCCTTGGCGAGGGTAATCACTTGTTGTGCTGTTAGCGCAGCACCTTTTTTGTCACCGGCTTTTAACTGAATTTTTGCTTTCAGCAACACAATCCAGTAGGCTTTGGGATTGGCTTCAATGGCTTTATCGGCCCACAATCCGGCTTGAATCAAATCTTTATCGGTATCGTAGTAATAACGAGCCGCCTGATAATAGGGTTTGTTGTCCTTAATCACATTCGTTTCAATGGCTTTCATGATTTTGGAATCAATATCGGCGGTTACCTTAAAACTCACCTTGGTTTTTTCCCAAACTAAATCAATGTTCGCTGAGTTGGACGTGATATCGCTCACGTTAATCATAAAGGTTTCCACTTTATCGTTGAGGGCGGAAGGTTTTACCGTAAATCGCAGCAATTCGTTTTCCTTTTTGTATTCAGCCACATCACCACCTAAATTAAGGTCTTTGTAAAACATAATCTCCCAGCTGTCCTTATTGGGAATGCTATAGATGGCGTAGGTACCGGCTTTCACATCCAGGCCTTCTACTTTTACATCTTCCCCAAAAGTGATTTTGGTGGAATTGTTTGCGCCGGTGCGCCAGATTTTTCCGAAAGGCACAAGGTCACCATAAATGGTACGGCCTTTGGCACTTGGGCGGGAATAATCGATGCTTATTTCAGATAAAGCAAAGGCTTGTTTAATGGTTTGTGCCGGACTGGGCGCCGGAACCTTGAGGGCCTGGGCAAAGCCGGCCTGGCTTGCGCATACGGCAAAGGCAAGAAAAGTAGTTTTGATTGCTTTCATAAATTTGGTTTTAGGATTCCAAATTTAGAAGAATAAAAGAGACTTAAAGTGGAACAAATGTTAAGATTGTTTTTTACCACTTCAGGTTAAAAACCTTAAAAACTTGCAGCAGTTGCGCCTTCTGAATCGCAGTTCTTAATATTCAGGTACAGCCGGAGGATCCCACTTTTCAAAGTACTGAGGATACATCACTTTTCTTAATTCCTTTTGGGTTCGGGGCTGGGTGTTGTTCAGATAAGCAGGTACATCAATTAATTTTTCCTTGGTGTACCAAATGGAATTGGTACAAAGGTCAACAATTGGGCTTATGCCCAGAGTAAAAATACCGGTGATGATTAAAAACCCAATGGCCGGTTTGGTTTTGATTTGTACTTCAGCGCTTTTTGAGCCTGAGGTTAAAGTTATGGTGCTGTGTTTGCTTAATTTGAGTTTTGCACCTGGGTGTTTAAAATGAATGTACTGTTGCACTGATCCGCCACTTGTGCCTGTTTTGGATTTTTGAATGGTCAGGTTTTTGATTTTTACTTGTTTGCCTTTATAATACAAACGGGTGTCGGAAGGCAGCTCACCGAGAAAAATGGGCTTTTTGTAACCCATAATGGTCATGCAGGATGAAAAAGCAAAGAGAGTGAAAACAGAAATAATGAGAATGTACTTCATACTATAATTAATACTGGTTGAGAAAATAAAAGTAGTTGAGAACTGAATTCTAATGGAGGAAAGCCTTACCTCAAGTCCGCGTTTAAGGCTTCAAGTGCTTCAGCGCCGGGACAAAGTTCAGCCTTGCCTAAAGTATTTAAAGGGTTGTGACTGGTGTCGATGGTGTGATGCAAATCTTTGCTCTCAGAATTCATGTAGAGAAGGCCGGTGAGAATTTCACCTTTTTGTTTGGCCTCATTTAAGGCTTTCATGGCCGAAAAACGGTTTTGAAAATCCCAGTCCTGTGAAAGTTTATGCAGTTGAATAAAAGAACCGTCGTGCATTTTTACTTTTTGCGCGCTGCCCTCGGCATACGACGTGGTGATTTCTTTCATTTCAGGCACAAAATCAATAGTTGAAGTAGCCTCCACGTGCTCGCGCACATAGTCATAAGATTTGGTTGAACCCACGTTGTTATTAAAAGTGACACAAGGGGAAATGACATTGATAAAGGCAAAGCCCGGATGTTTAATGGCCGCTTTTAACAAAGGCACCAATTGTTTTTTGTCGCCCGAAAAACTTTGAGCCACAAAATCCGCGCCCAATTCCAGAGCCAATCCGGCCAGATCAATGGCATCAAAGGGATTAACATTTCCGCTTTTGTTTTTTGAACCCTGGTCGGCGGTGGCCGAATCCTGACCTTTGGTTAAACCGTAACAGCCGTTGTTCATCACCACATACACCATGTTTAAATTACGGCGTACCACGTGCACAAATTGTCCCATACCAATACTCGCGGTATCACCGTCACCGCTCACACCGAAATAAATCAAATCGCGATTGGCCATGTTGGCGCCGGTAGCAACCGAAGGCATACGCCCATGTACCGAGTTAAAGCCATGGGAGTTACTCAAAAAATAAGCCGGTGTTTTGGAAGAGCAACCAATGCCCGAAAGTTTAGCCAGTTTGTGAGGCTCAATGTTTAACTCGTAACAGGCCTGCACGACCGAAGCCGAAATGGAATCGTGGCCACAACCCGCACAGAGCGTTGAAAGCGAGCCTTCGTAATAATCGAGCGTGTAGCCCAGTTTGTTTTTTGGGGACTCGGGGTGACGGAATTTTGGTTTCAGGTAACTCATGCAATCAGGCCTTGTTTAATACTTGGTGTAAGGATAAATTTTTTGAAATCTCGGCAAAAATATGATCGGCCGTAATTGGCATGCCGTCGTAATTCAAAATGGAGATCAGTTTTGATGGGTCCGTTTGTTCTTCGATCAGGATCAGACTTTTCATTTGCGCGTCGCGGTTCTGTTCAATCACAAACACTTTTTTGTGGGATTTGATAAAATCGCTCACGGCTTTGGTAAACGGAAATGCTTTTAAACAAAGGGCATCCAACACAGCGCCTTCTTCTTTCATCATGTCCATGGCCTCTTCAGCAGCGTATTGCGAGGTGCCAAAAAACAGGAGTCCGTATTCCGATTGATTTTCTTTTTGATACAACACCGATGCCGGCACCATGTCCTTGGCCGTATTCCACTTTTTCATCAAACGGTCCATGTTGCGTTTGTAGGCATTGCTGTCCTCGGTGTACACCGCATACTCATCGCGGGAAGTGCCCCGTGTAAAATAAGAGCCTTTGGTGGGATGGGTGCCGGGATAAGTACGGTAAGGAATTCCGTCGTTGTCCACATCGTGGTAACGCCCAAAGCGTTCTATTTTTTCAAGGTCTTCGGCAGTTAATACTTTGCCGCGTTTGTATTCTTTCTCCGGATTCCATTTTAAAGGAGCCGATACGTGGTCGTTCATGCCCAGATCCAGATCCGTAAGCATAATCACCGGTGTTTGTAATTCCTCAGCGAGATCAAAGGCCTCTACCGTAAGATCAAAACATTCTTTGGGTGTGGAAGGAAACAACAACACGTGTTTAGTATCGCCATGAGAAGCATAAGCCGCTTCGAGAATATCGGATTGTTGAGTGCGCGTTGGCATGCCGGTGGAAGGGCCGGTGCGCTGAACATCGATGAGTACCACCGGTATTTCGGCAAAATAAGCCAAACCTAAAAATTCGTTCATTAAGGATACACCCGGACCACTGGTTGCTGTGAACGAACGCGCTCCATTCCATCCCGCGCCAATCGCCATACCTATTGCCGCCAATTCATCTTCGGCTTGTACTATGGCCACATTGCGTTTTCCGGTTACTTTATCCACCCGAAACTGATCGGCATAGTCCATAAACGCTTCTACCACCGACGTGGAAGGTGTGATGGGATACCAGGCGGCTACCGTAGCTCCGGCATAAATGGCACCCAAACCGCAGGCTGAGTTTCCGTCCATCATGATGGAATCGCCTAACAACTCTCTTCTTTCCACACGAATATCCAGGGGACAGGAAAAATGTTCTTTGATGTAATTGATGCCCAACTCAAGCGCCTTCACGTTGGCCGGAATTAATTTTTCCTTGCCTTTGAACTGATCGGCGAGCAATCCTTCGAGTACCGCGAATTCAATATCAAAAAGGGCGGAAAGGGCACCCACGTAAATGATGTTTTTAAACAACTGGCGCTGGCGTGCATCGCTGTAATTGGCGTTGCACATTTCCATGAGTGGAATGCCAATGTAATTGATGTCTTTGCGAATGTACTCCTCGTGTAATTTTTTAGAGTTGTCGTAAAGAAAGTAGCCTCCTTTTTTTACCGCCGCTACATCGGTGGCCATGCTTTGAGGATTCACCGCTACCATAAAATCAATGCCTTCTCTGCGGCCCAGGTAACCTTTTTCGCTTACCCTTACCTCGTACCAGGTGGGTAAACCCTGAATATTGGAAGGGAAAATGTTTTTTGGTGTTACCGGGATGCCCATTCTGAAAATGGCTTTGGTGAACAAAAGGTTCGCGCTTGCTGAGCCCGTTCCATTCACGTTGGCAAAACGAATCACAAAATTGTTGAGTCCCGAAGGCTGGGTAAATAAATTAGAGCTGTGCTGTTGCGGCATGTTTTCCGGCTTTGGTTACAGAATAAAAGAATTTTTGCATGTCCCAGGCTGAGGTGGGGCAGCGTTCGGCGCATAAACCGCAGTGCAGGCAAACGTTTTCGTCTTTCACCATCACCCGCTTGGTATTTAAGCTGCCCGACACATAGAGGTCCTGACTTAAATTAAGGGCCGGCATTTTTAAGGTTTGACGCAGGTCCTGTTCGTTTTCCTGATTGTCGACAAAACTAATGCAGGAAGTGGGACACACGTCCATACAGGCGTCGCACTCAATGCACTTGGTTTCGGTAAATACAGTTTGGATATCGCAGTTTAAACAACGTTCGGCTTCTTTGAAACCGGTAGGTAAACTAAAGCCCAGCTCCACTTCCTTTTTTAAACTTTTCAGCGCGACTGATTTTTCGGCCATAGGAACTGTATAGCGCTTATCGTTCACCACATGGCTGTCGTAGGACCATTCGTGTATGCCCATTTTTTGGCTCACCAAATTCACCATGGGAGAGGGGCGGTCCTTTACCAGATCTTTATTGTTGCAAAGCAGGTCGATGGAAATAGCAGCCTGATGCCCGTGAGCCACGGCGGTGATCACGTTTTTAGGTCCCCAGGCGGCATCGCCTCCAAAAAATACTTTTGGGTTGCTTGAAGCAAAAGTGGTTTTGTCGACTTCAGGCATGCCCCATTTATCGAATTTCAAATCCAATTCCCGTTCAATCCATGGAAAGGAATTTTCCTGACCAATCGCAATCAGCACATCATCGGCGGGTTCAAACACATCGGGCTCACCGGTGGGAATCAATTGGCGTTTGCCGTTTTCATCGCGTATGGCTTTTACCTTTTCAAAGGTCATGCCTTTGAGTTTCCCATCTTCCACCACGAAGGATTTTGGAACATGGTTATCTAAAATAGGAATGTCTTCATGCAAGGCATCTTCTTTTTCCCAGGGCGAAGCGCGCATTTCACTGAAAGGGCTGCGCACCAGCACACGAACGTTTTCTCCACCCAGGCGGCGGGCGGTGCGACAACAATCCATGGCCGTATTTCCGCCTCCCAGTACTATCACGTTTTTGCCAATGGTTTTGGTGTGTTCAAAGGCCACACTGCTCAACCAATTGATACCAATGTGAATGTTCGCGTTTGTATCCCAGCGTCCGGGCAAATCGGGAAGATCTTTTCCGCGCGGGGCTCCGGTGCCAACAAAAATGGCGTCGTAATCTTTATCCAGTAATTCTTTTAAACTCGACACGTAAGTGTTAAAGTGTGTGTGTATTCCTAAATCAAGTATATACCCCACCTCTTCGTTCAACACGGTTTCGGGCAGACGAAAAGCCGGAATCTGGCTGCGCATAAAACCTCCGCCGGATTTTTGTTCGTCGTACAAATGAATTTCATACCCAAAAGGCGCCAGGTCTCTTGCCACCGTGAGGGAAGCGGGACCGCCGCCAATCAAAGCCACCTTTTTTCCATTTGAGGGAAAAGGGCCCTGGGGCATCCTGCTCATAACATCATCCTTATTATCGGCAGCCACCCGTTTGAGGCGGCAAATGGCTACCGGTTCTTCTCCACCGAGGCGTCCGCGGCGACAAGCCGGCTCGCAGGGACGATCGCAGGTACGACCCAAAACACCGGGAAATACATTGGAGTCCCAATTCACCATATAGGCTTCGGAGTACTTTCCTTCAGCGATTAAACGGATGTAATGAGGAACGGGAGTGTGTGCCGGACAAGCGTACTGGCAATCGACCACCTTGTGAAAATACTCGGGGTCGTGAATATCGGTTGGTTTCAAATTCTTGGCGTTTAGAAAATAATCTCGGTTTGGCAGAACCAAAAATAAGATATTTTATCAAAAGCAAGAAACCAGCAAAAAACCGGATATTTTGGTTGCGGGGTTTATGCCACCTTGTTTAACCACTGGGGTTTCTGGCGGTTGGTGGCCGAATCGCGTATGGGCAGCTGATACATTTCGGCCAATTGCTGTGCCATGGCAAACACCTCCTGTTTGTTTTTGGATTCGTGAATGATGGTGCGGCGCTGGCGGTTGATAAGGCTCACCTGAAAATGTCCACGGTTAACATTTTCAAACTCTTCGAGGTTACAATCTTCGCATTTCACGTACACGGTTCGGAACACCAAAATGTATTCGGGTTTGGGCAGAGCTTTCCATTCGCCGGAGCGCAGGCCAAGTATGGATTCGTAATTCATCACTCTGGCGTTTTTTACATCCAGTAAAACACCTGATTTTCTCAACCAGTTGGAGCCGGCACGGTTGCCGTGAATGATTCCATTTTCCATGTTACAAAGGTACACTGCAAAAACACAAACAGCGGTAACAAAAGTGACACTAAAGCAGAGCAGCAGTGCGCCTTTGGACCACAAGGCTTAGACCACACACAAAAGTCGTAAACCTATCAATAAAATGCGGATTGCTGTTTGTTTTTCCTATCAGGAACTGATAAGAATCACCAATAATTTAACAGCAAAAACTTGACAAAGGGTGGCTGCATTGCCGAACTTTGTGCGGGTTCATATGGCGTTGTGTAAACCGGAAATAAAACCGGGGACTTAGCGCCAGGGACGGCAAAAACCCAGTGGGTTTTTGAGCGGGCAAGTGTGAATGGCAACATCGCTTTTACATGCGTTCCCTCTAAACAGGACTGATTTTTAGCCCGGCCCAAACAAAAAAACACCATTGAAACAAAACCATAAATACAGAGCACCATGAAAATAGAACAATTGTATACCGGGTGCATTTCGCACGCCGCCTATTACCTGGAAGACCAGGGTGAAGCTGCCATTTTTGATCCCCTGCGTGAAGTGCAGCCATACATCGATCGCGCGACGAAAGACCATGCCAAAATTAAGTATGTGTTTGAAACGCATTTTCATGCCGACTTTGTTTCGGGGCATATTGACCTGGCCAAAAAAACCGGAGCAGAAATTGTGTACGGACCCACCACCACCACCACCGGATTTAAAATTACCGTTGCCCACGACGGGCAGGAGTTTAAGGTGGGTCGCGTGAAAGTAAAAGTGATTCACACCCCCGGGCACACCATGGAGAGTTCCTGCTTTTTGATTACGGATGAAAACGGAAAAGAAAACAGCCTGATTAGCGGAGACACCCTGTTTATTGGGGATGTGGGTCGCCCTGACCTTGCCCAGCATGTTATCGCGGAGCTGACCCAGGATAAACTGGCAGGTTTTTTATACGATTCCCTGCGCACAAAAATTATGCCTTTGAGTGATGAGCTGATTGTGTACCCCAATCATGGCGCGGGTTCGGCCTGCGGAAAAAACATGAGCAAAGAAACCAGCGATACCCTGGGGCATCAGAAAAAAACGAATTATGCCCTGAATCCAAATCTTACAAAAGAACAATTCATTAAAGAAATATTAAGTGGATTGGTAGCCCCTCCGGGTTATTTTCCACAGAACGTTTTGCTAAACATCAGGGGGTACGAAAGTTTGGACCATGTGATGAAAAGAGGTCACCGGCCTTTGAGTCCTTTGGAGTTTGAAGTTATTGCGAACGAAAAAGAGGCGGTGGTGATTGACACCCGAAACGCGCAGGATTTTGCCAAAGCCTTTGTACCCAACTCCATTAACATTGGCATCGACGGGAATTTTGCCACCTGGGTGGGCACTTTGATACCCGATGTGAAACAGGAAATTTTAATTGTGGCCGATGAGGGCCGGGAGCATGAAGTGATAACCCGATTGGCCAGAGTGGGCTTTGATAATTGTTTGGGCTATTTAAAAGGAGGTATTGCCAGCTGGTTAATTGAAGGTAAGGACACTGACAGCATTGTTTCGGTGAACGCGCACAAAATGGCGGAACTGGTGAAAACCGAACACAGGGCCATTTTGGATGTACGTAAAGCCAGTGAATACAACAGCGAACACATTAAGGACGCCATTAACGCCCCGCTTGATTTCATAAACGACAGCATGAGTAAAATAGACCGGAACAAAAAATATTTGGTGCACTGTGCCGGAGGATATCGTTCCATGACCTTCATTTCTATTTTACAAGCCAGGGGATTCAGAAACCTGGTGGACGTAAAAGGCGGATTTAAGGAGATTAAAGAAAGCAGGGAATTCGAGCTCAGCCAGTACCTGAAGCCAAGCACGATGTTGTAGACAGGTTAAGGCCCGGTTTGAGCTGATTTTTCAGGAGAAATTACGGCAGGCTGTTTTTTTGCTTATCTTCACATACATAAGCTTTGAACATGAAAACGTCATTTCTACCTCTGCTTTTGCTAGGGCTTTTTTGCAGGCCGGCGATTGCTCAAAATTATTCTCCCATTGTCACTTCAGGTTACAACCTGGATGCAGTGGCTGAAAACACTACGGCCCTCGCAACCACCGGTGGCGCGCTTGATGGCAGTGATTACGTGTTGTACAGCGAAGCTTACGGCACCATTTTCAGCATTGTGGGAGGTTTGCCCAATTCCGGTGTAATTACCAGCCCGGGCTACAGTTTTCAATTACAACCCTATTCCCAAAACAATGTACTGTTTGCGCTGATCGGGCAAACACACACCATAAGCGTAAACACACCTTCTGCCTACGCTTCTATCAGTTTATTGGGGTTTGCCACCGAAGGTACCGGCAACATGAATGTAACCCTTGGTTTCACCGATAACAGTACCCAAACCTTTTCCAATTTACTGGTAAACGATTGGTTTGCCGCCGCAGGCGCGGTAATTAGTGGGTTTGGGCGGGCAGGAAGAACGTCCGGAACAATTGTGAATCCTGCCGGGCAACCCAAACTCTTCAACATCAATCTTCTTTTAAGCTGTGCGAATCGCAGTAAGAATCTGGCGTACATTGCCGTTAACAACGCCTCAGGAAATGCCCGTTTATGTATGATGGCGGTTGCAGGATCAGGTGCTCCCAGCTACACAGCCAACTCAACGCCGGTGAGTTGTATCGGTGGCACCAATGGAACGGCTTCTGTACAAGTGAGCAACTCTTTACCACCAAACACTTACACCTGGAGCAGCACTCCGGTACAATCCGGCGCTCTGGCCAGCAACCTGGTGGCAGGACTTTATAATTACACCGTTGCCGATGGGGCCGGGTGTACTTTCAGTTCAAGCGTTTCCGTTGGTGTTTCAACCGTGCCGCTCTCTCCCTTATTGATCGGTACTTCCTCCACTTTGGTATGTCCCGGTACTCCGGTAACTCTTTCCACTTTTGGCGCGGTTTCTTACACCTGGAGCAATGGTTTAAATTCTCCGGTAACGACAGTGAGTCCGCAAACTGCATCAAGCTACAGCGTGATTGGAACTACCGCTGCTAATTGCGCGGTAAGTGGTTCGGTGAACATCAGCACTCACAGTGTACAACAGGTTACGTTTACTCCCCTACCCGCGTCCTTTTGTGTTAATTCAGGAAGTATTGCTTTAAGCGCAGTACCGGGTGGAGGTACTTTTTCGGGTTCGGGAGTGAATGGTTCCGCTTTTTTTCCCGGCAACTCGGGAGCCGGAACTTTTACATTACACTATCAGTTTTCCGACGCCAACAATTGTGTGAGTTCGGGCACCGGTACCACCACCGTGCATGCATTGCCTTTACTTGGATTCACACTCATACCATCGGTATTTTGTCTTAATTCGCCCACGCTTACTCTTGTTGCGAGTCCATCCGGAGGCAGTTTTTCGGGTAATGGTGTAAACGCATCCGTGTTCAGTCCTTCCCTGCATGCCGCTGGCAGCAGCAGCATCACGTATGTTTATACCGACGCGAACAATTGTACTGCCAGCGCATTGGTTGGGGTAACGGTGAACCCTATTCCGGCAGTGAGTTTTACGGCTCCGGTTTCCACCATTTGTATAAGGGCCGCGAGTATTCCACTTCAGGCCAGCCCAAGCGGAGGACAATTTTCAGGAGCAGGCATCAGCGGCTCGGTGTTCACACCCAGTGTTGCAGGGCTTGGAACCCACACACTCACGTATTCATATACCGACATAACCAATGCTTGCAGCAACAGCCAATCGCATGCCATTACCGTAAGTGCATGTACGGGATGGTTAGAGGAATCTGATTCTGATGCAACCGCATTAAAGATTTATCCCAATCCAAGTGCTTCTTTTATCACCATTCAGGGTGCAATGGATGGAAGTTTGTTTCTTCTCAACGCAATGGGGCAAGTGGTAGCAAGCTACAGCCTTAACCCGGGAAACGCGCATACAATCAGCATTGATGGATTGGCGGATGGTTTGTATTCAATGGTGTTCAGCACCTCATCGGGCACAAAAGTATACAAGGTGCTGGTGCGTCAATAAATTTTCTGATTCATTTTTTTTCTTCCAGTAAGTGGTGGATTTTGTGAATAAGCGAAAGAGGCTTTTGATAAGAAATTGCCGGCACGTTTCGTAATATTTTTACCTTTAGCCCGTGCAAAGTGTTTCTCAGTTTATTCTCTACATCGACCCCGGAACCGGGAGTCTTCTTTTACAATTGCTTGCAGGAGGCTTAATTGCTTCGGCTGTCTTTTTTAAAAAAACCTGGCTCTCTTTTCTGAATTTGTTCAGGAAAAAACCTTCTGACAGTGAAAACGAGGAATGAGCAGCATTATTGATCCGGGTTCATTCAGGGATAGGGATGGTTTTGTCTTTTTTAAGGAGGACAAATGTTACCGTGCTATCCGTAAGTGCTTTGCCAAAACCTGGGATGAATTTTTGGCTTCGGGTGTATATGCCCAACTGCATGACGAAGGAAAATTGGTGGCGCTCAAAGAATGTTCCACTGATTTGTTTCCGGACTTAAAAACTGATCTACATAAAGTGTATGAGGTTGAAACCATTCCGTTTATCTCTTACCCCGGGGAATGGAGTTTTTCGCAATTAAAAAAAGCAGCGCTGCTTACCCTGTACATTCAAAAAAAAGCGGTGGACAAAGGTTTTTGTTTAAAAGACGCTTCGGTTTACAACCTGCAATTTATTGGCAACAGGGTGCTGTTTATCGACAGCCTCTCTTTTGACCCTTACCACGAAACTGAGCCCTGGCAAGCTTACGGGCAATTTTGCAGGCATTTTTTAGCCCCTTTACTGCTGGAAGCTTATGGAGTTCCTGAATCGCATGGCTTTTTTCTGAATCATATGGACGGAGTGCCTCTTGAGCTCTGTGCACGGCTTCTGCCCTGGAAAAGCAAATTTGATTTACTGGCCTACACCCACATACATTTACACGCGAGGATGGAAAAAAAACACGCGGGTGACCGGGAGTTGAAACAAGAGAATTTTCAGTATTCCAAAAAGAAACTGCTTTCCCTGCTCGAACATCTGGAGATGGGTATTAAAGATTTAAAAAGCACCGGCAAAACCAGCAACTGGACAGATTATTACGATTCCTTTTCCTACTCAAAAGAAGGGTTTGAGGCTAAACAAGTGTTTGTTAAACGCCATTGCGAAACCCTAAAAGGGCGCCTGTGCCTTGACCTTGGTGCCAACAGCGGGGTGTTTTCCTTTATCGCGGCCGAACACTTTCAACAGGTGCTGGCCTGCGATTCGGATGCCTCTGTATTACAAAGCATACGTTTACAAAAAAAACCGAACGTGCTTACCTTGAAGGTTGATCTTAACAATCCCCTGCCGGCTTACGGCTGGCATTCCAAAGAACGCCAATCGTTTATTGAACGGGCCAAAGGCAATGATCTGACCCTGGCGCTTGCTTTGGTTCACCATTTGTGTATTGGTAATAATTTGCCTTTCGATTTGCTGGCCAGGTTTTTTAGCGACTTGTCGAAACATCTCATCATCGAATTTGTGCCCAAGGAAGATGAGCAGGTAAAAAAATTATTGGTGAGCCGCAAAGACGTGTTCAGCGATTACACCCAGGCCCATTTTGAAAAGGCTTTTTTAAATCATTACGAAAAGCTGGACGAACAGACGCTACCGGGTTCCGCGCGCGTGTTGTATTTCTTCAGGAGGAAATAAGTTTATGCTGAGACGCAAATTAAAACTTTATACCTACCACACCTTTTTAGTGGTGCCTTTTATTGTGTTGTTTTTATATGCGCACAATTTAGAACTCAGCAAACTTAACATGACTTACCGCACCTTGCTGTTCGGTACGCTTTTTTGTTTGCTTTTGTATGGCATCACACAAGTGATATTTCGGAATCGTTTAAAAACCGGGGTGTTTGTAACCCTGGTTTTATTTGCACTGTTTCAATACGGGGTCATTTACGAATTTCTTGAGGCCATGTATTACCGGGGTCTTTGGCCCCTGAAAAATATTCACCGCTATCTGATAGGGTTTTACCTGGTTGTTCTGTCGGCTGTTTTTTGGTGGGCCAAAAAAACAAAGTATGATTTTATCCGACTCAATTATTTTTTAAACGCACTGGTTATTTTGCTGCTGATGTTTAACCTGTTTAAAATTGCGGCCTACAATTATCCCGATCCGGCCAAAAAACGCGGTAATCAATACATCCTTGAAAAAACCATCCGTTTCAGGGCCGATGATCGTCCCAATATATATTATATCATTCTGGATGGTTACGCCAACAACCTGGTGCTTGAAAAATACTACAGCTTCAAAAACACCTCTTTCACCTCACACTTAAAAGAACAGGGTTTTGTGTTTTGTGACTCTGCCTTTTCAAACTATTATTATACCTTTCCCTCTCTGGCCTCAACCTTAAATTTCGATTACATCAACGACTCCATCCCTCAATCGGAACTCATTCGACAAAACCGTTTGTTTTCAATTCTCAAAGCCAATAGGTATACCATTTCTCATTTAAAAAGTGGCTATGCGGTGAGCAGCAGTTTTATGTTAGCCGACAAAACAATAACGATTGATGGACCCAATGAATTTGAAAAAAGTCTTTTAAAATTTACCATATTGCGACTGGATGATTTAATTGGTTTTTTCGCCCACAGCCGTCTAAAAAGTCAATTCAAAAAAATGTATGAATTGTCGGCTTCAAATGAAAAACCCAAATTCTGTTTTATTCATATCGTTGCTCCTCATCCTCCTTACATTTTTGATCGGGAGGGGGGTATACAAATCAAACATCAATTTGCGGAGCATTCCTGGGAGCCCAAATCGTTTTATGTTGATCAACTGGTGTATGTAAACCGGCAGATGGAAAAATTTACAGCTTCGATTTTAGAGCAGGACAAAAACGCTGTGATTCTGCTTCAGTCAGACCATGGGCCCTGGATAAAAGGTTCTGCAGATGAAGTGTTTGAGGCGAGGTCCAAAATTTTGTACGCTTATTATTCTCCCAAAAAGCTGAATATTCCATCACGCAGCAGCTCGGTCAACACCTTCCGCTATGTGTTAAACGGTGTTTTTAATGCTGAGCTTCCCCTATTGACGGATAGTGCCGCGGGTAAAACCAAACTGATGGCCGACCCTATCTTTGTGAAAAAAATCGGTGAACTCAAAACTCCTTAAAACTCGTAATTAGCCGGAATTCAGAAACTCTGTGTTTTTATAAGCAGCAGTGGAAGACCTTCGTTAAAGTTTTACCAGCTTATAAAACAGGTTTCCGGTATGCTCGCCCTTTGCCTTTAAAAAATACACACCGGGGGGAATTTCCGACAGATCGATGTACACTGATTGTTCCCCTTTACCTTGCGTCAGGTCAATGGTTTTAATCAGGCGGGCATTGCCATCAACGATTATCAGGTTCGAAAAACTGCTGCCGGAAGTTTCTATTTTACAATAATCAACAACAGGATTAGGGAGTACTTTGATCTGATGCCTCAGACTTTCTTCCTCAGGTAAACTGAGGCAGGGAAACACCTGAACCGTGGCTACCTGAGGCAGGGAAACACATGTTTGACTATCCGTTACCTCTAAGGAATAAGTGGTGGAATTTTGTGGGAAAACCTGTGTGGTGGGTGTGAGGTAAGAACTCATGCTGATGGGCGGAGCATTTAGCGCTTCGATCCAACTATGGGTAAACGCTGAAGGAGAACCAAAAGCTCCGGGGCCCACACTGGAGGTAACCAAAGTTAGTGTTTCACCCAAACAAATAGAGGCGCTTGCCGGGCTAATGGCCACAGTAAATTGCGGCGTTACGGTAATACATTTAACCGCACTGCCCGAACAAACCGCGGTAGTGCCCGTTGCAGTATAGCAGGTAGTTGTTTGTGGTCTTACCGCTTTGGTTGCACAATTTCCTATACAAGGATTAAAAGGGTCGTAAGGGAACCAAACATAATTAGCTGCTCCATTAGCAACTAAAGTCACTAGTTTAGCAAGTTTTGGAGTATTATTCATTATGCAGGTTGTGGGTGAACTTGCACTTATGTTGATGTTGAGCGGTGGATTGATACCTATACTGATGCTGGCGGTGCCGGTGCAACCCATACTGTCAGCTAAAACCTGGTAAATAGTAGGTACACTTGGGCTGGCAACAAATATATAGTTATTAGCGTTTGGAACTGAAGCAGGAGAAGGGGATAATATGGAAAAAGTATAACTTGTAAGAGAGGAAGGATAAGCGGTAATCGTTGAATTGAAGCCTGCACAAACCGATGATGCAGTTAAAGAAAGCATAGGATGGAGTTGAAATTGTTGTCTGGCAACAGAAGCATATCCATAGCATCCGTTTAGGTCAACACTGACCTGGTAAACAGCCGGAAGAGCAATTGGAGGTATGACCTGAAGAACATTTGAGGTACCATTCGCAACTGTTATTGCACCCGGCAAACCAAAACTGTAGTTTGCCCCAGCCAAGGGGCTAGCAAAAAGTGAAAAAGTACTCATAGGACAAAGTGAAGCTGGAAAAGTAGTAAGTACCGGACTAGGATTCGCAATCACATTAACTGTGTTTTGCGTAAAAGCCAAAGCGGTTCCTGAAATGGCAACCAGCAATATGGTGTGATTTCCAACAGCAGTGAAGGTTACATTTGTGTTTGGTGTTATAGAATTGCTGAAGATGGCATTGGGTGTAGACAGCCAGGTGAATTGGGGATTGGGTAGGGTACCCGAACTTGCACTTAAGGCCAATGAACTGTTTAAACAAACATTAGCCGGAAGCGTAAAGCTGACCTGAGCCTTCGATTTTGAAAAACAGAAAGCAATACAAAGCAGGAGAAGTTGAAGGCCTTTCATTCCCTTAAGGTACAAATTTTTAAGTCCCTAAGCATTTTAATTTTACTTTTAGTTTTTGTAGCATGAACATACGGTATCTGCATACTATGTTTCAATTTCTGTTTTTTGGAAATGTTTTTTACGGGGCTTGTGTTGTTGCGCTTGCCATCGAATCGTCCCTGCAACAAAAACTTCCGTTGAATCCCTTTCTGTTCTACCTTTTGTTGTTTGTAAGCACACTGATCTACTATAACCTTGCCTTCTCTAAGATCGATGAAAACAGCAGGGAAGAAAATCCAAGGCTCAGCTGGCACAAAAAACATTACAAGGTATTAAGGTTATTGCAACTAGTGTATTTCATCTTGTTCCTTTACCTGGCCCTTGAACCGCTGCACCTGCTGATTCAAAAACTGCCTTATCTCAGGCCCATAGAACTTGTTCTGCTTCTGCTCTTTCCGTTTACTTCCATTTTGTATTACGGCATTAACACCAGCTATTTTAAAACCGGTAACCTGCGCAACATAGGATGGCTGAAACCTTTTATTATTGGTTTTACCTGGGCGGGGGTGGTTGGTATACTTCCACAACTTTATTACCAAATCAGTCAAAACACGCCTTACGAACCCAACACAGTGGCCATCTTGCTTTTCCTGAAAAATTTTATGTTCATCTCTGTATTGTCCATTATGTTCGACATTAAGGACTATGCCACGGATTATAATTTTGAGCTAAAAACCTTTGTTGTAAAATTCGGCTTAAGAAAAACCATCTTCTATATCCTTATTCCCCTGCTCCTTCTGGGCTGGCTTTCCTTTGTGCTTTACGGAATCCTGAATGGTTTTTCCTGGATGAGGATTTTTTTAAACACCCTTCCTTTTTTGTTTTGTATTGGGGTGGCCCTGGAACTGAAAAAACGAAAATCCATATATTTTTACCTCATCATCATTGATGGTTTAATGTTGGTGAAAGCCCTTTGCGGGAGTTTGGCGATTCTTTATTTCTAAGCCTCTTGAAAAAATCGAGCTTAAACTATGGAAGTGTCCAACTGATTTCTAATTTCTGATTTCTAATTCGGTCCTATAGAACTTTTTAAACCTTCTAAACCCTTGTGCTGAACTTTGCACTGAGTTTATCGAAGTGTTGTCGAAGCATTAACCTTATAACCTTTTAGGCTATTCGTGTAATGTAGGCGTAGTGGTAAATTCGTGTAATCAGTGTAACCTGCCCGCTGCAGCGCAGGCCATTGCTCCGGCAGGCGGGTTAGTGGCTTTTTTAAATTCAAGATTCATGTGGAGTAATTTAGGCAGCATAGAACCTTCTAAACCCTTGTGCTGAGCTTTGCACTGAGTTTATCGAAGTGTTGTCGAAGCTTCAAGTTTCTAAACCCAATAAACCCTATAAAATTCCTATATTTGGCCTCCTGAACGCATATGAAAATTTCCATCAATTGGCTTAAAACCCTGGTTAAAACCGATCTGAGTACTGAAGACATCGCCGCGCGCTTAACTGCAGCCGGACTTGAGGTAGAAGGGATAGAGCAGTTTGAAAGTATTAAAGGAGGATTGAAAGGCCTGGTAACCGGCCTGGTAACGGACTGCGAAAAACACCCGGATGCCGATCGTTTAAGCATTACGAAAGTGGACATCGGCAGTGGAGAAGCCCTGAACATAGTTTGCGGAGCTCCCAACGTAGCCAAGGGTCAAAAAGTGATTGTGGCCACCGTGGGCACCACACTTTACCCCAGCGGTGGAGAAAACCTGCTCATCAAAAAATCGAAAATACGTGGTGTACCAAGTGAAGGTATGATTTGTGCTGAAGATGAAATCGGTTTGGGTAACAGTCACGCCGGCATACTCGTGCTGCCCGAAAATACCCCCATCGGCTCTCCGGCCGCTGAATTTTTTAATATTGAAACCGATGCTGTGCTGGAAATTGGCCTTACCCCTAACCGCAGCGATGCCGCCTCTCACCTGGGTGTGGCCCGTGATCTGGCTGCGCTTGTGAATAGTCAGGAAACATCCGAACGATTGCAGGTACAAGTGCCAGGACTTTACCCTTTGCCTGATGAAACCGGAACAAGAAAAATAGCCATTGAGGTACAAACCTCTGAAGCCTGCAAACGCTATTCAGGCATGGTCATCAGCGGTATTCAGGTAAAAGAAAGTCCGGTTTGGCTGAAAAACCGTTTGAGTTCCATTGGTGTACGTCCCATTAACAACATAGTTGACATCAGTAATTTTGTATTGCACGAATTGGGTCAACCCCTGCACGCGTTTGATGCCGATGCCATCAAAGGTGAACGCATTGTGGTGAGAACAGCCAAAGCGAAGGAAGTTTTAAAAACACTGGACGGTGTTGTAAGACCTTTAACGGAAAACGATCTGGTGATTTGCGACGAAAAAGAACCCTTGTGTTTGGCCGGAATTTTTGGAGGAGCGGATAGTGGTGTGAGTGAGAAGACCACTGCTATTTTTCTTGAAAGCGCGTATTTTGACCCGGGATTTATTCGCCGCAGTGCAAAACACCACGGCTTAAAAACCGATGCCTCCTTTCGTTTCGAACGGGGTACCGATCCCGACATGTGTCTGGAAGCGCTCTACCGGGCTGCCAATTTAATTCTGGAACTTGCGGGAGGCAACATCAGCATGAGTTATCACGATGTTTACCCTCAGCGCCTGGAAGCGCATAAAGTGGCTTTTTCCTATTCCAATTGCAACGAACTCATTGGTAAAGAAATCGACCGCCATAAAATCAGAAGTATATTGGTGAATCTTGGCATAGAAATCAGCAGCGAAGGAGCCGATGGTTTGTTGCTACATGTGCCTTACTACAAACACGATGTCACCCGCGAGGCCGATGTGGTTGAAGAAGTGATGCGTATTTACGGTTACGACCATGTGGAGCCCAGCAAAGAAATTCGTTATACCGCCTACAACGAAGCGGCCAATATTGGTTTGTTACTGGAGGAGAAATGCGCTTCGGTGCTTGAATCGATTGGCTTCAGTGAAATCATGAACCTTTCTCTGTCGAATGAAAAGTTTTATGGAGAGAACTCTTCACTGGTGAAATTACTCAATCCCCTGAGTCAGGAATTGAATGTGCTGCGCGCCGACAGTCTTTTCAGCGGTTTGGAGAGCATTGCTTATAACCTCAACCGTAAAAACAACAACCTTAAATTTTTTGAGATTGGCAAAACATACAAGGTCAATGTTGATGCTACGTATACGGAGGAAAAATTTCTAAGTCTATTTGTAAGCGGCGCTCTTTTTAATGAAAATCCCTACGGCCTAAAACAAAAGTCAGACTTTGCCTACCTGAAAGCCTGCGTAGACTGCCTGCTTGAAAAATGTGGTGTAAAAAACTACAGCTCTGCCGATGTTAAGTCCCTGCACTTTCAATACGGACTTGAGTACCACATGGGCAGCAAAAGCCTGGTGCAATTCGGAAAAGTGAGCAAAACGCATTTAAAAACCTCTGATCTCTCACAGGACGTGTATTACGCTCATTTTAACTGGGATGTTTTGGCCAAAGCCTTTTCAAAACGCAAAATCGAATTTTCAGAACTCAGTCGTTTCCCGGCTGTGCGCCGCGACCTGGCCCTTTTACTCGATAAAAAAATTCAGTTTAAAGAAGTAAAGGAACTGGCTTTCAGTACTGAGAAAAAATGGCTGGAAAGCGTGAACATCTTTGATATTTATGAAGATGAAAAACTCGGCAACAAAAAATCCTACGCCCTGAGTTTTACCCTCCTTAACAAAGAAGCCACCCTTACCGATTCACAAATTGAAGGAGTGATGAATAAATTGATTACGGCTTACAAAGACCAATTGGGTGCCGAACTCCGATAAACATGCAGGAAAATGTTTTCAATAACCTCAGGGTAATTGAATTGGCCGGTGTTTTGGCCGGACCAAGCGTGGGGTATTTTTTCGCGGAACTGGGTGCAGAAGTCATTAAAATTGAGAATCCAAAAACCAAAGGAGACGTTACGCGAAGCTGGAAACTCAAAACAGAAGACCCGGCACAACCTGACAGCGCGTATTACTGGAGTGTAAACGCGTTTAAAAAAACGCTCTTTCTCGACCTGAGTTTAGAAAACGACAAAAAGCGTTTGTATGAGCTCTTGCCTTCAACAGACATCCTCATCAGCAATTTCAAAAAAGGCGACGATAAAAAACTTGGTGTGGATTATGCCACCTTAAGCAAACTTTGTCCCGAACTTATTTATGCCTCCATCAATGGATTTGGAAGCGAATCCCCCCGCAGTGCTTACGATCTTATTTTACAGGCCGAAAGTGGTTTTATGGCCATGAATGGGGCTAAGGAAGGAGAAGTTCTAAAAATGCCGGTGGCACTAATTGATCTCCTGGCCGGGCATCAATTAAAAGAAGCCATACTCATCGCCCTGATTAATAAACTGAAAAGCGGAAAAGGTGCTCATGTTTCGGTTTCATTGTTCGACAGTGCCATTGCTTCCCTTGCCAACCAGGCCACCAATTGGCTGCAGGCGGCTCACTTGCCCAAACCTTTGGGTTCATTGCATCCCAACATTGCGCCTTACGGTGAAATTTTTGAAAGTAAAGACCATCACCTGTTTACCTTCGCCATTGGAAGCAATACCCAATTTCAAGCCCTTTGTGAATTGATACAGTACCGTGAGCTTGCCGCTGATAAACGTTTTGTGAACAACCCTTCAAGGGTAAGGAACAGAACTGAACTTTACAGCATACTTTACAATTATTTTCATGCTTTGCCTTTCGAACAAGTGTATGCCTTATGCGCTGAGCGAAATATTCCCATCGGTAAGATTCGCAACCTGAAAGAAGTATTTGAATTGCCGGAGGCTAAAAACATGCTGCGGCGTTTTGACCTTGGTAAGGAAAGCAAAACTGTTGTATCCTCCATAGCCTTTCGATTTCATACATGAAACTGCCTGTGTACATTTCCCAGAACCCTAAGGAATTTGAGAAGATTCTCGAATTGCGCTACAACATTTTACGTGCCCCCTGGAATCAAAGTAAGACATCGGCCACCGACGAAAAAGAAAACGAAGCGTACAATGCCTTTATTTTGTCGCCTGAAGGCAATGTGATTGCCTGCGGACGTTTACAAGAAAATGAAAACAAAGCAGGACAAATCCGTTACATGGCGGTTGATGACAACTGGCAGGGCAAGGGACTTGGGAAAACGATTTTAGAAGCGCTTGAAAAAAAAGCGAAGGAGCTGGGATTGCAAAAAATAGAACTTCAAGCCAGAGAAAACGCTTTGGAGTTTTACAAAAACAACAACTACGCTATTGATGAAAAAAGTTTTTTGTTGTGGGGACAAATCCAGCATTATAAAATGTCCAAAATCCTGAATTCGCAATCTTAAATCCTGAATCTTGAATTGTGAATCTTGAATCTCCCCCCTACTTCCAAAACCCCCATTTTTCAGGCCAATAGTCAATAACCCGAACGGTAAAATCTTCAATTATAACTTTCTCCCCTGCATTGTTCCAAAGGTAAAAGTTAATCGTGCAGGGTTTTTTTACCCTACTATTGTGTTTACTTCCGGCAAACATACCGGCCGTTAAAACAAAACCTGAATCTTTTGAAACATAAGCTGATTTAGCCGAAGCCGCAGTATAGTGCAGGGTTTCTTTGCTCTCATCATCTGTTACCGAAATACAAATCTGCAGGTCTTTTTTATCCATCTTAAGGGCTTTGCCTTTTACGCTTAACAAAACATAGTTACCCTCCCGGCGAAGCAGTTCAGCATACTTCATCCTGCACTCCATTGGAAACTCATTGGCAGAATCCACTTCTACAACGTATGTCCCATTCTGTTTTAGCGTTTTACTATGAATGTTGAGTTTTAAACCCGAGTGCATTCCGGCTTCAAACAAGGTGCTGTCGTCTGCCACTGTTTTTTGCTGAGGCTTTAAGGTTTTGGCAAATACCTTTAAATTGTTGGCTTGAGTGGTGGTGTTTTCAATCAGGTAGGGAAAATACATTCTGGCCGCGGCCACCTGCACGGGATTGGCTGAACTCAGGATAAGCAAATCCTGATGAAGTGAAGCCAGCAAGGCATTAAACGCCCGATCGCTTTGCGTTGCTGAATCTGAACTCATTTGAAAAGCAAACGCTCCATTGTATTTGTCGAAATAGATGTCGCGCATAAATTCATCGGCATCAAAAAACACCGGGTAGATGTTCTGCGCGCCATAGAGTTTTTGGTAATCAAAAGTCCTTTGAAACTGGTACTCAAATACGGTAGTCACCGTTTGTTTCAGCACCTCCTTTTTAAAATAGGTAGTATACACCAAACTGGTACTGAGTAAAAGAAAGGCGGTATAAAAAACCGCCGGCTTTTTAAAATCCAGCAGACTTGCCACAAACAGCACCATGGCCATGCCTGAAAACAACATCACGGAGTGCTGATACACAGGTGAAAACCATTTCGAATACACATACACCACCAAATAGTTAAACAGAAAAAGTAAAAGAAGATAAAGTTGTTTTCCTGTTAAGTCCGGCACTTTATCAAACAGCACTTTGAGAATCAGCAAAACCAAAACCATGATGTAACACCATGAAGTGCCGAACAACATTTTCAAAAAAGAAAACACCACGTACCATTCAGGCTTTTCCAACCAGCCCCCTTGCTCAAGGCCAATTCCACCAAGGCCCAATTGGTAAAGGGTAATGGGCAGATGGGGCAAATACGCCAAAACAGTGATGCCACAGGTAATTAGATAGGGTTTGACTGTGGTTTTATTCAGGTAAAAAAGGCCGGAGGCGCAGAGGCTCAGGGCAAACAAACCATTGATGTGTTGATTGAGGGCTGAAAGCAAAGCAAACAGTCCAATGCAAACAAAATCCAGTGTTTTGCTGCTTTTTAAAAAGAAAACGGCATAACAATGGTACAACAATGCCATGCTGAAAAACACGCCTGAAATGTACATGCGTGCAATTGGCGCATAAAACACAAACACCAGGGAAAATGAAAGGAAAAGTGCTGCAAACAGACCAACGGGTTTGGAAAAATACCTCCATCCAAAACAATAGGCGTACACCGTAGCGCCCAAACTAAACAACAAAAACGGCAATTTGATGATCCAGGTGCTGTAACCAAATAGTTTTACCAAAACAAAAATCAAGAGCTGAATCAGGGCCGGGTGAGCATCAATTTTTACGCCCTGTTCCAGCAAATCAGAAAAGGAATCAAAACGGGTGCGGTTTAAACCACTGAGTTCATCGAGGGTGAACTGATAGTCAAAAAGGGGCAAAAACCTCAGCAAAATGGAGCTGCCCAGCAGAATAAAAAATAAGATATGTTCCCTGATGAATTTCAAGCCCGCCTGCAGCGTATTAAGATCGGAAACGTTTCAGAAAAAGATCACCCGACCTTTAACATCCAGTGGTGCCGGTCCTCGGCCCGGCCTTTGCGGATGGCACGCAGGGTTTCATCCACTTTGGTGGAGAACTTGCGCTCCTCAACCGGTGGCAGCATATAATCCTTGCCGTTGTGACCAATGCCAATGATTTGCGCGATGGTAGCAGCGGTTCCACAACCAAACACCTCTTTCAAAGTACCGTTTTGCTGTGCTTCCAATACTTCTTTGATGCTTACCTTGCGCTCCTCTACTTTCATGCCCCAATCGCGGGCCAGCGTTAATACAGAATCGCGGGTAATGCCATCGAGTATGGTATCACTTAAACCCGGTGTAAGCAGGGTATCACCAATAAAAAACATCACGTTCATGGTGCCACTCTCCTCAAAATAAAGTTTGGTTTCGCTGTCGGTCCAAATCACTTGCTGATATCCCTTTTGCTGCGCCAGTTTGGTTGGGTATAAACTGCGGCCGTAATTTCCCGCCGCTTTCACAAAACCAACACCACCGTGCACGGCTCTGAAATAGTTGGTTTCAACCAATACCTTGATGGGCTCGCTGTAGTATTTTCCGGCAGGACAGGTGATGATGACAAACTTATACGTGTCAGATATTTTAACGCCAATGGCTTCATCGGTGGCAATCAAAAAAGGGCGTATGTACAAACTCCCGGTATCGCTGCTTGGCACCCAGGCTGAATCCAGTTTCAGTAATTCGTTCAGGCCTTTCATAAACAAATCCTGAGGCACCTCGGGCATTGCCATACGAATGGCACTTTTGTTCATGCGTTTCAGGTTTTCAACAGGACGAAACATAGACACCTCGCCCTTGTCGTTTTTGTAAGCTTTCATGCCTTCAAAAATGGCCTGACCGTAATGCAGGGCGCTCATGGCATAACTCATGGGCACATCCTGATAAGGTGCAATGTAAGCCTTGTTCCAGGCTCCGTTTGAATATTCGGCAACAAACATGTGATCGCTGAAACATTTTCCAAACGGCACGTTATTGATATCGTATTCAGTCACCCGGCTTTTGGGTGTTTTTTCTATTTTAATGTCCAGAGTGCTTGTCATTACTGTAAACTTGAATAACAAATAAAGTCATTATTTTCCCTTTGAACAAATAAAACGGATAATTTATTACAGGCTTAATATGAGGGGTTTCAGGCCCTGGAAACGAGTCGTCCCAATGCTCCGGGGAGGGCCTGATCAGGAACCCCCTCTTTTAACTTTTAACTTTTAACTTTGTGCTTTTAACTTTCCTATCATCCTTCAAACTTCAGCAGTTTCAAATCGCTGCCGTTAAACACCGCGTAGGTATTGTATTGTATCCAATCGCCCAGATTAATGTATCGGGCGCCCTGCTCAAGTTCAAGCTCAAGCGGCAGGTGGCGGTGACCAAAAATATAATAGTGACGAAATTCTTTTTTCTGCAGCTCCCCGCAATACTGGTACAACCACTCCTTTTCTTTTCCTAAAAAAATAGCGTCCTTTTCAGCGCTGCCCTCTTTGCTTCTACGGCTGCTGCCCCTGGCAATGTAAAAGGCCAGATTGGGATGCAGGCGGCTGTAACACCACTGCAAAAATTTGCTGGCAAAAATCTTTCTCAATAGTTTATACCAGTAGTCGCCGGGCCCCAAACCATCGCCATGACCAATCATGAATTTTTTACCGGCAAAAGTTCTTTCTATGGATTGGTGATGAACACTCACCCCCAACTCTTTCACAAAATAATCCTTCATCCACAAATCGTGGTTGCCCACAAAAAAATGAACAGGTATGCCGGCATCCGTAAATTCAGCTATTTTTCCCAACAAACGCACCGTGCCTTTGGGAACAGTGTATTTGTATTCCCACCAAAAATCAAATAAATCCCCTACCAGAAACAGTTCGGCGCATGTGGGTTTAATGCTGTCCAACCAACGGCAAATGCGCTTTTCACGCTCATGGCTCTTTTCGAGTGTAGGAACCCCAAGGTGAAAATCGGAAGCAAAATAAATGTGTTTGGCACTCATTCTTTTAAGAGGTTTTGTAACAATTTGCCGGGGCTGAAGGTATGAATATTTAGTGTGAATCGAATGCGCTGAGCCCCCTCCACCTGATTCAGCTCCAGAGCCTCGCGTATGTCCTTACTGTAGGCCAATGGAAAATACACTTCCACCATCCCCTTGAAAACACTCAGGTTTAAACCAAAATCCCAGAGAAACGCCTCCTCGTTCAGAAATTGTGAATCGGTGAACACCACATCGGCAAACAATTTAATGGGGAGCTTGTACAATTTTGGCGACTTCACATTTACCGAAGCCAGCCAGGTACTTGATTGTCCAAGCGGAGTCCACACTTTCAGGGCCCCATCTTCTTCGGCAAACTGCGAAAATCCAAGTCCGTTTTTTTCGTTACGGGCAATAAAATTGTGGTCGAACAACTTGTCCTGATAGCCCGTGAATCCTCCGGCTCTCAGAGCGTAATACGATTTTTGCTCGTCCTCCCCCGACAAAAAACTGCCGGCAAACACACGTATTTCACCAATGTACCTCGCACTGAAGCTGATCTTCTGGTTCCAGCTGAGGCTGAGTTTCAAAAGGGAAGCGCTTTGCTGAACATCCGCAAGTACGGTGTATGGATGTAACAAGCGGGTGTTATTCAGCAGATACTGTATGCCGTTCATGTGAGAACTCCTGTTAATACTCGCAACTCCGGGCCGAATCCCATTGTAAATCAAACTATCGATGAACAGAAGGGTAGTGCTCAACAACACACTGTGGTTCACCTTTGAATTGGCCGGCGACCGTTTAAAATCAAATTCAACAAAGGGTTTTACACGATAATAATTACAATAGATAGGTTTTAAATCCATTTGGTAAGTGCTGTTGTAAGTGTCGGGATTAAAATAATCATAAGCAAAACGTTTCAGCTTCAGTCCTGCACTGATGCTGCTGAACCGTGAACGCGGAAAAAAATTGTACGCCATCTCAGCGAATCCCGTCAGCGATTTTGAATGGAAGGCATACATGGGCGCGAGGTAAAATTCAAAAGGTTTGCGGTACACACTATAGTTGTGTAAAACTGCACCCAGCATAAATCCATTGTAATAATTCGCGCCCCAAAAAGGCATGAGGTTCAGATTCATCTTTTCTTCGTTTTCAATGGAGGTGATTAAATTCCACTTCCATTCACGGCGACGTTTGAAGAGCCCTTTGGAATGTATCGTATTATTTCTCACCTGCAGCTCAGGCAGCTTCCCTTCTCCATCCAGTTTAAACACATCCGCATCAAGGGGCGGAAACGTTATGCGCTGTTTACCGGTAAATCCGTTCGACCACACCTTGGCCACAATTTTGTGGTTTTTGTAAGCCGAAACCACAAAAGGCACAGGAGAAGCCGTTTTGTTTTTCACCAAAAGGCTATAGCCTCCCTGTTCATCGCGTTTCAGTTGTTTGATGCTGTAATCAAAACGTGACCTGGTGTTTATAAAATAATGCTCAAAGGCGCTCATGTCCACACCGGTGCTGCTACTCAAAGCGCGAAACAGGTCAGCCGCCTGAGGATGTTTGAAGCGGTAACTTTGGTAATACGCCCTCATGCCCTTGTCAAAAACCTCCTCCCCTAAATAATCCCTCAAATAATCAAACACCAAAGCGGTTTTGCTGTATACCACCGAACCATAATTAAATGTGGTAAATGCTTCCGAAGGCAAAGCGATAGGCTGATCCAGATTGGCTTTCATGCTCATAAAATAAAGCAACTCCTTTTCTTTCCAGTAAGGTTTTTTGTTGAGACCCAAAAGTGGAAAGGCCGAACCAAATCCGGCCAGCTCTGCCAGGGTTTTATCAGGGTATTTTTCGCGCACGTAAAGCATCTCGTATAAGGAATTCAAACCCTCATCCATAAACGGCTGATCGCGTTCGTTGTTTCCGAGTATGCCATAAAACCAGTTGTGACCGACTTCGTGGGTGATGGTAACATCCAGCATCAAATCGTTATTGGTTTCCCCTATCACGGTAATGTTGGGATACTCCATGCCTCCACCCGCCATAATACTGCCGTCAACCGCCGATACCTGGTTGTACGGATAATCGCCTAAGTGGCGGGAATAAAACAGCACGGCATCATTCACATACGATATGGCCTTTTTCCAGTACCGGGCATTGCCGGGTGTAAAATACACTCTGGTGTCAACCACCCTGCCACTGGTAGGCAGCTCTACCTGATCTGTTAAAAGCAAAAAGCGTTTATCGGCAAACCAGGCAAAATCGTGAATACGGCTTTGGCGAAAACGAATGGTTTTGTACAGGCTGTCACTTTTGAGGTTTCTGTTCCTTAAGGTATCCATGGCTCCTGCCTCAAGTAAATCGCGGCTCCGGTTCTCCAGGTTGTTTAAGAACTGTTCTTCTTCCTCTGCCTCTACCCTGTCGCCGCTTGCAGCCAGTACGTAGTTTTTTGGCAAACAAATGCTCACGTCAAAACTTCCGAACTCGCTGTAAAATTCACCCTGATCGAGATAAGGCATAGGGTGCCAGCCATTTTGATCAAACACAGCCGGTTTGGGATACCACTGCGTGATATAATAGGCTTGTTGTATGTGCCCAAGTCGTGAAAAACGGGCGCTCGGAATCTTTACATAAAAGGGAGTGGAAAGCCTTATCTTCTCCCCCGGTTGTAAGGGGGCAGGAAGTTGTATTTTACAAATGTCGATGTGTTGGGGATGGTACTCCCATTTCACGGTTTGCCCGTTCACTTTAAAATCCAGACTATCGATGTATCCTCTTTCCCCGGAATCGGAAAAATACAGACTGCTTTTGTTCTGTTGCAAAAGTTGGCGACACAAGGCGGTGTTTCTGTTCTTGTAAGCATTGGGCCAAAGGTGCATCCATATAAACCGAAGCGTGGAATCGGATTGATTGCTGTACTCAATGATTTCCTCTGCTTTTAAGCTGTGGTCCTTATCATTCAGTTGAACGGTGATGGTATAATCCACCTGTTGCTGAAAATAATGGTCCTGTGCCGAAATGTCCAAAAGAGGAAACAGGCAAAGACAAATTAAAACCGCATGCAACACCGTTGTTTTCCTCAGCTTCAGAAATGAATAGGGGCTGTACATGAAACGTGAAGATAGGAGATTTGATCGTCAAACGAGAGTGTGTCTGGAAAATCTTGTGTGATTCAATCCCGGCACAAAATTAGCAATCAACAATTAGAAATTAGAAATCAGAAATTAGAAATCAGAAATTAGAAATCAGCAATTAGAAATCAGTAACCAGAAATGCGACATCAATTCAACAATTCTTCCAATCGTTTTTCAAGAGCTTCTCCGCGTAAATTTTTATCCAGAATTTTTCCCTCCTTATCCAATAACACGGTATAAGGTATACTCTGAACATTGTACAAACGGGCAGGAGCGCTTTCCCAGTACTTTAAATCGCTCACCTGTGGCCAGGTCATGCCATCTTTTGCAATGGCTTCTACCCAACGGTCCTTGTCCTGATCAAGAGACACACCCAAAATTTCAAAACCTTTATTTTTAAACTTAGCATAGGCTTTCACCACGTTCGGCATTTCCTTGCGGCAGGGACCACACCAACTGGCCCAGAAATCCACCAACACCACTTTACCACGGAAGGAACTCAAAGCAATCTGGGAACCATCCGGAGAGGGCAGTAAAATCTCTGGCGCGGTTTGCCCAATGCTGGTAGCTACCATTTTTGTCACCACATCGTGAAACATCATTACACTGCGTTCGCTGGGGTAACGTTTGCTCAATCCCGCGTCAAGTAATTTATACAAATCAGCGTATTTGTCAGGCTCAAGGGCCTGAATGGCAATCAGGGAAGAATATTTATCGGTGTTTTGTTTTATTTTTTCAACGATGGCCACATTGGCTTGATTCACTATGGCATTGTAAGGGTCTTCAAACAAAGCACTCAGAGAATCCATGCGTTTGCTGTCCATTTTGTATTGCTCCATGGTGGATTGAAACACCTTGTTCAATGAGTCCAGTCTCAAATCGCGAGCTTTCGACAATTCATTGAATTCCAAAAACACCTTGGTTTCCGGTGAACCTTCCACTTTATAGGTCGCTTTGAGGTCAGCAGCATCAGCGCTCAGCATCACTTTATCCGAGCTGTCGAGCACCAGCAAAGCGAAATTCTGGTTGTTAAATTTTAAACGGTAAAACCCAATCTTTGGAGTATAGCCGGTAAATTCAAACTCCCCGTTTTCATCCAGCACCGCGCTATCCAACACTACCGGCTGTGTGCCGCTCAGTTTTTCAAAATAAATGGTTTCGCCATTGCTCCCATTCAGTTTGCCTTTAAATTCAAAACTGCCGTTCTTTGTTTTATCGCTGCAGGAAAAAGCAAAAAGTGCCGAGGCAAGCACAACTACGTGTAGTGGTTTCATATTATTTTTCAAGAGATTCTTTTACTAATTGATTTAAAAGTTTTGGATCGGCCTTGCCTTTGCTGAGTTTCATCACCTCACCAACAAACAATCCCAGCAATCCCACCTTACCATTTTTGTATTCGGCAATTTTATCGGGAAATTTAGCCAGGGCCTGATCAACAAAACCCTGCAGTTCAGAACTGTTGCTGTTTTGTATAAGGTCCAGCTCCTTAGCCAGCTCTTCGGCACTTTTACCGGTTTGCTCCGCCAGTTGGGGAAACAAAATCTGAGCCGCTGCCGTATGGCTCACTTTGCCCTCGTCGATCAGCTGAATAATACCGGCTATTTTTGCAGGCGTTAATGCAAACTCCGTTAAATGCAAAGCGCGTTCGTTTAAAAAGGACTTAACAGGACCCATCAGCCAATTGGCCGCGCTTTTATAATTTTGGGTGTATTTAATCAGCTCCTGAAAATACGTGGCCAGCTCTTTTGTTTCCGTAATCTGATACGCGTCGTACTCACTGAGCTTGTATTCCTCAGTAAAACGGCGAAACAATTCCGAAGGCAATTCCGGCAAATCGGCTTTTATTTTGTTGATGTAATCCTGACGAATAAAAATGGGTTGCAAATCCGGCTCCGGAAAATACCGGTAGTCGTTGGCACTTTCTTTGCTGCGCAGGCTGAAGGTAAGGTCCTTCACCGCGTCGTATGAGCGGGTTTCCCCTGCAATCTCTTCCCCGGCTTCCAGCAAATCAATCTGGCGTTTAATTTCAAAATCAATGGCGCGTTGCACATTGCGGAAGGAGTTCATGTTTTTCACCTCCACTTTTTTTCCAAAGGTGTTCGAGCCTTTCAGCATCACCGAAATATTGGCGTCGCAGCGCAGCGAGCCTTCTTCCATGTTGCCATCGCAAATGCCGAGGTACCTCACCAGTTTGCGCACTTCGTTCAAATAGGTATAGGCTTCTTCTCCGCTTTTAATTACCGGTTCGGTTACCATTTCCAGCAAAGGGGTTCCGGCGCGGTTCAGGTCCACAAGCGTATCATAGGCATCAATGTCGTGCAAACTTTTTCCGGCATCCTCCTCCATGTGTATACGCGTTAACTCCACCCGTTTTTCACTTCCGTCCTTTAACTTAATGGGTATATAGCCTCCATTGCAAATGGGGGTTTTGTCCTGGGTAATCTGGTAACCCTTGGGCAAATCGGCATAAAAATAATTTTTGCGGGCAAATTGGTTTTCTTCGCGAATGGTGGCGTGCACCGCCAAACCCAAACGCACCGCAAATTCAAGGGCGCGTTCGTTTACCACCGGCAAAGTTCCGGGGTGACCCAAAGTTACCACACTCACATTGGTATTGGGTATGCCTCCGTACTCCGCGGGGTCGGAACTGTACATTTTTGTGCGGGTAAGCAATTGAATGTGGCACTCCAGCCCTATCACCGTCTCGTATTTCTCGTAAATACTCATTTTCAAGCCCCAAAAGTACGGTTTTTTACTGTTTTACAGCTGGCCGGTTTTAAGTTGAAATAAAGCTATTCTCAAAATCATTAAATGGTGGTTTTGTTTGTTTTGGGCGCCTCCCCCATGAAGTAGAAAAACCAAAATTCACATCGGAGGTTTTTCACTTCATGGCGGGCCGGGCTGCTGCGGGCTCGCTGATCGCTCGGCTTTTTTTGTTGAGGCTGCGCCGCCAACAAAAAAGAGCTAAACCCTACGCATCCCTGGCGCAGCCCCAGTCGTTTAACATTCTCACATTTCTGAATACTTTAGCCAATTGTAAAAAGTCAATTCTAAAGCAACCGTCTAATGCACAGGTGGTTCTGTTGTAAATCAATCTCCGAAAATGGCAGAAGAAATCAAATCCCCTTCAGCAAACACAGTAGGTATAGGCCTAGGCAAATACAAAAAATTGATTCACTCCTAAACTCTATAAATCCACCGCTAGCTCCCACAGCAAACGACCTTCGAAAAATGGCTTAGCATATCTTAGGAAATTTAAAGCGAAGGCATGTGCTAAGCAGGCAGGGCAAATGTGTTAAGACACATTTGAGCCAGCTTGTGCGCCTGCGAGCATATTTTAGGTTAAGCGTTTATTTTACTTAACCGCACACCTTGCCTGCTGGGAGGGCAAATGTGCTGTGCACATTTGAGCCAGCCGGTGTGGTAGAGACTTTAGATTTGCAAGCCATTTTTCGGAAGTCTTGACCTCTTTGGTTCTTTCTGTGTCAAGACAGAAAGAACGGACGAGATATTTCAAGGAAAAACAAGAGAGCGGAAGCCGATCGCTGCGTCTTGACTTCTTTGGTTCTTTCGCAGCTAGTGCTGAGCTTGTCGAAGCATCAAGACAGAAAGAACGGACGAAATATTGCTCCGTAGATTTTCAGGCCATTTTTCGGAAGTCTTGATTTTTTGCTACTTTGGAACTTGTGCTGAGTTTACCGAAGCATCTAAGGAAAAAGTAGAAAAAAGAACGTAATTCGGTATTACTAGATACCTTGCAAAGGTGTTTATAAACAAAAATACTGCCCTCGTTAAATCCATCGCCAAACAATTGGGTTTCGACTTCTGCGGCATCTCCAAAGCTGAATTTTTGGCGGAAGAAGCCCCGCGTTTGGAAAAATGGCTGAAAGAAAACCGCCATGGCGAAATGCGCTACATGGAAAATTACTTCGACAAACGCCTTAACCCCGCTCTATTGGTAGAAGGCGCCAAATCGGTGATTTCCCTGCTCTACAATTATTATCCTAATCAGCAGCAAAGGCCCGATGCGCCGAAACTCAGCAAATACGCCTATGGTAAGGATTATCATTTGGTGATTAAAGATAAACTAAATGAATTTTTGGAACTTCTTAGAAACAAAATTGGAGAAATCAATGCCAGGGCTTTTGTGGACTCCGCTCCTGTTTTAGAAAAGGCCTGGGCCGCAAAAAGCGGATTGGGCTGGTTAGGCAAAAACGCCAACCTCATTAATAAACAACAAGGCTCCTTTTTTTTTATAGCTGAGCTGATACTCGATCTTGAGCTGGAACCCGACGGGCCCATTAAAGATTATTGCGGCACCTGCACCAAATGCATTGAGGCCTGCCCAACCGATGCCATTGTTGAACCTTACGTGGTGGATGGCAGCAAGTGCATTTCGTATTTGACCATTGAATTAAGAGAAGCGATTCCTGAAACTTTTAAAAATAAAATGGACAACTGGGCCTTTGGCTGCGATGTGTGTCAGGATGTGTGTCCCTGGAATTCCTTTTCTTTTCCGCATCAGGAAGCGCAATTTACCCCTTCAGCTGAACTCATGAACATGAGTACCCGGGATTGGCAGGAGATGACGGAACTTACCTTTCAAAGGGTGTTTAAAAACTCGGCGGTTAAGCGAACCAAATTCCAGGGTTTAAAACGTAATCTGAATTTTTTGAGGCCCTTTGATTCCCCTTCAAAAGGCTAAGTGCAAGCTTTTAAATTTATAAAAAAAGCCACCAATTACACAGATTACACTAATTTACCATCACGCCTAAATTACACGAAAAGAAATTCTTAAAATTTTTGTCACGTCGAGTAGCTGCAGTATAGCAAGAGGGAAGGGCAGCGTATCGAGACGCTGAGGGGGTTATCGCATCACTTCTCGATACGGCCCATTTGGTTTACACAGGGGCCTACTCGAAGTGACAGGGTTAAATAGTTCTTGTCACGTCGATTAGGGCTGGTTGGCTTTGCGGGTAAAGCCCGTATCGAGACGCTGATGGGGTTATTAAAAATCTCGCATCACTTCTCGATACGGCCCATTTGGTTTACACAGGGGCCTACTCGAAGTGACAGGGTTAAATGGTCCTTGTCACGTCGAGTAGGGCTGGTTGGCTCTGCGGGTAGAGCCCGTATCGAGACGCTGATAGGTTTATTAAAAATCTCGCATCACTTCTCGATACGGCCCATTTGGTTTACACAGGGGCCTACTCGAAGTGACAGGGTTAAATAGTCCTTGTCACCTCGAGTAGGGCTAGTTGGCTCTGCGGGTAAAGTCCGACGGAGAGTGAAGCTTTGGAAAAACAATCCGGCTGAACCTCGCCGGCACGCCCAAATTAGCGCCCTACTCTGCCTTCACTTTAATCCCATTCTTATCAATGATGACTTTTGCATCGTCGGAGCTCACGCGTACCCCATCACTGTCGACTTTTACTTTGGAGGATCTTGATTTGATGTGCACCCCATGAGCGTTGATGTTAATCTCTTTGTGGTCTCTCCAGTCATCTGTTTCCTCGTCGAGCCCTTCACAATCCACACACTCTAAACCGGCTTCTGTCATAATCCAGCGGCGCTCAATCATGTCGCCATCGTAGGTATTTGTTACGTTTTCGATATCGTAAATCAGGTTCTCCACCGTTTTATCCAGATAAATGATTTGACCAACGGGTAATTTTAAAATGGCTGTGACATTCTGAAAACGAAATTTATCGGCATTGTTCACTTTAAACAGGTTGTCGAACACCACGGTACTGTCGTTTTGTGTTGCTTTATACACAATGTTTTTTGCACGTTCGTTGGCTGTTAGTTTATCTTCGGCTTTGGCTTCTTTTACGATGACCAACTCCAACTGATTGTTTTGTGATTTAATGATGTTCAGCTGAGCGTGACCTATCAGGTACTTCATGGCCCCGTGTGAACCTATGGCATAATTGCTTTCGCCCCGGTGAGTTCTGTAATTGCGCTCTCCTTCATGGTCCATATCGCTGGTATTAAGTTCTTCGTAATTCAGGGGAATTTCACGCATGGTTAAGTTGAGCACTTTGCTTGAATCCAAAGTCACTTTTTCGCGCACCTTGGCGGTTTTATTAAAATCTTTGGCGGTTCTCAGGCCTACGTATAAAATCAACACTAAACCAATCAGCCAGATAATGCTGGCGCTGAGGTTCATCCAGCGGTTGCTGTATTTAAATTTAAAGAGCAGTTTCATGCCTCCGTAAATCATGCCCAGCACCGGCACGGCAATAAATAAAAACAAACCTATGAGGCCCAGGTAAAAATCCTTACCGTCCATTAAAAACATGTCGGCCCAATCGCCAATGGAAAAATTACTTACAAAGCTGATGCCGAAAGCTGAAGTGATGAGGCCCAGGAAAAAAAGCACGCCAAAAAGTATCAGGAAAAACCCAAGGATTTTGATGATGGCTTTGCCTATGCCCATAAACACGGTCACAAAAAAGTCAACAATTTTTTCGGCCCCCGTTCTGTACACATCCGAATTTGAGCCGGACTTGATATCGTTACCGTATTTTTCCATACGTTTTTTCAGCTGCTCTGCTTCTTCCTTCACCACTTTGGAGATGTTGTTGATGTCCACCTTCTCCCCTTTCATGGCCAGTTTTTCGGCAGTAGTGGTGGCTTCGGGTATGGCAATCCAGAGAATGATATAGATAAGCACTCCGGTTCCGGCAAACACCAGCAATAAGGCCAGGGCTATGCGCAGCCACACGGGATCAAACCCAAAATAATGCCCAACACCTGAACACACCCCACCCAGCACTTTGTTATCGGGATCGCGGTACAAACGTTTTTTAATGGGCTCAGCGCTGTACTCTTCTTCCTGTGAAGCGTTTGAAGCGTTGTTTACGTTTTCGGCGCCAAAATCCTCGGGCTTACCCATGGTGTCAAGCGCGTAATCCACATCCATCAGCAAAATCACCTGCTTGCCGGGGTTCAGCTTTTCCTGCAGCAATTCTGCAATGCGGGCCTCAATGTCGCTCATGATTTCATTGCCCCCTTCGGTGTGAGAGAAATACGATTTGATGGTACTCAGGTAACGACTGAGTTTATCGTAAGCATCTTCTTCGATGTGAAAAATGATTCCACTGATGTTTATGGTTAATGTTTTGTTCATTGGGTTTGGTGTTTAATTTTTTTATCTCGTTAACTGGCACTAAATCATGTCAGTCTATTTTTGATTTTTTTAAATTTTAATTTTTAAATCGCTACTCAAAATGAAGCGAAATTTCTTTTTGGTAAATTTTATCAGAAATTTCTGCTTCATTTACCTTCCTTAATGGTGCTATTGACCGCTTGTACCAATTCCAGCCATGACAGCTGAAGTTCTTTAAGGTATTGTTCGCCTATTTCGGTGAGTTTGTAATATTTGCGGGGTGGCCCGCTGCTGCTTTCTTCCCAGCGGTAGGCCAGCAATCCGGAGTTTTTAAGTCGGGTGAGCAGGGGATAAAGGGTGCCTTCCACCACCACCAGTTTGGTGTCTTTCAGTTTATCGATAATACCGGTTGGGTAGGCATCGCCCTGAGAGAGTATGGAAAGTATGCACAATTCGAGTACACCTTTTCGCATTTGGGCCTGGGCGGCCGCGCGGAAATTGTCGGATTTATCAGATACACCGTCTGTTGATATGTCGTTCTCGGGGTTTAGCATTTCGTTCGTTTTACCGGTTATTTTATTTTGTTGAAGTACAGTTCTAATGTGTTGATGAATGCTGGATTCTTTCAGGTTCTCTCATTTGTACATTCGATTATTTGCACATCTGCACATAGGATCATTTACACATTCAATTAAATTGTTTTAAAATTCAACACCACTTTGTGCACCACTTCGCTTTTCAGTTGTTTTAATTGCAGGGCCATAAATTGTTTTTCAATTTCTTTTTTTAATTCCTTGTCCTCTGTTTTGGCCAGAGCAAAATTCACTTTACCGGTTGAATCGGTACTAAATAAAACCTCCACCTTGTTGTTAACGGCTGTTTTGTTTTCGTTCACCGGCATGAGGATGTGCGGAAACTTAAAATAGTTGCGAATCACTTTTTCGGTTTCAGCGCTTGAGGATGTGCCTTCGTTTGGGTTATGGGCAGAGGTGCCGGCTTGCATTTGGCTGATGCTGCAACTGCTTACTATAACCAGGAGCAGGGATTTGATCAGATTTTTCATGGTTTTAAAGTTTTATAATGGTTGTTTTATTTTAGTACTATTTGGTGATGCAAACATACAACGATATTTCAGTACTTTGCCATGCATAGTACTAAATATTTTCAATAAATAATCCATATGCTTGATTATCAATTAATTTAAATTTTTATTTAACGTTTTTTAGCAAATAAAACACCAGCTCATCTTTCAAATAGGACAAAACACCCCACTCTTAAGGCATGAAAATGCTTTTAAAACAGTTTTTGAAGTATTTGCTCAACCTTCCTATCAGCTAAAGCAAACAAAGAAGGTCTGTGCCGTGCATTTAAAATTGCTGCCATATTCCCTATGCTAAAATCCACCCTTAGCCCACCCTGCAATCGACCTTCGAAAAATGGCTTAGCAATTAAAATTCGGGACAGCAAACACATAAGGTCCGCGCGTTGGCATTTAAAAATTGCTGAAATATTCCTGATGCTAAATTCTACCGCTAGCCCACCCTGCAATCGACCTTCGAAAAATGGCTTAGTGAATCAAAGGAAATTTACGGCGCCGGCTCGCGCTAAGCAGGCAGGGCAAATGTGTTAAGACACATTTGAGCCAGCTTGTGCGCCTGCGAGCATATTTTAGGTTAAGCGTTTATTATACTTAACCGCGCACCTTGCCTGCTGGGAGGGCAAATGTGCTGTGCACATTTGAGCCAGCCGGTGTGGTAGAGACTTTAGATTCACAAGCCATTTTTCGGAAGTCTTGATTTCTTTGCTACTTTCTGCATCAAGGCAGAAAGTAGAGAAAAAGATATTATCATCCCAGATATTGTAGTGAGTCTAAATATTTATTAAACGCTTTTGCCACTTTTTCTTGACACAAAGTGGCGCAAACCCGCCCGACTGAACGTCCTGCCCGACTGCGTCATTCAGGCGGGCGTTCGGGCGGGAGTCAAGACGCAGCGATTGGTCTTCGCTCCTTTGTTTTTCCGCGAGATATTTCGTCCGTTCTTTTCCCTTGATGGAAAAGAACCAAAAGATCAAGACTGCATTAAATTCAACAGAAATCTACGGTCGCTTTGAGCTGCTCCCCGCTAGCTGGCCCAAAGGTGCGCTGCACCTTTGTCCTAATCATGTCCTGACGCCCTACCGGGCAGAGGACAATGAATTATGGAAATGATTACTTTTTTTACTTTTTGTCTTGACACAAAAAGTAACAAAAAAGTCAAGGCTTCTGAAAAATTTGCAGAAACCTGCGGAGGGCTTGAGCTGAAGGTTTGATCGTGTCCTGACACCCTACCGGGGTCAGGACAGCAAACCTTCCACGCACAGGCTGCTCGAAAGCATTTGGTTACCTCCATTACTGGCCAATGTTGTGCTTTCTTCGGCACGCTTTCAAGCCCTCCTTGCTTTCTAAGCAAATTTTTCAAAGGCCGCTTTGCGTGATGGGCTAGCGGTGGATGTTATGATTCTGTAGCATTAGGTTCAAACGGTAAATACCTGACGAACAGGCATTGCCCTTACTGAATTTTAACAACCCTATCCACTTAGCCCTAAAAAAATCGTATCTTCGCCCCTTCAATTATGCACAACTGGTCCGCAGACTTAGACGCCCTCCTATCCGTTCAAGGATTAATAGGTTTATTTACACTCTCCATCCTTGAAATCATCCTTGGCATCGACAACATCATTTTCATTTCCATTGCCGTTAATCGCTTACCGCGTATAACGCAAAAAAAAGCCAGAACCATTGGTTTGGCCCTGGCGCTGATTGTGCGTTCGGTATTGTTGTTGTTTGTGGGTTGGATCGCCGGCTTAAAAGAAGCCCTCTTTTACCTTGGCCCTTATGGCTTTAGTGGTAAGGCTTTGATTTTGGCCGGGGGAGGTATTTTCCTGTTGATTAAAACCTGGAAGGAATTGATGGAAAAAGTAAACAGTCCTGACGAAACCGAAATTGAACACCTCAAACCCGGTAAAGTCACCTTTAAATCGGTGATTATACAAATCATCATCATCGACTTTATTTTTAGTTTCGACAGCATACTGGCAGCCGTGGGCGTAAGTGGCATCGTTTTGATTATGATTGCCGCGGTGGTGATTAGTATGATTCTGATGATTATGTTCTCGGGTTTTGTGGCCGACTTCATCAACCGCAATCAGGGCATTAAAACCATAGCCCTGGTGTTTTTATTGGCCATTGGCGCCATCCTTTTGGCAGAAGGGGTAATGGATGCTTACAACTTCAGTGTGCCTGAGGAGCAGCACCTGCACCTGAACAAAAACTATGCTTATGTAGCCCTCGGTTTTGCGCTGCTTGTAGAAGTGTTCAATATGAAGGAGAGGAACGAGAAAAAGAAGAAGGATTTAGGGATTAAGGAAGAATAGTTGATGCTTCGACAAGCTCAGCACAAGGGTTTAGAAAGTTGCGGGTTTTATGCTGCCCAATTAGAAATAAGAAACTAGTAATCAGGAACTCCAAGGTACTATCCATTGTAGCCCTGTGGGCCTTCAGAGAATAATTCGCAACAAGTTATGTTCTAACCAAGCTTTCCCCTCAATTCAAATTCATATCACAGCAAAAAATACAATTGAGCCATAAATCCCAACTGCTGTTCCGAATTTTTCCCTTAAATTCATTCACTTATTAAACAATGAACGCCCGCTTACAATGAGAAAACTATTAAAGAAAATACTCATCGCCCTATTATCAATTGATGCCGTTGGAAGGTTTAGCTATTGGTTTTCGACTTTCGCCTGGAAAATCAAATTTCAGAGAGAGCTGATAGAACGGCAGCGCACTGAAAAACCCATACATGATTTGGCATCCAAACTCTTTGCAAATAAAACCGTTTTGCACGGGTCCTTTAAAGGCATGAAATACCCGGCATTACGCTCAAAAAGCAGCGCATTGTACCCTAAACTGCTTGGCACCTATGAACAGGAATTGAGTCCAAGTATAGAATCCTTTATCACGAAAAATTACGCTCAGCTTTTGGATATTGGCTGTGCTGAAGGGTATTATGCTGTGGGGATGGCTATGCGTTTACCGAACCTTCAGGTATATGCTTATGATATTGACCCCGAAGCCCGTAAACTGACCGCTGAAATGGCAAAACTAAATGGGGTCGAAAATCGGGTAAAGGTGGAAAGTTCATGTACCACCGAAACTTTAAAAAAGTTCGACTTTTCGAAAAAAACCCTGATTATCTGCGACGCGGAGGGTTATGAAAAACAACTCTTTACCAACGATTGCCTTGAAAATTTAAAAACGGTGGATCTTCTCATCGAAACCCACGATTTTATCGACATCCGTATTTCAAGCACACTCGAAAAGTTGTTTTCTTCTTCGCACCAGCTCCACATCATACAAAGTTTGGGGGATGTGATTAAAGCAAAAACCTATCAGGTACCCGAATTGGAAGGACAGGACATTGAACTGCGTTACAGAATGCTCGAAGAAGGCAGGCGTTTTGTAGACGAATGGCTTTTACTTACGGCAAAATCCTAAACCCAAATTATGTAGTGTAAGGCGAAGTATTCGCCACACTATCTGCATTACTTGACTTAAAACAAAAAAGCGCGGACAACTCTGCCAACGCTTCCTGAACTAATGTTCTATAACTTTTCTATTCTCCTTTCAATTCGGGTGAGTGCAGCTTAACCTGAGTTTCTTCCTGACCCGGCAAGAGGTGTTTATAGGAAAGAAAATTATATATATACAACAGTACAAAAAACGGGAAACCATTTAAAAAGTAATGGCCCTGCCGGAACAGGTTCAACAATATCATAACAAGTATGGCATTGCTGATGAGCCAGTGATGGCTGTCGTTTAAAGCATCCCGGCTCACATAACACTTAAGTAGTATAAATAAAAAAATACACACCCCAAACAATCCTGTTTCGGAAATCAAACGCAAAAGCATGGAGTTGGCGTCAGCTGAGTTGGAGTTAAATCCCTTTATTTTAAAGTCTCTGGCCAACGAATATTTCTTAAAGGCCACAGGATGAGAGCCTATACCCGTACCAAACAAAAAATTCGAACTGAAATTTTTTAATGCTACCCGATAGTTATTGTACAAAATAAAAGATGATCCGTGTGTTTTTCCTATTTTGAATTGTTCCCTGCCAGTAAATAAACCTACTGTACTGTCGTACCGGTCCTTAAATTCGTTTACATTATTGTATAAAAAATTAAACAGGATAATACCCGCCGGAACGGCTATGATGATGTAACGCACCAATCCAAAATTAACGGCCAGCAAAATCAGTGCAAGGAATACCCCCGTTTGTCCCAGGCCCGAAAAGGAAAGTATATAAACAATCGCGATAATTACACTTTGAATTTTGCTTATCCCAAAACTCTCTTTTCTAAAAAGATTGTAAAGCGAAACAAAAAAAGCAGCCGATAAGGTACTCGCCAAATAGGTTGGCTCACCAAATATAGAATTGACCCTGATGCCAAAATTTCCACCTCTTACTACACCCCATTTGTTTAATATCCAGGAGTAATCATAACCCGGTGTAAATCCAAACTGAAAGGAAATAAATTGCACCAAACCAATAAGTGCAACAATAAAACTCCCCTTCAAATACCAGGTAAACAACTTTTCAAGGTCGAAATCAAACTCCAGTATAACGTAATGGTAAAAAAGGTAGGATAAACTAAATCCGGTAAACACCTTCAGAAAAAGGGGAAATGTGTGATTACCCATGAGTATATTCAAAATTCCGGTAATAAATAAAATACCAAGTATAAAAAACAGCTGGCGGTTAATGCCATACCTGAACATTAAAACGGGCAAAAGAAATAAATAGACGAGATACCCGAAATAAAACTCAAAAGGTTCTTTAAAGAAAACAATAGAATTAATGAAAATCGAAAGGTAGATTAACACAACTAAAACCGGGTTCTTGGCTTGCGATTGATATGGTTTTAGTTCAGTCAAAATCCCTTTTGTATTTTATGGAAGAAGATAGGCGTTTTGATGGGGCCTCTATAATTTTATACATCAACCAGGAAACAAAAAGCGTAACCACTAAGCCAAGTAATATGACCATTGGTTTTTCGAAAGCTTCGCGATAGGTATGGGAAAGCAAATTGATGAGAGATGCTCCTAACAATGGGTGAATAAGGTAAATGGAATACGAAAATTTACCCAAACCGGTCAGAACCGGTATTTTCACATTTTCCCACTTTAACACAAGCACTAAAGGTACGATGGAATAGAGCAGAGAACCTAAAGGGTATCTGAAAAAAGAAAAAACCAATACAATTCCACACACTTTCCCGTATTCCTTCCAAGAAATATATCCGGCCTTATAAAGGAATAACAATATACCCAAAAGAAACACCGGTAACCAATAGGGCAAAAATTCTGAGTTGTCAAGAAAAGCCGAAATCAGGCATAAGGCATAAAAGCCATACCTCTGCAAACGATTTCCATTTGTTAGCACAACGTAAAACACAGCCATAAAAAGATAGTATTGGAATTCAATGGCCAGTGTCCAGTATACATTATTCAACCAATCATATTCTCCAAAAAATGGAATCAGGTAAAAAAAATGTAAACCCACCTGGTTCCAGCTAATAACTTTATGTGCCGCTTCCCTCCCCATATATTCTTCCCTTAAGAAAATGATTAATAGGGCTAATAACACAGAAATAACGTAAGGGGGCTCGAGCCGAGTTAAGCGCTTTACAAAAAAAATAAAAAAGTTCTTTATGGAATAGCCCCCCGCTTTCATGGACCAAGGAATCACAAAACCAGAAATCACAAAAAACAGCTGTACACCATACTGCCCATTGTTAAAAAAGGCTTTAATGCTCTCCGATTCAATATATCCTGTGGTAGTACAAACAAAATGAAAAAAACAAACAGATAAAGCCGCAAAAGCTCTAAGAGCATCCAGTATTTCAATTTTATTTCTAATATGCCTTTTTACTTAAACTAAACGACTTTACGGTCTTGAGGTAGTGTGATAAGGATAGGTTATCCCTTAAACTCATCATAGGATGCTCATAAAATATATAAATAAGCAGAGATAGACCATAAAGAACAATGCCATGTATCACAAGATTTAAAAATTCAGGTATCGGCAAATAAATCATGTATACCTCGGTATGAATTAAATACATGGCGTAAGTCAGGATACTTGTCCAGGTAAAAAACAAATTCAGGCTCTTGATCTTTGCAAGTTTTTGGTTAATAAATGTCGACTGCTCAACATAAGGTATGGCAATAAGAATTAAAAGACTGGTTATAAAATACCAAAACACTCTGTAAAAAGGGGAAAATACCGGAACAACTGAAATGTCCCCCAAAATCGTGGTCATGATGAACAAGCCCGCAACTGATACAATGAGTAGAATTGGTGAATTAAAGAATTGATACAATTTGTTGAACTTCACCTTGCATAAGGCTAATAAAACTCCCAGCAGCAAACAATCAAACTGATACAAAATAAGCCCTTTTTCAAAGTAATTCCAGAAAAATCTGGCAAGCAAAAAGAAAATAGTCCAAAATACTAATACCCCTCCAAAGTGCTTTCCATTTATCCCCTTTGAGCAAAAAACCAGAGTTACTATTGGGAGAAAAATATAAAACCACTCCTCCACTACCAGGCTCCATGAAACAGGAAAAAAATCGATTCCAATAAAATTAGCCTGTAGAAAGAAAAAGTAAACCAGCATTTTCCAGCCATACGGGTTTCCAAAAAACAAAATCTTCAATAACAAAATAAGATAATACAGTGGCAGGGTTCTGTACCACCTCCTCTTCCAGAATCTAAAAACGGTTGTGAAGTCGCCCCCCCCTGAAAAATCCCTTATCAATATCTGCCCGATTAAAAATCCACTTAGCACAAAAAAAACCTGAACCCCTAAAAGTCCCCACTCGTATTGATGTGAAAATCGGTGGGCTCTAAGGACAAGAAGTATAGAAATTCCCCTAACCACATCCAATCCGAAATTTCTTTGCTTCCCTACCATTCTAAGGCATAACTTACTTCACAGCCTCCAGGGCAACAGCGCTTTCAAATCTATCCTTGTTCTCTACAAACTTAAAAGCTCCCTCCGAACTGTCGTTAAAGCTTGCTTTACGTATGTTTTTAAAACCCACTTTGCTCAATTCCATTTCAAGCGAAACATGGTCCCACATCCACAGGTGTTTGGCGTTTCCGAGGTAAGACGTCAGGAAACCTTTTATCCCTTTCGGACGTTCTTCTAAACCCAGCAGACTACCCTTTCCCATGAAATTGATACTCCCATTCGGATCTTTACCTTCCACGGCCTTAAGGTACTCTCTGCATATTACCTCAAGGTCGGGCAATACACACCGAAAGATGCCATTTGGTTTTAATATCTTGTAGGTATTCAATAAAGCGGTTCTGAAATCTTTCAAAGCCAAATGTTCCAGCACATGTGAACAATACACCGCATCACAACTGTTTTCTTCCAGCGGCAGACCTTTGACAATATCCCCATAAAGCACATTTTCAGGAAAAACCGTATTTAATCTTCCTTTTACCAAAGCACCGATAAGCGGCAGTTTCTGCAATCGTAAGGTGGGTGAGGTGTCAAAATTTTTCCACTCCTTTGGTGCTGATAAGCCGCAACCATAGTGTATGTATTGTTTTTCTTTTGTCATCTTAAAGTAATTTTGTTCAGCCATTTTATACACAGCGTTCTAAATTGCGTAATTGCCTGTGCCCGATTTCATAATTTCCGAATAGGCCTTAGTGTGTATTTTTTTTGTAAAATAGTTTAGAGCCAGTCCCCTCATTTTTGCTTTTTCCTGTTGTGAGGGTTTAATTATGGCGAAGCTTATTGGAAAGGCATAACCGCAGTCATGCGTTTGTATAAACTCGCTGTAATCACCCAAATGATCTGAAATCACTACCTTCAAACCACAGGCTAAATATTCCGCAAATTTTACCGGAGAAGCCACTCTGTTAGTAATGGTCTGCTCTCGTATCAACAAACCATAGTCGGCGCACATTAACATAGCAGGTACTTCTGCAGGCCTTACTTTTCTGCAGATTACTTGCTCAGGGTATTCCACTTCCAATTTTGCTATGTTCGCATCCTTATCCGTTAAAAATAAAATTCTAATTTTTCTTTCTGAAGATAATAAAGGTGTAATATAGAAGCGCAGCAAATCAAATGATTGCCAACCGGCCAGGGAACCGGAATACACAAATACAACATCCTCTTCCTTTATCCCGATTAATTTTCTTTGCCGGGCTATGCTCTGTTCATTCAAATTCATGTGCTCAAAAGCGGCATTTATAGTACAGGGTATAATAACATGTTTCCTACCCTTATACCCATAGTTTGTTTGCCAAAACTCCAGCAATTGACCTGAAACCGCTATCCGAAAATCTGAATCAAGAATAGCGGAGCGTTCCAGTCCTTCAATTTCGTTCAGCAGCTTTTGGTCGCTCACCACTTTGTATTCCTTCCATTCTGCCGCAATGGCGCCCCTTCCGTCATATACCACGCGTTGTTTTGGGTTTTTACTTCTCAAGGCCAGTTGTGTTGCTATAACACTCCTGCCTATAATCAATTTGGGGCGAAATAGTACCAGCAGGCAGTATACCGAAAAAATATTCCAACGCCAGCGTCCTATCCCTGGCACCATAGGTAAAACAATGGCCGCAGGTAATTCTTGTTTGATACTTCTTCTTTGCTTAAGAAAATTTCGGATGGATATGAATGCTACAAGCCGGATAGGGATGTTGAATTCACTTCGGATAAACTTAACCACATCAATTACCTGGCTCGAAAAAATGCCGGATGGCCCATCGTTATAGCTTAAGTAAAAAATCATGAATTCGCCAGAACTTCCATAATCCTTTCCGTTGCTTTGCCATCCCACAACTGAGGAATACGGCCCTTTTTGTAGGTGTTGCTCTCAATCTGTTGAATATGCCCTTTTAATTCCTTAAGGTCGAAACTCAACAAGGTGTTGCTTCCTTCATCAACGGTTACCGGGCGTTCAGTATTGGGCCGTATAGTTAAACACGGTTTCCTCCTGTAGGTTGATTCTTCCTGTATTCCACCGCTATCTGTAATAATAAAAGCACAGGTTTTTACCAATTTTTGAAAGGCAAAATAATCCAAAGGCTCGGTACAAATAAGCTGAGGGTTTCCGCTTAAGCGCTCGTATAACATAAATTCCCTGGCGTTTTTTATTGTTCTGGGATGTATGGGAAAAACCACTTTGTATTTTTCCGATACATGCTCAATCAATTCAATCAACTTTAAAAACTCAGCCTTATCGTCCACCGTTGCAGGCCGATGCATGGTCATTAATACAAACGGGTAATTGTTCAATTTTAAGTCATCAATAATTCCGGAAGCTTCAATTTCTTTTTCATAGGCCATCATGGCATCAATCATGGTATTGCCTACAAAATGAATGTTTGTATCTTCCTTTTTTTCCTCCCTGAGATGTTTTAAACCGCTTGGTTCGGTTACAAAATAAATATCAGACAATTCATCAGTGAGAACGCGATTAATTTCCTCAGGCATACTCCGGTCGAAACTTCGTAGTCCTGCTTCAATATGCCCAAGTTTGATGCCTTGTTTATTTGCAAACAGGGCGCCAGCCAGAGTCGAATTTACATCACCGGGCACCAACAGAACCTCGGGTTTACCAATTTGATTTATCAGGTCTTCCAAACCCATAAGTATTTCGGCAATCTGTTTGTTTTGTGAGCCAGGCTTAATGTTGAGAAAATAATCCGGTTGCAGATTAAATTGCTTAAAAAACACATCCGCCATCCTCTCATCGTAATGCTGACCGGTATGGATGATAGACACAGTAACTCCAGGATAACCTTGAGCCACTTCCTTAAACCGGGTTACTTTTATAAAATTAGGACGGGTCCCAACTAGTATGAAAATTGTCTTTTTTTTCTTGCTCATTTCGATGACCTACCTATCTATTGCAGTAATAAAGCAATTATCTGAGACAAACGGCTCTCACGGTTGTTCATTAATTGTATATTAATTCTACCAGCTTTTCCCATACGTTCAGCTAACTGAGGATTCCTAAGTAAATGAATAATTCGTTCAGCCATTTTTTCAAAATCAAATTCTGGCACTAAATATCCTGTTATTCCATCTTGAACGTGTTCATTTATGCCATTATGTATAGTCGACACAACTGGCAGCTCGTGTGCTGCAGCCTCAGCTGGGCTTATAGCATATCCTTCCTGATCACCATTAGGAGCAGTTACACTGTGTTGTGCATAAACCCAGTGTTTATTCAGTATTGGAAAACTATCAGTTCTTTTTAAACTGCCAAGTAAGAAAACACTATCCTTTATATTCAAGTCCAGTATCCTCTTCTTTAACTCAGGCATTAATGGGCCATCACCAATTATTGTCAATATTGCATCTGGTATACTCAATAATACTAGGTTAAAGGCATAAAGAAGCGCAATAGGATGCTTCTTTGCTGTTAGCCTGCCTAAAAATATTACAGATGGCTTAAATTTAAGACGACTCTGCCAATCCATTGGAGTAATACTTTTAACATCAATTCCATATCTAATGACACGTATTTTCTCATCTTTTGCGCCTAATAATAACAGTAGCCTTCTCATATAATCTGAGGCTGCAATTAAATACTTCGCACTATTAAACACATAGCCAAGTTGCTCTAAATAGGCAGGATCATTCACCGAAGACGTAATGTCATATCCGTGAACATGTACCACATATGGAATATTATTCTCTTCAAAATACTCCCGCAGCAATACTGCAGAATTTGCATAGTCAACATAGGCTAAATCCAATTTTAGCCTAACATTCTTATTGACTGAATAATTTGCTAATTTTCTCTGTGTAAAAGACTTCCACCTAAAGCCTCTGCCGGAACCAAATACTTGTCCTATTTTGTAAACGAGATAAGATAGTGTTTCACCGGTATCTGAATAACCCGTTAATTTATAATTCAAATTAAAGTCATTATCAATTTTTCCTCTTCGTCTTCCAGAGTAATAGATTAAATTAATATCTCTTACTTTACTAAGGTCATTTACCAAATCATAAATGAATGTTTCTGAAACACTAAAATTAGTATGTGAAAAATAACCTAAATTCACTTTAATTTACTTCTTCAAAACTATTATTAATCTTTATCCAGTGCACTGGATATATCTCAGGTGGCACGAATGAACTCTCCTTAGCCCATCTCGTTGGTGCAATTACCATTCCTTTTGAATTCTCTGATAACCAAGCTCCCCACCAAGAAAATGTGCTATTCGAAATAATATGATTATGACATTTAGTAATTAAATTAAAATCATTAGCCATTCCCTTCTTCGATCTATCTGTTAAAACAAAATTTGCATTTACAATAAAATCCAAATGTTTTTGACACCATTCTATATCTTCTGAAAAGACATAAAATATTGCTCCTTTAATAGATTTAGTTGCGTATTCATACGCCTTTACATAATAATCAACATTTAATGCTCCAATAGTACGACTATAATAAGGATTGCTCACATAATCACCTCTTCGAACATGAACCGCAACAGCCTTGGTGTTGTTTGTCAGTATCAGTTTAGTGTAAATACTTTCAGTGAGAAAATGACTGTTGACCATAAAATCTCTCCGTATTTCATTTGTAACAGATTCGAAGTATTTATATGATTGCCATCGGCCAACAATACAAATATTATTAGATAGCTTTAGATGTTTTCTGTTGAATTGGTGATTATTCTGAATCCAAAGATTTCGTCTTTTCAGTACTCTATTTAATTTGTGATATATTTTCTTAAGAAAAGAAGCATTCGTATATCCATTGAAATGAGCAATTTCTGATTCTGTAGCGAATTCAACTTTTAAATCGAATATATCCAAATCAAATGAACGTTTTACATAATGTTCAATATCAGAATTCCCTTTAAGTAGACTTAAATCCAATTTTAATTCAGTTCCATTTTTTATTGCCAGCATCTTGCCGAATGCATACTGAAACATTTGATTCCCCAAGCCACCCATTAACCTTACTACAATCATTCCAACAAATATGGCTTTAACTCCATAGCTCTGGCTACAAAACTATGACTAGTTAATGTTCTTAATTGACCCCTTTTAGCTATTTCTTCTGCTTCACTGGGATTAGCGAGGTAGTACCTGACTTTATATAATAGTTCAGCATTAGTTTTGAAGGTGACAACCTCCCTATCTATTATAAATAAATCTTTTATATTTTCTTGATGTGACGCTATTAAAAGTGCACCTGCACCTGTTATTTCAAACAAACGCTTGGCTCCGGCGTATTTATTCCAATCAAACTGATCATCGTCATACCCGGTTGTATGAATATGAATTGCGATTTTAGACTTTCTATAGACATTGTACATTTCTAAGCCAAACAAAGGAGCTTTCATGTATTTAAAGACTAAAGAATTTTTAGGAAGTGACTCTCTTCCTGTGCCATAAACAGATAAATTAATGTTGTTTTGAAGCAGGAATTCCAGTACCTCAAATCTAAAATTATGGCCGAGGGTAAACCCTCCGATAAAAGTAACGTCAAAATTTTTGTGCTCTATCTTATTCATAGTTTGTAACAGCGAATCGTCAAAGGCTTGTTGAATATATAGTGTAAAATAAAATTTACCTTTAAAATACTCATGAAGCTGCAAAGCCGCAGTTACAATTATATCAAATTTATGATAAGGAAACTTCGGAAATTCTTTCCATAGTGGAGTAGTCCATTGCAAAATAATTTTTCTACAATAGCTTTTTAAAACAGTTACTTGTTTTTCAGTTAAATAAATATTTGAATAAACATAAATATATTCGGGTTTTAATAATTCCACTTGTTTCAGTAATACCATAAAATGTGTTGTATTGTAAGCGCTTCGGTATTGCTTTAAAACACGAGCTTTAAAACTCCGGATTGGCTTTAGTAACCACCATTTCAATAATAAAAGTGTATTGTGCTCTTTTAGCCATTGCAGCTGCAACGGATTGGCTTCAGGAACAATGATATTAGTCTCAAAACCTATTGACTCAAAAGCGAGTGCTAAACTATTTGATTGATAATATTTCTCTTGAAGTAATGCATTAAGAGCTTGTAAATATGTGTATTTTATTTTGAAAAGACCAGTGCTCTTACGCGAATAAAAATAATTGTAATCCTCCAGCAGAAATAATATTTTAGGCATAATTGTTCCTAGATCTAGCAACTAAACGTTTTATCGGCACCAGAACGTTCACAATTACCTTCAATTTCATTTTATTAAATCCTTTTATCAATTTTACAATCAACAAATCATCTTCTGTGCCATAATATTCATGTGGGATTGGTTTTTCGCTCATCATTTTATTCCACTCATCTTTCGAAAAATCAAGCTTTTTTATTACGTATTCTTCTAATTGAACTATTTCATCCTTGGACAAAGGCGGATTATTTTTCAATTCGTTAATGGCCTCGGCCTTTCCTATTTCATTATTCAAGATTAGATTTGAGAGGTGAGCCACACGTTTATCAACGCCGAATTTACGAGGCAATATGTAACCTTGATAAAATTTTGTCCATATTGATTCGTAGTGTTTTCCACCGTAATCACGCCAATCAAACTCCTCAATTATTACCTTTTTTACATCATTTTTTTTGTAATCAATATAATTTATAATATCAACTGATTTTAGTTTATAAAAGAGCTTGTAAAAAAACAGTTTCATAAATCCTAATTGCGGAAATGTTTTTAAAGGCTTGGTGCCATACCTTTTATGAATGTTTTTTATATTGGTTAGATCATTCTTATTATATACCCAATCGCGACCAATAACGTATTCAGTGGCTAAATTTGTGCCTGTTACAATGTATTTAATTTTATATTTTATTGACAATTTATATAATGATGCTACAATCATATGATCGGACAACACTTCAATATCTATTACCGATGCCTTTAAATAGGCTCGTTGCAAATCTTTGAACTCTTCCCAATTCACCACATAGGTTTCCAGATCAAATCCAGTCACTTTAATGATATTTTCGATATTTTTTACAGCCAATTCAGAGTTCCAGCCATTATCAAAATGTACAGCGAGCGCCCGCAGTCCCAAATTCTTAACCAAATAGGCCACATATGTGCTGTCAACACCACCGCTTAAACCAATAATGCAGTCATAGGGTTTACTTTTACCGCTCTTTCTTATTTTGCTTAGGTGCCTACTCAATTCGCTTTTTAAAATATCTTTTGATCGACCAAATGTATAATTACGCATTTTTTCGAATCCCGTGCAATAACTGCATAGGCCGATATCATTAAAAGTAATTTCATTGGTGATGGCATTATCCATTAAACAACGCGTACATTGCTGATATTGTTGCTTATCTGCCATTATTCTTTAATAATCATATCAGCATTAAGATAACACCATGCCTTTGAAGCAAGCACTGGAGTCCATCTTTTCGTTTTCGTAAGGTCTTTAAATTCTTTAGCTAATTTTTTTCCCTTCCAATATGGTGAATTTAAGAATGCTTCTGAAGAAACGGTATCCATAATAAATTGTGAAAGACTTCCGTTGAACCAGTCTGCCGTAGGTGCTGCTAATCCAATTTTTGTCCTTCGTTTTAATATTTCTTCGGGCACAATGCCCTTCATGGCGTCTCTGAGTATACGCTTTGTAAAACCATTCCCCAATTTTGAACTTTGTGGTAAACCCCACACAAATTCCACTAATCGATAATCCATCATCGGCATACGTATCTCAATAGAATTTTGCATAGCCGCTCTATCAAAATCTCGTAAATTATATGGCAGCTCCGTATATTGAAATTGTTTGTATAAAAATCTATTAGCATGGCCTTTGATGCTTTCCGGAATCCAGAAGTCCTCCTTTTTCTCTCTAAAAAACACCTTTAAGATACTCTTTACCTTATTTTTTATCCCGGGTTTAAATTTATTGGAGAAACGCTCCACTTCAACTTCTAAAGCCGTAATCTGCATCGGATCTATCGTTTCATTGGTCATGGCTAAGTAAAGCTCGGCTATTTCTCTTGAGTTTTTATCACCGTTTAAATGAGCTTCAAATAAAGCTTCATATACCGAAGATCTGTATCCAAATAATAGTTCATCGCCTGCGTGACCATCAAGTGAAACAATGATATTTTGTTGCCGCATAGCTTTGTAAACGTCTGTAACAGCAACAAGCGGTGTACTTGTGATTGAGTCAAAAAGTTTTGTTGTTACTCTTATATCATCTATTAAGTTTGAATAGGAATTTTCAATAATATTAACCTCTGCATTACATTCCTTTTGGATCATCTTCACAAATTTTGCTTCATCCAGATCCGTGCCTGGAAAACTGATCGAAAATGCCTTTTGCCAATTTTTTGGTAATCTTGCGTCTGAGAGTTTTTGTTTTGCCAAGTGCTTAATTGTACAAAACACCGAAGAAGAATCAATTCCTCCACTTAATGCCGATGCAATAGACACGTCACTTCGTAAACGAAGTTTACACGCGTCTAAAAATAAATTTTTGAATTGTTCTACTTGATCATTATATGCAATATTTATCGGTTTAATGTTAGTAGTTAGTTCATACCACTTATCCTCTTTGAAGCAGTTTGGATTAACATATGCGAAGTGCCCAGCTTTAAGTTGATAAATATCCTTAAATATAGTTTTACCAATTGGTTCTAATAAACCAGGAGAATGAATTGAATAAATCAGATTTTGATCATTAATTATGCGTTGATAACCATGCAAATACTTAAAAGCCAGAGTTTCAGATGCAAATGCGAATAATTTACCCGGAATGTAAATATAATGCAAAGGCTTAACCCCAAAACGGTCACGCGCAATGAATATTTCATTCTTAACCCTATCATATATCGCAAAAGCAAACATGCCATTAAACTTATCAAGGCACTTACTACCCCATTTAAGATATGCAGCAAGTATGACTTCGGTATCAGAATTTGATTGAAATTTAAATCCTTCTTCTATTAATTTTTCGCGGATTTCCAAAAAGTTATAGACTTCTCCATTATATGTTATCCAAAAACCGGTATCAAAATATTGCATGGGTTGTTTACCCATTTCACTCAAATCTAAAATAGCTAAACGCCGATGACCTAGCGCAATATTACTTTCATTAAATACTTGATAGCCACTTCCATCAGGCCCACGATGTTTCATGCTGTCAGTAAATTGGATAATCTCCTCATTTCTTACTTCCAATTTGAATCGCCAAATACCCGCTATACCGCACATAATCGATCTACCTCCCTAAGTATTTTCTTTTGTTCTTCTGAATCGTTAATAATTCTTGCAGCCTCGTCACTTTTTCTCTTGTAAAAATCAATGTTTTTACTTGCTAACAAGATTGCCTTTGCAAACTCTTCAGCTGAATAATCTTTAGAAACAACACCCAATTGATATTTTTCAACCAGGTCTTTCATTTCAGGGTTTGGAGAAACAACAATTGCCAATCGAGCCTGAATAAATTCGAAAAGTTTGTTGGGGAGGGCATTCAAATAATTAAAATTTAGAGGGGGTAGTAAAAATATACCCAGATCATAAGCATTAATAAAAACTGGTATATCGTTAGTTGGAACAGGTGCAAGAAAATTTATGCGAGGATCATTTTTTGCGAGCTCCCTTAATTTAGGATAGACAATACTATCAGGAATCAACATTAAGTCAAGAAAAAAATTTTTAGGCAAATGCTTCATACACTCAATAGTCAAATCTATCCTACGTGAAGCGTTACATATACCGTGGTGGATCATTCGTATATTATCTTCTGAATTCTGAGTAGGTTTAAGCTCATAATACGGTTTAGAATTTCTGATTAGTATCTGATTGGTTATCCCAATGTTTTCGTACGACTTAATAATCGAATTACACACTACAAAAAAAGAACTCGCTTTTGAAGAATATTTTTTTAGGATATCATCATAAAGCGGTTTTATAGTTTTTACCCAATGTTCGTTATCCTCAAATTCAAGTGGATAATATTCATGGAAGTTGAGAATCAAAGGCACATTGAGTTTACTCACGGCATTGCATACCCAGGGTAAATGCATAATTCCATGCAAGATAATAATATTAGGCTGGGCCTTCATCAATTGTGCCTCATTCCATTTTTTGAGATTAGTAATTGATAAAACCGCTTTATATGATCTAATTTTCAAATATGCCCTAAGAACAGCGCTAATGAGTTTTCTTATTGGTAGAGGGTACTTAAAATGAAAATTTATTCTTGCAGGACTTTCTAAATATTTTAGGTTATAAAAAGGATAAGGTAATTTACTTTCCTTTCCAAATAATAACAAATGGTAGCTATACTTAAGAGCGTTAATTTCCATCAAAACCCGTGGTTCTGATTGTAAATTGCCGTCACTTATAATTGCTACCCTTTTCAAAATTTAATGTAATAATGCAGCAACATTAAGTGCCTGCCAATCAAGCTTTCTGTTCTTTAAAGCTTCGCTATTTAGAATACCCTCTTTCTGCAACTTGATATACGACTCTTGTACCTGATCTTGTAAGACTCGATTTTTCATCCAATTGGCTTGTGGTGGTTCATAACCAACCTTATCCACTCGTCTTTCAATCTCCTTTGGTAAAATTCCAATCATTGCATCTCTGAGTAATGCTTTTGTCCAACCTTCCTTAATTTTATAGGAAGACGGCAAGGTAAACAAGAACTCCACTAATTCAGTACTTAGAAATGGTAAGCGAACTTCTCGGCTATGCGCCATTGAATTACGGTCACTGAATCTAAGCAGATCCTCCAAATTATAGGTTTCAACTGAGTACTTTAAGTAATTATTGAGTGTATTTCCATTGAAATTAAAATCAAATAGTTTTTGTTCAGCTACCATCTCAAAAAACTCCGCGTTGTAATTTGTATTCAATGGCATTTTCATTGCTATACGTTCATACTTGGCTGGATTTATTTTCCTGTATATTGGACGTATTGCAGTTTTTATTTTATCTTTTAGCGTTGTCTTTAGTGTACTTAATTCGTAATCTGATATTAACTTATACTGAAGTGATTGGTCAAATTGGAGATGAGGATGAATTTGTTTCATGAACTCCAATTCAGTATTATATTTTAACTGATCAGTATGGCTCAATTCTTTTAAATAATGGTGGAGGTAAAATTCATAGCCTGCCAGGATCTCATCCGCGCCTTGACCGTCCAATAGAACGATAACATTTTGTTTTTTCGCTTCGGCCATCACGCAATATTGAGCGTAAATACTAGCTGTTGGAAATGGCTCATCTTGATGAAACATCAATTTACCAAGATCGCTTATAAAATCCTGTTCGTTTGGCCACGTTTCATATGCATCAATATTTTTTCCTTCTAAAACATACTTAATAAATTTTCCCTCATCCCTGTGAAAATTTTTGAAACGTGCAGAAAATGTCTTTTGCCTAATGCTTTTTGCTTTATAAAGCTCCTGTATAACGCAAACAATGCTTGAACTATCTAAACCACCCGATAAACTTGATCCAACCGGGACATCGCTGCGCATTCTTCTTGTAATAGACTCGTAGAATAATCTTCTAAATTCTACTATTGCTTCATGATAAGAAATTTTAGTGGTAATTCTAAGGTCTATTTTCCAATATCTTTGTTCAGTTAATTCGCAATTGTCATTTATTACAACATATGATGCTTTTGGCAATTTCTTTACATGTTTATAAAATGTTTCGTGTTCATCTGAAGGATTTGAAAGTACGTATGGATTTTCCAGGTAATTAAACAATAATATTTCATTAAATTCCCTTGATATTCCAGCTTCAAACAATTGCTTTATCTCTGACCCAAAAACAAAATGCTTCCCGGGAATATGCACATAGAAAAAAGGCTTCTCCCCAAATCTATCTCTTGCACAAAACAACTCATCCTTTTCATTGTCATAAATAGCAAAAGCAAACATGCCATCCAATAACTCAAGACAATTATTGCCATACTTACTGTAAAGAGCAAGTAATACTTCAGTATCAGAATCTGAATTAAATCTAAATCCTTCTTTTATTAGTTCTTTCTTTAATTCAACATAATTATATATTTCTCCATTAAAAGTAAGAGTATACCTACCGTTATAATGCATAGGCTGCTTTGCGGCATCACTCAGATCAATGATCGACAAACGACGATGGCCTAATGCCAAATTTTCGTCGTTGTTCATCCAATATCCTTCTCCATCAGGGCCTCTATGATAAATTACATCGGCCATCTTTTTAACCAAGCTAAGATCAACTTTTTTCTTAGAGAATATGCCTGCTATGCCACACATTTATAATCTAAGGTAATTTTCGTGCTTTTTCATTGTTGACTCAATCCATGATAAATGCTCTTTTGTCCAAGAGATCGTTTTCTGCAATCCTTCGTTATATCCCACTCTTGCTCTAAATCCAATTACTCTTTCAGACTTCTCCGTACTTCCATATCGCTTACCTGAGTTATCCCAAATTCGTTTAGGAAGCAGTTCTACATTAGAACTGCTATCTGCTATTTTTACAATCAAATTTGCCCATTCCGCTATTGTAATATCATTACCAGATGCAATATTGTATACATCGCCGGGCTTACCATTCAAAGCGCATGCAATCAATCCACGACAGATATCCTCTACATAGATAAAATCACGAGATGCTAAACCAGCGTTTTCTAGAGGTAAATCAATACCTTTAATTGCTTTATAAATAAATGTTGGTGTAACATTTCGCCAAACCGTAGCAGGAGTTCCCCTCCATTCCCCTGCACCCAGAATTTCCCCTGGCCCATAAACGTTTTGAAAACGCGCACGCACTGTAGGCAATTGATGTTGATTAAAATAATATACAGAATAAAATTCGCCAATGATTTTAGAAATAGAATAGGGCGAATCGTGTTTAATATTGGTAAATTCTTGCTCTGTAGTTGCTTTCGCTTCATCAAAAGTTTTTTCAGCAACAGAGCATCCCGCTGATGAATACACTAATTTCTTTAATTTTTTAAATTGCTTCACCCAATCCATTAAGCGCAAAGTTGTGTATGTGTTATTTGCGTGATCAGCTAGAGGGTCGTAAATTGAACTTTGATTACCATGATAGGTAGCCAAATGAAAGATATAATCTATATCGTCTTGAAGTTGATCTAATACGCTTTGATCAGCAATAGAGCCATGTATAAACGTTAATTGATTGTTATCTAGCGGTAGATTTTCTTTTTCAGCACTCATCAAATTATCAATTGCCACTATGTGTGTTAATGGATTATTTTGTAAGATCATTTTTACAAGATTGCTCCCAACAAAACCAGCACCGCCTACTACTATAATTTTTGAAGTATTAAATTTTGTTTCAAACATTGTATTAAGTTTATTTTTTTGGAACTGCTAAATGACTAAAAATATCAGTAACACCGTACTTATCATACCATTCTAATTGTCGTTTTATGGTTTGTTTAAAGTTGTATTTTGCCTTCCAATTAAATATATTTTCAGTGTAAGAAGGGTCTAACACTACTTCTTTTACATCATCTGCACCTACTGCAACAATAGGCACTTCGGGAGCAGAAATACCAAGATGAATGACTACTTCATCAAATACTTCTTTAATAGAACTACCTACACCAGTTGATACATTGTATGCACCTTTTGGAATTTGTTGAGTAATGGCAATGTGTAAAATATTTAGAAAATCCTCCATGTCTAAAAAATCACGAAGGCTATCACTGCAAAAACAATTTTTACCTTCTTTTAAACGGGTGTAAAAAGTTGGAATAGGACCTATTGCCAAACGAGGTCCACAAATATTTGCCAGACGTAATGATATAACATTTAAGCCTGAATTTAATAAAAACTGCTCACCTGCTGCTTTTGAAATACCATAACTTGTAAAAGGTTTTGACGCTGCTGTGATAGGAATGGGTGTTGTATCAGGCCGCCCATAATTTAAAGCTGTTTGAAAATTAATTATTTTTTCTACCCCATTTTCCAAACAGGCTTTTGCGATGTTGATTGAACCAATAGTATTTGTTTCTACATCTTCTCTCCAATTGGTAGGGTCTTTATAAGCAGCAGCACTGTTAATTACAATGGTTGGTCTAAATTCCTTTACTAAAACATTTACCAAATCTGCATCAACCACCGAGCCGTCAACAACTCTTAAATTTGACGTATCAGGTAAATTTTGCTTTTTGCCTGTTGCAAAGTTATCTAACACTAAAATAGTATAGCCCTTGGATAAATATTTATCTACTATACTGGAACCTAAACAACCTGCACCTCCTGTTATTAATAATTTGTTTTTCATTTTTATTTTTTTATAAATTCAAATATGGTATCAATACAAGCAATGTTTCTTTTATATAAAGGTCTCAATTGATTATCAAGCGTTAAATCTGTTAAAAACTTGTGATGTGTTTCTGCTAAAAGCAAATCTTTCATGGCTCTGTTTTTTTCCAATACCCAATCCATTTCATCAAGACTAATTGCTGCTCCTAAAAAACACCACTAAGGCCTGCTTGGCTACAAATGTTTAAAAATTGTTTTGGCTTGTAATTATTAGAGATTGGACAAAACTCACCATCTGTAATACGTTTAAAAGCTTCGTATAAAGATAAGTCTTTGTATATAATTTACTTGATTTGTAAGAAATAAGGTACATACAATTTTGGCCATATACTTTCGTGATTATAGACTATTATTCTGATAAAGCCGTTGGGCTTTAAAATACAGTGTAATTCTTTTTAATTTCAAGCATATTAGGCGTATGATGTAACACCCCAGAAAAGTGAATGTAGTCAATAGAATTATCTTCAAGGGGTAACTTTTCATTTTCTTTAATTAATTTTATTTCTGTAATGTTTGAAGCGTTATGTAATGCAATACGTTTTTTAGTTTCTTCAAGTGATTAAGAGGATACATCCATCGCAATTACTTTTTTGGGCCGAGATTAATCAAATCCAATTACATCTTGGCCCGGGCCACATCTATAGTCTGAAATTACATGATCATCGAACCCCTCACAAGGCATTAATGCTTCGTAATTAGGATATTGATCAAAGCGCCAGCGAATATATGTTAAGGACTCTTCTCTTGTTTTAAAGGCGTGGTGACCATTAACATTATACGCAGTCCAGTAAGCAGCACTCGATTTAGTATTAGCAAGAACTGCGTCTTGTTGCTGAGTTTCTGTGTCTCCTTTTATGAGGACTTTTGCAGCGTATTTTATTCTTGAACGAATACCCATATTATTTGTTTTGCTCTTCAATTTTTAGGTGCGTATACTCACCTAGTGTGCCATGTAGTTTATAATAATTTATGGCTGCTTTTACAGTTTCTTTTAAAGGGGTGAATTCTATTTTTCCAAAGTCTTTAAACGTTCTGCTTGGATCTAATAAAATTGAAGGAGCATCGTCTTCGCCAATTAGTTTCATCTCAGCCTCCGGATATGGCGAAATACCCATGGCTTCTACAACTGCGTCATATAACTCTTTAATAGGTACGTCGGTTCCTGACGAAAAATGATAAGCCCCACTTCCTACACCATCGCATGCCTTTACAACGTTGTGTGCTAAATCCATTACATATACAAAGTCACGTCGGGCATTGGTAACAAAACATTTTTTACCATCTTTCAGTCGTTGAAAGAAAATTGGTAGTGGGCCACTTACGTTACGAGGCCCTACAACATTGGCTAATCGGAAGGTTACAAAGTCTAATCCTGATATCTCTAAAAAATCTTCATTAGCGGTTTTGGTAATGGCATAGCTGCTGTTAGCCGGAAACTTTGGATGGTCTAACCTTATAGGTTGCTGTAGTGGTTTCACACCATAACATAAGGCAGTTTGAAAATAAATAAAGCGCTTTACACCAAATGTTTTTGCTGCGTGTATTAAATTACTACCTCCTACGCAATTGGTTAAAGTGTCATTATACCAATCGTTAGGATCTTTATAAGATGCAGCTGTATGTACAATAACATCTGGTTTAAATTCACTTACTAACTTGTCAATTAATCCTTTGTCAGCAATAGTATCTATTACAACAGTAAGATTAGGATGTTCAGCCAAATGCTCTCTCCGCCCTGTTGCCAAATTATCAATGGCTAAAACTTTATCGCCTCTTTCTAATAGTAATTCTACTACGTGAGAACCAACTTGACCGCAGCCTCCTGATATCAATATATTCATGTGTTTAGGTATTTAGTAATTGTTTAAATTTATAGTGTTGATCGTTAAATTGCTTGTGCCAAATTTCAAGAGATAGTAATCCCCATGCCTTTCTTCCAAATTTATTTTCACTACTTAGGCCTTTTAGTATTTCGTTGTTATTAATGTAACCTCGTGTTTTTGCCTTTTGGCTTGTAAAAATATCTCCAATAAACTCTTTTAACTCGTTGCCTAACCAATCATTTAGTGGTACAGGAAAACCCATTTTATTTTTACGTTCTAATATTTCGATAGGTAATTCATTTCGCATTGTGTTGGTTAAGACCATTTTAAGTGTACCGTCTTTAAACTTTATATCTGCAGGCATTGTGGCAGCAAATTCTACTAATGGATGATCTAAAAATGGCACACGTGATTCAATGCCGTGTGCCATACTCATCCTATCTTCTACCTGTAATAATGCTGGCAATAGAGTTTTAAAATCGAAGTGGGTCATTTTATCGAAATAGGATTCTTTGCCTACATTGGTGCCATTAAATATTTTGGAAAAACTATTAAACGGTTTATACTCTCCTAATTCTTCCCACTTGATCTCAGTTTTTAAATCGGGTGCACGATTAATAAGACGAAAATAACGTTCATCAATGGGATTGAATAACCCATCTTTAAAAAATTCCTTTAAAAGTGGCTTGTAATTTTGCAACGAAACCAAATTTGGAATAATAGATTCGTAGGTTACTACAAAATTCCCGTTATGTAAGGTATTATCGATAGCACCTTTAATACATTGCTCAAAGTAAGCGATAAGGTAGCGTGTGTACCCTCCAAAAATTTCATCGCCACCTTGCCCACCTAAAACAACTTTGCGGTGTTGCGCCGCTAATTTAGATACATGATATTGTGGAAATGCACCTGGACCAGCTACTGGATAATCTAAATGGTAAATAACCTGTTCAATGCTACTAATAAAATCATTACTGGTAATGTCTATTTCATGCAAATTTATACTAGCTTTTTGAGCCAACTTACGGGCATATTCACTTTCATCATACAAATCGCTATAAGTAAACTTGCCAGTAAAGCCTAAAAAAGCTTCTGTATTTTGGCTTGTTTTTGATGCTACGGATGCAATAATAGATGAGTCTGTGCCACCACTTAAATACGCCCCAATTGGTACATCGCTGCGGGTGTGAAGTTGTATGGATTCGTAAACCAATTCGTGTAAGCGTTCTTCGAAGTATTTAGGACTTTTGCTAAAATCCAAATTATAGTAAACTTCCCAATATTTCTCAACATTTAAATTCCCCTCCTTGATTTGTAAGGTATGTGCCGGGGATAACTCCATTACATTATCAATGAGGGTGTAGTTACCTAAGTATAATTGGAAATATAAATAATCTTTTAATGCCGTAGTGTTAATGTTCAATTCATCAATAAATGGTAATAAAGTTTTAACTTCGGATGCAAAGTAAAACACATTGTTTTGAATAGTATAATAAAATGGTTTAATCCCAAAACGATCTCGGGCAATAAATACTTCGTTTTTGTTTTCGTCCCAGATCACAAAAGCAAACATGCCACGCAAATAGTTTACACAATTTTTTCCCCATTTTTTATAGGCGGCTAAAATCACTTCCGTATCAGAATTGGTTTTAAAATCGTAACCAGTTAATTCTTTTTTTAATTCTATGTAGTTATAAATTTCACCATTGTAACATATTGTATTAAGGTAAGAATCGGTCATTGGTTGATTTCCGAGGCTCAAGTCAATAATACTTAATCGTTGGTGAGTTAGCCCTATTGTTTCATTTCTATTTATATAGAAGCCAGATCCATCAGGGCCACGGTGCTTCTGCAACTTATCCATTACCTTTAAATAATGTGAAAGTTGATTTATTTTATCTGAATTTAAGCTTATTGCACCTGCAATTCCACACATCAATTTTTATTCTTTTGAAAAGGCTTCGTTTTGTTTTATTTTCCTGAATCGCTTGTCACTTATTCGATTGCGCCATAAACCCAGGCAATTTTTAAGACTTCGCTTATGAATTGCCTTTACGGTGTCTATGGATTGACTGATAATTGTTGCTGTATAATTTTCATAAGTGTATTTTTTTGACTCAACAACATCTCTGTAAGCTGCTTCAATATACTTTTTTCGTAAGTTTTCATTTTTCATTTGTTGAAACACTGCTTCGAGATTAGAAAAGTCTTTTTTGATTTCGATATAATGTACATTTGGTTTTAATACATTATTATAATTTCCCTCAATCAAAACTTGACATGTTTTGGTAACACATGCTTCTAAATGCCGCGGTGAAATTGCTATTAATCCTAGGTTTCCATCCATTCCCTCAAAAAACAGCTTTTCTAATTCTTCAAACGTTGCTTCTGGATTGAGTTGAAAATAGCTTGTGCCTTTTTTAAAAATTTCTCCATCTGGGTCAATTATTGTGCTGCCACCCTCTACACCTATAAAGTATTTACAAGAGGCCATAAATTTCAACCAGTCATCCCCAAGTATAGTGTCTTCTTCTTCTGTAGAAATATTGACCTCAAAGTTATGTTTAGGCGCTTGCTCTAAAAATATATCTGCAATTTTTGTTTTTAAAAAGCCATGTTTACCTAGCCATGGAGGCGATTTGTAAGCACGGTAACCAATATCGATATTTTGATGGGTAATACTATCTGTAATAGCTTTACATTTTTTTATCGTTTCTTCAGAGAGGTAACCCGTTAACACACTATGAAAATTAACCTTAGAAAAATTAACTCGATTATAAATTTTTTTCCATTCGCTTGGTGGCGCCACAGAAAACACATGACTTATCTTAAAATCAATAATAAAATCATTGAGTAAATTGGTATGTATCCATTCATCTTGAGGGTGTATCACTTTTGTAACATTAATAGTTTTCAGATAACCTAAAAGTTGATAAACCTTTTTCATTCGCTCTCTCCCTCCCCATCGTTCGCCAGCTAAAATGGTTGTAAAAACAATGAGATCAAATGATACATTTTTCAAATAGTTTGGAAATGGTCCTTGGTCAACCGAATAAATATATGCATTGCAATTTTTCCTTTCGTGAAAGGAATATACCAAATCCCTAATGCTTGTTCGTAAGGGGTAAGAAAGACTTCCATTAACTACTAAAATGTTTGGTTTTACTTTAAATAGCATTGAAAATCTGTTGCTGCTTTTCTAAAATAAGCTTGGAATAAATAGAGGCCATTTTTTTTGCAGCTACATCCGAAGCATGCCATTTTTCAGCGAATTGTCGGCTTTTTAAACCCACATCTTTTCGTTTGGCAGGGTTGGTTATTAAGTCTATCAAAATGTTTTCGATGGTGCTAGGTGTTGCATTAATAATAGGTAACTCATCTACATATCCCGGAATTTCTGATCGCATTTGCTCAAGCCATTCTGGTCGTAAGTAGCATATACAAGGCTTACCAAGCATTAAACCTTCTCTAATGTTGGCGCCAAAAAAACCAAATGTAAGCATGTCTACAATGATATCGGCTTGTAATTGATAGTATCTTATAATCTTATTAGGTACATCTTTAAAGAATATTAAATCCACATTATAGCCTTTCTCTTTTAACTGTTCTACTGTTTTAAAATATATATGCGTAGATTTTATAGTTTGAATATTTAGTTTACTGCGCGAGTCAAAATTACCAACGGAATGAAAAAGTTTAACGGTATCTTTAGAAATAGGTAATAAGTAATTGGTTGGTATTAATAAATCTGGATTCCAAAAGTTTTTGTCGAGTGCGTATACTTCAGGTCGCTCGTGTATTTTTTTAGATATGTTGTAATCAACACGATTACCGCCCAGTAAACATTGGTAATCCGCAACATTATTTCTAAACTCACCCCATTTTTTATTTTTTAAATCACTACAAATGTCTTCACTATTCTTATAATGACAAATGGTACTACATATAGGATTGTTATCGGGCGTTGACCATTTGTTAAAGGAGCTTCGTAATACACCATCTAAACAACCATTATTCGTATATACTATTCTTTTATTTATCTTTTTAATTAATAAAATGTCCCAACGTTCAGGCAAATGATGTGCAAATATTTTTAAAAGCCAGTGCGAGCCCTTAGTACCAAATAAATAAACTAGGGCGTAAATACGAGAAAGTCGCCATCGTAGTATTTTTGTAAATAAAAAAGTGAGTACTATATGTGTAATACCATAAAGCAATCCTTTTTTGCTTTTCTTAATCCCATCATATTGATTCAAAAATACAATACCTTCAGAATTAGCAAAATGAAACAAGTCGTAATGCCGTAGCGCATAAAAGTAAAAACGTAATCTTTTTTCAGGATTAATAAGTGGTTCTCTAAGAAATGAAAAATTTTCTCCGTGATAAAAATTCGCATTAGAATTATTTAAATCTGTATTTAAAACATGCGCTTCCCAGTCAATTTTACATAATTCTTGAGCTAAATACCAATGGTTATATAACGCTTGACCAACAAATAAAATACGTTTATTTTTTGTTGTATTAGGCATTTTTAATTAAGAGTTCGGTTTCTAAAAAGCCAAGGTTCATTAATGCGTCAATTATAGAAAGTCCCGCTACAAAATTTGACGAATTATACTGTTTATAAACAGGATGTTGAAATTTCTGAGGGCTTAATGCTATCCCATTTTTAATGAATAGTTCATCTTGTTGATAACCTTGTGCACCACCACCTGCTCTATAAACAGTGCCTTTTAGCTGTTTTATAATATCGATTAATAATTCATTAGAAGTGCTTTTTAAATATAAACTATCACTATTAACTTTTGTTGTAGTGATATTAAGTGTTTTACAAATTTCATCAATGCATGTTATATTACGCTCTGCAATAAATGGACTTGGGTTGTTATAGAAATTTTCGATTAGATGGAACGTATTATTGAAATAGGGTGCTTTTTTATATGTTAATTCCCAAGTCTTTAGTTGTTTATCTTTAAGCCGTTCAGGATTATCAATTCGCATTTCATTAATGGGCATAAATACAACTTGAGGTTCGCTTTTTAAACTCACGGTTAACCAATATTCTTGCTTGTTTACCAGAATTTTTACACGTTTTGTATAAATTGAAGTGCGTGGATTATTTTCTACGTGATTTAAATAAACAAAAGCATCACTATTATAGATTTTATTAAAAAAACCAAGCCATGGAAAAAAATTAGGCTGATGGATAGCTATTATTTTAGACTCCATACTGCCTTCTCAACTCTTCAATTTTTTGGATACTCAAACGTTCCTTAAAATAAATTCGTGAGTTACTTTCATTAATTATATACGCACCATTTAATGGCGCTACTTGAGCTCTGATTAAATTATAAATCTCCATATTGCTTTGTTTGTCAAAATTTATGACAGGATAATCACAAGTAAGCCTAAAGTTTGTTGAACTATATATCTCATTTTGCTTGCATGAAGTATATGCATTATTTAATATTAGAGGTATATATTCTTTAAGCATGTTATTTGATAATTTTTCCAGTTTTTCAAATAAAGTCATCCAAGTGTCTTCAATACTAATCTCTATTTCCTCTTGAAAAAGAATATCACCAGTGTCCATCCCACTATCCATAAGGTGAATGGTTACTCCGGTTTTTTTTTCTCCTTTAATAATTGACCACTGAATAGGGTTAGGCCCTCTGTTTAGTGGTAATAAAGCCCAATGAATATTGATAGCTTTATACTTTACAATTTCTAATATCACCTTAGGTATAATCATTGAATATGAATTACACAAAATTAAATCAGGATTTAATTCTTTTATTTCTTCATAAAACTTTTCAAATTCATCTGATTTTTTTGGAGGCTGGATGATGCATTTTATGCCATGCTCATCCGCAATCATTTTAACTTTATTTATTTGTTCTGGTTTGATTGATGGGGCAACAATTGCCACAACATTTTTTCTTGGAAAAAAAGTTAATGATTGATTTATACCAAAATCAGTACCAAATAATATAATATTCTTGTACAACAATGAATTTACCAATCAATATTTTCTCTGTTATTATTTTTCAAAATGTCATTATACCATTGCTTAGATTTTTCTGATCTTAATTCAGCACAACGGTGCACTCTTTGCCTCGGTGACATTACCTCGTCTTGCCACAACTCTGGATGGGTTAAAACTTGTAATTGCTTTATACCTTTGTCGCTTAAAACATCTTCTAAACGTTTAAAACGCCAGTAACCATTTGAATCTGAACAATAAGATACTTGCTTCTGAAAATAATCTGAAAACGCGTTTAGTAACCCAGCGTAATGCGTTTTGTTGCATCCTAGTGTAAATGTATTATTTATATGAAAACAAAATGAGTTAATGCTCAGATTAAATACATTTTCAATAATTCCTTTTTCAAAAAGTAATTTACTTTCTAAATCGGTTTCATTGTTAATGTTGTAGTAATGTGAATCAAAGTGTAAACCAATATCGTGCCCTAATTCAATAATTTGTTTTAATAAATAACTAATCTCTTTTTCTAAAAGATTGTAAAACTCACTATGTAACAAAACAAAGTAAGTGGCTTTTATACCTTGCTTCGCTTCAATTTTAGCCATTTTTAAAGCCCTGTGCATTGAAAAATCTACATCGTGCCGCCAAATAACAAATTCATTTTCGGGATTAAAATCATTAAATGTTTTAAACGTAAAATTTTGCTTCGCAAGCCTTAAAAGCCTACTATAATTTTCAGTAGTAAAGTCACTAAAATGATATTTTTCAGCGTTCATAATTATTTATTTTTTCAATCGAAAAAAGCAATTTTTTCTCCATTCATCCACAATAAGAACCTTTTCTTCAACAATTCTTAAATTTGTTTCGGATAAAAATATTCTAAAGTCATTGACACTAAATCTCCTGTAATGAAATGGATCTTCAGCGCCTTCTGGTATTTGAAGGGCCTTGTACCAATCCGGACTAACTGAAGGCTTAGGCGCATTTTTGTCTTTTTCTCCTAACCAAATACAAATACTACCTTCTTTTTTTACCACGCGTTTCGCTTCATTTAATGCTACTACGGGATCAATGAAGTGATCAAGTGATGTAACAAAAAGTACCTGATCAAATAAATTATCTTTAAAGGGTAAGTATTCGCCTAACCCTTGCACGAAGGAGAATGCACGAGGTTGCTCGCCTGGTAAAGGATCAAGTCCTACAAATGTAATATTTGGCTTTTCGTTATACTCGATATGCGTAGGGGCCTTTTGAGGACCAACACCTACATCTAAAATCAAGCCATCGAAATTACAGAACTCGGCAAATTGCATAAAATCTTTACGCGGACCAACTCCTAAATTATTTGTTGGAGAATTTTTGTAAGATGATACACCATTATCTTGTAGCTTATTCCATACTTTCCAAAGGGGACTGTTTAGTTCATCTAATGAATCTGGAATAAAATTCCAGTATCCATTTTTGTCATTGAAAGAATATTTTGAAGAGCTTAATTTTCCATTCTCTTCATGTAACTCTTCTTTCGTAATTGGGCAAGCCAACCAATCTTTGTTTAATTTATTCATGATTTAAAGTTATTGTAATTCCTGTTTTTATATCGGTCTCTGGTTGATAGTTAAAATCTTTCTTAAATAAAGATGAGTCGCCCATCAAATACATTGGACGAGTGTTAACAACTAGTTTTTTAGGTTTTATATTTTCTATCTCGGCTATCAAATCAACTACTCTTGTTAAAGAAACAGATTCATCACCAGCAATGTTGTATATACTAAGCCTTCTATTTTTTTCGGATAAAATAATTTTAAGAATCATCTCAACACAATCATCGATATACAAAGGTGTGAAATACAACCCTTCATTATTAGCTAGTATTATTTCCTCCCCATTTCTAACTTTATTAATAATATTTGGGATAGTCATTTTTTGTTGCCCAGCACCATAAACCCCAAATATTCTTAAAACATAAGCCTCAAAATAATCTTGATATGATTGTACTAATTGTTCCGCAGCAAATTTACTCGCTCCGTAATACCCTACTGGTGCACAACTATCGTTTTCTGTTAATAATTTATTTTGTTGTTTGTAAACGTTACCACTTGAAGCAAAAATAAATTTTTTAATTCTATTTCTGTATCCCCAGTTTAGTAAACGTTGTGTCGCATTTAAATTAATGCTAAATATTTCATTTGCTTTTTCAGGAAATTCTCTATAGGCCTCAGATTGCGCTAAATGAACAATACAGTCAACTTGTTTTGGTAACTCTGCCTCAAAATTGGGATCATTTAAATCGGCATAAATTGATACGATATTACTTTGTTTAAATTTTTGTTTATTTCTTGTAAGTGCGTAAATAGTTCCCTCATTGAAACTATAGAGTTTTTGTATAATGTGACTACCGATAAAACCACTTGCACCTGTAATTAAAATGTTCATTATCTAATAATGGTTATTTGAGAAATTGTTGACACCACATTTCGAAATTCATTAAGCTCCAAATTAATAAGCGATGATTTATTTTGTGATTAATATGCTGGTTAATTATTTTTTCTATATACGATTTTTGAATAAACTCGGTAGAAAATGTTTTATTATTAAGTAATAAGTCTTTCACATATTCCGCGTTTTCGCCTCGGTACCAACTTTCATCAGGTGCTGAAAATCCTTGTTTTTTTCGGTTAATAATCTCTTTGGGTAAAAAATCTAGCATCGCCTTTCGCAATACATTTTTTCCATCATCGTGTTCTTTATAGGATTGTTTTTTTGCACCAAAATCATTCTCGTTAATTTTTTTCATAGCAGACAAGTTCCCTAGCTTATGCTTAACCGGGATTTTTTGTGAAAAATTTACCAAATCATTGTCTAAAAAAGGGAAACGTTCCTCTAAACCATTGGCCATACTTAGCTTGTCGCCAACTAATAGTAAACCAGGTAAAAATGTTTTTATCTCAAAGTAAAGCGAATTTTGTATGTGCTCTTCCGGTGTATCGTAACGTAATTTTTTATTGAATAAAAATACTCGTTCAAATATTTTTCGAGGTTCTTCAACATCAATTTGATTCAATGTATTGAGTGTAAAAAGTTGAGGTTTTTCATTATCTGGCACCAGTCTTTGCCAAAAATTATAATATTGATTAAAAAAATCTTCTTGATTGATAGAGTTGAAAACACGGTAATAACGCCATGGATAACCGCCGTAAAGTTCATCACCTCCTGTACCTTGCAAACATACTTTCACAAATTTACTTGCTAATCTAGAGATGTAATAATTAGGATAACTCATTCCTACACGCAAATCTTCTAAGTGATGAACTACTTTGGGTAAACTCCAACGTAAATCACCAGCATTAATTACTTGTTCGTAGTGTTCGGTTTTAAAAAAGTTGGCCATTAATTCAGCATCTCTTCTTTCGTCGTAATTGGCTTCTACTCCCGTTACTTGGCTCATGTCAAAGCCACATGTAAAAGTAGTTAATCGCTCAACATGCGATGAGGCAATAGCAGTGATGGAACCTGAATCCATACCGCCAGAAAGGTAGCTGCCAACAGGAACATGAGCTATCATTTGACGAGACACGGCTTGTTGAAATAAGCGTTTAGTTTCGCTTACTGCATCTTCAAACGTCATGGTGTTATCGGGTTCTGTAAAATCGTAATCCCACCATGGGTTGTGATGTAATTCTCTGGTGTTTTTATTTATGCATATTGTGTTAGCAGCAGGCAGCATGAACACATTATTAAATAGGGTAGTATATGTAAATTGATTTTGAAATGTAAAATATTCATTAAGTGCGTAATGGTTAAGTTCATTAATAAATTTAGGATAAGCCAAGATTGCCTTTATCTCTGACGAAAAAAGTAATGTGCCGTTTTGAAAATAATAGTACAATGGCTTAACTCCAAATCTATCTCGACTTAAATACAATTGTTGACTAAGTTTATGGTAAGCGCCAACAGCAAACATGCCATTTAATTTTGTAAAATAATCAATTCCAAATTGAGCTAATCCTTCAACGATAACTTCAGTATCCGATTGTGAAATAAAGGTTCGACCAAGACTTTCTAGTTCTTTTTTTAGCTCCAAATAATTATAAATACAGCCGTTGAATGTTATCACCCATTGACCATCTTTGCTATGCATTGGCTGTAAACCTTTGTCGGACATGTCTAATATGGCTAGGCGTTTGTGTCCTAGCGCTATGTTTTCATTAACATAATATCCCTCTCCATCTGGACCGCGGTGAGCAATAGCATCAGACATTAGTTTTATTTCATCTAACGTTATACGTTTTAAATTAGTATTAAATATGCCCGTTATGCCGCACATTACTTCGTGCTTTCCCTCCACTGTATTAATTTCAACAAACCCTCTTCTAAACTATATTTGTATTTGAATCCAAGTTCCTTTTCAGCTTTCACTGCTGAACCTATCCTGTTTTGAACAAGAGCTCTCGCATCATCAGCACCATAGGGGATGTAGTTTACTTTAAGGTTCGACTTTTTTAATTTAAGAATAAGGTCACATAACTGTTTAATAGAAGTTTGAACTTCGGTACCCACATTATAAAATCCAAAATTAACGTTGCTTTTCAAAGCATCCACATTACATCTTGCAACGTCTTCCACATATATAAAATCGTATGCCTGGGTTCCATCACCATTAATATTGGGCGACTCATTTGCATCGATTTTATTAAGCATTATAGGTACAACTCCTGTATACGCTGCGGTTTGATCTTGATGAGGTCCATAAACATTCATATAACGTAACCCAATTACATTTAATCCATAACGGTCATTAAAAGCAGTTGCCATTGCTTCACCAGCGATTTTTGTAGCTCCGTAAAAATTTTTATTATTAAAAGGATGGTTTTCAGTCATTGGTAATTCAACCGCATCTCCATAAACTGATGCAGACGAGGACCAAATCAATTTTTTAATTTTATGTTTTACACAGGCTTCCAGAATATTAAATGTACCCGCAATATTCACTTCAAATGCTGTGCGTGGATAATCTTTACAATGCAATAACCACATGGCAGAAAGAGAGATCACATAATCAATCCCTTGCATTGCTGTATCTAAAATATCAATATCTCGGATATCACCGCCAATTGGAAATATTTTACATCGTGGATCCTTTAATGAAGCCATCAGATACTCTTTTTTACCCCGGGCAAAATTATCATAAACGATAACCTCACCAACGTCTTCTTTAAGGAGTTCTGCTACAACAAAGCTTCCGATAAAACCGGCTCCTCCAATTACTAATACTCTACTTCCTTTTATATTCATGTTATCAAATGTTTCTTATTTCCCAATCTGCATCCACCCTGAGATTACCTAGCGATACACCCAAAGGGTATTTTTCCTTTCCATCCTCAGTAAGATCAAGAACTGTTATTAAACCAATTCCTTCTACAAAATCCAAGGTTAAACCTGTATTTGACATATCATGAATGCCTAAATTAAAAGAATAGGTTCCGGGCAATAATACTGGTTTCAGCTTCATTTTTATTATCAATTTTCCCTTTTTTACTGCCAGATAATCCTTTTTAATATCAAATGTAGAGGTATAACTAAATCTATTGTCAGAGGTGCTTATTGAGAAGTCGAGAATTGCTTTTTCAATATCTCTTCCTACCGCAACTTCCATTTCAACATTAAATCCTTGCTCATAGTACAATGTGTCAACAGGAGTTCCAGCTAGGTTTGTTACAACAAAATTCTTGAATTTTGCATCCCCGGTATTATGTGTGCTCAAATTTTCGGGAATCAGTCCATTACTTAAAACAGCTATTTCTTCATTAAAATATTGCTCGATGATCTTTGACGTATCTCCTATGCTCTTAGTTTCACCATACTTAAGGTACAAGCATTTATTACAAAGACTTTTTATTGATGACATATTATGGCTCACAAAAAGCACAGTCCTACCTTGTCCACTCACATCCTTCATTTTGCCCAGGCACTTTTTTTGAAACTCAGCATCACCCACCGCTAATACCTCGTCAACAATTAAAATTTCAGGCTCTAAATGTGCGGCCACAGCAAAACCCAAACGCACCATCATGCCCGATGAGTAACGTTTAACAGGTGTGTCTAAATATTTCGCTACACCGCTAAAGTCAACTATCTCTTCAAGCTTGGATTTTATTTCCGCTTTACTCATTCCAAGTATTGCCCCATTCAAAAATATATTCTCACGTCCGCTTAAATCAGGATGAAAACCAGTTCCTACCTCCAACAAGGAAGCAATACGTCCCTTAACTTTAACCTGGCCCGTAGTAGGAGTAGTTACTTGTGAAAGGATTTTTAATAAGGTAGATTTACCGGCTCCGTTTTTTCCTATTATGCCTAAAACTTCCCCTTGTTTCACTTCAAAGTTAATGTCCTTTAATGACCACACATAATCACTCCCTCCCGCCTTACTTCTGTCATTAGCCTCCCCCACTTTGAGATAAGGATCTTCTTTTCCCCTCAATTTTGCCCAGGCCCTGTTCAAATCATGCGAAATAGTGCCTGTACCTAACTGTCCCAAACGGTACTGCTTAGAAATGTTTTCTGCTTTAAGGACGATATTACTCATACATTCTCTTTATGTTGCGCGCGAAGACGCAAAGGACGCAAAGTTTTATTTATAGGATAAACCATTAATTGTTTTTCGCAAAGGCGCTAAGAGCGCAATGATATATTTAAAGGGTGTGTCATTATTTATATGCCGCCAAGACACTAAGAGCGCAAAAACTTTTGATGCATTACCAAATTCACACTATTCCTTTGCGGACTCTGCGTCTCTGCGAGATCTTTTTGAAGGCAGCGTCTCTATGTGCCATTTTAAACGGTATCCATAAAACTCTTCTCCACCCTGTGAAAAATAATCAATCCAAGTATAAACAACACCAATGTAAACCCAAAGCTATAAGCCAGGTGCATCCAATTAAACTCCCCAACACCCAAAAAAGCGTATTTGAAGGTTTCAATAATACTCGTCACCGGATTAGCCAATATCATCCATCGGTATTTATCCGGAACAATCGAAAGAGGGTAAACAATGGGCGAAGCATACATCAGCAATTGTACCCCAAACACAACCAAAAATTTAAGATCACGGTATTTTGTGGTAAGTGATGATATAATAATCCCGAAACTTAATCCTAAAAATCCCATCAAAATTATTAAAAACGGCACCAGTAATAATGCAGAATTAGGATTCAGAGAGTCCCCACTCATAAGGTAATACAGCCAAACCAGTATAAAAAGAATGAACTGTACCCCAAGTTTAATAAGATTGGATACCACTACCGAAAGGGGCACAATCATCCTGGGAAAGTAGACTTTACCAAAGATATGGGCATTGCTTGTAAAGGTATCAGAGGTTTTGGTGAGTGTATCTGAAAAATAGGTCCATAAAGTTACTCCACACATGTAAAACAAAATTTGTGGTAAACCATCCGTTGAAATTTTCGCGAGGTTACCAAAAATAACCGTGAAGGTAATGGAGGTAATAATGGGTTGAATAAAAAACCAAAGGGGTCCAAGTATGGTTTGTTTGTATAAGGACACAAAATCGCGGCGCACAAACAAAAACAACAAATCCTTGTAGCGGAGTATCTCACTCAGCTGCAAATCATACCATTTGCTCTTAGGCTCTATCACCAAATCCCAGCTCTCTATACTATCTTTTGTTCCTTGCATTTATTCTCTTAACATTTAGTTCAATTAAGCAATTCTATGCCTTTGCGTCTGTCTCTGCGCCCTTTGCGTCTTAGCGAGAAATCCATTTGTCTCAACGAATACTATGTGTTCTATGTGGTTCAATTCATTCCCGGATGACATCCCCTCTATTCGGAAAATTAATCAAAACCCCCATGCCTTTTTTACTATACACCGCCATGCTTCCTATGGCCGCGGCATTGGCATTGATTTTGTATAAAACGGTTTTTAAATCCTCTATGCTGCCACAACCCCCGCAGGCAATTACCGGTATTTCCACTTCATTTAAAAGTTGTGAAATAATTTCCGTGTCATAGCCTTCCCAGGTACCGTCTTTATCCACACTGTACAACATCAGTTCCCCTACACCAATTTCTGAGCAGAGGTAGTTAGCATATTCTGTTAAACTGTATTTTATTTTATAACCCAGGTAGGAATAGGGTCCTTTGGGTCCGAACAGTGGTTTTTTAAAATCGATACAGGCCACAAGCGCCTGGGCACCGTAATTTTCTACCACTTTTTTGATGATTGAAGGGTTTTCCTGAATCAGGGAATTCACCACTACCTTTTCTACGCCCAATTTGTACAAACGCTCAAAATCCTCGTAGGTTTTTACCCCACCCCCATAGGCAAAGGGCATAAAAGCCTCACCGGCCATGTCGGCTATTTTATCAAAATTAGGTTTGCGTTTTTGTTTGGAAGCCATAATGTCAATCAAAATCAATTCGTCTACTTCCTTTTCATTAAAAATCTTTATCGCGTTGATGGGGTCACCCACATAGGATGGGTTTTTGAACTTCACGGTTTTTACTAAGCCTGAGCCGTCGTAGAGGAGACAGGGTATGATGCGTTTTAAGGCCATTTTTGTTGCTCGCAAAGACGCAGAGGGCGAAAAGGTTTTATGTTAGAGTTGTGAATCACGATAGTTGCTTGCAAAGACGCAGAGAACGCAATGTTATTCTTCTAATCTATTTACAATTCTCACAAGTCCTTCTTTAACCAGGTTTGTGTTAAAATTAACCAGTAGTCCAAGTTTTAGCTTAGTGAGTTTTAGATAAGTTAAAAGTGTTTTATGATGAACAGGAAGCAAAGCCTCAATCGACTTAATTTCAATAATGACCTTATTCTCAACAATAACATCAGCTCGAAATCCCATATCCATCTTAACTGAGTCGTAATAAACCGATATTCCTTGCTGCTTCGTAAAATTCAAACCTCGTTTTGTCAATTCATGGCAAATCGCTGTTTCATATACACTCTCCAACAATCCGGGACCCAGCTCAGAATGGACCCGAATAAAGACATCCACCAATATTTTCGAAATTTCATTTTCTTTCATCACTATTGAATCAAAAGAAATCTCTGCGCTCTTTGCGTCTCTGCGAGACACCATTTCAGATTTTTGAAAAATTCTCCAACACCTGCATACCGAATCGCAGGCTTTTCTCCGGATGAAACTGAGTCCCGAAAATATTGCCCTTATTCACCGCGCATACAAATGGTCCGTCAAAATCACAGGTTGCAAGCACCTGGGATGCATCGTCGCATTTTACATAATAGGAATGCACAAAATAGAAGCGTTGTTTTTTATCGCTATCGAGTAGAGGATTAGTACGGCTGACTGTGATATAATCCCATCCCATGTGCGGCACTTTCAATTTCAATTTAGGATCAGGAGTAAATTTCACCGTTTCCCCATCAATCCATCCAAGACCCGGCTTTAAGCCTTCTTCACTTTTCCTGGTAAGCATTTGCATGCCCAGGCAAATACCCAATACGGGTACTTTTTCTTGGAGTGCCTTTTTGTTCAGCAAAGGTATCAGGCTGGTGGCTTCCAGCTTGCTCATGCCTGCATCAAAGGCCCCCACCCCGGGCAGTAATATTTTGTCGGCCATTGCAATTTGTCCGGCATCTGAAGTTATAATCGCGTCTCTCACCCCAATCTTCCTAAACATGTTTTGCACCGAAGCCAGATTGCCCAAACCGTAATCAATGATAGCAATCATGTCTTGCCCTCCTTTTTCAGAATCTCCCGAGGTAGCTGCAATGACAAGGAGTAATCAATACTGTCAATTACTATGGTATAGATTTCCTTATCCCCAGCCGTCTGCACCTGTCCCCGTAATCCCTTGAAGGGACCGGCCTGTATGATGGTCGCATCTCCGGGTTTTAAATCTGAACCAAAATGCCCTTCCACAAAATAACCCTTGGCTTCTATGGATTTCAGTGCTTCAATTTCTATTTCACGTACCAGGGCATCCCCCCCATTGTAACGCACATAATTTAATACCCCCTGCTGTTGCAGCACCTGGTCTCTTTGCAGGGCATCCGGCCGAACAAACACGTAACCATTGATCAAGGGACTCTCCACCATTTTTTTTCTATCGCTCCATTGTTTCAATTCCTTCTTCATGGGCACATAACACTCAATACGCTTTTCTTTCAATCGCTCTGCAACTTTTTTTTCAGCTCTTGATGAAACGTATATCACTTTCCAAGGATGCATAACTAAATTAAAATCTCATTAGGCCCTGAAGCGATTCGATAGAATCTGCTTTAGGGCCATTGTTTGAGCTCCTTCTTTAAGGGCACATAAGATTCAATACCCTTTTCTTTCAGGCGTTCTGCAACTTTTTTTTCAGCTCTTGATGAAACGTATATCACTTTCCAAGGATGCATATCTTTTAAACGAGGCCTGAAGCGATACTTTCTATTTGTTGAAGAAGAACCATCAAGTTTCTATTTTCTATCTTTCTTAACTTTCAAAACCTTCTCAACCTTTAACCTCTTCATAGCTTCGCCACCTCACTCACATGAGTAATTTTAAATTCTAAACCTTCTCCGCCCTTCATCCTGGCCCTAAGCTAAAATTGTTCGCTGAACAATTTCTTACGTTTAGTCTTCCCGCAAGCTGGCTCTTCGCTAAAATTGTTCACTGAACAATTTCTTAACGCTCAGCCCTGCCACCTCAGTCCCATGACTAAATTTTTGCCTGCCCCTGACTTGTTCCTGCTCTGCCTCCTGCCAGCTGCAGACTGTCTCTGCCTCCTGCCTTAACCCTTGTGTTGAGCGAAGCCGAAGCATTTGCCTAAGCCTTTGTTCTTCTCTGCGAGCTCTGCGTCTCTGCGAGCAACTATCTCGACCAAATCAACAACGGATGCATCCCCGGTTCTTTTATCTTAGCCAAATCAAACTCCTTTGAACCGTAATGCACGTAACGTATTTTTTTATTGATTTTTTTCTCCGCCTTTTCAATTTGTTCAATTAAAAAGGTTTTGTTTAAATTATCTCCTACCAAAACCAAATCTATAATTTCAGTGTTTTGGCCCCTGCTCATCTTACCAACAAGATATACCTTCTCCAAATCCCCGATGCGTTGCAGCACGTAATCCACCACATATTCCAGGCCAGTCATTTTCATGATGATGCGGTTGATATCAGGAAAGAGAGGGTGTTTGGTGTTGACCTGGAAGATTTTTTTATTGCCTAAACTGGAGGAAGAAATAAACCCGGCTTTTTCAAACTTGTTTAATTCCAGGCGTATGCCGTTGGTAGATTCCCCAAATTCTTCTTCCAGATTTCTGAGATAAGCGGTGTTACTGCTGTTCAGAAAAAACTTAAGTAAAAGCTTTAGCCTGGTTTTGGAAGATATAAGGGTTTCAATCATTAATGAGCAATAAATTTACTCGATTTAAAATTATTTTGCAAATGGATTATTTCGAAAGTCTTTAATCTTATAATTTTGATTTTCAGTGTTTTAACACGATGTGTAATCCTTCGATTGGATGATCTTTAGAAAACACAAGGGTTTGGATTCTGATGAATTCCTCGCTTTGTTTGGAATGACAACGTGTTTCTTTTATTCCGATCCAACGCAGTGAAGAGAGGGATCTAGATGAAAATAAAAACACTTGGCTTTTCCAAGATTCCTCTCTTCGCCGAAGGCTTCGATCGGAATGACAAGCGGTCGTGTGTCATCCCGACCAGCGGGAGGGATCTTGGAGAAATTAAAACAGTATAAACTCTCATAGATTCCTCACTACGCCGACGGTTCCGTTCGGAATGACAAAAGGTTATTTGTCATCCCGAGCAAAGCAGAGCGAAGCGAGGGATCTATGAGAAATTAAAACATTATAGTTTTTCCAAGATTCCTCTCTTCGCCGAAGGCTTCGATCGGAATGACAAGCGGTCGTGTGTCATCCCGACCTGCGGGAGGGATCTTGGAGAAATTAAAACAGTATAAACTCTCATAGATTCCTCACTACGCCGACGGCTCCGTTCGGAATGACAAAAGGTTATTTGTCATCCCGACCTGCGGGAGGGATCTTGGAGAAGTTAAAACATTTTAGTTTTATCAAGATTCCTCGCTTCACTCGGAATGACAAAGTGTTTTGTAATCCCGACCCCGAGGCTTCTGCGGGAGGGGACTTGGAGTAGTTAAACATTTTAGTATTACCAAGATTCCTCGCGGAGTTTATCCTGAGTGAAACGAAGGACCGGAATGACAAAAGCATCTTGTCACGCCGAGTGCTGTTGCGCTGGCTTGCGGGAAGAACAGCGTATCGAGGCGGGATGCGAAAAATAAAACAGCCGCGAGTCCCTTCTCGAACCGAAAAAACTTGTCACGCCGAGCCCGCCTGCCGAAGCAAAGCAAGCGCTTCAGCGCCCGCCCGTGCCGGTTCGGACGGGGACAGGCGCGCCTGCCGGAGTAGTGGCCAGACCGTCGGCGGGCAGGCCCGTCTGCCGAAGCAAAGCATGCGCATCGGCGGGCAGGTGCTGTTGCGCTGGCCTGTGAGGGGAACAGTGTATCGAGACGGCTTGTGGAAAATTAAACACCCCTGAGTCCCTTCTCGATACGCGACGTATATCAGTAAGCTTTCGCACTGCCCGGCTCATCCTGCCACTGGCAAGATGCCCCACTCGAAGTGACAAGATTATTTAAGGCCAAGGTGGGTGCAGGTCTCTTCATCCGACTCCCAAAACTGAGAATAGTGAATTGAACTAAGCTTAAGTCAAAATCACTTAGCTAAAAGGACACTCTATGAAGTATAAATAAACCCGAAAATTAGAAATCAGTAATCAGAAATGTATTAATGCACCACCTTAAAGGTTTTGCTTTTACTCTCGTTGCTGAGTTTTACAAAAAGCAAATTTTCAGAAGCTGGGATAGATATGTCAATTCTTCCATTGATGGCACGAACAGTTTTTTCCTTAATCAGGTTTTGACCCAATGCATTGTAAGCTGTCAGCACAAAATCACTGTCTTCACCTGAGTTTACGAGTACATAAATACCTGAAGCCTCCTGAACCAAAACCAATTCATCAGTTGTAAACTCATGCTGAGTTATTCCAACAGGCATATCCAGCACTTGTACCTGCAGGCTTTTCTGATCAACATCCTGACAAGGCCCATTGCCGGCGATTAATTTAACAGTGTAGATACCCGGTGCATGATAGGTGTAGTTGGCATGAAGACTGGAAACACTCATTCCATTTCCAAACTCCCAGGTAAACTCAGATGCGTTTTGCGAAAGGTTGGTGAAAGAAACCGGTACATTGGATTGTGCCGAAACAGTGTTGCTGTTCACAGTAAAATCAGCCATTGGCAAGGGGGTTTGGGCCTCTAAGGTAAATTGAGCACGTGCGTTGTTACAGGTACCCACCGTGTTTACATCCACCATATATCGCCCTTGAGCAAGGCCGAGAAGAGTATCTGCAGTGAAAATATTGCCATTGTATTTTAGAATATTAGAATTTTCATCTTTCCAGGTATAGTTCCAGGGCCCTGAACCACTTCCAATGGCAATTAAAGAACCATCTTCTGATTTGGCACAAACAGGGTCATGACTTTGGGAACTCATGTTGGCAGGCAATTGAGTAATAATCAATTCAAACTGAGGCGTGGTTTGGCCTGCACTCAGGCTTGTGGTATAGGCCCCTGTTCTCAGGTCGTGGAAAACATTATTTAGTATATCATGTAACACAACACAGGCTCCTGAAGGCAGTTTGTGCAGATTAATAGGTTTAAGCACATACAGCGCACTGTAGCCCGTGTTTACTTGAATCGGTATACTTATGCTGCCATTGGAAATAGCCGCCTGAGCATTGCGCCGTAATCGATCGGTATTTGAAATACTGTATATGCATGGCAAATTCGGCTCTATGGGATTGTCCATAAAGTAGGCATCCTTGCCCAAATCGTAAAGCTGTCCTGCCCCAGTTTCGAATGTAAAATAAGCCTGAGAAAAAAAGTGCTTTGGCACTGCGCTGCTTTGCAAGTCAATCAAAAAATCATCGTAAAAATACGGTCTTCCATTAGGGGCCAAAGCCTGCGAGCTGTATTTAAACATTGAAGTATTATCAGTCGACGTTGTTTTCCAGTTTTCATCAGGTAACACAGCAACTGTGCTCGTAGCTCTAACATAAAAAGCCTGCCCCATTGGAATGACGTCCCCTCCTGAAAAAGGTACAAATCCCGGGAGGTCCGGATCGTAAGCCTGTAAGCTGGTAGGATCAATGTTTGCTCCAAAAGCTGAGATTACCTGGCTTGCCTGTATAGGGGATGGATAAGGATTCGCAATCAAATTCCAACCGTTCTCAGAACCAGCACCACCGGTTAGAGTAAGATTGATGGCACCCGATGAGGTTTTTGTATTCACTGCACCGGTTAATGAAATGGTAATATTTCCGGTATTAGGGTAATTGTTCCCTAAATACACCCAATAGCCGGTTTTTGTGTCAATTCCAGTGCCTGTTCCCGGTAGATCCACATAATGCGCTGCAGCACTAGCCGTTCCTGCGCCCTGGGTTTCATCATAAGTATACACCGAAGTAAATGGTTGCCCGGCCACCTGGCTACCATCCGGGCATCCACTAGGACAGGTAATGCCAAAACTACCGTTCCAATCTGAAAAACTTTTTCCTGTAACACCAGGTGAACACATGTTTACCCATCCCGTGATACCGGCTGGTTTAAATTGCTGAACGGTAACATTACCACTTAGGCTACCATTTGAGCTCAAAGGCCCAATCCTACCTTTAAAGTTTGCATCACTGTATAATGTTACATTATTATTGGTGGTGATAGTACCTGATGTTGGGTTGAGGGAATGAAGTATGTAAAGTGGCGTTCCTATACTAAGGCTTTCACCTGCCCTATTCAGTGTTAACTCCGAAAGGTATTCCCAGCCGGCCCCCTCCAGAACCAATGCTCCACTCACTGTTCCAGTACCAGCAATTTGTATTGTGGCACTGCCTGAGCCCCTTATTTGGTGACTTCCAAAACTGACATTGCCGTTTAAGAAGAGGGAGCCTCCCAAAAACCAAAAGCGACCTCCACCATTAACAGTAAAATTTCCGGAAGCTGTTAATGGTGTGTATAAGGCGGCAAAATAACTATTCAAAATGTTCACATTTGCAAAGTTCTCATTCCCTGTATCAAACCTTAAGTGAGTAATCCCTCCTCCACCAAATGTCAAAGAACCTGTATTATCCCCGGCAATGCTGCCACCGGTATTTAATACATTTCCGCTAACGTTTAGTATTCCATTGTTGTCAATGGTCAATACATTGCCTGAGCTGATGTTAAGGTCGCCTAACACATCTATGGTTGAAGAATTACTTGCTACGTTTGTAATGATGCTTAAATTATCGTACTGATCAGTTGCTACTGAAGTGGTGCCTGCAGCATATAAAAAGGTGCTCCCGGAATTCATTGTGGTCTTTGCGGGGTTTAAATTATAAGCAGTACTTAAACTAAACGTTGCAAGGTTTGTAATTACCAAATTCGCTGTTGAGCCGGCCACCCCGAGCGCTGCCCCGGGTCCATAATCCAAAGTAAAAGCGGCCCCTCCGGCTCCAACACTTACAATAGAATTTGCAGTAATCGTCCATGTTGTGTTTAAGGTTCTTGAAGCATTATTTGCTGTGAATATATACGTATTGTCCTGAGAAAAATCAGCTAGTACACTTGTGGTACCATCCGGCGCCGCCCCCCAATCGCCAGGAGTAGTGATGTTTCCTCCTGCCCTTAGTACCACAGTTGCCTGTGCCATTAAATTCACGGTAAGTGTGGAAAAAAACAAAAAGGCGAAACTTAGGAAAAAGTTCGTTTTCATGTAAAATTGATTATTTGCTAAAAATAAGGTTTTTTTTGTTAAACCAAGCACCCGCTCATCGCCCCCTTTAAGCAATGAATTTACTTGGTTCAAGCCCCGGTTTTGGTTTTTCCATACCCATACCCATACCCATAACCGTAACTGTAGCCATAGCCCTGGTAATAATAACGTTTGCTTAACTTTTGTATACCGTTAAGCACCAGTGAAACATGTTCTAAATGATTATTGCTGATGATCTCTTCCAAACTACTCAGGGTACGTTTGCTACTGGTTTTGGTGTTCAACACAAAAATGGAAGCATCCACGTATTGTATAAGGTAAATGGAGTCGGACAAAAGGCCTGCCGGAGGGGTATCGATAATGACGTAATCAAAGTGTTCCTTGGCTTTATCGATGATCTCCTTGAGTTTATGCGATAGTACAAAATCAGAAGGGTTGGGTGGCACAGGCCCGGCATAAATACAGTATAAATTGGGCACTTGTGTACTTGAAATCACTTCTTCAAAACCATGATTTCCGGTAATGTAGGTGGTGATACCAATACCCTGCTCTCCCTGCCCAAATCGTTTAAAAATCCGTGGTTTGTGCAGGTCAAGTTCCAGTATAACGGTTTTTTTGCCCGATTTGGCCAATACCAGGGCCAGATTGGTAGAAGTAAAGGTTTTGCCTTCTCCAGGCAGGAAGGAGGTGACCAAAAAGGTTTTGGCTTGATTATCCACATTAGAATACTGCAAATTGGTTCTTAGGTTCCGGAAGGCCTCGGCCACAAATGAATTGGGGTTTTGTTCCACCACCAATCCCTCTGTATCCTTTTCCTTTAGCTGAGGCAGTACACCTATCAGCGGAAGACTCGTCAAATCCCTGAGTTGTTCAACTGTTTTGATTCTTGTAAAAAATAGGGTACGAATAGAAACAATGATAATGCTTAAAATCAGCCCTGCGGAGAGGAAATTTCTCAATATGTTTTTTTTGTTGGGAGAATCGATTCCTGCGTTTCTGGGGGCCTCTACAATTTTAATATCGGGCACTATACTGGCCCTGGCTATTTTGGTACTAGCCTTTTTTTCCAGCAAAAAATTGTACAATTGTTCACTCACCGCCGCTTTACGCTGTATGTTCAGCATGTCCCTTTGTTTCCCCGGTATCATTTTGGCTTCATTGATATAAGAAAGGATTTCCTTGTCCAGGTTTTCCACCTGCTGTTTGGTGGCTTTACGGGCATTGCTGATATAAGTGAGTAAATTTTGTTTGGTGCGTTGTATGCTCACTTTTAAGTCCTGAACCAAGGGATTGGTTTCCTTAGCCATATTACTCATGCGGTTCAGTTCAATTTGTTTAGTGTACAATTCCGTTACCGCCTGGCTCATAAAGCCGCTTTTTTCCACCACATAAACCGTGGGTGGTAAAAACTGGGGGTCCTTGTCCTCAATAATGTATGCCTCTAAATCATCAAAAGCATTCAATTGCAATTGCAGTTGGGAACGTTGTCCATCATAGGTACTGATCTTTCCTAAAAAATCCTGTTGCTGCCAGTCCAGGTTAATGATGGATTTTTTTTCCTTGTAATTCTGCATAGTATCTTCAATGCTTTTTAAGGAAAAGGTAATTTCGCTCAATTGCCGGTCGATAAACTCCACAGTGCGTTCGTTCAGTTCAAAACGGTTGATGAGCCGGCTTTGCCCATACACCACATTTAAGGTATCCAGTATCAATACGGCCCTTTCGGGTAAAATGTCTTTTAATTCCAGTCGCAAAATATTGGTGTACTCCGGGTTCTCAATTTTTAAATTGCTTTGAATGTTGGCAATAAGGTAATCGCGACTGTGTATGCTGAATTGGTAAAAAATGTCCTTAAGGTTTTGTAAGGTGGTACTATTTAAACCACCCTCCCTCAGCACTGAAATCCGGAAATTGGGATCGATGAGCTCTTTGTTAAACTGCCCATCCAGGGTTTGGGTGTTTCCGCCTTTGCTGTACGATATCTTGTAATTGGTGCCATCCAAAATGTCAAAATCAAAAACCTGTTCGTAAAATTCAGGGTTAATGGAATGCACCAAAACCTGAAAAGGCATGGCTCCGAATTGTTCCGTAGTGCGCACCTTACCCACAATAAAATAAGACACCTGAAGTTCGTTCAGCAGTTTATCTACCACCTTACCGGCCAGGTCATAGGATTGCAAAACCCGGGTTTCGTTAAGGTTATCAATATAAGAGCCGTAGCCATAAAAGCTGGCATCGCTCAGCACATTGCTTTGGTAATAGGCATCATTGCTGGTTTTGAGTAAAATTTCGGTGGAAGCTTTGTAAACATTAGTGAGGCGGTACACATAAAAGGTGCCAATGCCATAAAACACGGGTAAAACAATCAAAAGTATCCACCAATTGGCGCTAAGGATGCGTAAAATCAAATTAAAATCCTTGGCCGAAACGATGCCTTGCTTTTTTTGTTTGATGGGGATGGAACTCACAGTATGATTTGCTAACAAATATAGGGAAATGTTGTGGTTTTGGAGGAAAAAGCCTATTTTCGTGAACTGTAAATGAATCTTTTTATTCGTCGCTTTTTATTCCTTTTGGCTTTTGGCTTCAGCCTTTGTGCTTATTCCGCCCCCGCCCCGCCCCCAAGTGCTACAGGTGGTCCGGGTTGCTGGCCTCCCCCCTGCGTACCCATTGATGGGGGCATAGTGTTTTTAATGGCAGCCGGGGTCGCTTATGGTGCCAAAACCTTCAGGGATGCCCGAAAAAAAAGTAAACCTTCCCTCTAAACCCTGAGTTTTGAAGGCCAGTCGTTCCCCTTCTGCTTTTATAAAGTTTCTAATCCTGGCCTCCGCGCTTTATTTGCTTCTGTTTTTAGTCCATCAATTTATTGTTAAGCGTTATACCTATTACGATCAGCGTTTTATTACCTGGATTATCCAAGGGGCTGATGTTGGGCTGAGGCTTTTAGGGTACAAAACCTTTATGGTGCTGCAGGACCGGGACATTCAGGTACTGGGCATTGACGGCTCGAACGGGGTGTGGGTGGGCAGCAATTGCAATGCCATTTCCCTTTTTTCTTTGTTTTCGGTATTTATCATTGCCTATCCCGGTCCCTGGAAACACAAGGCCTGGTTTATCCCTGCCGGTATTGTGGCCATCCACCTTATTAATATCCTCAGGGTTGTTGCCTTGGCCATGATTGCCAATTACGATTACCGCTTATTGGATTTTAATCACACCTATACCTTTACCTTTTTGGTTTATGGGTTTATTTTTGGGCTTTGGATAATTTGGGTGAACCGGTTTTCCAATAAAATTAGTTCTTCCTCCACGCATTAGTGGCTAGTTTGCAATACCAAATACCTCCAACTAGCAATTTAGTCTTTAGGTTGTTTGTCGAAAGAAATCCTTTACACTGTAACGTGTAAGCAAAGATAGGTGGTCCCGCGGGTTGGCAAAGGCGCAGCGAAAAAAGCAGATTCAATGAACAAACTAAACATCCACCGCTAGCCCATCACGCCGGTCGGCCTCAGAAAAATTTGCATAGAAATCAAGCCGAGTTTCAACGCGAAGCAGAAATGCAGCCTTGACAAACCCAGGTGGTCATCCTATCATTTCTGCGATGCCTGTGCGAAGGAGCTTCGCTTCCCTTCCGCAACAGAAATATTACGGGGCGGAAGGGAATGATCGAAGCTCCGGCTGAACGAATGCGTAGATTTCTGCAAATTTTTCTGAAGCCTTGATCTTTTGGTTCTTTTCCATCAAGGGAAAAGAACGGACAAAATATCTCACGGAAAAACAAAAGAGCGGAGACGATCGCTGCGTCTTGACTCCGCCCGAAAGACCTTATGTCGGTCGGGTTTTTGTTTCCCGCGCACAAACCGGCTCATCCCGATTGTTCGGGAAAGCACCGCTTGTTTGCCCTGATCAAACAAAAGTTAGGGAATGAAGTTTTCAAAGAATTAAACTTTTAAAAAGAATCCAAATAATTCTCACATTCCCCTACCTTAGAGCCAAGAAAAAAAATTGAAAAAAACCTCCTTATACCTCCTCTTCTTCCTGTTCTTCGCTCTCCTGGGCTTCGCCAGGGAATTTTTTTTCGTGAACCTGAACAACATCATGTACATGTTGTATTACCACAACAGCAGCAGCATGCCGGTTCCGGGAATTATGAAAGGGTTTATGGATTGGCCATACGATACCTTGTATTATTCCAAATACGGGTTTACGTTATTGTGTACTGCGCTTTATTTTGCATTAAGTTACTGGGCCCTGAAACGGCTGACCGGTCGAGGTTTTTTTACCAGAGTGTTAAGTTATTCCTACCTCGCCTTTTTTCTTCTCTCGGGCCTTTCCATGTTGTACGGGTATTTTGTAAAACAGCGTTTAAACGATGAGGAGTATACCCTGAGCCGTTGGTTGATGGGGGTATTGCAATCGCCCATTATTTGTTTGATTTTACTGGCTTCGGAGAAACTTTATAAGCCTGCTGAGAAGGATGAAACCTTTAACCAGGGTGTTCAATAAATCCGGTGAAACAAAAAGTATCTACTTTTCGATTCTATCAAAACTTTTGGCAGTTATTCATTTGACTGAAGTGCTCGGCAGGTGGCCGAGGTACCGCGCCAGGGATGCGGAGGGTGAATTGATTCTTCCATAGATAGGCAGCAAGGCGCAACAAAAAAATCAAATACAATCAACAATCTAAACATCCACCGCTAGCCCATCATGCTGGTCGGCCTTAGAAAAATTTGCATAGAAATCAAGCCGAATTTCAACGCGGAGCAGAAATGCAGACCTGACAAACACAGGAAGTCATCGTATCATTTCTGCGAGGCCTGTGCGAAGGAGCTTCGCTATCCTGACCCGATAGGCGTCAGGATATGATCGAAGCTCCGGCTGAAAAAAGGCGTAGATTTCTGCAAATTTTTCTGAAGCCTTGACTTTTTTGTTACTTTTTGTGTCAAGACAAAAAGTAAGGAAAAGTAATAATCCCCATAATTCATTGTTCTGGCCCTGATAGGGCGTCAGGACACAATCAGGACAAATGCGCAATGAACTCACGAAACTATCGGGATGAGCCAGAATGCGCGCCATGGGATTGTAACGAAAACGACGCGCCGGATTTTGCCCGAGGTTTGTTTGCCGAGGAAGCGACCGAAAGAAGCTACCACAGGCTTAACAAACCAGGCAAAAGACAAGCGGCGTTGAAGTGGAAAGCCCGACCCTGACAAGCAAAAACTCATGGAGTTTAACTTGGTTTTTGCTTCGTCAGGGGGGCGCCCACATAAGAAATAAGACTTTTTACCATGTACCAAATCAGGCTATGGGTGTTCTACATCTTTTAATCAACCTTTTTATTCCCCTTCCAAGCTCCCATAATTTTACTTAATTTTAGTGGCTTCAGAACAAGTGTATAAACCAAAGCCGGACTATGATAACGAAAGATAAAAGCATTTTTAAACTCATTAAAGAGGAACACGAGCGCCAAACAAGGGGCATAGAATTGATTGCTTCAGAAAATTACGTGAGCGATCAGGTGATGAAAGCCATGGGCTCGGTACTCACCAACAAATACGCGGAGGGCCTGCCCTTTAAACGCTATTACGGGGGCTGTGAAGTGGTGGACCAGGTAGAACAGCTGGCCATTGACCGTGCCAAAGAATTGTTTGGAGCCGCCTGGGTAAACGTACAACCCCACTCCGGCGCACAAGCCAACGCGGCCGTGATGCTGGCCTGTTTAAAACCGGGGGATACGATTTTGGGTTTGGACCTCTCGCACGGAGGGCATTTAACCCACGGTTCAGCCGTGAACTATTCGGGCAGGTTATACAAACCGGTGTTTTATGGTGTAGAAAAAGAAACGGGACGAATTAATTACGATGTCCTGGAAAAAACCGCCCTGGAGCACATGCCGAAAATGCTGATTTGCGGGGCTTCGGCTTATTCAAGAGATTGGGATTACGAGCGTTTGCGTAAGATTGCGGATAAGGTGGGGGCCATTTTACTGGCCGATATTTCGCACCCCAGCGGTTTAATTGCCAAGGGTATATTAAACGATCCTTTGCCGCATTGCCATATTGTAACTACTACCACACACAAAACCCTGCGCGGACCGCGTGGGGGCATGATTATGATGGGCAAGGATTTTGAAAATCCTTTCGGAGAAAAAACTCCAAAAGGAGAAACCAAAATGATGAGCAACTTGTTGGATATGGCTGTTTTTCCGGGCATACAGGGCGGTCCCCTGGAGCACGTGATTGCCGCTAAAGCGGTGGCCTATGGCGAAGCTTTAACTGACGACTACATGCATTATTGTGTGCAGCTGGTAAAAAATGCCCAGGCCATGGCCAAGGGGTTTAAAGATTTGGGATACCACATTGTTTCGGGTGGCACCGACAACCACATGTTTTTGATTGACCTGCGTAATAAAAACCTGAACGGCAAGGAAGCCCTGGCCGCTTTAGAGCAGGTGGACATTACCGTGAATAAAAACATGGTGCCTTTTGATGATAAGTCGGCTTTTGTGACTTCGGGCATTCGCATTGGCTCACCGGCCATTACAACCAGAGGCTTAAAAGAAAAAGACTGTTTGAAAATTGTGGATTTGATTGATGCTACCCTAAAAAACCGCGAGAACCCTAAGGAGTTGGCCAAGATCAAAAAGAAGGTGAACACCTGGATGCTTAAGTATCCTTTGTTTAAACAATAGGTTTATCTTACTAAGTGTTTTCCTACTCATAAACCCATAAGACCCATTCGTGCAATTTATGCGTAATGGTTAATTCGTGAAATCAGTGTAATTCGTGGCTTTTATTAAGTCAATAGACTAAAGCCAAAAGAGGGAATTTAGACAGCATAGAACTTTCTAAACCTTCTTAACCTTCTAACTTTCTAACCATCTCACATCATCACCCAAATGTTGTACTCCTTATCTTCGGGTACATCCTCAAATTTGGGTAACATGAGGTCTTTTATCTGACGGTCGATTAATTCAAGTTCCAGTTCCATGGCACGGATTTCGGTACTCAGCATCATGGTCACCAAACCTTTGTTGTTCACCAATTCAATCAGGTCAGACACTTTACCTTCTTTTATATAATCTCTCCAGTCGAATTTGTATTTGCCTTTCATGTCTATCTTAAAATGGTCACGCGTGACTCGGAAGGCGATGCATATTTTTTTAAGGAGTTCTTCACTGAAAGGCATTTTTCCGCTTTCCAGTTTACTGTACTCCTGTTGAGAGCTAAGTCCGATTTTTTCTGCCGCTAAGGCTTGTTTCCACCCGCTGGCGCGCCTAAGGACTTTTAAGTTTTCGGCGTAATTCAAATCTTCTGCTGTAATCATAATTTTTACGCTTTATTTATTTGAATAGTTCCTGCGGTAAATGTAATATGAGGGGGAGGGGGACCGCAATAGGTCCTTTGCATTTTAACAGAATACGGCGTAAAATACTTGTTTCAAAATTTGACTTGCCCCCCTGCCTGAAATTAATTTGGTTATCAGGAGCGCTTATTAACAGGTAATTCACGGGTTTATTAACAAGTCATATTTCTGGTAGTCCTATCATGTTGTTCATCTCCATCAACTGCCCACTATGCAAAAAACGATGTGTATTTCCAATACGTCTTCATCTCCTTGTTCTTTCACTACTCTATTTATTAGCATCCAAAAAACCACAGAATATTAACCCCCTTTAAAAAAACCACATCATGAAAAAACTAAAACTCCTTCCGCTTTTATTTTTTATGTGCGCTTTGCCCTATTCCAACACGGCACAAGTTCTTTGGACAAGTACCTTAAACACTATCCCCTCCGGCTCCAATGGCAATATTGGAACCAACAACAACCGAAGTTTTAATATCTATACAAACAACCAGTTGCGATTTAAAGTTGATTCTTTGGGGAACCTTACTTTTGCAGGATTAGCAGGCGGCATTAACGATCATCTGTTGGTGGTTCAACCTAACGGCAGATTAGGTCTTGCTGCAGCGGGTGCTTTCACTACAAACACCAATAACTTTCTCAGGCAGGATGGTACCTGGGCACCGATGCCGGGTGCTGCAGGAGCCTTTACCCTGAACGGACAAAATTTAATTACTGCCCCGGGCATTAAGCTGGGCATTGGTACTGCCGCGCCTGTAAATGAACTCGAGGTGGTTGGTAATACCGAGGCTTCGGGAAGTTCGATTGTTGGTGACAAAATGTTTTTAGGTCCTCCTCAGGATTACGCCATTATGAAATACATTCCTGCCACAGCCAACTACCCTGCTGTGTTTACCATTGGCGGGGGTGGTGCCAACAATCCTGCCAACCCTAGCCCCGGAAATCCATACAATCCTTCTCCGGGTCATGGCAATGGGGAACACAGTCCCGATCCACTTCCCGACATGGCTTGTATTGTGGGAGAATCCAATCCCAACGCGCTACCACCCAGTGCAACCATTTTGAACAATGTGCTTTGCGTAAAAAAAGTCATACAACAATCCCCTATTGCAGCAGCAATGGCCGGTAACATCAACATCGGTCACAATGGATTTAATGCCTTTATTGAAACTCAGGGTGGTACCCTGAATCAGGGGCCACACGAAGGCGATCTTTTTATCAACTCAAAATGCAACCGTAGTGTGTATGTGTTCAGCAATTCCAATTCCTTTGCCCCAGGGCTCAGCAGCATTATGTCGATCGACGGCAAACTGAATGTGAGCAGCCAGGTGCAAATTGGTAACTCAGGTGCCACAGCTTTTCAACCGGCCAATACACAGCTTTATTTGTATTCACCACCCACCACTCCAATCGGCATGAAAGTAAGGCATGGTGGAGGAGGAGAGTCGGCGATAAAAGTGATTGAATTATCTGATAACGACAGAGGGCTTGCTGTATACAGAGGGACACCAACAGCGGATGGTAACGAACGATTTTCGGTATTGGGGGATGGGAAAACATCCATTTTCACCAGTAATGCCGATGCTTTAGTTGTAGCAGATGCCAATTCACCCGCGCAAATTAATTTCCGCGTGCTGAAAGACGGAGCTTCCAGAATCAGCACCTCGAACTCCGATGCTCTTACCATTGCGGATGCTTTAAATGCCAATCAGGTGAACTTTAAATTAAGCAACAACGGATCGGCTCAGTTTTTAAACATGCCCGGCCTGAATAAAGCCGTGGTAATTAAAAACACCAGTCTCAACGAGGTGTTTTCCGTTTCAGGAAACGGGTATACCGAAATTGGCGTGTATTCACCAAGCGGAATGCCAAAACCTTATAACTCCACTTACGCCAGAGCTCTTACCATCCGTGACCTCACCAACAACCGCGACATTTTTGTGGTGCGTTCGGATGGGGTGGCTTATGCCCGGGAGGTGGAAATCAGTTTATCTGCCACCTTTCCCGATTATGTATTTGATGCCTGCTACGAATTAAAACCCCTCAGCGAAGTGAGTGCTTATATTCAAAACAACAAACACCTGCCTGGTTTTGAGAGTGCCGCGTTTTATGAAAAGAACGGATTGAATGTAAATACCCTGCTGATTAAACAACAGGAAAAAATTGAGGAGCTCACATTATACCTCATTGCATTGGAAAAACGCCTCAGCGAACTTGAAGTGAAACATTAAACGCCTTATCCATGAAAACAACTCACATTCATTTTCTGGTGCTGCTGGCCTGTTGCGTGCCAGCAATAAACAAAGCCCAGGAGGAAAAGCTGGTTTTTAGTTACGACAGCCATGGCAATCTTATCGAACGGAAATTACAGGTGTTTCCTCTCTTCCGTTTGACGAATCCCGATCAGCCTGCGGATTCTACTGTCATTCCTTCACCTCAGCCTTTGAGCATTTATCCCAACCCGGCCAATGATAAACTTGTTGTGGAGGGGCTTTTACCCGAAGAGGTGAAACGAGCCGAGGTAACGCTCATTAACCCGGCGGGACAGGTGATGTTACGCGATTATTATTACGGGGAAGCCAAAACCATTCCGGTAAGCGACCTGGGTAATGGCATTTACATCCTCTCGTTTAAATACTCTCAGAAAGAAAATTTTGCTTACAAAATAGTGGTTGCACATTAACCTCAAATCGTTTTGTCATGAAAACCATAATCAGATTTATTTTATCCGGTTTCCTTATTGGATACTTCTGGATAGACAGCCTCAGGCTGTTGGGTCAAAATCCAAACAACATTACCATCACCAATCCCCCGATCAATCACGCGGTGGATTCATACACCAGGGCGCAGGTAAGCATAAATTTAAAGCCGGGGTTTAAGTATGGAGCCATTTCAGGCGGGGCCAGTCATTTGCTGAACCTTAACATCAGTACCTTACCATCATTTGTAAGTAACCATTACAGTTCCATTAACAATCCCTACCAATCCTGCTCAGGAACCATTGACCTGAACAAGGTGGTTGGGGAGACGGAGGGGAATTTAACGGTAAGCAAAACCGGCGCAGCCATCTATTCTGTTCCAATATTTCGCTCACCAGGGACAAACAATGTGGCGCCGGAAGTTTCGGTTTATTACAACAGTCAATCGGGTTACGGTTTGTTGGGTTTTGGATGCCACCTTCAAGCCTATTCAAGCATTGGCAGAATTGGGAAAATACCCATGAACGATGGAACCTTCAGTAGCGTCGATCTGTCGATAAACGATCACTTTGCTCTGGATGGTTCGAAACTGGTATTAACCAGTGGAACACATGGTGCCAACAACGCCATGTACAAAACTGAAATTGAAACTTATGTTACAATAACTGCACATAATCAGCAGGGACAAGGACCCCAGTGGTTTGAACTCAAAACATCCAACGGTACTGTAATGGAGTTTGGTAACACACCCGATTCAAGACAAACCGGTTTAAACAACAACACCGTGTTGTCGTGGAGAATCAACAAATGCACCGATGCGAACGGAAATTACATTACCTATACTTATACCGATTTTCAGGGCGAAAGTGTGTTAAACACCATCCAATACACAGGAAATGCGAATGCTGGACTTCAACCCTACAACAGCATTTCCTTCTCCTATATTCCACTTGCCGAAAAATCGAGCTACTACCTGAATTCAGCGCATTTTAAAAAAGCTGCACTTCTTAAAAGTATCATTTCGAAATGTGAAGGCACCGTTGCTCGCACCTATACCTTTGATTACGATTGGAACAATAAAAAAACCATTTTAAAGAAAATAACAGAAGCCGACGCTTTAGGGAATGAATTGAACGGAACAGAGATTTGCTGGGGAGATCTGAATGCCTATCAGGGTTATCAGAATACTCAAAGCGCTAAATTATTTTCAAATGTATCGGATTATACCAACCTCAAGTCGGTGATCTCTGCCGATATCAACGGAGATGGTTTTTCTGATGCTGTTTGTTTGTATAAATCACCAATAGCGGTAAAAATTCAAAGAAACAGCATCCTCCCAATCTTTGGCACTCCCCTGCCAAACCAAAGTTTAAGCTTTTCGACAATTATGAACGACAACACCTATTACCCTTCGCATCAACTGAATGTACTTTTGGGGGCCTATGCCGTTGATGATGATTTTGATAATGTTCAGGATGTATATACCATAACCAAAGAAATAGGCAGCTTGAACTACTCCATAGATAAGATCAGTTCCATTGGCTTTTCAGGCAACATCACGAACCATAGCTTTTGCACCAATTTGCTTAATCCTTACAATCCAGCTTTCTCCCCTTCACAATTTATCTTTAACAGAACGGATTACGATGGTGATGGGCTCATCGATGAGTTGATCATTGACCCTGAAAACATAAAACTGAGTACTGCTCAGGGCGCATTTCAGATTGCTGTTCCGAATCCCAATACTGTTACCCGCCCAATAGACATCAATGGAGACGGCACCACAGAATTTATCTCATATAGAAAGGTAAACAACGATATGGACGTGGAGTTTACTTTATACCAGATGAATAAATTCGTGCACCCTCACGTATACAACGTGATCAGCACCTTTACTTATCCTTTTGTTCAAGTGTTTTCTCAACTAACCACATCCAAAAATTACCTGAACCACATCAGCATAGGCGATTTCAATGGGGATCAGAACATGGATCTGGCATACATGAACGGAGACCTTGACAAACTTTTTATTTTGTACAGTGATGGAACAGGGTTTCTCAGCCCTCAGCAGGTGAATACATTCATTCCAATCAATCCGCTCCAGGGAAGTGCAGAATTTGTGTTGAATTGCAATGATTTGAACAACGACGGCAAGACGGATATAACAATTACAAATGATGCGAATAACGTGAACAGTCCTTTGCCGAATTACTTCACATACTATTCAATTGGAGATAATCCATTCATTCCCGGTCCGAGTTACAAAGGCCGGTTTACGTATACCGCTTTTGAATACCAGGTTGTTGAAAAAACAGGCTTCTTAAAATACGAAACCAAAACCTATACCGGAGGTTATGCTTCAGGAATCAAGCTGGAGGCGGATTATAACGGGGATGGATACATGGATGTTCTATCCGTTAATGATCCGGCAACTGATGCCGTAATCTGCAATAATGCTTCGGGCATTTCAAATCTGGCCGTCAGCACAATCTTTACCGGCTTAAAGCGCAAAATCGAAATAGGCTATGGCAACATATTGAATGAAATTTACCTGGGTAATGGTTCAAACAAAGAAGAGGTGTATCGAAACTCTGTTGAGTATTTTGTACCAGGTAGCCCTGCACAAACCGTCTTTAACCACCCCTTCTACAAATACAAGCCAAATTTATTTTGTGTACACACAGTATCCTCCTCAAGTGGTTTTGACTTTCAAATCGTAAAACAAACAAAGTACTTTTATGAAAACGCCATACTGCACATATTAGGCCGGGGGTTTTTGGGTTTTGAAAAGGTTTACCACTATGACCCAGAAACAAAATTAGGAAATACTATTACCAACGACTTTTTTAACAACATGCAAATGCCCTATGCCATAAGTGATGAAGGTCATACTTTTCAACCCTGGTTGAGTACATTAAAAGCTGTACCAAGCCTGATTCATAATGTTTTGTTAAGGAAAACCGAAAAACATTACACTATTGTAAACCTCACGCACACCAAATTTATCAATCACCACAAAACAGTATTTACCGATTTTGTTAATTCTCAAAAGTATGAAACAGATATCACTTATGACGTGAATAACAGTGGCAAAGCTCTTTCAAGCGTTACTAGTTTCAGAGACTGGTCGGGGAACTTACTGAGAACTGAAAGTGATGTTAACACCTATGTGCAGGTAGCAGGACTTTATAAAATCAGTTCCAGCACATCCAGTAAAATACAGATAGGTGAATTGCCCTATGTTCGAACTAAAATATACACGTATGACGGGCAGGGACGGCTTCTATCCATTGTAAACGATCCAACATTTGGGAACCAATCATTGCAAATCGGCTTTTCCGCTTACAACGTTTTTGGTCAGGCCCTCGCGAAAACCACTTCAGCAGGTGATATCACACCGAGAAGCAATCAAATTCTCTACGATTCTAAAGGTCGGTTTATTACCAAAGAAATCAGTGAAATAGGAGATATACTTGAATACGTAGTAGAGCCTGTTTATGGAAATATCATTCAGGAAACAGGCATCACGGGATTAATCATACGCAAAGAATACGATGGCTTGGGTCGAATCACAAAAGTCAGTTTGCCGAACAATGCCATCAATAAGTTCAGTATTCAATGGGATGACCCTTCCAATTCATATTACCAATACACCAACATACCCGGCAGGCTTGGTGTATATTCTGTTAAATCTGAAATTGAATCCAAACCGGTCACTAAACAGTATTATGCCTCCAATCTCCTGTTAAGGGAAGAAACACAAGGCCAGAGCGATTTAGTTTTCACTGATTACAAGTACAATCACAATTTTAATCCTGCCTATGCAGAAGGGTGTTTGCTTGAAAAAACCGAACCCCATTATAATTCCCAGCCCAATTACCTGGTAACACGCTACGAATACGAAACCACTTTATTCAGAAAGCAGAGAGAGGATCTCTATCTTTTAAATCAAGGCACTTATGTGGCTAAAAATATATCCTCAATCTATCAATACAACAACTTCAGCACAGCCTCAACATACAATTACAAGTATGAAACAACTCTTGATCAATTAGGCAACCAGGTCATACACGAATACAATACCGCTGGTCAAAAATTGAAAACAAGGAATATCGGAACCGGAACGGCTCCTTCACAAAGAGCTGAATATTCCTACGCCAGTAACGGAGAACCCAAATTGGTTGACGTGTATCATAACATGAGTCCTCAGCCTGTGACTACAACTTTTGGTTTTGATCCATTGGGAAGACAAAACAGCATTACTGACCCAAGTGCTGGTCCTTATCTATACGAATTCAACACCATTGGGGAAATGACCAAGTGTACCAAGCCCGGAAATCAGATTACCCAGTTTTCCTACGATCTTATTGGCCGGCTTACATCAAAAACCAGCCCTTCAGGTGTTACATCCTACCAATACGTAAGCGCATCGGCCGGAAAAAATAAAATTCAGCAAATTGTTGGTCCCAATTCAACAACCAATTTTCAATACGATAATAATGGGACATTGATAGAAGGCAGAGAAACCATTGGCAACAAAACCTTCATCAGTGAATACAGCGCTGACAAATATGGCAGAACCATTGAGCATAAATTTCCCAGTGGCTTTGTGGCTAAATACACGTATGATGGGCTTGACAATTTGAACCGCATAAGCGACGGAAACAACAACACCATTTGGCAATTAGGTTCACTCAGTGCCAGCGGTGAAATATTAAACCACTCGTATGGCAATGGTATATCGGTAGTAAATACCATTGATGACCTGCATTATTCCATTCAGGTGGAATACAATTCCATTTGCAAATTATCCTACGCTTATGATATTCAAACCGCAAGTTTAAAATCAAGAAGTTATGAGAGGTATTACGGTGGTTTTCCTATATTAAAAGAAGATTTTACTTACGATGGGCTTGACCGTTTGAATAAGACGGAACAGGTTACCCCCATCGGCAATAATGTGATTCAAACCAACCAACTTAGTTTTGATGATCAAAGCAATATTACCCATAAGGACGATGCCGGTGATTACCATTACTCCAATCCTGCAAGCCCTTACCAGCTCACCTCAATGAGTAATCTTGTGAACAATGTAAGTTTAAACACTCTTAATGTTTTTTATAACGACCTTGACAAAGTGAGTCAGATTACAGAACAGAGTTCAAACAAATCGTTTCAATTTACCTATGGAAACGACGGACAGAGGATCAGAATGGACCATTCAAGTCTTGGAAACCTGCAATATTCGAGATATTACGCGGATAACTACGATCTTGAAGAAAGCTCATCCGGTTCAAGAGAGTGGACTTACATCTACGCCCCAAGCGGTATTTGCGCAGTGTATTACAACAATAATGGAATTAAACAGCTTTTGTATACTGTCACTGACCATCTTGGAAGCCCTTTGGCTTTATTAAACGCCGGTCAAAACGTAGTGGAAGAAGCCTCTTTCGATTCCTGGGGCAGAAGAAGAAACAGCAACAACTGGTCATACTCCAATGTAAGTTTGCCCTCGATCATGTTAAGAGGCTATGAGATGCATGAGCATTTGGATGAGGTTAGCCTCATCAATATGAATGGCAGGGTTTATGATCAGGTTTTAGGACGCTTCATTCAGCCCGATGCGTTTATTCAGGACCCTCAGGTTATCGCCAATTTTAACAGGTATGCCTATTGTTTGAATAATCCACTGAAGTACTCTGATCCCAGTGGTAACTGGATTGGAATTGTATCATGGCCAATGGGATTTTTAACAAACCTCCTGGGAAATCTAGTAGAAGGTGGGCATGCCAATCCGTTTCAAGATGCTGCCGACCAAACCAATTGGTTTTTTAACACAATGAACGAGGCTACACAAATTCCTGTGTACAACAATGGAAATACCCAGGTTAGCATTGGACTCGATGTCTTTGCAATGGGTATTAACGTGAGTGCAAGTCATCAAACAGAACACATGTCTTTTGGTGTTTCTGTTGGTGTTGGGGTGGGTGGTTTTAATGCCAGTGGAAACATCTCCTTCCAATCCTCTTCCGGATTTGGAGTAAGCATAGGAGGAGGAGTTGGAAGTAATATGTATTCGTATGGAGGCGCGGTCAATTACAATGGCAACGGCGCAAGTTATTATCAAACCCATTATGGCAGTGCTTCCAATAATCCCAGTGGTTCACCCAATCCACAAACCGTTGGGGGTGTCTCAGTTTTTGGAAAAAACTGGTCGGTACGCATGGAAAATGATTTTCTTGCCGGTACAGGCGATAAATGGAGAACCGGAGCCTTTGAAGTGTCGGTAGGTAAGTTTTCGGTTGGGTTCACTATTTATACAAATGAGCAAAAAGAGACAGACCCCGTGGTAAATACCCCGAGTCCTATTCATGGAGCAAATAACCGACCACGTACTAAATCACTCGGTACCTGGGAAAACGGCCTGGTTTATGATGCCCCTATCTGGTTTGGTTATAATACAGGAATGGGAGTTTCAAGAATTGGGTACAGCCACAAATATGTTCAGGACTTTTTTCAAAACGGCATTCATAAATGGATACCTTTTGGACATCAAAACTACTACCTGAAATATGTAGAAGGCATTAATCACGGCTATGGCTACAATGGGTTTTATAATCAATTTTCGTTGTATGGTAAATGAATTCCGGTATGTTTAACTTTTCTCGCTATTTACCCCGAGCACCTGCAAAAGTGGGCCAAAGTATTTAAAAAATTACTTAACTATGGTCCTGCTGAGCATAAGGTAATAAGCAACAACATAAACATCAGTGGCTATTACAAAAAACGCTGGTAAATTCAGCCGGATTTAATAGATCACTCTGCAATCTAAGGAGGATGCATTAAGTAAAACAACAGAAAATTAAAAATCGGTTTGCTTACGAACATTCGGCCGATATTAATTTATCCAAGCGCCTGAGCTTGTGACGGCGCCTGAGCTTGTCGCGGTGCCTGAGCTTGTCGAAGGCACCCCATCCCAAACATTTGTTTGCTCCCCTCCCGGGCCCTATCTTTGTATCCCTATGAAAAACAAAAAATGGTTGCTGTTGCTTATCATCGCCTTTCCCTCCCTCTTCTGGCTTATCCTCGAAACCAGCACCATACAATCCAGTAAACTGCCCTATTATGGGCCAAAACTCAGCCAAAAAGCCGGAGACACCAGCTACTACACGGTGAACACCTCTTTTTACCCACTAGAAGACAAACAAACTACAGGTCCTTCAGTAAAAGCCGCGGATGGGGCCTTTATCCTCTCCCTGCTCCACCCCAAATACCTCAAAGAAACCTACCGTTTGGAAGGCTTTTGGGAATACCTCAACTACAAAACCGAAAAGATTGCTCAGATCCCCTTTGTGTTTCTGATTCCCTCAGAAACCGATACCATCAACATCCCTAAAGACCTTAAGGAATTTAAACCCCACCAAAACATCCAATTTTTACAATGGAAAGTATCGAGTTACGATAGCCTGTGGAAAACCTATTTTACCGAAAAACCCTATTACATCGATTACAGCTTTTTTGTATTGATTGACGGGCAAAGCCATGTGCGGGGCTATTACGACATCCGCTACGCTTCAGAAATGAAACGCCTTATTGAAGAATACAAACACCTGCGCCTTAAAGAAGAAAAACAGAAATTAATTGAAAGCAATGAAATCAAATCCCGCACTTAAACTATTTACCGGCTTAACCTTGGCCCTGTTGTCGGCCTGCAGTCCCGAAAACAAAAGCACCTTGCTGCTCCCCATAATGGGCGAAAAAAAAGTCATGAATCAGGACACGGTTTACCACCGAGTTGCGGACTTCAGGCTGATTAACCAATACGGAGATACCGTTTCTCAAAAAAGCACGGAAGGAAAAATATATGTGGCCAATTTTTTCTTTGCCACCTGCCAAAGCATCTGCCCTGAAATGAGCAGCCAATTAAAACTGGTACAAGCCGCTTTTGCTGAAGATGATTCTGTGCTTATTTTATCCCACAGCGTTAACCCCATGCACGATACGGTTGAAGTTTTATCGGCTTATGCGGCGGTGTATGGAGCCCAAAAAAACAAATGGCATATGCTCACCGGCGATAAAAAACAAATCTATGAACTGGCCAAATCCTCTTATTTAGTAAACGCCCTGGAGGACGATGGCAGCCCTGAAGGCTTTTTACACAGCGAGTTGTTTTTATTGATTGATACCAAAGGCAGAATCAGGGGTATGTACGATGGCACCTATGCCCCCGATGTACAAAAATTAATAAAGGACATTATCCTGCTTAAAAAAGAAAAAATTAAGCCTTAAATCCACCGCTAGCCCACCCAACAATCGACCTTCGAAAAATGGCTTAGCGAATCAAGGGTCATTTTTAGCGCTGGCCTCGCGCTAAGTAGTCGCAGCGTGCGTAATGCAGGCCATTTATTTATATAGCTTAGCCGCACGCCTTGACTACGGGAAAAAATGGACCGTAGATTTGCAAGCCATTTTTCGGAAGTCTTGATTTCTTTGCTACTTTCTGCATCAAGGCAGAAAGTAGAGAAAAAGGGATCACAGTTATATCCCCGGTAGGGCGTCAGAACACGATCTGGACAAATGCGCCATGCACTCCAGAAATCATCAGGATGAGCCGGAAACTGTGTTGCAACGAAGTATAAAGCAAAAAGACTGTTGGAAATAACTCCTAAGGTATTTTTGATATGACTTCTAATAACATCATAAAAAAAGGCGGAAAACCCGCCTTTCTTTTTTAGATAATCTATTACTTTCCATTTTTTTCCATCGCCTCAAGCGCATCTAATAATCCCGCCACCTGCTCGGCACCAAGTCGTTTGGCTTTGATGCGTTTGTCCTTATCCAGCACATAAATTACCGGCGTGGAATAGATGTCGAATTTTTCCTTGAGGTTATTGATGTGAACAGGATCGTACACATGAATAAAATCACTCAACTTTTCAGTAATGATAAATTTCCTCCAATCGTCGAACATGTCGTCCTTGGTTTGCACCGCAAACACCTTTACATCCAGCTTGCCTTTGAATCTTTGAAGCTCTTCGTGCAATTTAGGAATCTCGGTTTTGCAATGCCCGCAATCCACTGCCCAAAACACCAAAATGGTGTACTTGGCGTTCACCTGATATAAGGTGCGGAACATAGGCGTGAGTTCCTTGGCGTTTTTGTAATAAAGGTCTGTCAGACTTTTGCTTGTTTTTGCCGTATCGAATCCCATTTTCCTTACGGCTTTCGCGGCTACGGTATCAATCACATACAAATCGCTGACTTTGGCATCAAGGAGGAGATTTCTGAGTATGTCCACCCTTTCTTTTATTTTTTTGGTGGTTTCTTCGGTATACACCTTGGTGGCCTTGCCGCTGATGATGTATTTATCCGCCACGTGCACAAACACCTTGTCAAAACCCATCACCTTGCTTTGTTCATATTTATAGGTGAAGTAGCCAATCAATAAATTGTATACCAGGTTGTCCTGCTCACATTTAGCCATCACCTTATCAATTTCCTGAATAATGGTGTCGGGGTGTTGCAAAACAATATTGTCGTAATACCTTTTTACACGGTCGTCAAAAAACGGGGTGCGAATGATGCGCTCGTCCTTAAAGTTGATGCCGTCAAAATAATGGTTGCGGTAATAATAGTATTGGTAAATGCTGTCCGGCCGGCCATTGCTGGCTTTTGGAATATCAGTTGGTTCTTTTTCGGTTTTTAAATTCAGCACATCGTACAAATACGTGTCCTTGTTTTTCTGCATGAAATCGAACTCGTACTTTTTTACATCGGCATTGAGCTTGGTGATTTTATCGTTCATGAACTTGGTGCTGTCAGCCTTGCTCATGCCTTTGGTCAGGTCTCTGCTTTTCCCGAATTCCTGATTTTTATTGGTAATGTAGCGGATATAGGTAAAAAACTGTTCGTTTTCTTTGTTGCCTGTCACTTTCAAATTGGCCACCACGTCGGCCGCATCGGTACTGATGGTGAACTTTTGATTTTCGTTCACGAAAAAATCAAAATAGATGCTGTTTTCCTGGCTTACCAGAACATACACCCCTTTGTCGAGATCACCTTTGCCTTTAAATTGTATGGCTCCGTTTTTGATGTTTTTGCAGGTGTCAACCAGGTATTGCTGATCCCAGGTGTATTTCACCAGAAACACCATGCTGTCCTTACAGCCCTTAAAATTAATGCGAATGTCGTATCCGCTTTGCGCCCTGCCCATGTTGAACATCATCAGGGAAAGAAAAACAAACAGTACAGTTTTTTTCATAGGTTTTGTTTTTAGGTATATGGTTATCGTTTTAAGTTCTTCTCAATGTTTTCGAGATTTTGTAAAATCTCCACCACCTGGTCAGCCGCAATCTTTTTGGCTTTGATTTTTTTATCCCTGTCAAGTAAATAAATAACAGGGGTTCCCTGAATGTCAAAGGTTTCTTTCAGGTTATTCAGGTGTATAGGGTCAAACACATGCGTAAAGTGTATGAGTTTTTTTTCGGCCAGGAATTTTTTCCAGTCCTTATAAAGGTCTTCCTTGGTTTGCACGGCATATACTTTTACATCCACCGAGTTTCTGATTTTTTCTAAATCGGCGTGCAGTTTGGGAATTTCTGTTTGGCAGTGTCCGCAATCCACCGCCCAAAACACCAGCACGGTGTATTTGGCATTGATTTGGGAAAGTGAACGGAACAGGGGTTGTAGTTTCTCGTAATTTTTGTTGTACAAAAAGGTTACGCCCGCGCTGGTTCTTGCAGTATCAAAACCCATGGCCAACACCTGTTTACCATAAGTGGTATCTATCATGTGCAAATCGGCCACTTTTGCCCCGGGAAGCAAATTCCTTAAAATGTTCACCTTTTCCTTAATCTTGGCAATGGTTTCTTCATCATAAATGTCCTTGGCTGTGCCGTTGGTGATATAATTGTCGGCCAGGTGCACAAACACTTTCTCAAAGGTGTTGCAATTGCCATACTGGTCAAAACTCATGGCTTTGTTGGTTTCGTATTTATAGGTGAAATGCCCAATCAAAGTATTCATCAGTAAGCCGGGCTCACATTGTTTCAGAATTTTGTCCATTTGTTTGATTACCGTATCGGGATGCTGAACAATCACCTGGTCAAAAAACCGTTTAATTCTGTCGGCAAAAAAGGGTGTGTAAAGGATGCGTTCGTCCTTAAAATTTACCCCGTCAAAATAATGGTCCACGTAATAATAATACTGGTACAAACTGTCCGGCCTTCCATTACTGGCCATGGGTACGTTGGTGGTGGTTTTTTCGGTTTTCAGATTAATAAAATCGTACACAAAGGTGCCCTTGTTGCGGTTTAAAAAATCGGCCTCCCACACCTGAATGTCTTTGGCTATTTTTTGCTGGGCCTCCGTCATGAGTTTGGTGCTGTCGGCCTTGCTTTTGCCCTTGGTTTGTTCCAGCTTGGATTTGTATTCCTTTTCCTTAGCGGTCATAAATTTGGCATATGAAAAAATCTGGTTGTTTTCGTTGCTGCCTGCAGCGTTGATGGTTGAAATCATATCAGCGATATCGGCATTGAGGGCAAACTTCTGGCTGTCGTCTACAAAAAAATCGATGTATCGCCCCTTGCCCTCGCTTACCAGAATATACACGCCTCTGTCCAGGGCCTTATCACCCTTAAAAGTGCCAACACCCGGCTTGGTGTTTTTGCAGCTGTCCACCATCACCGTTTGGTCGAAATAATACTTGGCGAGGTAAAATTTTACGTCAGGAGCGCCTTTGATGTTGATTTTAATTTCATAGCCCTGGGTTTGCGCCCTGAACTGAGAGATGGAAAATAATAAGATGGCAAGTACTGCTCTTTTCATAGAATGTGATTGGTTTCCAAAATTAGTAATCAATTCAGTTTAGCTTCAAAGCCCGTACCGTTTTTTTAGTGGAGGCGCTATAAATTTTGTTAAAACGCAAAAGCCCGTCAATTCAGCACTTGCGGCGAAAATCCAACCCTTCTCGGTTTAAATTCCAATCCTAAAACCCGGTTCAAAAACACCCCTTTCTCTTCCGGCTGCCAGCCCGGCCATGATTCCCTTGAATGTGTATCTTTACCAAAACCTGAACTTATACCTGCTATGTTTTCCCACCTTCGGTATTTTCTCCTGGTTCTTTTGGCACTGCCCGCTCAGGCTCAGATCAAAGACAGCTCCCTAAGGGTATTTAAACGGGTAGAGGCTGAATTGTATGCCCTCCAGAAAAACACCTTTTTCAGTCGTGATGAAAAGCTGAGAATAGAAAGCAACAAGGCGTTTATTGCTTGCTGGGATCAGATAGTAAACGACCCCGAAATTCTGAACTATCCCTTCGACAGTATCACCGAGGTTTCCATTTTAAGTCCTGAGGACAAATCCTTTAAACTGATTACCTGGAACCTTCACCGCAACGATGAAACCCACAATTACTTTGGGTACCTTTTAGTAAAACGGGAAACCCGCATCAAAAAAGGATTCCTGAAACACGAGAAAAAAGTCGAATACACGGCCCATAAACTCATCGACCGGTCTGCCGCCGTAAAATCCCCTGAAAATTACATCAGCGGCTGCGACAAGTGGTTTGGCATGTTGTACTATGAGCTCATTGATTGTGGTGACTTTTATACCTTGTTGGGGTACGACCCTAACGATAAACTCGTGCGCCGGAAGTTTGTAGATGTGTTGTATTTCAAATCCAACGGCAGCCCGGTGTTTGGCAAGGATGTATTTAAATTTCCCCGCAAAAACCCCAAACGCCTGATGTTTGAATTCAGCAGCGATGTGGTGATGAGTTTAAAGTACGATGAAAAACGCGGACAAATTGTGTACAGCCATTTGTCATCTAACCGCGAAGACCCGGTACTGGAGGGGCAGGTGCAATTTTATGGTCCTGATGGCAGTTACGATGCATTGGAATTGCACAAAGGGCGCTGGATAGTCATCAGTGATATTGACGCCAGAAACGAAAGAAGCCCGAATGACAACGCCAAAAAACCGGACCCAAAAAAACAGACGCCCATTTACAAACCCAGATAATAAATCATCACCCAAAAACCACTCCGGCAAACACAAAAGTCCCCTGCTTTAGCCAAGGTAAGATGGGCCTTTACTACTAAAATCCACCGCTAACCCACCCAGCAATCGACCTTCGAAAAATGGCTTAGCAAATCTTAGGAAATTTAAAGCGTAGGCTCACGCTAAGCAGGCGCAGTGTGCGTAATTTCAGTTTAGTATTTAGGTAGTAATCCCGCACACCTTGCCTGCGGGATTAAATTGACTTTAGATTTGCAAGCCATTTTTCGGAAGTCTTGACTTCTTTGGTTCTTTCTGTGTCAAGACAGAAAGAACGAACGAAATGTTTCATGGAAAAACAATAGAGCGAAGACCGAATTCTGCCCCTCTGCCCATTCCCGAATTATCGGGAACAATCATGGTCAACCTATCAACTTACGCCATGATTACTTTCTCAAATTAATAGAAGGAATTACAGCAACACTATGCCAACCACCTGCTAAACAACTTATGCAAAAACCTATGCATAAACAAAGCAATCAGCCCACCCAAAGCATTAGCCACCATATCCATATAATCAAAGCTTCGGTTGCTAAACAAGCTGGCTTGCATCATTTCCAATCCTACACCATAAATAATCCCCAACAAGGTGTACAAATACAAATACACTCTGTTTTGATGACGCTTATGCGCAAACAGAAAAAACAGAAAATTCAGCACAAAAAACAATGCTGCGTGCACCCATTTATCAAAACTCAGGAGTTCCATCCATCCGGCTGATGGAAAATACTGCCCCGGCATGGCACAAAGCAAAAAAATAAAAAGGATCCAAACTACAAGCAGTATTCCGGAATGGCGGTAAACAAAAGCGGTCATAAATGCTCTGCTGCAGAGTGGCCGAAGGGTTTAAAAACAAAAAACCCTCCGGTGAAAACAGGAGGGTTAAGTTGTATTGTTTTTAAGCGCCTATTAGTTTTTTATATTCCTCGGCACTCAGAAGGTCCTTAATTTCATCCGGATTCGAAATTTTTATCTTGATCATCCAGCCCGCCCCATAAGGATCTTTGTTTACGCTTTCAGGCGCTGAATCAATGTCCTTATTCATTTCTGTCACTTCACCGCTCAGGGGCATAAATAAATCGCTCACCGTTTTTACCGCCTCTACGGTTCCAAACACTGCTTCACGCTCCACTTGTTCACCCAAAGTGCTGATGTCCACATACACAATATCTCCCAATTCACGTTGCGCAAAATCGGTAATGCCCACTGTGGCTTCGTTGTTGTTGATCTTCACCCATTCGTGATCTTTGGTGTACTTTAAATCTGCAGGAAAATTCATAGTTTAATTTTGTGGTACAAATGTAATTGTTTGTTTTAAATGGAAAAGACCTTATTGGAAATTAATCCGGATGCTGAATCCTGCATTGGTATTTGAGGTAGGGAAGGAAGCCGAGGTTCTAGGCACCGTTTTAATCCAATCGTAATAAATACGCAGGTTAATAGCCTGAGTGAGCTGGTAGTCGATATACGAACGCAGGGTTACAATGTCCGTTCCCGCTGTTGGTGTGCTGGTTCCATCGGTTACCTGGCGGATGATGGACACGTTTCTGCGGAAACTCAAATCCACTTTCACGGTAAGGTTGCTCTCCAGTGCCTTGCCTTGTATGCGCAGATTTTTAAACTTTAGTTTAGGATACATATAACCTAAACCGATAATAAACTCCTGGCCTTTGGTTTCGATGATCTGGAAACCGGTTAGGTTGAGGGTGGTGGTTTTGTCTCTTTTGTTCTCCACATTAGCCGACCAGCCTGGTTTTACAAACTGAAAATCGAACTTGATCAGGGGTGAAAAGGATTCGCTGAGGGTAACAGAATTGATGTTGTAATACGACACAAAGTTCTGGCTGAGCGCGTTGGTACCGGAAGCTACAGAAACCGGTTCGCGCACGTTTTGAATACCGTCTTTGGTATTAAAAAGAATGTTGTTGGTGTAGCCGTTAATGTTGTAGATGCTGCGGTACCCGTGCCGTACCGTGATGCTGCGGAAGGTTCTTTTGAATATCGGTATTTTACCCAATCCATCCCAGCTGGCTGTCCAGTTAGGCAAAGCCATTTTGGGGAAAATGTTGGTGGTGCTGTAATTTTCAATTTTTTGACCGGTATAGGTTTCGTAAAACGTGTTCAGAAGTACGTCTTTCTGGTTGTTGGAATACCCGTCGTAATACTGCTGACCTGCAGGACCTGTAAGGCCGGCGCTGTTGGGATTGCCGGCCGACAGGCTTTTTGCGGTGTTTGGTCGGTCAATTAAAAATTGTTCGAAAAGATCCGATTTAATGGGGTCGTTCCCATCCTGAAAGGCTTTAAAAATACTGATGGTGGTAATGTTGAAATTGCCTGTAAGGGCCGGGCTCGCGTCAAAATCATAACGGTCGTCTTCCGGCTTGGTAGGATCATATATAATATACGAACTGTAACTTTTGCTTTTGGAGTAATTGCCGTTGAGTTCAATTTTAAAGGAGCTGTGAGGTTCTACATTCACACGGTAATTGTACGTTTGTTTTTGGGTTTCGGTATAGCTTGTGTTTTGGTTAGGATTTTTGGTTATCCATCCATTTCCGGCGCTTGTTTCGCGAATTCCTTCATCGTACAAACCCGTGGTAAATAAAAATCCCGGAGCTGAACCATTCGAAAGGTCCATCCCCATAAATTGAGAGTTGGGAATAAAGTTAGGCAAAGCCTGTCCCGTTTCCTTTTGAAAAGTGAGGGTTACGTTTTTAACCATCATCAGCAATTTGGCCAGTGCCTCGGCGATGTCTTCAAAGGTGCTTGGTGTTTCTTCTTTCGATTCCTCTGTTTTGGCCTCTTTAGAATCAGTGGCTTTGCCCCCTCCGGGTTTAATTTGCGCCGCGCCGGCTTTTTTCCTCGGGTCGTTGATCCTTTTAAAATAAGGGATTTTGTTGTACAGCTGCATCATGTTCAATGAGCCGGTGATGTTGTGCGAGCCGGTGTTTTGTATGGTGTTGGCGATGGTTGAATCGCTGAGATCCACCGCATACGGTTTCCTGCTCCAGGTATAAGTGCCTCCGAAACGGTAGCTGGCTTTTACAAAATCCAGAATGGGAATTTTTGCAAGCGGCACATCCCAGTTGAGGTTCATTTGTTGCCTGAAAATGGTATTGTCTCCAAACTTACCCTGACCCTGGCTGTTGCCGTTAAAAAACCAGTCAATGATACTGTCGCGGTTGGTGTTCACGTCTGAATACACTTCTCCCTTTGGCTCCAGTATTCGCCCTTCGTTGTTGGCCGTGTAATCGAACTTAATGGTTTTGCTGATGGGCCAGTTAAAATTATACGAGCGGTTGATGAGAAAATTTTTATTAATGAGAGAAGGATTGAGAAAGGCGTCGCTGCTCTGATCATAAAAACTAGTGATGTCCCTGTTCTTCAAAGCCGAGTAGTTTCGGTTCAAATCCAAAGCGAAGCCAAAATTGCTGGGCAAGGGCTGGAAATTAAAATCCTTGATAAGGGCAAACCATTTGTTGCTTAGGAGTTTGCTTTTGCTGAAGGGTTTAAAAACAGGAGGACTCTTCAGCGCAAACGCGTATTGAAGACTTCCCCTGTGTTGTTTTACAATATCGTATTCAATGTTTACATCGTTGTGTGAAGATTCGGTGTAAGCATACGTAGCTGTAAAGTTGCTGATGTCCCAGGGCATGGGTTTGGCTTTGGCGCGTTTTAAGCCGTCAATCCTCACCCCGTTTAAACTAAAGCCTTTTCTTTCCCTTAAGTCAATGGTTTGTTTTTTGATGGCGTCCCTCAGCGAATCCGGAATAGGTATATCGTCCAGGGCATCCATTCTCACATCGGGATCCAAAGGATTAAACAAAGGGATGATTTTATTTCGTCCAAAATTGTAATTCACGGGTAGGGTAATCTTCCACTTGTCGGGGAAAAACTTTCCGGCATTGAGGGAGGTGCTTACATCCCAGCTGATGTTATGTTCCTTGCTTCTTTCGTTAATCTTTTGTTCCACACTTCCCCAAAATGGCGATTTGTAAGTGCCCGCCAAAGACACGGTAGCTAAGTCGGCCAGCTTGGCCTGCAGCTGACCGGTGGTGGCCCAACCCCCCTGGTTATTAAAATCCGTAAGCCTCAGTTCGTTGATCCACACTTCCACACAATGCGATAAATTGTCAGTGCCCTTGCGGTTGCGGATACCCACCATAATGCTTTTTACTGTACCTAAATTTGGGTTTCCGACGATGGTTACCGAATACCCTGATTTGGCAATGGTATAAGGGTTGGATAATTGGTTGAGGTCGGAATAATACCCATACTCACTGTTTCTTCGGGTTTTAATGTCGGTTATGTCATTGTCGAAATTAAAATTGATTTCATTGCCCGCCGGCCAAACCGTGTAACGGTCGTCGGTACTGTTGGAATTATAAACACCCTTTGGGGTGAGTTTTAAAGGGACCTCGTATTCGTAGAAATTGTTATTGTAGTCAGATCCCACACGGAAAAACAGGGTGAGGTCTCCATCGTTCAAAGGAATGTCGTTGAGTTGCTCAGCGTGTACATTCATTTTGATGTTCTTAAACATACGCGTATCGAGATCCACATTTTTGAAGATGGCCCTGCTATCTCCGTCCTTCAGATTACAAGTGCGCATTTGCAGGGCTTGTTCGTTCTGCAACACCAGGTTGGTGGTGAGTACGTTTTGTTGTTGTTCAATTTCAGGAGGTAAAATATAATTAACCGGGGTTTTGGTGCCATTCTCCTGTAACGAAACAGCCGAAATATCGAAGGTAGTGGAATTGTCATCCGTTGCGGGAAATTCACCGGGCTCTCTCAGGTCGCCTGTATACCTTCGCCAATCACTGCGCACCAGCTCAAGTCGTGCCATACGCAACAACACCGGGCGGTTAAAGCCTTTCATAAACACCCGCATAAACCGGATAGAGTTAAAACCTTCAATACCACCTACCACTCTTTCAAATTGATTGATGGGAATTTTAAACTGATACCAGGTCACTGTTTTGGTGACCCCACTGAATTCCGCGGTTCCTTTAAACGCATCCACAATAAAATTGGTGCCTATGGAATTTGGATTGACATCATTCGGCGAAATTTTAATGTGGTACTGGTAATAATTTTCAGCCTCACTCAGGGTATTGTCTTTGTTGATGTCCTCAATGTTTGGTAAGGTAGTAGCTCCGGTGGGATAATTGCCTCCGTTGGGATTGGCGTTCCCGTACTGGGCCTCGGTGGGGGAGTTGCCCTGCACGTTGTTGTATTTTGAATAACGGGTGAGGGTGGTGGCCTGAGCTTCGTCGTATTGATCGTCCCTGAAAAAGTTATAGTTGTCCGATGAAGGGTCGTTTACAAAGGCGTCAATGGCCGCCTGGGTAGCCCCCGAACTCTGCATGTCCTGCACCGCTCTGCTAAACCGTGCTCTTTCGTTGTCATCGCTTAAACCGTCGTAGCCCACGTCCTGAGCCGGGCGATCGTTGTTGTCCTGCGAAAAGGCGTTGATGACCGGAGGCATGGCCGGTACAGTAGCCAGATTGGTATTGAACTCCGCAAGAGTACCTGTGGATGGCGCTGAAATTCCATTCTCATACGACATTCTTCCATCTTTAATAATGTCTTCTGAAATGTTGCCGATGTTAAAATACAAGTCTCCACTTGGTAATTGGTTTTTATCAAAAGAAGGATCGGTTTCCTGATTGTAATCTTCATTGTATGGATCCATTAACCAAAACTGAATGTACTCCACGTTGGCGGCTTGAAAGTCATTGGTCTCCAACCTCCGCATGATACCCCCCCAGCGGGTTTCAGGCGAAGCCAAAGAACCGTCGGGGTTGATGCCTTTGGAATAAACTCCGGTTTTTACGTCGTAATTATAAGGACCCCGTTCTGCAGGATAAAAGCCCAGGTCGAGCAAAGGCAGCACCACCTGTTGACCATTGGGTGGTGTTTTACCCGGGAACAACTCCGTTTCAAACACCTGGCGCCACATGTTGTTGGAGAATAATTTTTTTGAATTGTAATACTCGGGCGTCACACCGCTTTGATCGCGGGTAAACATAGCGTCAATGGTGTACCAGTTTAAGCGGGCCCTGTTTTTCCCGATGTCGACACTATCGGCTAAAAAGGCTTCGGGAAATAAAAACTTTTGACCTTGCGGAATACTTGATAAATACCAGGATGTGGGGCTGCGAATATCAATCAGCGCTACCGAACCCTCAAAATCATCAATGTAAGAATTGCCGCTCTTTGAAATGGCCTTGGCATTGCCGGGGAACAATTTTGCAATTTCTCCCCGCATGCTCACGCTGCTCATTTCTTTAGTGCTGTAAAACGGAAGTTTGTCAAGCAGGTTGGTTAAAAATGGCACATCGTTTTTGTAGTTAAAATCAGTGCCTGCTACAATGTTGCTCACCGGCTCATCCCCGAAGGTGACCTTCTGTGTTAGCGGTCTTTCGTTGAAACGCAAAAATGTTCCTCCGAGTTTAAGGTGGCGGCCGGCATCATAATCCAAACGCGTTCCCCACAAACTTTTTTGTTGCACCTGAAACAGGGAATTGCTTTCGAGAGACACTTTAATTGTTGCACCTGAGGATAAAAGGCCCTCGTTAATGATTTTCACACGACCCAGGGTGTAATCTACGGTGTAATCCGCATTTTCCTGCAAAGGCACACCGTTGGCGGTTACCAGCACTGCGCCCTGAGGAATGTTCAGCGCGTTTAATGCAATTTCTGAACCCGAAGAAGATTTGTATGTACCCTTGATTCGATATCGGTTTTTGGATTGTATAAAAGAAGCCGCGGTTTTTGTGGAGTCGTATAACTCCTTAAAAATGTACTTGTCCTTGTCTACATCTTCCGGTGCAAATTCCTCTTCCAGTCCACGGCCAAAGGGTTCCACTTTTGGAAAATACACCCTTCCGCTCATTCTCACAATGGTGTAACCGTCGAGAAAGTCAAAAATTCCATCCGAGCCTTTGTCTCCATTCACGCTCAAACGATCACAGCCCAAAACACTGATCAATTGTACCCCGTTTGGTTTACCATAAGGCAGGTAAGGCACATCCACACCGGTTTCGATATTATTGTAAAACACATTGAGTTTAAACTGATCAGAATTTAAATTATAAGCCCCCAGGGTGTAAACGTTTTTCATCATGAGTTTCCACATGGGATGCCTCACGCTTACGGCGTTTGTTTTTAGAAGCTTACACACAATGAGCTTACGGTTATCCGCCACCTGTTCGCTGAACTCTCCTACCTGAAACGTTTGCCCACCATAGGTGTATTGATAGGAAACCGCCAGGGATTGTTCGTTGTTCAGCTGTTGATTTAGTGAGATGAATCCGGTGCGTGGGTTAAAATAATATTCAGTGGGGTTTAACTTTCTTGCGTTGCGAATGATGTTGTAATCCCGGCTGCCATCCATGTATATGCCACCGGAGTTATTGGCGTTGGAAGCGGTTGCGGATGCGGTAGATAACAAGGAGGTGACCCGGTCAATTTCCCTTTCCTTGAGGATACCGCTCACCGTATTGGTCATGATGTGATACAGGTTATTGGCTCCGTTTCTTGGAATTACATCAGCACTGTCAACAATTACGAGGGAAGAAGGTTGTACGGCCAGGGGATCTCTTAAGGTAAGCAAAATGTCGCTGGTATCTTCTCCCAAATCTTCAAAAGCGGCTACGTTTCGTGTTTGCTCGGCATTTCCATTAATACCCAGCAAATACACCTCAATTTTTGTAATCACAATAGGGGTGTTGATCACCGGCAAACTGGCCATCCAGTTATCGTAGTTTTTGCGAAAGTAATGCCCTAAAAAGTAGTGTTTGTTTTGCTCGTAGTTGTCGCCGTTAACTGTAAAGGACTGGGTTTGGGCACCTCCCTGAACGGTCACCTCCTGCTTTTTTCCTTTTTGTTGTGAAAACACAGTGGTTGCTCTTAACCTGCCAAATTGCAATTCGGTTTTAAATCCAAATAAGGTTTGACTTCCTGAAATTAAGGTGGTGTTGAGGGGCAAGGAGACGTTTCCGGCTTCAATTTTTTTAATGATTTCATCCTCATAACCGGTGTAATCCACCTTGATTTGGTTTTCCCAGTCAAAAGAAGCTTCTGTGTTGTAATTGGTAGTGACTTTTAACTTATCGCCGATTTTACCCACCAGGTTCAGCTGGATGCGCATGTTGAAATCGAAGTTGGTGATGCTTTGTTGTTTTTGCGGGATAGCAGGATTCTGATTTTTGGTATGTACCAAACCAAACAACAATTCGGCAGTACCGGTAGGTTTGATATCAACCGTGTTTCCGCCAAAAATCCGATCAAATAACTCGCTGTTCACCTTTAAAGGCGGAATCATGCCTTTTCTTGGTTTTTCGTTCAATTCATCGGCCGCCACCCGCGAGCGGAAATACTCCCGCATTTGTTTACGGAACATATAATCCTGAAATTCCTTTTTGCTCATGTAGGTATCCGGACGGTAATCCGTTTCTCCTACTTTTTGCTCCACGTCGTAATTCCCGGTGGCCGGGTCGTACTTTACATTGGTTTTTATATTCTCCGGCGTTTCAAGGTAGAGTTTTGATTTGGGCTCCAGCAAAGGCAATCGCCCGGGGTTGTCATTGAATTTAAAGGGAAGATCGGGTTCTTCTACCTCCGGGGAATCGGGCGGAAAACTGCGCGTGTAGTTGGAACCGAAATCTCCCTCAAGGTCATTTTTGCTGTCGGAAGCCGGCCTTGTAACCAGACCCATTAAGCCGGCTGTAGCGCTTGTAAGCAATACAAAATGTATCAGACCATTGGCTCTCACTGGGAAGTACTAGAAATTCTTTAAAGCGGCTTTAATTAAAACGTCTACCTGGTCGCTTGAGCTTCCTTGCTGCCGGATGGCCTTTTCCAGAGCTTTTTCGGCAGCCAATTTTGGGAAACCCAAGGTGACCAAAGCCATTAACGCCTCATCTCTGGTTTTATTGTTAGAAACTGTTAAAATCTGAGAGATACCTCCCTCGTGTTTTCCGAGCTTTCCTTTAAGGTCCACCACGATGCGCTGGGCGGTTTTATCGCCTATGCCTTTAATGCTTTTGAGCAAGGCCACATTGGCAGTGTTTACAGCGGCTGCTATTTCGCCCGCGCTCATGCTGGACAACATCAAAAGGGCGCTTCCGCCGCCTACTCCGCTCACGGAAATCAGTTTTCGGAAAATTTCCCTTTCCTCTTCATCGGCAAATCCGTAATAACGGGGATTGTCGTCGCGCACATACACACTCTCAAGGTAAACCAGGGCCTCCTTTTGATCGCCCAGTTTGGTGTAGGTTTGAAGAGAAATGTGGAGGCCATAACCAACCCCCGCACATTCTATAACAAGGTGGGTTGGTGATTTAACGAGTACCTGACCCCTCAGGTGATTGATTAATGACATGTATGGTGTTTACTTTCTGTTTTGCGCGTCTACAACAGCTATGGTAATCATGTTTACAATTTCACGTACGCTGCTGCCCAGCTGAAGCACGTGAACCGGGTGATTTAAGCCCATCAGCACCGGACCAATGGCTTCGGCACCGCCCAATTCCTGCATGAGTTTGTAGGCAATGTTCCCTGAAGCGAGGTTGGGGAAAATAAAAGTGTTTACATTTTTATCCACCAGGGTACTGAATGGAAATTGCTCCTTTAGCAATTCGTTATTGGCAGCGAAATTGGCTTGTATGTCTCCGTCCACAATCAGGCCGGGGTAATTGTTGTGTAAAATGTTAACGGCTTTGGCCACCTTTTCAGGAATCTCACCCTGCGCTGAACCAAAATTGGTATACGATAACATGGCGATGCGGGGCGTGATATTGTATTGTTTTACCGTATTTGCTGTAAGTATGGCAATATCTGCCAATTGCTCAGCAGTTGGATCCACATTCATGGTGGTGTCGGCAAAAAAGTAGGGGCCTTTTTTGGTGACCATGATGTACAAGCCGGCCACACGGCTAACACCCGGTAAGGTATCAATTACTTCCAGGGCCGCTTTTATGGGTTGCCCGTATTTTCTGGTGAGTCCGCTGATCATAGCGTCTGCCAATCCATTGCTCACCATCATGGCACCGTAATAGTTGCGGTCGCGCATCAGCTTGCGGGCATCGTATTGGTTAAGGCCACGGCGCTGGCGTTTTAGCCAAAGGGAATCACCAAAATTGTTGCGTTCGTTTTCATCCTCCGTCAGGGGATCAACAATGGGCATATCGGCCAGGTCCATGAAATTTTCCTCGGCCAGTTTCTGAATGCGTTCTTTGTTGCCCAGTAAAATAGGTTTGGCTATGCCCTCGTCTCTTACCACGCAGGCGGCTTTCAAAATTTTATAATTGTCGGCTTCGGTAAATACCACGCGTTTGGGGTTGTTTCTGGCTTTGTTGGCCAAACTGCGCATTAATTTGTTGTCCTTACCCAAACGATTCTCCAGCTCTGATTTATAGGCATCCCAGTTTTGAATGGTTTTTTTAGCCACTCCGCTTTCAACCGCAGCCTTGGCCACTGCTGAGGATACTTCGGCAATCAGGCGGTTATCGATGGGTTTTGGAATTATATACTCATTGCCAAAACTCAGGCTTTTTGAACCATAGGCCAGGTTCACATAATCCGGAACAGGTTCTTTTGCCAGGGCGGCAATGGCCAATGTGGCCGCCAACTTCATTTCTTCGTTGATGGTTGTGGCGCGCACGTCCATGGCACCTCTGAAAATGAAGGGAAATCCAAGTACGTTGTTCACCTGATTGGGATTATCGCTTCGGCCCGTAGCCACAATAATGTCTTTTCTGGCGGCAATGGCCTCTTCATATGAAATTTCAGGAGTAGGGTTTGCCAGTGCAAACACCACGCAATTTTTGGCCATGCTTTTTACCATGTCCTGCGTAAGTATGTTTCCTTTCGACAAACCCACAAACACGTCGGCACCTTTGATAACTTCCACCAAAGAGGTTTTATCGGTTTTTTCACAGGCAAAAAACGACTTGTACTGGTCAAGGTCGGTTCTTCCTTTGTGAATAACACCTTTGCTGTCGAGCATCACAATGTTTTCTTTTTTTACACCAACCGCAATGTACATTTTAGCGCATGAACTGGCCGAAGCACCGGCTCCATTGATTACCAGCTTTACTTCCGAAATTTTTTTCTTCGAAAGTTCCACCGCGTTCAACAAACCTGCCGCTGAAATAATGGCGGTGCCGTGCTGATCGTCGTGCATCAAAGGAATGTCAAGCGCTTCCTTTAAGCGGCGTTCAATTTCAAAACACTCGGGTGCTTTGATGTCTTCAAGGTTAATGCCCCCAAAGGTTGGGGCTATGTTTTTCACGGTGTTTACAAATTCATCAATGTTCTCAGTGTTAACTTCAATGTCAAACACATCGATGTCGGCAAAAATTTTAAACAGCAAACCTTTCCCCTCCATTACCGGCTTTGAGGCCAAAGCGCCAATGTTTCCGAGTCCGAGTACGGCGGTTCCATTGGAAATTACCGCTACCAGATTGCCTTTGGCGGTGTATTTGTAAGCGTCTTCGGGGTTTTTTTCTATTTCCAAACAGGGTTCTGCTACTCCCGGAGAGTAAGCAAGCGTTAAATCCCGCTGTGAGGAATAGGGTTTTGTTGGCACTACTTCTATTTTCCCCGGGCGACCTTGAGAGTGGTAATCCAGGGCATCTTCTTTTCTGAATTTTGCCATAAGTTTTGTTAAAAAGGAAGACGAAGGTACTAAATATTTTTTAGGAACACCCCTCTGCCTTGGGAGACTAATTTACTGTTTTATAGCGCGTTACACATCAGCAAGGACCTGAATATTAGGCGCTGGGCACTCAGGCCTCAGATGAGCGGGCAAATTCAAGATAAAAGGTGCTGCCCTTGTCTTTTTCCGATTCAAACCAAACTTTTCCCCCAAATCCCTGCATGATGTTTTTTACCATGGCTAATCCCAAACCTGAACCTTTGGTTTTAGTGGTAAAACTGGGGGTAAAAATGGAGGGTTTTAATTCCTCTGAAATTCCGCAACCATTATCGCCAATAGTAATTATTAATGTGTTGTCGGTCCACTTGCTGAAGATGGTAATTCGTGGATCGGCTTGCCCCTCAAGCGCTTCCAAAGCATTACTCAAAATATTGTTGAACACCCGCATGCATTGTTCTTTATCGCCTTTGCAAAGCCGGTTTATTTCCGAAACCTGAAAGTCGATTTTAAGTCGGGGTTGTTTGTTATACAACTGAACAGCGTTTTGAAGAATTTCAAGTGGCGCAATGTCCTGCAATTGCATGCCGGGTAGTTTGGCAAAATTGCTGAATTCGGTAGCGATGTTTGCCAGAGAATCGATTTGTTCAATGATGCCCGCGCTGGCTTGTTCGAACTTCAGCTTAAAATCTTCAGGACTGGTTTTGTTGAGGTGCTGAAGGTATTGAAGATTCAATTTCATTGGCGTCAGAGGATTTTTGATCTCATGTGCCACCTGTTTTGCCATCTCCCTCCAGGCACTCTCCCGCTCACTTTGTGCAAGCAGGCTTGCGCTTTCTTCCAGTTTCAACAGCATCTGGTTGTATTCGCTTACCAGCTTACCAATCTCATCGTTGCTCTGCCATTGTATGTTTTCGTTGCGTTTGCCCAAACTGATTCTTGCGATTTGTTGTTTGATGATGCGCAGGGGTTGGGTGATGTAACCCGAAAGCACCAGTCCTGAACCAAGGCTTAGCATAAACAACACCAAGTATACATTGATGAGGGCTGAAATTATGCCTGAAAGTTCACGGAGCAGACTGCTTTGTTTTGCAAAATAAGGCAGGTTGATAAACCCCTGGAGTTGTTTGGCCTCATCATAAATGGGTGTGTAATGCGAGAGGTATTTTAAATTCCCTGCCGTTTCGGTGACGTTGCCGGAATACGCCCGGTTGTTTTTGATGCCATAATACGGACTGGGATTCACCAGGTCGGCACTCAGACCCAAAGCATACAACTTGGGTTGACTGGTATTCACCAGACGCCCCCGGGCATCAAACAAACTGAGATCGCTGTTGAATACCCTCGCGTATTCATTTATTCGCTGATTCACCAATTCACGTTGAGAGCCATCGAATAAATTTTGCGGTGTAAATTGATTCAGCAGTTCATTCACGATGGTGCTGCTTTTTTGGCTCAGATCTCTTCTGTTATCGTTTTCAAATTGTTTTGAAACCAGCTGACCGGAGGTGATGCCAACGGCTGTCATAGCAAACAACAAAAGGGCAATGATACTGCCCTGAATACGCTGGGTAAGGGTTGCAGGCATCCTTTTTTCCAAAAAGAAAAGCCGGTAAACATAAAACAATACAAAACCCACCAAAGAAAAAATCAGAAAAAAGTAAGAATTGTAAGTGAAGCGTTCGGTGTTGGTTTTTACCTTTTCACTAATCAACACCTTGGTGTTTTCTTCGGGATCAAATGTGTACTGTTTAAACGCGCTGTTTTCGTTTTCGAGCTGTTTTGCTTCCGGCGAAAAATGAGGATAATTAAATTCTCCGTAATGGTTCACCAGGCGATCGCCGCGGTACACCGCATAACTTAAATGGCCGAGTTTTTCCTGCTTTTGCTGAGAGGCGTCGAGCAACAAATCGGGGAAACTGCCTTGTTCACCTAGTTCTTTGGCTTCTAAGGCAACAAACAAGGTGTTGTCATCCAGTTCTACCCTTGCCAGGTAACGGGTTCCGTTTTTATATGCTCTCACAAAAAACAAACCTTCCGTAACAGTTGTGTCGCTGTGGTAATACACCTGATCTTCAAAATAACCCTGGTTCCAGAAAAGTGGATTGGCTGGCTCCAGCAAAGGGGAGCAGGTTTTGTCGAACAAATAAAATTCGGTGGTGTAGCGGTCGAAATAGGCGTTAAAATAATTTTGTTTCAGCAATTGAGGGATTTCAAGTTTTGTGTTGGGAAGCAAAAACATAAGGTTCTTCAGGCGCTGATCATTTCTCATCCTTTCGGGTAAACCCTTGTATTCATTCTCCAGTGCCGGATCCTGACGCTCACTTAATTGAAAGGAGATCAGCCTCATTTCGGACTGCTGGTTTTTTTCGAGGTACTTATTAAAAAAGTAGGACGCTGAAACCGAACACATCAGCACAAACACTATCATGGTATACGAAAAATTATCCACTCCTGTGGCTCTGAGCACTAAAAACGTTAAAGCCGGCAAAAGCATCCAAAAACTCTCCAAACTGCTGTGTTGTGCGCTTATAAAAAAATGAACAACACAAACCAATACACAAACAATACCATACACAGCTTTTTCATAAGCGCCTCCCTGGGAATTGATTCTGAGTAAGCCCAACAAAGCCAGCATCAATGACAGTCCGAACAGGCCAATCACACCCACACCCAGGAAGGCAAGCGGTTTCATGTTAAACACCGAAAGAAAATCGAAACTGAGCGTGGAGTTTTGAACCAAACTCGAAATGCCTTCACTGAACTGAAGCAGGGACAATTCCATCAGTATAAAAAACAAGGCATTAAAAAACAGGAGGGTTTTTTTTGAGCCCGGAGTTAGCGTAAATCGATAAAGGTAAACCGCTATCACCAACAGGAAAACAGCGTTCAACAAAAGATCACCCAGGTACGTGCTCAAAAACGCCGAAGCATTTCCAAACTCCCTCACGTCGTACAACATGCTCTGATACAAAAATGCAGGCCATTTAAACACGCTTATACCTACCCGTGCCAGTATCAGAACCGGAAGTAACCACAGAAGTTCAGACCGGTTTTGTGCATTTTGTTTTCGTCGCAACACAAATATGAGCAAGAGGCCCAATCCAATAAAAAACAGCAGGGTACAGTATTCAATAACCTTTGGATTGGAAAAATGCTCTTCCTGGGTTTTGAATGAAAACAGAATTTCGTTATTGAGTTTTACCGGATAAGCGCCAATGGTATCCAAAGAAAAACTCAGGTTTTTGTTCAAACCCGTCCATGGTAAAAAATCATTTTTCAGGTAATTGTTCTGAATCTGGTATTCCGGTTTAAGGAGACTGAGTGAGATATCGCAGAGCTCGCCCTTCTTTTTTTTGCTGTAAATACAATACCCACGGTTCAGCTTTAGCATTCCCTGCTCCTTACTGAAGGCCTTATAACCGGGTTCGGGATTTAGCCGGGAATTGTTCCAAAACACCAGCGAATCGTTTGAAAACCGGTAAAGCGCAATTTGTTCCTTTTCAAAAAAATCCACCAGGGCCTCGGTATGCCCCTTTGGCAAAAGAGAATCCATTGCCAGCAAAGAGGTGTTGAGGCGCTGCCATTTTTTTTCAATGGCCATTCCGGCATTTTGCGCCAAATCCTCCGGCGATTGCAGCAACCTTTGATAGAGCCACTGCGGCAACAGCACGAACAGGAATCCGGTGAATAACAAAAAAACAGGGTTTAGAGCCTTGCGCCTCATCATCTGCAAAATAACTATAAAACCTGTTCAGCACACAAAAAAATTAAGAAACTCGCTGTTCCTATTTGTTTTAATATTTGTATTTTGCGGGGAATTTTTAATTATGGCACAAGCACCCAAATCCGCACAAAAAAGCCTTAAAGCACCGACTTTTCCACCACTCAGTCAAACCTTTAAGTACTTCACTTTTCTGAACCAGAAAATCGCCATGATCCTGGTGGGACTTGTTGGTTTTGTTTTTTACATCACTTCCATTAATGGAGAATACGCGCTGGACGACGGTATCATTATCCACCAAAACGATCACGTGATCAAAGGCGTGAGGGGCATCAAGGACATTATGACCAAAGACGCCTACGAAAGTTTTTACCGCCGTATGTGTGCAACCGACCAATTGGCCGGTGGTCGTTACCGTCCACTCTCAGTAGTGAGTTTTGCCATTGAACAACAGTTTATGGGTCCTTACCGCACCGGGCTGTACATGAAGGTGGAGGATTCCAACAAAAACGGCGTGTTGGATAAGGACATGGTGAATTACATTTCGCCATGCGGCCGTCCTGAAACCAATTACGAATACAATGAATTTAAGGACACCAACGGCGACGGCATGGCTCAACCCAACGAATGTTATGCCTGCTGGGATACCAACCAAAATTTTAAGAACGATTGGGAAGAGGACTTAAACGTTGACGGTATTTTTAATGAGGTAGACTGCCAGGTGTATATGGCAAAGGTGCGTCACTTTAACAACATCTGGACCTACGCCCTTGGCTGTATGTTTTTGTACCTGGTATTTGCCCGTTATTTTTTCAGAACCAACCAGGACCTCGCCTTTCTTGCGGCCATCCTGTTCACCATGCATCCCATTCACTCAGAGGCCATCGCGAATGTAAAAAGCCGCGATGAGATTTTCTCTTTGATTTTTGTTTCACTCACCTTCCTCTATTCCTTTAAGTTTTTGGAAACAAAACGTAACTGGGATTTGGTATGGGCCTCGCTGATGTTTTTGCTGGCTTTGCTTTCAAAGGAATACGCCATCATGCTGCTAATTCTTGTGCCTCTGGCGGTGTATACCTTCACCGAGAACGATGTGTATGAAAACATTGTGAATACGACCTTGTTCAAGAAAGTGATAGCTGTTTTGGTCACCGGTATTATCATGGCTTTTGTTCACAAAGGCCTGGTAAATCCTTTGTTGGGTGACGACAACAAAATGATGACCCGTGGACTCAGCGGTTTATTGTGGCTTGGTATGATTTACCTGGCCTTTAAATGGATTGACAACCCAAAGAACAGTGCCGGACTTAAAAAATTCGCTTACACCCAGGAGGTGAAAACCATTTTGTTTATAGCGGTATTGTTTGTGGCCTCTGCGGCGTTTATGCTGTTTATTAAATATTCTTTCGATATCAAGGTCCCTCAGCCGCCGAAACCTTCCAAAGCCTATTGGTTTTTTCCTTTCGCTTACGTGGTGGTATTGCTTATGTTTTCAAGCAAATCCCTTAAGGAAAATAAATTCAGCGCTTTAATGGGCTGGGCCGGATTTATCATGTTGTTTTACTTAGGCATGCGTTTGGTAGCGGTGAAACTTAAGCCCGGTGTGCCCGATACAGAGATTCTGAACAATCCGTATTTGCTGGCGAATGAGCAAGAGCGCTTTTGCACCAAAACCTATGTTTTAATGAAATACCTGATTCTACAGGTTTTCCCTCATCCGCTTTCTTCCGATTATTCTTATAACACCATTCAATACCGTCATTTCACCAGTTGGGATTTTATTGTTTCTCTCATCCTGCATCTGAGCATGTTGTTTGGAGGAATTTATCTGGCCCTGAAACGACACGTGATTGGTTTCGCCATTGTTATGTACATACTCTTCGCTTTGCTGATTGGTAACGTATTAATGGACGTGGGCGCCACCATGGGTGAACGTTTGATCTTCCACTCCAACATCGGATTCTGCATCGCGGCAGCTTACCTTATATTAAAAGGTTTTGAGAGATTGTCGTCCATTACCTTGAACGTTAGAAAAACAGCGTTGTGGACCATCATGCTGGTAATTACCTTTTTATTCGGCTTTAAAGCCTGGGAACGCAGCTGGGACTGGAAAAACGACGTGACGCTGTTTTTGAAAGACGTAAAAACCATGCCGCACTCGGTGCTTGTGCTGGGTAATGCTGGTGCCCGTTGGGTGGATTTGGCCGACACCAAGGAAGTGACCGGTGTTCAGGTAGTAGGACAGGATTCGACCCGCTTTAATGATTACAACGGTACTTTGGTTATTACAGATGAGGAGTGGAAAAAAAGCGGACTCAAAACCAAACGTGAAGTGGCTCTTTTCAAGGGTATTAGTTTCCTGACCCACGCCATCGAACTGCACCCTCGCTACGTGAATGGCTATTTGAATCTGGGTTTAGCCAATTTTAAGCTGAAAAAAGATTTTGACGCGCTTTACTATTGGAAAAACGCTGAGAAATTGTACCCAAACAACCCTTACTTGCGCAACTACTATCAGGTATACGCCAACGATTTGAAACAGCGCGGTGGAATGGCTTTCAACAGAGGACGGATGGACTCAGCGGCCATTGCTTATAACCTTTGGACCATACTAACCCCTCAGGATTACGAGGCCTGGTACAATTTAGGCGGAGCTTATTTTAACCAGCGTAAATTTGCGCTCGCGAAAAAGAGCTGGGAGCGTTGTTTGCAAATCAATCCAAACTATGCTGAGGTGAAAAAGGTGTTACCGATGATTACCCCTCAAATGTTAGGCATAGAGCCGCAAACCACAATTGTACCGCAAGCGCAGAACATTCAACGCTGATGCGCCCGGTTTTTCTGATACTCTTAGTTCTCTTTTATAAAGAACTTGGCGCTCAGAAAATCTGCTGTTTTGATACCATTGGACGTCAAAGCCAATCGCCCAACATCTATTCAAAACAATTGAATGGCGACAGCCTGAGCACGGCCTTTTGTATAGTTATTAAACAAGAGGTGAAATCACACAAACACCTTAAACACAGCGAACAGGTGGTGGTGCTGGAGGGCGAAGGGCAGATGAAACTAGGCAATGAGGAATTCCGAATCAAAGCTGGGGATTTGGTATTTATTCCCTGCAACACCTACCACTCGGTGAAAAGTACCGGAATAGTTCCCCTAAAAGTGTTGAGTATTCAGTCGCCGGAGTTCGATGGCAGTGACAGGGTACCGGAAACAAATAGCTACAAATAATTTTGCAGCAGCCTGAAAAAGGTGTATCTTTGGCCCTCCTGATTGCGGATGTGGCGTAATTGGCAGCCGCACCAGACTTAGGATCTGGCGCCGCAAGGCGTGGGGGTTCGAGTCCCTTCATCCGCACAGAAAAGAGCCCGGTTTTTCTCCGGGCTTTTTTTTCAATGGCCTATTTATATTTACTCTATTCGCGAAAATTGCAACGTTTTTACACAGGAAGTTGTAAAGACTTTAATTCCAGATTTCAAGAACACAAAAAGTCAATGCATCCAACAAGTTTCACTAGTAAAGCAGATGATTGGGAGGAATTTTTAGTTGTTTCCGATCTACAATATAAGCAGGCCAGAAATATGGAATCGCACATTAAAAAAATGAATAGTGCAAAATATATCGCTAATCTTAGGAGATTTCCAGAAATAATTGAAAAACTAAAAGCACGATATAACTATTGATTTGGCCGCACCAGCCCCGAAAGCCTTCGGGGTAGGATCTGGCGCCGCAAGGCGTGGGGGTTCGAGTCCCTTCATCCGCACATTAAATTAAACCCGTTGCAAGACGGGTTTTTTTATTTTAGGGAAGGGACGAGAAGTATATCCCGAGCTTGCCGAGGGAAGTCCCTTCATCCGCACCCATGAAGTAGAAAAAGCCCTTTCGGAAGATTCCGGAGGGGCTTTTTCACTTTATGGGTCCTGAAGCGAACGACCGAAGAGAGTTCTGCTTCAGGGTGGGTCCTGAAGCGTTTTGCGAAGCAAATCTGCTTAAGGACCTAACAACACTCTTTGCAGAAAAAGCCCTTCGGACTTTACCTTAGGGCTTTTTAAATTTATATACTCTACTATTTATTTAATCCTGAAAGAAAATCACGTATCTCATTGAATAAATTTCTGGCCTGCTCATCGCTGATTTGCATGCCAAAGCGTTGGATTTTGGTTTGATGCATAAACTCCAAACGCTCCCCTCCTCTTACCCAAAAACTCTGACTTAAACTGTCCATTAAATTGCCAGGGCGAACATCCAGAATCTTAAACTCTCTTATTAAATCCGGCATATAGGTTTTAATTTTTCCCTTTCCGTTTATTTCTCTCTGGTAATGAAAGGTGCCATCCTTTATCCAGATTTTTTCCTTACCGTATTTTCTCCAGATAAAAGACCGGATAATACTCACCTCAAAATAGGCCCAAAAGGAAAGGTAGATGATTAAAAACAATTTTGCCTTTTCGTTTGTGATTTGAAAGTAGTTGATTATTACAATGACCCCACACACCGACCAGGCCAGCAACCACAGGAACATCAGGGCCAGTTTGCGTTTGTCGTTGGTGGCCAGAATCACTATGCTCAGTAAGTTCTGTTTTTTAACAATGCTGATGCGTTCTCCCAGTAGCTTCATGTTTCGTTTTGAATCTTGCAAATTTAATTATCTTTAAGGCATTAAGCCCTATGAGCGACCTGAAACGCAGTCTGAATTTGTATGATACCGTGATGCTGGTTTCCGGAAGCATGATTGGTTCCGGTATTTTTATTGTGAGTGCCGATATGATGCGCCTCCTCGGCTCCCCTTTCTGGGTGCTGGTGTGCTGGGTGTTAAGTGGTGTTATTACCTTACTGGCTGCGCTCAGTTATGGTGAACTTGCCGGCATGATGCCCGATGCCGGAGGGCAGTTTATTTATATTCGCAGGGCTTTCGGCAAACTCAGTTCCTTTCTGTATGGCTGGACCGTTTTTACCGTGATTCAAACCGGGGTGATTGCCGCGGTGGCTGTTGCGTTCGCAAGATTTACCGGGGTTTTGTTTCCCTATTTTGACGAACATCACATTTTATTTTATCTGGGCAAAGTATCCATTTCCACAACACAGGTATTGGCCGTTCTCTCAATTGTATTTCTGACCTACCTTAACAGTCTGGGTTTAAGCAAAGGGCAATTCATTCAACGTTTGTTCACCAGCGCAAAATTGCTCTCTCTTTTTGGTTTAATTTTATTGGGGCTGGTTGTGGGTTGGTCAAGCGGTTATTGGCAAAACAATATGGCATTGGACTTCAAACCGCTTAACCCGCCGGATTCCGGCTCACCTTCACTGTTGATTGGCGCTATTGGTTTGGCGTTGATTGGATCTTTGTTCAGCAGCGATGCCTGGAATAACGTGACCTTTATTGCCGGAGAAATAAAACAACCTCAACGCAACATTCCCCTGGGTTTAATCATCGGTGTGAGTTTGGTAACCCTGCTTTACATACTGGCTAACCTGGCGTATTTTATGCTGTTACCGGCAATTGGGTCGCCGGAAGGACTTAATGCGATTGAAAAAGGCATTGCCTTCGCACCAAACGACAGGGTTGGCACCGCAGCCATGTCCTCTATTTTTGGCAGCGTGTCAGAGATTATCATGGCGGTGCTGATTATGGTGTCCACCTTTGGTTGCAACAACGGACTCATTCTATCCGGGGCCCGTTTGTTTAAATCCATGGCCGATGAAAAATTATTTTTTGCATCAGGTGCGCGTTTGAATAAAAACCAGGTCCCTGCCAATGCCATGTGGTTACAGGCTTTCTGGGCTTCGGTGCTTTGTTTGAGCGGCTCTTACAGCGCGTTATTAGACTACTGCACCTTTGCTTCCCTGGTATTTTACATCATCACCGTTTTTGCGCTGTTCCATCTCAGAAAATCAGCGCCAACTGCTCATCGCCCTTACAAAGCCCTGGCCTATCCTGTGTTCCCGGCGTTGTATATCATCTTAGCCGCTGCAGTGTGCATCAACCTCTTGATTTATAAAACCGATAACACCTTGTTGGGGATTTTAATCATGGCTTTGGGTTTACCGGTTTACTACCTCTTTAACCGTAGCAAACATGTGGCCCAGGTTCCTTAGAACGTATTTTGCATTCACAAAACAGCAAGGCCGTGGACTCTTTGTGATGATTTGTCTTTGCCTTGCCCTGGTTCTCATTCGCCTCATCCTTCCTTTGTTTGAGCCCAAACCCGGCTTGGTGTTAAAAAACCTGCCCTACATTTATGTTGACTCTGGCGGCATTGAAGAAAAAACATTTCCTACTCAAAACAACAAGGAGAAACAACAACTCAGCCTATTTGCCTTTGATCCCAATCGTGTGACTTACGATGAAGCCTTACAGCTTGGCTTAAAACCATACACGGCCAAAGCATTGATGAATTTTAGAAACAAGGGATTTGTTTTCCGTGAGAAAAAAGACTTAAAGAAAGTGTATGGCCTAAGTCCTCATGATTATGAAAGGCTGGAACCTTACATCCAAATTAGCGAGGCCGTTAAAAATACTGAATCAAAGCTCAACACCAGGCCAACAGCCTCTGTATCGCAAACCATAAAACCAATTCCAATCAGCCTTGAACTGAATACTGCGGATAGCGCCAGTTTGATTGCCCTGAATGGAATTGGACCTGCCTTTGCCAGGCGCATTCTGAAATACAGAGCCCTGCTGGGTGGTTATTTTAAAACCGAACAACTCAAGGAAGTATACGGATTTACGGATGAACTATACGAGAAAATGCATCCATACATTACAATTGACACACAACACATTCATCAAATCCGTATCAACAGCGATGATTTTAAAACGCTCAACCGTCACCCTTATCTTTCTTATGAGTTAACAAAACAGGTGGTGAATGCCAGAAAAAACCGACGTTTGAATGAAGCTGCATTCAGGGATTTGATAAACGATGAAGTCCTGTTTCAGAAACTGAGGCCCTACTGTGCCTTCGACTGAATTTGCCCTTTCCTTTCGGTCAATAATTGTTATATTTACGGCTATTAGTCGAAGCATTATGGCCGATAAACAAAGAACCATTCAACATCCTGTGACCGTTTCAGGAGTTGGTTTACACACCGGTGCTATGGTAACCCTTACCTTTCAACCGGCCCCTCCAAACCATTGGTACAAATTTCAGCGGGTGGATTTGCCCGAAAAACCTACCATTGATGCGGACGCTGATCTGGTGACAGATACCTCCAGAGGCACTACAATTGAACAAAATGGCGCAAAGGTGCACACCACCGAGCACGTGCTGGCCGCCCTTGTTGGCTTAGGAATTGACAACTGTTTGATACAGGTAACCGGAGCGGAAATGCCCATTTTGGATGGTAGTTCCATTCGTTACATTGAATTACTGGAGCAGGCCGTAATTGTTGAACAAGACGCGGACCGTGATTACTTTGAACTCAGCCAAAACCTTACCTACGAAGATCCTGTAAAAAAAGTAGAGATGCTGGCGGTTCCACAGGACGATTTCAGAGTAACCGTAATGGTTGATTATGGCAGCGAAGTATTGGGCACCCAGCATGCCTCCATGTACCACCTTGGAGAATTTAAAAAAGAAATTGCCCCTTGCCGCACCTTTGTTTTCCTGCGGGAATTGGAAGCCTTGCTGCAACACAACCTCATCAAAGGCGGCGACCTTGATAACGCCATTGTGCTGGTGGACAGTGAACTACCAAAAGAAAAACTGGACTATCTCCGTAAAGTATTTAATAAACCCGATGTTGAAGTGAAAGGCCGTGGTGTGCTCAACAATACCAAGCTGCATTTTTACAACGAACCGGCACGCCACAAATTACTGGATATTGTTGGCGACCTTGCCCTGGTTGGCAAACCCATGAAAATTCATATTCTCGCAGCCCGTCCGGGTCACGCCGGCAATGTTTCCTTCGCGAAAAAAATCAAGGAAATGATTCGCGAAGATGCCATGCGGAAAAAGAAAAACATTTACGAGCCCTACAACCTCAACAAAACACCTTTATACGACGTTAACCAGATTCAGAAAATATTGCCACACCGCCAGCCATTTTTGTTTGTCGACAAAATTATGGAGATCAACGAGGATGGAATTGTTGGCATTAAGAATGTGAGTATGAATGAGGATTTTTTCCGGGGCCATTTTCCTGATGCGCCGGTGTTCCCCGGTGTGCTTCAAATCGAAGCCATGGCACAGGTGGGCGGTATTTTTGCTTTGAGCAAGGTGCCGGATCCTGAAAACTACCTCACCTATTTTATGAGCATTGACAAAGTGAAATTCAAAAATCAGGTAATTCCCGGGGATACCATCGTGTTTAAACTCTCCTTGCTCACTCCCATTCGAAGAGGAATTGTTCACATGCGCGGCGAAGCGTTTGTGCGTGAAAAACAAGTGATGGAAGCCGAAATGATGGCTCTGCTTTCGAAGGTGAAAGGCAAAGAAGTAAAACAAAGCGCAGTAGCCATATAACGATGATATCTCCGCTCGCCAACGTACATCCCAAAGCCAGAATTGGCAAAAACGTGACCATTGAAGCCTTCGCCACAATTTACGAAGATGTGGAGATTGGGGACGATACTTTTATTCATCCCAACGCCGTTATATACCCCGATACGATTATTGGAAAAGGATGTAAAATTTTTCCGGGTGCCATCATTGGAATTGTGAACCAGGATTTAAAATACCGCGGAGAAAAATCCAATACCGTTATTGGAAACAACACGGTGATCAGGGAATACGTAACCATACATAAAGGCACAGCAGACCGAATGACCACCAAAGTGGGCGACAATTGCCTCATCATGTGTTACACCCATCTGGGACACGATTGTATTGTTGGCAACAACGTGATTATCGCCAACAACGGCAGTTTGGCCGGACATATTACAGTAGAAGATTTTGTGGTGATTGAGGGTGTTGTTGCTGCCCAACAGTTTGTAAGAATCGGAGCGCATTCCTTTGTCGCCGGAGCTTCTTTGGTTCGCAAAAGTATTCCTCCTTATGTTCGCGTGGCAAGGGAACCTTTACAGTTTATCGGTGTGAACACCATTGGACTCAACCGCAGGGGCTTTGATAAGGAGGTGATTAAACAAATTGAGGACATCTATCGCATTATTTTTGTAAGAGGCCACAATCTCAGCAACGCGCTTGAGATTGTTGAAAACGAGATGCCGGATACAGAGATCAGAAAACAGATACTTGATTTTATCAAAAGCCAGAAAGATGGCATCATCAAAGGAATTTAAGCGCTTGAGCGTCTGTTTTGTTTTCCATACAATTAAATACCATCGGTAAAAAATTCAGAAGGGAGTGGATCTTCCGGAATCTGAATTACGAAATTCAAGCCGGTCAAAAGCTGGTAATTCTGGGCGGAAACGGTTCAGGAAAATCGACCTTGTTGCAAGTCATCAGTGGGTTTATAGCGCCCAACGAAGGTACACTCGTTTATTCACTTGAGAAGAACGTTCTTGCCGCCGATAGTCTTCATCGGCACATGGCCTTTGCTTCACCATACCTTCAGGTTATCGAAGACTTTACCCTGCTCGAAATGGCGCATCATGTTCAAACCTTTAAACCCTTCCAAAAAGGAATTACTACCGGAGATTTTATTGAATTGATTCAACTGCCTCAGGCAAAAAACAAATTCATCCGTGAATTTTCAAGCGGCATGAAACAGCGCTTAAAACTTGGGCTTGCCCTGCTCAGCGATACACCTTTGCTTTTGCTGGATGAACCTCTATCCAATCTGGATAAAGCCGGCATACAATGGTACACATCCATGATAGAATCCTATACAGCTCAGCGAACTGTGATTGTGTGTTCAAACGCCATCAGCGATGAGTACTTTTTTTGTAACACCACACTGAATGTGACGGATTACAAAACCAGAATCTAAATTGATTTTCTGAAAAATCGGTTACGCGTCGTAATCAATGGTTACCGTTTCAGTTAATGGATGTGACTGACAGGTGAGCACATAGCCTTCTTCCACTTCCTGATCGGTGAGAGCGAAATTCGCGTTCATTTTTACTTTACCTTCAAGCACTTTCGCTCTGCAGGTGCAACACACGGCTCCTTTGCAACTGAAGGGCGCATCCACACCGGCTTCAATAGCCGCTTCGAGCAGGCTTAATCCGGAGGTTTCAAGAGAAAATTCGGTTTCAATACCGTATTGTATCACTTTAATGTGGGCTTTCACATCTGCTCCGCTTGGCGCGCTGGCCTTATCCACGGCTTCAATAACGGAAGTGAAATATTCTATATGAATTTTTTCTTTGGCCACTTTTAATCCCTCGAGAGCCAACTTCACATTTTCCATCAGGGGGCCGGGACCACAAATAAAATACTCATCCGCCTTTTCACAGTTCATGGCTTTTACCAGACTTTCTGCTTTTTGTTGCGTTACGATGCCACAATTCAACTCGGGCAGGGCAGCTTTTGGCGCGTCGTACACCAAAACCAATTTTAAATTTGAATGGTTAGCAGCCAATTGCTCAAGTTCAGCTTTAAAAATACTGCTGTCCTCATTTTTATTGGCGTAAAACAAGGTAATGCTGCTTTGTTTCTCAACGTACAATACACTTTTGATGATGCTCATCATTGGAGTAATGCCGCTTCCCCCGGCAAACAAAACGTAGTGCTTTTTGTTGGCGCCTTTTAACACCGTATTAAAGGTGCCCATTGGGGTCATCACCTCTAAGGTATCACCGGGTTTCAGGTTTCTATTGATAAATTCCGAACCTTTTCCTCCCTGAACCTCTTTCACCGCCACCCTTAATTCCATTTCATGCGGCGCGGTACAAATGCTGTATGACCTGCGGATCTCTTCACCATTCACCTTAAATTTCAAGGTAATGTATTGACCCATTTTAAACAGGTATTCCGGCTGTTGCTGAGGGGGCACTTCAAATGCCACTGAAACGGCTTCCGCGGTCTCTCGTTTAACGTCTTTTACTTTTAACAGGTGGAATCTCGCCATAACAAAAAATTGCGAGCAAAAATAGGGCATTGGGGCCGATAAAAAAACTAAAATATGCCAAACAAACCGGTGCTGCTGATGTTTGTCATAAATGCGGCATTTTTTTGAAAAAGCCCCTTAAACGCAATATATTTGTATACACGACAAAACCATGAGTACAATCGATTTTGAAGCAATTTTTGAAGCAAAACTGGCCAACAACGAGTTTATTGAACCCAAGGACTGGATGCCGGAGAATTACCGCAAACACCTTATCCGCCAGGTATCTCAGCACGCGCATAGCGAAATTGTTGGCATGCTGCCCGAAGGCAACTGGATTAGTCGCGCCCCAAGTTTAAGAGCAAAGTTGGTGTTATTGGCTAAAGTTCAGGACGAGGGCGGCCATGGTTTGTATCTCTACACTGCCGCCGAATCTCTGGGTGTTTCCCGCGACGAAATGCTGGAAGCCCTGCATACCGGAAAAGCCAAATATTCATCTATTTTTAACTATCCAACACTAACCTGGGCCGACATTGGTGCCATAGGTTGGTTGGTAGATGGGGCTGCCATTATGAATCAGGTGATGTTGCAGAGGTCTTCCTACGGCCCCTACAGTCGTGCCATGGTAAGGATTTGCAAAGAAGAAAGTTTTCACCAGCGCCAGGGGTACGAAATCATGACCCGCATGGCCTTTGGCACTCCCGATCAGAAAGAAATGGCCCAGGACGCCCTGAACCGTTGGTGGTATCCGAGTTTAATGATGTTTGGTCCACCTGATGCGGAAAGTCCAAACAGCGAGAATGCATTGAAATGGAGAATCAAGCGGGAGTCGAACGACCATTTGCGTCAACGTTTCGTTGATCAAACCGTGGTGCAGGCTGAATACCTTAACATTAGCATTCCGGATAAAAATTTGAAATGGAACGAAAGTAAAAAGGGTTACGATTTTAGTCCTCCAAATTGGGAAGAATTCAAAAACGTGGTGAAGGGCAATGGCATCTGCAACAAAGAGCGTCTTGAAGCCCGTAACAAAGCACATAACGAAGGCGCATGGGTTCGTGAAGCGGCGGCGGCCTATGCTAAAAAACAAAATCAATTGTCAACCGCTGCCTAATAAATCAAATGAGTATGAGCGATAATCAAGGCCCTTTGTGGGAAGTATTTGTACAAAAAAAATCAGGACAACCTTATGTGCATTGCGGTAATGTACACGCGTTTGATAAGGAAATGGCCTTACAAAACGCGCGCGATGTGTATACGCGTCGTAACGAAGGCATGAGTTTATGGGTGGTGCCCAGCGAAGCCATAGTGGCCAGTAGTCCTGAGGACATTGGTTCCTTTTTTGAACCGGCGAATGACAAAATTTTCCGTCACCCTACCTTTTACCAGATTCCTGATGGCGTAGGCCACATGTAAAACAAAAGATGAACGAACTAGTATTTAAGTATTTGCTCCGTATTTCCGATTCAGGATTAATTCTGGCGCAACGGATCAGTGCCTGGACCGGGCATGGGCCCTTTTTAGAAGAAGATCTGGCTTTAACCAATATAGCGCTCGACCTTTTTGGGCGCTCGAGAAGTTTGCTTGATTATGCCGGTAATTTGGAAGGCAAGGGCCGTAGTGAAGATGAGCTTGCCTTCTTCAGGAACGAAAGGCATTATTACAATCACCTGATATGTGAGCAACCCAACGGAGATTATGCGCAAACCATGTTAAGGCAGGCGTTTGTGGATGCTTTTGAATTGTTGTTGTATACAGAATTAAGCAAAAGCAAAGACCAAACACTTGCTGCTATTGCGGCTAAATCGGTGAAAGAAATCACCTACCATAAACGCCATAGTTTTAGCTGGGTAAAACGTTTTGGAAACGGAACCCAGGAAAGTTTCACGCGTTTACAAAATGCTTTTCATGAACTTTGGCCTTATACCGGCGATATGTTTGAACCCATTGAAGGAGAAACTGACTTAGTAAAAAACGGTTTTGTGCCGGACTTGCAAAAGATAAAAACCGATTGGGAAAAAATCATCAAAGACCTTCTGGAGGAATGCAACATCAGGTTGCCTGAAAACGTGTATATGCATAGCGGAAGCGCTAAGGCGCTGCACACCGAGCACCTGGGTTTTATCCTGGCAGAGATGCAATCCTTGCCGCGTGCATACCCTGAAGCCAAGTGGTAAAAAACCGTGAGTCTGAAAGAAAAAATAAAAAAGATCTCTCCTTACTTCGTCGACTTCTGGCAATACCTGGTGATTATTCTCATCATTGGTATAGCCGCGATTTTTATATTATAGCGTAAAGCACCTGGTGTTTTGAATTCCTCTGTTCTCAATAAAGATCAAATCCTGAGCTGGCTGCATGAAATTCCGGATCCGGAGATTCCCGTTATTTCTATTGTTGAGTTGGGAGTAATCCGTGATTTGACGTTTAATGACAACACGCTTGAAGTAACCATTACCCCAACCTACAGTGGTTGTCCGGCCATGAAACAAATGGAAGAGGATGTGATCAAAAAACTGAATGAAAAAGGATTTTCCAAAATCAACATCAACACGGTTTACGAACCGGCATGGACAACAGATTGGATCAGTGCCGAGGCACGACTCAAACTTCAAAACTATGGCATTGCGCCTCCCGAGGGCAGCAGAGATAAAACAGCTTTAATGGGCGAACCCAAATCGGTTACTTGCCCAAGGTGCAAAAGTAAAAACAGTGAAATGGTTTCTCAGTTTGGAAGTACTGCCTGTAAAGCTTTATACAAATGCAAAGATTGCCTTGAAGTGTTTGATTACTTTAAGTGTATTTGAGAGATTCAAGATTTGAAATACAAGATTCAAGATTAGATTCGAATCCCTTTGGCTATCGTGTTGTGTCTTTAGGCTTTGTTACCTCCCAAGCAGCAGCTTTTTGGTCACCACCTCAGCATTGGTGCTTACCCTCACAAAAATCACCTGATCGCTAACATCCAAAGGCAAGCGTGTGCTGGTTTCTGTGCCTTCTACCTGTATATCACTCATTAGTTTTTGGCCCAGTAAGTTGTAGGCTGATATCTCCGCCTTGGTTTCTGTTTCAAACCTGGTGTTAACCAGGGCTGAGTTGCCATCCTTCACGATAAAAATAGAGTTGGAGGCATTTAATTCTTTGATGGTATTGGGATTGGTAATGCCTGACTCACAAATGATGACTTCAAACCTTGGTGTGGAAGTAGTATCATTTATCTGAAAAACATAAGGCGATTGCATTAGGTTGTGGTAAGAATCGAAAAGTATATCGTGTAACACCAAACAGGAATAAAAATTTTGAAACTCCCCTGCAGAAATGCTGTATGAACCACTGCTGGCCACTTTTACCAATACCGGTACCGTGTAGGTTTTGGTAAGTTCAGGCAAAGTGTTGATGGCGTAGTCTCTTCCACCCCATTGGGTAGATACGCTGTTGTATTTGGAGTAGGAGCCCGGATAACCCATATATCCCGGTGTAGAAAAAATTTGCCGGGCATCAAAGTAATTGTCAAAATTTTCTGTGGCTTGTGGATTAAAATGCAAGAGTGTGTTTTGAATTTCTTCACCGGGGCAATGCAAAAACAATTTGAACTTTGTTGCATTGTTGTTTTGGGGCTTAAAAATCTCACTGCTGTTGCTGCTGGCTTTATCGCTTTCATGAAAGGTCATTGTCATAGGAAAACTAAATCCGGTGACATCCGCATCCAGAAAAAAGGCCTGACCCGCAGGCATGAGTCCATTGGCTCCAAAACCTGCCGCGCCGGAACCCCCGCTTCCGGGAGTGTAAACAGAGTAAGCGTTGGCTTGAGCATTCCAGGCATAGATGGAGCCCAGTTCTGAACTGCTGCCATTCGAAGCATACACATTGTCCCATTCAATCGGGGAAGGATACGGGTTCGAAATCAAGTTAGATGTAAAGGCTGAACCAGGAAAAGTGGCCACATTAATAGTAACATTTACATTACCGGTTACAGCCGATCCGGTATAAACCAGCGTATAATCAGAAGCAGTTAAAAGGTCTGAGGCTACATATACATAATACCCTTTACCCGGTGTGAGAGGGTCCGAACCTACTCCAAATTGATACGTTTCGCCAATTTCATCCCATTTCCATACCGAAGTAAAAGGCGGGGTAATCACGGTGGAATCATACGTACAGCCGGTGCAGGTAATTGGTATTTGTCCGTCCCAATCGAGCACAGTTTTTCCGGAAACTCCCGGGGTACCTAAATTGGCCCAACCCGGACTTCCGCCCGGAATAAAATTCTGAACAGTAATGCTACCGGCAATAGAAGCGCTTGTACCTAATGGAGCAATTCTGGCTTTTGTACCTCCATTGGCTGAGTTTAATATAAGATTGCCTCCGTTAGCGTCAAGGGTCACATTATCCCCTATGGTTATCACATCCAGCAAAGTAACCGCCGTGTTGAATTCAATGGTTTTGGTTCCATCCGCGGCTTCAATTTTTCCGATAGTAAATGCAGTGCCATTGATGTTTTGCGGGGCAGCTCCATCTCCGTTCAATAACATACAACTGGTTGGTGGCGGACTAAAGGTGCCGGAATTGTTAAAGTCACCCGCTATTTTAAAGGTGCCTCCTGCCGGAAAGGTAACAGATGCCCCGCTTTCAACACTTAAGTTTTCAAAACGTGAGCTGTCGCCAATGGTGGTGGAACTTCCGTAAAAATGCACCGTTGAACCATTACCAACGGTCAATTGTCCGTCAACATGCGTCCAGTTCCCCGAAACGGAGATATCACCAATCATATCAATTGTACCGGTGGTATTAAAAACCATGTTCGGCAGTCTGTTTGCACCGGTGGCGCTGTTGGTAGCATCAATAGTAATAGGACCGGCACCGCTGAACGTAAATACTCCTGTATTTGATGCCGGATTAACAACATTCAAAGATTCTAAAAATAAATTGCCGGTGATAGTAATGTTCCCCTGAAAATTCCAATCTGCGGAACCCGTTCCTCCGCTCTGATCGGTTGTGAGGTTAGCTGTGGTTGAACTGCCAAAATCAAAGGTATAGCTTCCGCCGGAGCCAAAATCCAGCAAGATTAAATTATTGAAAACGGGTGAGCCGGTGATGACTCTGCTGAAGGAACTGTTTACCCTGAAAATGACGGTACCACTATTGTGGTTAAAGGTTCCTGTTCCTCCAAGTGTAAAATTACCGCCAACGTTTAGTTGACCCGAGGTAGAAGTGAAAGTACCATCATTTATTATAAAATTGCCGCCTATGGTTCTGTTGGCCGAACCTATGGAAATAACACCTGTATAACCCGAGTTTATTGAGAAATTTCCAGTAGCAAAAGCGACATTGAATGTACAATTTTTGGTGTTGGTGCCATCAAAAACAACATCTTCACCGCTAACAGGTGCTACGTCGCCAACCCAATTCAGTCCATTGCTGAACAAATTATTGGCCCCTCCCCCATCCCACACTTTCTGAGCATTGGCAAGCAAAGTACAAATGACCAACCCAAACACTATATTCAACTTCTTCATTTTTCTATTGGTTTTTGTTATCAATATCCTAAAGTAAATTTAATCATTTTCAGGGGCATTTTTCAAAACAGGTGTTAAGCAATGTAAATGCATAAAATCAGCGTGTTGAAAGTCGTTTGACAACCGAACCGGCATTGTTTACGCCACTTATCACTTAATTTATACCTCTCAAAAATTATAAAGTTACAATATGGGGGAATTTCCTACTTTTACGCGCCTTCAAGCCATGAGAGTCCTAATCCTTTCTTTCCTAATCCTTGGATCCGCCCTGAACAGCCTGTCCCAAAATTCTGCCACCTTTAAAGGCGTGGTTTACGATAAAGCGACCGGTGAACCGGTACCCTTTTGTAACGTTTACTTTAAAAACACCACTATAGGTTCTAACACTGATTTAAACGGGTTTTTTAATATCACCCGAATTCCGCCTGGTGAGTATAACTTGTTGATTACCAGCTTTGAATTTGATACCATACAGGAAAAAATCAGTCTTAAGGCCGGAGAAGTACTCAACAAAAAATACTACGCCAACAAAGGAGGCATACAACTCCAGGAGGTTGAAATAAACACCCGCGCCACCGAAAGAACCGAAAACACGGCCGTGGCCATTCAAAAGATTGATCCCGTGGTGATTTCCAAATTACCCAGCGTTGGCGAACCGGATATAGCTCAGTATTTACAGGTGTTACCCGGGGTGGTATTTACCGGCGACCAGGGGGGGCAGCTTTACATTCGTGGGGGGCTTCCTGTGCAAAATAAAGTAATTATGGATGGCATGACGGTTTACAACCCCTTTCACTCCATTGGGCTTTTTTCGGTGTTTGATAACGACATTATGAAAAATGCCGATGTGTACAGTGCTGGATTTGGAGCTGAATATGGGGGGCGCACCTCCTCTATCATGGACATTACCACCCGCGACGGCAACAAAAAACGAATCTCCGGAAAAGTATCCATGTCCACCTTTGGTTTAAAGGCCAACATGGAAGGTCCTTTGATGAAATTAAGAGATGAAGGCAATACCGCAGCCTCTTACATTCTTTCCTTCAAACACTCTTACCTTCCTCAAACTTCCAAAGTGCTCTATCCTTATGCCGGAGAAGAGGGCCTTCCGTTTTATTACACCGACTTTTATGCCAAAACCTCCCTCACCTCCGCCGGGGGAAGTAAGTTCAGCCTGTTTGGATTTAGCTTTAACGACAAGGTAGATTACAGCCAGACAGCTACCTACAATTGGAAAAACGTGGGCCTGGGCAGCAGTTTTGTATTGGTTCCACAGGGCAGTAATTTAATGGTCGAAGGCATTGTGGCCTATTCGAATTACCAAATCAACTTTACCAATCCCACGCTTGAAACCGATTCCAAATACAGCACCATTAACGGAGCCAACATGGGCTTTACGTTTGTGAAGTTTTTCGGAAAACAGGAAATGCGTTTTGGTGTTGAAGGTGTAACCACCAACACCGAGTACCAGGTACAAAATCCTTATTACGCGGTCATCAATATGAGCCGCTCTACGATTGATCTCGGAGGATTTGTGAAATACAAGTTTGTAAGCAAAAACAAAAAACTTCTGCTTGAACCCAGTTTGCGTCTCCAATACTACGCCACACTCGCTGTATTTTCTCCTGAACCCAGGATAGCGGCGAAATGGAACCTGAATAAATTTTTCAGGGTAAAGGGTGCTGCGGGTCTATACAGCCAAACCCTCATGAGCGCAAACAGCGACAGGGATGTGGTGAATTTGTTTTACGGCTTTATTAACGCGCCTGAAACACAGGACCTGTCAAAAAATTACCTCGACAAAAACGGAGAACTACAAAGTGTAAATTCTTCCATTCAAAAAGCCAATCACCTGGTGGCCGGTATAGAATTGGATTTTCTTAAATACTTCGAACTGGACCTCGAGGTGTATCAAAAATTCTTTAACACGATCATCAACGTTAACCGCGATAAAATTTTTGAAGACAATACCACCAACGAATCGAGACCCGACGAATACAAAAAAACCTTTGTCATAGAACAAGGCAGAGCAAGAGGTTTTGACGTGGTTTTAAAATACGATCGCAAACGGTTTTATTTCTGGACTGTGTATTCGTTAACCCTCAACGATCGCTGGTATGGGAATCCTTCTACCGGAGTGGTTGACAATTACCCTCCTACTTTTGACCGTCGTCACAACATCAACCTTGTAAGTTCATACACCTTTGGCAAAAAGAGAAACTTTGAATTGAACGCCCGATGGAATTTTGGAACCGGTTTCCCCTTTACCCAAACACAGGGCTATTTTAATCAATTGAATCCACAGGGCAACATCAATTATCCGTTCCCAACCTCAAATGGTACTTTAAACTACATACCTGCAGAATTAAATGCCGGGCGTTTCCCGGTATACCACCGCCTGGATATTGGGGTGAAACACCGCTATAAAATAAATGAACGCAGTACCCTCGAAACTACACTGGGCGCCACAAACGTGTACAACCGGGAAAACATTTTTTATGTCGACCGAATCACGTTTAAAACAATTTACCAATTGCCGATCATCCCGAATCTGAACCTCAGCCTGAGTTTTTAGTGAACGGTTTTAATCTCTGTTTTAATCCTGAAGAATTAATTTCCTTTGAAAGGATTGAGAACCCGATTTAAATGTGATAAAATAAAATCCCCTGGGCAGATCGCTCAGAGAAATCACTTCTGATGAAGTTCCATTCAATGTGCGCTGTGTTGCATAAACCCTTGAACCTTTAGAATCGAATAATTCCACGATTATTTCGCCGACATCCAAACCGGACTGAATCAAAATGGCATCCCGGGCCGGATTGGGATAAACCATGAGGTGCGAAAGCGTATTACCCATTTCTTCCAAACCAACGATAATGGTTTTGCTATTACCTGTTACCACCGCGCTCACGCTGGGACTTGTGCTTCCAATAATGCTTAAACTGGTGTAGGTAACGTTCAGGATTGGAAATTTTTGAGAGCTGTGAAAATAGTTGTACACCGTTTGTTTAGCAGTGCCAAAAGGGATGATGCCCAAACTCAGGTTAATGGTCTGAACACTTTTAACGCGCAACACATTGCTTAAACTCAAACCATTGGGCAATTGAAGCGTTCCGGCACCATCGGCACTTGTGCTTACACTGCCATTAAAAGTTCCGCTTACAGAAAAATTAAAAGTACCTGCAATGTTATCGGTAAAACTATTGCCATAACTCACCGGAAATTTGGCTAAAATGGCTGAATTTGTAAAGTTGAGATTCAGAGTGTTACTGCTGAGGCCCAACATTTCAGTCTGGGGACTGGGTGTTACAACCGATTTAAAATAATTCAGCAAGCCTCCTTGCTTTTGCACCAGGTTGGTGCCGGCATAGGCCGAGGCGCTGGGCACGGTGATGGGATCCACATAAGATGAATTGGCCTTAACTGCCGTAGAAATTAAAGCGCTGAAATTCCATGTGCTGTTGTTGCCGTTGATGTTTACCGGAAGTCCCGAGCCAAAAGCACTGGTATCCAATACATGGTAAAAACTACTGTCGCCAATAACGGGCTCGTAGGCCGCCTGCGTGAGCACCAGAGATTGAGCCTGTGAAAACACAGTAACTATACTTAAACAGATAACGAAAAAGGTTTTCATGGAAAGGTATTTAGGTAAATTTACAGAATTATAGTACAGAATTGAGTATTTGCCTTTTATTCCTTTCGAATAGAAGCGATACAGGTCTATTCCTCAATGAATATCCTCTGTCTGAAATCCAGAGCCGACAAGTTTTTCTTTAGCATATCCATAAAATCCTCGCCGTACCTGAGGTAAAACTGAGCGAAATTGTCAACCCGTTCCTGTGGCTGCTCTCCCGGAAATAATTTCTGTCGTATGGTTTTGATTTGATTGATTTCAGTTTCTGAGCGTTGTTTAATAGCCCGGTTCATTTTTGCCTCAATGTTTTGAAGACCGCCCAGAGCCTTTTGCATTTCAGCCTTTACCGCCGAATCAAGTGTTTTGTCAACCTCTACTGCTTTTTGTAATACGGTTTGGTATACTAAAGAAAGATCAGCGCTTTCTTTGCTAATATCGGGTTTGATGCCGGACCGGTCGAGCAATTTTTTTATCAGATCGTGTTCCGACAGAAAAAAATCTTCCGGTGTAAAATTCAGTTTATTGATTTTTTCTGCTACCGGCTTTTCAATCAGGCTCACAAAATTTCTGGGAACCAATACCGGGAAAAACACCTTGTAATGTTCGAACATGGATTTGAATTGCAACCAATAGGCCAATTCCCCCGGTCCGCCCACATACGCCAGATTAGGCAAAATACGTTGCTGATAAAGAGGCCGCAACACCACATTGGGAGAAAACTGTTCAGGCGTTTCCTGCAATTTCTGTTTCAGGGTTTGTTCAGAAAACGTAAGCTCAGTGTTGAGCACTTTAAAGCTATCCCCCTGCTTTTCGATTCTTGCTCTTAAGCCCTTTTGAGTATAAAAACAGTTGATTTTCCTGGGGTTCACCTGGTTGTTGTACGACAGGGCCTGAAGTGAGGCTATGCTTTTTTCCACACGTTCAGCAGAGGAATTCTCAAATATATCCTCCCTTAAAACATCGGCAAATTGTTGTTTGAAAACTCTTTCATTCCCATCCACGCAAACCAATCCGTACTTTCCAAACAGTTCGTTTACCAGGTAACGTGTAGCATCGATCAGGTTCGAATGGCCAAGATACGCTTCTGAAAAAAGAGCACTCATGGCATTCGCGGCGTTGGAGAGACCAAGCACTTCTTTGAGTTGCTCATATAAAGGACTCAACTCTGAAGTGGCGAATTCTCCCACCGAACCTGTTTGTGTTGATTCCCAGCTTAGGGTTTTACCAAACACACGAAAATGATTCACCTCAGCAAAATCGTGATCTTCACCTGCCATCCAATAAACAGGAACAAAATTGTACTCCGGAAATTTTTGTTTTAATTCCCCGGCAAGATTAATGCAGGAAAAAATTTTATAAATAAAATAAAGCGGGCCGGTAAACAAACACAACTGATGCCCGGTAACTACTGTAAAGGTGTTTTTTTGTCTCAGCAGTTCAATGTTCTCTAAACTCTTTGTGCCGGTATTTTTAACCCTGGAAGATTGTGTCTTCAGCAGCTTGCTGAGTGTTTCACGATCAAGAAAATCGTAAGAAGCCTGATGGATGGCCTCTTTAAATCCATTCTCGTCGGGGTAATGAGAATAAAATGGTCTTAAGCCGGATTTTTGTTTCAGATAATCCGAAACCAATGGATTTAAGGTTCCGGAGCTGTGTAAATCGGTATGCCGGATGGTAAACATCAGAGCTTATTTCCAAAAGCCAGATCGCCCGCATCGCCCAAACCAGGAACAATATAAGCGTGGGCCGTGAGTTCTTCGTCAATCGCTCCGATCCAAAGGGTATAATTGGTAGAAGGAAAATGCGCTTTCACATAATTCACACCTTCGTTACTGGCCAGGATATGCACCAAGTGAATGTGTTTGGGCTGACCTTTGGAAAGCATTTCTTTGTACACATTTACCACTGAACTTCCCGAAGCCAGCATGGGGTCGCAAATGATTACTGTTTTGTCGTTCAGATCGGCGCTGGAAACCGATTCCACCACTATATCAAAACTATTGTTTTTATGGTGTTTGCGGTGCGCACTGATAAAGGCGTTCTCCGCTTTGTCGAACACGTTCAGCATACCCTGGTGCATGGGAATTGCCGCCCTGAGGATACAAGCCAATACCGGTTGTTCCCGCAATTGTTTTGTTTCGGCAACCCCTAGAGGTGTAGTGGTTTGTGTGGCCTTGTACTCCAATGTTTTACTGATCTCAAAGGCAAAAAGTTCGCCTATGCGCTCGAGGTTGCGCCGAAACCGCATGCTGTCTTTTTGTATTTCAACATCCCTCAGTTCACTCATGAACTGGTGAAAGATGGAGTTTTGTGCACTCAGCAAATGAACCATATACTTTTAATTTAGGTTTTTAATACTTCTTGCTTAACAGCGTTCTATCACTGCCGCATAGCCCTGCCCCACGCCGATACACATGGTCACCAATGCATAACGTTTGTTGTGCAGTTGGAGGTCAATGGCAGCAGACAGTAAAATTCTTGCCCCACTCATGCCCAATGGATGCCCGAGCGCAATAGCTCCACCGTTGATGTTTATACGTTCATCTCTATCGTCAAGTCCCCAGCTGCGTGTACAGGCTAAACTTTGGGCGGCGAAAGCTTCATTCAATTCGATTAAGTCAATGTCCTTAAAACTTATACCTGCTCTTTTTAAGGCTTTGTTTGAAGCCTCTACCGGACCAATGCCCATGATACGGGGTTCAACACCTACTACCGCACCGGAGACTATCCTGGCCAAAGGTTTAAGATGATTTCGTTTTACAGCGTCTTCACCGGCGATGAGCAATGCTGCAGCGCCGTCGTTTAAGCCGCTGGAATTTCCGGCGGTTACGGTTCCATCGGCCTTAAATGAGGCTTTGAGTTTAGACAGCCCTTCCAAAGTCGTTTGGGGTTTTGCAAATTCGTCACGGTTAAAAATCAATGCATCGCCTTTTTTCTGAGGGATGGAAACACCCACTATTTCTTTTTCAAATCGTTTATTTTCTATGGCTTTGGCAGCCTTTTGCTGGCTCCACAAAGCAAAACTGTCCTGATCGGCCCGGTTGATTTTGTATTTCTCTGCAACATGTTCGGCTGTTTCACCCATGGCATCAACGCCGTAGGTTGCTTTCATTTTTGGATTGATAAAGCGCCAGCCAAAACTGCTGTCGAACAATTGCTGATCCCTGCCATAGGCTGAGGAGGCTTTGCTCATCACCAGGGGTCCGCGTGTCATATTTTCAACGCCTCCTGCAATCATCATTTCTTCGTCTCCACATTGTATAGTGCGGGCCGCGTCGATGGAAGCGCTTAATCCGCTTGCGCATAACCGGTTAATGGTTTGGCCGGGTACAGAAAGCGGCATGCCTGCCAGTAAAAGCGACATGCGCGCCACGTTGCGGTTGTCTTCTCCGGCTTGATTGGCACAGCCCAGCAACACATCCCCTACCTGAGAAAAATCGAGTCCGGGGTTTTTATCCATCAGGGCTTTCAGCACATGTGCCGCCAAATCATCTGTACGCACGGAGGAAAGCGTTCCACCAAAACTACCAATTGCGGTGCGCACACCATTCACAATATATGCTTGCTTCATAAACTAAATTCCATGTAAAAGTAGGGGCTTTGCATGAAGAATAAAACTAAATTGTTTTGTTATCTCAGCGTTTACTCCCAGATTTTTGAGGTTCTGTAAACGGTTCCGCGAAACAAAGCAATGGCCGTATGCGGCTGGGCTTTTAAATACACTTTTATGGCATAGTGGCCCAGCTTTTCGCTTTGGTTTTCACAAATGGCTTCAGCAATCACTTCATCCTTGTTGTTCAAGGGTTTAAGGTGAGAAATGGAGGTGTCGATGCTTACACTTTTTCTTCCCCAGGAATTGGAAGCGAAAGCCAGAGCGCTATCGGCCAAAGAATAGGAAATGCCACCATGGGCAATTCCAAAACCATTCAGCATGTTCTCTTTTACAGTCATGCCCAGTTTACAATAACCCTCCCGTATTTCCAGCACCTCAATACCCAACCATTGCGAGAACGTGTCGTTCTTCATCATGGTGTTTACAACCTCTGCTGCATTCATACTCATGGTTTAATATTTGGGTACCCAGGGAATTTCTTTGACATTCAGCTTGTGACCTAAATACCTGGATAGCATAAAAAGATAATCTGAAAGCCGGTTCAGGTAACGCCCATGTATTTCGTCAACAGGTTCCTGCTCCGCCAGTCGCAATACGGCTCTTTCCGCCCTGCGGCAAACACAGCGCGCAATGTGGCAATACGAAACAAACACATGACCACCGGGCAGAACAAAAGATTTCATTGGAGGCACGAGTCCGTCGATGGCATCAATGGCTTTTTCAAGAACACCAACATCCTCATTGTTAATCGCGGGCAACTTCATTTTGGATTTTTGAGGGTCATTGGCCAAATGTGAACCTATGGTGAAGAGGCGATCCTGAATACCGATTAAAAGGTCAACAAGGGCCTGTTCTTCCGCCACGTCACGTAACAATCCCACATGGGAGTTAAGCTCGTCCACACTTCCGTAAGCTTCAATGCGCACATGCTGTTTAGGCAGGCGGGTACCGCCAATCAAGGAAGTTTCACCTTTATCGCCTGTTTTGGTATAAATTTTAGTGCTCATGGGTTAAATCTGATGAAGACCAAAGTACTCAGATTCGCTCAGAATTCAAATTCTTAGGCACATGAGAAAGCAAATTTGGCTTTAATTTATATTTCCAGCCATTTCAAAAACTCTTCCTTACGGCTTTTGGAGATGGGGATATCCTGTCCGTTTTGCATAACAACTGTTTCAGCTGATTTAAAATAACGAACCACCTTATTGAGGTTGATAATAAAGGAATGGTGCACCCGCATGAAGGAACTGCGTTCAACACACAGAATCTGTTCATACTCCTTAAGAGTTTTAGAACTCATAATGCTCTGATCGTTTTCAAGGCAGATATGCGTGTAGTTGGATTTGGACTCAAGGCTTATGATCAACTGTGTTTCAATGGATTCTATACCGGATTTTGAATTCACGATAACCTTTTGTTTTGTCATGGCGGGCAAGGTGTTCAGCATGTCGTTGTATGCTTCAAGGGCCGATCCCAGTTCATTCATACTCCTCCGCTTTATCACTTTGTTTACAGCGGCTTTTAATTCTTCCGGATCAATGGGTTTTAGAAGGTAATCCACCGCGTCGGACTTCAGGGCTTTAAGTGCATACTCCTGATGAGCGGTTGTAAAAATCAGATCGAAGTTTTTCCACTTCAGTTTTTCTAGCATTTCGAAGCCAGTCATCTGAGGCATGTTGATGTCGAGAAAAACAATATCAGGACAATAATTTTCGATAATTTCAATGGCGGCTTCAGGATTCCTGCTTTCGGCCACAGACTTCACCTTTGGGCAATGTTTAGCAAGCAGGATGTGCAGGGAATTCAGACCCATGAATTCGTCATCGATCAAAACGGCTCTTAGTGTAGTGTTCGCATTCATTTCAAAATGGGCAGCCTAAGTACTACTTTGGTTCCTCCAAAATTAGGTTTATCAATGATTTGTAAATCGCATTCCAAGTTATGAATTTTGTTTATCAAATCAAGCCTGGAGCGAACAAAAAAGGTAGCCAGCGATTTTTTTTCTTTCAACACATTCTCTCTTTCCACTCTTCCCAAACCATTATCTTCAACTATACATAAAAGGTATTTTTCATCTTCTATACTAAATCGGATTTCTAAAATCCGTTCTCCTTCTTTATTCATTAAACCGTGCCAAATTGCATTCTCAACAAAAGGCTGTATCATCATAATGGGTATACGAATCTGAGTGCTTTTCACAGAATCATCCAGTGTAATGGAATATGTGAAATCTTCCTGAAAACGCAATTGTTCCAATTCAAGATAACGTTTTAAGATGTCTATTTCATCGGCGAGACTGATGTTTTCAGTGGTATTGCTTTCCAGAATTTTTCGCATGAGCTTTGAGAACTTCAGCAAATACACATTGGCCTCATCGTTGTGTTTATTAAGAATCAGATTCTGAATGGAGTTGAGGGAATTAAAAATAAAATGAGGGTTCATGAGTGCCCGGTTCACCCTTAATTCGGTTTCGAGCAGCCGGGTTTGTAATTTTAAGGTCTCCTGATACTGTTTTAATTTTCGTTTTAAATGCCGGCGAATCAAAACATACACCAGCAATGCCAGTAATGCAAATCCGGCGCCAAGTTTAAGTGAATCAAATAACACACGCAATCGGTTGGGATCCGGTGAGTGGTAAAGGGCTTCTACCTCCTGATCGGTTAGTACCTGATGGTAGAACTGAATATCATCGATAGAACCGGAAAAAAAACGGTTATTTTTTTTATTATTCGTTACTCCTACTAAAACTGAGTCATCCTCAAGAAACTCCAGTTCAAATCCCGTTTTAAAACGATTGTCTAAATCCCCGTCAATGTAAAACGCAGCAGAATCTTTGTCGTAAGTAAACACCAAGTGATGCCATTTTTGAATATCGAAGTTGTTTTTGCTGGAGAAAAAAACCTGATTTGTAGAATCCTTAGTGCACAATGCTGATACCCTTTTGGTTTCGAGCATATAATATAAGGCATAAGATTCATAAAAATCATTTTCTTTCGAACGTTTGGTGAGTATAAAGGGATTGGTTTTGTAACCGGTACCGTACCACAAGGCGTTTTCAACTTTTACCCAAAAAGAAAGACTCCCTGTTCTAGGTTTAAGGAGTGGAGAGGAGCCCAGATTAAGATAACTGTTGGCGTTACCAAACAAATGAATGGCATAATCTTTATTCCCAAAACGGTCTTCAGTAAAACTGGCATTCACCAATTTAGGTATAAGGTTTGAAACCTTGTCAACGGATGTTTTATTATCAAATGAAAAATGAACCCGGGGTTGGGTTTGGGAGAACACCAAAAACGGTAGTGTAAAAAATAAAATCAAACCGTAATTGAATTTCATTCCATCAAATAAATTGAAATAACATCTGAGTTCAATGTTACAAAAATAATTTTCCTGAATACCTTTTTTAAACTGATAATTACTCAACAGAAGCTACCACTTGTAAAGTGAAATTATGTAGCGACACTCAAAACCTTCTAAAAATGAGGGTTCTATGGGCCATTCCTCATGAGAAATAGTAATAAAATTCAAATGCTCAATTAACATGACCACTTATAAAATAGAAAGTGGAATTTGACCTTCGATGAATTTTTTCGCTATGGGTTTAAAGTAGGTTTGTGGGAACTTTAAAAATCAATTATTATGAAAAAAAGACTAATCATTGTGGGACTAATTGGATTAAACCTTAGTTCTTATTGTCAACAACTTTGGAATACAAATGGGCAAGATATATACAATACTAATCCAGGTGGTATAAGTATTGGACACACTCAACCGTCTTACCGCCTCGACATTTTATGTGGACAACAGAATGACGGTATCATTATTGCACAACCAACTGCTAATGGGAATTCAGGTATTGTATTCAGTAACCTTACAACCAATCTGGGATGGTCTTGGTGGAATTTAGGTGCCAACCATGGTTGGGGTGGTGACAACTTTTGTTTGTTTGATGGAAACCCTAACATGAATTATCCTTCACTATTCTTTAAGAGATCAAATAGCAACGTGGGGATAGCTACTGCTAATCCTCTTGCAAGGCTACAGGTCAATGTGAATCCGGCTGTCGAACTCAGAGGATTTGTTGTTCGAAATTCTGCCACCAATGTTGAATCATTTATCGTACATGCTGATGGCACTACCGGCATACATTGTGCGGCACAACCTGTAGCCGGAGCGAATGGTCACTCTGGGCATGCTCTTGTTATTGTTGATGCTCTTGGAGCACCTAATACGTGGAAGAAAAACTTTGTTGTGTATAGGGATGGAACTGTTAGAGCCAGAGAAATTTTTGTTCAAGCCTCATCCATCACTTTTCCAGATTATGTTTTCAAGAAGGAGTACAAGCTAATGCCGCTTTCGGAACTAGAAAGTTATATAGAAGAAAATCAACATCTTCCAAATATTCCAAGCGCAGTAGAAGTTGAAAAAGATGGAATTGGCTTAGGTGATTTAACCAAAATACAAATGGAAAAAATTGAAGAGTTAACTTTATATATTCTCGAACTAAATAAGGAAATTGAAAATTTGAAGTCTTTGATAGGCAAGAAGGGTAGATAACTATTATAAAATAAAAGCCATGAAAGCAATTCAAATTATAACACCTAGATCAGTCTTGCTATTAATTTTATTAGTTGGTACTACTTTATCAACCTTTACCTTGCAGGCTACGATTACCGCTCCTTCTAAAATGAAAATGTATAGCACTAACAATATTAGTTGGTCAGCAGGGCCTTCTCAACCGGGGTGGACTTTTGTAAGTTGGAGTACAACAGCACCCCAACTCGCTAACATAGAACATAGTTTCGGTTCTATGGCAAGTAACAGTACTAATATGGATATAGGGGCAATTGCTGTCGGATCATTCAAACTTGTAGCCAACTTAATAGAGACTGTGGTAGACAATAATAACAATACTACTTATGTTCAGCATACTGAAGAAAAAGTGATACTTGTATCTCCAACATTACATAAATGGACAGCAGGAATATGGCAACCAATAAGTGGTCCAATAGATTATTATATTGGTCAGCCAGCAGCTGTACTTGTCAGGATGTTAGATCCTGACGCCTGGAGACAAGGCACTTATTTATGGTCAAGTACCCCACTCTCAGCTTGTAGTGCTTGTGGTAACAATCAGGATAATGTGGCTATTGTTGCGCCTAACCCGATTCCGGCATCTTTGCACGCCTCTGGAATAGTTTATCTGAGTTGCCAAAAAGGTTGTTGGATTAACTCTAGTTATGAAAATTTCACCGATGGGCCTGTTCAGGTAAGACTGAAACTTTCAACTCCAGTTATAGGTGGTCAAATTTCAGTGGGTTGTGATGGGAATCCAACAAATAGTTTAGTATACTCAGTGGTTAATACAATAATTGGTGCTGATCCTAATGCTTATGATTGGCAGATCCCTCCAGGCTGGTCATTTATTGGTTCAAGCAACACCAGCCAAATTACAGTTAATACTAATGGAACTTCGGGTGGTCCAATTAAGGTTCGAGCCCATGCTGCCCCTAATAGTCTTATTTTTTCAGCCCTAGCTGAGAAAAATGTGAATTGTTGTGTCTCTAATACAATAGTTACTTTGACATTGAATTCAGGGGCTGTGCATAATGTCGAAGCGGCAACTTCCATTCAAGCTTTGAATACAATTAATTCAAATGCAACAGCATCCTATCATGCTGGCACAAATGTAAGGATCTCACCCAATTTCCATGCTCAAGCCGGTAGTAATTTTCATGGCTACATAGAGGGCTGCACTAATAGTTTTGAGTCGGCAAATGCGTATTTAAAGATCAGTAGTCTGGAAGAAGAAACACCCTTAGAGAATCCCTACTTAAGTTTAATGACTTCCGTTTCAGAACCTCAACCAATGGCTCAAGAATCTCAAAATAAGTTTATTATTTCGCCGAATCCGAATGATAGGCGGTTCAAGTTAACTTTCGATAAGAATGTTCGTGGAGGAAGTGTAAGAGTTTTGAATGTTCTTGGAAAAGAAGTATTTAAAGTGAACCTACCAAATGATAAATCAATTCACGAGCTTGAAATTGAAAATCAAATTCCTAATGGCACTTATTACGTTTTATGGTCCAACGAACATTATGTGTGTACTCAGAAAATGATTATTAATTAATGAGAATGTTCTATACCGCCACCAAATAATACGCCTATTCGAATATTATTGATTTGAAACAAACAAAAATGAGACACAACATCTTAATGGAATACGCAATTCTAATTCCACCTGAAAGTATTGAAAGAAATTTTATCAATCAGCCCTTGGCGCTTTTTAACAAACAACTTTGTTTTATACATTTAACATGAGGCATCTGTATTGTGTGTTGTGCATTCCTTAGATTGTTCTGGAATAATAAATCCTTTCTAAATTCGTTCAATTAATACCCATCAAGTGCTAAAAACCACAACCATGAAATCCAAACTTTTTTTATGCTTTTCTCTTGCACTGTGCATGAAGTCTTTGAAAGCCCAAGAGAACAATCCCCCTAAACTAAGGGAGTTTTACATTTCCTTTGCCAATTTTTCACCCCTCAACATTTCCCTGAGTTACAAACATGAAATTGGGAATAACCTGCTCTTCAAAATTGGGGCTATAGGACTCAGCATGAGTTTGGCGGACTCGAAGTCTTCGATGAGCACTACTTATCGTTCTGAAACTTCCATGTACTCCGCCGGCCTTTTGTTTGGTTTGGAATTCAGATCAAACTTAACCGACAAGTTCGCTTTATTTCATGGGCCTAATGTGAGTTATATTTATTTTTATCAGGAAACCGAAACAAGCGATCCACTCTCTACCCCTGAACAAAGAAAATCAAGCGTAGATCGAAACAGATACAGTATTCCCTATACCTTCGGTATTCTGTTTAATCTCAATTCAAGTATTTTATTTTCAGCCCAAATCGATCCAAATCTCTATTATTCAGTTAATAAAAATACCAACAACGCCAACGGTCAGAATATAACAACGACTGAGAATTCAGGTGGTGTTAGCATCAGCAATTCAGGATGGGTTTCGATTGTATACCGGTTTTAATGTTTAAGCAGGACTTTACTCCCTCTCCAACAACACATCCTTAGCCGTTTTAATGGCCACCGCGTTGTATTTTTTTTCCATGTAAGAAAGCACCTTGTCCAGCACCTCTTTGCCGTTGGCATCCAAGAGATTGATTTCCCTGGCAAACACTTCCTTAATGGCCAGGTCCTTAATGGCGCGCACTTGTTTGGGTACTTCTCCAAAGGCCAATTCCACCTTGCGTTCGCGGTAGAGGGCGTTAAAATGCCGGGCTTTTTCCGCAATTATTTCCTCGCACTTTTCGATTTCGTTTTTGCGCAATTGCAAATTGGCTTCGGCTTTACTGCGAATGGAATTGATATCGATGTAATTCACTAAGGGGTCAAGCGATACTTCCGCTTCCACATTGGCCGGTAAACTTAAATCAATGATTACTTTTTTACCCACCTCCCGGTTTCTCAGGTGGTGATAAATGTCTTTGCTGATAATGGCCTCTGAACTCCCGGTGCACACGATCAAAACATCGAAGCCTTTGTGGTAAGACAAAAGTTCCGGAAGCTCAAAGGCATTACCATTTAATGTATCCGCCAGCTTTTGGGCGTTTTCCAAACTGCGGTTAAATACTGTAAAGTTGGCGAACTTGTGTTTTTTGAAATAAGCCGCCAATGTGGTATTGGTTTCCCCGGCCCCTACAAAAACAATACGGGCATCGTTTTTAATGCCCAGGTCCCGCAATTGCCGGTAAGCAAGGGATGCCACCGAAACCGGATTTTTAGCAATGTTGGTTTTGGTATAAATTTCTTTGGCGGTTTCAATGGTTTGTTTGATGAGCAGGCGGATAAAATCTCCGGTAAGACCCAATGCATTGCAATGTTCATAGGCCTTACGCACCTGAGTGATAATTTCTCTCTCGCCAATCACCAGCGACTCAAGCGATGAAGCCAGCTTTAATACATGGCTGATGGCTGCTTCGGCAAGCAGCACTTCGGCCCCGGCGCTTAGCTCCTGCAAATCGGTTTCGCTTAAACGGGGGTTTAAAAAGTGAAGCAATTCCGCTATCCTGGCTTTGTTAAACTCACCTTCCCCACAAATCATTAACTCAATGCGGTTGCAGGTACTCAGGTACAAAAGCTCTTCAAATTGAAAGTGGGTTTTTAGGTTTCCCAACACCCGGTCCTGCTCCTCTAGAGCAATGTGCAGGTTGCCAATACTTTCAAATGGCAAGTGTTTGTGGGTGAAGGCTATGACCTTAAAGGCGTTCAAAACGATACCGCAAATATGGTAGTTCTGACGCTTTAGTTTGTCATTAAATTGTCATTGGGACCGGGTGAAAGACTGATTTTTATCAGCAAAGCCCCTGCTTAATCGTCAGTGGGTTCAGCTGCAGGAATAGGTTTGGCCTTTTTTGGTTTTATGGAATTAGGCCAAAGTACGTTGATGAGTTCGTTATGCACAGAAACCATGGTTTTACTGATGCCGTTGATGATGTTCACATCTTTTTCCGTTCCGTTTTTCCAGGTGCGTTTTACTTCTTCGTGTGAGCCATCGCTTAAAAGGATGTAAAATTTCACCACTTTTCCGTTTCTTACTTCGGCCTTGCCGTTATGGCAGGTGGCTTTGGCGCCTTGGCGGTTGGTAATAATCACGTCCTCATACACCCCATCCTTAATTTCCTCAGCGCCACGGTCTTCAAATTTTGCCGCCCACTTGTTGTAACAATTCAGTTCAACGGTTTTTTCCTGAGCCAGATAAAAAGCGGATAAAAGTAAAAATGCTGCGGTAAATAAATGTTTCATGTGATGGAGTTGAAAACCAAACGTACAAAAAAATTCAATTCCTTAAAAATTATAATTCGTGTAAAATCCCTATTTTGCAGCTATGTTGGTAAAAACCTACGGATACGCTGTTCAGGGCATTTCGGCCACAAAAATCACAATAGAAGTGAACGTGGGCACCGGGGTAAATTTTTTTATTGTGGGGCTTCCCGATAGCGCGGTAAAAGAAAGTCAGCACCGCATCAACACCGCTTTAAAACACCACGGATTTAAAATTCCAGGTAAAACAGTCACCGTAAACATGGCACCGGCCGATATTAAAAAAGAAGGTTCGGCCTATGACCTTGGTATTGCTGTTGGTATACTCGCCGCCAGCGATCAGATTCCTGCAGAGCGGGTTTCTGATTACGTGATCATGAGCGAATTAGCGTTGGATGGGGAACTGAGGGCCATAAAAGGTGCTTTGCCTATTGCCATACAAAGCAAAAACGACGGGTTCAGGGGCATTATCCTTCCTGCGGTTAATGCCGCGGAGGCAGCGGTGGTAGAAGGCTTGGAAGTGTTGTACGCCAACAACATCTCTGAGGTGATTGCTTTTTTTAAAGAAGATCATGCTTTGGAACGCGCCATCACCAACCTTGAAAAATTATTTGTTGAAGAGGCCTACGCCAGTGATTTTGATTTCTCGGATGTAAAAGGTCAGGAAAACATCAAGCGGGCCCTCGAAGTGGCAGCAGCGGGCGGACACAACGCCATTCTCATTGGACCTCCGGGCGCAGGTAAAACCATGCTCAGCAAACGCCTCCCGGGCATATTGCCGCCCTTAAGTATTGAAGAAGCTTTAGAAACTACCAAAATACATTCGGTAGCGGGCAAAACCGGGAAAGGTGGAATTGGTTTGATTACCCGGCGTCCGTTTCGGAGTCCTCACCACACCATCAGCGATATTGCTCTTGTAGGCGGAGGCAATCATCCCCAACCCGGAGAAATCAGTTTAGCGCATAACGGGGTACTGTTTCTCGACGAGTTGCCTGAATTTAAACGCAGTGTGCTTGAGGTGATGCGACAGCCGATTGAAGATCGCGTGGTCACCATTAGTCGGGCGAAATTCAGCGTGGAATACCCGGCCAGTTTTATGCTGGTGGCCAGTATGAACCCCTGCCCCTGCGGTTATTATAATCATCCTGAAAAAGAATGCGTGTGCGCGCCGGGCATCGTACAAAAATACCTCAACAAAATCTCTGGTCCCCTGCTCGACCGCATCGACCTTCACATTGAAGTAACGCCGGTACCCTTTCAGGAACTGAGCCAGAAACAAGCCGGTGAACAAAGCCTGGCCATTCGCGAGCGGGTGATGAAAGCGAGAGAAATTCAGAGGGAACGATTCAAAAACCAAAACACTATTCACTGCAACGCGCAAATGAGCAGTAAAGATTTAAAAAAACACTGCCAGCTCTCAGAAGCCGGTAACCAGCTTTTAAAAAACGCCATGGAGCGTTTGGGGCTGAGTGCCAGGGCTTACGACAGAATTTTAAAAGTGGCCAGAACCGTTGCCGACCTGGATGCTTCAGAAACCATAGAAACCTCACACCTGGCGGAAGCCATACAATACAGAAGTCTGGACCGCGAAGGCTGGGCTGGATAAAACACGTGAAAGAAATAGATCAGATACTCCTCGACCTCAAACGCCGCATTTACAAACCTGTTTATTTTTTAAGCGGGGAAGAAGCCTATTACATCGATTTGGTGTCGGATTACATTGAAAAAAATGTGCTGGAAGATGCCGAGCGGGAATTTAATCAGGTAGTGGTGTATGGTAAGGACACCAGTTTGGCCAATATTCTTTCCTTCGCCAAACAATTTCCCATGATGGGCGATAAAGTGGTGGTTATTGTAAAAGAAGCGCAAAACATCCGCGAATTAAACAAAGGAGCCAAATCAGAAGAGGCAGGAGAAGACATGGGTGAAAAAGAAGAGCCGGCCAGCGTGCAGCAACTTTTGAACTACCTTGAAAACCCTCAGGATTCCACCATACTGGTGTTTTGTTACAAATACAAAAAAATCGACAAACGCGGCGCCATAGCCAAGGCGCTTCAAAAACACGCAGTATTTGTAGAAACCAAAAAACTCTACGATAACCAATTGCCCGATTGGATCAGCCATTACCTGAAAGAAAAAAAATACAACATCAATCCCAAAATCGCATTCCTGATTGCGGAAGCCCTCGGTGCCGACCTCAGCAAGGTGGCCATGGAACTGGATAAACTGATGATTAATTTGCCTGAAGGCGGAGAAGTGACGGCCGAAATGGTGCAGCAACAAATTGGCATCAGCAAAGATTTTAATGTGTTTGAATTGCAAAAAGCCTTAGCCCAAAAAGACATTCTCAAAGCCAACCGCATCATTCAACACTTTGCAGGCAATCCCAAAGAAAATCCAGCCCCTCTGGTTTTGGGGCAGCTCTATTCCTATTTCAGCAAAGTGATGCGGTACCATTACCTGAGCGATAAAAGTAAATTTTCAGCTGCGGCGGCTTTAGGAGTGAATCCTTTTTTTCTGGACGATTATGCCCGTGCCGCTCAACATTATTCTTTGGCAAAACTAAAACACATCATATCCTATCTGAAGGAATGCGACCTGAAAAGCAAAGGAGTTGATAATGTGAGTGCCGAATACGGAGATCTTCTGAAAGAACTGGTGTTTAAGATTTTGCACTGAAGCCAAATTCAAATCGATTTGTAATTTTTGTATTCTCCCGCTCTCCAACCGGTGAGGCGTTCAATCCAATACAACAAACGGTATTTAAAATTCCGTTTTACTTTTGAATCACTGTAATCAAAGTTCCACCTGGCTTCCCTAATGCGCTTTGCAAACACGGCAGGATGCGTTCCTTGGTATTCAGCAAGCAAATCAATGTTGCTGTAGTCGTATTCTGCTGCCGCCGCTACATTTTTTTTCACCCATTCATCATCGTGCCACAGTTTATTAAAGTTTTCCTGCTTGGCCTGCTGAGCTTTCGGGGCTTTTACCCAGCCGTAATGGTAAATGTATGCGCCTGTTGGCTTCACCTTCAGTTTTTCATTGTTTCTTCTGAATCCCTGGGCATCCTTATAGGAACGAATACGTTTATCGTTGCGAATGATGCGGATTTCATTTTTATACCATCGTCTGCCAACACCAATGTAATTGTATTGACCGTAAAAATGTTTGTACTCAAATAACAGGCCTTCCACCCTCCTATCTGCCTTGTGTTGCAGCATGGCTTCCCGGATTTTTTCATGATCTTCTTCGTGCACACATTCATCGCTTTGTATGTAAAAACACCAGGTGTAGTCTGATGGAATCTGATCAAACACTTTGTTGGTTTCTTCTGATAGCACCAATCCTCCTTCACGAAGTTGGTCGTTCCAAACCGTTTCAACTATTCTGATTTTTTCTGAAGGGATGTTTTTAATTAACTGAAGCGTTTCGTCCTCGCTGTTTCCAACACCCACATAAAACACATCACACAAGGGGAGCACCGAGTTAATGGCTTCAACAACCGGATAATCGTATTTCAGGGCATTTCGTATGATGGTGAATCCGGCTACTTTCATATCATAGGTTTAGAATGGATACCCAATGCCAAAATTAAAAATACCATACTCAAAAGGTTGTTTGTCGAAGGTCCAACGTTGACCTGCAGGCAATTTCGGGTCTTTCAGCGGAATGGCAAAATCCAGTCGAAGCACAAAAAAGTTCATGTCCCAGCGCAAACCTGCTCCTGCTCCTATGGCAATCTGATCTAAAAACGAATTCCACAAAAACTCACCGTTGGGTTTGCTTTCATCGGGTTTTAAACGCCAGATGTTTCCTGCATCCACGAAAAGCGCGCCATTGAAGGATTTAATGATGTGAAAACGGTATTCCATGTTGGCTTCAATGAGAATGTCGCCAATTTTATCGTACCTCAGGGTACTGTTGCTTGGGTCGTAACCGCCCGGACCAAGGGTCCGCGCTCTCCAGGCTCTCACACTGTTGGGTCCACCACTAAAAAAACCCTGTTCGTAAGGCAATACGGTTAAGTTTTTAAACGGAACTCCAACACCTCCCGCAATTCTGTACACCATTCTGCTTCGTTCATGAATTGGAACGTAGATCCTGAAATCCACATCCCCCTTCAAAAACTGCGCGAATGGAATGCCTCCTATCCGATAACTTCCTGCGGTATCCGGTTCCTGACCGCTGAGTACAAATAATTGCCGAAGTAAGTTACCGGCTGATTGCAGATTGAAACGCGCAAAATAAGCCGTTTTCCTTCCTGCAATGATGCTTTCTTTGGAAGTGTAGGTTAAAATGTACTTCATTAAAATGGTTAAATGGTCCTGAAAGGAATTCAGCAAAAAGGCGTCGTTATAGCTTTTCAGTTCCTCCTCATAACTGTCAGTTAAAACCGCCTTCACCGCGTTTACTTCAATGGGGATAATGTCGTGGCGCAATAACTTTTTATGGCTTCTGTAGTTAAAGCCGTAGGATACGTTGATGATGTTTCGATCGTAATCCAAACTCGACTGAAAGCTGAGTGAGGTTTTTAAATAGGTGCGGGGCATCATTTCTTTGGTGAAGGGCAGCACCGAAAAAGGAAAATAGGCCCTGGGAATTGAAAACGTAACTTCAGGGCCAAACTGAAAAGTATTGAACAGACGGTTTTGATCCTTACCGGAAGCGGAAACCGAATCCACTGTGTTTAATGATTTTTGAGCCAGTACCGAGCCCTCCACCTTGAATTCAAGCACTTCACCTCCCCTGAATAAATTGCGGTTCTGGTACACTAAACTTCCGCTGATGCCGAAATTACCGCTGGTGTTGGTGCCCTCGGTTTCGGCTGTGAGCGCCTGGCGAAGAACCGGAGCACAGATGATATAACACTCCAGCTCATCCGCGTGGTTCTGACTTTGTAAAAATTGTATGGTAACGTTTCTGAAGATACCAAGACCAAGCAATTGTTTGTAAGTGAGTTCAGCGGTGTCTTTACTGAAATACCGGCCCCTTCGAAATTCTATGTTATCAACTATCACAAACTGTTTGTAGTCCATGGGTTTGGTCAGCAAAAATTGGGTGCCCTCGTATCGGGTAGGGAGTGTATCGGTAAACTTGGCAAAACGGGCATTGCCAATTACAGCTTCAGGAACGATGTAAATACTTCCCACCTTGTAGCGGATGTGATTTCGGTAAGTCACGGAATCCTTGCCGGATACCGGTGGTATCATGAACTTTTTTACCCTCACCTGTACAGAAACGGTATGGTCGTTGTAATTGCTATCCACCTGAAAATCCACATAGGCGTTTTCGAAAAAATAATATCCCCTGTTGAGTAAAAACTGCGTAATGCGTCTTTGTTCTTCCTGTATTTTCTCCAGGTCGTAGCGTTCATCCTTTTTTAAATGAGAGTGAACGGTGTCACTCAGCAGCATGGGCTCCAGTGTTTCGTCTTCCACCTTATAACTCACCTTGTTCAGAAAGTATGGAAGGTTGGTGTACAGGCGGTACGTGAGATTTGCCCGTTTACCGTTTTTTGAAAGGGTTACTGAATCTGTTACCTTGTTGTTGAAATATCCTTTGCTGAAGAGATAACGGCTCAATTGCAAACGCGTTTGTTTGGTAAGTTGTGAATCCAGCAAAACCGGTGCTTCACCAATGTCGCGAATGTTCTCCCATAAAGTGGAACTTTCCTTATTTTTGAGTTTGGGTTGTTTGGGCGCTTTTCCTTCAGCCGCGCGCTTCTCGTTTTTTTTCTCGAATTTTTTTGTCTTTTCAGCGTTTTTTCGGTCGTACTTCAGATTGCGTTTGTCTTTTTTAGCCTGAATCTTTTCATTATTGAACAAAGTGTACCACCAGATGTAAAAATCAAACTTGCCTAAAAAACGCCGGTTGGGGCGCTGTTTAAAAAAGGCTTCGAAATTTTCTTTATTTATTTCCGTTTCCTTGTAGTTTTTGATTTCTACCGTGTTAACCAGGTATTCTCCGGATTTTAATTTTCTGGTGGGGCTGCATGAAATCAGAAATAAGAGGAGGAGGGGGCCACAAAAACAAATCTTGTTCAGGTAAGTAGGAAGTTTATTGCCTATTTTTATTGCCAATTTATTAGCCTGCCTTGTTATTTAGCGCTAATTTAAAACAAATATGCTCAGTAAAAATCAAGTCAGCGAAATACGGGCCCTGCATCAAAAGAAACAGCGCGAGCTGAAGCGCCAGTTCATTGCCGAAGGTGTAAAAACAATACTCGAGCTTTTAACCCATTACCCACAGCTCATCTCGGGTCTTTACGGAACAGATGAATTCGCTGATCAACACGCGAAACTACTCAAGGCAAACTCAATTCCTTTTACCTCCATCCGTCCCTCTGAACTTGAGCGCATCAGCTTATTGGAAAAACCAAATCAGGTGTTCGCGGTGTGTAACTACCTGAATGAGCCGAACCTGAAATTTAATTTCGAATCCCATTTCAGTTTGTATCTGGATGAGATCAGGGACCCGGGTAATTTGGGCACCTTGTTGCGATTGGCCGACTGGTACGGCATTTCCAAATTGTTTTGTTCAGAAGGCACCTGCGAATTTTACAATCCTAAGGTGATACAGGCCAGCATGGGCGCCTTTTTACGTGTTGAAGTGGTGTACACCTCCTTAACCCGACTGATTTCTGAAAACAACATTACAACTGTTTACGGCGCGCTTTTGAACGGTGCAAATCTTTACAGGGAGAAATTACAACCAGGGTTAATTGTAATTGGGAACGAAGCCAATGGCATTAGCAGTGAAAATCTGAGCCTTGTGAATCGGCCCATCACCATTCCGGCAGCACCCGGCAATAAAACCGAGTCCTTAAATGCCGCCATGGCTGCGGGCATCATTTGTTCAGAGTTTTTCAGACAATTGCAATAAGGTATTTATTCCTTCGACACCTGACCTTTGTACCTTAAGGCTATTTCGCCCTTGGGGTCGTTGCAGCTGATGTAAACATAACGGTCCTGCCTGCCCCAAACCGTTTTTGTATTGAACTTCACCACCACGGTTGTGGATTTTCCGGGCGCCACAGGTTCTTTGCTGAATTCCACCTGGGTGCAGGAGCACGACACCTCTGAAGCCAGCAGCAACAAAGGGCTGTTTCCGGAATTCTTCACTTCATACTTCAGCTCCACCAGCTCGCCCCTTTTTACCGAACCAAAACTTTGTTTGTTTTCCCTGACTTCAACCCTTGGCTGGGCCTTCAGGGGACCGAGGAATGTAAGGACTACAAGAGTGGTAACTACTCCCCTAAAACAAAACTCCCCCCGCAAAAGGCGGAGGGAGTTCATTATAGCATTCAGAAACATGCGTTTAATTGCTGGGTGCAGCAGGTTTGGCTTTTACTTCGCCTTTGATGCGCACTTTTTTAGTAGCAAATTTTGCGTTGGAAGTAATGGTGACATTTTTTTCAAAACGACCTTCGCGTTTGGTATCGTATTTTACTTTGATCACTCCGCTTTTTCCGGGCAGGATGGGTTCCTGAGGCCAGCCCGGTTTACCATCAATGGTAGTAGCCGTGCAACCACATTCCCCGGAAACACCGGTAATGGTTAAAGGGGTTTTACCCACATTGGTGAATTTAAACTCGCGTATGCCATTGGCATCGTATTCAACTACACCGTAATCCAGAACCTCAGTTTCAAACTTCATTTCAGGAGCATTGGGGTCCATATTGGGTACCACCGACTCCTGCGCGTTTGCAGCCAGAGCAAAGATTGTTGCGAACAGAACGAAGACCTTTTTCATTTTTGCTTAACGTTTTACGATTGATTAACCCTTCTTTTCAACAGGAGCTCCTGCAGGTGTTGGATTAGCAGGGAAAGCTTCTTCAACCGGTTTGGCTTCAACAGTGCCCTTAATGGTTAACACCACGTTTCCGCTTTTTGCGTTGGAGTTAACGGTAACGGTTTTGTAAATGCCACCAACTCTTTGGGTATCGTATTTAACTTTGATGATTCCGGTTTTTCCGGGAAGAATAGGATTTTTAGGGCACTCAGGCACGGTACAACCGCAGCTTCCCTGACAATTGGTGATAACCAATGGCTCTTTACCGTTGTTGGTGAATTTGAACTCACACTCCCCGTTGTCACCCTGTTTAATGGTACCATAATCGTGGGTCAACTTATCCATCTTAATATCGGCCAGGCTGGTAGGAGCAGAACTAGCAGGAGTTTGTTCATGGTTGTGACCGTCGCCGGCAGTATGAACTTCTTGAGAAAAACTCAGAGCAGAAAAACCTGCAATGAACGCCAGAGTAAAGATTAGTTTTTTCATGTTTCCTTGATTTTGATTGTTAGATTTAGTTAATCGTGCCATAAAGATATTACATGCTCAGATTTGTTTCCTTAATTTTACGAAATTTAACAATATAATTTAGAGGAGTTTAACATGTCTCTTTCCAAGACCTACAGCCCTGCAGAAGCCGAAACCACCTGGTACGCCCATTGGTTGAAACATCAATTTTTCAGTTCAAGCCCCGACCAGCGTAAGCCCTACACCATTGTCATCCCTCCTCCAAACGTTACAGGAGTGCTACACATGGGCCATATGCTGAACAATACCATACAGGATGTGCTGATTCGCAGAGCCAGAATGATGGGTTTTAATGCCTGCTGGGTACCCGGAACGGACCATGCCAGTATTGCAACTGAGGCCAAAGTGGTGAAATTGCTGGCCGACCAGGGCATTAAAAAAGCCGATCTCAGCCGGGAAGACTTTTTAAAACACGCCTGGGACTGGAAAGAAAAATACGGTGGCATTATCCTCGAACAGCTTAAAAAGCTAGGCGCCTCCTGCGATTGGGACAGGACCAAATTTACCATGGACCCTGAAATGAGTGATGCGGTGCTGGATGTGTTTATTGATTTGCACAACAAAGGCCACATTTACCGGGGCGTGCGTATGGTGAACTGGGACCCTCAGGGAAAAACAGCTGTGAGTGATGAGGAAGTGATACATAAGGAAAACAACAGTAAGCTGGTGTATGTAAAATACAAACTCGAAAACTCCGAAGACTATATTGCTGTGGCAACCACCCGCCCTGAAACCATTATGGGAGATACGGCGGTGTGCGTGAACCCGAACGACGAACGGTACACCCACTTAAAAGGAAAATTTGTTATAGTACCGGTTGTTAACCGCAAAGTACCGGTAATTTTCGACGATTACGTGGATGCCTCCTTTGGAACCGGGGCGCTTAAAGTAACTCCGGCGCATGATATTAATGACTTTAATCTGGGACAAAGGCATAAACTGGCGGTGATTGACGCGTTAACGGATGAAGGCAAGATCAGTGAAGCAGCAGGTGCCTACGTGGGCATGGACCGTTTTGAATGCAGAAAACAAATTGTAAAAGACCTACAGGAACAGGGCCTGGTTTTAAAAATTGAAGAGATTAAAAACAAGGTGGGTTACAGCGAAAGAACCAACGCCGTGATTGAACCTAAACTTTCCATGCAATGGTTCCTCAAAATGGAGGAATTGAGCCGACCTGCCTTGGAAGCGGTAACCGGGGGAGAGGTGAACCTCATTCCCGATAAATTCATCAACACCTATAAACACTGGATGGAGAATGTGCGCGATTGGTGCATTAGTCGGCAGTTGTGGTGGGGGCAGCGCATTCCGGCCTGGTACGATAAAGCCGGAAATACCGTGGTGTGTAAAACCAAAGAAGAGGCCTTTTCAAAATTACAAGCTCTGAATTCAAACGTTAGCAAAGAGGAAATCAAACAGGACGAAGATGTGCTGGACACCTGGTTCTCTTCCTGGCTGTGGCCGCTTACGGTGTTTGACCCTCATGTGATCAAAAACGGATGGGACAAGGCCAATGCCGAATTAAAATACTATTACCCCACCAATGATTTGGTGACAGCGCCTGAAATTTTATTTTTCTGGGTAGCACGCATGATCATTGCCGGTAAGGAATACACCGGCGAAAGGCCTTTCAATAATGTTTACCTCACAGGAATTGTAAGGGATAAACTCGGCAGAAAAATGAGCAAGTCTCTGGGCAATTCTCCCGATCCTTTAGAACTCATTGAAAAATATGGTGCTGATGGTGTTCGTGTGGGCATGCTCTTGTGTTCACCGGCCGGCAACGATTTGATGTTTGATGAAAGCCATTGCGAGCAGGGAAGAAACTTTTGGAACAAAGTGTGGAACGCTTTTCGCCTCATCAAGGGATTTGAAATTGGAGAAGTTCAACAAAGTGAAAGCGCCAAATCGGCCATTACCTGGTTCGAAAATAAATTTTCGGAGCAGCTGAACCTCATCAACGAGCACTACGACAAATACCGCATGAGCGATGCCCTGATGACCACTTACAAACTGGTGTGGGACGATTTTTGCGCCTGGTACCTGGAAGCCATCAAGCCCGAATTTGTAGATGGAAAAGCCCTCCCCATTGATAAGGAAACTTACACCAGAACCATAGCATTCATGGAGAACCTCTTAAAGGTGATGCACCCCTGGATGCCATTTATTACGGAAGAACTCTGGCATCAGGTGAAAGAACGCCCTGAAAAAGACTGTGTGATTGTGGCGGAATGGCCAAAAGCTTCTCCAACCAATACAAAGCGTTTGCAAACCATCGAAACCAGCAAAGAGCTGGTTGCAGCCCTGAGAAATCTTCGTCAGCAAAAACAAATTTCACCCAAAATCAAATTGGATGTTCATGAAAAATTAGTTTCTGAAACCTCCATTGATTCCGCTTTTGTAACAAAGCTCGCCAATTTAAACACACTCGAGCCAACCAGGGAAAAAATAGAAGGCGCTATCAGTTTGGTTATAGGCACTTCTGAATTTTACGTGAGTCTTACTGACGGTATTGATCCCGAAGAAGAGAAAAAACGTTTGGTAAAAGACCTTGAGTACAACAAGGGATTTCTTCGTACGGTACAAACCAAACTCAGCAATGAAAAATTTGTAGCCAATGCAAAACCCGAAGTGCTTGCCATAGAACGAAAAAAAGAAAGCGATGCTTTATCGAAAATCAAATCCCTTGAAGAACAATTAGCGGGTCTTTAAGCGGTTGTTTTTATGCTGCCTTACCGGGGTCCACAGCAGTAAACTTGCGAGGATCCCGGTATTTTTTTAACCTTTAAAACTAACTTGTATGACGCGCTCAAACTACCTCTCCAAACTCCAAGTACATGAGCTCAACGCCATGCAAACCGCCAGCCTTGAGGCCATCAGGCAAAACAAGGATGTGGTTCTGATTTCGCCCACCGGTTCGGGTAAAACCCTGGCTTTCCTTTTGCCTTTGATGGATTTGCTGGATACGAAATCCGGTGAGGTGCAGGCCCTCATTATTGTGCCCACGCGCGAACTGGCCCAACAAATAGAACAGGTGTTTAAACAAATGAGCAGCGGATTTAAGATTACCTGTTGTTATGGTGGGCATGCCGTGCAAACCGAACGCAATAATTTGCTGGAACCACCGGCGGTAGTAGTGGGCACACCGGGTCGCATTGCGCACCACATTCGTAAAAAATCGCTTTCTCTAAAAAAAACCAGCGTGTTGGTGCTGGATGAATTCGATAAATCTCTGGAAGCAGGTTTTGAAGACGAAATGTCGTTTATTCTGAAACAAATACCTCAGCTTAAAAAACGCATCCTGACCTCAGCCACCGCTCTTGCAGAACTTCCTGCCTTTGTTGGCATTAAAGAAAAAACCGAGCTTAATTTTACAACAAGCGACAGTGGCGCTGCGGGTCAGCTTCAACTAAAAATGGTGCACGTAAGGCCGGGAGACGATAAAATAAATGCCCTGCTTTTACTGCTTGGTAAAATAAATTCAATTTCCACTATTGTGTTTTGCAACCACAGGGATGCCGTGAACCGGATTTCTATGCAGTTGAACGACTTAAAAATTACGCATGGGTTTTACCATGGAGGTTTGGAACAAATGGATCGCGAAAAAACCCTGATAAAACTGAGAAACGGAAGCATCTCTTTGCTCATCTCCACCGACCTGGCCGCCAGAGGACTTGATATACCCGAAATTGAAGCCGTGGTGCATTTTCAATTGCCATTAACTGAAGACGCGATGATACACCGCAACGGAAGAACGGCCCGCATGAACGCCAAAGGCACTGTGTATTTTTTATTGGATGAAGGTGATCACCTGCCCCCATTTTTAAAAGAAACTCCGGGTGAGGAAATCCTGCCCAAACAAATTCTAATACCCAAACCCGCGCTTTGGAAAACGCTTTACATTTCTGCCGGAAAAAAAGACAAGGTGAACAAAATGGACATCGTGGGTATGTTGCTGCAAAAGGGAGGATTACACAAAGATGAATTGGGCAAGATAGAAGTGCTGGACCACTCGGCTTACGCGGCGGTAAAGAGCGATAAAATTGTGAAGGTTTTACATTTAATTCAGGACGAACGCATCAAAAACAAAAAAGTGAAAATGGAGATTTCAACCTAGGTTTGGGGTTGCTGTTTTCAAGCAAACAATTCGCTTTAATTTTTGAATCAGAATTTATTCTCGACTTTAAAGAGTGCATACTAACCTCAGTTGGATTAGCGCCCTGAAGCGAAGGCCTGACAATTCTCGGGTTGCCTTCTGCTTCAGGGCGCTGATCCCTGGGAGGGGGGTTCAACAAACAAACCCTTTTTCGCTAAGGCGAAAAAGTGGTTTTTTGTTTGCCCGCTCACCCGCAAGTCAACTTGCTGTTCGCGGGCAAACAAAAAACCCCGGCGCTTGCGCGCCGGGGTTTATTTGTTGCCCGAGCTGGATTCGAACCAACATAGTCAGAACCAAAATCTGAAGTCCTGCCTTTAGACGATCGGGCAATTTTTGAGTGGGCAAAAATACACATTTTTTGCTTGAAGCAAATAAAATTGTGAAAAAAACACCTCTATCAAGTGCTTGATTCTCCGTATAAAACAAGATAAATACTATCTTCGCAAACATTTGAACCCTCATGATGACTAAAGAATTCAAGCGACTGAACAACCTGATTGGATGGCTGGTTTGGGCCATTGCCACTTTTACCTACGTCTCCACCATTGAACCTACTGCCAGTTTCTGGGATTGCGGGGAGTACATTGCCTGTGCTTACAAATTGGAAGTGGGTCACCCTCCGGGAGCGCCTTTCTTTTTGCTCATCGGACGGTTTTTCTCCCTGCTTGGAGGCGGCGACCCTGCCATCGCCGGCATGATGATCAACGTGATGAGCGCGCTCTGCAGCTCGTTCAGCATTTTGTTTTTATTCTGGTCCATCACCCGCATGGGAATTCGTGCCTACGGAAAAAAAGTAAGTGAACTCAGCAAAGCTCAGCATTGGGCTATCCTGGGAGCAGGCATTGTTGGTGGTTTAGCATATACTTTCTCCGATTCATTTTGGTTTAGCGCCGTAGAAGGTGAGGTTTACGCCATGTCTTCCTTATTCACGGCCATTGTGTTCTGGGCCATATTAAAATGGGACGAAGAAGACACCGAAAACCCCGTGGCCGCCATGCGCTGGCTGGTGCTCATTTCTTACCTCATCGGTTTATCCATAGGCGTTCACTTGCTGAACTTGCTCGCCATCCCTTCCATCGTTTTTGTGGTGTATTACAAAAAATACAAATTCTCCTGGAAAGGTTTTGTGTATGCCGGTGTGTTTTCCATTCTTCTTCTGGGCTTTGTTCAAAACATCATGATCCCCAAACTGGTAAAATTTATCAGCGATTACGAAGTGTTTTTTACCAACAAAGTGCATCTGGGCTTCAGTACCGGAACAGTGATCTTTTTTATTCTTCTGGTGTTTTCACTGGTTTCTCTGATTCGTTACACCATCAACAAAAATGAAAAATTTTACAATTGGGGGTTTTACTCCCTTATTGTATTTTCAATATTTGCAGTTATCTCCGCTCCGAGCGGTGGAGGTATGTTCACCCGCTTGCTGGTATTGGGCGCTATCATTTACGCTATCCGGCAATACAAGAGCAAAACCATCACCCTTAATGCCATCTTTTTAAGTTTCGCTACCCTGTTGATCGGCTACTCCTCCTTCTTTGTTCTGGTCATCCGCTCCCAGGCCAATCCACCGATGGATGAAAACGATCCTGAAAATGCTACCAATTTACTTTCGTATTTGCTCCGCGAACAGTACGGCGATTTCCCTCTTCTCTACGGGCAGTATTACAACGCCCCGATGGCACCCAGAAATGAATTTGGAGATGCCGATCCGCTTTATGGAAGAGATGAAAAGAACGGAAATTACAAAGTAGTTGACGACCGCAAAAAATCAGTGGTTAAATACGAAAAAGAATTTTGCACGGTGTTCCCCCGCATGTACAGCGGGCAACAGCACCACGAGGCCGGCTACAGGTATTGGGGCAATGTGGAAGAACACCACCGGAATAAAGTTGTGGAAGGCCGCGACGGAGAACCGGAAACGGTACAAATACCTACCATGGGCGCCAACCTCACTTACCTCATGAGTTACCAGATCAATTACATGTATCTGCGTTATTTCTACTGGAATTTTGTAGGCCGCCAAAACGACATGCAAGGCACTACCGGCAATAACATGGATGGCAACTGGCAATCGGGTATTAAACCCCTCGATGATTTTAAACTGGATACGGATACCTCCCAAAAAATTTACCGCGATCAAAACAGCAAAGCCAACAATTCCTTTTATGCCCTTCCTTTGATTCTCGGTTTGCTGGGTGCTTATTTTCACTACAAAAGAAGACGCCAGGATTCGTGGATTGTGCTCAGTTTCTTTTTGTTGACCGGTTTGGCTATTGTGGCTTACCTGAACCAAACCCCTTACCAGCCAAGAGAGCGGGATTACGCTTATGCCGGAAGTTTTTACGCCTTCGCCATTTGGATTGGTTTGGGTGTACTGTACCTCTTTGAAGTGCTGAGTAAAAAATCAATGACCATGGTTACTGCCATTGGCGCAACAAGTTTATCGCTTGTGGTTCCCGGCATCATGGCCGTTGAAGGTTGGGACGATCACGACCGCTCTCTGAGAACCCTTTCGCGCGATGTGGCCATCAATTATTTACAAAGTTGCGCGCCCAATGCGATCCTGTTTACCAATGGCGACAACGACACCTTCCCTTTGTGGTATGCTCAGGAGGTAGAAGGTATACGTACCGATGTGCGTGTGGTGAACCTGAGTTTGTTGCAAACCGATTGGTACATCAAACAAATGCGCCGGGCAGCTTACGACAGTAAACCCGTTCCTTTCTCCATCCCTGAAGAAAAACTGGAAGCTTCCAAGCTGGAGTATGTGATTATCAATACCCAGAACACTCAGGCCATGAATGTGAAAGAAGCTGTTGATATGGCCACCAGCGATGATTACAATACCAAAATTGAAAATGGTGGGGAACTGATAGACATTTTGCCTTCCAAAAATTTATACGTGAACGTGGACAGCCTGCAGGTGATGAAAAACAAGGTGATCGATGTGAAAGACACCGCCCGCCTGGCCAAACGCATAAGCTGGGTTTTAAGCGGAAGAAGCATGATTACCAAAAACGATTTGATGGTGCTTGATCTGGTAGCCAATAACAACTGGGAACGTCCGATTTATTTTGCGGTGACCACCGGAGATGAGGCCTATGTGGGGCTGAAGGATTATTTTCAGCTGGAAGGATTAACCTACCGTTTGGTTCCGATTAAACAAACCCCTTCCGAATCGGCCCAGGGCGGAAGGGTAAACACCAGAGTGATGTACGACAATTTGATGAACAAGTTTTACTGGGGCGGCATGGATAAGCCCGGGGTGAACCTCGATGAAAACTGTATGCGCATGGCCGGTAACCTTCGGATGCAAATGGGCATTTTGGCCGGAGCTTTGATTAACGAGAACAAAAACAAAGAAGCCAAAAATGTACTCGATAAATGTTTGACCGTGATGCCCGAAGAAAACGTGCCATATGATGCTACCATTTTCACCATTTGCGCGGCGTATTACGAATTGGGAGAAACCGAAAAAGCCAACACCCTGGCCAAAAAACTATTCGATATTTACGAAGGCGATCTGAGAATTTACAATAGCCAAAAACCGAATCGCAGAGCGGCTTATGGCCGTGACATTGCCCAGGCCAAGGAAATATTAAAACGCGTGACCTCCCTTACCCAACAATTTAAACAGGAGGAATTAAACAAAAACTTTATGGGCCGACTGAATGGTTTGCTGACCGCGGAAGATTTTGAACCGGAAGAACGCAGTCCGCAATTGCCCTAGATACCATGATGCACTTTAATTTCTAAGCCATGTTACTCATTCAGCCAAGGCGTTTTCTGAGAAAAATTTATCCGAAAGCGCTTTGGCATTATGGAAGAGAAGAAAAAACCATCTACCTCACCTTTGATGATGGCCCAATACCTGGAATCACCGAATGGATTTTGGATGAGCTGGCCAAACAAGGGGCTAAAGCCACCTTCTTTTGTGTTGGCGCCAACATCATGAAAAACTTTGCGGTGTTCAGCAGAATTGCGGCTGAAGGGCACAGTACCGGAAATCACAGCATGTTTCACAGCAAAGGTTTTTCCATGCCTCTTGAGAATTACCTCAACGAAACCGATGCCTGTCAGAAATTAATTGGCAACAACCTGTTTCGCCCCCCGTACGGACAGATGAAACGCGGTCAATACAGAGCCCTCATCAACAAAGGGTACAAGGTGGTGATGTGGGACGTGATCAGTTACGATTATGAAAAAATAAGTCCCGAACGCTGTTTAAACATTGTGCTCAACAACACCCGCAACGGCAGTATTGTTGTGTTTCACGACAACATCAAAGCTGAACACAATTTAAAATACAGTCTGCCCCGTGTATTGGAACATTATGGAAATTTAGGCTATTCCTTCAAAGCCATCGACTTTAAAACCAAATTGCTTTAAAGCCGTATTCAGGATTTTGATTTGTAAAGGGGCACCGTACTGCAAGGCTCACCGTACATGATGCTTTTGGCGTATGGTTTTAACAAAGCGGTCAGTTCAACAAAGGCATTCAGGGGAACGGGTTTGTGCGAACACCCTTTTATCACGATGCGGGCGCCCTTGTAATCTTCAGGATGTATGGTGTTAAGTTTTTCCCTGAATAATAAAAGTTCAACTTCTTCCCTGGTGGCGCAAAACACCTTTAAGGCGTGAGGTTCAAGTTCAAGCACCACCAGCATAAACGCCCAGGTGGGCACAATGGCGTCGGCGGTACACACAATGTTGACGATTTTTCCTTTGAACTGAGCCCAATCGTAAGCTTTTAAAGCTTCGCGAAACTCCTTTTCCTTCAATATCAGTTCCTGAAACAAAAAGGCCTTAATATCAAAGCTCACTCGTTCTCCTTCGGTGTAATATTCCTCCAGATCGATGCTGACAATGCCGCTGGCAGCAACTTTATTCACGATTTCGTCCATGCAACTCAGGCTTTTGTGAAGCTAAAGTTACATAAACCTGAACAAATCCCGTTTTATATTATCCTTAAATTACGTCAAATCAGCTTATTTCTTCCATATAAAAATTGTGTGTTTTTTCTTGATAAATATCCTGTTCGATTAGGATATTTAACAACCCCGAGGCTAAAAAAATAATGTAACTTCACGGTGCTAAAAAAAATCGTACTGTGTTAAACTTTTCCCGTTTCTTCCTTCTATTGGCTCTGTTATCAACCCACGTCCTTAAGGCAGGGCAAAAAGACAGTCTCTTTGTACATTATTTTGAAAACCCTCCCTTTTCTTATTCAGAAGGTACCGAGCTCAAGGGCATTGAAATCGACATTTTGAATGAATACGTTAACTGGTTAAAACTCAAAAAAAATATTAGTCTGAAAGTCGGTTATAAAGGGTATACAGATTTTGAAGTGTTCCTCAATAATGTAAAAACCGCCGATAAAAGCACCTTTGGTTTAGGCACACTTACCATCAATCAGGAACGAAAAAAGGAACTTGATTTTACAAGTCCGGTTTTAAAGAATGTAGCGTTTTGTATCACCAACGGGCATGCCCCGGACGTGAAAGTAAAAACCAAGACTGAACTTTTAAAAGTGTTCGGGAACATGACGGCCATTACCATTCCCAACAGCAGTTTGAACGGGTATGTGCTTGAAATCAAAAAATTGTATGTGCCCGAACTTAAAATTTCTTATCAGGCCAATCCACAAAAAATTCTGGACGAAATTTCAAAAAACGTCTTGCAGTTTGGGTATGTTGACGCGGTGTCTTTTTGGGTGTATTTGAAAAAAAATCCGGGACGTTTTCTCAAAATGCAGAAAGCCCTGAGTCAATCCAAAGAAGAATTAGCCTTTGTGCTTCCGAAAGGAAGTGAGCACACCCAGTTGTTCAATGAATTTTTTGAGGGACCGAACGGTTTTAAGTTCAGTAAACACTACAGGAGCATACTCGAAAAACACCTGGGCTCATACATGACACAAAACATGGCCATTTATTGATTTATTGCTGATATGATAGCCATAGGCGATACCCTGATTAGTGAAGACGTTGTAGAAAAAAAATTCGTGTGCGACCTCAACGCCTGCAAGGGCGCTTGTTGCGTGGCCGGCGACAGTGGTGCGCCTTTGGATAAGGAAGAATTGCCCCTGCTCAAAGAAGTGCTTGACGCAGTGAAACCCTACATGAATAAAAAAGGACTGGCGGCCATTAAAAAACACGGGCCTTATGTGGTAGACAGTGATGGGGATTACACCACCACGTTGGTAAGTGAAAAAGCGGAATGCGCCTTTGTGTTTTTTGACGAACAAAAAATTGCCAAATGCGCGATTGAACAAGCTTATACCGAGGGAAAAATAACCTGGAAAAAACCCATCTCCTGCCATTTGTATCCCATCCGTATTTCAAAACACAAGGGGTATGATGCTGTGAACTACAGCCATTGGGACATTTGTGCTCCCGCCTGCGCATGTGGACAGAAACTGGAAGTGCCCGTTTACAAATTCCTGAAAGAGCCCTTGATTCGCAAATACGGCAAAGAATGGTTCGCTGCCCTCGAGAAGAGCGCAAAATTGTACTATAAATCGAATAAAGTTTAGCTTTGAGGATAAATCCGTCCTCCCTTCATTTTACCACATGAAAATTTTAATCACAGGATCCAACGGTTTACTTGGCCAGAAACTGGTTTATAAACTTCGCAACAAAGCAAGTATTCAATGTATCGCCACAGCGCGGGGCGAAAACCGACTCCTTCAGAAAGAGGGATACACCTACGAAAGTCTCGACATCACTAATGCTGAACAGGTAAAAAGCGTTTTTTCTGCCTACCTGCCTGATGTGGTAATTAATACCGCAGCCATGACCAATGTGGATGCCTGTGAAACCGACCGGGAAGGAGCCAAATTGATGAATGCCGATTCAGTGAAGTTTCAGGTGGAAGCGCTTGAGCAACTTCAGAAGAACCACCCGGGATACCGCGCCCATTTTATTCACCTCAGCACCGATTTTATTTTTGATGGCAGCAAAGGGCCGCTCGACGAAAACGAAACCCCGCACCCCCTGAGTTATTACGCCGAAACCAAACTGCAGGCCGAACAAACCGTCATTGGTTCCTCGCTGAAATGGGCCATTGCGCGCACCGTGCTGGTGTACGGTATTGTTGACAACATGAGCCGAAGCAATATTGTATTATGGGTAAAATCCAACCTCGAACAGGGAAAAACCATCACAGTGGTTGACGACCAATTCAGAACCCCTACCCTGGCAGAAGATCTGGCCGATGGCTGTATACTGATTGCTGAAAAAGGAGCCACGGGCATTTACAATATTTCAGGTAAAGACTTTTACAGCATCCTTGAAATGGCACATGTGGTGGCCGATTATTACAAGCTGGATAAATCCCTCATCAAAGCCGGGAAAAGTGAAGACATCAAACAACCCGCCAAACGTCCGCCCATCACCGGATTTATCATTGATAAGGCCAAACGCGATTTGGGTTATTCACCCCACAGTTTCACCGAAGGCATACAGCTTTTAGAGGCCCAGCTCAAAGCCATGGGCAAAGCCTGAATGGGCTTTCCTGTGTACAAATAGCGGTTAATATCTTCGGCTAAGGTGGTTTCTTCCTGAACGATTAATTCCTACTTTTAATTCGATTTCCTTCGTTGTGTCGAACCCCTTAAAAAAATTAGCCGGTCAAACGGTCATCTATGGCTTAGGCACAATTTTGCCAAGGCTCATCAACTACCTGCTCACCCCCCTTCTCACCTACATTTTTACAGCAGCCGAGTATGGCATCAACAGCGAATTATACGCTTATATCTCATTTTTAAACGTAGTGTTTACCTATGGCATGGAAACCACGTTTTTTAATTTTAATTCCAAACTCGAAAACAAAACTACCGTCTACAACACCGCCTTGGTATCGGTTTTGCTTTCTACCGCCGTGTTTACCTTGCTGCTTGTGTTGTTCTCGGGGCAAATTGCCGAAGGCCTCTCCACCCCGGGTACCATTTATTTGCCGCAGTTTATCATTTGGTGTGTGCTTATTATTGCCAGCGATGCTTTGCTTGCCATCCCCTTTGCCAAATTAAGAGCTGAAAACAAAGCCCTTGAATTTTCGCTGATGAAACTCGGCAATGTAGTGGTGAATTTCGGTTTGACCTATTTTTTTCTTGTGCTGTGCAGAGAAAGCTATGAGCAGGGTGAGACGAGTTTTAAAGCCTCCCTTTACAATCCTGAGATCGGCATTGGTTATGCTTTTCTCGCGAACCTCATTGCCAACCTTTTGAGTTTGCTGGCGCTTTCAAGAATGTATTTTGGTTTAAGTTTCAGCATTGATTTTGCTTTGCTCAAAGACATGTTATTTTATGCCTGGCCTTTGCTGATTCTTGGTTTGGCCGGCATGGTAAACGAAACCCTCGATCGCATCATCCTGAAAAAACTCATGCCCGATAAAGAAGAAGCGCAAATTGCCCAGGGTATTTACGGGGCCTGTTATAAAATTGCCATCCTCATGACCATTTTTATCCAGGCCTTTCGGTATGCCGCCGAGCCCTTCTTTTTCAGCAAAGCAAAAGAAAAGGACTCCAAACAAACCTACGCCATAGTGATGAAGTACTTTGTAATCTTTTGCCTCTTTTTATTTTTAGGCACCATGCTCAATCTCGATTGGATACAATATTTTATTGGTGAGGAGTTTCGCGCAGGTTTACATGTGGTGCCCATACTTTTAGGCGCCAACTTGTGTTTGGGCATCGTATACAATCTCTCTATCTGGTATAAACTCAGCGGTAAAACCAGCTTCGGCGCCATCATTTCTATTACCGGAGCTGCAATTACCATCCTGCTGAACCTGCTGTTTGTACCAAAATTTGGCTACACGGCTTCCGCCTGGGCTACACTGGCCGCTTACGCAGGCATGATGCTATTTTCATACTTTCTAGGTCAAAAATTTTACCCTATCAAATACAATTTCAGGGCATTATTTGTATACAGCTGTATTGCCCTGGGTTTATACCTGGCATCTGCTTTGTTCAAAGGCATTGAATCCTTTTACCTGCGACAGCTGTTGAACAATTTGTTGATACTCTTATTTGCGTTCATTATCTATAAGCTGGAACTTAATACCATCAAAAAACTCAGTTCCACATGATACCTCTGGCCATTAAAATCATTAACGCGTCCAAGCACCCCTTGCCCGAGTACGCTACTCCGCACGCGGCCGGCATGGACCTGAAAGCCAACCTCAGTGAAACGGTTCGCATAAAACCCCTGCAAAGGGCCTTGATTCCCACCGGGCTTTCGCTTGAATTGCCTATAGGGCACGAGGCCCAAATACGACCGAGAAGCGGCCTGGCGCTTAAACACGGGCTTACAGTATTGAACAGCCCCGGTACGATTGATGCTGATTACCGTGGTGAAGTTAAAGTGCTTTTGGTGAATCTTTCCGATCAGGATTTTGAAGTGAAAGACGGGGAGCGCATTGCTCAAATGGTAATCGCCCGACATGAACAGGTGGAATGGTATGTGGTGAGCGAACTCGAACATTCTCAAAGGGGCAGCGGAGGTTTCGGAAGCACCGGACAATAAGCGCTTTTAACACCGGGCATTTCCCCTCTTTTTATACCTTTGCCGGGTGAAACGGAAAATCATCATCGGCAGCAGAGGCAGCGATCTGGCCTTGTGGCAGGCCAATTACACCAAGTCCCTATTAGAAGAAAAGGGACAGGAGGTTGAAATAAAAATCATACAAACCGAAGGCGATCGCTCTCAGCAATGGAACACCTCTTTTGATAAACTCGAAGGCAAGGGATTTTTCACTAAAGAACTGGAAGACGCGCTTTTAAACAAAAGCATTGATCTGGCCGTACATTCGCACAAAGATCTCCCCACGGAAAATCCTTATGGTTTAATAGTTGCCGGTGTTTCCAAACGCGAAGACCCTTCAGAACTTCTGCTTATCAGAAAAGAAGCGCTTGATGACAAACAAAAATTCAATCTCAAAAAAGGCGCTCTCACCGGAACCTCTTCGGCCCGCAGAAAATCACAATTGCTGGCCTTTCGTCCCGACCTTGACATTCAAGACCTGCGCGGCAATGTACCTACCCGCATTCAAAAATTAAGAGATGGGCAATACGAGGCTATTATGCTGGCGGCGGCTGGTGTGGAACGACTGGAACTCGACCTCAGTGAATTTCATGCAGAGTATTTATCTCCGGAAGAATTTGTACCTGCGCCGGCTCAGGGTGTTTTGGCCTGGCAATGCCGTGAAGAAGACGAGGAGCTGATGGAAGTGATTGATCAGATCAGTGACCTGGATGTAAAAATTAAAACAGGGATTGAACGCGAAGTGCTGAGTTTATTTGATGGAGGTTGTCAATTGCCTTTGGGCGCTTATTGTATTTCGGAGCAGGACGATGACGACCGTTTTAAATTCAGGCTCTGGATCAGTGTGGCTGATGCCTGGAATCAACAACCCAAACAAGTGTATTTTGAAACCCTCGACACCGATGGGTTTGTGGATCAGGTGGTGGATCACCTCAAAGGGTTAAAACCAAAAAAAGTATTCATCAGCAGGGATATTCGTAAGGAGGACTATTTTTCAAACGCATTAAGCCGTTTGGGTTTTACTGTGGAAGGAAAAAGTTTGATTGAGTTTAAACAAATCCGCATTAAAGAATTGCCCAAAACCGACTGGGTATTTTTCAGCAGCAAACACGCGGTAAAATATTTTTTAGATCAAAAACCAAAACTGGAGAATGTAAAATTTGCCTGCATAGGCACCAGCACCAGTGCAGAATTGCGTAAACACGGCTTCAGGGCTGATTTTATCGGACAGAGTACCGATATTAAATTAGTAGGCAAACAATTCAGCAGCAAAATCGGAAATGCAAAAGTGTTATTTCCCATTGCCAGAGGCAGCATGCAGAGCATACAATGGCAGATGGTAAAACGCGATAACGTGTTTAACCTGGAAGTATACGCCACTTTAAAACACAGTACTGAAATTTCAGAAGATACGGAGGTGCTGGTATTCACCAGTCCGAGCAACGTGGAGGCCTATTTCGAAAAAAACAAGTGGAAGGCCACTCAGCAAGCCGTGGCCATGGGTGATGCCACCGGCAAGGCTTTGGAAAAACTAAAAATTAAAAACTACGTAAAACCCCAGAGTTTTGATGACCTGGGTTTGGTGCAGGCGGTGTTGGCTTTGCCGAATACTCACTCAAGCTAGTTAAATAATTATCTTTCGTACCCTTAGCAGGCTGTATTTTCGCGAGTGGTTAAGAAACCGGAGAAGGGCGCCTATTTCAGGATTTTATCCATTTCTGTTTACAATATTATTTACTATATTTAAAATATGTCTCCTTCTGGCATTGTCAATATTTTCCGTATTGGAGTAGCATTCTGCTTAATTTTATTCTTGAATCTACTCTTTTCGTGTAAAAGAGAAAATGCATACGTGCATGGTCAGGCTCAGAATATGGAAACCCAAAAACCAATTAAAGGTTTAGAGGTTCATTTGATTCAAGGCTACAGAGACTCCAACTACGCCGCTCAAAGAAAGGTTATTCAAACTACTTATACCGATGCTGATGGACAATACATGCTTAGGTACCGTCATTCTCTCGGTACACAATACTGGGTTAGGGCTGGGGACAATTTAACCGATTACACTGCTTTTTTTTACGAAGAACTGGCAGATCGCAAAAGAGCTTTGACAATTCCTGTATACTACACATTCTATGTACGGACTAGAATCAAAAAAACCGGTTATACAGATGACCATGTATACATTAGCGGATATAATAATAAGGGGTTTGTGAGAGGTGAACCAATAAAAATGAATTTCAATAAGCCTTACGACACTACCTTAACAGAAATCTATGAATCTATTCCAGCAAAAGAAAGACATATCGTCTGGTATCTTGTAACCGATCCTTACTCAGGAGCAACAATTCAGCACCTTGTTAAATTGAATGCTTCTCCTGGTGATACTATTGATTATGTTATTGAATTTGAATAGAACATATCAAAAGGGTAATCAGTAATCAATCAGATTGTAGTGTTTTTAAATTGATGTTTTACAACAAATCATTCGCCAAATTGGCCAGGGCACTTCTCTCTCCTTTTTCAAGGGTGATGTGCGCATACAGTTCCTGACCTTTCAGCTTTTCAATCATGTAACTTAAGCCGTTACTCTGAGCATCCAAATAAGGCGTATCAATTTGATGGATATCCCCTGTAAAAATAATCTTGGTGTTTTCGCCCGCGCGGGTGATGATGGTTTTTACTTCGTGAGGTGTTAAATTCTGCGCCTCGTCCACAATAAAAAACACATTGCTCAAACTTCTGCCGCGGATGTAAGCCAAAGGACAAACCACCAGTTTCTGGTGTTCCACCATTTCGTTGAGTTGTTTGTGCTCTTTGTCTTTTTCACTGAACAAACTGCGAATGTATTTTAAATTGTCCCACAACGGTTCCATGTATGGGTTCAACTTGCTGTTCACATCCCCGGGCAGGTAACCAATGTCTTTATTGCTCAATGGCACAACCGGACGAGCGAGATAAATCTGATGGTAATTTCGTCTTTGTTCCAAAGCACCGGCTAAGGACAAAAGCGTTTTGCCTGTACCCGCCACGCCTTGTATACTCACCAATTTGATGTTGGGATTCATAATGGCATCCAAAGCAAAAGTTTGTTCTGCATTTTTTGGAATCACCCCAAAGGCCGCGCTTTTAATTACCCGGTGCATGCTCTCGTCTTCCTTGTTGTAACGCGCCAACACACTTTGCGATCCGTTTTTCAGAATGTAATAATGGTTGGGCATGGCATCCTGTTTTTTCAGGATGGTTTTGGAGCTGGTAACGCCTTTGTTATAGATGCTGGCAATCTGTTCGCTGCTGGCTTTTAATCCTTCAGAGTTACCGGTGTAAAGATCATCTACAGACTTTATCTTGCCGGTTTCATAATCTTCGGCAATAAGATTTAAACTCTTGGCTTTGATGCGGAGGTTAATGTCCTTGGTAATTAAAATCACCTTACGGTCAGGATGATTTTCCGCCACATACAAAGCCGTGTTTAAAATGCGGTGATCGGCCTTGCGGTCTTCAAATATTTTTTCCGCGTTAATTTTCGAGGAGCTGTTCAGCTCAATCTTAAATTTTCCACGCGTAGGCCCGTTAATGGAGGTCCAGTTTTGAAGGGAATTGTTTCCGCTCAGTTTATCCACGTAGCGGGTAAATTCGCGCGCTGAGAAATTCTTTGAATCGTTGCCCTTCTTAAACTGATCGAGTTCTTCTAAAACAGTTATTGGAATCACCACATCGTGCTCCGCGAAATTTTTGATTGCGGTGTGGTCGTAAATGATAACAGAGGTATCGAGCACAAAAATCTTCCTCTCGGCGATACTTGCTTTGCTTGCTTTCTTAAGAGCCATAGAAATAAATAAATAACTTGAAGTAAATCTATTGAAGACAAAAGGCCCTTGGTGTTAAGGAATAAATTGATTTGAACAGGCCTTTGTTTAAATGAAATCATGCGCTCAATTACTGTTTTTCTCTTTTGAAAAGCAAATAAGAATATACAAAAGGAATTAACACAATAGGCACAATACCTGCAAAGAAGACATAGGCTGTAATAGGCTCAGGTAAAACCAAAATCAGTGCCACCATTAGCAATCCCCCGAAAAACATGAGTTTGGCTGCCAGGTGATGTGTTTTCCTCCAATTTTCCTCGCTCTCCAGGTTCCAGGGGGTTCGGAAGCCCACAAAATAGTTGGGTTTTACGTTGTTTAAAAAATTGCCCAACACCACAAAAATCAAAGCCACCAAAACCAAAGCCCCTTTTCCGGAAAAAATGGTGTCCTGATTTTTTGTGAACATCAGGGTTTGATAAACAATAAAAACGCCCAAAACGGCAATAAATATCACCGTGGTCCAGGCTATTTTTAGCATCAGGGGCGCATTGTCATGGTACTTGTGTTTAGGATCAATTTTGTGGATGTTGCGTAAAAGTAAACCCACCCCAAAACCCACCAGAGCCAGAAAGGAAAGAACAAAAACCATTTCTGTTTTCGAGCCCATGCGGTCGGGTTGGTTGTGCATATTGTAATGCATGGGCACCGTTTCAGGCAGTTGATTCCAGATAAGCGCTAAAAAAAGCAGAGGCAAAAGGGAAACCAGGACCTGTGCTATTGTAGTAAGTGTTTTTGTTTTCATGTTCGTTTATTTTGACGGTTTTTTATTGAATTGAAGCATCCAGCTGAGGATGTCGTCGAGTACGGTGGTATCGAGGCGGTAAATCACAAACTGTCCTTTTTTTTCGCTTTCTATCAAGCCTGCGCGTCGAAGCAAATCCAAATGGTGTGAAATGCTGGGGGCCGAAATGCTAAAATGCCCGGCAATTTCTCCGGCAGTAAGGTCCTTTTTTCTCAGGAGCTCCAAAATTTCCCGCCGTGTGGCATCGTTTAAGGCTTTAAAGGCCAGGTTCAATTGCATTACTTATATATTTAGACAAATATCTAAATATTAATTGGAACCTGCAAATTAATTACATAAAGGGAGTTTTTTAGTTGGGGCGCTTCCCTGAAGTAAAAAACAAAAATACACATCGGAGGTTTTTCACTTCAGGGTCGGGCTTTGCACTTCGGCCTTGCTTTCAAAACAAAATGCCTGTGCGCTGCGGTGGCTTCCGTTGGTCGCCTCCTCACAGCTACGGCATATTTTGTTTTGCTTCGCTCGGCCTTCGTTTCAATCCCTAGCGCAGAATTCCCGACTGAGAACGGGTAAAAATTTCTATTCCGATATAAGCAACTTTCTTCTGGCCAAAACCTTAGTCTCTGAAACGAAACTAAGTGTATACAAACCCTCTTTTAGATTAGTAAGATTTATTTCTAATCCTGAAAAACAGTATTGGGATAATACTTCCCTCCCCAAAAGGTCGTGCACGATCAACTGAACCTGTTGTGGACTGTTTTCCCCTCTAAATTCAATTTTTACTTTTTCAGCAGCCGGGTTGGGAAAAACGTTCATCTCCAATCCTTCTAAAGTAAATTCATCCTTACCAACGGTGGTATAATCACAGGATAAAGTATATTTAGGATTCTTGTACGTTGGGAAATTATTATCGCTAAAACAGGCAAAAGTACCCAGATTCCAGTCATCAGATTTACAGTAAAAATACGGGTACAAGAAGTCCTCCAGGCATCCAATTTTTTCAACGATTGTTATTGTATAAACGCTAGAAGCAGGATTTATATTGAGAGTTAATTTTTTTAAACTGATATTGTTAATCACTACATGTCCGGTATCTATAACGGTTACTGTGCGAAGGTGAGCCCCAAAGGTACTGGTAGTCGCACAGTCATTATACATATTTGATTTCAACCATTTGTCACCAATTGATGCATTAAAATTTGCCAAAGTATCAAAAATAGGGTAATCCCTTCTCGACACGTAAACTACTCCATTTGTTTCATAAGTTGTAGCCCGGTACATTTCTGTAATGGTTTTTGTTGGTGAACCAGGTGGATAAGTTGTTCCATAATATGTGCCATTAAGAATGTGATAAGTTATTCCTGCTTGTGTATAAGATGAATCGATTTGTACTCTCAAAAAACCATCTTGAGGAAACAAATAGCTAAGACGATATACGCGATATAACCACTCCGATCCCGGTGCACACCAGGTTTGCGATTGGATGGATCCGGTGAGGATGCTTGCAAATAAAAGAAGTAAAGCTTTTTTCATAACAGAAGTTTTAAATGAATTAAAAGTCCCTTAAATAAATATAGTGAAAAAAAGAGTCCCTTTTTCAGGCTCCTCCAGTTTCTGCATTCTGACTTTATAAGTGGTGGGTTTTTTAGGGTGAATTTTCAGCAACAAAAAACCCCGCTCTTTTTAAGGACGGGGTTTTAAGATTATAAAGGCGATTATCACTGCATACTGCCACTGCTGACTGTATGCTGTCGACTACTACTGCGCCTCCAACTGCTTACTCATACGTTTACGGGTATTTTCATCCAAGTGGATTTTGCGTAAACGAATAAAGCTTGGGGTAATCTCCACGTACTCGTCGCCCTGAATGTATTCCATGGCTTCTTCCAAAGAGAATTTGATTTTAGGCACAATGCGCATTTTTTCATCGGTACCACTGGCGCGCATGTTGGTCAATTGTTTTTCGGTACACACGTTAACCACTAAATCATCAGGACGAATGTGTTCGCCGATAATCATGCCCGGATAAATTTCTTCACCTGCTTCAATGAAAAACTTACCACGGTCCTGTAACTTATCGATAGAATACGCTACTGCGGTTCCTTTGTCCTTGCTGATTAACACCCCGGCAATACGGCTTGGGATGTGCCCTTTCCAGGGTTCGTAAGCTTTGAAACGGTGGGCCATAATGGCTTCACCCGCTGTGGCGGTTAATACGTTATTACGCAAACCAATAATACCACGCGAGGGGATTTCAAATTCAATGTGGGTGAGGTCACCTTTTGGTTCCATGATCAAGAGGTTGCCTTTGCGTTGTGTTACAAGGTCAATCACTTTACTTGATGATTCCTGAGGCACATCCACTGTTAACACCTCAATTGGCTCGCATTTCTGGCCATCAATTTCTTTCACAATTACCTGTGGCTGGCCCAACTGCAACTCATACCCTTCGCGACGCATGGTTTCAATCAATACCGACAAGTGAAGAATACCACGACCAAATACCAGATACGAATCGGGTGAAGAGGTTTCTTCCACACGCATGGCCAGGTTTTTTTCTAATTCCTTAAACAAACGGTCGCGTAAGTGACGTGAGGTAACAAATTTTCCATCCTTACCAAAAAACGGAGAGTTGTTAATGGTAAACAACATGCTCATGGTAGGTTCATCAATGCTCATGGTTGGCATGCCTTCCGGATTTTCGAAATCGGCAACAGTATCGCCAATTTCAAATCCTTCGATGCCGGTAAAAGCGCAAATGTCGCCGGTTTCCACCTCAGCTACTTTCACTTTTCCTAAACCATCAAACACGTACAATTCTTTGATGCGCGATTTTTGTATGCTGCCATTGCGTTTCACTACGCTCACCGGCATGCCTTCTTTAATAATACCTCTGTAAACACGGCCTACAGCAATACGACCAATGAAAGATGAATAATCCAGTGAAGTTATTTGAATTTGCAGCGTTCCTTCGCGCTTGGGAGCGGTAGGGATGTTCTCTAAAATGGTATCCAATAAATGGGTAATGTCTTTGGTAGGCGTTTTCCAATCCGGACCCATCCAGCCTTGTTTGCTGGAACCGTAAACGGTTGGGAAGTTCAATTGTTCCTCAGTAGCATCCAGGTTAAAAAACAAATCGAATACATTATCGTGTACTTCTTCAGGTCGGCAGTTGGGTTTGTCCACCTTGTTAATCACCAAAATGGCTTTTTTACCGGCTGAAATGGCTTTCTGCAACACAAAACGGGTTTGTGGCATAGGGCCTTCGAAAGCATCCACCAAAAGGATAACGCCATCGGCCATGTTCATCACACGCTCTACTTCACCTCCAAAATCGGCGTGGCCCGGGGTGTCGATAATGTTGATTTTAGTGCCTTTGTATTTTACAGAAACGTTTTTCGCCAAAATGGTGATACCACGTTCGCGTTCCAAATCGTTGTTATCAAGAATAAGCTCTCCGGTTTGTTGGTTGTCGCGGAACAGGTTACAGGTGTGTAATATTTTGTCAACCAAAGTGGTTTTACCGTGGTCAACGTGGGCAATGATGGCGATGTTTCTAATTTCAGACATGAACTTTTTTTAAGGCCGTAAAGATAGTCAATTTTTCGGCATTTCAGGCCAAGTCGCTCACTATGAAGTAAAAAGAAAGTGATATTCCTGTTAAATATCCTGAAAGCAGCTGTAAAAAAGCAGGAATTGCGGGTTTAATTGATTTTGTCAGACTCAATAATCTGCAGTCCTTTTGATCCCGAATTGGCGGAGGCAATCATTTTTGCAGCCACTTTAGCGGCCTGAATCCCTCTGTATTTTCTAAAACTTCCAAGCATTAGAGGTGAAAGCAATTGCATCAAAACGATGGCTATTTTTTCACCCAAACGGAATTCTTTTCGTTTTCCAAGGAGAATGGAGGGCCTGAGAATGATGGTACTTTCGAAATCCAAATCCCGTATGTTTTTTTCAAGTTGCCCTTTGGTTTTCAGGTAAAAATTAGAAGCGGTTTCATCGGCCCCGATGGATGACACCAGGACAACTTGTTTCAGGCCCTGAGGTTTTAAGAGGGCAGCCAGGGTGCTCGGGTATTGACAATCGATTTTGAACTGTGCTTCTTTGGAACCCGCTTTGCGAATGGTAGTGCCAATCGCGCAAAACAGGTCTTCTCCGTTCACGCCGCTCAAGTCAGGCGCGTCGAAATTGATAATGCGCTCCGCGAGTTTTGAATGCGTTAAACCACTGGCCCGGCGATTCAGCAGCAGCACCTTGCTGTAATTTGAATTTCCTAAAAGTTGCTGAACCAGTTCAGAACCAATGAGTCCTGTAGAGCCGATAACAATTGCTATTTTCATGTTTAGCCTTTAAAGTTTTTTACGGTGTTTACAAAAAGCTTTACTTTTTCTTTATCTAAATCGGGATACAGACCATGCCCCAGATTGCAGATGTAGCGCTGTTTTCCGAAGGCCTTTAACATGGCTTCGGTTTCGAGAACAATTTTTTCATCGGAAGCGTATAACAAACAAGGATCGGCATTGCCCTGCAAGGTTTTGCCTTTTGTTTGCATTCTGGCTTGATGAGGATCAATCGTCCAATCCAAACCAATGGTGTTGCAGGAAGTTTCAGCAATTTTTTGGAGGGCGTAATGTGCGTCTTTTGCGAAGACGGTGATAGGAACCAAAGGAGAAATGGCATCACAAATCTGAGCAATGTATTTCAGTGAAAATTCGTAATACATGGGTTCGCTGAGCACACCGGCCCAGGAATCAAAAATTTGAAGCATATCGGCCCCGGCGCTCACCTGGCCTTTTAAATAATGAATGATGGAATCGGTGATTTTTTGCAGGGTTTGGTGGGCCAATTCAGGTTGTGTGTACAAAAACTGTTTGGCTTTGCTGAAGGTTTTGCTTCCACTGCCTTCCACCATATAGGCCAGGAGGGTCCATGACGCACCCGAAAAACCGATGAGCGGCACTCTGTTATCAAGGCCTTTTTTACTGAGTTGAAGCGCTTTCATCACGTATTCCAGATCTCCTACCTCAGCTACACGAAGAGCATCCACATCGGCTTTGGTTTTGAGGGTGTTTTCAAACCAGGGACCTTTGGATTCAATCATTTTATAGGGAAGTCCCATGGCTTCGGGAATCACAAGAATATCACTGAACACGATGGCCGCGTCAACTCCCAGAATGTCCACCGGCTGAATGGTGACCTCAGCAGAAAGCTCGGGGTTTTTGACAAACTCCACAAAATTGGCTGCTCTGGCCCGGGTGGCACGGTATTCGGGCAATATCCTGCCTGCCTGTCGCATGAGCCAAACCGGGCTGCGTTCCACTTCTTCACCTTTTGCGGCACGTAGTACCAGATCGTTTTTTAACATGGGCGCAAAGTTAAGGGCTTAATTGTTTTTTGAAAATAAAAGAAAGCAGAAGGAAAGCCGGTAACTTTTGGTTAACTTTAAACTTCATTTTTTTGATATGAAAAAAACATTCGCTCTTGTTCTGACTTTATGGACTTTAAATTCAAACGCTCAGGAACATCGTTGTGCCCAACACAAACAACAAAGCTACAAAGCCCGGATAGAAATGGAAGCCAAAATGGCTGCCCTTTCACCGCAAGCTTCGCATGAAATAAAATACGACATCAAATTTGTGCATCTCAATCTGGCATTGGAGCGCAACACCAAATACATCAAAGGTGGGGTAACTACAGTGGCTACTGTTACGATGGCGGCTTTGGATACCTTTCAAACGCTTCTTCACCTAAATCACACTATTGATTCCGTTCGTTTTAACAACCAATTGGTAAGCGTGTTAAGGCAGGACAGTATGGTGAAAATAAAAGCCCCGACACCACTTAATAATGGTGCGAGCTTTACGGTTACCATTTATTATAACGGTACAGCCCCTTCTGGCGGAAGTGCTATTGGAAGCGGCTATAATCTGGGTACTTCAGGCTCATGGGGCAATCAGGCCACCTGGTCGCTGAGCGAAAGTTTTGTGGGTTACCATTGGTGGCCCTGCAAACAAATTCTTACAGATAAAATTGATTCGAGTTGGGTATTTGTCACCACCGATTCAACCAATAAAACCGGGTCGAACGGCGTTTTGACCAATGTGGTGAATGTGGGCAATAAAAAACGTTACGAGTGGAAATCCAGAACCCCCATTAATTACTATTTGATTTCGGTGGCCACTGCAAAGTACAAAGAATACAATCTTTATGCGCATCCACAGTACTTACCCAACGATTCCATTTTGATTCAAAACTATATTTACGACAATGCCATCAACAACAACAATTGGATCAACCAGCAAAAACCCAGTTTGGATGACCTGCCACAGGTATTGGAATTTTTAAGTGAAAAATATGGGATGTACCCCTTTTACAAAGAAAAGTACGGGAATTGTATGGCCCCATTTAGTGGAGGTATGGAGCACCAAACCATGACCAGTCAGGGGTTTTTTGAGTATTACATTAACGCGCACGAACTTGGTCACCAATGGTGGGGCGATAATGTGACCTGCAAAAGCTGGGGCGATATTTGGATCAACGAGGGCTGGGCTTCTTACACGGAGCATCTGGTAGCCGAATTTCTTGATCCTTCAAGTTTCGCCGGTAATCTGAATGCGGTACACAACAATGTGATGAGCCAGGCGGGTGGAAGTATTTTTTTCACCGGCAGCGATACCATGAATACGGGACGAATTTTTTCAGGGCGTTTGACGTATGATAAGGGTGGTGCCATCATACATAGTTTGAGATTCTTAACCAATAACGACTCGCTTTGGTTTAATACACTCAGGAGTTTTCAAAATTTTTACAAAAACAAAACGGCTTCCGCTGTTGACTTTCAAAATTATTATCAGGCGCAAACCGGCATCAATCCAACGCAGTTTTTTAACCAATGGTATTATGGAGAAGGTTACCCTACCTTTGACATCCGCTATAATTTTGCTAATGGTCAGTTTTTTCTCAAAAGCACACAAAGCGTGAGTATGCCTGGGGTGACACCCTTGTTTATTACCCCAATTGAATACCGCATTACCAGAACTGCAATGCAAGACACGATAATAAGGGTGATGCATTCACAAGCCATAGAAAATTATACCCTTCCTTTAATTGGGAATGTTACATCGGTGCAATGCGATCCTAAAAACTGGCTCATTAATAAAGTGTTGGCTTCAGTGCGGGATTTGACGCTGGGGGTATCTCCAAATCCTGATGGTTTTGAAGAAAATGCGCAAGCTTTTGCACACTTGCAAATAGGACCCAATCCCTGCAAAAGTGTTTTAAAGATTGAAAATCCCGGCCAGGTAAAAGGCCGCTATGCTTTATTTGACGGGAATGGAAAAACTGTTTTAGAAGGAGATCTGGGTCTGGTTTCTGAACTTAACGTTTTGCCTTTGGCTTCGGGGGTTTATATCCTGAGCATAAGGGATATGAACGGTGAGGAAAAAGGACATCATAAAATAATTCGTCCATAAAGCGCAAAGAATTTGTAGTTTTGTGGCCTGATTTTTGGGCCCCGTAGTTCAATGGATAGAACGAGCGTTTCCTAAACTCTAGATACAGGTTCGATTCCTGTCGGGGCTACTTATCCTGCAATACGCTTGCAGGATTTTTTTTTAGACAGGAATCTGCTATCGCACTTGCGAGCTTAATTTGCCAGCGTAACAAGGCCGCCTACTGCACTGGAATTATTCTACCACCCACTTCATAACATGTGGGCTGTGACTTTTACTTTCAATAAAAAGTGTGTACAATCCTTTGGAAAGATTGATGTTAAGTTTATCGCCGCTTCTAACATTGAAAGTTTCAAACACACATTGTCCCAATCCATTAAACACCTTTAAGGAGGTGTGAATGGTTTCACCTAAATAGGTCAAAGTTAAATCCCCGTTTGAAGGATTCGGAAAAACACTCAACTGTTCTTGCTGTGATTGGTTTTCGTTCAGTCCTTCGCATATTACAAATACCTGAGATACAGATGCTGTGTCGGTACATCCGGCTGTACTGGTTCCAATTACCGAGTATAAAGTGGAGTTAACAGTCACTTGAATAATGGCACCGGTTTGGTTGGTGTTCCATGTGTAAGTTGAAGCGCCAAAAGCCGAAAGGTATACGGTATACCCGAAACAAGCCCAGGGGTCGGAACTCATTGCCGTAACAGAAGGTAGTGGGTTGACTACCAAACTAAACGTTGCAAAATTTCCACAGCCGTTCGGATCAGCGCTCTGCACTGTGAAGTTAGTGCTGCCTGAAGGTGAAACTGTGATACTGCTGCCGGCTTGTTGGTTGTTCCAGGAATACAATGTTGCGCCACTTGCACTTAAGATGGCGGTATCGCCTTCACACAAAACAGATGGACTAGCCGTTACTGAAAGTGTTTGTGAGTTGCAAGAACCGAACTTCCACAAGTCGTTCAAATTACCACTGCTTGTTTGGCTATTGGTATCGTATCCATTCCCCCCAAATAACCAGAAGCTACCGCTGTTGTCTTGCCAGGCAACCGCCCCATCTCTGCCACCCGGGGTATTGAGGGCGGAAGGAATTCCTTGTGTGCCATATACCCCGGCTTGTGAAATGGTGTTTCCGCCTTTAATCCAGGTCCATTCATTAGTAGCAATGTGGTATCTCCATAAATCATTCATAAAATCCACTGTAGCGATTAAATAGCCCATAGCGTAACCACCCATTAACCATAAATCTCCTGATGCATCGGTCCAGGTAACACCCGAAACTCTGCTGCCGGGAAAGTTTGCAGCAGATGGGATGCCTTGAGTTCCGTAAACTCCAAGTGTATTTACACCATTGCTTCCGTTTATCCAGGTCCATTGATTGTTTAATGGATTGTATTTCCACAAATCATTGAGGTGTCCAACAATTACCCCTGCAGCCGGATAACCTAAACCTCCCAAAAGCCAAAAATTTCCTGAAGCATCGGTCCATGCATTTTGGTAGGCCCTTCCCCCTGGGTTGTTCAAAGCAGAGGGTACTCCAAGTGTTCCGTATGTTCCATTTTGATCGTATGAATTGCTACCCCTTACCCAGGTCCATTGGTTGCTCGCGATGTTGTATTTCCATAAGTCGTTTAACAGACCTAAGTTAGAAGTAGCTTCGTATCCAAAACCACCAAATAGCCATAAATTACCCGAAGCATCGGTCCAGGAAACTGCACCTTGTCTTGCTCCGGGCGTATTGCCCGCTGATGCAACACCCAGGGTGCCGTAAACACCGGGCTGATCAATGTTCGCGCTCCCCTTCATCCAGGTCCACTGATTGGTGGAGGGGGAGTATTTCCACAAATCATTCAAAAAACCTTGCTGAGCCGAACCATCAAAACCATTACCTCCAAATAACCAAAAGTCTCCGTTAGCATCCCTCCATGAAACAGCCTTGCTTCTTGAACCGGGATTGTTAGACACCGCTGACACTCCTATGGTTCCGTAAACCCCACTCTGAGCACCTATGGTGTTGCCTTTTATAAAGGTCCATTGATTTGTCAGCGGGTCGTATTTCCAAAGATCATTCAACTGGTTAAAACTCATGGCGTCGTTTCCAAAGCCTCCAAACAACCAAAATTTCCCTGAGGCATCCGTCCAGCTCACCGCATTGTTTCTGCTTCCTGGAGTAGTAGTGGCCGCAGGTACGCCCATGGTACCATACATTCCTGTTTGATTGATGCTGTTGCTGCCCTTTTTCCAGGTGTAATTTTGTGCAAAGCAGTTTTTGCTAATCAAAATGCAGAGCACACAAGTTAAGAATGTTGGTTTACGCATTTTTATGTTCATGATAGGTTTCAAATTTACTTAATTATTAGTTTCTGTTTTGCCGGTAAATCAATTGAAAGATGATTTCACTATCAGTGCAAACCAACGAATCAAAAAGACTTTAGCTTATTTATTTATTAAGTACTGCCTTTCCATTTATTATTGTTCCCCATTCTCCACTTAGTCTGTACAAATACATGCCGTTCATGAGATCCGGTACTTCCAACAGAGTTTTTCCCTCTCCAATTTTAACTTTATTGTACACCAGCTTTCCGTTTAAGTCGTATAACCGGAAAGAAAAATATTCGCCCTTGGTATTTTCAAATTGAACGATTGAGCAATTGTTTATAGGATTCGGATAAATTGTAACGGCCGGGGCATTGTTCAAAGGTTCAATGACAGAAAGCGGATTTTGAAGAAAAAGTTTAATCGGGAAATAACAAGTCACGATTGAATCTCCGGGCATGTCGGAATCGTAAACATGAAACCATCCGCTGACAACTGTGTTGCCGGGATAATTTGTTGTTTTAAAATGAATGGGGAAATTGAACTGTTCGAGAGAGTCAATGGGATATGCCAAAAAAGACAGAACCATGATGTTGGGTGAAGTAATCATGGATGTATCTTCCAGGATTAAACGCAACACCGGGTATACAGCCATATTGGTGTCGAGGTAATGTAAATCTCCAACAACGGTGGTGTTTTGGGTGTGGCTTATATAAAATGTATCGGCACTTAAATGCAAATTAGAACAATCCACCAGTACTTGTGCTTGAATCCCATGTGCGAACATCAAGGCGAAAACACCAATACTAATTCGGTTTTTAAAATATCTTATTTTGGACACCATATCTGCCCCTTAACTTTTTGTTAAACAAGTTACTGAAAAAAGAAACGCCTTTCACAGGGGTTTAAAGAATAGCCACTTTTTAATTTAATGGCATCAACTTTGTAAAGTTAATCCAATGGTGGGTTTTAAACCTCCTTAGATTTACCAGGGAAAAATGTGAATATAAATTACACGGGACAATTTATAATTTTTACGACCGAAAACACAGATGACAAGTATAACAAATAGTGTTTTCCAAATAGTTGAGAGTGCGGGAAATGTTAAGTGTATAATTAAAAATGTAATTATTCCCTGCAGAATGGCTAAACCGTAGCTTATATACATGGCACCAATAAAATATCCCGGCTCTCTGTCGTATTTGTAATTACATTTTTCACATCTATCATTCATGATAGGTAATTGCATGAAACTTACATTCTGTTTAAAAACATGCCCTTGTCTGCACCTTGGACATTTTTCATGAATCACATCACGTAAATGATTTATTTTATTGTTAATGGTTTTCACGCATCAAAAGTAAGCTTCATTAATTAAGTTTCCATCTACTTTCACTCCAATGTGAGTGCCTACAGATTGGACTTGATCAGGATAGCGCTGCACAAGGCACTCAACACCAAGCTCTGTTCTTTGCTCAATCCGGAACGCAGCCAAACTTTACCCTTATTCATTGCGGATACCGCTGCCACAGGTATACTTTCGATGTAAAACTCAAAACCATAATTATCAATATTTTTCAATCCTTTATGGTTTTCAAGTCGGTTTACGGGTATAATTTCTATGATTTGTCCGTTATTGCTTCTGACAAAACCCCTGGTGGCATATTCTCCATTGCCATACCCTGCATCGGGGTTATTGATCACAAAATCCCAGAAATTAGTTTTCGTAAAAACAATGCTGCCTGAGAAGGTATTTTCATACTCCATGGAAATGCCCAAATAATCATCCACCAGTTCCAACTCTGTTGATTGTAATTTACCTAAACAAAACACCCCTGCATTAAGGCTATCCCCGCATAGTTGAGTAAAACTAAACCTCTCCTTACTGCCCTGAAACCTTAATAGAAAAGGAATGTCGTAGCTCTGTGTCCATCCCCTTTTTACCCTGGAAGTTTTAAATGGTCCGAAGCTTAGCACCTGATTTATCATGAGGCCCTGACGACCTCTAACATCATAGGCAACTGTATCCCTTTTAAGTTCATGTGACAAAAGCAAATCAGGGGTTTTACAGGATATAAAAATCAAAGTAATGCCTGCCATAGATAGAAGTATCTCTTGGCGAATGGCTTTTTTTATTTGTTTGCAGAAACCGAATTTGTATAAGCTGCCTGATTTCATTTCAGTGTATACTTCTCCTACAAAATTGCAGTGTTTAAAGTGCTTTGTCCATCACATTTTGATGTGGTTTTAGAACGACCCTCCTGAAAACAGGACTTGAACAAAATGCTTTTCAGTGCGGGTAAAATAAAAAAGGCCACCCCTTTTGAGAATGGCCCTTTTAACCAACCTAATCTTATTGGTTTTTGATCACTTTACGTGATGCTTTTTGATTTCCGTTATCGATAACCAGGAGATACATACCGCTTTGCAAATGAGCGCTTGAAATGGTTTCATTTGCCTCTGCCGCAATTTTTCCTGTGTAAACACAATTGCCTAACATATCAAACAGATTTACATTCGCTTCCTGTTCAAAAACATTCACCACAGTGAATTCATTTGTAAATGGATTTGGAAAAACGCTTAAATTTTTAGTCCCTCTGTCTTCTTCAGTGATTCCTGTGCAGGCACTTACCAATTGCGTGATGGTTTTTTGTGCCACACACAAACCATTGGCACCGGTTACAGTATACGTGGTGCTAAGGGTAGGACTCACCACCACTACAGAAGCGCTGGCTCCATTGCTCCAGGTATAGGTGTTTGCGCCGTTAACGGTTAAAGTAGCGCTGGTGCCTCTGCAGATTACCGACTTGGTTTGAGCTACAGTGAGCGTTGGATTTTGTGTAACGCTTTGCACAATGTTTAATGTAGAAGCACAAGATCCATTAAAACCATAGGCTACATAGCTTGTTGTATTCGCCGGAGCCACTACAATAGAGGCTGCCATGGAACCGGTTGACCAGCTGTAGGAAGCCGCTCCACTTAGCGTTAAAGTAGCATTTTGACCTGCACAAATGGTACTGCTCGATTGGGTCACGTTAAGTGCAGGAGAAGGAATAACCTGTTGTACCACGCTTAATGTTGAACTGCAGGAGCCGTTAAAACCATAGGCCGTGTAGGTAGTGGTATTGGCCGGACTAACACTGATGGTTGCAGTAGAAGCTCCGTTTGACCAGCTGTAGGTGGTAGCCCCGGATACAATCAGCGTGGCACTTTGTCCTGCACAAATGGCTGAATTTGATTGCACCACGTTCAGCACAGGACTTGAGCATGCGGCGGGATTCCAGGTGTAAGTTAAACCTGTGCCTGGCATGCTTGAAACAGAAAAATCACAAAAGTCGGTAATCAAACTTGAGGTATTTGAACTCGCCCAGGTGTTGTTTGCATCCACCAAACGGGAATTAAAGTCCAAACTGCTTGCTCCTTTTAAACCCACCTCTGTTGGCGTAGCTATAAAACTCACAAACATAGGACCGTAGGCAAATTCAATTTTGTTGCTGGTTTCAAATAAACGCACTTTAAAATTGATTACCTCATCATGAACAGCAAAACGTGTCATGTTTTTGTATTCAAATTCCGCTACCCGGTTCGGGCTTGTACCACTCACATTCTGGCGGATGCTGCCATTATTAATAAAAATATCAGTCCCTTGCACCGTATTCTGAGCGTTGATGTTGACCACAATGGCATTCATCGAAATACCGGTGATAATAGGGTTAACATTGCCAAAGTCACCCAGAAAATCCATTATGCTGTCGCCAATGTTCAGGTTGTTGATGAAAGACACATTGGTAATGGTGTTGCTGCCCTGGGTCAAATCGCCTGTAATCACAGTACCCATAAACAAATCCTGTGCAAAGGGCGCAATCAACTCAGAGGTTTGCTGATCGGATATGGCCGAATATTCAAACCCACTGAGTGCAGCAAAACTCATGTAACCGTTTGAACAAACGTTTACGGTTGAATAGGTGGTTCCATTAAAAGTAAATCCAAATGGCAAGGCTACCTGAGTAACATCGTCGTCCTGAACGGTGCCACCAACCAAAGAACCAGTGTTAAGCGGACCATAAGCCCCGGTGGACTGAGAAAAGGTATAAGCGCTTACCTGCGCCGCGCCTTTTGAGCTTAGTAATACCATTCCGGCCAGTACTAAATTTAAAATCGTTTTTTTCATGGTTTTTTTTTTGAGCAAAGATGGCGCGGTAAAAGGCCCTTTTCAATCACATATCTGTGTGAAATGCTCTCCTAAAAAAGCAAAAAACCGGGCGAATACCCGGTTTATGCAACAAATTCTAAAATTCTGTTATGACCTTAATGTAAATTATTACGGAATGCCAGAGCCACTGCTTCTGTTTTGCTGTTCACGTGCATTTTTTCATAAATCTTTTTGATATGGCTGCGAACCGTGTCGATTGAAATAAACAATTCATCCGCAATCATTTTATAAGAGTAGCCTTTCACGAGTGCTTTAAGTACTTCTCTTTCCCTTTCCGATAAATTGTAGTTGTCGTTTTTTTGTTTGTACACTTCGGTGAACATGTTCAGCACCTGGGTCGCCACACTTGAGGTCATGGGCGCGCCTCCCTCGTAGGCATCTTTCAGGTATTGTAACAACTGGGCTGGTGGAGTTTTTTTCAGAAGGTAACCGTTCGCCCCGTTTTTAATGGCTTCAAACACGTTGGCGTTGTCGTCGAACACTGTTAACATGACCACTTTCACTTCTGTGATGCCGGCCGTTCTTAGTTCAATAAGCCCTTCTATTCCCGATTTGCCCGGCATATCAATGTCCATTAGTATCACATCCGGACGGTTGCGTTTGTAATCGTTCACCACATCGACGCAGTGCCCAAAGGAGGCTTCCAGTTTAAAATCACCGCTGCTTTCAATTAACAAACATAGGCTCTCCCGCATTTGTTTGTTGTCTTCATATATACATATCTTAATCATAATTTATTTAAGTCTACTATTAATTCAATGGCTGTTCCTTCGCCACTAACACTTTCTATACTGAGTTTTGCCTTTAAATTTCCGGCTCTTTTTTTCATATTTCCTAGTCCATTTCCCTCGGTATTGCCTTTCGTAACAAATCCTACTCCATTGTCGCGTATTTTCAGATGCAGCATTTTGCCCTTTAAAAACATTTCCACTTTTACGCGTGTACAAGAGGAGTATTTCGCGGCATTGTTGATGGCTTCTTTAAAAATCAGATAAAAATCCCTCCTCCAGGCCATGTTCAGTTTCAGGTGATTAACGCTGTCATCACACAGCAGTTGTAAATCTATCTGTAAAGGCTCCAGTATACCGCCTGCAAATGCCCGCATTTTATTCACCAGTTTGTCCATGGTGTCGTTCATGGGGTTAATGCTCCAAACGATATCATCCATGCTCTCCATCATTTGCTGTGAAGTAGAGGAAATGCGCTCGAGGTAGGATAAACTTTGTTCAGGATCGCTTCGGAGTTTTGACTTCGCAATACTGCTTAAAATATTTACGGTGCTCAGGGTTGAACCCATATCGTCGTGCAGATCCCTTGACAATTGAAACCTTAGTTTTTCAATGGCTAAAAGTTTGTTTACCCTTATCTTATAAATAACATAAAGCAACAACAGGGCCAAAGTGAGAACGAGGCCAAAAAACCAATACGTTTCATGAAAACGCTTTTTTACGTGTATGTATAGGCTTGTTTCGCTGCTGATACTGCGGTTGCCTTTGTATACCAATTTTAATTTAAACACGTGATCTCCTCCTCTGATGTTGCTGAAGGCGATTTCATTGGTTAGCGCCGGTACCCAGTCGTTGTTGTCAAAGCTGTAGTAATATTCCAGATCATCTTTAAATTTATACGTAGATGCGCCAAAACTGATCCTGAAAGAGGTGTAGGTTTTCCCAAGAAAAATTTCCCCATCGTTTTTTATGGGGAACACCTTATCATAACTTTCCAGTGAATAGAGCGTGGGTTTTAAAACCGGGGTAAAGTTGTCCTGATTCACCTGTAATTCATAAATAGATTCTTCCGAAATCACGTACAACCTTTCCAAATTTAAACTGTAATGCAATTCCGTGAGGTTGGCCCTGTCAATGTTCGATTTTCTGCCAAGATCAATAATATCCTTCGTTTTCCAGTTCAGAAGGTACATGCGGTTAGTGCCTATGAAATAGAGATAATCTTTGTTTTTATCAGGACAGAGCTGATACACAAAACCCAGATTAAATTGATCATTGTAATAATAATTGTGAATACTATCGTTAGTAAGGTTGTATGAAAATATGCCATTGGTAGTTCCGGCAAACACCTGCTCCTTATCAAAACGCTTGAGAAGGTTAATCATGTTGCTGCGGAGGGAATTAGGTTTGTCGGGATCTACTTTAAATATCTTAAAAGCCCGGGTTTTGGTATCGAGTTTAATTAAACCGTGCCCGGTGGTGGCAATCAATAAAATTTTATTGCCGGTAGCCAGAATGTCGCTTACCTCAATTTCTTCAGGCAAACCTCTCACATCTGCAAGATCGAGGTAAAATTGAAATTTATCTCTTGCCGGATTGTAAACAATCACTCTGCCGCTGGTGGTCACAAAAAAATGATTGCCGGCATCATCATCCGCATAGGACATGTCCTCTTCCCTGAAAATGCTATCCCTGTAGTGGACAAATTGTTTCTCTTTCACATCATAGCGACTCACTTTACCATTCTGGTGAAGTACCCAGATGAGGTCGTTTTTTCTGGTGCACAAAATCTGCCAGATGTCATTAAAATCCTGATCGCCGGTGCGTTTCAAAAAATTATAATTGGTAAATCGCCTTTCCCTCACCTTGTACTCATAAATGCCGTTGTATAAGGTACCGAACCAAATGGTTACGCTGTCAACTTGCTCTATGTAGCTGTAAATGTTTTTTGGCAGATCTTTACTGATGATGGTGTAATCACTTTGGTAAGGGTTGTAGGTTAACAAGCCGGTGTTGGTGCAAAGCCAGATATTTTTTTCATGGTCTTCCATCACCTTGTAACACAAGGTAAAATCTACTTCTGAGCTGTTCTTTTCTTTATCCGGCAGGGGAAAACTTTTTCCGCTCAAAGGATCATGCAAATACGCTTCGTCTTTTCCACCAAAACCGTAAATCCACAATTTGGAATTGGAATCAACAAACAACAAACGTCCTTTGTTCGACCGCGTGGGAAGGGGGATGATCTCATTTTTAGCTTCCTCAAACTGAAGAACAGTATAAAGTGCACTGGCACTATCCTGTATCGAAATATATTTCAGTCCAGCAATCTCTGCATGGTCGTTAATTGACCCTCTGAATTCTTTTCTGAAAGTCCACCTGTATTCTTCCGGGCAATGCTTTTCATCCAACAGTGTATTGCTTTTTTTATCAAACAACTTCAATCCATACTTTGAATGGATGAGGTAATAGTTTCGGTCTTTACTTTCCGATATCTTGTAGATGAACCCGGTTTTTTTCAGATCAATCGCGTCAAACGATTTTACCACCCTATCCTTTGCATCGTAATACAACAGATTCAATTGGGTAGAGATAAAAAAGAGCTTACCACCGGAATCCATAAACGTTTCGATAAAATTCAAAGAGGTGCTGATTGGCACATTTAAAATGGGCACCAGCTCGAACTGTTTTTTGTAAATGTTGAATTTGGCTATGCCGCTGCCATGTGCAATCCACAAAATGCTGTCGTTTTCAAAAAACAAGCGGAAAATATAAGCTGAACCCAATGCATTGTTCTGATAAAATGGCATTTGATACGTTTTATACCCATTCCCATTGTATTCAATCAAACCATTGAAGGTGGCTATCCAATAGCGGTAGTCCTTATCCACCACCACATCCATCGGAAAACTGGTAACCGCCCCTTTGAGCTTATCAATCCGTGAAAAAATCGGGGATTGGCTTTGTGCGCACAAACTTGTGTTCACTAAAAGAGACAGGGCACACATTAGGCCCCGGCATATCTGAAAATAAGTATAACGCTTATAAATTCTCACGACACCTCCCGCGATTTGTGAAAATAAAAGTATTTGTACTCTCGTCAAAATTCAATCGCATAAATATGTTATTCTGCGGGAATGAGGAAAAACCCGGAACAATTCCAATTCACATCAATATGCTATATAAATCCGTCTTTACCTGCTCTACTTTTGTCGAAAAAAATAAGTCATGAATACCATTATCCGTCTACTGATCCTGCTTTTGCTGTGTATTACACACATTCAGGCCGGTAACAACAAATCACAAGCTTTGACCTTTGAGGACAAAAGCAAAAACACCAAAGAAGGCAAGGGTCTCATAAAACCGGACTCAGCCGTTAACATTAAGGTTTATCCCAACCCCACCTCTGAGTACATTAAGGTAGAAGGTACTACAGAAGGGGCCGAACTCTTGCTTTACAATAACAAAGGCGAATTGTTGATTAGCAAAAAAGCTCTGCCACATTCAACTCAGATTAAAATCAGCGATTTGGGAAAGGGAACCTATTACCTCAGGTATCGCCTGAATACCAACAGGTTTACTGATAAAACCATAGTTGTGAGTTAATTGTTTAAAAAAGTAAAACTCCCGGACACCTGGCCCGGGAGTTTTTGTTTTGTCAAGGAAAGAACTGCCCCTTACATGTTGGAAATAATCAAAGATGCCACAAGGAGCGAGAGAAAATGATAAGAGGTGTTAATCGCAAAAAGTTTCAGGGATTTATTTTCCCAGGCCATCCTGCTCAGGTCGCCCGGCAAATAGAACCCCAGATACGTAAAGAAGGCTGCCGGTACCGCCATGCTGGAGGAAGTCATTTCACCTACCGGTAAACCCCAGGTCGCAGGATTCCACACTGCGATGTTGTGCGCAAAAACCCAGGCCATCAAAAAGTTTCCGACAACCATGATAATCAAGCCTCTTATGAATTCCGAAGCCGGTGGTTTCTGATCCAGGTTCAATCCGAGCTCTTTGGCCCAAAGCTTTCCGAACAAGGGGGTGTACCACAGGTATCCCAGAAAAAAGTTCGCGACCACCGCTATTCCAATGGCCATAAAATTGATTTGAATGTTTGGCATCATTTTTTTTGGATTTAAAGTTTATACTAAGCTATGTAATTTTCTTTTATAGCCTTATTCCCTGATAAATTTTGCAGTACAGAGCCTTGCGTTTTGCCTGAAAGACAAAAAGTACAAGCCGGCTGGCAATTCACTCACCCTGATGGGTGTTTGTTCTGATTGAATAATAACCTGTCCGAATGAATCAATAATTTGAATTGGGCCTGAAATCGCTCCATTGACATTGATGTGAAGTACATCGCTTACCGGATTGGGGAAAACGTTAACGTAGGGATATTCTTCTGAAGTTTCATTCAAACCGGTACCAACACACATAATGGCATTCAAACGTTTCCACATTTCATTGCAAATCAGATAAGGCACCTCGCTGTTGGTTGACGGGGCATTACCCATGCGTAAAAGCACCAGACCTTTACTTTTGGCAATGCTCATGATCTGCCCGTTTTTTCCAATTCCCGCTACCATGTCCGAAGGAGCATCCGGCGCATATGAGCCTGGTACCTGTATCTGAAGTCCCGGAACCATGTAAGAAGCTTTTCCATTCAGCCACCACAGATAACCGTAGGACAGATTAATATTTTGTGAGGTGTTTACCATTTGATTGAGATAAACCGCATCCGCTAATAAAGTATCGCTGTTCCAAACACCATTGTTTTGAGCAAGCAGAGCAAATCGGGCCATGCTCCTCAATCTGCTGTAATAAATATTATCGTACCCTATCGTTAACCAGGTCCCGCTCATGCCGGTTTTGTTTTTCAATCGGGTTTGAGTAAAGGTGTTAATGGGTATGGATGTGGCGTTCACAATAACTTTTTCAAGCAAGGTATATGGCGCGTTATGGTAAGCCCAGCGCGTGCCTGCATCCGCCTTGTAATCCAGGCAAGTATCCAGCGTGCAATGGTTATCAGGTACCGCATCATCCAGGCCTGATGTCATTGTGAGTTGATGCCAAATAGTAATTTTCTCTTCTTTTGCAGGGGTGCAATTGGTCCAACCCGGGAGTAAATAGTCGGAAGTAGTATCGGTAATTTTTAAAAATCCTTCTTCCTGCGCCTGCCCGATTAAAAATGAAGTAAGTGTTTTTCCGGCTGAAGCCCAGTACCAGGCACTGTCTTTCGTAAAGGTGCCAAAGTATTTTTCCAAAACAATTTTGCCATCCTTCAACACCATAAAACCTTTGGTGTTTTCCTGTTGCAGGTAGTTGTACAAACTATCGATTTTATTGGTGCACCAACCCAAAGCTGCCGGAGAAAGCGTGTCCCAGGTCTCCGAACCATTGATGGGTGGAAAATACAATGCCTGAGCCTTCCACTGGCCTGAATTCGTAAAAATCAAAAAGATCAGGGGAACTAGGGTCTTAGACAAAATGCATTTCATACACATTAAAGATAATGCATTCGCTTCGAATTTAAATCTGTATGGCTTTACTTTTTACGCAGGATGAGAATCAGGTCTGCATTATCAGGTGTATTCGGATGATTTAATTGTATCCTGCTGCTGTGTAAAAGCTCAAACCGATTTGCACCATACAACTGTTTTAGCAACTCTTCGTTGTAGTAGTACGTGTAAACCGAGCGACCCGTGCTTGCACTGCTTAGCAGGGAGGAGTTCTTATACTCTCCTTCAATGGTGCTTAGGTACATTGTACCGCCCTCCTCTAATACCCGGTAAGCGTTTTCAAACAAACGCGTTACATCCTCTTTGTTTAGATAAGGCAAACAAAATCCCAATACAAGCGCATCAAAGGTTTGTGTTATTACGCTCAGATCTCTTGCATCCATCACCCTCACCTCCGCTGCAGGATTGTTTTTTTTTGCAAGTTCCGTCATATTAGGTGCAGCATCGGTGGCCAGTATCTGAAAATCCGGTCGTTGTGAAAGCAAATACCTGGTGATGTTACCCGGCCCGCAACCCAGCTCTAAAACTTTTGCACCCGGTTTTAAAACCTGCTCGCAGAAAAGCGTATACGTGGCGTTGTACTCCTGCAGATGAAAGTACTTCTCCTGATACAAGTCAGCCAGGTCATTAAAGGTATTGATGCTGATTTGATTGGGGTCCATGTGTTATTTTTTTGAAGGTTGGTATTGATTGGCTTTGATGTTTTTGGCTGCCAGTTGCACAATTTCTTTCAGGCGTTTCTGACGGGTTTCCATTCGTTTGGCCGTGTGTATCCATTCCAGTATTCCCCGCTTGGCCGAGGGCGAAAATGCCTCAAAGTATTTCAATGCCTTTTTGTTTTTCAACAACATGGTTTGCAGGTCCTCAGGCACGATGAGGTCCGACACATGATCCAATGCCGTCCAGGTGCCGGTGGTTTTGGCCAGGTCAATCATTTTTTGACCGGCTTCCGTCATCTTGCCTTCTTTCAATAAACGTTCCACTTTTAATTTGTTTACTCGGCTCCAGTTGCTTTTTGGATTCCTTTTGGAAAACAATACGTAGTAACTTACAGCGTCTCTTTTTTTAGGTACTGAATCTATCCAGCCAAAACACAGGGCTTCATCCACCGCCTCAGAGTAATACACGCTGGGCACCTCGCATTTTTTTCGGTAGATGATCAAAAACACCGACTTCTGCTTGAGATGGTTTTTCTCAAGCCACTTTCTCCAGGCCAGTGCCGATTTGGCCGAGGTGGTTTTTATCCCTTCTTTGAGTTCCATTATTAATGAAGGAAAACCTTTACTGCATAAAATCTGCCGCTAAAGGTTTTCACTTACAAGATAAACAATTTGGCTTAAACTATTTCATGATTCTGGCATGGACTTTTGTTCAGAAGCTCAGCTGATACCCAAGGTGTAGCGCCAAAACATAAGAACAATTGCTCATTCCGTAATCCGCACCTTTTAAAACAGTGCTACCGGAGGTCACCAGCTCTTTGCCAAAATTCAACCAGGGATTAATATAAAAACCCGAAGCTTTGAAAGGTTTGTACATGTACCCAATTCTCAGGTTAGGGTAAATGCTTTTAAACGCCGTACGTTCAGCACTGTCGTCCATGCCCACGCTTTTGCTATAAAAAAAGGTAGACGCTCCAAAATGCCAGCCCTGGCGGTCGGGACGAATAAAATAATCGGCAAACAGGGCATAACTGGTTTCGAGTTTCAAATCCCTGAATCCCTTATCATAATTTTCTTTCGACATCATTTTGTCGGGAAAATTTGAACTGTACACCGATGCCATAAAGCTGTAGTGGTTCAATTTTTTAGGGCTGAACTTTACACTGAAGGAATAGCCTCCAAGAATAAAAGGTGCCGGATCGAGTTCCAGGGAAATGTAATTTTTTACCGGAGCGTCGGTTTGCTGCGCTCTAAGGCCAATTGTTAAGGCCATGATCAAAAGTAAGCTTGTTTTTTTCATTGTGAATGGGTTTTAAATGTTTCGGCAAAATTCTGCAGAAGCATACGGGCAGGCATTAACATTTGATAAAATGTGGCCGGGGACCCATCACATTTTTATGTGAGAATTTAAAATTTGAACCGGATTGCGATTTTCTTCAGAGCCGTGGATCAAACCCTGTTAAAGGTGAGGGGCGTTCGGCCCGGAGGCGTGACAGAGACACATTGGTAATGCCCAAATAAGAGGCGATAATGGGGTGAGGGATGAGATTTTCGAGAAGTGCGTATTCCTTTCTGAATTCCTCAAGACGTTCCTTTGCGCTAAGCGTTGCCAGGGCAATTTCTTTAGTGGTTTTTTTCAGCAATTCATTTTTCAACACTTCATTTCCAAAATTCCTAATTTCAAGATCTTCAATCATCAGGTTTAAAAAAGCGGCTGCGTCAAATTCGATCACTTGCAGTTCGGTTAAAGCCTGAAAATGGTACAAAGCCTTTTCTTTTCGGGTACGGATCAAATGCGGGGGCAACACTTCTCCGGATTTGTAAAATGCAAAACTGATTTCATTGCCATCCTGATTCTGCAAAAAACTCCTGCAAAACCCCTGAACAATAACGTATTCTTTTGAATTTGTTTGTCCTGCTTTAATAAAAACCGTGTTCTTTGAAAACTCTTTTAACAGCATTAAAGGCTGCAGGGACTTTAAGGCACGGGCAGAAAGCAATTTGGTGTTAATGAAAAATTCTTCACAAATGGTATGAAGGGTTTTGCTCATGTTATCTGAAATACACGGCCACCAGTTTGGCCAATGGGGCCATGCGGGCTTTGTTCAAACTTAAGGTGTCTCCCGCTATGGTATAGTTATCACAGGTTTGCAGCACATTTAAAAACTCTGTCTCATATTCCATTTCCGCGCAAAACATTTTCGTGCTCATCAGAGATGAGAACTTAACGCGGTTGCCTTCGGAAAGCAGATAATTTCCACCAAAGGCATTGCAGCCTCCGTGTCCCGTTACTCTTTGATCTTTTGTTCTCAACACAAGGTGTGCTTCCCGTTTTTGGTTTTCATTCACCGCAATGGCTTTTCCTTTCAACTCTATCAGTTTCCAGTATTTTTCGCGGATGTCTTTATCAAAGTCCTGTTTTATTAAGATTGCGTTGTGTTCCAGAGGTCCTTTCATGCGTTTCCCCTCCTTATCCAATTGTATCAATTGATTTTCCCCCAACTGATACATTTCCTTTACAGCTTCTTTGGCTTTTGATTCCTCGTTTATCTCCTCTTTTTCCCAGGGCATCAGGGTAAGGATGTTGCCCTCCCTGTTCCACTGAAAACTTCCGTACTGTGTAAACAACTCTGATGATTTTCCGGTATACTGCATACTTTTCACGTAGGTGAGGTCATTTTTAAGATGGATCATGGTGACAACGCCTTCACAATCGGCGCAGGGTAAAACGCCCCGGTATACGCCAACCCAATCTGCCTCCTGATGTTTGTTCTTTTTGGCTTCGGTGCTTTGCCCCCCTTTTTCCTGATGTGTACAAGCCGCTATGCCCAGCAAGTAAAACAAAATCCAGCCCAAACTCTTTTTTCCTATCATATCCGGTTTTTAAATTCAATTTCAAACAACATCAATTCTTCCTCATCGTTTGGAATTCGTATGGTTTTAATAAACGTCATTCCCAATTTCTCCAGTAAACGAATAGAAGATTCATTCTCTTTTATCGTAATGGCCTGAACTTTTGGGATTCCAAGCTTCACTCTGGCATAGTTGAGAATCGGCTCAGCACTTTCGAGGGCATATCCCCTTCCCATAAATTCAGGCAAAAAAGCAAAACCTATATCCGGCGCTTCCAGACCCTCCCGCTCCACGAGACCGCAAATGCCCAATGCCTTTCCATCGGCTTTTAACTCCACAAGCAGCATGCCGAGTCGGTTGATGGAATAACCCATCAGAACTTTTTCTTTTATGTACTCCCGAGCCGCCTCTGTAGTTTTTACATTCCGGTCACCAATGTATTTTATCCATGCCTTGGTGTTTAATAAGTTTAACACAAACTCCGCGTCATCTAATCGCATACGTCGCAACACCAATCGTTCGGTTTCAAGCAGGATGTGTTTGGTATCTTGTTGCATTTTACCCGGATGTGTTAGTGAACCGTTTTGTCTTTTTGCCGGACTTATTTCCGGTTTTCTTTTGGACAAGGAGCTCATACGCCACACTTAGTGCGTCCTTGAGCAGGTCCTTTCTCACCTTACTTAGCTCCACCATCGTCCAGCCTTGCCGGCCCCAGGCCCCCTCAACCGGATGGATAACGTTTTTATCAAATGCCGAGAAAACAGATTGGTTAATCGCATCCAGCCTGATGACTGCGCGATTGTTTTTCTCATCCAGGCTTGCGAAGATTTTGTTTTTCACCCTGAACGAGGTCTTTTCAAAATGCGGCGCTTCACTGCAATTCTCAAACTGCAGGGCCAGGGTCCGAAAAACCGCGTTGCTTACCATAGGTGATTATCACTTCTAAGGTAATTAAAAATAAGAAAATTCAGGTTGTTCAGTAAAGGGCTTATTTCCCCGCCTTTTCTGCGTTTTGTTTTACTCTTAGAGCCACAATACGTTCGATTAAATCGTAAGGCATGGGTTCATCCAGCGGAAACTGAACCGAGCCCTTGCCTTGTTTGTATCTTGCCAGCTCTTTTGCAAAAGCCTCGTGTCCTTTTGGGGTAGCATATAAACCAATGTGATTTTTGTATGCTGCAAAATAGATCAAAGGTTTACCATTGGTTTTATAACCCGGCATACCATAGGACATTCCTTCCACCGCATCCGGGGCTGATTTTTTTATAATGCGCCTGAGTTTTTTTAAAATGGTTTGAACCTTAGGCGGAAAGGCAAGTCCATATTCTTCAATGGCATCCATTGTGAATGTTTTTAATGCACTTCTTTAAATCTTGCACTGTGCAATTTGGTATTGTAATAGTAAGAAGCGGCCAACACTGCAAACACCAAAACCATAACCAGCATGCCTGGATCGAAGCCTTGTTTTGCAACAATCGAGTACACCGCACCAATGAGGTCAAACGTTAAACCGGCATAGGCCCATTCTTTTAATTTGTTCAAACCCGGAATAAGAATAGCGATGGAGCCCAGGATCTTTGCAAAACCAATAAAGGGAATAAAATAGTCCGGATAGCCCAAATCCCCGATAAATTTTACAGCATCTGCCGACATTAAAAGGTCAGGGATGGCCGAAAACAGCATAAAGGCAGCAAACAATCCGGTGCTGGTCCAATAGATGATTTTGTCTTTTTTCATGTCATATGTTTTTTAAATGTAGTAAAACTTCATCCAATCCTTCAAGGGCTGCGGTCATGCCTTCTTTAAAGCCCATTTGAATAATGGCTTCCAACTGCGCCAGGTCGGCATAGGTGCTGAGGTATTCTACCAGAGTGGTTTTTCCCTTTGCTGTAAATTCCACCTCCCATTTTGCCTGAGGCAGATCTTTGTTTATCCTCGCCTCGGCATCGGTAAAACAATCGAGACCGGAATACATTTTTTGAACCTGAATTTTTAAAAAACTCATCAAACCCCAGTGTTCTTCTCCTGCAGGACCACACATGGCATAGTGCCAATGCCCGCCTTCCCTGAAATCCATGGTTTTAGTTCTGGCTTTCCAGGGTTTCGGGGCCCACCACTGGTCCAGCAATTCAGGTTTGGTGTAAGCGTCCCACACCAAAGGAAGTTCCGCGTCGAATTCTCTTCGAATGCGGATGCTTTTGTTTTCTTTGTCGACAATAAAGTCGAATTGCAATTGGGTTTTCATTTTTTTTGAGATTTAAGTTTAGCTAATACACCATCAAGAGCATCAAATCGTTTTTCCCACAGCGCCCTGTATTGTTCTAACCATTTGTCTATCTCTTTCATTTTTGTAAGATTGAGTTCGTAATAAATTTCCCTCCCTGATGGTTTTGTTTTTACCAGCCGGCACTCGCTGAGTATTCTCAGATGTTTGGAAACAGCCTGACGCGTGGTGTCAAAATGCTCTGCCAGGGCATTGGGTGTCATGGCCTGAAACGCTATCAAGGCGATAATGGCCCGGCGTGTAGGATCGGCTATGGCTTGAAACACATCTCTTCTCATGTTTTGTTGTTGTTTAAAACTATACTTCTAATTTACGCAACCTTTTGATTGCCCGTCCGGATGGTCCAAAAAAATTGGCCATTACAATGGCCGGGTGGACAAATATATGTGCAACCATTCGGTTTCGCAAATTTCTTCCCCTTTATTTTTATTTTTTTTGGATAAGACCTTGTTTCTCAGTCCGAAAAATTATCGCCGCAGTATTTTTCCGCTGCCCACATTTTGGCCTCCCGCGCTCACCTTATAAAAGTACATGCCGCTTGGAAGTTCTCCTTTTGGAATGGTGACGCGATTTCCCTGGCCCAGCTCTGCACGCAGCAGTTCTTCTCCCAATAAATTGCTCAGCACAATAACTGCAGTGCCTTCGCCAGCTCCCGTAGGCCATTCAAAATTAATTTCCGCATCGAATGGATTGGGATACACCAGCACTTTACTCCCGTTCACCATTTCAGCCGTAAAAGTGGTTACTGTATTCGTGATTCCGCTTGTTAATTTAGCCAGCATTACATCATAACCCCCGGCACTCTGAATGTTATGCGTTCCAAAATTGGCCGAATTCTGAATGTAACCAGCAAGGTACAGGTCTTCCTGAGCATCTATACCAAGTCCGGAAGCACTAATGCTGTTTGCAGACGCGTTGGCATACTGAACCCACTGGCAGTTGCCTGCCGGGTTGAGTTTTCCAACAAGCATACCTGCTGAAGCCGGAATGGCACTTCCACAAAACACACTCGTGCCGCTTATTCGGGCAACAAAATAAACATCCCCGGCCGCGTTTACTTTTATAGCACCAATATTACTTTCCGTAATAGGCAGGCTGTTGGCCCAAAGCACATTTCCGAAAGCATCGAGTTTAGCGAAACAGGTGTTGTAGGCCGGAGATGCACTTGGTGAAAGGCTCGTTAAGGTATAGGGTCCAATTACAACCTGAGCGTTAAAATTTCCTGCAAAACTTAAATTGCCGATAGCGTCAATACCGATAGCATTTCCGTAAGACGATTGCTGCGGGCTGCCAAATTGTTTTACCCAGGCTATGTTTCCGTTCGCATTCAGCTTAGCCACATATGTGTCGAGCGTGCCAATGGAACTTAGCGTTGAAGGAGGAGTGCTTCCAATGACAGCTGTACCCGACAGAGCCCCTGTAACATAACAATTTCCACTTTCATCGTTTTGAATGGCATACACAAACACGCCATTGGGTGGTGCATTGGCCGTGCCTAATTTTTGAATCCATTGGACGTTACCTGAGGCATCGTGTTTTACAACATAGGCCCCATGCCCTGAAACCACAGGTAAACTACCGAAGCCCGCCACATTGTCCATGTTCAGGTAAAAACTCACAAAGTTGTTTCCAGCTTTGTCCACGCTGATGCTGGTACTCACATCCACACCGATTCCGCTGAGGTACTTCGATTGCCTGGCCCATAGCTCAGTGCCATTGGCATCGTATTTTGCTATAAAAATCTCCTGGCGCGCATTATCGTAACCTGCGAGTTTTGAATTGCCGAAATAAATTGTGTCCGTTGGGCTTCCGTTAAAGGTGCCGGTGAGGTAACAATTCCCCAAACTATCAATGGCGATGGCTTTGCCATTGTTGGCCATTTGCATGGGAGCAGGCGGAGGAGGAACCGGAACCCCAAAGTGTTTTACCCAAAGGCAGTGACCGGAAGAATCATATTTAGCGGTAAACACAGCGGGAAATGCAGGACTCGATACCGTAAGACTACCAAATACCGCTGTGCCTGTAAAATGGCCGGTGATATAAGAATTGCCGTATTTATCGGTGGCTATGGTAGAGCCGTATAAATCGCCCATGCCTGAAAAATCAAAATTAGAGGCTGAACCTGCCGTATTAGCCCAGGCCCAGTTGGGACTTTGGGCATTTAGTATAGCGAAGGAAAAGTAAAACAGAAAAAAGAAATGTATCTTCATTTTAAGATTTGCTTTAAGACAATTTACAAAATAAGCCTCAAATACAAGGCCTTGCTTCGCTTAAGTTTCTTCTTTTAACATTTGCCTCCACTTTCCGCTAAAAAAAAACGCTTGAGCAAACGATTGACGGCAACAGTGCCTTGAAAGCTGGTCGAACTACCTGATGATTTTGACCCAAGAAATCCTGAAAGGAAATATCCCAGTCAGCCTGTTAGGTTACTTACAAACCGAAATTAGGTTTAAGGGATTAACGTTTGGCGAAGGTGGCGATATTCTGTACTCACTTTTTTACAAAACACGTATTTCATATATACTAAATACTGTCTTACGAGGTACAAAACTGCCACTTTTGCCAAACCATTGTTTTTCGGCTGGTTTTCTATGCTTCCGATCGTCTGTCGGGTCGGGTTAGCACAATGATAAATTGTTTTTGTAAACTGTCAAGAGAGTGTGTTACTCCAGGTCATAAAAAAGCAGTGTGTTTTCCACCCGCCCTATTCATTATTTCATTGAGTGAAGTGCAATTTTGTTCCCTTCTGTGTCAACAATGTGAGCCATAAAGCCGTTGCCACCAATTGAGGTTTTTGGCAGTAGAATTTTTCCACCTGCTTTTTCTACTTTCGAAAGTGGAACACTTAAATCATCACCGCCATTGAGGTAAATTAAAGCCCCTGTCATTGAAGGCTGAAATCCTTCGCCTTCCACAATGCCCCCTGTAACACCGTTTTGCATGTCACCAGGTAAGATGCCATATTTGTAAGAAGGATGTGGCATTTCTTGAATGTCCGCACCTAATAGTGTTGCATAAAATGCTTTTGCTCTGTTGAAATTTTTCACTGGAATTTCAAACCAATTAATTGAATTTGTCATGTTGCTCTATTTTGATGGTTTATAAAGAATTTAGTTTTTCTTCTTTTTTGATGACTTGGCTTTATTGTTGAACTCTAAACAAAGATTTATCCAGTAGTCAAATTCCTTTTTTGTTTTCATTCCTGTGTCGTCAACCATTACGTATCCTTTCATTGGTCGTTTGGTAAAGTCCATAGTTCGGCAACCCTGCTTTTCTATTTCTGTTTCGTGAATGGCAGGGTCAATTCGACACATCATTTCGTCTTTGATAATTCCAACACACATTTTACCGTTAACCATAAAAGTTAAACCTCCCATCATTTGCTTTTCTTCCACTTTGGGTATTTCACAAAGCGATTCTCTAATTCTGTCGGCAAGTTGTTCGTTGTAAGCCATCGTTCATTTTTTTTCGCGTAAGATTTAAGTCCTTTAAAGAATTATTTTACACCAGTGTCCGACTATTTGTATATCATCAATGCATCAGGCCGTTTTCCTGATAATCCATACATACTACCTTATATCCACCACAAATTCAATTGTAATAAGTTGTAATCGTTTGTAGGAACTTATTGGAGAACTTCTACCTCTGCCCATACACAATAATGGAGGCCTGAGCCAGTACATTGGCTTTGATGTTAAACCCAATTAAAGCGCAGCCGGCGTTTTTATCGAGTTCAAGTTTGGTTTTTAAGGCGTATACGGTAATAATGTATCTGTGTGCCGGACCCGGAGGAGGACAAGGACCCATGTAACCCATAGCGCCTCCATCGTTTAAGGCCTGTATGGCATTTTTGGGCAATTTTTTTCCATTGGCATTGCCGGCATCGGTTTTTAGTTCCGTGGTGCCCGAGGGGATGTTGTACACCACCCAGTGCCAAAAACCTGAACCGGTGGGAGCGTCGGGGTCATACACCGTAAGAGCAAAACTCTCGGTGCCGGCCGGGGCATTTTCCCAGCTCAACTGCGGAGATTCCCCATCCCCGTTACAGCCAAAACTGTTGGCGTATTGTTTGGCTTTAAATTGTCCTCCAAGGTCCTTGCTTTTTAGGGTAAAGGTTTGGGCGCTGATTCCTATGCTCATGAGCATTAGGAAAACACTTAGTAATTTTGATTTCATCTTTGTTTGGTTTATAAGGTTAGCCACGAATTTCACAGATTTACACGAATAAAGCGATTACACGAATTGGGTTTAAATGTATAGCCACGACCCGATAATTATCGGGTTTCACAGATTTACACGAATAATTGATTACACGAATTGGGTTTAAAGGTATAGCCACAAATTTCACAGATTTACAGGAATAAAATGATTACACGAATTAGTTTTTAAGGTATAGCCACGACCCGATAATTATCGGGTTTCACAGATTTACACGAATTTAAACGAAATTAAATTATTTCACGAATGGAAGCAGCAGGAATAGAACTTAATTTTCTTTTTAACATTTTCACCGATTTTTCTTCAGGATTTAACATTGCAGCAAAACATAATATTCTATATTCGTTCAACCATAAAAACTTTAGCTATGAAAATTTTAAAATGGGTACTTATCATTATTGGTATTCTAGTTGCAATACCACTTATAGTTGCCTTATTCCTGCCAAAGGAGTATTCGGTATCGCGCGAGGTCATCATCAACAAACCCAAGGATCAGGTGTTTGCTTATGTGAAGTCTTTAAAAAACCAAAACAACTGGGCCACCTGGAACCAAATGGACCCTAACCAGAAGAACGAATACAAAGGGGAAGATGGTACCCCTGGTTTTATTCATTCCTGGGTAGGTAATCCTGACAATGTGGGCTCCGGCGAACAGGAAATCATCAAAGTAAGCGAAGGAGAGCGCATCGATTTTGAACTGCGCTTTACAATTCCGTTTGAAAGCAAATCCCCCGCCTGGATTAGCACCGAAACCACGGCTGATAATCAAACTAAAGTTACCTGGGGCATGAGCGGCACCATGCCTTACCCCATGAACTTCATGCAGGTGTTCATGAACATGGAAGACATGATTGGGACTGAATACGAAAAAAGCCTCGCAAAACTTAAAAGCATTTTAGAAGCGCAGTAAGTTCAAACTATGCACCACTAAGGCACTTAGAACACAAAGAAACACTAAGGAATTCCTTAGTGAGCCTCCGTGATCTAAGTGTCTTAGTGGTTCTTTTCCCAAATCCGTAACCTTCATTCTAATTATGAAATGTCATTTTTACTCTGCTATCAAAGCACTTACCCTGTTTGCATTTATCTCACTTTCTTCCTGCAACAACGGGAAAGTTCCTGATGGCATTAAAGTGGTGCATTTTAAAAACTCCGACAAAATAAAACAGGAGATAGAATACAAAGACGGTAAAAAGAACGGCTTCTTTAAGGAATACTACACTACAGGAAAGCTCAAAGCCATTCAACATTACCGTAACGATACGCTTTGCGACAGCTCTAAATTTTACCATGAGAACGGCCAGGCTTCGGAGCTGCAGATTTTCGATAAAAGAGGCTTGTACCAGGGCTGCTGGAAAAAATACAACAAAGAAGGCAAAGTGTTTTGGGAAACCTGTTTTAAGGATAACCTGCTTGATGGCAGCGCCACTGAATACACATACAAAACCGGTAAACTGCTGAAACGCCTGAACTACAGCACAGGCTTAAAACACGGCAAACAGGAGGAGTTTTATGCCAACGGTAATAAAAAATACATCAGTTATTACCTCGATGGCAAACCCCAGCCCGGCACAGAAGAGTGGTATGAAAAAGGTGAAGAGGTAAACAACGATTTTAAAGTAAAGGTGATTGAAGAAAACAAGGTAGCCATTAGCTCTCAACTCATTTTTTACATAGAGCCTGAAAATTTTCAATCGGGAGATGAGGCTTATCTTATCCTCGACGGAAAAGTGGATGAAATGACTGCTTACCGGGAACTTGAAAAACTAAACGGGCGCTTCAAATTGATTTATGATATTCCCTCGGGCAGTTTTGTGATGGAAAAGGTACACTATGCCGTCTTCCGCAAAACCCGCATGGGCAATACCTTCATCAAAAAAGGCAGTTTTATGGTGTCGGAGAACAATTTTAATTAGATTCTTTTCAATTGATCTGCTGCAAACGCCGCATTAAACCAAAATTATCAGGGGCGTATTTGAGTCCGGTTTTTAACAACTGACGCGAGCGTGCTATGTTGCCCTTTTTGTAATAAATGCCCGCCGCCGTAGCATAGGCTTTTTCAACGGAGGCGCTATATGGCTCTACCGCCTTTTGTTGATCACAAAACAACTCGAATTCCTGCAAACATTTATCGCCACTGGCCAGGGTACTCACCATGTAATTTTCATAAGCCCTTTCCAAAAGGGTGCTTGCATACATACTGCCAAAAAGTTTGTGGGAATTTAAAAATTCAAAGTTGCTGCGGTATTCTTCAAGCGTAAGCAGGGTTTGTTTGGTTTCATTGTTTTCTTTTAAATTGTTGGAGAGATCTCCCAGAATAATGGCCTGCAGGTTAGCGTGCGCGGGATGTATGGCATAGGCCTGTTGCAAATGTTCCATCATAAACTCTTTGTCTTTAGATGAGAGGTAACCTATACGTGCCAGCTCGTAATGGTAATTAAAGCTGATGTCGCTGATCAAAGTACTGTCTTTAATTTCTGTTTTTAATTTGTTATAAGAGATCTCACAGCCGGCAAAATCATTCGATTTAATCAATTGTTTGTCAAGTATACGGTTAAACTGATAAAGAATATACTCCCCGCCTAAGTCCCTGTGATCCCTGTCGTGTATGCGGGCCAGCAACACCAGATCATCCACCTGATTTTGACTGGAATAATTGCTCTCCTGAACGCTTCCGCTAAGTATCAACTTCAGGTTAGTTTTCGATTTTTCATCGGGTTCAAAAAAACAAGCACGTTTTATACACTCCGATGCACGTGTGTAATTTTTATCTTCCATATTGTAAAGGGCATAATTATAATACTGCACCCCCACTAAAGCCTTTAAACGAATAGCCTTGGCTGAAAAATAATAGCGGTCAACCAAATCCTGTACTGAAGAAGTATCAAACTCTGTTCTCGAAACAATTTTGGCGTTCACGAGGTATCGCACATAGGCCTCTGAATTTTTTTTGTTCAGCTCATAATATCCTTTCAGGGGATTGGTGGTTTCAATAACGATTCTGTGAGTGCCGGGATACGCTACCAAAAATACATGATTGGGTGTTTCTTTGATTTCGTATGGAATGCCAAGCTCATCAAAACAAAGGGCATAAAGTGCCGAAGCTGAAACACAGTTGTAAACAGCCTTATCAAAAATGTCGGAGAAACTGGTTCTTAATTCATACTTGGCCAAAAATTCACGGTGCAGGGATTCATAAACTACTTTCATTTTTTTCAACTCACTCAAACCCTGGATTTTTTCTTTTAATGCAAAAAGATGTTCACTTAAACGGTGTTCGATCTCTTTTAGGTCTCTGGTGTATTCCCCATTCGCGTTTTCAAGGAAAAAATACAGGTAATCGCTGCGTTTATTGAGTACGCAATGCAAGGCAAAGGCGTTTTTATCAGAGGCTGACTTAAAACTCAGGTTATTGAATTTTACCAGGGAATCTTCACTGGCCGAAATGGCTTGTGTAAACAAAAGACCGCAAGAGAAGAGGAGCCAAAAAGATATCAGTGGAAAACGAATCATAAACAGAAGACAGAGTGCATGCCTCAGCCAAATCTAGTGAAATTTGTACTTTTTCAAAAACTTCTCGTTTCTAAACCCATTGGTGAAATAATCCGCATTCGTGAAACCCGATAGCTATCGGGTAGTGAAACCCGATAATTATCGGGTCATGACTGTATTTTAAAAGTTTCCAGCATCTTTGCACTTGTATGCCCGTGATTAAAACCGATATCAGCGACTTTGTCAAACTCAGCCGGCAAATTCCGGTTTTGGATGTTCGTAGTCCGGGTGAGTATTTGCACGCTCACCTGCCGGGTGCTTTTTCCTTTCCTATCTTCAGTAACGAAGAACGAAAGGAAATTGGCACCGCCTACAAACAAGTGAGTCGCGAAACGGCCATTAAAATTGGTTTGGAACACTTTGGTAAAAAACTAACCGCCTTTGTTGAGCAGGCCGATGCCATTCTCAGTCAAACCGGCTCTGCCTCCAAAACAGTGGGTGTGCATTGCTGGCGCGGGGGCATGCGAAGTTCGGCCATGGCCTGGTTGCTGGATCTTTACGGATACAAAGTGTACCTCTTAAGCGGGGGGTATAAAGCGTTTCGCAACTGGGCACTTATGACATTCGAAAAATCCTATCGTTTGCACATTGTGAGTGGTTACACCGGTAGCAACAAAACCGGAACGCTGCAGGCTCTGAAAGAAAAAAACCAGGCGGTGATCGACATTGAAGGCCTTGCCAAACACCGGGGATCCGCTTTTGGTCACATTGGTTTAGCACCTCAGCCCAGCCAGGAACAATTTGAAAATGATCTGGCCATGGAATTGTTCCTTATACATTCACACGATCCGCAAGCGGGGGTATGGATTGAAGATGAAAGTCAGCGCATCGGACTGGTGAATGTTCCTCCCGCTTTTTTTAAACAAATGCGCGAACAGGAAATTTTGTTTCTCGACATTCCGTATGAACACCGTTTGAATTTTCTCGCCTCCACGTATGGGGTGTTTGAAAAGCAGGATTTGCTTAACGGTATCATGCGTATTTCAAAAAAGCTGGGCGGGCCTGAGTACCGGGAGGCCACAGAACTTTTAGAGGCAGGACAGGTACATTCCTGTTTTCGGATTCTCTTGAATTATTACGACCGTTTGTATTTAAAAAGCAGTCAGAAACGTTTTAACGCGGAAAACAAAATCATAAACCTTCCTTCAGGCAGCTGCGACGCGAACAGCAATGCCCATTTATTGATGAACCATGTCAACACCAGAAACCGAATATAAACTCACACAATATTCAAGAGGTGCCGGTTGCGGTTGCAAAATTGCCCCGCAGGTACTTAGCGAAATTTTAAAAGGAAATCGTCCTCCCTTTGACGACCCACGTCTAATAGTTGGTAACACAGGCAATGAGGACGCTGCCGTTTACGATTTGGGTGGAGGGAATGCTTTAATTTCAACCACCGATTTTTTTATGCCGGTGGTAGACGATGCCTTTGCTTTCGGGCAAATTGCAGCGGCCAATGCCATCAGTGATGTGTACGCCATGGGCGGAAAACCGGCTCTGGCTTTGGCTATTTTGGGATGGCCCATTGATAAATTACCGGCATCACTCGCGGCAAAAGTAATGGAAGGCGCCCGCGCTGCCTGCGCAAAAGCGGGCATTTTAATTGCCGGCGGGCACAGTGTGGACAGCGCAGAACCCCTGTTTGGTTTGGCGCTTAACGGATTTGTAAAACAAACGCATTTAAAACGCAACAATACTGCAAACCCGGGCGATCTGGTATTTCTAACCAAGGGCATTGGTACCGGCATCCTGAGTACAGCCATGAAACGTGGGGTTCTGGAATCTGAACATCAACATGAACTGCTTGAACAAATGAGTACCTTAAATTCTCTGGGTGAACAACTCGGGCAAATTCAAGGAGTAAGTGCCATGACGGATGTCACGGGATTTGGCCTTATGGGGCATGCCATCGAAATGGCCAAAGGCTCAGGGAACAGCATGGAACTTGTGTTTGAGAACATCCCGCAAATGAAAGCCCTTAAAACCTATCTTGACATGAACATTTTACCCGATGCCAGTTTCAGGAACTGGAACGCGTATCAGGGAGAAACACTTTTTGAAAAATCGGTGGATTTGAATCTGGCTTTTAAACTTCTCCCTGATCCTCAAACCAACGGAGGACTGCTTTTCACTGTTCATCCGGGTTCGGAAAAAGAAATACAGGAAGTGCTGCGAATGAACGCTTATTCTGAGCATTGCCAGCCCATCGGTCGAATGAAGGAAAAACAGGAGAAAGCCTTAGTGGTAAAGTGATGGCTTCTGGAAATAATTTTATCTTTGTGTTATGACCATTGCAATATATGCCCGTTCGGCCAAAAGCGACCACTCGGTATATCTTGAACACATTCACAATTTCTTCAGTGCCGAAGGCGTGAAGGTCATTATCCACGAACCCTACTACAAAATTCTGAAAGCGGAATTCGGATTTGAACTGAATATGGAAACCTATGCCAGTTCAGAAGAACTGGTATCAAAAGCCTATTACGTGCTTTCTTTGGGAGGTGATGGTACCTTGCTGGAAACCCTTACTCTTGTGAGAACCTCGGGTATCCCCGTACTGGGCGTCAACACCGGACGTCTGGGATTTCTGGCTTCTGTAAATAAAAACGATTTACAAAAAGCATTGAGGCAATTGCTTGATGAAAAGTTTACGCTCGACAAAAGGGAGTTGATTGAAATTCATGGCTGCAAGGATAAATTCGAAGGTGTTAATTACGCTCTCAATGAGTTCAGCATCCACAAACAGGACAGCGGTTCCATGATCACCATTGATACGTTTATTGATAACGTTTTTTTAAACACCTATTTTGCCGATGGGCTCATCGTTGCAACACCAACCGGTTCAACGGCGTATTCCCTGAGCTGCGGGGGACCAATCATGATGCCGGATTCGGATAATTTTATTCTCACGCCCATAGCTCCGCACAACTTAACGGTTCGTCCACTGGTAGTTTCCAATAACAGAGAAATCAGTTTCAGGGTTTCTTGCCGTACCGGAAGTTTTAATATTTCCCTGGATTCGCGTCACCATTTGGTTTCAGCCGAAACGGAAATTCGCATCAAAAAAGCCGCTTTTCGTTTTAACCTGGTGAACCTCGAGGGTCAGCATTTTTTCAGTACCCTGCGCAACAAACTCATGTGGGGTTTGGATAAGAGGCAGTGATAGTAGTTTACAGTCATTAGTGGGCAGTGGCCGTTAACAGAAGGAATTAGACCACTAAGACACTTAGAGCACTAAGGTACACTAAGAAAACTTCCCTGTGTTACTCCCTGCCCGTTTGGTCAGGCGGGCCTGCCCGCATGGTCAGGCGGGTGTGCTGAACTCTGTGAACTCTGTGGTTAAGTCAGTTGGCAGTTATAAATCAGAAGCTATCGCTTCGCTTCATGACAGGTCATTATCCCATTCGTGAAATATGACGCATTCGTGAAACCCTATAGCTATCGGGTGGTGAAATTCGTGCCAGTCGGCCGCAGTAAGGCTCGTTAAGAAGTTTTCCCAGTGTTGCTCCCTGCCCGTTCGGTCAGGCGGGCCTGCCCGCTTGGTCAGGCGGGTGTGCTGAACTCTGCGAACTCTGTGGTTAATGCAGTTTGCATTCAACAACAGGCAGATTGCCCTTCCGAAACCAGCCCATTCATCCCTTTTTGTGGAAGTCATTAATTCCCTATATTTGGTATTCACCTAACTTATATGAAAGTTTCATTACTTAAAACCGGTTTCAGCCTTCTCCTTTTTTTATTTGTAAAAACAGAAGTACAGGCACAACACAATTATTGGTCGCAAATTGCCGAGCAAAACATTCCATTAAAAGGCAAGCGCCAGATTGTGCCTCAAAAATACCTGAGCCTGCGATTATCCACTTTGGCTTTTAAGGAGCAATTGTTTTCGGCTCCTCACGAAAGCAAAGCCCAGGCATCCAACCAGCTTGTTGTTCTGCTTCCTTTGCCCAATGGCCATTTTCAGCGCTTCAGTGTGCTTGAAGCCCCAATTATCATGGAGCCTTTGGCCTCCAATTATCCCGATATGAAAACCTTTAGTGTAAGAGGTATTGATGACCCAAGAGCCACAGGCAAACTTGATTGGACGGAATTTGGATTTCACGGCATGGTGCGTTCGCCCCGGGGTGATTTTTTTATTGACCCCTATTGTTTAGGAAATACCGAAGACTACATCAGCTATTATACGGCCGATTTCAGAAAAGCTCCGGAACACATGCTTCCTGAATCAGGACCGGAACCGGATCTTAACCAACAAAAAAATCCACAGGGACCCAGCCAGGGCGCACTAAAATCGAATTCAGCCCCACCTGCCATTTGTGTTGGACCTCAGTTAAAAACCTATCGCCTTGCTGTGGCCTGCACCGGAGAGTACGCGGTTGCTGCCACCGGCACCTCAGCCCCAACCGTGAGTCAAACTCTGGCCAAAATTGTTACTTCCATCAACCGTGTGGATGGGGTTTACGAAACGGACGCTTCCATACGTTTGGTTTTGGTACCCACACAAACCGCGGTAACATTTACCAACGCAGCATCCGATCCCTTCAACGGCAATAACAATGCCGGAACCCTTATTAACGAGAGTCAAACCGTAATTACCAACACCATTGGTTCAGCCAATTTTGATATTGGACACACGTTTAGTACCGGTGGTGGTGGACTCGCCGGCCTTGGTGTGGTTTGCAACAATAGTCAAAAAGCAAGAGGCATCACCGGAAGTCCAAGTCCGGTGGGCGACCCCTACGACATTGATTATGTTGCACATGAAATTGGTCACCAGTTCAGAGGAAATCACACCTTCAATGCCAACACGTCTTCCTGCAATGGCAACCGCAATGGTTCAACGGCTGTAGAGCCCGGCAGCGGTATCACCATTATGGCCTACGCGGGTATTTGTGGCTCCAACGATCTTTCCAATCACAGCATAGCCTATTTCCATGCCATCAGTTACGATGAGATCGTGAATTTTGCACACTCCGGTTCAGGAGCCTCCTGCGCGGTAACCAGCACCACAGGCAATCAGGCACCGGTGGTGAATCCTTTAAGCATGATCTATATTCCAAAAGGTACACCATTTTTCCTCACCGGAAGCGCCACCGACCCTGATGGTGACACACTCACCTATTCATGGGAAGAAACTGATGTGGCAGCAGCCGGGGGCAACTGGAATTCAGGAAACAAACCTTACTTCCGTTCCTATAATCCGGATACCATTCCTACCCGTTATTTTCCCAAAAAATCGGTTGTGGTTACAGGCAATTACACCGGCACCAAAGGTGAGTACCTGCCCTCAACAGCTCAGGTTTTGAATTTCAGATTAACAGCCCGCGATAACCGCATGGGCGGCGGCGGCGTGTGTTACGCGAACCAAAGTGTAACCATCGACGAAACCGGTCCCTTTGCAGTGACTTACCCCAGCGCCACCGGTATTTTCTGGCTTACCGGAACACAACAAACCGTTACCTGGGATGTAAATGGTACAGATTTTATTCCTATCAACTGTGATTCCGTAAGAATTTCCATTTCCTACAACAGCGGAAACACATACAGTGTTGTTTTATTAGCAACAACACCCAACGATGGCAGCGAAATTATCACGGTACCCACCGTTAGCGCAAACATTGGTACCTGCAAAATTCAAATCGAGGCCAAAGGGAAAAACTTTTACGACATGAGCAACAACAACTTTACCATCACCACCGATGTGGGGTTGAGCTCACTTTCCAATAACAACCCTTTTGCTTTGAATGTTTGGCCCAATCCCGCAAACAGCACATTGAATTTTAATTACGCTAACCTTTCTTCAGGGGAGGCATACGACCTTACAATTCGCGATGTGTTAGGAAAAGTGATTTTGCAAAAGAATGCCCTATCCAACAGCAAAGGTCAGGATCAGATTTCCATCGAACAGCTGGAGCCGGGTTTGTATTTTATTGAATTGGGTGACAAACATCAAAAAAGCTCACTGCGTTTTGTGAAGGAATAATCTGCCCCTTTCTTGCTTTACGCGTATCGTATTGTATTGAAAAAAATTGCGTGTATACTTTTTATCCTTCTTTTTTGTTCCGCAAAAATCAGGGCGCAATCGGGGTGGACGGCTGCTGAGTTGTTGCAGGCATTAAATAAACCACAGCCTGACAGTATTCTGATTGACATTTACAATGAACTTTCGTGGCCGGTGTATTCCTACAACATCCCCGATTCGGCCATTTATTATTCAGAAAAAGCCATTGCCCTTTCCAAAACCACCGGTGACCTAAAACGTTTAAGTATTGCTCACCGAAGAATGGGTATCGCTTACATTAATACAGGAGACTTTAAAAAATCCATACACCATCAGGAGGAAAGCCTAAGGTTATCGGAAGAAATTGGTTTTAATGAGGGCATCAGCAAGGCACTGAATAATCTGGGTGTCATTTACCTCAACAACGAATTGTTCAACAAAGCTTTATTTTATTTTCTAAAAAGTTTAAAACTGGCTGAAATCAATAAGGACCAAAGCACACTGGCAAGTTTGTACAACAACTGCGGCGTTATTTATCTGCGGACCGGAGAATACAAACAAGCCTCTCAATTTTTAAACAGAGCTATAAAGTTTGGCTTGAACAACCAAAATCCTGACCAGCTAATGGATGTATACACCAACCTTTCAGCAGCCTACCGGAATCAAAAAAAGCTGGATTCGTCCCTTTATTGTATGCAGGAAGCTACAAGGTATTTATCAAAGGAAAGTAACCGCAAAGCCCTGTTTTCGTTTTACACGGGGCAGGGTCTGTTGTTCTCCACCTACGATTCTTCGAAAAAGGCCATGAACTTCTTTTTACTGGCGAAAGAATCGGCAACCAACAAGACTGATGAAATCACCTCCATCGTTAACATTGCCGAAGAACACCTGAAATCCAAAAACTACCCGGAGGCCATAAAAGCGTTTAAGAGCGCCTTTCTGTTGAGCGAAGAATTGAAGGCTTACCAAAATCTGACTTACCTGAGCAAAATGCTCTTTGAAATCAATGAAAAAACCGGGAACTATACCGAAATGGTGAAGTACACCAAGGCCCATCTGGCTTACAGGGACTCGAACGACAAATATTTAAAAACCCAGCAGCTGCGCCAGCAACAATTGGAATTTGATTACGAACGTAAACAGGTAGCCGACAGTTTAAAGTTTGCACAACGAGAGGCAATAAAGAACATGGAACTGGAAGTAGCTGAAACAAAACTGAACCGAGAAAAATTATACCGTTTTGCCTTGCTCCTGCTCCTGGGTTCGGTGGTGTTGCTGGCGGTATTTTTATACAACCGCTTTTTCGTGACACGCAAACAAAATCAAATCATTGCACGGCAAAAAGAGATTGTGGATCTTAAAAACAAAGAGATTCTGGATTCCATCAATTACGCCAAACGCCTGCAATCCGCCATTTTGCCCCCGCTTGAAAAAATCAAACAACATCTCGATTTTGATATTTTTTATTTGCCAAAAGACATTATTGGAGGTGACTTCTATTTTTTCGAAACGCTTGGCACTAAATTATATCTCGCTGTATGCGATTGTACAGGGCATGGCGTACCCGGCGCCATCATGTCGGTAGTTTGTCACCAGGCACTTAAAAAATCCATTCATGAGTTTGGTTTAAACAAAGCCCATGAGATCCTCACCCAATCAAGAGAGCTGGTGATGGAACAACTGCATGCCCCTGAACAAAACATTAAGGACGGAATGGATTGCTCACTGATTGTAATTGATACGGTAAATTTCACCTATTCCTGGGCCGGGGCTTACAATCCTTTGTGGATTTGGGAGAATGGAGCTTTTACCGAACTAAAAGCCGATAAACAACCCGTTGCCTTTTATGAAAATGCGGTTGATTTTACAGAACAAGAGGGACACTTAAGTGCCAACTCTTTTGTTTGTATGCTCAGCGATGGTTACCCTGATCAGTTTGGAGGCGAGAAAGGTAAAAAGTTCAAACAAAAACAATTGAGGGAACTGCTTGAATCTTCACTACACAAAAACTGCGAAGATCACATTCGTGGTTTGAAAAGCACCTTTATAAAATGGAAAGGAAATTTAGATCAGGTGGACGATGTGGCCCTGGCCGTGTTTCGCTTAAAAACTTAGTATTCGGTTTTTAAACTGAGGTAGCGCAAAAACTCGTCCTTAACGGCCTTCTCCTCAAATTTTCCTCCATAAAAAGAAGTTACAGTTGCCGAATTATTGTCCTGCACCCCACGGGATGAAACACACAAATGTTTGGCATCAATCAAAACAGCCACATCCTGGGTTTGCAACACCTCTTGTAATTCTTTGGCAATTTGCATGGTAAATCGTTCCTGCACCTGCGGACGTTTTGCGAAGTATTGCACGATGCGGTTGAGTTTTGAAAGCCCTATTACTTTACCATTGGAAATGTAAGCCACGTGCGCTTTTCCGAAGATGGGCACAAAGTGGTGTTCGCAATTGCTGTAAAAGGTAATATCCTTTTCCACCAGCATTTGATTGTACTGGTAACGGTTTTGGAATAAAGCGATTTTGGGTTTGTTGGCCGGATCCAATCCGCTGAAAATTTCCTTCACATACATTTTGGCCACACGCTCAGGAGTGCCTTTTAAACTGTCGTCGCTTAAGTCGAGGCCTAAGGTTTCCATGATCTGACGGAAATGCCCCTCTATCTTTTTCATTTTTTCGTCTTCACTCAAATCGAAGGCATCGGCTTTCATGGGCGTTTCAATGCTGGTAAAGAGGTGCTCATCCCCAATTTCTTCGGCGCTTAGCTCACTCAGTTCAATGCGGTTTTCCTTAAGCAGGGTATTCAACAAAATTTCTTTCGGTTTCATAAAGCGTGATTTTTAGATCGTGTTTTGCATCAATTTTTGCCCGTAACAAATTATAGATAACAATGGCAATGTTTTCTGCGGTTGGATTGAGGTCTTTAAATTCTTTGGTATCCAGGTTTAAATTGCGGTGGTCAAAACGCTCCACCACTTCGGTAAGTATGAGTTTGCTTAATGTTTTGGTGTCGATCACAAATCCGGTAACAGGGTCCATCTCACCGGTCACTTTAACGCTGAGTTCGTAGTTGTGACCGTGATAATTAGGTGAATTGCATTTGCCGAACACACGCGCGTTCTCTTCGGCACTCAAAGCGGGATTGTGCAGTCGGTGGGCCGCGTTAAAATGTTCTTTTCTATAGACAGCTACTTTGCTCATCTTTTGTTTACCAATCAAGAGAAGAATCGCCGGATTGTGGTTTATTTTTCTGGGTTTAGGTCAGAAGTTTGCTGACCATTGCGCCCATTTTATGAGAAACAGAGAAGCAGAAGAATTGTTTAATTGATTTGCTCCCTGAAGGTAAAAATACTCAATTTCCAAAGTATTCCACGCAAATGCGGGGGGTTTCGTATAATTTAACACAATGCAGGTGCACGTTTTCAGGCAAATGGGGCACAATTTGTTTCCAGATGGCGATGGCCAGGTTTTCGGTACTGGCTAGTACGCCCTTCATAAAATCCACATCCAGATTAAGGTTTTTGTGGTCCAGTTTCTCGCACACCTCCTGCTGAAGGATGGTGCTGAGTTTTTTTACATCCATTAAAAAACCCGTTTCCGCGTTAATTTCCCCCTTAATGGTCACAATTAACTCGTAGTTGTGTCCGTGCCAGTTCGAATTGGCACATTTGCCAAACACTTCCAGGTTTTTCTCTTCAGTCCAGGCCGGATTGTAAAGCTTATGAGCCGCGTTAAAATGCTCGTGACGGGTAAGAAAAATCATGGCGCAAATGTAATCATTTTCTTACTTTTGAGAGTGCCCAAAATCCTGCTCCATAGCGCTACGGCGGCTGAAATTGAACCCACTTTAAGTTTTCTTAAAGCGTTTCCCGGATACGAAATCAATCAGTACAAATTCGGAAACACCGAACTCGACCTTTGTGTTTCGGGAGCAGGCATGGTAAAAACGGCTTTTGAACTGGGCAAACACAGCAGTATCTCTTACGATATTGCCATACAAGCCGGCATTGGCGGAACCTTTGGATTACATGGCATTGGCGACCTGCTTAGGGTGGAAGAAGATAGTTTCAGTGAAATGGGTGCTGAAGACGGGGATATCTTTATCAGTATGGATGAGCTGGGATTGGGTGAGCAAACCCAACGTTTGCTGTATCCTCACCGTCATAAATTGCTTGAACATTTGCCCAAAGCCAAAGGCATTACCGTGAATACAGTGCATGGGCAAGACAACTCCATACAAAAAGTGCTTCACCGGCAACAAGCGGAGGTAGAAAGTATGGAAGGCGCCGCTTTTATTTACGCCGCCAACAGGGCCGGATGGCCTGCCGTGCAGCTCAGGTGCATCAGCAACCGGGTTGAAAAACGCGATCGCAGCAAATGGGACATCCCCGGTGCCATTCACAATTTGAATTTGTTTTTAATTCAGTTTTTAAAAGCCCTTGATGAAAACTAAATTAACACTGGGCTACTCCCCCTGCCCCAACGATTGTTTTATTTTCGACGCGCTGGTTCATGGCAAGATTGATACCGGGGAACTGGAATTTGATGTGCAGCTGGAAGATGTGGAAACCCTGAACCAAAAAGCGCTCAAAGGAGAATTGGACGTTACCAAATTAAGTTTTCACGCCTACGCCAAAGTAATGAAGCACTATATTCTGCTGCGCTCGGGCAGTGCTTTGGGTTTTAATTGTGGGCCGCTGCTGATTAAGTCAAAAGTGAAAAGTGAAAAGTTAAAAGAAGATTGGGTGGTGGCGATTCCGGGGGAGCTTACCACGGCGAATTTTTTATTGTCCATCGCTTATCCTGAAATCAAAAACAAAAAAGTGATGCTGTTCAGCGAGATTGAAGACGCTGTTTTACGAGGTGAGGTGGATGCGGGCCTTATTATACACGAAAGCCGTTTTACCTATCAGGACAAAGGTTTGGAAAAGGTGGCCGACCTGGGGGAGTTTTGGGAAAATCTAATTCACGCGCCCATTCCTTTGGGAGGCATTGTGATCAAACGTTATCTGGCACCTGAACTGCAACAACAAGTGAATGCCCTCATCCGAAAAAGCGTGGAATACGCCTTTGAACATCCTGAAAGCAGCATGCCGTATGTGCGCGCGCATGCCCAGGAGATGAGCGAGGAAGTGATGAAAAAACACATTGCCCTTTACGTAAACGCCTTTAGCGTAGATTTGGGTGAGCAGGGCCAACAAGCAGTGGAGTTGATGTTTAGGAAGGCAAAGGAGTTGGGGCTACTTTCAGCAGTTCAAGAACAACTCATTTTGGAATAAGACATCAGCTAGAGAGGCAATGTTTACCTTAAAACTTTCCTAACCTTCTAAACTTTTAACTACTTCCTCACCCACTTCTGAAAACAATAAGCCAGGCTATTTTTTTCATCGGGTTCATGGCATTCTTCCCAAACCAGGTTCCAATGCTCTTTTGAGATGTCAGGAAAATGCGTGTCGGCTTGAAAGCGGGATTTGATTAAGGTGCGGTAAATTTCCTTCAAATGTGGGAAAGCCTGTTTGTAAATTTCTGCGCCCCCAATCACAAATACTTTTTCTTCCTTACAGGAGGCTATCGCACTTTCAATGCTGTGGTAAATTTCGGCCCCTTCCACTTTGTAATCGCTGCGGCGACTGATGATGATGTTTTTTCGACCGGGCAACACGCGCCCAATGCTTTCATAGGTTTTACGTCCCATTAATATTGGCGCGCCCATGGTGGTGTTTTTAAAAAACTTAAGATCGGCCGGCAAGTGGCAGAGCAACTGGTTGTTGTTGCCTATGGCGGAGTTTAAATCGGTGGCCACTATGGCGGAAAGCATCATGGGATTGAATTAAAACACAAACCTATCCATTCTAAACGATGCGCACAAGTCAGCTTATTTTAAGAAACCCTTTCATTTATGAACATACCCAACCTTTTTATTTGAATAAGCGTAGAATTAAATACCAGGTGCCTGATGAGCAAAATAATTTGAATGGCCTTAATTAAATAATATATTTATCGCAAAATTAAATGCAAGGCAGTATACTCATAGCCCACCCTTTACTGAGCGACGGTTTTTTTAACCGCTCGGTAGTATATCTTGCGAACCATAACAAAGATGGGGCCTTTGGATTTGTGATGAATTTCAAAACCCAGTTTATGCTGCGCGATGTGCGTCCACAAATTAAAAACGGCAATTACCCCATTTTTGAAGGCGGACCCGTGGCTAAAAACCAATTGTTTTTTCTTCACACCCTGGGCAATGATATCAGCGATTCCATTGAAGTGAGTCACAACGTATTTGTTGGCGGGGATTTTAACGAACTCATGCACCTGATTGAACACGGTAAGGTAAAAAGCGGGGACGTACGTTTTTTTGCCGGCTACAGCGGCTGGGAGGAAAACCAGCTGGAGGGTGAACTGGAACGACAACATTGGCTGCTTACTGAACCGGAGGACAATTCCTTTTTTAAAGTGCCGCCCGAAGACCTTTGGGGCTGGGAGCTTGGGGATATCAAAAAAAGCTACAGTATTTTCGCGGATTTTGGTTCTGATCCTTCGATGAACTGATGAAAGGTCTCCTTTTATACTTATCTGTTTTTCTCCTTTTTTCTTTTAATACACCAAACACTAAAGCCCAAAACAAAACGCGAGCTCGTGAAAATTTTGTTTATGGTAGCATTGCCCTAGCCGACCCGCAAAGCACCATGAGGAGCAAGCCAACTAACGCCAGTCTCAAATATTTTAACCCCGATGCCTATATTGTATCCTGGGCTCCTTTCAAGTTTAAATCGCCGGAGTTGGGTATTGGCTGGATGTTTAGGCGAAACCGCCTTTACCTGAATACAGGATTATCTTTTTGGTTTGGACAAAAAAACCTCCGCTATGACGTTGGCCGGTATTCAGATAATCATGATCCCATGGGCACATCCACAGAGCCTTACCCCGGCTATGGCCAAAGCATGCCTTACGATTATTATTACATATCAGAATCGTTTTCAGGTAAAATAGCTTATTATAATCTCGATTGGCATTTGGCATTAGGACTAAACCTGGGTTCTCATTTTGCATTTTTTTTGGGCTACCAAAGAAATTTTCTTCTTTATCACTCCGTTGATGGAGGCTTTATTAAACGTGTAAATGTGATTACACAAATTAATCCTTTCTACTCAACTAATTCTTCCTCATGGATGGAGAAATATGAAAACAACAGCATTAAGGATGTTTATGGGCAAGTGGTGAACGGCATTCATTATATAGTGTTAGGCTTTAATTACACCCATTCAACTCATTCACGAAGCCTCTCCTATGAATTGCAAGGTTCATTTCCGACGGGCGATCAAGATCATGCCAATCACATTTACATACGCTTGAAATTTAGTTGTGCTTTGATCAAACAAAAAAAGACGGAGCCTGATACAAAGTAAAACTCAATTGAGACTCACCTTCTCCTTGTAATCCACTTTAAATTTTTTTCTTACCAAAAACTTAGAGGCCTTGAGTTCGCCCTTTAAATTGATTTCATTTTTAAAACCTCCGGGTTGCAAAAGATTCAACAGGTCGAGAAAATTCACTTCCTTAAAATCGTTTTCGAGTTCAAAGGTATAGGTTTGTTCTTCCTTTCCCTTGATCTTCACTTTTTTTACCAGGCTTGCTTTGCCCAGATAAATGCCGCTGTACTTTACATCGAAGGTAGATGGCAAAATCACAAATCCAAATCGGTTGGGGTTATGAATACTCAACTGCAGGGTGCTTTGCATGCCCGAAGGATCCAGCTTTTTTAAACTAAAACCTCTAACTTCTCTTACCTCCAGATCCTTCAGGTTCATACAGGACGAAAAAAAAGCAAAACTCAACAATACACTTAAAAATTGTCTCATTTACCGGAGTTTAATCGTAACAACATCACTAAGGAAGCAATGGCCCACACCCCTTCGAGCACAACAAAGGGCCAGAACTGTATGAGGACAGAGGACAGGCATGCCAATGCGCCACCCAGCACATTTAAAAACAGATAGAGTTTAGAATTGGCTTGTAGCTTTTTAAGCAAATTCAATGCAAAAGCAATGAGTAAAATACTTACCCCAAGGGTTCCAATCCATTCTCCCGTACTCATTGTTTGGCTTTCAGTTCAGAGAAGTACTTATAAAACAAAGGAATGGTTTCAATGCCTTTGTAATAATTAAACAAACCGTAATGTTCGTTGGGTGAATGCAGAGCATCGGAATCCAATCCAAAACCAAACAAAATACTGTCGAGTCCCAGTTCCTTTTTGAAAAGTGCTACGATGGGAATACTTCCTCCGCCGCGGGTGGGCACCGGTTTTTTACCAAAAGTTTCTTCCATGGCTTTGCTGGCCGATTGGTAACCCGCACTTTCGGTACTTACCACAACCGGTTCTCCGCCATGATGAGCCGTTACTTTTACTTTCACTGATTTGGGTGCTATGGTTTCAAAATGTTTTTGAAACAATTCGCTGATTTGATGTGAATTTTGATTGGGTACCAAACGCATGCTGATTTTTGCAAAGGCTTTTGAAGGCAAAACAGTTTTGGCGCCTTCTCCGGTGTATCCACCCCAAATGCCATTCACATCAAGGGTTGGACGAATGCCAGTGCGCTCAATGGCCGAGTACCCTTTTTCGCCCATCACCTCATTAATATTCAGGTCTTTTTTGTAATCATCAAGATCAAAAGGAGCCTTGGCCATTTCTTTGCGCTCGGCTTCGGATAATTCCACCACTTTATCATAAAATCCGGGTATGGTAATGTGTTTGTTTTCATCGTGGCAATCGGCAATCATTTTGCACAACACGTTGATGGGATTGGCCACAGCCCCGCCATAAACACCGGAGTGTAAATCGCGGTTGGGTCCGGTCACTTCCACTTCCATATAGGCCAGTCCGCGCAAACCGGTATCAATGCTTGGTGTATCGTTGGCAATGATGCTGGTATCGGATATTAAAATCACATCGCCTTTTAAACGCGCTTTATTTTCGATGATCCAGGGTCCGAGACTCGGAGAACCCACTTCCTCTTCTCCCTCAATCATAAACTTAACGTTGCAGGGCAGGGTGTTGGTTTTCATCATCAATTCAAACGCCTTCACGTGCATGTACATCTGCCCTTTGTCGTCGCAGGCTCCACGCGCAAAAATCGCTCCATCGGGATGAACGGGAGTTTTTTTAATCACGGGTTCAAATGGCGGGGAATCCCACAAATTCAATGGATCGGCCGGTTGCACATCATAATGTCCGTAAACAATTACCGTTGGTTTGGAGGGGTCAATTATTTTTTCGCCGTACACCACAGGAAATCCTTTGGTAGGGCATACTTCTACTTTGTCGGCTCCGGCTTCCATCAGGCGTTGTTTAACCGTTTCAGCGGTTTTGAGTACATCGGCCTTGTATTTGCTGTCGGCACTCACCGATGGGATTTTTAACATGTCGAGCAATTCGTTCAGAAAACGCTCTTTGTTCTGATTCAGGTAATTGTTTATCGTTGCTTTTTCCATACTTCCGTTTAAGGCTCCCAAAATTAGGGCTTTGCGCCGAATTAAAAAAGGTATAGAAAAAGCCGGGCTTCCATCCCCATCATGCCCCATAATACTTTAAATTTGAATTTAATTTCCGTGACCTCTCTCACGGTTTACAATCCATGAGGTTTTTATTTGTTCCGGTTTTCTTTTTTATGGTCTTGTGCTCAATGGCGCAGGTCAGTTTTGGCATCAATACAGGCGTGGGCATTGGTTTTAATGCTCCTGAATCGTTTGGACAAAAAACAAAGTACCTGTATTGTTCAGGACCGGCTCAGGTAAAGTATGCCGCATTTCAGATAAACGCCAGGTTGTATTTCAAACGCTCAGAAAATAATGGCCTGACCTGGGCCGACAGTACACTTGTTTACGCGATGCCTTCGGCCTCCAGCACCATGGTGTACAACCGCCGCGTAGATACCGAACCCCATTTGGCCTGCGACCTGAGCGGAGGCACTTACCATAAACGCCTGTACATGGTTTGGAGTGACTTAAAAAACGGCAAAACCAATCTGGATGTTTTTTTAATGTACAGCGATGATGAAGGTCTGCATTGGACAGAACCTCTCCTGCTCACCTATCATCCCAATCACAAACATCAGTTTTGTCCGGATGTACTGGTGGACCCCAAAACCGGCGCAGTGTATGTGTTGTACATCGATCAACAAAATTTTTTAAGTGAAAACAGCTGCGATGTGCAACTGGCCACCAGCAAAAACGGAGGTTTAAAATTTGAACTGAGGGTAATGAACCCTGCACCTTTAAAACTTTCCGGCTCCCTGCTTCCAAAACTTATCCTGAGGGCCGAAGGTTGTTATGCGAACTGGGAGGCCAAACAATTAGGAAAATACACGGATAGCCCCTCAACATCGGAAAGAGGGAAAACAGGTATTTCACTTGAGAATAAAACCTTTAGCTATACTAAAAACCTGAGTATTCCGTTTGAATTGGAACAGGACAGCAAAGTATCTGTTGAACTCAGCAAACCATTGGACGCCGGCTTTCATAAAATACTGCTAAAACAAAAAAAATTCCCCAAAGGCAAACACGAAATCAACCTGACAAAAGCTTTTAAAACATTACCGGAAGACAACTACATCATTACCTTTTATGACGAGAACGGGAACACTTTTGCCTGGATTACTCAGGACTAAATCAAAAGGGCTGGCTTTTGTTGTTTTGCTTTTACTTGCTGAAAGTTTGGCTTCTCAACGTATTCTCAATTTTAATCTCAGCAGCAGTGGTGGTTTGGTACGAATTGATTTTTCTGTGGCCAAGGGCTCCAATTGCGATGGATACAAAATCTATCACAGCGTGGATTCCCTGTACTTTAATGTGATTGAGGATTACGCAGGCATTTGCAGCAGCACCTCTGAAAACTTGCCTCACACATACAACCACAGCAGTCCTTCGCCTAAAGCCATCAACTATTACAAAATAGAACTCGCCTTTGTGGAAACGTCTCCTATAAAGAGCATTTACGTTGACGACCAAAGCCGGCCGCTACTTACGCCTTACCCTAATCCGGTTCCCATTTCTGATGGTTTGGTAAAACTCCGAACATCCAATACTGAAAACGGAGCACTGGAAGGATTTATTTGCGACGAGATCGGGCACAAATTTCAAGAGGTGTTGGTCAACAGCTACGATTATAAACTGGAGCTTCCCCTTTACGGGCTCAGCACAGGTATCTATTTTATCTGGCTAAGTGATGGGGTTTACGCGTATGGGGCTAAACTTATTATTTCTCCCTGATGGAAGTTAGAGCAGATACCTATTTATGGGCAGTGCGAATGTACAAATCCCGCTCCCTGGCCTCGGAAGCCATCAAGTCAGGAAAAGTAAAGCTGAATGGAGATCACTTTAAAGCCTCTCATCTGGTGAAACCGGGTGAAGTGTACAGCCTGAACATGGGCCACAACAAAAAAATCATAGAGGTAGTAGCTTTGATAGAAAAACGCGGTTCGTTTGAGGTGGCTGCCAAACATTATAAGGACCTGAGTCCTCCACCTGAAAAATCAGAACATCTTCCTTCGGTGTTTTTTAAATCCAACATCAAACGTGAAAGGGGCAGCGGAAGGCCCAGTAAAAAGGAAAGAAGGGATTTGGATGACCTGAATTATTTCTAAAAATCAGGGAATTTATCCAGCTGTTTTAAGTCGTAGTATTGCTCCACCTGTTCCAGTTTTCCGTTTCTGTAAAAGGCCACTTTGGTTTCCACATGGCCCTTGCACCAGTTTTGATAAGCTTCAAAGCGCATGTCCATACTGTCGTTTGCATTCAGCTTTTCAATAATCCGAATTACTTTCATGCTTGTTTTATCGAACCAGATTTGATTGGAGCTCAAATTGCCCGGTGCTGCGCCAATCACCACCACTTCCCTTCCCTCCCAGGATTGCTCTGAAAGAATACCGGTGTTGTAACCGGCGCTTTTTAAACGAAGCAGCGTTTCCTCAAAACTCCGGTAAAACATACCTCCTAAAATCAGCAAAAGAGAATTGGAATCGGCTCTGGACTTAAAAAATTTTGACTTGCGGTAATTGTAAACACTGTCGTTTTTAAACAACACGTAATTGCCCTCGGTTATCTCGCCAAAATGGATGCGAAATTTATCCGGAAATTCAATGACCTCATGCCAAACAGAAGTTTTGACCATGCTGTCGTTACGGTAATGCTCATTCTTTTGAGAGAAGGAATAAATTTTACAAGGCGCCTGATAAAAATGTTCGTGTGCTTTTCTTAAAAAAGCTTCTCCAGTTGTACTCTGGGCCTCAAGCATTGAATAGAAACCAAAAAATAGAAAACTTACCTTTAAACAATTCATTCTTTCTGTTTAATTCAGGGTTAAGATACATGAAAACAGATTAAATGGGCTTCAGTAAAATAGTAACAATCACTTTTTTCTTTTGAAAGAGAATCTTAAATTCCAGCTTTAATACAATTTGCCTTATAATTTAGATTATGGTATTCGCATTAGTTGGATTTAGCATTTGTGCATTGATTATTTTTTTGGCCGGTAAAAAGCTCTCGTATTATGGTGATTTGTTATCCGAGTTAACAGGTTTAGGAAAAGCCTGGATAGGCATGATTCTCATGGCCTCGGTTACCTCCTTACCTGAATTAATGGTGGGTGTCAGTTCTGTTTCTATCGTTCAATCTCCTGATTTGGCGGTTGGAGACATATTTGGCAGTTGCGCGTTTAATCTTTTTATACTTTCTATGATGGATGCTTTTGTGCCGGGTAAAAAACCTATTTTAGGAATGGCCAACCGCAGTCATATTCTTGCCGCCGTTTTTGGTATTTTGTTGCTCACCATGGCCGGTTTGGGTCTGTTTCTTGAGTCTGATTTTGTATTAACACCTTCCATCGGACTCATCAGCATATCATTTGCGCTCATCTATTTTATTTCCATGCGCAGCATTTATCTTTTTCAACAATCACAAAGTGCAAGTCCACAAGAAGAAATCGTAAGTCACACCAACTTAAAATTAAAACAGGTGGTCTTCAGGTATTCCATCTTTGCGTTAATTATTATTGGCACGGCACTTGCGCTCCCTCATTTTGCTGAGCAAATTGCTGAGTTAAGCGGCCTTGGCAAGTCGTTTGTAGGCAGTGTTTTTCTCGCCATTTCAACCTCCTTGCCTGAAATAGCTGTTTCGCTGGCCGCTTTACGCATTGGTGCAAGTGAAATGGCTATAGGGAATTTACTTGGAAGTAATTTGTTTAATATTTTTATTCTGTTTCTCGATGATGTGTTTTATTTAAAAGGCCATTTATTAAAAGATGCTTCTGATAACAATCTTCTTTCGGTGTTATTCGTCATTGCCATGACAGCTGTTGCCATCATCGGCATTGTGTTTCCTGCCAAAGAAAAAAGGTGGCTGATGGCTGCTGATTCTTTTATGATTTTTATGCTTTACCTCATTAACATCTTTATGCTTTACCATTTTCAAGCCTAAGCGTATGAAGTTTCATCAACAAAACAAAGCAGAAGTTTTTAAGTACTTTGATAGCGGGGAACACGGGCTTTCCTCTGAAGAAGCTGCGAAAAGACTGATTAAGCATGGCAAAAATGAATTAATAGAAAAAGGAAAAAGATCCGGGTGGATCATATTCTTTGGACAGTTCAGTGATTTTATGATTCTCATTCTGATTGCAGCGGCGGTATTGTCGGGTATTATGGGCGATCTTACCGAAACCATCATAATTCTGGTTATTGTGTTATTAAACGCCATTGTGGGTTTTATTCAGGAGTACAGGGCTGAAAAAGCCATGGAGCTGCTAAAAAAAATGAGTCAGACACAAACCCGCGTAATGCGCAATGGCAAAACAATTCATGTGTCATCCGGTGATTTGGTTCCAGGCGACCTTGTTTTTCTGGAGGCCGGTAATGTTGTGCCTGCCGACCTTCGTTTATTAGAAACCCATACTTTACAAATTGATGAGGCCTCCTTAACGGGCGAATCTGTTCCGGTTGACAAAATACAACAATCGCTTAAAGAAGAGCAATTGGGGATTGGAGATCAAATCAACATGGCCTTTAAAGGCACCCAGGTTACAAATGGTCGAGCGGTAGCATTGGTTGTTAATACCGGCATGCAAACCGAGCTTGGGAAAATTGCTGAAATGCTTCAGGGCAAAGAAGGTGTAAGTCCTTTGCAAAAGCGCATGGCCAGGTTCAGCAAAAATTTATCGTACCTTATTTTACTCATTTGCTCCATTTTGTTTTTGAGCGGCTATTTAAGGGGAGAAGAACCTTTTGGTTTGTTGTTGTTATCGGTAAGTTTGGCGGTGGCAGCTATACCCGAAGCCTTACCGGCCCTTATTACCGTTGCGCTTTCAAGGGGAGCTTCTCGTTTGGCCAGAAAAAATGCACTGATGCGAAAACTGCCCGCTGTAGAAACCCTGGGTTCAGTATCGTATATCTGCAGCGACAAAACCGGCACACTCACCATGAACAAAATGAAGGTGGAAAGGGAATACCTGCACCCTTGTCCTTTACTTGACAAAAACCTTTCGATGCTGGACCTTGGCTTGTTATTGAATCAGGATGTAGAAGTAAATGCTGAGTTGAAAGGCGACTCCACTGAAGTGGCAATGGTAGAACATGTGTTGTTAAAAAATAAATTCACAAAACAAGACCTTGATCAATTTCAAAACCTTTACCCGCGTGTGGCCGAAGTGCCATTTGATTCGCAACGCAAATGCATGAGCACCCTGCACCGTTTTGGCAGGCAATTTCTGATGCTTAGTAAAGGCGCAGGTGAACAAATTGCCACATTGCTTAATAACAAAGGAGATGCAGAACTTTTGCTTAAGCAATCGCAGGAGTGGGCTTCAGAGGGGCTCAGAGTGCTTGGTTTTGCATATAAACTACTCGACGTTCTACCGCCATCCATTGGCATTGAAATGGAGAAAGATATGACGTTCTGCGGTTTGGTGGCCATGGTTGATCCTCCGCGAAAAGAAGCTGCTGAAGCCATTCTGATGTGTAAAGCGGCTGGCATACGTGCCGTAATGATTACAGGTGACCATCCGTCAACAGCCGGTTTCATAGCAAGAGAATTGGGTATTTTGGAAAAGCAAGACACGGTAATGAGCGGTAAAGAATTGCTGGCCCTTTCCGATGAACACTTTCTTGAAAAAGTTGAAAACATCTCTGTTTATGCACGTGTTTCACCCGAACAAAAACTACGTATCGTTACAGCTTTGCAGAAAAAAAACCATTTTGTTGCGATGACAGGAGATGGTGTGAATGATGCCCCCTCGTTAAAAGCTGCAAATATTGGCGTAGCCATGGGTATAACAGGCACTGATGTGAGTAAAGAAGCGGCGCACATGATTTTATTAGATGACAATTTCTCCACAATCGTCAGGGCAGTGCATGAAGGAAGAAGAATTTACGACAACATACGCAAATTTGTTAAGTACATAATGACTTGCAATAGTGCTGAAATCTGGGCCATTTTTATGGCGCCACTGTTAGGACTTCCAATGCCTCTTTTGCCTATACACATTCTTTGGATTAATCTTGTTACCGATGGCCTTCCGGCACTTGCCCTGGTAAATGAAAAAGGAGAAGCAGATCTCATGCAACGCCCACCCAGACCAAGCGGAGAAAGTTTGTTCTCAGGCGGCATTGCGTTTCATATTCTTTGGGTAGGTTTATTGATGGCTGGCATGACCCTAGCTGTGCAATCCTGGGCATTACGTGAAAACATGGAGCACTGGCAAACGATGGTGTTTACTGTTCTTTCCTTTTTACAGCTTGGTCACGTGATGGGCGTACGCAGCGAGCGTGTTTTTCTCTTTAAACAAGGCTTGTTCTCCAATCACTTTATGTTGATTTCGCTGCTACTCACGTTGATACTGCAACTCATGGTAATCTATGTTCCCTTTATGAATGTGGCATTCAAAACGCAGCCACTTCACCCTAACGAATTAGGTTTGTGTGTTGTTCTGGCCTTACTGTTGTTTCATGCCCTTGAAATAGAGAAATGGGTAAAAGCCCGTTTTCTGAATCCCAAAGCCGGGTAATGCTCCCCCTTCAGGCAATTTTGCCCGGCAAATTCATAGCTTTGCAGGATGTCCGAACCTAAGGAAAACTTACTGGAATCTTTATTAAAAACCCTGCCTGAAGGCCCGGGTGTGTACCAGTATTTTGACGCGGACAAACAATTGCTTTACGTAGGAAAAGCCAAAAACCTGAAAAAACGCGTCAGCTCCTACTTCACCAAAGTGCACGACAATGCCCGTTTGCGTTTGATGGTGAATAAAATTGCCGACATCAAAACCATTAAGGTGAATTCTGAAAGCGATGCTTTGCTACTGGAAAACAACCTCATCAAAAACCTCAAGCCCCGCTACAACATAAATCTCAAGGATGATAAAACCTATCCCTGGATTGTGATTAAAAAAGAACGTTTTCCGAGGATCTTCCCAACCCGTAAACTTATCCGCGATGGCAGCGAATATTTTGGTCCCTACACCAACGGAAAAAACATGCATGCTTTGCTCGACCTGATTCGTCAAACCTACCCCATTCGCAATTGCAGTTATGAGCTCAGCAAAGAAAATATCGACAAAGGAAAATTCAGGCCCTGTTTGGAATTTCACATTGGCAATTGCAAAGCCCCTTGCGTGAATAAATACAGTGAAGAGGATTACACTCAGAATTTGCAGGAGATACGGCAGATCATCAAAGGCAATGTTTCAGGCATACTCAGCGAATTGCGGCAGCGCATGAAAGCCAGTTCAGAAGCCCTTGAGTTTGAACAAGCCAATGAACTAAAGGAAAAAATTGAACAGATCACTTCCTTTCAGGGAAAATCAACCATTGTGCATCCTTCGATCACCAATACGGATGTGATCCATATCATTTGCGAGGAAAAAACTGCCTATGCCCATTGTTTTCATATTACCAACGGGGCCATTGTGCAGGCACAGAATATTGAGCTGAGAAAAAAACTGGATGAAAGCGATGAAGAACTGATGCTTTTTGCTTTGCTGGAGTTCCGCGACCGCATTGGCAGCAAGGCCAAAGAGCTGATCGTTCCTTTTTTACCGGAAGTGGAACTGCCCGGATGCGAGTACGTGGTGCCCAAAATCGGCGACAAAAAACAATTGCTGCAATTGTGTTACAAAAACGCGCTTGCCCATAAACAAGAGCGTGACAAACAACTGGCACTTACCAATCCCGAAAAACACAGTGAAAGAATTCTCAACCAAATGATGAAGGACCTGCGTTTAAAAGAATTGCCCCGCCGGATTGAAGGTTTTGATAACAGCAACATTCAGGGCCAATTTGCCGTGAGTGCCATGCCGGTGTTTATTGACGCCAAACCTGCCAAAAAAGAATACAGGCATTTTAATATAAAAACCGTTGAAGGTCCCGATGATTTCGCCAGTATGCGTGAGGTGATTCATCGCCGTTATTCCAAACTGCTCGAAGAAAAATCGGAGCGGCCTCAGTTGATCGTTATCGACGGCGGAAAAGGTCAACTGGCCGCAGCTATGGAGAGTTTGGAAAACTTAGGATTGAGAGGGAAGATTGCCGTGATTGGAATTGCCAAACGCCTGGAAGAAATTTATTTTCCGGACGACCCTTTACCGCTTTACCTGGATAAACGCAGTGAAACGCTGAAAGTGATACAGCAAATCCGTGATGAGGCCCATCGTTTTGGAATTACCCATCATCGCAGCAAACGCAGCCGGGAAACCTTTAAAACCGAACTTAACGAGATCAAAGGCATTAGCGATAAAAGCGCCGAAAAATTATTACTGGCCTTAAAAAGTGTAAAACAAATTAAAGAAGCCACGACCGAGGAGTTGCAGGCTGTTTTGGGTACTAAAAAAGCCCAACTGGTGTGGGACTACTTTCACGGTAAAAAGTAAATACCAACACCTGCTTTATTCTCTTGCCCAACTTGCCTCAATCCTTATCTTTGCCCGTATGAAGCCCATCCTTGAGGTCAGGGACATCAGTAAAAAATTCAAGATCCGAAGTCAGGCAAAACCCTACCTGAGCATCAGAGAAAGTGTGTTCTCTTTTTTGAATCCTGCTTCAAAAAATGAAGAGTTCTGGGCCTTAAAGGACATTAACTTTAATGTGATGCCCGGAGACACGATTGGCATCGTTGGGAAAAACGGGGCAGGCAAATCCACCTTATTAAAAATTCTAAGCAAAATTACTCCTCCAACCAGCGGTAATATTATTTGCCGGGGCAGAATTGCCAGTCTGCTGGAAGTGGGCACCGGTTTTCATCCCGAACTCAGCGGAAAAGAAAATATTTTTCTGAACGGAAGCATACTGGGCATGAAACGTGCTGAAATCAAAAAACAACTGGATGCCATCGTGGATTTTTCGGGTGTTGAAAAATTTCTGGAAACCCCTCTTAAACATTACAGCAGCGGTATGCAATTGAGATTGGCCTTTGCCGTAGCCGCTTTTCTTGAACCCGAAATTTTGGTGATTGATGAGGTACTGGCCGTTGGGGATTCGGAGTTTCAGAGAAAATGCATACGAAAGATGGAGGATGTGAGTAAAAGCGGAAGAACCATTTTGTTTGTCAGTCACAACCTGGCTTCACTCCAGGCCATTTGCAAAAAAGGGTTGCTGCTGAGTAATGGCCAAAGCAAAGGAATTGCGCCCATTGAAGAAACGGTAAGATTGTATACCCATGGAGAAGATGCACTTCAACATGCGATATTCAAAATAAAAAACACCCCTGCTCACAAAGAAGCATATATTGTTGAAGCCCGTTTGTTGAACGATAGTGGAAAAGTTTGTAATCGTTTTAAAAGTTACGAAAACATCCATCTTGAAATGATATGGGTGAATAAAAACGCCCGTTTGGTGAGTCCTAACTTTATGCTGGTGAACCAAAAAAACCAGACGGTGATGGTGGCTCTTGATACCCCTGCCGATTGGCGTGGGGATAAAAAATCTGAACCCGGTAAATACAGTTCAAAGTTTGTGATTCCTAAAAACCTGTTGAATGCCGACGACTACCTTATCAATTTGGCTTTGGATTGTTCAAGTCCCACAAATTGTTACGATGCCCATTTGGGCAGCCTGATGTTTTCGGTTTGGGACCCTATGGATGAAAACTCCATCGCCCGTGGAAATTTTTCGCTGGTAAGAGAGGATGCTATTTTAATGCCGGCGCTTGACTGCAGTTTTACCTATCTTGGAAAAGAAGACACATGATTAACCTTTTTCATACTTATATTGCCGCTCATGCCGGTGAAACCATTCAAAAGGTATTAAACTCCGGTTTTTTAAGTGAGGGTGAAACGGTTTTGGAGTTTGAAAAAGCTCTGGAACAAAGTTTTGGTTTCACAAATTGTGTGAGTGTTAATTCAGGCACCTCGGCCCTTCATCTGGCTCTTGAGTTAGCCGGTGTTAAAGAAGGGGATGAAGTTATTTTGCCTGCTCAAACTTTTGTAGCCAGTGGTTTAGCCATCCTCTATCTCAAGGCCATACCCGTTTTTGCCGATATTGATTATTTCACCGGGAATATTTCTCTTGCTTCTGTAAAAGAAAAAATCAGTCCCAAAACCAAGGCTCTTCTTCCTGTGCATTGGGGCGGTTACCCCTGCGACATGGATGAACTGAATGCCCTGGCCCATTCGCAGGGTTTAAAAGTTATTGAAGATGCGGCTCATGCCCTTGGCGCCAGCTACAAACAAAAAGCCATTGGTAGTCTGTCTGATTTCACCTGCTTTTCCTTTCAGGCTATTAAACACCTAAGTACCGGAGATGGGGGCGCTGTTTGTTGCAAGTCAAAGGAAGATTATACAGAAGCCAGAAGCAGAAGGTGGTTTGGCATTAACCGCGAAAAGGCCCCTTTGACGGACTTGGGAGAAAGGGCCTACAACATCAGCCAGGCCGGTTACAAATACCACATGAACAATTATGCGGCGGCGCTGGGTTTGGCCAATCTTCAAGACTTTGAACTAAGATTTAAAAAAAGAACTCAAATTGCTGATTTGTATCGGAGTAGCTTACATCAGCAAAGTGGTATTCGTTTGTTCAATTATTTTACCGATAGACAAAGCGCTTACTGGCTTTTTGGCTTTCATGTGGAAAAACGAATGGACTTTATCCGCAAATTAAAATCCGCCGGAATCACCGCCTCCGTTGTACACCAAAGAATTGACCGCAACAGCGTGTTCGGAGGTCTCACCAAAGGTTTGAGCGCACAGGAAGCTTTTGACGAAAGCCAGATTCACATTCCCATTCACGACGCATTAAGTTTAGAAAATGCAGAATACATTATAAACACCATTAAACAAGGCTGGTAATGAAACTACTTGTATTAGGCGCAACCGGATTTGTCGGAAAAACCGTTTCCAACTATTTGGATACCGTGAAGATACCGCATGTTAAAAGCTCACGATCTCTCGGATGTGATCTTCTGAACTACGAACAAACCCTTGCTCTTTTCAAAAGCACACAACCCGATTATGTGTTGAATTGCGCGGCACATGTGGGCAGTTTAAACTACGTCACTAAAATGGCGGCTGATGTTATCAGCGATAATTCGCGCATGAACCTGAATATTTACCAGGCCATCGCCGAAGTTTGTCCGAAAACCATACTCATTAACCCCATGGCCAATTGCGCCTATCCTGCGCATGCCGATACTTTTATAGAAGACGAATGGATGTCGGGGCACCTGCACCGTTCAGTACTTTCTTACGGCGCCAGCAAACGTTTGCTCTGGCATATTGGCGAAAGTTATTACATGCAATACGGCATTAAGTCCATTTATCTTTTTGTTCCCAACATGTACGGGGCGTTTGACAGCACCGACCCCAACAAGGCCCACGCCCTGGATGCATTGATCTCCAAATTTGTAAAAGCTGAAAAAGAAAACAAAAAAGAAATTGAAATTTGGGGCACCGGAATCGCGGTAAGAGAATGGTTGTACGCTGAAGATTTTGCCAGAATTTGTGAAAGCATATTAACTCAAAAAATTACAATTGGTTTAGACGAACCTGTTAACATTGCTCAAAATTTTGGATTAAGTGTGAGGGAGCTGGTGCAACTCATCAATGCCAAATTCAACCATGCCTTTCAGATTCGCTGGAACCACAACATGCCCGATGGCAGTCCGAGAAAAGTAATGGATGACCGCCGTTTCAGAAAAGTGTTTGGCAATTTTGCCTTCACCCCACTGGATAAAGGCATTGACCACACCATTGCCTATTACAAAGGCGTTTACCCGTATTAAGAAGGTTCAAATGAACACGGAACCGAAATCTGCTAAATCCTCTCCGTTTCAACGTCTGCCCTTGAACAAAAGTGGCAGCCTTGCGACTCTATTGATTCTGGCTTTTGTGTTGCTTCGGTTTTTGGTGTTTTACGATTACAAACCCCTGTGGATTGATGAACAAATTTCGGTGAATGCCGCTTGTGGCGACAGCAGCCTGAATGCTTACAGTTTTGAAGAACTTCAACAAATTCGTTCTGAGAATCTGAAATCACCCGGTTTTTTAAGCAAGGTATTTTACGCCAACCTTCAAAACGACCGCTCCAATGCCTTGTTGTATGATTATGCACTTAGCGCCTGGGTTCATTGTTTTGGACTCAGTTTGTTTTCGGTTCGCGCTCTTTCTCTGCTCTGTTTTATACTGGTACTCTTGGCGGCCCGGGCCATTGCCTCTGAACTTCAGATCACGTCTTCGTTTTATTTGGTTCTCCTATTGAGTAGTTCTTTGCTTTATCGGTACAACATGGAGGCCAGAACCTACCTGTTCACCTTATGCCTTTCCCTTTGGTCGACACTGCTCCTGCTGCGTTATTTGAGAGAAGGTCAATTGACAACACTTCTTGGGTATTTGTTTTTGGTTTTGCTCTCCGTTTTTTCTCACTACCTCGTGGTGGTGGTGTTTGCATGGCATGGTATACTTGTACTCAAGACTTCAAAAAAAGAAATTAAGTTTAAGCTTTTAGGGGGTTATCTAATTTTACTCCTTGTGTTTTTTACCTTGTTGTATTGGCTTGATCAATACACCGGTTTTATCCAACAACTCGCTCAGGCCAACGCCAACATTACTCAAAATGCGCCTGCGTCCATACATTTTAAGCCTTTTAGTCTTCCAAACCTGGTATCCGGTTTGGTGCAGGTACTCAGTCAGAATTTCGGACTCAGTTTACAAAGCCTGTTGCAGATTCGTTATTTTGCTATTCTTCTGCTGATTCCGGTTTATTTTATTTACACGACTTATAAAAGTAATACAAGACCCAACACTTTGGTATTTGTTGTTTTGATTGGGGTGCATCTTGTTTTTTTAACTTCAGTAAGTGCACTCAGCGCTAACACCACCATTTTTCAACTGTGTTATTCAATTTTTGTATTGCCCTACTACCTCTTGTATTTTGCGCAATTGAGTACTTCTAACCGTTTGAAACCCTATGAACAAATCCTGAAATGGAGTGTGGTCCTCTTTTCTTTGATCGACACTGCGGGCTACATTTACCTGGCCTGAAAGGCATTGCGCATCAGGAAACCCAAATATTGCCGGGTGGTTTTCAGCACTTTCATTTTTGATTTGCCCCGGCGTTTCGAAGAGTGCAAAGTGGTTGGCACTTCAATAACCTTCGCCTCACAACGAATGGCCTTGAGTAAAATTTCAAGCATGCAGATGAATCCTGCTTCCCGAATGAGTACCTGATCTTTGGCTTTAATCTTTCTGAGCAGCTCAACATGGTACACCCTGTAAAACGAACTGAGGGTGAGCACACGGATGTTAAAGGCAAAACGCATGAGTAAATTGGCTGCGGCAGAAATTAAACGGCGCAGAAAGGTGGTCTTTTCAAATCCTCCGCTTTGGGCATAAACGGAAGCCAGCACCAGGTCGAAATCCATGCGCGCCATCTGCACCATGTTTTCAAGTATGCCAATATCAGAAGTGCAGTCGGCTTCAATGCTTACCACAAGGTCGTTATTGTTTTGGCTGTGCTTCAACACCCATTCAAATCCTGTGTTAAAAGCGGCTCCGGGTCCACGGTTGATCCCATCGCCGAGCACAACAACATCCGAACCTTCAAATGTGCTTTTTAACACCTCAACAGAACCATCACTCGAACCATCATCAGAGAAAACATAAAACACCTTTTCGTTTTTTAACACCCCACTTAACTCCTTATGTAAGTTGGGAATGTTCAGGCGCTCATTATAAATTGGAATCACAAAATAAATCATGCCATTCCTTTTTTTGCTTCATGAATCGTCAGGCGTATGGCTTCTTGCATGCTCACCTGGGGGCTGTATCCCAGAAGACGTTTTGCTTTACTGAGATCCGGAATCCTGCGCATGATGTCTTTGTACTTACCAAAAATATCGGCCATGGGTATAAACTTCAGTTTGAGTTCCTTGCCCGTTCCTGCAATGCTGTGAATGAGTTTGGCCGAATCCAGTACACTTAATTCCTCGTCGTTGCCCAGGTTAATGATTTCTCCAATGGCCAAATCGCTTTCCATGGCCAAACGGGTGCCTTCCACCAGGTCGCTCACAAATCCCATGGAGCGGGTTTGGGAACCGTCGCCATGAATGGTGATGGCTTCATCCTTTAAAACCTGTTGAATAAAAATAGGTATGTGCCCACCACTCCAGCTAAAATTACTGCGTGGACTAAAGGCTCCAAAATACCTCAGAATCACCACCGGCACACCAAAATCCCTGTAATAGGCATTGGCCATTTGTTCTCCGTACAATTTCGATACCGCGTAACTCCAGCGTTTAATCATGCTCGGGCCAATCAGCAAATCCCCATCCTCATTCAAAGGCAAATCGGGAGACATACCATACACATCGCTGGTAGAGGCGAACACCACTTTAATGTCAAGTTCCCGTGCCACTTTCAAAACATTTTCAGTGCCGGTTGCATTCACCGAAAGGGTTGGATAAGCCTCTTCCTTTTCACTTATCTTTTTTAGTGCAGCCAGATGCACAATGCATTGTGAGCCCTCAGCTGCGCTTTTTAGTTTGTCAATGTCCAATACATTTGCGTTCAAGAAACGAAATCGGGGATGCGTTTTACGGTGGACAATGTTGGCCTCTGAGCCATAGGACAAATCGTCCATGCCGGTTACGGTATAGCCTCTCTCCAATAAATCATCCAGCAGGTGGGAGCCTATCATTCCGGCCACACCGGTTATTAAAACGTTTTTGGAGCTCATGCTTTCTGTAGTTTGCAAATATAATCATCCCCGTCGTTATCCGCGCCATCAGGGTGGCTGAAATGCCCGTTTATATCACTTGATAAAATCTAATAAAAGGGCTCATCTTTTTGGCTGAAAGTAACAGAGTTCAGGGTAATTCGGTTAATTTTATAGCTTTAATATTTACATGCATGCCGGGTTCTGAACAATTCGATTATTCACTTCTAAAATCCTGTGGAAAGGATGTTTTTATCAGCGCAAGGGCTGAGATTCGCCGCCCCCATCTGGTGAGTGTTGGAAGTCATGTGGCTATTGATTCTGGCGTTTACATCACCACCAAAGCTAATATCGGCGATTACACCCATATCTCTCCTTATGTAACGGTAATAGGAGGAGAAAAAAGCGAATTTGTACTTGGACATTTTGCTACTGTGGCTGCCGGAAGCCGGATTATTGCAGGAAGCGATGCTTTTCTTGGTGAAGGGTTCACGAGTGTGACGGTTCCCGCGGAATTTCGCGACAAGGTAGAATTCAGTACAGTGCGCATTTCCCGTTTTGCCGGAGTGGGCACCAACGTGATTCTTATGCCCGGAGTGTGTATTGGTGAAGGCTCCGTTATCGGCGCCGGAGCTCTTGTAACGCAAGATACAGAGCCCTGGACCATTTACGTGGGTGTACCGGCCCGTCCCCTGAAAATCAGAAAAAAAGAAGTGCTTTTAGAATACGCCAAACGTTTGGGATACGAATAATGCAGTACACGTTATCATATGTTCTCACCACTTTCAATAAACTGGATTACCTGAAAATAACCCTGCCTTTGTTGATAGAAGCCAGAAAACCAGATGAAGAAATTGTTGTGGTTGATGGAGGCAGCACCGATGGAACAAAAGTTTATCTGGAGAATCTGTTGAAAGAAAATAAAATACAGGTCGTGTTATCGGAAAAGGACAAAGGTGAAGCGCACGGCATTAACAAGGCGCTGTTTTTAGCGAAAGGCGACTGGATTAAAATTGTAACGGACGATGATCTCTACGATTTTGAAGCTATACAGGTATGTAAAACCTATATGCAAAATCATCCCGATACCGATGTGCTGGGTTTTGACGGTTACTCCAGCAAAGTGATGGAGAAAACCAGATTTGAAAAAACCAATTTTATTGAAGGTTTCCATCAACGCAAAAAAGACGGCTCGGCTTTTTTATTTTGTGGCTTAAGTTTACTCATCCGAAGGTCTTCACTGTCCTATCTCGGTTTATTCAATGCCAATTATAAAATAATCGACATGGAATATTCTCTGCGTATTACCTCTATGAAAAGCAAGGTGGCGTTTTATACCGGGCATGCCTTTATCAATATTGTGAATCCGGCTTCCAACTCTGTAAAATTTTACGATGTCATTCGCAAGGAATACCACAGACTGAGAAGGACCTATCCCGAAGCCAGGTTAAACTTCAGAATCAACAACCCCATTCTGATGATGAAAGAACGTTTGAACCGCCTTACACGTAAATTGAAACCTGCGCCACTGCCTGCTCCCGAAACCCTTTTGCTTCAATATGAAACCCTAATTCAGAAAGGCCTTGAACTTTTTAAAAAGAACAGAAACACGGCATACGAAATACTCGATTCAGAAATCTGATGTTATTCAACAAACTATACCGTAACGGCACTGCCATTTTATCGCAAATCAGTTCAAACCTGAGACGATTGCATTTCAGATTAAAATACCCATCCCTGCAACTTGACGCCAAAAGCACTGTTTCTAAAAATTGTGAACTGCGTTGTATGGATGGTGCCAAATGTGCAATTAAAAACACCCATTTGGGCGAGGGCGTGTTTATTGTGGTTGAGAAAGGTGCTGAACTGTATATCTCTGATTCATCCATAGGCCCCAACTCCGTTATCGTTGCCAAATCGAGTATACACATTGGCGCCAATTGCTCAATCGCTGAAATGGTGGTGATTCGCGACCAGGACCATAGGTTTGGCAATGGTCAACTCATCAAAGAATCGGGTGAGACCAGCGGTCCCATCCGTATTGGCGAGAATGTTTGGATTGGGGCAAAAGCCAGTATTTTAAAAAATGTAGTTATTGGAAATAATTCCGTGGTTGGTGCTCACAGCCTGGTGAACAAAAGTTTCCCTGATAATTCCGTGGTGGCGGGTGTTCCGGCCGTTCTCATCAAAACATGCTGAACATTCTTTTTTATACTTCTTTTAATTCCCGCTCCAGGGATACCGAATCGCTCATGGAGGCTTTTGTAAAACAAGGCCACCGAGTGTTTGTATTAACTCAAACAGAAAGAGGAGTCTACCATGAAAGTTGTGAAAAGCTGGGCGTATCTGCTTTTGCTCACCCACTGAAAAAACAAAGCCCCCTTGTTTATTTTGCAAAACAGGCTTTGTTTCTAAAACAATTTTGTAAAACGCATCGCATCCAATTGGTTTACGCTCATCTCGAAAATGCAGGACTGGCAGCAGTGCTGTGCCGTCCTTTTATTAGCGCAAAAGTATTTACCTGCAGACACACGGTGGATGAAGCGGAGTTGATGGGCAGCCGGAAGTTTATGCTTCTGAATAAGATTGTGTATTCGCTCAGCCGGAATAGCATAGTCGTTTCAGAACGCAGCAAACAGTACATGGTGCAGAAGGAAGGTATTTCAGAAAAAAAGATCCGGGTAATTCGTCTTGCTTACAATTTTGAGCTCTATCCTAAACCCAATGTAAAAAAAGTGGAAGAGATTCGTGAACAGTACAAGGCCAAACTGCTGATGGTAAGCGCCTGCAGGATGATGGAAGGGAAACGACCTCATTTGTCGATTGAGATTTGTAAAACCCTGGTTGAGGAAGGGCTTGACGTGAAGTTGCTTTTGTTGGGCGAGGGCCCCCTGTTAGAGCGCCTTAAAAAACAGGTACTTGAACAAAAGCTTGAATCCACTGTGTTTGTGCTGGGTTACCAATCCAACATCATGGATTTTCTTTCAGCTTGCGACATCCTGCTGCACCCCTCTCTTCAGGATTCCAGTTCAGTGATTATTAAGGAAGCCGGTTTGAACGCCAGAACAGTTCTTGCCTGTAAAGAAATTGGTGATGTGCAGGAATACCTGGTTCACCAAAGTAATGCACTTCTGGTAAGCACCTCTGATCCTGCATCGGAATTTTGCAAACAACTTAAAGCAGTTTACGGTCAGGCTGACCAATTACAGGCTTTAGGCCAGGCGTTGAAAAAGACCGTGCTTGAACGTTTTAATATTTCTACCATATTACCTGAATACAATCGCATACATTTGGAACTTGAATCCCATGGAAAAAATTAAGTCCCTGATTTATTCCTTTTTTGATATTTTAAGCTTTGGAAAAGGTCTTAAACGAAACATAAGCGGATTCAACATTTATTTTCCGGCACGCTGGTCGCGGTATTTTGAAAGTGATTACGAAGCGGAAAACATTGCATTTCTTAAAGAACATATAAAGCCCGGCGATGTGGTTTTTGACATTGGTGCGCATTTGGGTTTAATGTCGGTAATTTCATCCCGGCTGAGCGGACCCACCGGTAAGGTATATGCTTTTGAACCCAGCCCTTCCACCTTTGGCCTGCTTAAAAACGTGCTGGCGCTCAATTCAGGTCAAGCACCGGTGATTGCCGAACAAATGGCAGTGAGCAATGCCCTTGGCAACATTCGTTTTTATCTATCAAGTGATTTAGGAAGCAATTCCAACAGTTTAGTTGAGAAACATCACCTGAACCGGGATGCCGTTGAAGTGGCCTGTACCACAATTGATGCCTATGCAAAAAAACAGGGCATTGTTTTGATTCACCTGATAAAGATTGATGCTGAGGGCTCTGAACTTCAGGTATTGGAAGGGGCTAAAGAGGTGCTGTTAAACCAGCGCCCAAAAGTGATTTTGGCTATTCACCCCCGTTTGATTCGAAACAATGCCAACGAACCCAAAGAGATATACGATTTAATCAACTCACTTGATTATAGTATTCATTATAAAAACAAAGTGCTTGATGAAAAGGGATTTTGTGCTTTGGAAGATTTTTTTGACGTACACCTTTTGCCCAAAACCCCGTGAAAGAGTATTTTTTCTCCATAATTCTGCCGGTATACAACAGAGCTGCATTTCTGAAAAAAAGCATTGAGTCGGTACTCGCTCAAACTTACACGCACTATGAGTTGATTGTAGTAGACGACGGCAGCACCGATGAAGGAGGGGAAATTGTTCAATCCCTTATCCATCAACATCCCGATAAAAAAATCAGGTATTACTATAAGGAAAACGGAGAAAGGGGGGCTGCCAGAAATTATGGTGCCGAAAAGGCACTGGGAGAAATCCTGAATTTTTTCGACTCCGACGATGTGTTGTATCCCAACCACCTTAAAGAAGCCAACACTTTATTAAACACTCACACAAAAGCCCTTTGGTTTCATTTGGCGTATGATTTGAAAAATGAACAACTTGAACCTCTCGGTCAGGGGCCGGTTTTTAATGAAGCCCCCAATCGTTTATTAATTTCAGGAAACCTTTTGAGTTGCAATGGTGTTTTTATGGAAAAAGGGCTTTTTTTTAAAACACGTTTCAATGAAAACAGGGTCTTGGCCGGACTTGAGGACTGGGAGCTCTGGCTCAGACTTTCGGCGCGTGAACCGCTTTGTTATTCCAACACGGTAACTTCATCAATTATTCAACACGAGGACAGGTCGGTGTTAAACAAAAACCCGGAGAAATTAATTCAACGGGTAGGTTTACTAATGCAACTCGTTGAGCAAAACCCGGCTTTGCGTGCTTTTATGCAAAAGGATTTTATCCGTTTTAAATGCTCCTGCACTTCTTACCTTTCACTTCATCTGGCTTTGATGAAAGACCAAAAAAAACCAGCCTTACAGTTTTTGTTTAAATCCCTTGCCATGAGGCCCGCTTTTGTTTTTGAACGCAGGTTTTACGCCATTTTAAAACATCTGTTTTGAAAAAGGGGAAAAACATACTGGTAGTAACCTACTGGAGCATCAACAATGCTTTAATACACACCTATACCCTGCCCTATTTAAGGCAAATCAAAGATTGCCTGGATAAAGACGCGAAAATCTATTTACTCACTTTGAGTCCACCCGGCACATTGAGCAGCAAAGAGACCTCCGGTTTTATTGAATCCCTGTCCAAGGAAAATATTGTGGTGATCAACTTTAATTACTACCCGTTTGGTTTTAAAATGCTTTTCACTCTTCTGTTTTTATTCCCTTATCTCATCCTTTTTTCTGTCTTCAGAAACATTAAAGCCATTCACGCCTGGTGTACCCCGGGGGGAGCCATAGCCTGGCCCATATCGGTTTTAAGCGGCAAACCACTTGTACTCGACAGTTTTGAACCTCACGCTGAATCCATGCTGGAAACCGGAGCTTGGAACCGAAAGGGATTTAGTTTCAGAGTTTTGTTTTTGCTCGAAAAACTTCAGTTAAAACGTGCCAGTGAGGTTATCTGCGCAACAGAAGGCATGATCAAACATTCGCAGAACTTGTATGGCATTAAAAAACAAAGGTATTTTGTAAAACCCGCCGGCGTTGATCTTGAATTGTTCAATCCCGGGAAGCATCCTAAGGAAAACCCGGCGCTTGGTCTTCAAAAAAATGTGTGTGTATACGCAGGCAAGTTTGGCGACCTCTATCTTGAAAATGAAGTGTTTGATTTTTTCAAAGCCGCCTATGATCATTGGAAAGGAGAGTTTTCTGTTATCCTCCTCACAAAACACAGTGAACAAGAAATACAAGGATTTTGTGAGGTTTCAGGATTTCCCTATTCTCACATTCATCAGCATTTTGTACCTCACGAAAAAGTACCGGCATACATGAATCTGGCTGGATTTGGTATTTGTACTATTAAGCCAGTGCCTTCCAAAAAGTATGGTACACCCATCAAAAACGGAGAATATTGGGCCATGGGCCTGCCCTTAGTTATTCCTGCCAACATTTCTGTTGACAGCGACATCGTGAAAGATAAGCAGATAGGTTACGTGTTAAACAACTTTTCTAAAGCTGAATACTTGAAAGCTATTCATGAAATTGAGCGAATTATGTCAAGTCCAGGTTTGACACAGAAAATCAGGGATGTTGCGGAGGAGAAGCGGAGTTTCAAAACTTCTATTCCTATTTATCAAACTATTTACGCCACAAACGAAGTTTATTCAGGTGGAAAAGAATAAACAAGGAAGAAATGTAAAACGGAATGCCGGGGATCTTTAATCTCACCAATGCTCCGTAGTTGGCTGTGGTCAGGCCTACCGAAAAGGCAAAGAACAAGGCGAACAGGAATGAAAAAATAAGTAAGGGGTGACTAAAGAGTGACCGTAGTAAGGTGGTAACTTTAACCTTTAGTAAAATAAAAATACTGAAGGTCAGAACAAACAGGTTTTCTAAACCCGAAAGGATCATAACCGGATTGTTGGCATCCCAGATATAAGGTCTAAATAAGGCCATGTTGAGTGCCGCAGGAATTTTAGAAATCAGGCCTGCAAAACTCGCGTCAAATTCTCCTATGTTGTAATAATTACTGCCATATTGTTCTCCACGAATAAGGTCTTGTTGTGTTTTTACAGCTTTATCCAACACGTTGTCGAGATTGTATTCCCCAAGATATTCGCCTAAAAACTGCATGGTAAGTATAATCAAAGTTCCCAATCCCGTGATCAACAAGGGTAAAGCAATGGTTTTAAGAATTGGGTTTTTAATTGAAGCGAACTTTTTGAAAAAAAGCCAAATCAGAGAGCCGGGGGTAATGGCGAAAAAGATGTAAGGTTTAATAAGGATAAGAACTAAAGAACCTAAGACAAGAATTAATAAATATTTGAATTTCCGTTCTTTCCGTATTAAAAATTTATATACCCCATAGGTAACAAACCCAAGTGCGCTAAGGGTATAAGTATCCTTTAACAAACCTGAACCCCAGAAAAAAACAGATGGTATAAAAAAAATGGCAATCGCAAATTGCTTTTGCAACTCAGGAAACTGATCAATAAATACCTGGTACAATTTCCAAAGCCCCAAAAAACTTGCATAGGCCAGCAACAAGGTAGTTGCCAAAAAGCTCTTGCATCCAAGCATACAAAAAGGCACGGTTAGTATAACCGTAAAAAGCGCATAGTAATCGGTGTTATGAAATAAAATAGGCCCGTATTCTTTTTCATATACCCCCACCATATGAATGTTATTGGAATAAAAATTAACCATGTCAAAAAACAGGGAAAAATTCAGATCATACAATACGTTCACAAAGGTATTCGCCGTTAAAAAGTAATTGCTTACATCGCCACCTATCGTATAATAAAATGTGTACACTAAACAAAGAGACAAACCCCCTATCATTTTACAAAGCACAGCGGGAACGTAATATGTGTAGTAGGTTTTTTGCTTGATGTTGCGATTCCGCACTGCAATGGCAACCAGAATAATAATGGTAAAATAAAGTGGTGCAAGAAAAAGGTCGTATATGTCTATCCAGGGGCTTTCGATGCGACTAAAAGTAAAAAAAAAGGTTGAGTTGACCCTGAGAGTTTTGAAACTCTGTCGAAAACTGCAATTGGAAAAGCCCTGTATCTGGCTGCAATTCCTTATTTTTGCCCATTATGCAAACCATTCTGGTCACCGGAGGAGCCGGGTACATTGGTTCACACACGCTTGTGGAGCTGCTTCAGAACACCGATTTCCGCGTTGTTTCACTTGACAATTTTTCCAATTCCCTGGAGCGCTCTTACGAAAGGGTTCAAAAAATCTGTAAACGGAATTTTGAGACGATTTGTCTCGACCTTTGCGACAAAACCCGCCTTTACGAAGCCCTGGGTCAGATAGGCCACATTGATGGCATCATCCATTTTGCTGCCTATAAATCAGTACCGGAAAGTGTAAAAGAGCCCTTGCTGTATTACCACAACAACCTGACCTCTTTGAACAACCTGCTCAGTTATGCAGTTGACAATGGCATCAAACATTTTATTTTTTCATCTTCCTGCTCGGTGTATGGCAATGCTGACGACCTGCCCGTAACCGAAGCGAGTCCATTAAAAAAAGCCGAAAGTCCTTATGGACATACCAAGCAGGTAGGCGAGGAAATGATATCCTTTGTTTCTCAAGCCTATCCCGCTTTTAGTGCTGTTCTTTTGCGGTATTTTAATCCCGTTGGGGCCCACCTCAGTGGTTTGTTGGGCGAATTGCCACTCAACCGCCCTAATAATCTGGTTCCCATCATCACTCAAACAGCAGTAGGGAAAAATGCGCTTACAGTGTTTGGTAAGGATTATCCGACCCGCGACGGCTCTTGCATCCGGGATTACATTCATGTGAGCGACATTGCGGATGCACACGTGAAGGCCCTTGATTATCTCCTGAGCGGGAAAAACAAAACAAGATGCAGCATTTTTAACCTTGGAACCGGAACTGGTATAAGTGTATTGGAAGCCATTGCCTCTTTTGAAAAAGTGTCAGGTAAAAAATTGCCCTATACCATAGGCGGAAGACGAGCCGGGGATGTGGTTTCCATTTATGCCAACAACTCTCTGGCCAAAAAAGAACTAAGCTGGTCGCCACAATACGGAATCGACGACATGATGCTGAGCGCCTGGAAATGGCAACAACATCTGGAAACCGAGTAACAACAAGCCTTTTAGAGCGCCAGATTTAAGTTTTATTCACAGTTGCCCGGTCCTAATTTTCTTAAAGCGAAGATAAAATCCTCACGGTTTTTGCTACATTTAAGCACCGTATATGCTGAAGTCCTCCATACTCCTTCCCTTCCTTTTCTATTGCACCGCTCTGTTTTCACAATACCATCCTTTTGTTGAAAACAAAAAGTGGGGAATAAAAGACAGTGTGAATGTTATTATTGCACCCGTTTACGACACCATTTTTAATTTCGATAAAACCAATCAGGTTTGTCTGGCCTGTTTTAAAAATAAAAGCACGAACACCAATCAATTCATCAAGGTTACCAACACCCAGTATTTTTGCAATTACCTCAATCCTGAATCAAAACGCCTCATCATTAAAACCTCATCCAAAGATACCTGCAGCGTTTTTCAGCTCAGCAAAACAACTGTAAAACACTATAACGAAAACGATACCCTGTTTAAAGTAAAAGTAAAACAATACATGTATCTGGTGAGTAAATCGTTTAAACAACTAAGCTTTAAACCTTATTACGATATTGAATTGTGTGATGATCCCGGATTTTATGTAGTGCAGGGGCTTAATGATGCCGACGTACCCATGTACGGACTTGTGAACAGCAAAGAAGAACTTCTGATTCCGTTTGAATATTCAGGTATAAAATTAAATCCCGCAGACTCTTTGGTGATGGTATGTGGCACCGGTTACGGGGCAGGCACCGAAGATTATGTGTTTGATTACAAAGGAAAAAAACGCATGTCCTATCATCACCATATCGATCTGGCCACAAATGAATACATCGTGTTCAAAGCCTATGAACCAAAAGAACGTTATTTTTCGTATTGTATTGAAACCAAAGAAGAGAAGGAAATCATTGCCGATGAGGTCCGCTATTACAGCGGAAATTCAATCCGCCTCCGCATCAAAACAACATGGTGGGTATATAACCTCAAGACTCAGGAAAAAACCGAATTAAAAAACTAAGTTCAACCATTTAATAAATCAAGGGTTATGAAAAAAACCAATATTGCCATCAATGGTTTCGGAAGAATAGGCCGGGTATTTTTAAGAAACAGCCTGAGTCAACCCAACCTGGAAGTGGTGGCCATTAACGACATAACTGACGCAGCCACCCTGGCCCACTTATTTAAATACGATTCTGTTCACGGCAGGTTTGAGGGTGAAGTAAAGGCCGAGGGCAATGCCCTGGTGGTGAATGGAAAAAGTATACGTGTGGTGTCGAGCGCCAACCCGGCACAACTCCCCTGGAAAGAACTCAAAGTGGACATCGTGATTGAAAGTACCGGAAAATTTCTGGATACTGCGAGTGCCTCACTTCATCTGCAGGCCGGTGCCCGAAAAGTCATTCTTTCGGCCCCTGCCAATGATGAATCCATAAAATCCCTTGTGTTGGGTGTCAACGATCATGTGCTTAAGCCGGAGGATGTAATTGTTTCGAACGCGAGTTGCACAACCAATTGCGCAGCGCCCATGCTGAAAGTATTGCACCCTTTCGGCATTGAGGAGGCTTATATTACAACCGTTCATTCTTACACCAATGATCAGCGCATACACGATGCCCCGCACAAAGATCTGAGAAGAGCACGGGCAGCAGCCCTGAGCATTATACCTACCTCCACAGGGGCAGCGAAAGCTATTACCCGGATTTTTCCTGACCTCAAAGGAAAGATAGGCGGTTGTGGTATGCGTGTACCGGTTCCCGATGGTTCTCTCACTGACATCACCTGCGTTTTAAAAAAGGTGCCCACTGTGGAAGAAGTAAATCAGGCTTTTAAAAAAGCATCACAAACCCATTTGAAAGGCATACTCGAATACACCGAAGACCCCCTGGTGAGTGTGGATGTGGTTGGCAATTCGCACAGTGTGGTATACGATGCAGAATTCACCAGCATTGTTGGCAATCTTTTGAAAGTGATTGGCTGGTACGATAATGAGTGGGGTTATTGCAACCGCTTGGTTGAACTCGCTATCAGGATGGCCTGAACTTATTCCAGTTCGCAGCTGTAATTTCGGGTGCCTGTGTTTGTAATGGTAATGGTTACAAAACCCGGCACGCCATTGGAGGTGGTTTCATTGATGGCCTCCGTTTTGTCAAAACAATTGTATTTGGCTTTGCGTTTGCTCACTTTGTTGAAGGTGGTGGAATTTTGATTGGATGTATTCAAAGGAATCACCACGGTTGTATCCGTTCCAATTAATTCTGAAATGGTTCTTGTGCTTGTTGTGCCGGAAGTAACCACAGTGCAGGTACACACCCGGTCTTTGTTGCAAGACATCAAGGCTAAAACAAAGAGGCAGAGAATAAGGGTAGTTGTTTTCATGGGTTTGGATTTAAAATTCAAAGGTAATTTGTCCGTCAGTATCAAAAAAATCCCTGGCACTGTCTTTATTCAGCTTTTCCATGGCCCTGCGGTGCAGTTCCATTGGTGAGAGTCCCGTTTTTTCTTCATCGTGGGAGGCGAGGAACTTTTTCGCCGATTTGATTTCTTCCGGTTCTCTCAAATTCACCTCTTTCACTTTGTAGGTGGAGATTTTTTTACCTTTGGCTTTCATGTTCACCAATGGGCTGAATTCAACCATCTTCAGCACTTCATCCGGAATCTCTTTGCCTTTTTCCTTTGCGAACTTTATTTCAACCACAGGATGAATCTGTGTGGTTACCAATTCTATTCTTGATTCGGGATGTTCAGTAATAATAAGGGTTTTAACAGTCGTGATCTCCGGCTCAAAGCGTTTGGTGAAATACGATTTGCTTTGCCCGTCATAATACACGCAGGTGACCACTTGTTTTGGATAATACTTTTCAATGAGCACCACATCGTCATCAAAATGGTTCAGCACATCGTATGTATAGAGTTTGTAATTTCCGCTACCGGTAATGCACAGAATTTTGTCCTCCCCGCTGAATTTACCCAGATACGATCCTCTCTCATCTTTGTTCAATCGGTGTGTGCTTTCATCGAACCAATAATCTTCCCCCTCAAGGGTGGAAGCACCTTTTTCTTTCAACGTGACCTTATTCACCGTGTACTTGGTAACGATATTACCCACGGCAGTACGGGCTTTTATTTCGAGCTCTGCAAAATCCACATCCAGTTGCAACTTCCGCAAACCGGCTACAGCCCTCAGATGAACAATCACCTTTTCCGTTTCGGCATTGGGATTGGCAGTAAACCAATACACCGTAGAATTGGCCGTTCCCTTAGTCAGGTCATATTCTTTATCGCGGGTAACACCGGTTACATTAAACCGTTTCATGAACGTAATGCCTTTAGGCCCGTCGCGGTAAATCATGTTATAGGTGGTGCGTTCATCGTTCTTGCGGAACACAGCCACATGTATGATGTCCTTACCAACAAATACCTTATCCGCAACTTTAAACACCTTCATTTTACCTTCCTTGGTAAAGGCAATGATGTCATCAATATCCGAGCAGTCGCAAATGTATTCGTCCTTTTTTAAGCCTGTACCAATAAACCCTTCTTCGCGGTTCATGAACAATTTTTCATTGGCCATTACCACCTGGGTGGCAATAATCGCTTCCAGTTGTTTGGTTTCGGTTTTGCGTTCGCGTCCGGCACCGAATTTTTTCTTGAGGTTTTTATAATATTCTACCGCGTAATCAACCAGATTGGCAAGATTGTTTTTAACCGCTTCAATTTTGGCATCCAGCTCCTTCATAAATTCCTCCGCTTTGATGCTGTCAAAACGGGTGATGCGAATCATCGGGATTTGTGTTAGTTTTTGGAGGTCCTCATCAGTGATTTCACGAAGCAGCTTTTTACGGTAAGGTTTAAAGCGCTCGTATAAGTAATCGTATAAGGTTTCGCGGTTTGCGTACTTTTTAAAATCAATGTACATCTCTTCCTTGATGAACAACTTTTCAAGGGAAGCAAAATGCCATTTTTCCTCAAGTTCCTTTTGTTCAATCTCCAGCTCTTGTTTTAAAAGGGCAAGGGTTTGTTGCGTACAGATTTTCAGAATCTCACTTACCCCAACAAACCTGGGCTTATCATTTTCGATAATGCAGGCATTGGGAGAAATGCTGACCTCACAATTGGTAAAGGCGAATAAGGCATCAATGGTTTTGTCGGGCGAAATGCCGGGTTGCAGATGAATCAATATCTCAACGTTCTCCGCGGTATTGTCCTCCACTTTTTTGACCTTGATTTTACCCTTGTCGTTGGCTGCCAATATCGAATCAATCAGCGAGCCGGTGGTGGTGCCAAAGGGAATCTCAGTAATTACAAGCGTTTTGGGATTCAGTTCTTTAATTCTCGCTCTTACTTTTATTTTTCCACCTCTTAAACCGTCCTTATAGTCGCTAAAATCAGCAATGCCCCCGGTAATAAAGTCAGGGTAAATGCTGGCTTTTTTTCCCTTCAGTACCTGAATGGAAGCGTCGATGAGTTCGTTAAAATTGTGTGGTAATATTTTTGTGGCCAAACCCACCGCGATGCCCTCAACCCCCTGAGCCAGCAATAAAGGAAACTTCACCGGTAAGGTAAGGGGCTCTTTGTTACGCCCGTCGTAGCTTAATCCCCAGTTGGTTGTTTTTGGATTGAACAGAACTTCGAGTGCAAATTTTGAAAGGCGCGCTTCGATGTAACGGGGTGCAGCGGCACTATCCCCTGTAAGAATATTTCCCCAGTTTCCCTGACAGTCGATTAACAAATCCTTCTGCCCCATGCTCACTAAAGCGTCTCCAATGCTGGCATCGCCATGCGGATGGTATTTCATGGTGTTCCCAATCAGGTTGGCGACTTTGTTGTAGCGCCCATCTTCGAGTTCCCACATGCTGTGCAGTATCCTTCTCTGTACCGGCTTTAAACCATCCTCAAGTGCAGGAACTGCCCGTTCAAGGATAACATAAGAGGCGTAATCAATGAACCAATTCTTGAACATCCCGCTCACATGGGTAAGGTTGTCCACCTCATTGTGGTTATCCATGTCAGCCCCTTCGAAAATAGTATCGTCCATTCTTGTGTCTTAAGATAAAGTGCAAATATACGTTTAGGAGATGAAATATGGGGCTTAGAAAGGGCGACAAAGCCTGAAAAAGTGACCGAAATATTCACATTTTGGCTTTAATACACCAGTATTTTCCGTTTCAGGAAAAACAATGCTTCAGCCAGTTTGGCCTGGAGTTTAGGGTTGGAATAGGCGTTCAGTCCTGCCTTTTCCGCATTGTTGGCATATCCGTAAACTTCAGTTACTTGTTGTTTGTAAAGGATATCGGAACTGCCCGACTTTTTTAATTGCAGGTCAACAATCAGCTGAACCAGGCTGAGCTGGTAGTTTTTTTCGAGTATATCGCTGCTGATGTCTTTTTGGGTTTCGGCGTTTGCGCTGATGATGTAATCGGCCTGAGCCGCTTTGTCCACTAATCGCACCTCCTGGCCCTCAAATTTTTGTTTAATAAGGGATTCGATAGAACTTAAACCAGTAGGTTTACCGAAGTTTTTTTCATTTACTTCCACATAGATAGTAACCTGGGTGACATTGGCCTGCACTTTTAAGGCAGGGGTTTGAATAAATTGTTTTAATAAGGTAATTCCGGCGCGGCTTACCGAATCAGTGCCCATGAGTGTGGTAATATCAGGGCTAAGGGAGAATGAAACGTATTGATTCAAAGGCTCCACACTTTGCACTTTTATCTGAAGCTCTCCCTGCTGGTCGGTAGAGCTCGATTCAGATACATCCACCTGATCTTCTTCACTGATTACCGATAAGGGGAAATTTTGCAGGGGCAATTTATTTTTGATCTGAAGTTTGAATTTGAGTGGTTCGTAAACTGCCTGATAGGGCTTTAGTTCAGGAATGATTTTGTTCTGAACAATTGTAATGGATTGCAGCTGATTTTGAATCAGGTTGGTGAGATCCAGGATGTTTTTTAACCCTTCGGTTTGCGCAGGATCAAAGTTGATTTCTTCACTCAGGTAGGGTGTTAATACCCCAAACGCCTGAATCCGCTTTTTTAAGGCGGATGAAAAATCCTGATTTTTTTCGTCGTAAAAACTGGAGGCGATAAAGTTTGAAGCTTTGTTAATGGTTTGTTGTTTTTTAAGCGCCTTCTGTTTAGCGTACTCTTCCTTATCGAGTTGATAATACACCCAGTATTGTTTGTCGTTTTCGTAGGAATCTACCAGGGTATAACCTTCAATATTATCGCTGTTCGATAACTTGATCAGTGAATTAAAATTTTCATTAAAACTGTTGCTGTTTTGCACAGTATAAAGTACCGAGTTGCTGGAGATATCCACTTTTATTTCGGAGGCCAAATCGTAAAGGGCATTCTTTTTTGCTTCCATCTGGTAATTGCCGCTCCTGCCCTTTTCGGCAAAACCAATGCCAACGTATTTGAACCCGTTGTTGGGGCGACTGCTCACCCATAGCGGAACTTTCACTTCAACAGCTGCTGCCGGCACTTCTTCACGGCTTTTACATGCCCCGAACAAACTCAGCACAATTGAAAGCGCTATTAAAAAGCGAAATTTCATTTCATTGAAGTCGTTGAGGAAATAAATAATTTAATGTTTTGGTTGTACACGTCGGTTTTTAGCTCTTCCTGCGATTTTAAGGTGTTGCGTGCACTGAACGAGTTCCTCCAGGCTTTGGCATTGTACTGGGCCGTTACAGCAGTTTGCTGAGGATTGTAAGGATATAAATTATTGATGTTGCTTTTAAAGGGCTGGGTAAATTCCTGGTACTCCACCGCGTCGGCACTCTGCATGTTTTTGGTTTGAGACGCCACGATCTGGCTGTTCAAAGCGTTGATAATTTTAAAACTAAAATCGTAAGACACCGAGCGTTGTGCCTTCACGAGATTATAGGTAAAGGGTTTATACTCCACAATAACAAGTGTGTCGTTTTTGCGTGTACGTGTTTCTTCAAAACCCTTCTTTTGAGTTTTTATAAGTCCCGAATCAAATTCTTTGGCGTTGCTCACGGTAAAAAAATAAAAATAATCGGCTCCGGTGGCTTTGCGTATGGCCTGAATCAAATCAACATTTGTGCTTTTACTGAAATCGAACGCTTCGGGAGTTTGCTGAAAAGGGGTGTTGTTAATCACTTTTATGCCTTTCACCTGATTGGCGGCGGCGTCGTTCATGTTGTTGTAAACTGCCGTTTCAATGGCTTTGGTTAATGCGTTTGAAGCGCCGTTGGGTTCGAACAAAATAAATTGTTTGGTGCTTTGCGCTGTGGCCATTTCCAGAAGGTCCTTGGCATCCTTGTATTTATCTGCTTTTATAGAAATGGCAGACAAGGCCTGTACCGCCGGGGCATAATTTTTGTTTTGCAAATTAGTGATGGCCGTCTGGTACAAAGGTTCACAGGTGGCAATAATGCTGAGTTGAGCAAGGTTTTTATAGTCTTTGTTATACCGGTTAACTTTTGAAATATAACTGAGGGCTTCGTTGTATTTTTTTTGGTTCACCAGGGCCGCAGCCTGATGGTAATTTTTAGAGCAATACAACTCTACCGACTTTTGATAATCTTCATCGTAAGCTTTGGGGTAATCCATTTGTACATTCAGCGCAGCGCATCGGTCCACAAAATCTTTCATCCTTTCATAACTTTCCAGACTGGCTTCGTTTTGCTGGGTATTAAAATTCCTGAAAAATTCAGACGCCATGCCCGAGGTGTGTTTCTGACCCACTTCTTTTAATTTTAAACGGGCCTCTACATTGGTGGGCTTTCGCTGCAGGGATTGAAAATAAAATTCCGCGGCCTCGTTTACGAGCCCCATCTTTTCCATTTTCTCTGCTGCTTTGAAGTACTTTTTAGATCCGGTACAGGCAATTAAAAGCAAAGAAAGTGCAAGACTGCTTATGTAGATCAGTGGTTTCACAAAAAGGATTAAAAAAAAGAGCATCTTCAGTGAAGATGCTCTGATGGGCCTGGGTTTATTTACCTTCTTCAGCCATTTTTTTCATCTCAGCATCAAAAATCTGCTGGAATTTTTGTTTGTCGTAATCCAGCTTCAGCTTAGCGTCGTTGGAGATTTTAGCGTCCAGTTTTTCGAACACTTCTTTTTTACCGGCTTCAATTGCAATCCAGTAGCTGTATGAATTATCCGGTTCTTTGAAAATCTTTTCGCCGATTTCCTTTACGTTTGACATTTGCATGTTCACCACTTCGCGGGTGAGCTCTTCAAACTTATTCTCATACTCCTGAGTGTTTCCAACAGAACGCTGGTTGGTGTACTGGTCGGTAACACGTTTTACAGTAGCCTGAATGTTAGCGGCCATTTCAGCGCGGGCATTCTGAAAAGCTATTTTTTTAGCGGTGGCCAGGTCAGGGGATTTGCCCACTTGTTTGGCTCTGAAATAATTTTCATCGCTGCGGTACTCTTTGCTGCTGAAAGGTACAGTAATTTCAACGGCACCGGTTTCTTTTTGCACCGGGGTGCCCTTTTTTGACTTACAACCCGCCAGTGTTAAAACGGCCAGGGCTGGGATCAGAAGTAATTGCGTTGTTTTCATACGTTTTGTGTTTTTATTTGATTTAAGGTAGATTCAATTCTTGTTCCAAAGTACTCAAATGTAGTAAAATTAACTTTTGTTAACCCACCAGGTCCTTTTCCAGTTCTTTCTCAATTCTCAGGTTTTCGATGATAAATTCCTGACGGTCCTGAGTGTTTTTGCCCATATAATAATTGAGCAATTCCTGAATACTGGCCCGCTGATCAATCAATACCGGCTCCAAACGAATGTCTTTTCCAATAAAATGTTTGAACTCATCCGGTGAAATTTCACCCAGACCCTTAAAGCGGGTGATTTCGGGTTTAGGACCCAGTTTCGCAATGGCCGCTTTGCGTTCTTCATCGCTATAACAATAAATGGTTTCCTTTTTGTTACGCACCCTGAACAGAGGGGTTTGTAAAATTTTCACGTGGTCGTTTTTTACCAGATCAGGGAAAAATTGAAGAAAAAAGGTAAGCAACAACAAACGAATGTGCATGCCATCCACATCAGCATCGGTAGCAATCACTACATTGTTGTAACGCAGTTCCTCCAAACCATCTTCAATGTTCAAAGCCGCTTGCAATAAATTAAACTCCTCGTTTTCATACACCACTTTTTTACCAAGTCCAAAACAGTTCAGGGGTTTTCCTTTTAAACTGAATACCGCCTGGCAGTTCACATCACGGGTTTTGGTGATGGAACCACTTGCTGAGTCGCCCTCACAAATAAATAGAGTGGTATCCAAACGACGCACGTCTTTTGTGTCATCCAAATGCACACGGCAATCACGCAATTTTTTATTGTGCAGGGAAGCTTTTTTGGCTCTTTCCCTGGCCAGTTTTTGTATACCCGATAGTTCTTTGCGTTCTCTTTCGTTGGCCAGAATTTTTGCCTCAATGGCTTTGGCCGTATCCGGGTTTTTGTGCAGGTAATTATCAAGTTGTTCTTTAATAAAATCGTTGATAAAACTGCGCATGCTTTGTCCGCCCGGTGCAATTTCCTGAGAGCCCAGTTTGGTTTTGGTTTGGGATTCAAATACCGGCTCCTGCACCTTCACGGCAATGGCTGCAATGATGGATTTGCGCACATCGGTTGGATCAAACTCTTTTTTGTAAAACTCACGGATGGTTTTCACCACAGCCTCCCTGAAAGCAGCCTGATGGGTTCCTCCCTGAGTGGTAAACTGCCCGTTCACATAACTGTAATACTCCTCACTGAAATGTTCGTTGCTGTGGGTCATGGCCAGTTCAATATCTTCTCCACGCAAATGAATAATGGGATACAGAATTTCTCCGGTAATGTTTTTTTCCAGCAGATCCTTCAAACCATTATCTGATTTGTATTCCTGTCCGTTGAGGTAAAGTTTGAGTCCGGTATTTAAAAACGCGTAGTTCCATACCATACGGTCGATGTACTCGTGAACAAAATGGTATTTTTTAAAGATGCTGTCGTCCGGTTTAAATTCAACCAGGGTACCGTTTTTTTCTCCGGGGGCAGCTGCTAACTTGTACTCCTTAATCAGCTCTCCCTTCGAAAAATCTGCTGTTTTAGATTGACCATCACGGAACGAGGTGACTTTAAAATTTATTGATAGAGCGTTCACCGCTTTGGTACCCACTCCATTTAAACCAATGGATTTTTTAAAGGCCTCACTGTCGTATTTACCTCCGGTATTAATTTTGGAGACCACTTCTACCACTTTCCCCAAAGGAATACCGCGTCCGTAGTCTCGAATGGTTACTATACCATCTTTGATATTGATTTCAATCTTATCCCCCTCGCCCATCATAAATTCGTCGATGGAATTGTCCATTACCTCTTTGATAAGCACGTAAATGCCATCGTCGAAAGCGCTGCCATCTCCCAATTTCCCGATGTACATTCCGGGGCGGGTGCGAATGTGTTCTTTCCAGTCGAGGGATTTTATGCTATCCTCATTATATGTTGATTTTGCCATTCTTTGAATTCCTGGTTTGATGTTTCTTGTTTCTTGTTGCAGATTTATTTCTTGTCTTTTTCTTTAAACTTGTTTCCTTTAAATTCTGAGTTTCTAAGGTAACTAATAAATGCCCCTAGTTTACCAGCGAGTAATAAACATTTTTGTTGTAGCTCCTCAAATTCCTCCTTTTTTACTAACTCCCTGTCTTTTACCCGATAGAGTTGGGATCTGACTTCAGCTAAAGATCCTTTTGCAATAGCCAAAAATTGAATAAATTCCTTGTTTCCTTCTCTTTCAAAACCTTCGGCAATATTATCCATAATTGAACCGGCCGCAGAATCAAGTTGATTTCCTAATTCGTAATTTCTTGTTTCTTTCAGCTTATTTAAGTGTGGAATTAATTCAAGATTGATCTGCCTGGCTAGAATCCAAACATCTAAATCTTCAAATTTCTTGATAGTTGCCATTTGCTTCAACCAGAAACATCAAACAAAAAACGTCAAACATTAAATGCCATCGCCATCCAGTATATTTCCAAGACCTCCGAGGATACTTCCTTCTTCTTTTCTCCTGAAGGAACCATAGGAGAGAATTCGTCCTGCCAGGCGGCTGATGGGAAGGGTTTGGATCCACACCTTGCCCGGACCACGTAAACTCGCGTAAAACATGCCTTCACCTCCAAATAAAGTGTTTTTAACTCCGCCTACAAATTGTATGTCGTAATCCACATCGCTGGTAAACGCCACAATGCAGCCGGTGTCTACTTTCAGGAGTTCGCCGATCTGAAGGTTTTTTTCAATAACGTGTCCTCCGCTGTGCACAAAGGCCAGTCCGTCGCCCTCCAGTTTTTGCATGATAAACCCTTCGCCTCCAAACAATCCCGTTCCCAGTTTTTTCTGAAATTCAATGCCAACGGCTACGCCTTTTGCAGCGCATAAAAAACTATCCTTTTGGCAAATGATTTTTCCGCCCAAGCGGTGCAGGTCGAGGGGGATAATTTTTCCCGCATAAGGCGCGGCAAAACTCACCTGGCGTTTTTGCTGTGAAGTGTTGGTGTAAACGGTCATGAATAAATTTTCACCGGTCAGCAAACGTTTGCCGGCCGAGAACAGTTTACCCATGATGCCTTTTTCATTGCCATCCCCAAACAAGGTTTGCATTTGAATGCCGTCGGTCATCATCATAAAACTGCCGGGTTCCGCAATCACGGCTTCCTGTGGATCGAGTTCGATCTCTACGCATTGCATTTCCTCTCCGGAAAGCTTAAAGTCAATTTCGTGGTTGTTCATTTTACTGATTTCTGATTACTTATTTCTAATTGGATTCGGATTTTCTAAACTTTTGTCCTTTAATGCTTGAGTTATTCAGGTATTTTATAAACCCGGCTATTTGCGCAGCCAATGTCAGGCATTTTTGCTACAAAATATCATGATTGTCTTTTGAAATCGCTTTTCTATCGTATGCCCTATACAACTGAGACCTAACTTCGCCTAAAGAAGCTTTGGCTATTGCTAAAAACTGTATAAATTCCCGTGTTCCATCCCTCTCAAAGCCTTCAGCAATATTGTCCATAACAGAACCCGAAGACCTTTCAATTTGAGACTTCAACTCAAAGCACTTTAGTTCCTCGGCTTTTTCGAACAAAGGAATAAGTTCCTGAGACAAACTTCTTGCCGCTTTCCAGGTTTCCAAGTCTTCAAATCGAGTAAATGTTCCCATTTCTATTTACACAAAATTAGAAATCAGAAATTAGAAATTGTCTTAAACGTTAAACCTAAAATGCATCACGTCTCCATCATTTACAACGTATTCCTTTCCTTCTATCCTCAACTTTCCGGCTTCGCGGCAAGCGGCTTCAGAGCCCATGCTGATAAAATCGTTGTAGGAAATCACTTCTGCTTTGATAAACCCTTTTTCAAAATCGGTATGAATCACCGCTGCAGCCTGAGGGGCTTTGGTGCCGTGGGTAATGGTCCAGGCACGCACTTCTTTAACTCCTGCGGTGAAATAGGTGTCGAGCTTTAATAATTTGTAAGCCGATTTAATCAGTTTGTTTACACCCGGCTCATCCAAACCCATTTCGGCTAAAAATAGCTGTTTTTCCTCGTAGGTTTCAAGAGAAGCGATTTCACTTTCCATTTGTGCTGTTATGACCAGAATTTCGGCGTTTTCGTTTTTCACAGCTTCTTTCACGGCCTCCACATGTTTGTTTCCTGTTTTGGCGGAAGCTTCATCCACATTACACACATACATCACCGGTTTGATGGTAAGTAAATGCAAGTCGGCAATGTATGGCAATTCGTTGTCTTCCAGGTGACAGGCTCTTGCCGAGTGACCACTTTCCAGCGTGGTTTTTACTTTGGTTAGTGTTGAGAAAATACGAACGGCTTCTTTGTCTGTTCCGGTTTTAGCCAGTTTTTCAAACTTTTTCATTTTACCTTCCACACTTTCCAGGTCTTTCAGCTGCAATTCGGTATCAATGATCTCTTTGTCGCGCACCGGATCCACTCTTCCGTCCACATGCACCACATTATCATCGTCGAAACAACGCAAAACGTGAAGGATGGCATCGCATTCGCGAATGTTTCCAAGAAATTTATTGCCCAAACCCTCGCCTTTGCTGGCGCCCTTCACCAGGCCGGCAATGTCGACAATTTCAACCGTGGTAGGCACAATGTTCTGAGGTTTGACGATCTCCGAAAGTTTGGTCATGCGCTCATCGGGCACAGTAATCGTTCCCACGTTGGGATCGATGGTACAAAAGGGGAAATTGGCCGCCTGGGCCTTCGCGTTGCTTAAACAATTAAATAGTGTGGATTTTCCCACATTCGGTAAACCAACAATTCCACATTTGAGTGCCATGAGTATAAATTACGTTTTGAATTAAAACCCGCAAATATACGAATAAGCAGGGCATTTTTTTCCGGGGATTCGCCTGGATTTTCTAGTTTTTAACATCCCTTTCTTCTTATTAACAGCAAGCCTCTCGGGCGAGCGGCAAATGTTAATTTTGCCGTTAAACCCAGCAACTATGCCAAAAATGGATGAGATGAAGCGGCTTTGCACCCAGGTGCGACGCGATATTGTGAGAATGGTACACGCCGTAAATTCCGGTCACCCCGGAGGTTCACTGGGTTGTGTGGAATTTTTTGTTGCACTATACGGTGATATTCTTCGCCATGAGCCCTCAAAATTCAACATGGATGGTAAAAACGAAGATTTGTTTTTTCTCAGCAACGGACACATCAGCCCGGTGTATTACAGCGTTCTGGCGCACAACGGCTATTTCCCGGTAAGTGAGCTGAACACGTTCAGAAAACTGAACACCCGACTGCAGGGCCACCCCACCACCCACGAAGGTTTGCCGGGCATACGCATTGCCAGCGGTTCACTTGGTCAGGGCATGAGCGTGGCCATTGGCGCGGCTCTCAGTAAAAAATTGAACAAGGAAACCAACATCGTGTACAGTTTGCATGGTGACGGGGAACTTCAGGAAGGACAAATTTGGGAAGCGGCCATGTATGCCGCAGCCAAAAAAGTAGACAATTACATTGCTACGGTAGATTACAACGGCAGGCAAATCGACGGGGATGTGGATAAGGTATTGCCCCTTGGAAACCTCAAGGCAAAATTTGAAGCTTTTGGGTGGACCGTGCTTGAAAACCCTCATGGGAACGACCTTGAACAGGTGATTGCCTCCTTTAAGCTGGCCCAAACGCATCTTGGAAAAGGCAAACCCATTGTGATTCTTATGAAAACCGAAATGGGCATGGGGGTTGATTACATGATGGGCACCCACAAATGGCACGGTTCGGCGCCAAATGATGAACAACTCAAAAAAGCACTGGAACAGCTTCCTGTAACACTTGGTGATTATTAATCTCCCGCGGGAGGGCAAACAGGCCATGGGCAGCAACGTTTTATACCGTTTCAAAAAAGTGGGCCTGGTAGGGCTGTTTTTAATTTCAGCGTGTTCAAGCTTTTCCCAATCCCAAATCACCAACCGCATCCTATTTATTTTCGACGATTCGTTCAGCATGAACGGACCCTGGAACAGCAACATCAAAATTGAAGTGGCCAAAAAAGTAATGGGGGAGTTTTTGGACAGTTTAAAAAGCATTCCCAATCTCGAACTTGCCCTGCGTTGTTACGGGCATACCACCTTTTTCAGACCGGAGCGCAATTGCGAAGACACCAAACTGGAAGTGCCATTCGCTCCTGCCAAATCGAATACCGAAAAAATAAAACAAAGAATTCAAAAACTTGAACCCACCGGAACTACACCAATTGCCTTTTCGCTGGGTCAGTGTATTAACGATTTTCCGGCCTGCAACACCTGCCGGAACATTGTTATTCTTATCACCGATGGTATTGAGGAATGTGGCGGTAATCCCTGCCAGGTGAGCATCGACATGCAACGCAAAGGCATTTTTCTTCGTCCCTTTGTGATTGGTGTGGGGCTGGATGTAAAATTTGCAGATGCCTTTGCCTGTATGGGGAAGTTTTACGATGTAAGCAATGAAGCCAACTTTATGGACGTGTTAAAGTTGGTGTTAACCGAATCGCTCTCGCAAACCACGGTTCAGGTGAACCTGCTCGACCTTGGTAAAAATCCAACTGAAACTGATGTGGACATGACTTTTTATGAGGCGGGCACTTCGCGGGTAAAATACAATTACCTGCACACCATTAATCACCGCGGAAATCCCGATACGCTGGTGTTGGATCCCGACGTGAAATACGATTTGGTGGTGCACACCATTCCTCCGGTTGAAAAAAAGAACATTGTGATTGAAAAAGGTAAACACAATACCATTTCACTTGATGCGCCTCAGGGTTATTTGTTGCTGCAACTCGACGGACAGAACGGCAATTATTTTCCCACCACCATTGTTCGTCAGGAAGGTATTATGCGCACCCTGAACGTACAGGAATTTGGCACCAAAGAAAAATACCTGGTGGGTAAATACGATCTGGAGATTCTCACCCTTCCCCGCATTAAACTCAAGGATGTGGAGATCAAACAAAGCAGCACGAATACGCTGAAAATTCCTGCCAGCGGCAATGTATACTTTAATAAAAGCAGCAAAGGTTACGGAAGTGTGTATGTGGACAATGGCAAAACCGTGGAGTGGGTGTGCAACCTCAACACGGCTTCACAAAATGAAATTATATATTTACAACCCGGCAAATACAAAGTGGTGTTCAGAGCCGAACTGGCAAAAGAAACCTTAAAAACCACGGAGTTTAACTTTGAGGTGAGAGCCGGCACCCCCATGACTGTAAGAATAAATTAACTATGAAAAAATACACCTACACTGAGAAGAAAGACACCCGATCGGGATTTGGCGCAGGCTTGCTGGAACTGGGCAAACAAAATAATCAGGTGGTGGCCTTGTGCGCCGACCTTACCGGCTCCTTAAAAATGGACGCCTTTGAAAAAGAATTTCCAGATCGTTTTTTTCAGGTGGGAATTGCCGAGGCCAACATGATGGGCATAGCGGCAGGACTAACCATAGGCGGAAAAATTCCCTTCACGGGCACCTTTGCCAATTTCAGCACCGGGCGTGTGTACGACCAGATTCGTCAAAGCATTGCTTACTCCGATAAAAATGTAAAGATCTGCGCATCCCACGCCGGCCTTACCCTGGGGGAAGACGGGGCCACGCACCAAATTCTGGAAGACATTGGTTTAATGAAAATGCTGCCCAACATGGTGGTCATCAATCCCTGTGATTTTAACCAAACCAAAGCGGCTACTATTGCCATTGCCAAACACCACGGACCCGTGTATTTGCGTTTTGGTCGTCCCAGTGTACCCAATTTCACAGCACCCGACCAAACGTTTGAAATTGGAAAAGCCGTGATGCTGAACGAAGGTAAGGACGTGAGCATTATTGCCACCGGCCATTTGGTATGGAAAGCTTTGGAAGCGGCTGAACAACTGGCCGAAAAAGGAATTAACGCTGAAGTCATCAACATACACACCATTAAACCTCTGGATGAGGAAGCCATATTAAAGTCGGTTTCAAAAACCAAATGTGTGGTCACTGCCGAAGAACATCAAATGAACGGAGGTTTAGGAGATAGCGTTGCACAACTTTTGGCCCGAAAATTACCAAGCCCTCAGGAGTTTGTAGCGGTGAACGATTCCTTTGGAGAGAGCGGTACACCGGATGAGCTGATGAAAAAGTACGGGCTTGACACCGTGAACATTGTGGCTGCGGTTGAAAAGGTGATAAAACGAAAATGAGTTGAAGTACTGATTTCTGATTTCTAATTTCTAATTTCTAATAGGTATATTCTATTAGATATCAGTAACGAAAAATCCTTCACAATAATTTAATTTCATTCCTGCCCCCCAATTCTTAACTTAGCTTCTTAATCCTTATTATGAAGCAATTCAACCGTACCAAAATTGTCGCCACCATGGGTCCGGCCACGGCCGACGCAAAAACCCTTGAAGCCATGTTCAATGAAGGGCTTGACATTTGCCGTATTAACTTTTCACATGGGGATTACGATGCGGTATTAAATACGGTAAACAACATCCGTGAACTGAATAAAAAATTAACCCGTCACGTTGGAATATTAGCCGATTTACAAGGGCCTAAACTCCGCATTGGAGTAATCAAAAACAACCTGGTTCAGCTCGAAAACGGAAAAGAAATCAGCATCACCACCAAAGAAAAAGAAGGGGATGCGGAAGAGATTTACATTACTTATCCTCAATTTCCCCAGGACGTAAAAACCGGAGAACTGGTGCTGATCGACGACGGGAAAATTCACCTGAAGGTACTTGAAACCAACGGCACAGACCGCGTACGCTGTACTGTGCTTTCCGGCGGTCCGCTTTCTTCCAAGAAAGGCGTGAATTTACCGAACACTAAAATTTCTCTGCCCTGTTTGACTCCAAAAGATTTGCGTGATCTGGATTTTGCTCTTGAACACGATTTTGACTGGATAGGTTTGTCTTTTGTAAGAAGTGTGACGGATATTGTTGAGCTCAAAGAAATCATTAAAAACAAAGGCAAACGCGCAAGGGTCATCGCTAAAATCGAAAAACCCGAAGCCATTAATGAAATAGATAATATTATTGATGTAACTGATGGCATTATGGTGGCCCGGGGTGATTTGGGTGTTGAGTTGCCGATGGAGCGCGTTCCCCTCATCCAAAAAATGCTGGTGCAAAAATGCATTGAAATGAGTAAGCCGGTAATTATTGCCACCCAAATGATGGAGAGCATGATCACCAGCTACACACCAACCCGTGCCGAAGTAAACGATGTGGCCAACGCGGTAATGGATGGGGCCGACGCGGTGATGTTAAGCGCCGAAACCTCGGTGGGCAAATACCCGGTGAAGGTGATAGAGATCATGCGACGAATCATCACCGAAGTAGAAGAATTGGATACCATATACCACAAAGAACATACGCCTAAGCTGAAAACCATCACTTACATCACCGACAGTATTTGCTACAACGCCTGTTCTTTGGCTCATCACGCCGGCGCTCAGGCCCTCATCAGCATGACCAATAGCGGGTACACAGCATTTAAATTATCGAGTCACCGGCCCAAAGCGCCCATTTTTATTTTTACCGACAACCGTTCTCTTCTTACCACCCTGAGTTTGGTGTGGGGTGTGCGCGGATATTTTTACGATAAATACGAAAGCACCGACCAAACCATTAACGATCTGAAAGAAATGGTGAAACAGGAAGGGAATCTGAAAAGTGATGATTTGGTGATTAATATTGCAAGCATGCCCATGAAAGAAAAAGGGCGCACCAACATGATGAAGTTGAGTTACATTCACTGATGTGGTTACAGGCACCAAACATTCTTAGCACGCATGGTTTCTCAACACGGCGGGGCGGCGTTTCTTTTAGTCCCTTTGATTCCCTTAATCTAGGGGGTTCAGAGGACCAAAAATCAAACATCCATCATAACCGAAAACTGGCATTGCAAGCCCTAGGACTTGAGGATCAAGCATTGGCCACACTCAAACAAATTCACAGCAGTAAGGTATGTGTGGCTGAAGAAGGGGCTCAGGAAGGCGATGCCCTGGTTAGCAAAACACCGGGTTTGGTATTAGCAGTGAGTGTGGCCGATTGTTACCCCATTTTATTTGAAGACCCAAAAAACAAAATCATTGCCGCTGTGCATGCCGGCTGGAGAGGTACTGTTGGAGGTATTGTAAAAAACACGCTTGAAAAAATGTTGGACTTGGGGGCAGAAACACAACACCTTCGCGCGGCAATAGGGCAAGGCATTTCATTCAAACGATTTGAAGTTGGGGATGAGGTGTTAGAGCAATTTAGAGAAGCAGGATTTGGCGATGCCTGTTTTGAAAACAATCGCATTGACCTTGCCGCCTGCAACAAAAAGTGGATGTTGGATTTGGGTTTAAACGAAAACAACATCTGGCACCTGAACCGCTGCACTTTTGAAGAGGACTTTTTTTCTTACCGACGCGATAAAGGAAAAACCGGAAGGATGTGGGGGGTTATTGCTATAGAACCCTTTGACTTCGATCATGGCAGGGGTTGAAAGTATAGTAAGTATAAAAAGTTGCAGACTTGTGATTCAATTTGTTTTCCGGTAGTTTAATATCGCCCAGGTGTTCATAAGCACAGCAAAAAGGAGAATCACAAAAAACTGGTATTGAAGGTCATCAAATCCACTTCCTTTCAATACAATCATTCGCATCACCTCAATAAAATAAGTTAAAGGGCTTAGATAAGAAATAGCTCTGGCCCAGGAAGGCATGCTATCTATTGGCGTGAATAACCCACTCATGAGCATAAAAATCATTACAAAGAAAAAAGTGATGGACATAGCCTGTTGTTGTGTTTCTGAATAAGTTGAAACCAAAAGGCCCAGGCCCAGAATCGCGACAAGATAAATTCCCAAAAAAAGGTAAAGCAAAAACAGGCTTCCCTGGGATGAGATACCGTAAACAAGGTTGGCTATAATACCAAGTCCAACAGAAAACACAAACATGCCTATCACCCAAAACGGAATCAGCTTGGCAAGTATAAAATACATTTTATTAACCGGTGTTACATTGATCTGTTCAATTGTTCCAACCTCTTTTTCCTTAACAATGTTCACAGAGGTCATGTAAGTTCCCATCATGGTTACCAATGCTGCGAGTATGCCAGGTACCATAAAAAAGTTGTAGTTCATTCCTGGATTATACCAGGCCGAATTCAGCGTCTCAATTTTTTGTTCCGTTCCGTTTTGAATAACCCGAGTCCAGTCCAGATTAATCTCCATATTAAACTCCTGTATAATCTTGGCCAGGTAGGAACCTCCTAATCCGGCTTTTACCCCATTGATGGCATTTATTGCTATAAACAAAGAATTCTGTTGTTCTCTGATAAGGTTCTTTTCGAAACCCAGCGGTATATTCAATACCAGGTCTGCTTTCTCCGTTTCGATTGTTTTAAAACCTTGGGGATAGGAATTTCCGAAGTGGGTCAATTGAAAATACCCTGATCCGGTAATTTTTGAAATGAGTTTAGCAGAATAGGGCGAATGGTCCTGATCGATCACTGCAAGTTTAATGTTCTTTATCTCATAATCAGCAGCCAGAGGCAAGATAAGCAATTGTACAGTTGGCATTACAAATATCAATGGTAAAATGGCTTTGTTCCGGAAGATTTGCCGAAATTCTTTTTGTAATAAAACTATTAACGTTCTCATTCCAATCTCGTTTTAAATTTTTTTAAACTAACGGCCAGCAAAAACACCGTCATTCCAGTAAGGATCAAGACTTCCTTAAATATGGCCGACAGACCAAGGCCTTTAATCATAATAGATTTTACAATTATATAATACCATTTAGCCGGAACAACATTCGAAAACAACTGTAAGGGCATAGGCATGTTTTCGATTGGAAACATAAAGCCTGCGAATAGCATAGTTGGAAGCAACATGCCCATCACCGACATTAACATGGCCGCCTGCTGAGAAGCTGCCGCAGATGAAATGAGTAGGCCTAAAGAAAGTCCGGTGATGATGTATAGTACACTTACCAGAACAAATAACCCGATGCTTCCGGCAAATGGCAACCCAAGCGCAAAAACACTGAGTAAAAGTATAATCGCAAGATTTACCATCGAAACCAATAAATAAGGTATTGCTTTTGAGAGGATGACAAGAAGGGGTTTAAAAGGAGAAACCAACAAGACTTCCATGGTGCCCATTTCCTTTTCGCGTACAATTGAAATGGAGGTCATCATCACGCTCACCAGAAGCAGCACCAATGCCATCACGCCAGGCACATAATTGTAAGCACCCTTTAGTTCAGGATTATAAATCATTCGTGTTTCAGCTTTTACAAAAAGCAAGCCCGTCCTGCTTCCTGACACTTGATGGATGTAATCTTGTACAATAGAATTCAGGTAATTGGTAAGACTTGTCGCTGTATTGGGGTCAGAACCATCTGCAATGATGCTTAACTGTGCTTTTCCGGAATGATGGAGGTCATAAGAGAAATTTAATGGAAATATAATTCCACTTTTAATTTTGCCCTTTTTAAAAGCTTTCTCCATTTCAAGCGGATCCTGGGTAACAGAGTAAATCTCAAAATAAGTACTTGCCTCTATTTTGGCAATGATGCTGCACGTAGCTTGATCTTTTGAATAATCAACGATTAATACTTTTGAGTTTTTGATTTCATTCGTCAGGGCAAATCCAAATAAAACAATCTGAACTACAGGTAATCCAAACAACATAAGTAAGGTTTTTTTATCCCTAAACACATGTTTGAATTCCTTTCTGACAAATATTAAAAATTGTTTCATTTCAGTCGGCACCTCTCTTTGCTTTTCGGGCCAGTTTAAAAAATACATCTTCCATTGACACTGCATCGTACTGTGACTTTAATTTGGCCGGTGTGTCCAAGGCCTCTATTACCCCATCCACCATTATGGAAACCCGATTGCAGTATTCAGCTTCATCCATGTAATGGGTGGTTACAAACACTGTAATGCCTTGCTGTGAAGCTTCATAAATAAGGTCCCAAAACTGGCGCCGGGTAATAGGGTCAACACCACCTGTTGGTTCATCAAGAAAGACAATCCTGGGTTTATGGAATACAGCTACTGAAAACGCCAACTTCTGTTTCCACCCCAAAGGAAGCGCTCCCACTAGTTTGTTTTTCTGGTCCTCCATTTTTAAATGCTCAAGCAAACCTTGAGTTTTTACCCTCACATCTTCTTTGCTCAAACCGTAGATACCTCCGAAAAGCCGGATGTTCTCCACAACGGTAAGGTCTTCATAAAGGGAAAACTTCTGACTCATGTAACCGATGTGTTTTTTAATTTGTTCGGTTTGGGTATACACATCAAATCCGGCGATAGAGGCACTTCCCGAGCTTGGTCTGGATAAACCGCAGAGCATACGCATGGCTGTAGTTTTTCCTGCACCATTAGCTCCTAGAAATCCGAAAATCTCACCTGGGTAAACTTCAAAGCTCACCGCATTAGTGGCGATAAAGTCTCCGAAGCGTTTGCTTAACTTTTCTGCTTTTATAACCGCCTCCATTATTTGGTCTTTTCGAGCATTAGGTCAATAAAACAGTCTTCAATGCCGGGGGTTATGTTTTCAATTTCGATTTGCTCAAGGCCTGCTTGTTTGAGTTCATTCAGCAAGTCAATTGAGGAGCCCTGTTCCTGAAAATGAAAATGGTGGGTCTCACCAAAAGCATAACAAGAGCTTACGTGGGCGGAAGCCCTTAATGCATACAAAAGCCGGATCATGTTGTCTGCTTTGGCTGAAAACAATTTTTTAGAATAAGCAGCGGTTACTTGTGCGGGGGTGTCTACAGAGAGCAACTTGCCGGATTGTATCAGGGCAATTCGGTCACAACGCTTTGCCTCATCCATATAGGGTGTTGACACCATTATCGTAATACCTTCTTCTTTCAGGCGTTTGAGCATATCCCAAAATTCCTTTCGTGAAACCGCGTCCACGCCGGTAGTGGGCTCATCCAGAAAAAGTACCGATGGCTGATGGATAAGAGCGCAGCACAGTGCGAGTTTTTGTTTCATGCCCCCTGATAGTTTTCCAGCCTTTCGGTTTTTGAAAGGTTCCAGCTGAACATAAATCGCTTCTATCAACTTGTAATTTTCTTTTAAGCTGGTGTTGAACAAATTGGCGAAAAACGTAAGGTTTTCTTCAACGCTGAGGTCTTGGTAAAGTGAAAACCGTCCCGGCATGTACCCTACTCTGCTCCGTATACTTTTATAATCCTTTACTACATCATAGCCATCCACCCTTGCCGATCCCGAACTTGGAAGCAAAAGTGTGGTCAGAATCCTGAAAATGCTGGTTTTGCCTGCACCATCAGGACCAATCAGGCCGAAGAGCTCTCCCTTTTTTACCTCCAGAGAAACCCTGTCAACAGCCACGATCTTATCCTTACCGTAAACTTTGGATAAGGTATCTATTATAACAGCGTGCATTTTAAAAGCGAACTTCAGCGTACATACCTAATTTCAGGCTTCCATCGTTTTTGACCATTACTTTTATCGCGTACACCGTATTATCACGTTCATTTTTTGTTTGAATGGTTTTTGGTGTAAACTCTCCTTTATTGCTTATCCAGGTTATTTTGCCGGGAACCCCACGCTGCTTTGTATTTGGATCATCCACCAATACCGTCACTTCCTGATTAAGTTGAATAGCCTCCAGCTGATTGCCGGAAACATAGGCTTTCAGGGTAATAAACGAAAGGTCTGCAATCTTATAAAGTGGTTTCCCTGGGCCTGTAACTTCATTTACCTCGGCGTACTTTGCCAATACTACTCCCTTCACCGGATTGATTATTCTGCATTTTAAAAGGGCTTGTTCAGCAAGGGCCAGTTGTATATTGACGGTGGCGGCATTTTCAGTAATACTTGAATTGGTAGTGTTGAGCACACTTTCCTGAGCAGCGATTTTGGAACGAAGTACCTCTACCCGGCTGTTTGCATCGGCTAGTTGTTTCTGAGAAGCTATGTCTCCACTCACCAGATTTTGAATCCTGGCCTGGTCACTTTCCGCTGTCCTCAGTTCTGCACGAAATGCCTCCAGTTGGGTTTGTACCGATGGTTTGGCGCTGAGGATGGCCTTTTGCTGCTGCAACAACTGCAATTTGTTCAGGTAGGCCTGAGTACTGTCAATATAACCGATTGATTGCCCTGCCCTCAATTCATCGCCTTCGTTCACATTAAAGTTAAGTATACGGCCTTGAGCTTCAGCAGAAACAATGGTTTCTACAGCTTCGAACATTCCAGATGCGTCCGCTTCTTTTTCTTTGTTACATCCTAACATCAGAAGTGTGATAACACCTGTTTGAATTAGAGATAATCGTGTTTTCATATTGTGTATTAATTTCCGTTAGTGGTGGTGTAAACGTATTGACTGAGTAGCCATTCGACCTTATGCATTGCTTGTTGTGAACGGGCTTCGCTTTCTTTATCAGTGACCAAAATCAGGTCATGAAGTGAACAAAGGCCATTTTCGTATTTGAGTTCATAAGCCTTCACAATCCTGGTTCTTAATTGAATAATTTCATCATCCTTTTGCAACACTTCCGCCTTTTTATCCATGTCCGTTTTCTGTTGGGTCAACTGAAGGGCAGTTGCGAATAAAAATTGCTCTTCCTGCAAATTAATCTTCTGCTGATTAAGTTTGCGGATATTAGAATTATTTTTCATTCTGTAAAGGCCTGCTGTATTCCAGGATAAATTAATTCCCGCAAGGGCTATCCCATTTAATTCACTCGGCCCTAAACTCAAGCCAGGCGCAAAGCCAAGTCCGGCGCCTAAAAGACCCAGTTTTGGAAAAAGGCTCACCCTTTCCATCCGGCTTTGTGATTCATCCAACAACCGCTGCGCATTAAATAAGGTGAGCTCAGGTCTCTGCAAGGCAGTTGGTGTTTGCAGTTTTGACTCGGGCTCCTCGAGCAAAGTTTCTTCCGGCAATTCCTGATTGATCAAGTGGGATAACATTTTAAGATAAGCCTTTCGAACATAAACGAACTCCATCATACGCTGATCAGTTTTGAGTAACTCGGCCTTAAGCTCGTCTACATCGGTACTGTAAGCCAATCCATTTTGCTTTAAGAGTTTTACTTTTTCGAGGTTCTTTTTGTAAATATCCTGAAGTAAAACCAGTTGATCGCGTTGTTTTTCAATGAGAAGGATACCAAAATATAATTGGTTGACCCTTTCTTTGATGGCGTATAAAGTTACCTCAAGACTTGCCTTTTCCATTTCAGCCGATGCTTCAATAATGGACTTGTGAGAGCGCGTGGCTCCACCATCCCAGAGGGTTTGATTAAGTTGAGCAACACCAATCAGCTGTAGGTTGTTCTTGTCATCGGGCGCTGCCCCGGGTGCTGAAACCGAAGGCAATCCACCAAATACATAACCCACTACGCCGATTACGCTAAACTGGGGCATGTAGGCTTTATTGGCGTTACTGATGGTGTATTCTTTTGATTTTTCAATAAGCTCATGTTGTTTAATTAGGGGGTAATTTTTTCTCGCCTTTTCGTAACATTCCGAAATTTTCAGTTTCTGAGCCCAGCCACTAAAACTCAACAATGAGAGGACCATCACAAGGCCCCGTATATTAAACCATTTGTGCATGCTTTTTTGCTTTTTTTGGTTTGACTTCAGAATGACTAAGTACCCCGTTCATCCAGATCGGAATGTAATTTTTCCTTTCCATCATTAGCGTTGTGAAATGGTTTTCATCTCGGGTAAACATCCGCATCATCATGGGTTTTACCACATAGGGAAAAACCATTAATGACATGAGGTTGATCACAAAATGCATGGGGTGCAGTTTGTTATTGTTTTTTTTAAGTTCTTTTTTCAATTGTGCCATAAAAACCGATTGAGGAAGTTGTTGAATGGCCTCCAGTTCCCGGATTAAGCGTTGTGGGTTAGCCTGGATTTCGCTAAGAATAAAAATCGGGAAATTTGGTTCCTGAATCAGGAGATCCGTATAATGCCCGGCCAGTAATTCCATCTTGGTTTGTAAATCGGTTGATGGATCGTTGAGTATGGACTTAATTGAGAGAAAAAACCGGCTCGCGCTTTCAAACATGATAAGTTCAAACAGCTTTTCTTTGCTTCTGAAATAATAATTCAGCAGGGCAAGATTGATCCCGGCCTCAGTGGCAATGTCGCGCGTGCGGGTGGCGGAATAGCCTTTTATTGTGAATACCCTTTTTGCTGCGGCAATAATCTTTTGCTCCGTTGAAAGCTTTGTTTGTTTTGCACCTGCCGTTTTTTTCTTTGACTGCATAACACTAAAAATTAACAGAACAAAGGTAAAGTCAAAAAAATTGTTTAATCAAATATTTTAATCATTTGATTAATTTTTAACATGTTTAGAAATCTAAAGTCCTAATTTTCAGTAAGTAAAATTTAGGGCATCTTCACATTTAACTTCCCCCCCGATAGAAAATCAGAAAAAAAGTCATAAAAAAAGCGAAGGTTTCCCTCCGCTCTTGCTTTAATTTTAATAATTAAATGCTGTATTAAGCTTTAACACCCTTAAGTATCGCTGCCATGGTTTTACCAATTTCAGCAGGGCTTTCGCACACGTGAATGCCACACTCGCGCATGATTTGCATTTTTGCCTGGGCTGTGTCTTCGGCACCACCTACTATGGCTCCGGCATGGCCCATGGTACGGCCTTTTGGCGCAGTTTGTCCGGCAATAAAACCTACCACCGGTTTTTTATTGCCATTGGCTTTGATCCAACGGGCGGCGTCGGCCTCATAGCTTCCGCCAATTTCACCTATCATAACAATGGCTTCGGTTTCAGGGTCGTTCATCAACAATTCAACCGCCTCTTTGGTTGGAGTGCCAATTATCGGGTCGCCACCAATACCAATCGCAGTGGTCACGCCCAATCCTGCTTTCGCAATCTGGTCAGCCGCTTCATAAGTTAAGGTACCGCTTTTTGAAACAATGCCTACGCTTCCTTTTTTAAATACGAATCCCGGCATAATGCCCACCTTGGCTTCTCCGGCGGTAATCACACCTGGACAGTTAGGGCCTATCAAGCGACAATTTTTTCCTTTTAAATATTCTTTGGCATACACCATATCCTTCACAGGAATGCCTTCGGTAATACATACTATCACTTTTATCCCGGCATCAGCGGCTTCCATAATGGCATCGGCAGCAAAAGCCGCAGGCACAAAAATAATGGACACATCGGCCCCGGTTTTTTGAACGGCATCTGAAACCGTATTAAACACCGGACGATCCAGATGCGTTGTACCTCCTTTTCCGGGCGTTACTCCACCCACCACATTGCTTCCGTATTCTATCATTTGGGTGGCGTGAAAGGTGCCTTCTCCACCAGTAAATCCCTGAACGATGATCTTAGAGTTTTTGTTAACCAATACCGACATATTTTGAATTTTAGTTCACGAATATACTTATAATTCGCTTTGGCTCAAGCCTCAAAAACCGAAAAAATCTTCCCCATTTAGGGCGGTTTTGCTTCAAAATCAGGTATCTTCAGCCCTCCAAATGAAACCCACCATACACTTATACACCGATGGCGCTGCCAGCGGAAATCCCGGTCCCGGTGGTTATGGATTGGTATTGATTTACGGGCACCACCGCAAGGAAATGAGTGCGGGATTCCGCCTCACCACCAATAACCGCATGGAATTAATGGCCGTGATTGTTGGTTTGGAAAGCATTAAGGACCATTCTCTGCACATTGAAGTGTTTAGCGACAGCAAATACGTGGTGGATGCCATCAACCAAAAATGGGTGCAGGGCTGGAAACTAAAAGGTTATAAAAACAAAGCCAACCCCGACCTCTGGGAACGTTTTCTAAAAATCTACAACCCTCACAAACACAGCTTTCACTGGGTAAAAGGCCACGCCTCCAATGTGGAAAACAACCGATGCGATGAACTGGCCGTGGCTGCTTCAAAATCCAAAAGTCTTGCGGCCGACGAAGGGTATGAGCGCCTAAAGGCCCAGGGCTTGCAACTGGAATAGGTTATTTCCGGCCTTCGTAATAAATACCCTGACGCCAAAGGTCCACCGCGTTTGACCAACTGCTCTTGTAAAAGGGCGAGCGCTCCAACACATAAAGTGCACTGCTATAAGGATTATTCACCTTTTTAAAAATAAAGGTAGTAGAGGTTTGGTTCACCGCCGAGCCGTACACCCACACTTCTTCTCCCTCTTTGTAAGCAATGCTGCTGGGCTGACCAAACACTATAAAAATCATTCCCCTGTCGGTTTTCCAGCCTTCGTTGTAGGAGGTGTACAATTTATTGGCCTCCTTTACCCTGGCGTAATAACGTTTCAGTAATTCCCTGGCCCTTTCGTTGCTTCCCCCCACTTCCAGCCAAAATTTATCAATGGCTTTCTTTTTATTTTCTGATTCAAGGCAACTCGTATACTCCTCTTTGGTCATAATGTACCGCGTGCAGTATATCATTTCACCGGCATCGGTGATTCCGGGAAAGGAAGAAGAAAACGTAAACAAACTCAAACCTTCCTGCCGGGCCGCCGATAAACGCAAATGGTAAAAACCCCTTTGAGGCATAATCAGTGAAAATTCCCCGGCTTCGATGGGCACAACAAAACTGCTATCGGGCGCAGGCAGATTTTCTGTTTCGCCCTTAGTGGAAAAAGGAGGCAAGGCAATGGGATAGTCCTTGCTGAAAAAATCCTGTGTGAGGTTAAAGTACAAAGTGGAATTGAGTTTGACATGCACCGTGTCGCCGGCTTTAAACACATTGGAAAATTGGATATTTCCTTTTTTGCTGACAAAAAAATTCTGGCGGTTGAACCTGTCTTTTTTGTGTATCGCAATATCCTTGGTGTACTGTATTTTTTTATTCAGGTCAATCACCGCCAGGTGAAGGAGGTAATCGTTTCCGAAAGGGGAGCGGAGTTTAAAACCGGAAAAGATGGATTTGGAACTGAGAATTTCTTCTTCTGCCCTATCGTACAGCAAATAATTTCCTGAATCCAGAATCGGTTTTTCTTTACCGTCCTGAAAAAGTTGGTACCTAATTTTTAGCCGGGCATAAGGCAATTGCGCCGTATCGGTGTATTTATAAAGCAGGTTTTCGTTTTTAATTTCAAGATACAGAGCGCTTAAACTGTCGTTTTCATGAAACACCACCTCGTTCACTTCCAGCAAATCGTTCTCGGTATTGATTAAACTTTTGGCCGGTTTACCGGTGTATTCCGCCTGGCTTTTGCAGGCCCACAGCAAACCCAAGAGGATAAAGTAAAGGCTATGGTGCAATAAACGCATGGAATATTCTTCTTAAAAATACTGTAAATTCACTGGACAAAATAATAACCCTTTTGTTATGGAAAAATCCCTTGCCTTTCTGAAAAAATTAAAAAACAACAACAACCGCGACTGGTTCGAAAAAAACAAAAACCACTACCTACAGGCCAAGGAAGAATTTGAGGGTTTTATCGACGAACTCATCAAAGGCCTGAGAAAACTGGATCCGGAAATTTCCCCCGAACTCAAAGCCAGGGACTGTGTGTTCAGAATTTATAAGGACGTGCGTTTTTCAAAAGACAAAAGTCCTTACAAAACCAACATGGGGGCCAGTATTAACCCGGGTGGTAAAAAATCATTGGTGGCAGGCTATTATTTTCACCTCGAACCCGGTGGCAGTTTTTTGGCCGGTGGGGTGTACATGCCCGAACCTGCTATGCTGCAAGCCATTCGTCAGGAAATCGATTACAATCCCGAGCCTTTGAATAAAATTTTAAAATCGGCGGCCTTTAAAAAATACTTTAAGGGATTGGATGAGGACGATAAACTCAAAACCATGCCCAAGGGTTTTGAAAAGGAGCACCCACAGGCCGACTTGCTGAAAAATAAACACTTTGTAGTAAGCCACTATTTTAATGGCAAAGACCTGCTGAATAAAAAACTGGTTCAGGAGACGCTTGCCGGATTCAAGGCCATGCTCCCTTTATTGTTGTATTTGAGGGCGGCGACAAAAGCTTAGAGTCTATTCCGTCGAAGCACTGTATTTCTTTCTCTTGCTTTTTTTTGGGCGTTTGCGGGCCCTACGCTTTAGCTTGCTCAACGTAGCGCACAAGCCCATGCCCTTCTGGGGTCTGCTCCTTACCTCGCAGCCTCCTCAGGTGCTGGGCTTGTAGGCTCCGTTTTCGCAAGGCTGCCGCTTCGGTCCCTAACGCAGACCTTGTTTATTTTAGCCTTACAAAAAAGAATACAAACACTAATTTCACGGATAATTTTTTAATTATTCGCTTTTGACGTTGATTCCCATCGATTGATTCGCATTAAACCCAGGGTGTAATTAAATGCCGCGCCAGGTATGGAAGCGATAACCTTGTGAGAAATTAAACACGCTGATTAAACTTGTGTGTTCGTGTAACTGCGGCAGGGATGGAAGCGATAGCCTTGTGCAGCCCGCATTTACAGGCCCTTGACAGGCGGGGGCTGCGACCTAAGAAGCAGACCACCGTGTGACTAGGGCCTGTTGAGGCGGGCCAACAAGCTAAAGCTGACAGCCCGTTTGCCGCCCAAACACTTGTTGGAAAATTCACAATAAAAAAACTTATTGAGCTTAGAGGCGCCCAAATAACAACGAAAAGAAAACTACTTCTTAAAAAAGAAATACACAGAGCCGAGTAGAAGCAGAAACCCGATGATGTGGTTCCATTTTAATTCATCGGTTTTAAAAAATACCAAGGTGAATAGCACAAATATGGAAATGGAAATCACCTCTTGAATTAATTTTAATTGCCACATGTTGAAAGGACCGCCGGTTACCGCGCTGCCCAGACGATTGGCCGGCACCATGAGCAGGTATTCAAAAAAAGCAATGCCCCAGCTGATAAGGATAATACCAAACGTACCTGTGTTTTTAAGCAAGGGCACATCCTTAAAGCGCAAATGCCCATACCAGGCCAGGGTCATAAAGGTGTTGGAGGCCATAAGCAAAAGTATTGTAGAAAGTGCTTTAGGCATTACAAACCGGTGTACTTGCGAAACAACTTAATGGCGAGGGCCAATACTATGATGCCAAAAATCTTTTTGACGATGGCAATGCCACCGGGACCCAATATTTTTTCGACCCAACCCAAATATTTCAGCACCAGGTACACCACAATAACGTTGAGTACAATGGCAATTAGGATGGAGGTCATACTGTATTCTCCGCGAATAGAAAGCAGAGTGGTTAATGTGCCGGTACCGGCGATTAAAGGAAAAGCCAATGGCACAACGGAAACGGTGGAAGACACCTGATCGCGGTAAATGCGCACGCCCAGTATCATTTCAAGTGCAATAAAAAATAAAACTATAGAACCGGCTATGGCAAAATCGCCCACAGTGATGCCGATGATCTCAAGTATGCTTTGCCCAACGAACAAAAACACCACCATGATGAGGAAGGACACCCAGGAGGCTTTGAAGGGCTGAATGCTTCCGGCCGTTTCTTTGAGGTTGATGATAACGGGTATGGAACCTATCACATCAATCACCGCAAACAGCACCATGCTTACTTTTAATATTTCTACCAAATCAAAATTCCAGGTCATGGGGTAAAACTAGGTTTTTATTGGGAGGATGGCAAACGAATACTTTGTACTATTTCTATCCACGCCAATATCTTCCTTAATGCTTATCTTGTGCTCCCATGCCCCGCACCGGTTCAAAAAAGGTTTTAATTCTCTGCGCCCACCGCCCCGGCCGCTCACCCAGCCAGCGATACCGCTTTGAGCAATACCTGGGTTTTTTGGAAACTCAGGGCTTTGATTTTACTTTTTCTTATTTATTGAACGAAAAAGACGATGCCCTGTTTTACGCCAGGGGAAAATTGCTCAGCAAATTGTTTATCCTTTTAAAATGCAGCTGGATCCGGCTCAAAGATGTTGCCCGCTATAAATCCTTCGACTTCATTTTTATTCAGCGGGAAGCTCATTTTTTGGGAACCTCCTTTTTCGAAAAAAAAGCATTTCACTCGGGCGCTAAAGTGATTTTTGATTTCGACGACAGCATATGGCTGGCCGATACCAGCCCCGGTAACCAAAAATGGGAGTGGATCAAATCCCCGAAAAAATTCTACACCAACATTAAACACGCGCATGTTGTATTTGCAGGAAACACGTATTTATTGCAAGAGGCCCTCAAAGTCAACCCCAAGGCCATACTGGTGCCGACCACTATCGATACCCAGCTTCATATTCCTAAACACGAATTGCGCCACAAGGAAACTGTGTGTATAGGCTGGAGCGGCAGTCTGAGCACCCTCAAACATTTTGAGCTGCTCATGCCTGTATTAAAACGGGTAAAAGAAAAATATAGGGACAAGGTCCGTTTTAAACTCATGGGCGAAAAAAACTATACGCATACTGAACTTTCAATTGAATCGGTAGCCTGGACCGAAAACCGCGAAGTAGATGAACTGAACAGTTTTGATATAGGTTTAATGCCCTTGAAAGACGATGCCTGGGCCAGAGGCAAATGTGGTTTAAAAGGGCTTTCTTACATGGCCTGCGAAGTACCGGTGGTGATGAGTGCGGTTGGGGTGAATACCCAAATTATCCGGCATGGAGAAAACGGCTATCTTGCCAAAAACGAAGAAGAATGGCTGCAAGCCCTTTCTTTACTGATTGAAGACAAGTCCTTGAGACTAAAACTGGGTAAAGCAGCAAGAGAAACAGTTGAACAACATTATTCCGTTGAGCGTTTTAAAAAAACGTATTTGCAGGCATTTCAACATGCTGATACATCCCGACAATAAATTTATTGGCTTGCCGGAGCCTGAGCAAAGTTGTTTGCTTTACCTGCGGCAATTTATCTCTGAATTTAAACCTGGTATCAGCGAACATTGGCACTTCAACACCCCTTTCTACTATTACAAAGAAAGATGGATGTGTTACATTTCATACGAGAAAAGACACAGAACCATATACCTGGCCTTTGTTCACGGGTATAAATTAAAACATAAAAAGCTGCTAAGCGAAGGCAGAAAAAAGATGAAAGTGTTTTATCTTGATGCGGCTAAAGATGTGGACGTCCAATCTCTGAAGCAGATTTTTACAGAGGTCACAAAATACATCGATGGTCTACCGAAAAAGAAAAAGGATCCTGAATCAAAACTGACCAGGACCCCTTTGAAATAAAAAGCAAGTTATTGTTTAATGATTTTTATAGAAGAGGTTTTAAGATTGCCATAACTTACTTTCACAATGTAAATTCCTGAGGACAATTCTGTCAAACTCAATGCGAGCTCTTTGCTGTTGGCATCCAGGGCGTTCACCAGTTCGCCAACAAGATTATACACGTCTACATGTTTGATTTCCTCTTCTGAAACAATGCGAATGCCATCGTTGAATGGATTGGGCATGGCCCTTAACTTGTTGTCTTTTTCTCCCAATTCATTAATAGCCGTTGCCACAACCAATTTGTTGGAAGTTTGATTGGTGGCCACCGCCTCATTAAAATCAAAATAATTGTGCGCTCGGTTTTTAAGCACCGTATTCACCGGCACACCGGGTTTGAGTTGAATACTATAGCGAACAAAACCATGGCTGCCGGGTTCATTCGTTGTAGCATCGGGTAAATAGATACCGTTAAAATAAAACAGCACTTCCCTGGTTTGGTGATTGATTTGCGTACTCACCGGGTAGGAACTTTGCAAAACACGCAAGCTGCTCAGATCAAAGTTCACATCCATGGTGTCGGCCGTTTTTACATTAATGGCCGGGGCATTGCCTATGTTCTGGAAACCGATCTTGTAAATAAACTGGGTGGTTCCAAATGGAACATCACCATTGGGCTGTAAACCTGCCACCTCAGTCCATTTGCCATTCGGGTCAAATGGTCCTCCAACTGTCCTGATCCAATTATAGGAATTGTTGTTGAGGTTGATATCGGTGGTTGGATAAATTGTTGCATTGATTGTAAAATTGGTATTGGCAACTGCCGTGGCATTTACCACCGCACTGAAACTCGCAAAGGCTGAAGCCCACCAGTTCGCAGCTGTAGAAAAGTTTGGTACAGTCCATATAAGGGTGTCAAGTAAGGGCCCTGAAACAAAAGTTGGTATAGGGCCGCTGACTGAACTCAGGTAATTGATGAATTTAGGTAAGGTAACTTTTACTTTTCCGGGATTTAACTGACTGTTGTTACAGATGTTCCACCAGGAATTGGTAAGCTGTATGCCAAAAGTAATACCAACCAGGGGACTGATATTATTGGATGTACTGTTTAATCGCGATAAATAAACACTTGGATCAACGTTAATAGCGCCATTATTTTTATATCCAAAGGTGTGGGTATAAGTGCCTCCGCCAGCAGGGATGGTGATGGTGCCCAGAGTACAGGCGGTATATGACGGAGTAAGACTTGGATTGATTATTGTTGGGAATTGCGTCAGAGAATAGGCTTGGGCGGTTGGAAGATAAACAGAGTATTTCCCGTCGGTGTAATTCGGATGAAAGGTTAAACTGTAATTCAAAGCCGTATTGTAAACCAATCCGGTGGCGTTGGTACCCACACCATACGTATCCGTCCCATCGAAAATACAGTTGCTGTTGCAATCGTTGTAAAACCGTCCAGTAACTTTACTGCAGGGTATGGAATTGACTATGCAGGAAAAATCAAGAAAAGACTGAGCGTTGTTGTAAATCGGACTGGATTTGATTTGCAAAGTATGGGTTCCTAAAACGGTAAAACTTGAAGGAAGATTTGGATAAACGTTAATATAAGCCTGGGAATTGGTGTACCATTCCGAGATTTGTGAGCCGTTTTGAAGGCTGGTTGAAAACGTGTTGCTGAAAAACCCGGACGTTAGGGTAAAGCTGTCAAAAACGCTGCCATCCAGAATGAGACTATAGGTACGGGGCGACACACTACTTGAAGGACTACAACCAAAAACGTTGGCCAGGTTAAAATTAATCGACAAGGAATCGTTTCCAACATTTGAACACAAACCTACCGTTCCGCCATTCATTGGCACATTCGTGTTTGTAGCCATTGCAGGACCCGAGCCGCAGATAAAACTGCCTATTGTCCCCCCAACAGCATTTCCGGGCGCTGTACTTACCGGCAAATACACAATGCTGTTTGTATTATAAGCAATGTTGGTGTACACGCCGCAACTCAGGTTAGCGCTAAGCCCCGTCAAAGTGGGTGTTAATGTATTGTTAACCGGCGACACCTGAGCATTCCAGGGATAAACGGTAGTGGCACCACAGGTTTGAAAACTTGGCGAACCATAAGCTAAGGTTTGTACAGTGCTTGCTGCAGTCACATAACTGATGGTAAAAGGCACATTGTAAAGCAACTGTTCGCCTAAATTGTAAGCACAGTTGCTGTTGGCATCAACATAAAACTGCACCGCGAAACTTACTGTAGGCTGAGCCTTTAATTGTCCGCTTAACAAATACAAGAAAAGTAAAATGGCTTTTTTCATGGTATGGGGGTTTAAGGGGGTGGTCTTAATCCACTATACTCCTGTCAACGTAAAAAGGTTGGGTAAAGCCAGTGCTATTTGTACTTAAGCACTATTTAAGTTATACATCTACCAAAACAAACTTGATTTCAGCTCAATTTTAACACTTCGGGCTTTCAAAAAAAGCAAGACGTATTCAACCGAAAATTAAGAAGTGTGACTAAGTTGCCTACCAATGATCTGTTTATGTTAAAAATGCGTGTTCGAACAATGATGTTGTTGTGGCTTTAAAATCAGAGTTTAATGACTGAACTTCAAACTCAAATCCAAACTTTTCACATGGTGCGTTAAGGCGCCCACCGAAATATAATTCACACCACATTTGGCATAAGAGGCAATGTTTTTTTCAGTGATGCCACCCGAGGATTCTGTCTCAAATTTGTTGTGGATGAGTTTCACAGCGCCCAGGGTTTGAGCGGGCGTAAAATTGTCGAGCAGTATGCGTTGTACTCCACCGTGTTTCAGCACACGTTTTACATCTGAAATGTTTCGTGTTTCAACCTCAATCGGCAATTTTAATTTTTTTGACTTTAAATAGTGGTTTGCCGAATCAATTGCAGCCTCAATGCTCCCGCAAAAATCAATGTGGTTGTCTTTGATCAAAATCATGTCGTACAAACCAAAACGGTGGTTAGCGCCTCCACCAATCACCACGGCCCACTTTTCAAAAAACCGGAATCCCGGAGTGGTTTTGCGTGTATCAATCACTTTCGTTTTGCTGCCTTTGCACAGGTTTTGCATATGCGCGGTTTTTGTAGCAATACCACTCATTCTTTGCATCACGTTTAACACCAAACGCTCTGCCAGCAACAAATTTTGGGTATTTCCCTCCAGAACAAAAGCCACTTGTTTGGGTTTTACTTTGCTTCCATCTTTCAACAAGGCCTTCATCTTAATGCGGGAATCAATGAGTGCTATAATCGCTTGCGCCGCTTCCACTCCCGCCAAAACTCCGGCTTCTTTTACCAGCAATTGCATTTTCCCGTTTTGATTCGAAGGCACAGTGGCCAATGAGGTGTGATCCCCATCCCCACGGTCCTCGTTTAAAGCGGAAACAACAAAGGCTTTGAGATCAAAATGCTTTTGATGTAGTTCAAGATAAGATTTAGGCATAAGGCACTAGCGTATTTCTATTGAAATGCTGAAAGCAGGCAGGTTACTATTCGTTATCAGGTTCAATCCTGAACTGACTCACCAGGTTAAAACGAATGAGTATCGATACTCTGAATTTGCCTCCTGAGGTCTCCAGCGTGCCGGTAATGTATTGGGATTGTTTGTTCATGGAACTCACATGACTGGAGGTAAAGGTTTTTACTGTGTATTTACTAAAAAAGTGTTTTAAGTTGGCTTCCGCCTGTGATTTGCTGAGTACATCCTCCTGATTGATGATTTTTAAGGCTACCTTTTCATCAAAATATTTAACAAGCTCCGAGGCTTTTCCGGCCTTCAGGGCAGCCACAATGTCATCGCTCACCTCAAGGCGGCTAAAACCAAAAGCCGAAGCAATAATGGCTATGTAAACTAAAAATCTCACGGGTATGACAAATGTAGGCTTTTTTTCATCATTTTTATAGCAAGGATAGTGCCGCTTATGGCCTGCTAAAGCCAATTAATATGAAAATACTGCTGCTTCAAATTGATAAAACCCAGGACGCATACCTGGAGCAGGGCATTGGCATTTACCTGAAACGCCTCAAAAATTACATACAACTCGAGGTGAAAAGCCTTCAAGTAAGCAAAGCCATGCGGCAACGCAGCGCAGGAGAACAAAAAATGGAGGAAGCCCGTTTGCTAATAGAGGAAATTAAACCTGAGGATGAAGTGCTTCTGCTCGACGAAAACGGCAAAGAGTTCAGCTCTCAACAGTTTGCCGAATTTTTGCAGAAAAAACAAAATGCTTCGGTAAAACGCCTGGTGTTTGTGATTGGTGGGCCCTATGGATTTGACGAGCGGATATACGAGAGGGCCAAAGCCAAAATCAGCTTATCAAAAATGACCTTTTCTCATCAAATGGTGCGATTGTTTTTTGTAGAACAGGTATACAGGGCCTATACCATTCTTAAGGGTGAAAAGTATCATCACGAGTGATAATGGTTCTCAAATTTAATTCGTCTCAGGTCTCTATACTATTTTTTGCCAAAGACCCTGCTTTGCAAAAGCACTGCGGCAACCTTAAGGCAAAAAATCACTCGACCTGACAATGGCCCTGAGTTGAATGAGAATTTAAGGTCAATCGATCTAATCAAAAAACATCCATTTCAAGCCGAAACGGAAGGCGCTTTGGGGCTGGTAATAGCCTTGTATCATGGCAAAATTAGTGCCTGCAATTCCAGCGAGTACGTTCTCGATTTTTACAAAAAATGAAGCGGGACGGATTCTGGCGTTCAGGTAAACATCCACAAAGGGAAAATCGCCGGTGTAAAATCCATTCTGCAAATAAAACACCTGTGTGGCCGGCATGTAAGCATAGGTTTCAAACGATTGATATGCCTGGGCTTGTGCACCCAATTGAATTTGCATGTTGTTTTTAAAAAGAGACGCGTAATAGAAAAGGTTTACCGTGGCATTGTTTTTGGGCAAACGAATCAGTTTTTCGTTTGAGCTTTGCTGGTATATGTAATCCACACTCAGCCCCAGGTGCTTAAAAAACAACCTGGAAAATTTCAAATCAAAAGATAGGTTGCTTATGCCGCTTTCGTGTTGTTGCGGCAAAGCATCAGTAGTGTAATACAAATAGTTTTCTATGCTTTGAAACAATACACCTGCGCTTAACACCTTGCCCAGTGCGGCCCTCAGATTGGCCTGAAACTGTTGAACGTTTTTAAAATTGTTTTGCCAGTAAAAATGGTTGCTTTGCCATTGTTTATAAATGTGATCGGGATTTCGGTTTTCGAATAAAAGGTTCAAACGAATTTCAGGAATCAAATTAGAATAGTAAAGTGTGTTTTTGTTTTCGAGTTTATAATTTCCGCTGTTGGGTCCCAGAAACACGTATTCAAAGTCCACACGGCTTTGAACTTGTCTTTTGAACCGCGAAAGACTGTCCGGATGTTTCAAATCCTTTCGAAATTGCACTCCACCAAAAACCGTTTGATTAAAAAAAACGGAATCGTTCTTTTGCCAAACACGGTTGCTTTCGTTCCTGGATCCCAGGTTCAAACCAAAGCCCGATTGACTCAGCAAACTGTATTCAATGGCATTGCTGAATTTTGTAACGTGGGCGCTGTCGCTGGTGTACAAAGAATCCCAGTAAAAGCTGGAGTAATAATTGTCATCCGCCACACCCTGATCTTTGTAACGGTATTTATGGGAAGCGTAGGATGATTTTACACTCAACAGATGCAGCACCTCAGGATGGCTGTCGCGCCGGGCATTTAATTTAAACCAGGGATTAAACATCACTTTAAATTCCCGGTTCTCCCTGGCGGCTGAATCGAGCTTCACATCCATGATGCCTTTGTTCAGCAACACAGTGGAATCGTTCAGTACCGAATCTTTAATGCCTCCGTTCTCCCTGTTTTTATTGAGGTTGCCTAGCCAATACCCGTAGTAGCCAAAGCGGGCGTTTTTGCTGATGTAATTGTTGGTGAAGAGGATGTTGTTGGCGAAGGTTTGTTGTTTGTTGTAATACCCCACCGAATTGTAACGGTTGAGCTTAAAACCAATGTTAATGCGGTTTTTAAAGGTATGCGTAAAATTGGCATTAAAAATCTGCAATTGTTTGGATCCTGCAATTCCACTGAGGTCGGCATAAGGCCCTTTGGTGTGATAATACGTAATGTCTTCCTCCAAAATGCGGTCCATTTGGGTGGGGGCTTCAAAAAACCGAAAACCCGCCTCCGGACTTCCATACTTTAAAAACAATGGAGCCGAAGCCAAACCGGTATTGCCTAAAAAATTTCTAGGAAAAAATTGATGAAATGCGGTGATGCTGGTGTCGGGATAACTTGCGCGATACGTGCTGAAAATATTGTTCCCCTCGGTTTTGGATTGTATGTAATCGGGATTGGTGGTGTAAAAATTCTGCGCCTGAATACCCTGCATTACAAAAGCCAGTACAAAAACCGCCAGCGCTTTTAAAGGATGGCATTTGTCCTGAAATTGAAAAGGGTTCAGCATACTTTAGGCTGCAGGCAATCAAAAAAAGTAAAGCTAATAATTTTTTAGCCGGGGCCGATTAAAGAACGTTAATTGCCTGGGGCCCTGGCTTAGAATTTCCCGAAAAAATGCTCCTCTACATCAAAGGTGGATTTTAACCCCACCTCGCTGTAATCGGTCTTTATCCACTCCTCCGCTATTTCCCTTCCCTTGGCTTTGAGGCTTTGCAGAAAGTCCCAGGAGGTATTCATTTTACTGCTTTGGCTCATCTGACTAAGGGCTTTGTAACCGCTTATGGTGTGTACAAATATCTCCCGGTTTTCTTTTTCATCCGTTTTTAAAATGCCATTACGAATCAGCTCATTTCTGTAGTGAATAAGTTTCATTTCATTGATAAGGCTGCTGTTGAAGGAAATCTCGTTCACCCTATCGGCAATATCCCGCGCTGTGGTTGGCACCGAACTGATGTTGATGGAATTGATTTTGATAAGCACAATGTCGTGCAAATCGGTATTGGTGATGAGTGGAAAGATGGGTGGATTGCCCATGTAGCCTCCATCCCAGAAATACTCCCCATTGATTTCCACCGCCTGAAACAAAAAAGGCAAACAGGCCGAAGCCAGAACCGATTCAACAGTAATTTCCTTATTGGTAAAAATTCTGGCACGGTTGGTTTTTACATTCGTGGCGCAAATGAACAGTTTCTTTTGGTTGTAAAGGTGCAACTCTTCAAAATCCACCAGCTCGGTGAGGATGTCCCGCAGCGGATTATAATTAAACGGATTAAAATTATAAGGCGAAAGCACCTGGGACACGGCGTTGAAAAACATGTACCCGGGACTGTTGTAAATATCCCCGTTGCTGTTGGCCTTATCAAAAAGCCCCGGCTTCAGAAAAAAACTGCCGGTGAGGGCAATTTTTTGCCACACTTTTTCTAAAAGTTCCTTGGCTTTGGCAGGCCCACCCACATGAAGGCCATAGGCACACACCACCGCGTTAATCGCGCCGGCGCTTGTACCGCACATGGCTTCAGCAACTATGGCTTCTTCCTCCAACAGGCGATCGAGCACCCCCCAGGTAAAAGCTCCGTGGGCTCCTCCGCCCTGAAGCGCTAAACCAATCTTCTTTTTCTCAAGTTGCATACGTGTTGCTTTTTCAATGTTGAAACAGGAATTCAAAGTAGGAGTTTCCCTGCTCTTCTGCAAATTAAAACACCCCCATTTGTTAGTTGAGGTTGTTCAATCCTTCAATGGCCAGCTCGTAATTGGGCTGTAACTTCAGGCACATGTTGTAATCGGCCCTGGCAGAAGGCACATCGTTCATCCTGGAGTAAGTAAAGCCTCTGGCAAAATAGGCTTCAAGGTAGTTGGGGTTCAATTCAATGGCTTTACTGAAGGCTTCCAAAGCCGGGCGATAATCCTTTTTAACTTCAAGGTAAATGGCCCCCAAATTATAATAACACTGATCACAGTTACTGATTCGGGTGGTGGCAGACTTGTATTCCCTTATAGCATCATCAAATTTTCCAAGGTCCTGAAAAAACTTCGCCCTCGCGTATAAGGTTTGTTCATGAGAAGGGTTAATCTTTAAAACGTTGGCGTAATAATCCAGGGCCAGCGGATTTTTTTTCAAACCATACAGCCTTCCCAAATCATAATACGCATCCACATACGCATTGTCCTGCTCAATAGCGGTTTGAAAACTGGAGGTGGCTTTGCCGGTATCTCCAATTTCGAGGTACACATTGCCTTTGAGGTGATAGGCCCTGGCCTGGCTTTCATCAATACGCAAGGATTTGTTGATGTAATTGATGGCTTCCTGGTATTGTTTCACCAGGTAATACAATTCGCCCAGTTTTAAAAAGGCCACCTCGTTATCAGGAAACTTACGCTCCATCGCCAAAAGGGTTTCCTTGGCTGATCGCGTATTATTCATCATAAAATAAGCGTCCACCATCGTCAGGTAATAGCCTGCAACGGTGCTGTCAATCTTAATGGCCAGTTTCGCGTCGTTCAGCGCTTCCTGCTGTTGTTTTAAGCTCAGGTAAACTTTCGCGCGTTTGTTGTACAATTCGGCGTTGTTGGGGTCCTCCACCAATTCTTTGTTCACCGCTTTGAGTTCCGGTGAATTCAGTTGAAGACTTAAACTATCTGAGCGCTGGTTTTGCTCCTGAAATTCTTGTTCGTTCAGTCCTTTTTGCGAACAGGAGATGATCATCACACTCCATACCAGCAGTACCAATTTTGTTTTCATGCGCTACAGATCGTTTGCATTGGCAATGAGTTCAGCCACATCCAGCACTTTGGTTTGGTTTTCTTTGTTGAAGTATTTTACACCGTCTGTCATCATGGTGTTGCAAAACGGACAAGCCACGGCAATCACATCCGGGTTGGATGCCAATGCTTCTTCGGCTCTCTCCACGTTTACTTCTTTGTTTCCCTTTTCCGCTTCTTTAAACATCTGCGCGCCACCTGCTCCGCAGCACAAACCTTTGGCGCGACTGCGTTTCATTTCACTCAGTTCTGCATCCAGTTTTTGAATCACTTCGCGGGGAGCTTCATACACCTCATTGGCGCGACCCAAATAACAAGGATCGTGATAAACAATTTTTTTGCCTTTGAAGGCCCCGCCCTGAACGCTTAACTTTCCTTGGTCGAGCAACTGCTGAACCAATTGGGTGTGGTGAATCACTTCGTAATTTCCGCCCAAAGCAGGATACTCATTTTTTAAGGTATTAAAACAATGCGGACAACCGGTCACAATTTTTTTAATGCCATAACCATTCAATACGGTAATGTTTTGCATGGCCTGCATTTGAAACAAAAACTCGTTGCCCGAACGTTTGGCCGGATCACCGCTACAACCTTCTTCAGTTCCCAATATGGCAAACTTCATGTTCACGTGATTTAAAATGCGAACAATGGCTTTGGTGATTTTTTTAGCCCGGTCGTCGAAACTACCGGAACAGCCCACCCAGAATAAAATTTCGGGTGTTTCGCCGGAGGCTAACATATCTGAAATGGTCCTTACTTTTATTTCTTTCATAGGTGTATAGTCTTTAGTCGGCAGCAGCAGTCGGCAGTTTATACCTCGAAAATTTCTCCGGAGTATTCATCATACTTCCCAAAATTCTACCGACCTGATTGTATTCTTCAATTAATTCTTTTTGCTTTTTAGCTTGCAGATATCCACATTCCACAGCAAAATCAAGATGCACACAGGTTTCAGCGCATTCGGCATCTGCATCCGACAATTTTGAAACAAAATGTTTTGGATATATTCTTTTTCTGTAAGCTTCAGCAATGTTGGCGCATACTGATCGAGAAGATCGTCTTATTTGGTCGGTTAGCGAATACATCTCTTCTTTTGGGAAGGTTTTGGTTTCCTTAAAAATAATCATAGCCGCCGAAAACGCTTTCTGATAAACAATTAAGTCTTTATAACCACTTGAAGCCACTTTGTTTTCTATTAACTTCGTATTCTATTACTCTTTACTGCCCACTGCCCACTGCCCACTGCCTACTGCCTACTCAACAATGTGGTCCTAATCTTGAATCCAATTTGCCCTATCCGCCGGAGAAAACTGCCAGGGCGCTGAATTGTTTTCGATGTTGGCAAACATGCCGTTCAACTCTGCCGGACTCTGACTTTGTTCCATCACCAGGTAACGGCGCATTTCAATAATGATCGCCAGGGGGTCGATGTTAACAGGACATTCCTGAACGCAGGCATTGCAGGTATTACAGGCCCAGATTTCTTCGGAGTTGATGTAATCACCCAAAAGGGATTTTCCATCCTCCACAAATACCCCCTTGTTTTTGTCCATGTTTTTACCCACTTCTTCTAAACGGTCGCGGGTGTCCATCATGATTTTTCGGGGCGATAATTTTTTACCGGTAATGTTTTGAGGGCAAGCGGAAGTACAACGTCCGCACTCGGTGCAGGTATAAGCATCAAGCAGGTTTTTCCAGTTCAGGTCCAGCACATCTTTTACACCAAAACGCTGGGGATTGTTCGGGTCTGTTTTGGCTTGATAAGCAGGATCAAAATTCGGAGCCACCACATCGGTTACCGAATCCAGGGTATTGATCTCACCTTTGGCTTTGAGGTTGGAATAATAGGTGTTGGGAAAAGCCAGTAAAATGTGCAGGTGTTTGGAATAGGGCAGGTAATTTAAAAACGCAAAAATGCCAATGATGTGTAGCCACCAGCAAAAGCGTTCAATAAAAATCAAGGTACCATCACTCAAGCCGCTCATCATGGGTGCAAAAAAAGAACTCACCGGAAAGGACCCTGCCTGCACGTAATGCTCGTTGCCACGGGCCTGTAAATTCTGGTCGGCTCCATTCATCAACATGAGGGCGCTCATCAATACCATCTCTGTGATTAATATAGCATTCGCATCAAATCGCGGCCAACCGTTCAGTTCAGCATTTAAAAAACGTTTCACTTTCACTACGTTTCTTCTTAACCAAAACACCACAACGCCAATAAACACGCCTAAAGCAAGAATTTCGAAAAAGCCAATCAGAAAATTGTAAAATCCGCCCAAAACTGAAAATGCCCTGTGTGTATTAAAGGCCCCATCCACCAGCATTTCGAGCACTTCAATATTGATGAGCACAAAACCCACGTACACCAAAATATGCATAGCTGCGCTTAGTGGACGCGTAAACATTTTACCCTGACCAATCGCTACAAGCAACATGGTTTTCCAGCGCAGGGCCGGGTTATCGCTGCGGTCAAGCGCTTTACCAAGCAAAATGTTACGACGGATTTTATGTACATTTTTGCTGAACAGCCAAACAGATGCAGCAAGCAGAAGTAAAAAAACAATGGCGCTGATCATGCGAAATTAGTTTTGGGTTTTCTTTTTGTCTTTTTTCCCGAAGATGGAGAAATGCACGTAACGTTTGGGATTGCTTTCCAAATCCTTGAGCAATCGGTCTAAACTCGCTGCTGAACTGTTCAGGTTGTTGTAAAGCGAATCGTTTTTGGCCAGTTTACCAAGGGTGCCTTCTCCGCGGTTAATGCGCGACATCAACTCGTTCAGTTCCTTCATGGTAGCGCTGGCATTGGCCACTGCGCTGCGCAATTGCGATTTGGCCAAAGTATCTGAGAGATTACTGAAATTGGTGATGATGTTGTTGAGTTTTTGTTCGTTGTTGCTCAAATTGGTGCTGATGTTATTGAGGTTAGTCATCACGTTCGACACTTTGCCCTTTTCGCTGGCCACCAAATCATCCAGTTTATAGGCGGTTTGTTCTAAACTTAAAATGGCTTTTCTCACGCTTTCAAACGAGCGGTCGATGTTGTCGCGGGTTTTCGGGTTCAGCAGCATGGTCACCACGGTCATGGCGCTGTCAATGCTCCCGATCAGGCTTAAAGCCCTGGCTTGCAAAGGCGCAATTTGTTTGTTTACCGCTTCCCTCAGGTTTTCTTCTGAGCCGGATAAAAGCGTATCGCCGTTTTTTACAAATTCTTTTTCATCGCTAAACACCACCTCAACCGCTTTGGTACCCAATAGGTCGGAGCTAACGGCTTTGGCAACGGACTTTTTTGGAATGTTGACTTCCTCGGTGAGCACAAATTTTACAATCACCTGGTTTTTGTAAGGTCCGTCTTCCACCAAAGAAATAGAATTGACCTGGCCCACTTTAAAGCCGTTGATGAGCATGGGGTTGGCCGGAATCAAGTTATCAATGCGTGGGTAAATGGCGTAGAGGTAATATTTACGGGAAAGGATGTCGGAGCCTTTGAGGAAAGAGACCCCCCATACCAGAGCGGCCACACCAAGCACCACAATCACGCCAATTTTGAATTCTTTAGAAATCTTCACAAAAGCAAGTACTTTTAAACCTTAAATATAGGTATTTTTCAGTATTCCGATTTTCGATGATGGCCCTTAAACTTCAAAACCAAAGCCTCAAGCGCAAAAGCCTTGAAGAATTTAAGCAGGCCCCAAAGCGCCCCCTGGTAGTGGTGCTGGATAATGTACGCAGCCTCAACAATGTGGGCTCGGCGTTCCGCACCGGCGATGCGTTTTTAATCGAAAGCATCCATTTGTGCGGCAGTACCGGCACCCCACCCAACAAAGAAATTGAAAAAACCGCTCTGGGAGCCACAGAAAGTGTGAGCTGGAAATATTTTAAAAACACCGAAGAGGCCATACACGAACTAAAAGCCAAGGGCTATAAAGTTTACGCGGTAGAACAGGCCAGCGACAGTATCGCCTTGAACAAATTTGCTTACACGGGTGAAAAAACCGCCCTGGTTTTCGGCAATGAGGTGTACGGGGTCGAACAAAACGTAATAAATGTTTGTGATGCGGTGATTGAAATTCCCCAGGAGGGCACCAAACATTCCCTGAATATTTCGGTTACGGTGGGCATTGTGTTGTGGGAGATGCTGAGGGCTAAATTAATTTAAAGTAACAAATTACAGGATATTACGTTTTATGTTTTGGGCGCATCCCTAAAGCAGAAAAACAAAAATCCATCCCGGAGGTTTTCCGCTTTAGGGTCGGGCTGCTTCAGGCTCCGCTTCGCTTCGGTTTTTTATGTTTGCCCTAACGGGACAAACATAAAAGAACTAAACCTTACGCATCCCTTGCGCAGCCTGTTTTTTATTGAAAGTGCTGAAGACTCCGAAATTGAACTGTTTAATTCTTTGGGGCAGTTGGTATTGCAAAAAACCATTTTTGCAGGCAAACAAAGTATTGATTTGAGTGAACAGGCGACGGGGATTTACTTTATAAAAATAAGATCTTCCTATACTGTCTTCCGGTTTTTAAAACAAACTAAACAAAAATCCGCAGTGATTTTCCTGCCACTTATAAAGTTGTTGTTGGTTCGTTCAAATATTTTTATACCTTTCTTTCATGAAAGATCTTTGCCTCCATTGCATCCTGTTTTTTCTGGGCTTAGCCGAATTTAGTTTCGCTCAAAACAATTCCGTTAAGTCTGATTTTATCACTTCAGGCGCTTTTCTTTCCCCAAACAAAGCATTAAATAAAACAACCGGACCTGTAGATTCCTTGATTGATTTTAATGAAACTAAAATCCGTCTCGATCTTGCAGAACGTGGCCTAAAGGGTAAGGAATTATCCGGATACATAGACCTACTGAAAAAACAACACATTCAAGGGAAGTTTTTTATGGTGGGAGAGGAATCAACAAAAAAACAAAGTGCCGGTTCAGAAACATATAAACAGTTGCCCCATTTTGAAAACCCTTCCTCTTTAACCATCAGCAACTCATCTTTGAATTGTGTGGGTTGGGATTTTGAAAACCTAAGCCCGGGTACTTACACTGCGGCAAATGCCATTCCCGACTGGACCATCAGCAGCCAAACCGCAAACATCTGTTCCGCCTCCCCATTATGGACAGCAGGTAGTAGTGAATTCTCTGTGGTTTCAACGCCTATTATAGGGCTTCCTGTTATTGGCACCCTACCTCACTCTCCACTTGGTGGAACAAGCGTGCTTCGTTTAAACGATACTGTTACCAACTTCTATTCAACAAAAATTGCAAGAACCATCACTGTTACCGCTAACGATTACCAATTTCAATTTGCTTATGCCGGGTGGTGGTTCGATGGGGGACATTTGTGTTGCGAACAAAGCAGGTTCAAACTCAACTTAAGCATCAACGGAAATATTCTGTCCTGTTCCAGTGGGTCCTTAAGCGCTTCCTCCTCAAGTTGTTTGAACACCTTTACCAACTCATCTTACAATACTGCTCAATTTGTGCGTTGGAACAATTGGAAAATAGAAACCTATGACCTTTCCATTTATATTGGCCAGGTGCTCACAGTAGAGTTGGTGTGCAGCGATTGTACTTTTGGTGGGCATTACGGCACCCTGTTTTTTGACTCCCGATGCGGTGGCGATATTTACCAGGAATTAATTACCCTGGCTCCTCAGGCCAGCGCCTGTGGTTCAAACCAGGTGGTGCTTACCGGTCCACTTGGATGCAGTACCTACAGCTGGGTAGCACCACCCAATGCACCTCCAATTCCGGCAGCTCAAAGCAGCCTCTCTTCCATCACAGTCACCAACGTGACGTTTGGAACATATACCTGCTACCTTACGCTGTTCAGCCAGCCTTTATGCGCGTATATGACCACTTACAATATAACGCCTTTTATGACCTCAACTATTAACCTGGCCTACATTGGCGCAAGTTCTTCCTGCTCACTTGGAAGCAGCGGGTCGGCAACAGTTGTGGGAAATGGCAGCAGCATTGGATATACATATTCGTGGATGAATAGCAGTTCAAACATTGTAGGTACAAATTCTGTTGCTAACAATCTTGCTCCCGGTATCTACACGGTTACTTTATCGGCACCAAATGCACCCAGTTGCGGTGTGGCCAGTGGTACCACCATGGTTCAGGCAAATCTTAGTGGACCAAGTTATTCCATACAGGGGTTTTGTGGCACACAGGCTTATCTCGGCGCTGGCCCTGGCAGCAATTATCAATGGTACAATGGACTCACGCCAATTCCTGCCAATCAAGGTGGCACAGCCTCAACCTATACTGTTAACGCAGCAGCCAATAATATGGTCTATTGGCTTTCCTACACCAGCGCTCAATCTTGCAAGGATTCTGTTCAGTTTTTATTGCTCTCTACAAATGCCGGAAGTGTTTCTGTCAACAGCTCGAGTGTGTGTCCCGGCACCAATACCGGTATGGCCGTGATTACCTTAAGCCCTGCTCAACTTTCTACTCCGGGAAATCATTCTTTTTTGGTATACTCAACAGGAAGTACAATTCCGATATATTCCGTAGGCATCAACCCAAGCTCATCAACTTCTTACACGGCACTTAATTTAAATGCCAATGGCCAGTATAGTGTTGAAGTTTTTGATGGGGCCTGTTATTATTCCACATCCTTTACACTCAGTCCAGTGATGGCTGCTTTTGATTTTAGTTTAAGCCCTTCAACAGCAACCCTATGTCCGGGAGATAGTTTTTCTGCAAGTGCCACCTTCAGTAATCCATCCAACGCTTCTCAATACACTTACTCCTGGTCGCCCTCACAGTTTTTAGCTGTAAACACCAGTACAGGCCAAAGCACAGTAATTACGCCAAGTGTGGTCTTAGGTTCAAGCACCACTTTATTGTATTCACTTGCGGTGACACCTACATTGGCGAATTGCCCTGTTATAAAAACCTTAACGCTGACTGTGGTAAATTTTCAAACCCCAAGTATTTCAACAATCCCAACGCTTTGCAGTACTTCAGCAGCATACACTTTAAACCCAAGTCCACCCGGTGGCATATTTAACACAGGCATCAGTGGCACTAACTCACCTATTGGAAGTACCAGTGGCATACTTACACCCTCAATGGCAAACATTGGCATCAATACTTTTACCTACTCCCTCATAAGCGGTACCTGTGTAGCCGCGACAAGTTCAAGCTACACCGTAAATCAGACACCATTGATGCAAACTGAACCCGGCTTTACCATTTGTATAGGCGAAACATTGACTCTTTCAGCAACGGGTGCCGATACATATACCTGGAGTAATGGTGGCAGCGGGCCTTCAATTGTAGTTGCACCGAATGCCAATACAATTTATACAGTAACAGGAACCAGCAGTGTCAACACTTGCTCCTCCTCGCAAACACTTCAAGTATTAGTGGATGCCTGTATAGGAGTTCAGGAATGGAAAAGTAAAAATTTGTTGTTCAGCATCTACCCCAACCCTGGCAATGGCATTTTTACCATTGAAAGTACAGTAGAAACAAGTATTAGCATTTACAATGCTTTGGGGCAATTGGTGTTGCAAAAAAATATTTTAACCGGGAAACATAGTTTGGATTTGAGCGAGCGGGCAGCGGGGGTTTACTTTATAAAAACAAAATCTTCCAATACCGTCTTCAGGGTAATAAAAACAAACTGAACAAAAAACCGCAGTGATTTTCCTGCCACTTATAAAGTTATTGTCGGTTCGTTCAGTTATTTTAATAACTTTCTTCCATGAAAAATCTTTACTTCTTTTGCGTATTATTTTTTCTGAGCTTAGCCGAATTTAGTTTTGCTCAAAACAACGCTGTTAAATCTGATTTTATCACTTCAGGCGCTTTTCTTTCCCCAAACACTGCATTAAATAAAACAACCGGGCCTGAAGATTCCTTGCAAGGCTTTGATGAAGCCTTTTACAAAGCCGAGTATTTGAGCCGGGGTTTGTTTGGGGAGGAGTTTTTTTACGCAATGGGCGTGCAAAAACGTCACTTTATCTCCAACAAATACAATCTCTACAAGATCACTCCTAACACAGACCAAATAGCATCGGCTGATTTTAGGCCTATTGGAACCGGCAATTCCGTTCAGGTGTTTCCATGCGTGAATGAGGATTTTGAACTCACTCCCACTGGTGTTTATTCCAACTCCAACGCAGTTGTGGGCTGGACCATTGAGAGCGGATTTAACACTTCGACTGTCAATCCACCAAACATCAATTATGGGGCTGCCTGTGTTGCCAACCCGATTCAAATCTGGAACCCTGGAAGTCCTGAATTTTCTATTGTAGCCACACCTATATTGGCAGTACCACATATAGGGATCCTTCCTAATTCTCCTTTTGGTGGCGCCAATGTAGCCAAACTACAAAATTCAACCACATCCAATGGCCTAATGACTCGCTTATCAACCATTGTTCCGGTAACTCTTGCCAATACCTTGTTTCAAATTGCCTATGCAGGCAGCTGGGATGGGGTACATGAATGTTGTGGCTCGCCCGGTTTCAGAATCAATGTCTACACATGCGCCAATGGCAGCTTTACGCCCATCCCCTGCGGAGACTTTAACCTCAGTCCCAACTGCCCAAACGTAGCGAATGGTTACACAATAACTAACGGAGTGTATTGGACCAATTGGAACATAAAAAACATTGACCTCAGTGCTTACATTGGGCAGTGCATCAAAATTTCCATCCTTTGCGCTGACTGCGCCTATTCCGGCCACCATGGCTGCGCTTTTATTGATGCACGATGCGGAACTCAGGCTCTGGTGGGATGGAACAGCGCAGTGATACCCAACACCGTTAACTATTGTGCAGGCTCGAATCAGGCGGTGATTGCCGCACCCAGCGGGTTCAGCTCCTACCAATGGATTGCGCCAGGAGGGGCCAGCGTGTCTGCCCCATCGGGCATTGCGCCTACACTTACAGTGAGTTTACCTGTACCGGGTTCCGTTTATACAGTTCAGGTAAACGGCCCTGCCTGCTCAACCAGTTTTGTGTACACTTTAAATCCAACGCAGGTAAACATTGCCAATGTATTTTCAGGTTCAACCTGCATCGGAGGCTCCTCGGGCGCTGCAACAGTTATAGCAAATGGCAGTGGAAACGGTTACACATACACCTGGTTAAATTCGAACACAGTTACCGTAGGAACCTCTTCAGTTGCATCTAATCTTGCTATCGGGGTATACAGTGTTATTGTTGGAGCCATTGGTTCACCGGGTTGCGGCACCGCTATTGCAACTGCAAGCGTAACCTTACAACCGATTTATACTGAAACCACCAAACCTTTTTGTAATGTTAATCCGGTAATTTGTCCCGGGGCAGGAAGCAATTTCCAATGGTACAACAACCTCAGTCCTATACCCGCGCCCTCCGGCACCGCACCTTGCTTTACAATCAGCAGCCCATCCAACGGGGCCATATACCGGGTCCGCTTCACCAATCCCGGCGGCTGTCTGGATTCCATTAAATACACCTTATCCCAACTCATCCCCGGAACCATGAGTGTGTTAAGCTCCCCATCCACCTGCCCCGGAGCTAATGCAGCTTCCTTGAGTATCAGTTTAAACCCTGCCAATGGCGCCCCATCAGGTGCAAGCGGGTATACTGTTGTTTCAAGCGGAGCCCCAACACCACCATTCAGTGTTTCATTAAGTCCAACTGCATTCAACACCTACAGTACATCGGGCTTAAGCATAGGGAATTATTTAATTACCGGATTTGATGGCGCATGCTCTTACACACAGAATGTCTCCATTCAAACTTACGTCCATCCTTTTTTGATCCTGCCTGCTTCGCCTACCGTTTGCAGCGGAAACAACAGTTTACTGGGTGTTGATTTTGGTTATGTGCCCGGACTGAACCAATACACCTATTCCTGGAGCCCTTCAACGTTTTTGTTTGGAACCAATTCACAGCAGGTGCTCATAACACCCACCGTTGCGCCCGGCCTTGTCAACACCCTTGTTTACACCGTTGCGGTTACACCTTCAGTCGTCAACTGTGCGCTCACCAAAACCATAAGCGTTACTGTTGCAAATCCAGTAACCCCCAGCATTTCAAGTATCCCTGTTTTATGCCTTACTTCACCAGTGTACAGCATTCTCACTAACCCATCCGGAGGTGTTTTCAGCAGCAATACTGGCCCTGGTAATCCACCTTTTATGACTCCAAATGGTGTTATTACGCCTTCGCTTGCTAATCAGGGCCTGAACACCTTCACCTACACAGCAGGTGTAGGCAATTGTACGCTTAGTTCTGCGGGGAATTTTAGTATTGGAGGACCTTTGCTCAGCACAAGTAGTGACGCCACTGTGTGTCCTGGCAGCCCTGTTCTTCTGCAGGCCGCAGGGGCCAACAACTACACCTGGAGTACAGGCTCCAACTCGGCTTTCATTCAGGTTTCTCCAACACAAAATACCGTCTACACTGTGGTTGGCACTAACAACAATGACCCCTGTACTTCTTCAAAAAACATCGGTATTTCTGTTCTGCCTTCTCCAAGTTTACTGGTGTCGGGTACAAACAGCATTTGTCCGAACGGAATTGCAGGTATTCAGGTGAGTGGTGCAAATTCCTACACCTGGAGCACGGGTTCAAACAATTTTTCAATTCAAGTTTCGCCATTGGTTACAAGTGTTTACACCGTTACAGGAACCTCTGTTTCCAACTCTTGCACAACAAGCATGGCACACACCGTTCAGGTGATGCCTCAACCTAATTTATTCGTTACCGGTAATGGGGTGATTTGTTCAGGTGACAATAACATTTTAACCGCTATAGGTGCTCACAACTATTCATGGAATACAGGGGCCAGTACAGCCTCAATAAGTGCCAATTCTTTTATTACCACCACGTACACTGTTGTGGGCAGCTTTACGAATAGCAGTTGCTCTTCAAGTTATACCTGTACAGTTGTTGTAGAAGTATGCGTTGGACTGGAGGAAGAAAAAACCGGAATGTCCCCTTTTATAATTTACCCTAATCCAAGTAAAGGTGTGTTTATACTTGAAAGTTCCACTAACCTAGAAATAAGCGTGCATAATGCTCTGGGCCAACTGGTGTTAGATCAAAAACTCCCGGCAGGCAAACAGCTGCTCGATTTGAGCGAACAAGCTGAGGGAGTTTATTATTTAAGCTGCAAAACAAATGGCATTTCCCGGGTAGTTCGTCTCGTGAAATTAGATTGAGCTGGCTTGTACTGTTCTCGACTCCCTGCCCGTCCGGCAGGCGGGGGCTCAGACTGACATAGACTAAGCTCAGACTGACATTCGACTCAGATCCCGCGCCATGGGATGCGGAGGGTTTAGTTCTTTTAAGTTTGTCCCGATAGGGCAAACTTAAAAAACCGGAGCGAAGCGAAGCCCGAAGCAGCCCGGTTCCCAATAAAGCGGCTTTCCGGGATTAATTCCAAGCCTGCTTTATTGGGAAGGCGCCATAAAAAATAATACACTCGTTAAAATATTTACAAAATAGACTCTAAAACATCCTCCCCGGATACACCACCAACTGTATAAAGTTGAATTCCAAATTGGCAAAAGAAATGGAATGCCCCCCTTCCAAATTCAAATTTATTTTTGGAAACCAGCGCAAATTGGTTCTTAAAAGTATGGCCTGTAGTCTGTTCGGACGAATGTCCCAACCAAACAACACACCGGCACTCAGTTGATGATTAGAAACCTTTTGAGTTTGTACCTGCTCAAACTCTTCTTCAAACGAAAGTTGTTCTAGGCTGATGCTTGGTCCTACAAAAGGCACGAAACCGTGGTAGTCGAATAAAAATTTGCTGCACTCAAACGCCAGAGATGTTCGTTTAGTTTTTTGAATGGCCCCGTAAGCTTCAGTTCCGTCGGCATAAGCCCTGTAACTCAAACCTAAGTTTAAATCAGGACGGTGAAAATAATACCCTAGAGATACGTCGGCCAAAAGCGAACCCGGGTATTTATTTATATAGGGTCTCAGACTTTGGTTGTATGAACTTTCCTGCAAACAAAAAGCGGCTGAAATTCCGGCGGCGAAATAAATAGTATTTAGTTCTTTCTTTTCTGCCTTTTCAATGGTCATCCTTTCTGTTTTGCCCGATTCCCAGTCCTCCTCTGCACTCAGGGTGGTTTCAAGCATGTACTTATAGCCTAATTGAAAATAAAATGCAGGCGTAGAAATGCCGGTTTTGATGTCTCTTGAAATATAATATTCCTGTTTGTTTGTATAATTCCATACCATTCCCGCATCAAACACATGGCTTTTGTAATTGAATGTAAAACCAGCCAGGAGAGGCCAGATGGTGTAAGCCAGTTCGGGTCCGTTGCCGTAAGCAAAATTGTTGTTGTTCTGTTTCAGATACACACCTGATAGCGCAAGACCCAAATAAGGCCGCAATTTGTGGTGTTCAATTCTGAACGGATAGAATTTAAAGCCGGTTTCAACACCATTATAACTTTTTACTATTTGATTTTGTTGATTTTGCTGAGGATTTAAAAGCGGTATGGCGATATAAAAATCGGCATGTCCCCAAAAGTGGGTACCACCAATAATGAAACGTGGACGGTAGTGCGGGTTTAAAATCAGAGACTGTATATTGCCCTCAGCATCTATGTACTTTGTGTTGCCCGACGTGGAGCTTTGCACATCCAAACCAAGATTTAATTGCGCAAAGCGGTGGCGACTCTGTTTTTCAACATACACTTGCGCCTGAACCAAAAACCCGCTTAAAACAATTACACAAATCAAAATTACTTTCATGCCGATACTTTTTGTGTGTGCGTCAATTTCCCGGCTTTTTTTGCCTGCTGTTTTGTTTCATAAACGATTAATGGCACGATCAATACTGTAGGCCCCAGCCATAAAACAATTGGCGGCAGGGGAATACGTTCGTGATTGTTTACCGTAAAGGCTGTGATAGCGCCAATGTAAGAGCCCAGCATGCCGCTGATGTGGGCCAGCAACCAATAATTTTTAAAGGCCAAACGTTTTTTCAAACGCATGATGGTGCTGTAATTACCTTGTAAACCTAAAAGCCCGAATACCAAACTAATTGTGCCTAAGGTGTATTGTGCGTTATACAACTTCAACACTGCAAAACCCACAAAGGCCAAATGCATGCTGCCGAAAAAGGCCTCAATGATCCAGTCTACTCTATCCGGTTCCTGATTAAGGTGCAATCGTTTTAAACGCAGGGCGCGGTAAGCGGTAAGGCAGGCGTAATACGTAAAAAAAGACACACAAAACAAAAACACGTTGAACTTAACAAATGCCATGTAGATGGCTGAGACAAAAATCACCGTCATGCTCCAGAAATAAATGCGACCAAAAGGTTTGTGAGTATTTACCCGTTTACGAAAAAGTATGGCCAACAAACCGCTTATAAGTGCTGTTGCACCGGCCGAAATGTGAATGATTTTGATAAGAAGACTTAAATTTTGCATGGGTTTTTTTGCAAAACTACAGTCGGGGCAAGGCTCAAAACAAATGAAAGGGTTAATTAGCAAGCCTTTGGGACAGACAACAAGGGTTGGGATAAGGAACAATTTGAATGGCCCTGGTCGGGACAAAATACAAAAGTCAGGCTAGCGTCTTAAAGTAACTCATCACCTCCGGGCCGTAATTTCGGGAGACCGGAACTTTAGTATCGCATTCAGAAAAGCTGAGTGTATAGCCTGCAGCATTGCCCTCTACTTTCGCTACTTTGGAAAGGTTAACCATAAAAGCCCTGTGACAGCGTTTGATATGGGGCACTTGCACCTGAGCTTCCAAACGTTTGAGGCTGCTGCGCATCATTTGCTTTTTAATTTTGCCCTCTTCAAGAAACACCACACTGGCGTAATTGTCCTGAGATTCGATATACAGTAAGTGCTTTTCAGAAACTTCGAGCATATCTTTTTCATTCTCTGCAACAAAACGCAACAGCTTTTCTTCGCTCGAACTATTCCTGTTATTGGAACTTTCAGCCCCTTTTGGTGGATGGGTTTCTGCAGGAGGATGCGCAATCTGTTCATTCGCTTGTTTGGCCGCTTCAAGGTTCAGGCGCAACAAACGGTGGTACTTATTGAGTATGGCCAGTGCAACAGGAAATAAACCAATCAAAACCGTCACCACAACCGAATTCAAAAATCCCCGGAAACTGAAATCGGTAATACGAATGAGGTGGGCATAAAACAAATTGCCCAAAGCAATACTGAGCAAAACACCCAACACAAGTAAAATTTCCTTCCAAACTTTCCATTGATCTTCAAATTGATATTTGGGAACAAGTTTAAAAACAAGCCAGCCAAAAAGCGTTGGCATCAAAAAAGAAACCAAACCAAATCCTAATACCTTCAGCGTTTTGTTCGGTGTTTGCCACACACTCAAATCAAAAGGTTGGAAAATGATCAGAAACAAAGCCACAAAAATGCCGATAAACAAATTGTTCAGCCAGGCCGGGCGTTTGGAAGGGATATAGGGATAAGCTTTATTTAAAAAACTCAGCACCACTTATTTATTCATTAAGGCGTTTTGCAGACGTATGCTTTCTTCGTGCAAGAGTTGACATAATTTTTCCACATGCTGAAGCGAAAGCCCAAGATGTTCTGCCCAACCTGCGCGCGTTCTTAAAATTTCCTGCCAGCGTTCCAGTTGAAAAATGCTGATGTTGTGCTCCTTTTTGTACAAACCAATTTGTTCAATAATGCGGTTTCGTCTCTGAACGCTGTTTAAAATGTCCTCATCAATCTGGTCGATGATCTTCCTCAGCTCAATCAAACGATCCACGCGTTTGTCTCCCCTGTGCAACTGCTCTCTTTGCACCAGATGAGCCAGCACTTCTCCCAAAGCTTGCGGCGTAAATTGCTGTTCTTTATCGCTCAGGGCGTTTTCCGGTTGATAATGGCTTTCAATCATCAATCCGTCCATGCCCAAATCAAGTGCTTTTTGTGCCACTGAAGGAATCCCTTCTTTGTTTCCGCAAATGTGACTAGGGTCGCAAAACAAAGACAATTCAGGAAACAAAGTGCGCAGTTCGATGGGAATTTGCCATACGGGCTCATTGCGGTATTGGCTTTTGCCGTAAAAATGAAATCCCCTGTGTATGGCTGCCAATTTAGTGATACCGGCATTGTATACCCTTTCGATGGCCCCGATCCACAATTGCAAATCGGCCTGTACCGGATTTTTGACCATCACCGGAACATCCTTTCCTTTCAATGCATCGGCAATTTCCTGAACACTGAAGGGGTTGGCCGTGCTCCTCGCGCCTATCCACAATACATCCACCCCATATTTCAAAGCCAGTTCCACATGCGCGGCCGTGGCTACTTCTACAGTAGTTTTAAATCCAAATTGGGTTTTTACCTCCTGCAACCACTTCAGGGCTTCTTCTCCCTTGCCTTCAAAGGTACCGGGACGTGTTCTGGGTTTCCATACCCCTGCCCTGAACAAATCCACACGGTTTAATTGACTGAGCCCTTGAGCGGTTTGCAACACCTGTTCACGGCTTTCAGCCCCGCACGGTCCGGAAATGAGCAGGGCCTGAGAACCGTGAGAAGTCAGCCAGGAAGAAAGTGGAGAAAATTTCATAAGGAATAAGGGTTCCGCATTGAGACCTGAAAATTACCCTTTTTAAGGTATTTAAGGAATAAACAAGTACAAGTAATTTTGGTTCATCATGCTGGAGCTGCAAACCCCTAAAAAACCCTTTTTGCAAAACAATTGCAGCTTAACGCCTTTGGTGGACTGCTGCAAAAAGAAAAAAGACTGTTGCAAAAGTTTTAAAAAAGGCGATCGCTGTAAAAAGTGTCCGGGCAGGAAATAATTGTTTAAACGTATTCCAGTAATTCTCTTCTTAAATCAGGCACTGAATTTACAGCTGTTTTGGAAATTTGTTTCAGGCCTTTGATGTATTCCAGGTCAAACTCCACAGGATCAACCAACCATTTGGGAACAGAAGGCAAAACAAAATTGATAATGCCTGCTGCGGGATACACATTGAGTGAAGTGCCAATCACTATAAAAAGATCGGATTGAGAGGCCAGGTAATTGGCGTGCTCCATTTCTTTTACCAATTCTCCAAACCAAACAATGTGAGGGCGTAACTGCGAGCCTTTTTCGCATAGGTCACCGGCTTTTAATTCGTATGAACTCAGGGGATAAATCAGATCTTCATCCACGCTGCTTCTGGCTTTCATGATTTCCCCGTGCAGGTGCAACACCTTTTTACTTCCGGCTCTTTCGTGCAAATCGTCCACATTTTGCGTTACCACCTGCACTTCAAAATCGTTTTGCAATTCCGCAATCAGCTTATGGGCCGCGTTGGGCTGGGCCTCCATCACTTGTTTACGGCGTTGGTTGTAAAATTCAAGTACCAATGCCTGATTTTTTTTCCAGGCCTCCGGTGTGGCCACATCCTCTATCCTGAATTGTTCCCACAAGCCCCCCGAGTCACGGAAGGTGCGTATCCCACTTTCGGCGCTGATACCAGCCCCTGAGAAAACAACCAGTTTTTTTTTCGGCATAAGGGTAAATCCCTCTACAAATTTTCAGTAACGAACTTCAGTATTTTCGAGTAAATATGCAAACGTGTGAGTCCACCGCCAATTCCGTGGTTTTTGTTAGGATAAATCATAAAATCAAAAGGAATGTTGTTTTTTACCAATGCATCGGCCAGCTCCATGCTGTTTTGCATGTGCACGTTGTCATCGGCGCTGCCATGAATGAGTAAAAATTTTCCTTTGATGTTTTTTACAAAATTGGTTGGTGAATTGTCTTCGTATCCGCTTTTGTTTTCACCCGGAGTTCTTAAAAAACGTTCGGTATAAATGTTATCGTAATATTTCCAGTTGGTAACCGGGGCAACTGCAATTGCCGCCTTAATCACATCGGCGCCTTTCGAAATCATGAGAGAAGCCATGTACCCTCCGTAACTCCAACCTTGAAAACCAATTCTTGAGGCATCAACAAAGGGCATAGCACCCATGTATTTAGCCACTTCAATCTGGTCCATAGTTTCCAGTTTTCCCAACTGAAGGTAGGTGCTGTGTTTAAAAGCTCTTCCCCGGCCCAGGGTTCCTCTTCCATCCACACACACCACAATGTATCCGTTTTGCGTGAGCACGTTGTGCCAGAAATAATCGCTGCCTCCCCAGGAGTTGTTGCACAGATTGCTGCCGGGCCCTCCATAAGCATACATGTACACCGGGTATTTTTTGGTGGAATCAAAATTTACGGGTTTCATCATCCAGCCGTTCAGCTCTATGCCCTCTGATGTTTTAAACGTAAAAAACCAACGTTTGCTCAGGTTATACGCATTTATTTTCTCCTTGAGCGCCGAATTGTCTTCCAGTACTTTTACAGTTTTACCATCCGCGCTGCGCAGTTCAAACATTTTTGGGGTATTGGCATCGCTGAAAGAATAGATGTAATAATTGTTTCCGGAAATGAGGGTGATGTCGTTAAACCCTTTTTTGTCGGACAAAAACTTTTTGTTTTTTCCGTTCAATTGAATAGAACACACATCGCGGTTAATGGCTCCGCTTTCGGTACTGGTAAAATAAAGCGTGTTTTTAAGGGGGTCAAATCCCTTAAACTCCATCACATCCCAGGCGCCTTTTGTAATTTGTTGCAATAGCTTTCCGTTCAGGTCGTAATAATACAAATGGTTGTAACCGTCTTTCTCACTGCTGGTAATAAAACCGGTGTTGCCAACAAAAACCAAATCGTCGGTAATGTCTACATACGTTTTACTTTCTTCCGTTAGCACCACTTTGGCCTGACCACTTGTAGCATTGCAAAACAGATACTCCAATTTATTTTGAAGTCGGTTCAGGCGTTGTATGCAAAGTGTATTCGCGTCGTTGGTGAATTCCAGCCGTGGCACGTAAATATCTGTAACCGCTCCCAGGTCCATGGTGCTGCTTTTATTGTTCACCACGTCAAACACATTCACACTCACCAATGAATTTTCTTCCCCGGCTTTTGGATACTTGTAAGTATATCTGATGGGGTACAAATCGCCTCTGTAATAATCAAGAGTGTACTCCTTCACCCGGCTTTCATCAAATCGCACGTATGCGAAAAAACGACTGTCGGGACTCCAGTCGAAATACTCGGCTTTGGAAAATTCTTCTTCATACACCCAATCGCCCCAGCCGTTTTTGATTTTGTTGGGTGTTCCGTCTTCGGTAACCGTAATTTCAGCCCCAGTAGCGAGGTCCTTAATGTATAAATTGTTGTCTCTTACAAAGGAAACCTTTTTACCATCGGGCGAAAACTCAGGAAACATTTGTTTGCCTGCAGGAGATAATTCCATGCATTTTTTACTGGCTATATCATATACGTAATATTTGGCCATGGAAGAGCGGCGGTAAATCATTTCCGCGTTTACCCAAAACAACAACTTGTCTTCTGTTGGGCTGAAACGGTAATTGCTGATATCGATTAATTTTCCGTCAAACGATACATCGCTGCTACTCACCATCACTCGCAGTTTGTTTCCGGTTTTAAGTTCAAATTCTGTAATGGCAAAACTCCCATCGGGCTGTTCCTGCAACTCGGTATAGTTTAATCCGTTTTTCAGCATGTAAAAACTCCTGGTGGATTTTGAAGCGAAGGTGCCCCTGGACCATACATCTTCAAGCGTAATGGTTTTTTGGGACAGGAGCGCGAAGGGCAATACGAGTAAGGCAATGATGTAATTCTTCATTCTGTAATGGTTTGGAGTGGTGAAGATAAACAATTCCACTAATTGCTGTTTTCCTTGGCTGCACTTTTAGCCATGATACACTCTGGAAGCGATGATCTTATCGTCTTCAACAACAAGTAACTCCGCCACACGCAAATCTTCTTCCCCATCTACATGCCTCAGGTATTCCATAAACACCTGGCCTTTATCGGCCGTGAGGGCCAGCATTTCGTAACGCAAAGATGGCAAACGGTTAAAGGCGTCCTGCCACCATTCTCTTAAGGCTTCTTTTCCTTTGATCAGCCCCTTGGTTTTTGGATGACGCAATTTTAATTTTGGGCTGTAATGCTGCGCATCGTTGTGATACAAAGCCAAAAGAGCATCCAGGTTATGGGTGTTAAAAGCACCGAACCAGCGCAAGGCAATTTGTTTATTTTGTTCTGAAGGCATGAGGCATGGATTTGTGTGAAAAGATAAAACCTTAATTTTAGGCATGCTAAAAAACGCTTTTATTTTAATTTCTTCAATTCTCTTTTTCACCGGCTGTTCACTGAATAAAGAAGACGTTGACCTGATTGTTTGGAACGCGAGGATTTATACCGTTAACCCTGATTTTGCAGTGGTTGAAGCCATGGCTATCAGGGGGGGACAAATTGTGGCCACGGGCTCTGACGAGAGTATTTTAGGTAGGTTCAACGCCAAAGACACCTTAAAACTGCAAGGCAAAACCGTTTTGCCGGGATTTATTGACGCGCATTGCCATTTTACCGGTTACGCCACCGACATGTGGAAGTGTAACCTCAACGGCACTCAATCCTTTGACGAAGTGTTGGATAAAATAAAAGCCTTTGCTGCCACAGCGCCCATGACCTGGATCTACGGACGTGGCTGGGATCAGAACGATTGGGACAACAAAACCTTCCCCAACAAAACAGAATTGGATCAATTGTTTCCGAACCGCCCTGTATTTTTGAAACGTGTAGACGGGCACGCGGCACTGGTTAATCAATACGCTCTCAACCTCATGGGCATAACCGCTAATACAAAAGTGGAAGGTGGTGAAGTGGAGATAGTGAATGGTGCACTCACTGGAATGTTAATCGACAACGCCATGGATCTGGTTGACCGGAAAATTCCTGCCATAAACGACAGTCTTGCAAAAGTATATTACAAAAAAGCGGAGCAAACCTGTTTTTCATACGGCCTCACCGGCGTGCACGATTGCGGGGTGAGTGAACACACTGTGGACTTGCTTGATGAGGAACAAAAAGCAGGTCGAATAAAAATGAAAGTGTTTGCATTGCTGAGCGACGATACCTCCTACTACGAAAAGTGGATTAAAAAAGGCATTTATAAAACCGAACGTTTGAAAGTCGGAGGCTTTAAGGTATACACTGATGGGGCACTTGGCAGCCGGGGCGCTTGTTTACTTAAACCCTACAGCGACAAAAAAGAATGGTCAGGATTTTTGCTCACCAGTCCACGACGCCTGACCCAGATTGCCAATCAATTGGTGGAAACCAATTTTCAATTGTGCAGTCACGCCATTGGGGATAGCGCCAACCGACAGATTTTAAAAACCTATGCCGCCGCCCTGAAAGGAAAAAATGGCAGACGCTGGAGAATCGAACACGCGCAGGTTTTGAATGAAAATGATTTCTCGTATTTTAAAAATTACCACATCATTCCCTCTATTCAACCTACCCATGCCACCAGCGACATGTATTGGGCCAAGGACCGGCTGGGCGAAAAACGCCTGAAATATGCCTATGCTTATAAAACCCTGCTCGATACTGTGGGTATCATTGCCCTTGGTACGGATTTTCCGGTAGAAGACATTGCCCCGGTAAAAACATTTTACGCTGCCGTTGAACGCAAGGACAGCAAAGGATTTCCAAGTCAGGGATTTCAAAAAGAGAATGCACTCAGCCGCAAGGAAGCCTTAAAAGGCATGACCATCTGGGCAGCCTGTGCGGGTTTTGAAGAAAATGAAAAAGGAAGTCTTGAACCCGGAAAATACGCCGACTTTATTGTGTTGGATACCGACCTGATGACTTGCGAGGCAGAGGATATTCTTAAAACTCAGGTGGTGTTTACTTTTTTGAACGGCGAAAAAGTATTCAGTAAACCTTAAAAGAATTTTTTCAAGTCGAGGAGGTTGCGGATGCTTGCACCACTGCTATCTGTTGAATTCTCATTATCCAGGTGTATAGCAGCCCATCCGGCTTTAATAGCGCCTTGAACGTCGTTTTCAAAATTATCGCCAATCATCACACATTCCGCAGGCTCTGCTCCGCTCAGATGTTCTGCCAGACGGAAGATGCGTTCGTCGGGTTTATACAAACCATGTTCTTCGCTGATGATAATGTTCTGAAAAAAATCACGTATGCCACCGCTATCGATTTTTATTCCCTGGATTTCGCGAAAACCATTGGTAATAATATGAAGTGTATGTTTTGGGCGGAGGTAATTTAAAATTTCAAGGCACCCCTGTTTTAAAGTGCTGCCTTTTGGTGCACGACTGAGGTAGTGCTGTGTTAGTAGAAAGTTGTCTGATTCGTTTTCATAATTAAACCGTTTGAACGTTTCTTTGAAGCGTTGTTCGCGTAAATAGGTCTTGTCAATTTTTCCCTTACCGTAAAGCGACCAGAAAAGCAGGTTCACCCGTTTGTATTCTTCCAGAAAAACATCCACTTCTGAATTTAGTTTATGGCGGAGGTCAAACTCCAGGTACAACTCTTTTAATACCCGCTCTGAATTACTTTGAAAATCCCAGAGGGTATCGTCGAGATCAAAAAAAATGTGCTTTTTATGACTCCAGTTGTGCATATTAAAAAAGGGAGAACGCGAAATAAAACACCAATTCCCAGAACACAACGGATACGCTTAAATAAAGAATGATTTTCCGTTTGTTTTTAAAAAAGCGTTCGGCCAAAAATGCGCCAAGGGGTGTTGAGAGTATTAAAGGGGTGATGGTAGCGATTCCCAATAATCCGAAGCGTTGTTTGATTTTTATCACACGGCGGTTAAAAGGTGTGAAAATTGGCTTTTTATGAATCAAGTGGCGTTTAGCCCGGTACTCGTGTACTTTTTTCAGAATGACGGCACTCAGATAGGTGAACACGATATTGCCGGTAACACCTCCTGCGGTACACACTAAAAAATAAGTGAGAAAATCATCCTTAAACAATACCAGTGCGGTTGGTACACCGGCTTTACAAAACAATACGGTACAGGTGAGGTATACACCAAGAATCTTAAAAAGAGTTGTCATTCCGCAAAGCTTCAGTTCTAAGAAAAAAGGTGAGAAACATAAGGGGCTCAAGGTAAGTGATTCCTCTCACATGGGGAAATTCCAAAGCTGCCGGGATTTTGGTGCGTTCAATTAATTTTCTTTAATTTTGCACCCTATTCTTAAACCCCGATTACATGTCAACAACAACCTTAAATGCAGCCCAGGGACAACATACTCAAAGTATGTTTGAAGCGGTATTGGCCCGCCTTGATGCGGCCGCCAAAATCATGAACCTTAGTGAAGAAGTATCCACTGTGCTGAAAAACCCGGCCAAACAGGTGAAAGTAAGCTTACCTGTGATGATGGATAACGGCTCCTTAAAAATATTCAATGGTTACAGAACCATACACAGCACCCACCTTGGCCCAAGCAAAGGCGGTATCCGTTACGCAATGGATGTGAATGCCGATGAAGTAATGGCACTGGCTGCCTGGATGAGCTTTAAATGCGCTGTTGTGAACCTGCCTTATGGCGGTGCAAAAGGTGGCATTAAGCTTGACCCTCGCGCCCACAGCGTTGGTGAGTTGGAGCGCATCTCCCGCGCATACGCAGTAGCCATGAAAGATGTGTTTGGTGTAAACAAAGACATTCCGGCACCTGATATGGGGACAAGCGGACGCGAAATGGCCTGGATTCTTGACGAATTCAATAAAATTACCGCCACCGACAGTCCCGGTGTAATTACCGGAAAACCGGTTGCAGTGGGTGGCTCTCTCGGAAGAGAAGCTGCTACAGGAAGAGGTGTGATGATCAATACCTTGTGTGCCCTTAAAAAATTGGGTCTTAAACCTGAGAATGTAACAGCCGTTGTGCAAGGTTTTGGTAATGTGGGTTCACATGCGGCCCGTTTGCTGGCTGAAAAAGGAGTAAAGATTGTAGGTATTGGTGACCACAGCGCTTCTTATTACAACGAAAAAGGCATAGACGTGGCAGCTGCCATTGATTTTGCCTCAAAACACAACCGTAACCTGAAGGGCTTTACCGGTGCTACTGAAATTAAAAACGAAGAATTGCTCATCAGCAAATGCGACGTTTTAGTTCCTGCTGCCTTGCAAAACGTTATCACAATTGAGAACGCGCCAAAAATACAGGCGAAACTGATTGTGGAAGGTGCTAACGGACCAACCATGCCTGAGGCGGATCCTATTCTGAATGAGAAAAAAATCATTTGTGTTCCCGATATTCTGGCTAACAGTGGCGGAGTAACCGTAAGTTATTTTGAGTGGGTTCAAAACAAAGCCAGCTATTACTGGTCGGAAGAAGAAGTGAACCAAAAACACGATATAAAAATGGAAGAAGCCTTTGAAAACGTATGGGCCAATTCCACTGAATACAAGGTGAGCATGCGTTTGGGCGCCTACATAACTGCTCTGAAAAAACTAGAGCAAGGTGTGCGTCTGAAAGGCCACTATTAAAGGTAAACTATCTGATTATCAGGCACCTGAATTACAATGTTAATTTCAGGTGCCTTTTTTGTTATTTTATTTTTAGATTTGTTTTGACCTAAAAAATAACACAAAACGACTTGAGTAACCTCTATGTTTTAATTGCTTACCTTCTGGGTTCAATTCCAACCTCAGTATGGATAGGAAAGGTGTTTTATAACATCGATGTGAGGGAATTTGGAAGTGGGAACGCCGGAGCGACCAATACGTTTCGGGTTTTGGGTAAAAAGGCAGGAATTCCGGTACTTATTATCGATATTTTAAAGGGTTCCCTGGCTGTAAGCCTTTCTTTTTTAAGCACCTACGAGATCAACAGCAATGCCTTTATCAATTTGCAACTGGCTCTGGGTATTGCTGCTCTGATTGGGCATATTTTTCCCATTTTCGCCGGTTTCAGAGGAGGCAAAGGAGTTGCCACTATACTTGGGGTGGTGTTTTGTATTCTTCCGGTGGCTTGCTCTTTATCCCTCCTGGTGTTTCTGTTTGTGCTCCTGATCAGCCGCATTGTTTCCCTGTCTTCCATGATTGCCGGCTTAAGTTTCCCCATCATCCTGAACCTCGTGCTTCACAACCAAAACAGGGTGCTTATCATTTTTTCCATCGTTGTTTCAGCCTTGCTAATCATTACACACCGTAAAAACATCAAACGTTTACTCAAAAAGGAAGAAAGTAAAGTGAAACTCTTCTCCGGTTCATCCAAATAAGTGAAGGATGGCAATATTTTCCTTCCGAATCCCGTTTATTCCTTAACATGAAGTCCATTTTTAGGTTCCTGTTCTCTGCCCTCTTGCTCATAAGCCCGACTTTTTCAAAGGCTCAGCAGGAAACCGGGGAGGACTATGTGACACAAACCCTGAAATACGACAACTTTACTTATAAACCTAACATCCGCACCGTTCAGTTCCATCAGGTGGGTTTTGAATATCTCGCGCCCATTATTGATTTGCATGGGGCCGATCAACTGGAGTTGAATTTTGATGATTTGGATGCTGAACACAAACAGTACAGCATTGCATTTGCATATTGCAACGCCGATTGGAGTCCAAGCAACCTGATGGTAAGCGAGTACCTTGAAGGTTATTATGAAATTAACCTGAATAACAATTTCAGTTATTCCATGAATACCTTTCAGAAATACACCTATTACAACATCATCTTTCCGCTTAACAATGTTCGCTTTACGAAGAGCGGAAATTATGTTGTTTACGTTTACGAAAACGGCGACAAACAAAACCTGGTGCTCAGCCGCAGGTTTATGGTGTATGACAGCAAAGCGAAAATCGAAGCCTCGGTACGCCAGCCCATCGCCGGAGAAAACCAATTCAGTCAGCAGCAAATTGATTTTAAAGTCACCGGGGTCAATTATTTGCTCAACAACCCCTACAAAGACTTGCATGTTGTGATTATGCAAAACCACCGCTGGGACAATGCTGTAATGGACATCAAACCCACTTTTCTCTCGGGCAACAGTGTGGACTATTCTTTGATTGATGCCTGTATTTTTAACGGAGGAAATGAGTTCCGGTATTTTGATGTAAGAAGCACCCGTTTTTTAACCGAAAGGGTGAAAGAATTGTACAGAGACCAAAACAATCGCATGCATGCCGTAGTGGTGAATGAGGAAAACAAAAAAAACAAACCCTACCTGTTTTACAACGACATTAATGGCGAGTACCTTATCCGCAATACTGAAACAACCGGACATCCGGATACGGAGGCAGACTATGTTGAAGTGCATTTTTTTATTCCCTACCCTGAACCCGAACCCAAGGGTAATTTTTACATCCTGGGCCGACTCACCGACTGGCGCATGAACGCGAACAGTAAAATGACCTACAATGAAAAACGCTACGGTTACGAAACCACCTTGTATTTAAAACAAGGTTATTACAATTACATGTACGTGCTGAGCAGCGATGATTACAAAGGTGGTGATCACACCATTATTGACGGAAGTTTTTTTGACACCGAAAATGAATACGACATTTTGGTGTATCACCGGCAATTTGGCACCTACCACGACCAATTAATCGCGCACAAACGATTTTCTTCCTTCAAACGCTGATTCAGGCAGTTTATACTTTACGTTTCGGGTTATCACTTAAAAAAGCTTTCCAGCCTGAATAGGATTTTGAAGCGCCCTCATCCCCTTTCTTTTGATAATAATGGCAAAGTGCTGCACCCAGCGCATCGGTGGCGTCGAGGTAATCGTGGGTGGTATCCAGTCCCAATGTTTGTTTTAACATAGCCGCTACTTGTTCCTTGCTGGCATTGCCATTTCCGGTAATACTCATTTTTATTTTTTTCGGGGAGTATTCCGTGATGGGAATGTTCCTGCTCAAAGCGGCCGCTATGGCTACGCCCTGGGCTCGCCCCAGTTTAAGCATGGATTGCACATTTTTGCCAAAGAATGGCGCTTCAATGGCCAGTTCATCGGGTTTAAATTCATCAATCAAACCACTCACACGTTCGAAAATCTTTTTGAGCCGTATGGCGTGATCATCGTATTTTTCAAGTTTTAAAACTCCAATGCCCGGCACATGAAGTTTGGAGTTTTGAATGTGAAGCAGGCCATAACCCATTACCAGAGTTCCGGGGTCAATGCCTAGAATAATTCGGTCGCCGGGTTTCATTTAAACTGTAAATTTAACCAATTTGAAACGCGGCAAAAAAATACTTTCCTTCCTCCTCAAGCTTAGCATCGGAGCAGCTGGTGTATACATCATTTACCGGCGTCTAAAAAACGAATTGGGTTGGGAACAGATTTCACTTTTGAAAAACGCCCTTCTTCAACCTTCTTCCCTTTTACTGCTTGTGATTAGTCTCTTTCTCATACCATTGAACTGGGGCTTAGAATCGCGCAAATGGCAACTCATCACCAAAAGCATTGAGTCCATCAGTTTTAAAACGGCCATACGTTCCGTATTCAGCGGGGTGTGCCTCGGCAATTTCGCGCCCGGAAGGGCCACTGAGTTTTTAGGAAAGATTCTTTTTTTCAGCGATGAAAACAAAGGAAAAATAAGTGTGCTGCATTTTGTGAACGGCATGATACAGCTTGGTATTACCTTACTTGTGGGCGTATTGGCTTTACTCTTAAAGCTCGAAACCTTTTCAAAGGAGTATTTCTGGTTATTTTATCTTTTGCTTACTTCGGCCCTGGTATTGCTTGGTGTTTTTATGTTCTCTGTTTTACGGGTGAATTTGTTTTTGAACCTTGTTTCAAAACTACTGTCCCGAAAATCCCAAACAGAAACCATCCGCGTAGTTTTTCCCAAATCGCTTTGGTTGAAGCTGCTTCTGCTTTCCCTGTTGCGTTACCTAACCTTTAGTTTGCAGTTTTTTCTTCTCCTCACGATTTTCTCACCCTCAGTTCAGCCATCAGCGCTTTTGCCCGGTATTGCTTTGTATTTTATGATGACCAGTCTTTTACCCATGATTTCGGTATTGGAAGCTGCTATTCGCGCGGCCATTGCCCTGATTGTTCTGGGCGATACCGGCTTAAGTTCTACCCTGCTCGCCCTTGCTACGGTAATGTTGTGGTTGTTTAATATTGTGTTGCCCAGCCTCATCGGGTATTTGGTGTTATTGCGCCTGAAATTTGATTTTAAACTGATCTACAAACGAAACAAATGATTGCTGTTTACCTGATTTTTGCGCTTCTCTTTTTTTATACCGTTCTGCTCCTGATCATGGCCTACGGTTACCTAAAATCAAATTATTTTATAACAACCCCGCTTCCCGCCCAAAGCCCAATCAGTCTTATTATCTGTGCGCGAAATGAAGAAAAACACATTTCCCTTTGTTTAAAATCCCTTCTTGCACAACGTTACAACAAAGCCCTTGTGCAATTGATAGTGGTTAACGATGCCAGCACCGACCATACACTTAAGATGGCCCAATCTATTTTAGGAACTTCAGGGATAAATTATACCCTCATCAACAACACAGCTCCCATTGGAAAAAAAGCGAGTATCAGCAAAGCCATGGAGCTCGCCCAACACCCCACCATTATCACCCGCGATGCCGATACCTTTACGCTATCCACCGAATGGCTGAACAACCTGGCTCAATTTAAGGAAGCCGGCCATTACGACCTCGTTATTGGTCCTGTTGCCATTGCTGAAAAAAGCGGTTTGCTCTGGGCCTTGCAATGTGTTGAAAACAATGTGCTGACGGTACTTTCTGCCGGCAGCGCATATTTTAATAAACCCTTCTTGTGCAGTGGCGCGAATTTGTTGTTTACCAAAGCCATTTTCGAAAAAGTGAACGGGTACCAAAGTCATGGTCATATTGCTTCCGGCGATGACGTGCTGTTTCTGGAGGATGTAAAAAAAACCAAAGACGCACGTATTGGATTTCTCAAAGCAAAGTCAGCGCTGGTATATACCTATCCTCAATTCCGAATTACCCAACTTTTAGTGCAAAAGGTGCGCTGGGCCCAAAAATTTAAGCACAATCCCAATGTGTTGAACCTCACCCTCAGCCTGCTCACCTTTAGCGTAAATGCCGCATGGGTTATGGCTTTTATTGGTTTCTTTCTACATGTCCCCTTTCATAACTATTTATTGGTATTTGTGTTGTTGAAATTGTTGGCCGAGCTATTCTTGTTATTTTTAAGCAGGCGTTTTATGACAAACAAACATCTTTTTTGGTATGCATTTGCGGTGGCTTTCGTCTACCCGTTTTACGCCATCGTTGTTGCGCTTTTATCCCTTTTTCTCCAACCCAAATGGAAATGAATCTGTTCAGCAAAAAAAAGAACAGGTTGTCCTCAGCTTCCATCGGACAAATTACCTGGAGACGCTTCAGAAAAAACAAACCGGCCATGCTGGGTTTTTACTTTGTAGCGGCAACCGCTCTGGTGGCCATTCTTGGCTATGCACTCACCAACGATAAAACGCCTTTTGCCAACGACCAAAAACCAGAACTGCACATCCTGGCTCCCGGCACATCGGTCAACTTTTTACTGGTTCGTAAAAACGAAATCGTGCAGGAGAAATCCTTTCTGGGTCGTATGTTGATTGGTGCTCAAAGTCCATTTCAATCCATCCCCTTTTACGCGCTCGAATTTAAAGGCGACAAAGTTTTTGTTGAAGAATACACCGGGCACCAACCCAACAAGGGTTATATTTCTGAATATGGACTTGCGGATGTGCTTTATCCGCTTCAAAATAAAAAGGAAGTTAGGTACGACAGTATCCGTCAACGCCTTCGTTTTATGGTATTGGGAAGTACTGAACTCAGAGAAGAATCCATCATTTCAATGCGTGAAACCGTGTTGAAGAATCATGTGCAGGGTAAACAGTTTTTACTGGGAACCGACCTTTTAGGCCGTGACGTGTTGAGCCGGCTCATCATTGGAACGCGCATCAGTTTAACGGTAGGTTTAATTTCTGTTCTCATCTCCATTCTCATTGGCATTACCCTTGGCGCCCTGGCAGGGTATTACAGGGGCCTGATCGATTCCTGCATCATGTGGCTCATTAATGTGGTGTGGAGTATTCCCACTTTGCTTTTGGTAATTGCCATTACCCTGGTTTTAGGCAAGGGTGTGTTTCAGGTGTTTATAGCAGTGGGATTAACCATGTGGGTTGAAGTGGCACGCATTGTTCGTGGCCAAATTTTAGGCATACGTGAAAAAGAATTTGTGGAAGCCGGCAGAGCGCTTGGTTTCAGCGATGCACGCATCATTTTTAAACACGTATTGCCCAATGTGATGGGTCCGGTGATTGTGATTGCAGCCGGCAATTTTGCTTCGGCTATATTGATGGAAGCCGGGTTAAGTTTTTTAGGAATAGGCGCTCAACCGCCTGTTCCTTCCTGGGGAGAGATGATTAACGCGCACAGGGGCTACATCCTGATGGATAAAGCCTATCTTGCTTTTATACCCGGCCTGGCTATTATGTTTCTGGTGCTGGCCTTTATGCTGTTGGGCAATGGTTTAAGAGACGCGCTTGACACCAGGGCCGGTGAACACAGCGCCATTCAATAGTTTATTATTTCAAACGTTGTTTTACCGCTTCAAACAATACAATACCGGTAGCCACCGATACGTTCAAAGACGCCGTTTTTCCGGGCATTGGGATTTTTACCTGCAAATCGCTGCGTTTTAAATACTCCCCGCTGATGCCGTCCTCTTCACTGCCCATAATAAGCGCAGTAGGTTTGCTAAAGTCTGCCTCATACATCAGGTGATCTGTTTTTTCATGCACGCTTACGATTTGCAATCCGCTTTCTTTAAGGTATTCAAGAGTATGTTTTAAATTGTCTTCCCGGCACACCTTGATGCGGTGCAGGGCTCCGGCGCTGGTTTTAATCGCATCCCCATTGATCTGGGCGGCTCCCCGGCTGGGAATTACAATCAATTGCACCCCTGCACACTCGGCGCTACGGGCTATGGCTCCAAAATTGCGAACATCTGTAATACGATCAAGGATGAGTACAAGTGGAATTTCACCGGATTCAAATACCTGAGATAAAGTGTCCTCCAAATTATAATAGGTCACTTCGGTGAGGTAAGCAATTACCCCCTGGTGATTGCCTGAACTTAAACGCCTGAGCTTTTCGGGAGGCACCACCTGTATGGGTACGGGACGGTTGCGAAGGGCTTTGCGCAGCTGGTTGTACAATTCGTTCGAAAGGCCCTTTTGTACAAGAATACGGTCAATTTCCTTTCCCGCATCCAGAGCCTCAATCACCGCACGGGTGCCATAAATAAGTTCTTCCTCCTTCATGCCGGCAAAGAACATTAAAAAACAAAGATTTGCCAAATCCCTGAGCGGCTTTAAGTCGTTTGGGAATAGCCGGGGGATGTCTTATCTTTGCCAATTACGCAAAATGGAGAACCTGAAGAAAAAAGTGGAAGACGCCCTGGATAGCATCCGTCCGTATCTGGAAGCCGATGGGGGTAATGTGGAAGTTGTTGAAATTACCGACAACCAAACCCTTAAACTTGCTTTTAAGGGCGCTTGCAAAACCTGCAACATGAGTCACATGACCATGAAAGCCGGCATTGAAGAAACGATACGCAGAGCGGTTCCGGAGATCGGAGAGATCATCGCTGTTCATTAACCCGAAGTATTCACGCCAACAATTGAATTCAGGTCAGCACCTATGAAACTCACCCAAAAAATACAGGAAAGTAAAAAAACCCTCTTCTCCATTGAGATTCTCCCTCCCCTCAAGGGAAAAAGCATACAAAGCATTTACGATGGCATTGACCCCCTGATGGAGTTTAAGCCGGCCTTTGTGGATGTTACCTACCACCGCGAAGAATACATCTACAAAAAGCGGGAAGGCGGATACCTTGAAAAAGTAAGCATTCGCAAACGCCCGGGGACGGTTGGCATTTGCGCGGCCATCATGAACAAATACGATGTAGAAGCGGTACCCCACATCATTTGCGGAGGCTTTACGAGAGAAGAAACTGAAAACGCCCTTATTGACCTTCAGTTTCTGGGTATTGATAACGTGTTGGCCTTGCGTGGCGACAGCATTAAAACTGAACCCGCTTTTGTACCTGAACCCAACGGACACGGTTACGGTTTGGATTTGGTTAAACAAATTTCAGAAATGAATAAGGCCAAATACCTCGATGAAGAAATGAAAGAAGCCGCTCCCACCAATTTTTGTATTGGCGTGGCCGGTTATCCCGAAAAACACTTTGAAGCCCCCAACATGACCAGTGATTTGAAGTACCTGAAAGCAAAAGTAGATGCGGGCGCCGAATACATTGTGACCCAAATGTTTTTTGACAACAGCAAATACTTCGAATTTGTTGAACTGTGCAGAAAAAGTGGTATCAACGTGCCCATCATACCGGGTTTGAAAATTCTTGGCAGCAAAAAACAAATTGTTACTCTTCCAAAAATATTTCACATCGATATCCCACAGGCCTTTTATGAAGAACTGGAAAAATGCAAGGATGATAAAGCGATTCGGGAGGTAGGCATTAAATGGTGCATTGAACAAAGCAAAGAGTTGGTAAAAGCCAATGTGCCATGTTTGCACTTTTACACCATGGGCAGTTCCGAAGCCACAAAAGCTGTGGCCAGAGAAGTGTTCTAATTCATAATTCATTTTATGGCTTACGATTTTTATAAGGGAGAAGTGCTTCTCATTGATAAGCCATACACCTGGAGCAGTTTTCAGGCTGTAAATAAAATAAAACACGCCATTAAAAATCATCCCTCATGGGTGCATGAAGGGCAAAAAGTGAAAGCCAAAGTTGGCCACGCCGGAACCCTTGACCCTTTGGCTACCGGCCTCCTGATTCTTGCAACCGGAAAAAAAACCAAAACCATTAACGAACTGATGGGTTTGGAAAAAGAATACACCGGTACTTTTTTTATCGGGGCCACTACACCCTGTTTTGACAAGGAAAAAGAAGTGGATGCCGTTTATCCCACCGAACACATTACCAAAGAACTTTTACATCAAACAGCCAAACAGTTTATTGGCAAACAACTTCAGGTGCCACCCTTGTTCAGCGCCGTAATGGTGGATGGTAAAAGAGCCTATGAGTTGGCACGGGAGGGCAGTAACACAGAACTGAAGGCCCGGGAAATTGAGATCAGAGAATTTGAACTCGTGAACATTCAATTGCCTGAAGTGTCTTTTCGGGTTGTGTGCAGCAAAGGCACCTATATCCGGAGCCTTGCAAGAGATTTTGGCATCGCCCTGAACAGTGGCGGTTATTTAAGCTCCTTGCGCCGAACCCGAATAGGAAATTTTAAGGTGTCCGATGCACAGGAACCGAACGCGTTTGCTCTGACATTAAAATAAACTCAGATGTTCAGGTAGTGAATGAACTCCTTCATTCTGTCATCAAAATCGTGATTAAAATTACCGGCCTGGAAAATGGCCTTTACCGAATAATTATAACGGTTAAAGGTTTGTAATATGCCCGACAGGTCTTCGCGGTTTACTTTCAGTGTCACTTCCATTTTAGTACTGTCAGGATGTGAAGAGACGTGCAAACTTAAAATCTTTGCGTCGTTACTCTCAATGATGCCGCCAATTTGTGTTACCGAATAGTCGTTTTGATTGAGCTCTAAAATAATAACACCTCCCGGATTCTGCACTGCCGTCATGCTTCCCAGGTTTTGGATAAGACCTCGTATGGTAATACACCCTTTGTAAAATTCTTTTTCATCGATTACCGGAACAAGTGTAAGGTTCATGCTGCTCACCAATCGCAGAATATCGTAAGCGTGCTGATAATAATGAATCACAGGGCGTAACAACAACACCTTGCTGGCATTGATTTGTTCGTCGGGATGCTCATAATCGATAATATCGGTTTCTGCCACCAAACCAATCAACTCTCTGTTTTTGACAACTGGCAAATGCGATACCTTGAACTGTTCCATCCAGTCCAGGGCCATTTCCACCGTGTCGGTAATTTTGAGTGGTGGAATTTCGTCGGTTATAAGATCGCCTGCAAGCATTTAATTTCCCCAAAAATACGAATTTAATTAGCTTTGTGCCTTCAACCAATTTCCCCAGTGGCATGACCAGATTAAGCGTAAACGTAAATAAAATTGCCACCCTTCGCAATGCCAGGGGAGGAAATGTGCCTGATTTGATCAAAACCGCAGGCGATATCGAACGATTCGGCGCCCATGGCATTACGGTGCATCCCCGGCCCGACGAACGTCACATACGTTACAGCGATGTGTACCAGCTTAAAAAAGTTTTAACTACTGAATTTAATATAGAAGGCAATCCCCGCGAAAAAAAATTCATGGATCTGGTGCTGGATGTAAAACCTCATCAGGTAACGCTTGTTCCGGATGAACAAGGTCAGTTGACCAGCGATCATGGCTGGGATACCCTGAAACACAAAGACTATCTGAAAGAAACCATCGCCCTTTTTAAATCAAAAGGTATAAGGGTCTCTATTTTTGTTGATGCCGATGTGAACATGGTGAGAGGCGCGGCAGACACCGGAACAAACCGTGTTGAGCTTTACACTGAAGAATACGCACGCCTTTACACTACTGAGAAAGAAAAGGTAATTGTCAAATTCTCGGAGGCAGCCAAAGCCGCGCAGCAATTGGGTTTGGGCCTGAATGCCGGACACGATTTAAATCTCGATAATTTAAAGTACTTCAAACACCACGTGCCAGGACTTTTGGAAGTTTCCATAGGGCATGCCCTCATCAGTGATGCCCTTTATTTTGGATTGGAAAACACCGTGCAAATGTATTTACGTCAACTGCTGTGATGCTATGAAACTGGCCTATCGTGAATTCGGGAATGGTACTCCCCTTGTTATCCTGCACGGGCTGTTTGGGCAGAGCGACAATTGGAATAGCCTTGCAAAAACATTTTCTGAACAGGGGTTCAGGGTATTTACAGTCGACCTCCGAAACCACGGTTTATCCCCTCACAGCGAAGAATGGAATTACCCTATGATGGCAAAGGACCTGAAAACGTTTTTGGAAGACCACCGGCTTGAGCAGCCTGTTTTACTGGGGCACAGCATGGGCGGCAAAGTGTTGTTATTTTTTGAACTAAACTATCCTGGCCTGGCAGCTAAGTTGATTATTGCCGACATCGCTGCTCGCGCTTATCCTCCACACCATCAACAGGTAATCAAAGCATTAAAGGCGGTAAACTTCAACGAAATCAAATCCCGAAAAGAAGCGGAAGCCGTGATGCTGAATTATCTTGATGACTTTGGCACACGTCAATTTCTACTTAAAAATATTTATTGGAAGGAATCGGATTGCATGGATTGGCGTTTTAATCTTGATGTGATCAGCAGGGAGATTGAAAACATTGGAATTGAGGTGCCGGATTTTAAAAGTCAAACGCCCACGCTTGTGTTGAAGGGTGAAAAATCGGACTACATAAACGAAAAAGATGTGGCGGATTTTAATGCCCGCTTTTCAAAGCTGGAGCTCAATAGTATTGCAGGAGCCGGCCATTGGCTACACGCCGAAAAACCAAAGGAATTTTCAGAAGCTGTACTCGGATTTATAAAAGCTTAAGGTCCTTAAGCAACTCCCCAACCTCCATGCCCTTAGGTAAGAGATAAGCATTAATTCCACAGGCACCGGCTCCTTTTACGTGTTGCTCAGAATCGTCAATAAACACGGTTTCTTCAGGCAAAAGTTGGTTTTGTTTTAGAACCGTTTCAAAGATTTCCTTTTCCGGTTTTCGCATACCCATTCTGCAGGAATAATATACTTTGTCAAAATAATCTTCAAAGTTTTTTACCCCGTGGTCAAGATAAAGTTGTTCCTCAAAAGAAGCGATGTGGGGTTCACAGGTATTGCTCAATAAAAAAGTAGAGTACTGCTGTTTTGCGTTTACCAGAACATCGAGTCGATGCTCAGGAACATCAAGTAACATGGCGTTCCAGGCTTTTATCAAGAGTTCCGTTTCGCCTGTGTAGCGAATTTCTTTTTTAAGAATTTCAAAAAAAGCCTCTGTAGAAATTGTTCCCTTATCCAGTTCATCAAAAAGTCCGGATTGAGAGGAACTATTGTAAAAAGACTCAAAAGGCAGGTCGCTTAAAGCGTTGAACTCATAAATGGTGAGTTGTTGATCGAGGTTAATGATAACACCACCCAAATCGAAAATTATGTTTTTGATGTGTTTCATGTCCGGCCGACTGCAAAATAATAAAATAAACCTTGAAACTGATTTCTGGAGTTTACAGCCCCTTTTCCTTATTCAATAAATCGGTGATTCCCGGCTCAGGTTAGATTTCCTTTCCGGTTTTAATTGAAAACTGAGTTCGAAACTTCGCTCTCTTTCCCTCAGGATAAACTTCTCGCCCAGTTTTACAAATCAAAAAAGCATGCGAAGGCATGCTTATGATTTCACCATAAAGCGAAAAAGCCTACCGAAATAAACGGAAGGCTTTTTCTGCTTTATGGTGCTCCCACCTGGGCTCGAACCAGGGACCCTCAGATTATGAGTCTGATGCTCTAACCGGCTGAGCTATAGGAGCATTGTGCGGTTAATTTTAAGGAGTCCAAAAGTAGAAAAATACGATGGATACACAAAATAAAGGCCAAAATAAACCTAAGTGGCTGTTTGCTAAAGGTTTTTACTAAGGCCCCCACAGGTAGCTAATCACAATAATTACAAAAAAGGGGATTTTTCGTGCCAGAACAGCCCATTTCCCTTGGCCCTATAATTTTTCATCCGGATAAACCAACCACTTATAAAGCTAATTGAATGAAATACACTTAGGTCAATTTCCGCCTTTTATATGAATTATATTGCCGCTGTTTATCCGCAGATAAACCAACCCGCATTGGTTTTTTTTGAAACAGCTAGAAGTATCCTGCAATGAAAAATACAGGCACTGAAATAAATCAAACCGTTTTTCGTCTTACACTATCTCTTTCAATTTCAGAGTCTGTTTTCGGTTCAAACCTCAAGATTAATAAATAAGCCATATGGATTTACCTCTGCTGGAAAGTGTAAATGTAATATTGCTGGTGGTTTGTTTACTCCTTGCAAAACAACGTTTCCCTAAAAACGACCAGGGTAAATTTAAGATTTGAGTTGGCGCCACATCCATTGCATTCTTTAATCATAAATACGTACCTGCAACTTTTATGTTCATTTTGTTGCTCAAAAGACTTGACAGTGCTGTTTCCCTTTAATATAAAAGCGGCACCTCGAAAGTTCAAGTGCTTTTATCTTCGCTAATCTCCTATTAAGTGCATTAAAAGGTTCATTCCTCTTCCGGTCGGTTTTTTAACTGCATAAGTAAAGCGTAAGCGCCATCCATCACCACATCGGCATTTCTCAGATCCTTTGCGTCAACTGAACTAACTTCAATATACTTGTCCTGTGTTCCACCTTTTTTCACTTCCAACATCTCAAATTGCCCATTTGCCATCGAAAGAAAAACATAGTCCCTGGCGTTATAACTAACAATCGCCTGCTCAGGTAAAACCATTGCTTTTTTGTTGCTAATTTCAATTTCTGCGTTCATGTACATGCCCGGGAAAAGGCTTTTGTGATACTCGTCAAAATGGCAATGCACTTCGGCACTTCTGTCGGCATTTAAATTTTGGCTAATTAAAATAATTTCACAGGCGTACTTTTTATCTACCTGGTTGTTGTTGTATGCCAAAACTTTTTGTCCTATTGCCAAATGCTCCAGATCTTTCTCAAATACTTTCAAATTGAGATGGATGTCGGAGGGGTTGATCAATTCAAAAAGCACATCGGTTGGATTGACGTACTTACCAATGTTCACATTCACCTTTGACACAAACCCGTCAATGGGTGAATACAATTGAATACTCCCCGAAACGTTTTCACCGGTTAAGGCTTCAGGCCTAATGTTGAGGATCTTCAGCTTTTCGGCTAAGGCACCAAAAGATACTTTTGCGTTGTTGTATTCCATTTCCGTCTGTTGAAACACCTTGTCGCTACTCGACTTGCTTTGGTTCAATTCTTTTTGACGTTTGAATTCATTTTCCAAAAACGCCAATTTTGATCTGGCCATAAGGTAGTCTTGTTGCATTTGAATGTATTGCTGGTCCTCCATAGTGGCTAAAACCTCTCCTTTCTTCACATGCATACCCGGTAGCAAATGTGTTGTTTTTAGATAGCCACCCATTGGCATACTAACTGAAATAAGGTTTTGTGGAGGAACATCAATTTTTCCATTGAGCGTCAAGCGGCGCGCTATGTCCTTTAATTCTATTTTGCCCAGTCTCAGTCCTGCTGATTTGATCTGAGCTTCGTTTAAGTGGACCATGTTCAGTTCCTCAGCAGGCGCTGCGTTTTCTTTAGCCCCTTGCTGTTCACCGCAGGAGATGAAGAAAAGACTCATTACTGTTAATGCTATAATGTATTTCATGTGTTTTATCTGCTTAGTAAATAATTGATCTGTATACCGGTTTCGTTCAAAGCGCGTATGGCATCGAGGTACGACGATTGGATCTGAACTGTTTGATTGTTCAAAAGCACCCATTCCAAATAGTTGATCTCACCTGCGGCCAATTGTTTGTTGGCTGTTTCACGAATCAGGCTCGCGTTCTTTAATCCCTGGTTTTCATAGTACTCTACTACCTTTGTTTCTGAATTGTATTTTTCGGTCAAACCGGCGTACTGATTCTGAAAAACGCGCATTTCCTGAAGGTAATTGAGTTCAGCAATATTCTGGCTGATCTTCGAAGCGCTAAGCTTTGACTTTTGAGCACCAAAAAAAAGTGGCACCCCCAAACCTAACTGAACCGACTGAAACCTTGCGTTGGTATAATACTGTTCGTCGGCCCCGTACCCTCTCATGCTCATGTTGTAGTACGAAATATTAAAATCGGGCATTAATCGCGAGCGTTCAAGACGGGTGGCCGAGGCCGCCACGTTTTTTTGCTGAGCCATTGCTTTTAAGCCGGGGTGTTGGTTTAAAACTCCCGGGTCGGTGCTGAGCTGCACTTCTGTTTTAAATTCCGTTTCGACGGGCGCGTACTCGGCCGGGGCGTTCAGCACCAACCTGAACTCCAGCAAAACCAGTTGTTTTTGTTGTTGCACCTGCTTCAATTGAACCTCAATTGTTCCTTTTTGGCTCTCTGCAATCGTTTTTTCAAGCACATTGCTTTCACCGGCCGCTAAACGTAAAGCGGCTTTTTCAAGAAATGCAGAATATACACTATCGTATTTGACTAATAATTTTTCTTTCTCTTCCAGATAACGATAGGCGTAAAACACCTGCCTTACTCGGCGTTTAACTTCCGCTTCCTTCAATTGAATTTTAAATTGCCCCGACTTCCATTCTTCATCGTACACTCTTTTTTGTTGAACATAAACGGATGGAAATTCAAAGTTCTGGGTGAGGCCAAACCGATTGTCGGAATAGTAGCTGTTGATTTGTCCGAATTCACCACTGACATTGGTTTTTGGAATCGTTGCGGCTGCGTGTGTAAGTTGTTTAAGGTAATCCGTTCGAAGTTGTTCATTTTTGATCACCAGGTTGTTGTGAAGCGCTGTATCAATTGCCGCCTGCAAACTGATGGGGGTTTGCGCATTGGCCTCAAAGGAAATGGCAATGAACAACACTAAAACTACCAGACCGGCTTTCGAAGTAATATTTGTTTTGTTGTTGTTTCCGAACATAAGGTACAAGACAGGTAGCACGAACAGGGTTAAAAAGGTTGCGATTAACAAGCCTCCTATTACCACCGTTGCCAAAGGGCGCTGAACTTCGGCTCCCGCACCATTGCTTAACGCCATTGGTAGAAATCCGAGGGAAGCCACAAACGCGGTCATCAACACTGGCCGTAAACGTAATTTAGTGCCCATAATCAAAATCTCCTTTAAATTTTCCATTCCCTCTGTTTTTAAACGATTAAACTCAGCAATTAACACTATACCATTTAACACCGCTACACCAAAAAGGGCAATAAACCCCACACCGGCGCTTATGCTGAATGGCATGCCGCGGATTGCCAGAAAAAATATACCGCCAATGGCCGAAAGCGGAATCGCAGAATAGATCAGCAAACCCTGACGTATGGAATTGAAAGCAAAATATAACAGTATAAAAATTAAAATCAAAGACACCGGTACGGCAATCATTAACCGTTGTTTGGCTGCATTCAGATTTTCAAAGGCCCCTCCATAGGTTAAGTAATAGCCACTTGGAAATTTCAATTGTTTTCCAACCTTTTGCTGAAGTTCGTTCACAATGCTCTGCACATCACGGCCTCTTACATTAAAACCCACTACAATGCGGCGCTTGGCATCCTCCCGTTGAATCTGGTTTGGACCATTCTTTATCTCTACACTGGCCAACTGATAAAGTGGCAATTGGGTGCCATCCGGCGTTGGAACCAACAAATTCCTGATGTCCTCCAACGTATTCCGCTTTTCTCCTTTTAATCTTACCACCACATCAAAACGCCTCTCCCCTTCAAACAGGAGGCCGGCACTTTGTCCCGCAAAAGCAGTATTGACAACACGGTTGATGTCGGCTATGTTTAAATTGTATTGGGCAATGGCCGATCTGTTGTATTGAATAATCACCTGAGGCATTCCGGTAACCGTTTCGATGTAAAGGTTCCTGGCTCCTTCCACAGTGTTAATGATCCCTCCAATAAAATGAGCGTATCTGGCCAGGGTGTCTAAATCTTCGCCGAACAGTTTCAACACCACATCCTGCCGGGCACCGGTCATTAATTCATTGAAACGCATTTGCACCGGGTACTGAAAACTTGCGGTTACCCCCGGTACTTCTTCCAGTGCTTTTCCCATTTTTTCTGCCAGCTCAGGAAAGGTCTTTGCGCTGGTCCATTCTTCTTTGTCTTTTAAGATGACCATCATGTCGCTGGCCTCCATGGGCATAGGATCGGTGGGCACTTCTCCGCTTCCAATTTTAGTTACTACCATTTCAACTTCCGGAAAGCGGCTTTTTAAAATTTTTGCGGTTTTTTGTGTGTACTCAATAGTGGTTGAGATGCTGCTCCCGGTTAATACGCGGGTATCTACAGCAAAATCCCCTTCTTCAAGAACCGGAATAAATTCTCCGCCCAATACGCTGAGGGTAATAAGAGCCGAAATGAACAATGCCACAACACCTAACAATATGGTCTTTGGTCGCTGAAGCACCTTTGCCAATGAACTTTCATATGCTGCTTCCAATTTAAACATCATGCGGTCGGAGATGTTGGGTTTGTGTTTGGTTTTTTTACTAAGGAAAACCGCACTCATCATGGGGATATAAGTGAGTGACAAAACAAAAGCGCCTAATAAGGCAAACGCTACAGTTTGAGCCATGGGTTTGAACATTTTGCCTTCAATGCCCTGCAGAGTAAAAATGGGTAAATACACAACAAGAATAATCACCTGCCCAAACACGGCACTGTTCATCATTTTACCGGCTGAGTGGTTGACCTCATCGTCCATTTGTTTCTGATTGAGTTGGTTCAGGTGCTTGAATTCAGTGTTGTGCGATAAACGGTGCATGACCGCTTCCACTATTATCACAGCGCCATCCACGATGAGGCCAAAATCGAGTGCGCCCAAACTCATCAGGTTACCGCTAACCCCAAAGAGATTCATCAGGCAAATGGCAAACAACATAGATAATGGGATAACAGAGGTAACTAAAAGTCCTGCTCTGAAATTACCCAAGAACAAAACCAATACGAACACAACTATCAAGGCTCCTTCCATCAGGTTGGTTTCCACAGTTCCAATGGCGTTGTTCACCATTTTGCTTCTATCCAAAAACGGTTCCAGAACAACCCCTTCGGGCAGGGTGCTTTGAATTTGTTTGATGCGTTCTTTAACATTTTTGATAACTTCGTTGCTGTTCGCTCCTTTTAACATCATCACAATGGCTCCCGCCACTTCGCCTTCACTGTTGTAACACAGGGCACCGTAACGTGTGGCGTAACCAATCTTTACCTCCGCCACATCCTTTATAAAGAGAGGAGTTCCTCCTTCTGTTGACTTCACAGAGATATTCAGGATATCTGCTTCTCCGCCAATTAAACCTTCACTTCTGATAAACAATACAGTGGGCCCCTTTTCAATGTAAGCTCCTCCGGTGTTCTGATTGTTTTTTTCCAGTGCATTAAATACATCCTGTATGGTGATGTTGTGTGCTTGTAATTTATTGGCATCAACAGCAATCTCGTATTGTTTGAGTTTGCCACCGAAACTGCTCACTTCCGCTACCCCTTTCACCCCCAGCAGTTGCCGGCGCACTATCCAGTCCTGTATGGTTCTTAAATCAGTTTCGTTGTATTTGTTTTCGTAACCCGGTTTTGGGCGAACCACATATTGGTAAATTTCACCCAAACCTGTAGAAATGGGTCCGAGTTCAGGCGTTCCAATGCTTTTTGGAATTACGCTTTGCACCTTTTGCAAACGTTCAGCCACCTGTTGACGGGCCCAGTAAATATCGGTTACATCATTAAACACAATGGTAACCAGTGACAATCCGAAGCGTGAAAAACTTCTGATTTCCTTTATTCCCTGAATGTTGGTGTTGGCCTGTTCAATCGGGAAGGTGACCAGCCTTTCGATATCGGTGGCCCCGTAAGAAGGCGCTACAGTGATGACCTGCACCTGATTATTGGTAATATCCGGCACAGCGTCAATGGGTAATTTTGTGGTTTGGTAAACACCATACCCTATGAGTGTAAAAACAAAAAGTCCAATAAGCAGTTTGTTACGTATTGAAAATTCGATGATTTTGGTTAACATTTTATTTCTATTAATTTTTTGATATAACAAATAAGAGCAAATAACCCTTCGGGGTAATTCCACTCAAAAAACATCAGAAAAAAATTAACAGGATTTTGGCGGTTGCCAGATAGAAGCCAGATAAGACCGGCCTAAAAATGCATCAGAATATTCAGAATACTTGCACGAGCTTGCCAATGCCGGTTTGTTAGCCAGCTCAATGAATGGGTTGTGCAGAAATGCGCTTAAAAAAGTAACAGAACACCCGTCGTGCGACTTGAAAGGCAATTGCATGTCCCGATCATGATCCGCATCCATTTCGTGTTCTTGTGAATAATGCATATCCAGAAAATCCAATAACGAGAGTTTGTGGTTTTTTTCTCTGTGTTCCATAAAGTGCTCAACCAGCACCGGAAATTTTACAAGCTGATTCAACTCCGTAACTGAAATCAGGTAAATGGAAAGAAAAAATATGACAGTTATTCTTTTCAAGAACACAAAGGTACAAAACTGTCATTTTTTATCCAAGGCAATGCATTAACTAAGAAGATGGGTAACTATGATATAAGTCAGGTTTCTTTAAAGTTGAGTGCCCCAATCCGGTTAGAGTTGCCAGGTTTCAGATTTAAGAACAGGTTTGCGTTTTTCGCAAATCTCTTGCGATGCACATGATTTTGTGCTTCTGACTGTTAAAATCTGCTTTTGAACAGAGGAATATTTCAGGCATTTGATAAGTTTAAATACCTTAGATTCATCTTTAAAATTTATATCATGAAAACAAATGTGATACTATTTGCGTTTAGCTTAATAAGCATTAATTGTTTCTCACAAACCATAAAAGAAAAAGATGTTCCGGCCCCGGTAATACAGTCCTTTCAAAAAGAATTCCCAGGAGTGAAGGTTGAGAAATGGGAGAAAGAAGGGGCCAACTTCGAAGCCGAATTTGATCTTAACAAAATTGAAAATTCGGTGGTGTATGATGCCGGTGGAAAACAGCTTGAACATGAGGTTGAGCTGAAACCCACTGAGCTGCCAAAATTTGTGCTTGAGTATTTTGAAAAGAACCTACCGGGCAAAAAAATTAAGGAAGCCAGCAAAAGCACAGCTAGTGATGGCACTATTACCTATGAAGCAGAAGTTGAAGATACCGAGTACCGGTTTCAGGAAGCCGTAGGACTAATTCACCAGGAAACAGAAAAAGAGGAGAAAGATGAAGGCCGGTGAAATAAGGTCAAGTCTTAAAATTCAAACTTGTACCCCACTCCTTTTACGGTTTTGAAGTACTCGTCGCCTATTTTTTCGCGAAGTTTGCGAATGTGAACATCAATGGTTCTATCTCCTACTACTACCTCATCCCCCCACACCTGATCAAGAATGTATTCACGGGTAAATACTTTTCCCGGCTTGCTGCATAAAAGAGAAAAGAGTTTAAATTCTTTTTTTGGTAAGGCAATTTCCTGACCGCCTTTAAAGACCGAGTGTTTTTCTTTATCAATTCGTACATCGCCAAACTCCATGTTTCCTTCATGTTCAGTTGAAGTTTGCAATCGGCGCAGAAGCGCTTTAATGCGACTGATAAACACCCTTGGTTTAATAGGTTTGGTTATGTAATCGTCAGCTCCAACCTCAAAACCCGCAATTTGTGTATAATCCTCGCTTCTTGCGGTAAGAAAAGCAATCAATACCTCACTTAAACCTTTTTGTTCTCTGATTTCGCGGCAGGTTTCAATGCCGTCCATATCAGGCATCATCACGTCGAGCACAATCAATTGGGGTAGCTCTTTCTTCGCAATTTCAATGGCATCCTTACCGTTACTGGCAGTGAGAACGTCGTAGCCTTCCTTTTTTAAATTATAACTAAGAAATTCTACGATATCCGGCTCATCATCCACCAGTAATATTTTGATTTTCGCGTTGCTCATAGATAAAAATGACGGTACAAACTTAACACAATGCCTTGCCCGTTAAAGTTAACTTATTCTTAAGTTATTTCCAATTTAATGTGATTTCGTTAAAGTTTTGGTAACCTGAAATTTAAACAGGGGTCACTTGGGCGACGTTCCTTTGCGGTGTTAAATCAAACCCAATGCATAAGTTTTCCTTTCTGCTTCTTTTTCTCCTTTCAGCATTTTCCATCAGCTCACAAACCGGAAGGATTTCCGGCACTATTTTAGACGCTAAAACCGGCGAAACCCTGCCCGGAGCCACCGTTCTTATTGAAGGCACCACCAAAGGCGCCGCCGCTGATTTTGACGGTAAATTCTCCATCAACAATGTGCCCGTTGGAAAAGTTAATCTGATCATCTCCTTTATTTCCTATACCACCAAAAAAATCTCAGGAGTTGAGGTGAAAGCAAACGATGTTGTTGATATTAATGTATTGCTGGATGCTTCCGCTTCTACTGAATTACAGGAAGTGGAAGTGGTTGTGACCTTAAACAAAGAAAACAACACCGCCCTGGTGCTGCAGCAGAAAAACAGCGCCAGTGTAAGTGATGGAATCAGCGCCGAAACTATTAAACGCACACCGGATAAAACCACCAGCGATGTTTTGAAAAGAATCAGCGGGGTAACTATTCAAAACGACAAGTTTGTTGTGGTGAGGGGTTTAAATGAACGTTACAACGCTTCCTACCTCAATGGCTCTCCACTGCCAAGCACTGAACCCGATAAAAAAGCCTTTGCTTTTGATTTGTTTCCGTCGAACATGCTTGATAACATTGTTGTGAATAAAACAGCTACTCCCGATATGCCATCTGAATTTGCCGGCGGTATCATTCAAATCAACACCAAAAGTATTCCGGAAAAGAATTTTGTTTTGTTCTCCCTGGGTGGGGGATACAACACCATAACCACCGGTAAAGACAAAATCGTTTATGAAGGCGGTAAGCTCGACAAGTTTGGATTTGATGACGGCTCACGCGATCTGCCATCCCAGGTTCCGGCCCTGGAAGATAAAAACACCTGGATTTCCAATCCTGATCAGGCGCGGGTAGCCACGTATTTTCCAAATGATTGGGGCTTTTCACAGTCCAAATTCAGCCCCAATTTCAGCGCTCAGTTTGCTACAGGGTATAACGTTAAACGCAAGGACAAGGATTTTCTGGGTGTTATTTTCAGCCTTTCGTACAACAGCACTCAAAATCTTTACAAATTTCAAAGGACAGAGTACGATGGTTTAGCCATCACAGGCAGCAGTTCGGTAACCGTTCAAAAAGAAAGAGAGTATTTTAACGATGTATATCAAACCCAAAATGCCACCGGCGCTTTGCTGAATCTGGGTTTAAAATTAAATGAAAACAACTCCATCAGTTTAAAAAACATGCTCAGCGGTTCATCGGATGATCGTTTTATATACTCTTTGGGAAGTAACAACTTTACCGAAGCCGAGCAAAGCATTAACCGGGTGAACTCGCGCTTTTTCTCAGCAAACCGACTCCTTACAAATCAATTGAATGGAGACCATTATTTGCCCGCTTCAAAAATTAAAATTGGCTGGAATGTTGGTTACAGCAATATTGAAAGAACTGTGCCGAATTTGAGGTTCACATCATACAGTAAATTTGAGGCCATCCGCGACCCTAGCGACCCTAATCCATTGGACACGGTTTTCAGAGCAGAGTTGCCAAACGGATCTACCACCGGTCCGGCATATTCGGGTTACCGTGTATATTCAGAATTAAACGAAAACATCATCAGTTCCAAAGTCGACGTTTCAAAACTATTTAAGTTAACTGAATCTTTAAAACTGGATGTGAAAGCAGGAGGATTGTACCAGTTTCGTGAACGGCAATTCAACATCCGCCAATTTGGTCTTTCAGGATACAATGCCCCCAACAGCAACATCTATTTTGACAATGACTTGGCTTACCTCCCCGAGGACCAGATTTTTGCTACTGAGAACATGAGTGTAACGCCCGATGGCAAAGGTGGATTCAAAGCCTTTGAGATTACCAAACCGGATGACAATTACCACGCCAGTTCTAAATTAATGGCCGCATACGGAATGGGTGAGTTAAAGGTTGAAGAAAAATTCAGAGTCATTGCAGGTGCTCGTTTTGAAAGCTACTACCAGAACATTACCATTGAGTACTTTATTACAGATTCCATTTTCGTTGACAATACGGTGAATGATGTACTGCCTTCCCTCAACCTGATTTACAATGTAACGGCTAAAACCGGATTGCGGTTTTCTTACTACAAAACCTTGAACCGTCCTGAATTCAGAGAGTTGGCGGTAACCAACTGGTATGATCCTGAAACCCGGCTTTCGGTTGCCGGAAACGCTTCTCTAACCAGGAGTTATATTGAGAACCTTGACCTGCGATACGAAATGTATCCTGGCAGAGGGCAGTTGTTTACAGTAACCGGATTCTACAAGTATTTCGATACACCGATAGAACGTTACATGTTCCAAACCAGTGAAAACCAGATTTATTACCGAAACGCCAACTTCGGACACGTGTACGGAGGAGAATTGGAATTCAGAATAAACCTGGGTGCTGTTTTAAGAAAAGACTCGGTGAAGTTCCTGAACAACCTGACCTTGTTTTCAAACCTTTCACTGATTAAATCGGAAGTAAACGTGGAAGGCATTAACCCGGCGGTACCAAACACGCGGCCCATGCAGGGGCAAGCCCCGTATTTGCTGAATGCCGGTATCAGCTACATCGACAATGAGCGCGCTTACAGCATTACAGCCATGGTGAACCGCGTGGGTGAACGCATTTACATTGTTGGAAACGACATCATACCTAACCGCTGGGAAAATGCGCGAACCATTGTGGATTTACAATTCACAAAAAGTTTCCTTAAAAACCGATTGGAACTGCGTTTTAACATAAAAGACCTCTTGCACCCGGATTGGGTGGTGTATTATAAAGGCAGTGACCGCGAAAAGAATTCGTATCAGAAAGACATTGATTATGTGAACTTCAAAAGAAATTACGGAACCACCTATTCCTTCCTGATTGCCTACAAGTTTTAACCCGCCTCTTAACAAAGCCTTAACTTGAAAGGTGTCGTTTTTTAATTTTCGATTAACCTCATTGTAACATTCATGGATGAACTTTGCTCCATTAAATTTTACAAACTCTAACTTTTAAAAATGAAAAAAATGAAAAAAATTCTATTCACAAGTCTGGGAGCTCTCTTCTTTGGAGCAAGTTTTGCCCAAAGTCCCTTTTTTACCAAAACCTGTTACCGCGGAGCTTTTGCACCTGCTCCTACCCCAATGTGGACAGACACCTGGACAGAATGGGATCCTCAAAATAAAGTTTACCCGGCTCCTACCCAAACCATCACCGGAAACATTACATCTAATACCACATGGAACACAGGCCAGGTTATTTTGCTTTCGGCTCAATGTTTTATTAAGAATAATTCGGTTCTTACAATTCAACCTGGTGTAGTTGTGCTTGGTGATAAGAACACTGTTGGTGCAGGTATATTTGTGACCAAAGGCTCACAATTAATTGCTAACGGTACTGTAACTGCTCCTATTGTTTTTACATCTAACCAGGCCCCTGGTAACCGTACCGGTGGCGATTGGGGAGGCATAATTTTGTTGGGTAAAGCCAATAACAATACGCCTGGTGGTATCAACAACATCGAAGGTCTTCCTATTTCAGCTGACACAGAATATGGAGTAGCCTCAGGCGCTGACGATAATGACAACTCAGGTTCATTACGATATGTACGCATTGAATTTGCAGGTTATGCTTACCAGCAAGATAAAGAAATTAATTCGCTCACCATGGGCGCTGTTGGCAGAGGAACTACACTTGAATACGTTCAGGCCTCTTTTGGTTTAGATGACGCCTTTGAATGGTTCGGTGGAACCGTAAATGCCAAATACCTCGTTTCATTCCGTTGTTTGGACGATGATTTTGATACCGACTTTGGTTATAGCGGAAATGTACAATTTGGATTAGTTGTTCGTGATCCGAATCTTGCTGATAATCCTTCCATTTCAACTTCTGAAGCGTTTGAATCGGATAACAATGCTACCGGAACTGCTGCTACTCCAAAAACTTCTGCTTTGTTCAGCAACATCACCGTTATAGGGCCGCTAAGAGGCGGATCGGTTACCACCCCTGCTTCCGGTCACAGAAGAGGTGCCCGTATCCGCAGAAACTCTGAACTAAAAATTTTCAACTCCATTTTTATGGACAATGCCACCCGTGGTGTGTTTATTGATGGTTCAGCTTGTGAAACCAATGCCAATGCCGGTACTTTAAAATTCAAACACAACATTCTGGCTGGTTATGGTCAAAGGGCCACAGAATCAGGAACTTTTGGCATCATTAACACCAACACGTTTGTGGTTGCTCAGGGTAACGACACTTTAAAACTTTCTTCAGGAATTCTTGTAACTCCTTACAACTACACTTCTCCTGATTACCGTCCTGCTGCAGGTTCTATCGCCCTTTCCGGCGCCAGCTTTACCGATGCTGTAATTTCTTCCGTTAGCGGAAACACCGCAGTTGCAATTGCAAGCATAGGTGCAACTTCGGTTTGTATTGGTGATGGAACAACTATTACACCTTACTCCTTTGTTCCTTCTACAACAGTAAGCTCAGGGTATTGTTCCCTTAACTGGACTGCCAGTGCCGGTTTAAGCATATCCAACGCAACGCTTCAAAATCCCAGCTTCACAGTTAGTACTATTGGCATTCATACCGCTACTTTAAGTGTAATGAATGGAGATGCCACGCAAACTTCTGTAGTTACAATAGAAACCTACACTTGCTTAAACGTTGGTATCACTGAATTGAACGCTGCACTTTCAAATGTTCAATTGGTACCAAATCCTGCTTCTGAAAACAGCACTATTCAATTCCACGCCACCCGTTCAGGTGAAGTAAGCATTGTGTTATTTGACCTTAGCGGTAAACTGGTGAACACTATTGTTTCCAATACCAGCGTGAATTCAGGAACAAATGAATTTACTATCAATACCACTGAACTTGAAAATGGCATCTATTTTGTTCAGGTAAACAATGAGTTCGGAAAAACAACTACCAAGCTGGTTGTTCAACACTAATTTAATACACACCACTTTAAAAAAACGCCTGCTAATCAAGCGGGCGTTTTTTATTTCAAAACGTTTCATTTAACATTACTCAAATCCCCGGGACAACTGTCCCCTGCTGCCTTTCACCTACGCAATATCGATTTAATATTAAATTAACATTCGCTTGGTCTCCTCTTAAACTGAAAAGACAAACTTTACTTTCCAGCAAAATGAATCCGAACGAGGCCAACATTGTTTTTCTTGATCAATCTTCTCAAAAAATTGCCAAAACAATTGAGTTGCTTCGCTCTATCTATAAAAATTTAAAGGTGTTTGTGAAAGAAGAGGAAATTATGCGTTTTCTTGAACATCAGGCACCACAACTCATTTTTCTTAATCTGGATCTGCAACCCAATGATGGAATTGCCATTTTAAAGGAAATCAGATCTAAATCCTTTAAAGAAATTCCTTATGTGGTACTTTACTCAGAAAAGCAAGATGACTTCCTCCAGGAATTGGCATTTGCTTCAGGAGCAGATGCGTTTATCAACTTCCAATCAAAAGCCACTACCATGAAGTTGTTTACGTTTAATCTTCTGTGGAGAAGAAACATTCAATACCATAGGAATTCCGAAGCCGATCTGCACATTGATACCGAACGTTACCTCATTTACCATAACGGACAACCCATTCAGCTTCCGCGAAAAGAATTTCAATTGATGGAGTTGCTGTATACAAATTCAGGAAAATATTTCAGTAAGCCTGAAATTGCCGACTTGCTCTGGAAGGACAACAGCATTGCCAATAAACGAATTATTGATGTACACATTTACAACATCCGTCAGCTTTTTGGAAAAAACATCATTCATTCTCAAAAGGGCAAAGGCTACCGCCTGATAAGAACACCGGCCGCATGATCAGCGATTGGTATTGAGGAGTTTAAATAAAACCTATTATTTGTAAATTTGAAGGCTGTAATTTTGCCTTCTATGAATACACGACCCTTTCTCTCCATTTTATTTTTCGCTTTTTGCCTGAGTTTTTTCCTTACTGCTCCAGCACAAAATGAAAGCCATGGTTTAGTTAACTGGTTGAGTTTTAAAGAAGCTCAGGAAAAAAACAAGATTCAGGAAAAGCCATTTATCATTGACATTTATACGGATTGGTGCGGCTGGTGCAAACACATGATGCGCACTACCTATTCCAACCCTACCATCGCCAGCTACATCAACACCCATTTTTATCCCGTAAAATTTGACGCTGAAGGAAAAGATACCATTGAATACAATGGAAAGGTGTACAAACCTACCTCTCCTGCTCCAAAAACACCTCATGAATTGGCCCTTAAATTTCTAGGTAGCAGTTTAAGTTACCCATCCACCTTATTTGTCACCAACCAATTTCAATACAATCTGCTTAGTCAGGGTTATCTTGAGGACAAAAAAATTGAACCCTTACTTGTGTTTATGGTAGAAAATGCCTGGAGAACGGTACCGTATGATGAATTCAATCAGTATTTCACGCGTACCTTTTACGATACGGTTTATCCCAAGGGTCTCGTAAAACCGGTTACCATTACCCAACTCGAACCCTTGCAAAAAAAGAAAACCAAAAAAACCCTGATCCTGCTTAACAGCGGGTTTTGCAATACCGGAAAAGTGATGTCCAAAACAACTTTTAACGATACCAGCATCGTTAACTACATTAATTTGAAATACAATTACTGTGAGTTTGATGTAACGCGCAGCGACAGTATACGATTTAAAAACAAAACATACGGCCCGGTATTGCTGAACAACTTCCCCATTCACAGCCTTGCGCTTCAATTGACAAACAACAGTTTTAGTCTGCCTACCTTGTGTATACTCGACGAAGAGTTAAACACCATTCAGGTAATGAACTTTTACCTCTCACCTCAGGCACTTAAACCCATACTGCATTATTTTGGAACCGATTCACATAAAACAAAACCGTATGCGGACTTTCTCAAAGAGGGCAGTTCAAGTCCTAAAAAACCAAAATAATTACTTGTTCACGTAGGTGTATTGACTGAATTCCCAAAAACTCCTTTTATTTTCCGGGTTTTCTTATTAAATTGGCCTTGTGCGAAGGTCGCTTTATATACTTATCGGGTTTTTGGCCCTGGCTCAGCTTTCGTTTTTTAAAAACGAACCCACAAAACCTTTGTCCAGAACCTCAGAAAATGGCAATACTCCTTACACGGGGGAACCCCTTTGCCGTAACGTGATTGGCCTGCCCAACCAAAAAACCAGTTTTTGTGAGGATTATGTTTTTGACCAAACCCTTTACGATTTACGACTCGACACTTTAAGACAGGTGGAATTTTGGAGAGCGGTGATGAACCTTCACGAAGACAGCAGTTTGGTTAATCTGGCCGTTTCGAGAACGGTTTTCGAGAAAATAAGCAACAAGGACTGGAACAGCAAAAGTGATTCCTTAAAAACGGTTTACCGCGACAGCATACGAAGCATGCATTGCCTCGATACAGCTCAGAAAATACTGCTTACCTCCGGCAAAAAGTTCTTTTACGATTTTGATAAAGCCGGTGAAAACCTGCACAAGGGCATCAATTGTTTTATTGCCAATGGAGTTGATCCCTGGTACGCTCAGGCCATTCTGCTCATTGAAAGTCCGAACAAACTGCAAAAATCAAACGCCGGAGCTTATGGTTCCTTTCAATTGATGAAGGATGTGGCCCGCATGTATGGATTAAAAGTGAACCGCCACGTGGATGAACGCGCCAACTTCGAACGTTCGGCCTACGCCGCCAGCAGCCTGATTAAAAAAATCTGCATTCCTTATACCAAAAAGATGCTGGATTCACTGAAAATCGTGAACTACAACGAACATGATCTTTGGTTCCGTTTGCTGGTAATGCATTCATACCACGCCGGAGCCTACAATGTTCAAAAAGCCTTGTTTGCCTGCAATCCTTGCGAAGGCAATATGGATCTGGTATACAGTTTGTGGCGCACACAAACCAAACGGTTTAAAAGTGCTTCACAAAACTACTCTCAGCTTATCCTGGCAGCCATGTTCGAAATGGATGCGCGAAGAACCGTACTTCAACTGGCAAAATTGTAGCCAATCCTTCTCACTTTGAGGTTGAATAGCAGTTGTCTTGACCAAAACACGTAATTTTGCGTCTATACACTTATGCAACACTTAAAACAACGACCACGCCGCAACCGAAAAAGCCAATCCATCCGGAATCTTGTTCAGGAGAACTGGCTGAGCGTTCACGACCTCATTTTTCCGCTATTCCTGATCGAAGGAAAAAAGAAACGTTCTGAAGTGCATTCCATGCCCGGAATTTACAGGTACAGTGCTGATTTGTTGCTGAAAGAAATTGAAACCTGCCTGAAACTTGGTATCAGTACCTTTGATCTATTTCCTAGTTTGAACGATTCACTCAAGGATAAAAAAGCTACCGAATCCCTTAACGAGAAGGGGCTTTACCTCTCTACGCTGCGTTTGATTAAAAAAGAATTGCCTGAAGCCATTATCATGACCGATGTAGCCATGGACCCTTATAGCAGCGATGGTCATGATGGTTACGTAAAAAACGGACAGATTGTTAACGATGAAACACTTGAAATTCTTGCGAAGATGGCGGTGGCGCAAGCCCGGGCCGGAGCCGACATTATTGGCCCCAGCGACATGATGGATGGGCGCGTAGGTTATATACGCGAAGCTTTGGATAAAAACGGATTCACAGATGTTTCCATCATGAGTTACACAGCCAAATACGCCAGTGCTTTTTATGGTCCGTTCAGAGATGCTTTGGACAGCGCTCCTAAATTTGGAGACAAAAAAACCTATCAGATGAATCCGGCCAACAGCAGAGAAGCGCTTCTGGAAGCTGAACTCGACACCAGGGAAGGCGCGGATTTTCTTATGGTAAAACCCGCTTTAAGTTATATGGACGTGATTCGTTTGTTAAAAGACCATTGCACCTTGCCGATTGCGGCATACAATGTGAGCGGAGAATACGCCATGGTAAAAGCCGCTGCGGCAAAAGGCTGGATTGACGGGGATCGGATAAGAGACGAAATTCTGCTGAGTTTAAAACGCGCCGGAGCTTCTGTGATTCTTACCTATTTTGCAAAGGAATTCGCACAAGCTCACAAGGAACACCTGCACATCCTTTGAATGAATCTGTGTTTTAGTCCATACCCCGATGAACAAAACCACTTTCAGGATTTCTAAAATGGATTGCCCTTCAGAGGAAAGCCTGATTCGGTTAAAACTTGCAGGTCACCCCGGCATTACATCCCTGACATTTGATATTCCCAATCGTCGTTTGGAGGTACTGCACACCAACTCTGCTGAAGCAATTTTTGCCGAGCTCGATGCCCTGAATTTAAACACTTCCATTCTTGAACGAAAATTTGTTGAGCACAATGACAGCCTTGATAACCCTGCCTCGCAGGCCAAATTGTTACGACAAGTTCTGTTCATCAATTTGTTCTTTTTTATTTTAGAATTGATAACCGGTTTGTTTTCCAGATCCTTAGGATTGATGGCAGACAGTCTTGATATGCTGGCAGATAGTTTTGTTTATGGGCTTGCTTTGCTGGCGGTAGGTGGGAGTATGCTTAAAAAAAACAGAATTGCTGCCATAAGCGGTTACTTTCAATTGTGTCTTGCTCTTTTAGGATTGTTTGAGGTACTAAGGCGTTTTGCAGGAAATTCAGAATCGCCGAACTATACCACTATGATTGCTATTTCGATTTTTGCTTTGATTGGCAATTCGGTTTGTTTGTTTCTGCTGCAAAAAAGTAAGAGCAGCGAGGCGCACATGAAAGCCAGTATGATTTTTACCTCAAACGATGTAATTGTTAATGCAGGTGTTATACTGGCCGGAATACTGGTGTATTTAACCGAAAGCCGCTTTCCTGATCTCATCATAGGCGGCATCGTGTTTGTGTTTGTTTTGCAAGGCGCTGTCAGAATTTTAAAATTATCTACCACTTAAACATCCGACCCTGCTTAAGAAAAACATATTTCTGTGCGGTTTTATGGGGAGCGGAAAAAGCACCCTGGGCAAAAAAATGGCGCACTTATTGGAATTGCCTTTTTATGACCTCGATGAATACATTGAACGACGGGAAAACAAAACCCTATCTGAAATCTTTACCACTGAAGGCGAACCGGCCTTTCGTGAAAAAGAGGCCAAGTACCTGAAACAACTCCTCCTTGAAGAACCTTATGCTGTAATCGCGCTTGGAGGAGGCACAGTGTGTTTTAATGAGCTGCTTGAATTTGTAAAGTCTAAAGGAATTCTCATCTACCTCTATCTTCCTGCAACTGCACTGATTCAACGCTTGAACACCAACAAAAATACGCGCCCCTTAATCAAAGATCTTGATGATAGCCGGCTTCAGGAATTTGTGAACGCAACGCTGCAAACAAGAAGCGTGTTTTATGAGCAAGCCCATTTAAAAATCAACGGCATTAACCTAAGACCCGAACACTTGATCAATGAAATCAAGTCACTCCTTTAAATTGGTTTTCCTGATTCTGTCAGCGCTTTTCGTTCTTAAAGTCCGGAGTCAGGAAAACAAGTACCCAACTACCAATTTCGGCTTTTATGCAGGGCTTAACATGGCTTTTGGAACACATGTACAACGTTTGGGGGTGAATGCGGGGTTTTTCTTTTATTACGATTGGTTTCAGTGTAACACGGAGCTGAAACTTTACAGAAACCGAAAAAACCTGGGACCACCAACATCTCACAACGAATTGGTTGTTTCGCAGGGATTGGTATACGCCTATGGAAAAAGAACAAGGCAGGACAATGTTTTTATGAGCTCTGTCAGTAACCAAACCGGATACGATCACTCCCTTGCCTATACGTTTAATGCTTACCTGAACAGAATTGGAACCGGCCAGCAAACCGGCATTTTAGCCTTTCAGTTTCAGGATGTATTTTTTATTGCAGAGAACGACCTTTTGGCCAGGCCTTCACTCGACCGTTTTCGTACCGGGGCTTTTTTGCTGATGTACCAGTATCAAAACCTTTATCAATTTGCCATGAATTGCACCATGTGGACCGGACAAATGGGGAATCGGCGTAATTTAGAAGATCCCTCTTCTTTTTCGCATTGTTACATGGATACTGTTGGTGGTAAGTACACCTCTTATTCTCACGGCCTTTTAGCGTTACAGGTAAAAGCCGCTTTACCCCTTTTTCAAACTCTACAACTAAGTGCAGGAATAGATGCGGAACAAATCAGAAATGCGGTGCAAAACAAGGTGTTTCACGACATGGTGATGCTTCCAAAAAAATGGAGGCCAAAAACCAACTGCCACATTCCTATGATTGATTCAAATGGAAACCCGTTTTTATACCGGGAGGGTCAAATCATTAAAGCTGCAAGCCTTTACCTGAATGCCTTTTTTAACCCTTCGTTTTTTTATTGAAGTTACTGAACAATTTTAACTTCGCTCACAACGGATGCCATGTTAAACCAACCAATGGCCTTGGTTGCGGCACCTGAGGGAGTAACAATATTTGTTCTCACGTTTTCAGGAGTTGTTGCAAACAAACCACCATTTTGGATTTGTGCGACTGCCTGGTTCAAAAAGTTATAACACTCCCTGGAAATGGAATGGATTTCCACCTTACACACATCGTTTTTCTGATAGGAATTAAATCCGAGAAATATTCCGGGAGGAGTAAAATCCAGGGTATCGGCATTGGCATCAAACACTTCACCATTGGTACCATCAATAGAAGTGTTCAGGTCACTGGGTCCACCAAAAAGAGTGTCGTTTCTGTAAGTTTTAATCCAATAATAGTCCGCCGTTTGATCTACTTTATCGCGGGCCCATAATAAACAATTGTAAAAGGGTTCTCCGTCGCCAAAGCCCCCTGTTCCATCATTGTACACCGCACTAATGCTGTCAATCACGGCCGTGCGTTTTTGTGTTGCCATGGCTGTATACTCACTTCCGTCAATTTTGACCCTTAGTTCAAAAACGTGATTGATGGCATCAATTTTTGGCTGAGTTCCGGCATCGTAAACATACTCACCATCGCTAGTATAGGTAAACGAGTACTGCGCATTCGTTGTCAAATCTGTTAACGTTACCTGAGCGTTACTCACCACCGGGGCTTCCTGATTGCTGAAATAATTATCACTTTGAGTGACCAAAACTTTTTGCAATTGATTTTGGTTGGTGATAAACGCATCAATCACATAAAGCTTTGAGCCCTCATCCAATTTTACCTGAACCACGTCTTCACATGAACTGAATAGCAGAAGAAGGGAAACTATAAACAAAGTAAATACCGACTTTTTCATGTTCTTAGAAATTAAAATTATACGTTATGGCCGGAACAAATGAACCCACTACCGAGAAGCGAACCGCTTCGGTTTGAAATTGTGTGCCTTCTTTTGTTCTGAAATAAATACTGTAAGCGTTTCTTCGGTTATAAGCATTGTATACGCTTAGTACGATGTTCTGCTTAAAACGTCGTATGTCGTTTTTCCTGAAGTTATAGGTGGCTCCTATATCCAAACGGTGATACGGCGTTATCCTGTAATTGTTCCTTTCTCCTGTAGTGTTATAGGGTACGTTCCAGTTTTGCACCTGAATTTTAGAAGTAGGGAAAGTGGCCGGCGTTCCGGTGAGAAAAACAAAGTTGGCCGAAACGGTCCAGCGTTTGTTAAAGTCGTAATTGGCAATGGTGTTCAACACATGTGTGCGGTCGTAACGGCTGTAAAACCAGTTGTTGTTGCTGATGCCATCCACCAGACGCTCCGTTTTACTTAACGTGTAACTGATCCAACCGTTCAGTTTTCCTTTGTTTTTCTTGATAAAAAATTCTGCGCCATACGCTCTTCCCAAACCCTGTACCAGTTGGTTCTCAACAGTAGGATTGATAAACAGGTTGGCATTGTCAATGTAATCCAGCTGGTTTTGCATGTATTTATAATATACCTCCACCGAAGTTTCAAACATGTTGTTTAGAAAGTTTCTGAAATACCCCACACTTCCCTGATCAGCTATAAGTGGCGTGAGGTTGTTGGACGCGATGGTATAAACGTCCAGAGGCGTGCTGGCCGCTGTGTTACTGATCAATTGCAGGTACTGGGCCATGCGGTTATAACTGGCTTTAATGGAACTGAATTGGTTCAATACATAATTTAAAGCAAGGCGGGGTTCAGGATTCAGGTATGCCTGAATTAACTCCCCAGAGGAATAGTATTGGGACCCTTCAAGCGGTAATTCTTCATTGGGCAATGTATCACCAAATGTGTAAGCTGTTCCCTTTCCTATATAGGTGTAGAAGCTTAGGCGCAAACCATACTCTGCGGTTAAACGCGGCAGAATCTTTTGTTCGTTGCTGATGTAGGCCGAATATTCCACGCCTCTCCGTCTTTCGGCCAGGAATTGAATGGTGGTGTTGTCGATAGTTCCGGTGGCATCGTAAGGCAGAAAGTTGTAGTACAGGGCCTGTGCACCAAATCTGAGCGTGTTTTTACTGTTGGGGTAATATCCAAAATCAGCTTTTAAACTATTGTTGATGATGTTACTGGTCCAGTTAAAACGTTGATTATTGCTTTCCTGTTCAAAATCGAGCAGGTAATCGTAATTACTGTAAAAATACGTGAGGTTCATAAACAGCTTGCTGTTGAACACATGGTTCCATCGCGCTGTAGCCGTTGCATTTCCCCAGTTAAACTTGAAGCCGGTCGCTCCAAACACATCCCGACCAAAATACCCACTGGCGAACACCGTGTTCTTTTCGTTGATTCTCCAGTTGACTTTTGCGGTAAGATCGTAGAAATTAAAATCAGCCTGTTTAAGCGGGTTGGATGATTTTAAAAAGGGCTTGATCAGCGCATCGATATAACTCCTTCTTCCGGCAATGATAAAGCTGGCTTTGTCTTTTACGATAGGTGATTCCACGCTGAATCGGCTGAAGATGGTACCGATTCCGCCTGTAACCGTAGTTCGCTTGGAATTGCCTTCTTTCATGCGGATATCAAGAATGGACGAAACCCTTCCTCCGTATTGTGCAGGAATTCCGCCTTTGATGAGTTTTACATCTTTTACGGCATCAGGATTAAACACCGAAAAGAATCCAAACAAATGGGATGAGTTGAACACCGGTGCTTCATCCATCAAAATCAGGTTCTGGTCAATGGCGCCCCCTCTCACGTTAAATCCAGTAGCACCTTCTCCCTGAGTGGTAACTCCCGGCAACAGCTGTATGGCACGAATGATGTCGACCTCACCCAGTAAAGCCGGCACTTTGTTAATTTGTTTAATATCGAGCTTTGCAACGCTCATTTCCACACTTTTAACGTTTTTATCTTCCGCTTCCCCGGTCACTACCACTTCTTCAAGCAATTGGCTTTCTTCGCCCATTTCGAAGGTTTTGGTTATGTTTTTTTGAAGGTCCACCGAAAAGGTAATGGTTTGATATCCGATAATGGAAACCACAATGGTGTGTTCACCAGGGGGCAGTGAAAGGGAATAAAATCCATATTCATTGGTGGCGACCGCCTGGGTGGTTCCTTTTTTTGAAACTACAGCGCCTACTAAAGACTCTCCATTCTTTTTGTCTTTAACATAGCCACTGATAATGAATTTTTTATCCTGAGCGACAGATACACCGCCCAGGAAAACAAACATGAGAACGAACAGAACTTTAAGATTCATATAAATATGGTATTTGGTTCAAACAAGCCAGCCTGAAATTTGTTCTGAGGCGGCGCAAAACTAGGGAAACTAAAATATGCTAACAAGTTTCCACCCTTTAAATCAACCACTCGTGTAAAGCTTATTCAGGCTATTGGAAAGTGGTGAATTACAGGCGATGTAAATTTATAACCTCTGCAAGCCGCTATTGGCGCAGCCTTTGAGTACTACCCACCCGGGGCCATAGGATGAAAATCTTTTTCTTATGTTTGTGTGGCCGTTAAAGGACTCTCTTTTTTGGTTATTTTAACATTCATGAAGCCTTCAATCCCCAGCGGAACACGTGATTTTGGTCCCATAGAAATGCGTAAGCGAACGTATATTCTTGATGTGATCCGTCGTAATTTTGAACTTTTCGGTTACCAGGCCATAGAAACCCCTGCCATGGAAAACATTTCCACCTTAACGGGTAAGTATGGAGATGAAGGCGATCAGTTGATTTACAAAATTCTTAATTCGCGAATTCATGAAAGCAAAAAGAAGGACCTGCTTTTAAGTGAATTTAAACTCTCGCTGGAAACCTCACGCAATTCAACTGAACTCACTGAAAAAGCCCTGCGCTACGATCTTACCGTTCCCTTTGCGCGATTTGTGGTGATGAATCGTAACGAACTGGTGTTTCCTTTCAAACGTTACCAGATTCAGCCCGTGTGGCGAGCTGACCGTCCGCAAAAAGGGCGCTACAGGGAATTTTATCAATGCGATGCGGATGTGATAGGGAGCAACTCTCTGCTCAACGAACTTGAACTCATCGCGCTGATGGATAAAAGTTTTTCAGAATTGAAGGTGCCGGTGTGTTTAAAATTTAACAACCGTAAAATTTTAACGGCCCTGGCCGATGTGTTGGGTGAACCCGAAAAAATTATTGACATCACCGTGGCCATCGACAAGTTGGATAAGATTGGAAAAGACAAAGTGCTGGAAGAACTTAAAAACAAAGGACTGAGTGATAAGGCCATCAGCGGTTTATTGCCACTGCTGGACTTTAAAGGAAATAATTCAGAAAAAATCCAATTGCTCCAGAGCCTTCTGGAGGAACACCCTGCCGGTCGCAAAGGCATTGAGGAGATTCGTTTTTTGCTGGACAATTCCTCATCAAAGCACCTTCAGTTTGAGCTCGACATCACCCTGGCCCGGGGATTAAATTATTATACCGGAAGTATTTTTGAGGTGAAAGCCACAGCCGGAAGTCTACAATCCAGCATTCTCGGCGGAGGGCGCTACGATGACCTCACGGGAGTATTTGGATTACCCGCTACCAGTGGCGTTGGTATTTCTTTTGGCATCGATCGTATTTATGATGTATTGGAAGAGTTATCGCTCTTTCCTGAAGAAGTAAAATCAGCAGCCTCATCACGGCTCTTGTTTGCACATTTTGACGAAGCCACGCAATTGTATTGTTTTAACCTTGCCACGCAACTGCGTTCACTGGGCATTGCCTGTGAGGTATACCCCGAACTCAGCAAAAAACCAGGAAAACAATTTGATTACGCCAACCGCAAAGCCATTCCTTACGTGTGTGCCATTGGCTCAAATGAAATGCAAAACAAACGTTATGCCTTTAAAACCATGGCCAGCGGAGAGCAACAAGAACTTAGCCTTGAACAGCTCATTGAACATTTAAAAAAGTAAATCATGCAATTTGTAATTGATCATACTAAAAAATTAACGCTGGATGAACTGGAGCGTTTTCTAAAAGATAAAGACGCACAGGTGGTGCTTTCGGAGGCCTCCAAAACAGCCATTCAAAAATGCAGGGAGTACCTGGATAAAAAAATAAAAAACAGTCCCGAGCCCGTGTATGGCATTAATACCGGCTTTGGTTCTCTGTGTAATGTGATTATTCCCGATGTAGACATCGAGCAGCTTCAGGAAAACCTGGTTAAAAGTCATGCCTGTGGTGCAGGAGAAGAAGTTCCCCAGGATGTGGTTCGGCTGATGCTGTTTCTAAAAATCCAGTCGCTGGCCTACGGAAAAAGCGGAGTACAGGTGCAAACGGTTGAGATGCTTTGCGAATTCATCAACCAAAAAATGCTGCCCGTAGTGTATCAGCAAGGTTCACTGGGTGCCAGCGGCGATCTGGCTCCCCTTGCCCACCTTTGCCTGCCATTGCTTGGTTTAGGAAAATTAAATTACAAAGGATCAAAGCTTGACACATCCGTTGTGTTTCAGCAGAGGGGAATTACTTCCATTCGATTGCGCTCCAAAGAAGGACTTGCTTTGCTTAACGGCACACAATTTATGAGCGCCTACGGGGTTTATAGCCTGATTCAAGCACGCCACCTCAGCAAAGCTGCCGACACCATTGCAGCGATTTCAATTGATGCCTACGATGCCCGGCTCGATCCCTTCAAACATCAGCTTCACGCCATACGCCCGCACCCCGGACAAATAGAGACCGCTATTCACATCACCCACTTGTTACACGGCAGTGAAATAATTCTACAGGAAAAAAAGCAGGTACAGGATCCTTATTCTTTTCGTTGTATTCCCCAGGTGCACGGGGCAAGCAAAGATGCCCTGAATTACGTCACCCGCATTTTTGAAACCGAAATCAATTCAGTGACCGATAACCCTACTATTTTTATGGAGAGTGACGAAATAGTAAGCGGAGGGAATTTTCACGGTCAACCACTGGCGCTTGGTTTGGATTTTTTATGCATTGCCTTAGCCGAATTGGCTAGCATTTCGGAACGAAGAACTTATTTGCTCATCTCCGGTCAAAGGGGTCTTCCGGCTTTCTTAACCCCTAATCCCGGTTTAAACTCAGGGTTTATGATTCCTCAATACACTGCGGCAAGCATTGTAAGCCAGAGCAAACAGTTGTGTACCCCTGCCAGTGTGGATAGCATTGTGTCGAGCAACGGTCAGGAAGATCATGTGAGCATGGGAGCCAATGCCGCCATAAAATGTTATCAAGTGGTAAATAATAGTGAAAAGGTGCTGGCCATTGAACTTCTGAACGCCGCCCAGGCCCTTGAATTCAGAAGACCCAAAAAATCTTCTGCCAGTATTGAAGAACTGATGAACACATACAGAAAAGTTGTGCCCTTTCTGAAAAAAGATGAGTTGTTACACGATTACATGGCTCTGTCACGACAGTTTATCCGAAACTACAGCTTCTGAATCCTTTCATTCAAATGAAGCCCATAGTTACACTTGCCTTTTTAATTTTCCTCTGCGGAACACCCTCCCGTATGCTGGCCTGCCAGTGTCCGGTTACCGCTATGAGTTTGGCGGAATGTGATAAATACGAGGTCATCTTCAGAGGAAAAGTGCTGGCTGTAAAATCCTGCAATAATAAACCCGGTGAAGCCCTGATGGAAGTGCTGGAATTGTACAAAGGGTATGCCGAGAAAAAATTCAAGCTCGTGTTCAACTGTTCAGACCCCTGCTATTATGAATTTAAACCCGGAGAAGAATGGATTATTTACAGCCGCTACAAACAGGTGAACACGGCGCTCATGGACTATTGCAGCCGAAGCCGAAGATACTTTACCTCAGCGAAGGAGGATTATTATACCGCCAGCAACGGCAACGATTACGAGGACGAGTTAAAATTTCTGAGAGAAAAACTGGGTTTGCACCGTTTGGTGGAAACAAAACAACATCAGGATTATTCGCGTAACAATCTGCCGAATTCCACACAATCTGTGATTATCCTGTTGGTTTCCATAGCCGCGCTGCTGGGCTTTTATTTTATCTTCAACAGATACCTGAAATAGTTTATTTTACATCCAGCAGTTCCACATCAAAAATCAGCACCGAGGAGGCGGGTATTTTTCCTGTCGCCTGATTTCCATAACCCAGGGCCGAAGGAATCAGTAATTTTCCCTTTCCGCCCTTTTTATAAAGAGGTATGCCTTCCTGCCAACCTTTGATGACATTCGCCAATAAGAAGGTAGCACCAGTACTGCTGCTTTTATCGAATTCGGTACCATTGGTAAGCGTGCCACGATAAACAACGGTAACCGTTGAATTGATGTTTGGATTGGCTCCGGTGCCTTCAGCATCCACCACATAATACAAGCCCGAACCTGTGGCTTTGGCATTCAATCCTTTATCGGATATGTATTGTTTGATGATTTTTTCATCGGCCTCCTCCTGACTAATTTTCTTTTTGCAGGAACACAAAGGAATAAACAAAACGAGAAGCCAAAGGGCAGGTTTAGGAAAAGGGATGAATGATGTATGCCTCATCCCGCGAAGATACGTATTCTTAGGGTGTAATAAAATGACCGGGCAGTGTTTCACTTACCCGGTCATAATTTACACCTTGCCTTATTATTGAATACTAATGAGTTTTTTAGGCTTTTGTTTGGAGTCTTCTTTTTTAGCAATCAGCAAGGTCAGAATACCATCTTTGTAACTGGCGTTCACGTTTTCTGAATCAGCAGAATCGGGTAAATTGAAACTGCGTTTAAAAGCGCCGTAATGGAATTCGCGACGGCTGATTTTGTTATCATCATTCACCACTTCTTCCTTACGTTCCCCGCTCACCATCAAAATGCCTTTTTCCACCTCTACCTGAAAGTCTTTTTTATCCATCCCCGGCACGGCCAGGTCAATTTTAAAATCTTCAGCTCTTTCGGTGACGTTAACTGCCGGCATCCAGCTCAAATTATCCTCTGCCCAAAGTTTATCAAAGGCGTCGTTAAAAAAAGAAGGGAAACCAAAATTGCGTTCGATAACAGGAAAATCGGTAATTCCTCTTCCGTTTCTGAATTTTACAAGTGTCATAGTTGTTTTCGTTTTAAAGGTTAGACATTGGGGTTGATACGTATCTTACCTCAGGCGAACAAGCTTTGTTCCAAATCAATATTCCGGTCAAAACGTTCAAATTTTTACAAATTTTAAAGGATCCGACTGAAACATTTTCAGAATTTGCCAGGAAAAAAAGTCAAATTGACATTTCAGCATAAAAAAAGCCACTGCTGTTTACAGTGGCTTAAAGTACAGGTTGGCTGCGGTATGTCCCGTATCCCATTTTCACTTCGGTGAACATGTCGGGTGATGGTAAGGGGTAAGTGTAAAGAGCACCTTACTTTTACGTTCTGTTCCAAAGCAGAGTACCCCATACACCATGAATTCAATTTAAAACCGGGTTGAGAGTTTAACTCTCTATTTACCCTCAACTCCGGTTATATAAGGCCAAATGAAAAGAACGAATCAAAGATAGGGGGACCTTAGGTTTTTAACGTTACAGGAATGTTAGGAAAACGCTAAACTTCTAAGAGTTACCCCATGGGGATGTTTATTGCAAAAGCGGTTGCCCTTCGGCTTTTATTTGTTTCAGTGCCTCGTAAAGTTTATCGAGGTCGGATGAAGTGTTAAAACCATTGATGGAAAACCGGATGAATACTTTATTTTCAAATGGGATGACCGGAATTTCGATGTGGTACTTATCATATAAAAGGGTTTGAAGGGCCTCAGGATTATTGCACCTGATTTGCAAACTCAGCATTTGCCCAAGGTGTTTGGTATTGAGTGGTGTTAAAGCGGGGGATTGCAAGAGCTCGATAAATTTTGGAGCTGACTGCAAAACAAGGGCCTTGCATTTTTTAGACACTTCCTCCCAGTTATGCTCACGCATAAAGCTTAGGCAATCGGGAACACATAAATATGCGGAATAATCACGGGTACCGGTGTGCTGGTGATAATCGAGAAACTGAGAACCGGAGGGTTTTGCACTTTTGTAACCCCAGCTTACAATCAAAGGATCGAGTTGGGTTTGCAAAGCAGGAGTGGCATATAAAAAGGAACAGCCTTTAGGCGCCATCATCCATTTGTGACACGCCCCGGTGTATACATCGGCACCCAGTGCGGTAATGTTAAGAGGAATGTGTCCGGGTACATGAGCCCCATCCACTATGCACAACAAACCTTCCTGCTTTGCTCTTCTGCAAATTTTTTCTGCGGGCAAAATCATGCCCGTAGAACTGGTAATGTGCGAAACAAACACCACTTTTGTTTTTTTACTTAGTCCTTTGAATACGTCTTCTACTATCTGCTCTTCAGAAGACACGGGTAACTCAATGTGTTGTCGTTTGAACGTGGCGCCACGCAATGAACAGTAAAACTCCCAGCTACGATCGCAGGCCCCGTATTCCAAGTCAGTGCTAAGCACTTCATCTCCCGGCTGAAGGTTTAAATTTTTTATCACAATGTTCAGTCCGTACGTTGGGTTGGGCACAAAAAGCAGGTTGGAGGCTTCGCAGCCTACGTAATCCGCCAGAGCCTTACGCGATACTTCCAATTGCTGCGGGCCTTTGCGAAGCATATACTGAACGGGTTCTTTTTCCAATTCAAGTTGCCAGTTTTGATACGCTTCGAATACCGGTTTTGGACAGGCTCCAAAAGAACCAAAATTAAGAAAGGTGACCTTCGGGTCGAGCAGAAAGTGGTTTTTTAAATCTTGCATGATGAGGGATGAATTTAATAATTATTTGCTCAATGTTATTCTTATAAACATTAACTTGCTTTTTGCTTAGTGTAATTCGATCCCATGGTAAAGCTTTCCTTCCACCTTGCTTTTGTATTCATTTTTGCCAGTTTTTCTCTGCTTCAAGCCGACCTTCCGTATATGCCGGTTACCTTTAAACTGCAAACCGGCAAAACCCATTATCAGGTTGGCGAACGTATTGATTTCAGGCTTAAGGTATACAACAGCGATAAAAACAGATCTTACCCTATTGTGTTACCCGGCACTCAAAACAAAGGACAAAAACTTATTCAACTGCGGTTTTACAGCGTGAATGAAAAAACAAATTTTTACACCTGTGCAGGGAAAGAAAATCCTGAAATCAGAATGTCCTGTGAAAAACCCGGCAATGCAACGGTGCGTCAACTCGCGCCAGGGGACAGTCTTGACATTGTGTTTTTCTTAAATGATCGTAAAAACTATTTACACCAAACCGCCTCTCATCACGAACTGGATCAACCACTAGTACCGGGAAACTATCAGGTGCATATTTTCTATGATCCATCGGTAACCGAATTTAAAGACTTGTATCATTATATCTGGTCAACCAACGACTCTACCTCATCAGAAAAACTCAATTTCTGGACGGGGGGAAATGTTTGCCAATACATACCGCTCACCATCAGCAAAAGCACTGCAAACCAAAAACCTGAAGCACTTACACCCACCTGTGCGAAGAATTGCACGTTTTGTAAAGCCATTGATGAAGGCAATTGGAGTGCCGTAAAAAAAACCATGGAAAAACACATTCAAAAAAGCGCAGACTTTACGCTCGCTTTGGCTCAGACCCATTGGATGAAAACACATCGCAACGTGGTGTGGGTATCGCCTCCTCCACAGGAAGTACAAAGCAGTTTACCCAGCTATTTTAGCTATGAAATTGTATTTCTCAGCCATGGAGAAGTGTTTTATTACACGGCCGGATACCAATGGGGAATTGTTTATCAAAGCCGCTCGCGCTTTAACCAGGTATTTCGTTCGAGTCGTCCTAATCCCCTTTTCCCAGGTGAGGATCTGAGTTACATTGGTTTGGTTTATTTTACTGAAAACTCCTGTTCAACCCCGGGCACAAAACACCAGTAACCTTCTGTTTTCTTCTTCAACATTCGGCTGTTCTTTTCTTATGGCAGCTTTTGATCAGGGTAGTTGTGATTTTGTTTACTTTCATTCAGGATGAAAACCATGCGCTACCTTTTTTTCTTTTGGCTTTTGACCTTAAACCTTAAGCTTTCCGCCTGGTCAAAAGAAGGGCATCACATTATTTGCGCTATTTCAAGGCAATACATGAGTGATCAGGCAAAAGATTCCATTCAAAAATACCTGGGCGATCTTAGTTTTGAAGAGGCTTCGGTATGGATGGACGAAGCGCGCCGGCAAGCGGGACATGCTTATCTTAATTCATGGCATTACATCAATATAGAGAAAGACCAAACCTATGTGGAGGATAAAAAACCAAACCTCATTAACCGTTTGCAACTGGCCATGTATAATTTAAAAAACAAACTTGGGGATTTTCAAACCAAACAATTCAATTTGAAAGTGCTCATTCACCTTATTGGCGACCTTCATCAGCCCTTGCATGTAGGCTACGGTAGTGACCGCGGAGGAAACGATGTGAAGGTAAATTTTCTGGGAAAAGAAACCAATTTGCATAAATTATGGGACGAGGACATGATCCATTCACAACGCACAGACTTCCAAATGTGCATGAAACACAAGGAAGAACTTCCGCCATTCAAGAATGAAGGGTATAACGAACTTCTTATTAAAAACTGGGCACTGGAGAGTCGTGCATTACTTGCAAGTGTATACAACACAGGAAACGGGTTGCTTTCTTCGGTTTACCTTAAAAACAACCTGCCCCTGCTGGAAATTCAGCTGCTTAAAGCCGGACGTCGACTGGCTTTTTTACTGAACGACATTTATGGCTTTTAAAAAAACACGGTACGCGCCTAGCCCCAGCGGTTTTCTTCACCTTGGCAATTTGTATTCCATGACCTTAACGGCGACCATCGCTAAAAAAGAAGGGGCCTCCATTTTATTAAGAATCGATGATATGGACAAAGTCAGAGCCAAAAAGGAGTACCTGCAGGATATTTTTGAAAGTTTGACTTTTTTTGAATTGCCCTGGCAGGAAGGTCCAAGAGATGCAAGCGAACACGAGGACCGTTTTTCACAAACCTCAAGGCTCTATCTTTATGAGAATTTTCTTGAGGAATTAATAAACAAAGGTCTCGTTTTTGCCTGCACTTGTTCGAGAAGTGAAATTGAACATGCCGGCACACATGCAGTATACCCCGGCACCTGCAAAAACAGAAACATCAGTTTGCGTGAAAAAAATGTATGTTGGAGATTAAACACATCGGAGCCCATTGATATACAACTGAAGGAATATGGTAAAAAAACTGAACGTTTTCTTCTTCCGGAAAACATGCACCATTTTATTATCCGCCGGAAAGACGGGTTGCCTTCTTATCAGGTATGCTCTTTGATAGACGATGTTCATTTTGGCATTGACCTTATTGTGCGCGGAAAAGATCTCAAAGATTCCAGTCTGGCACAACTCTACATGGCTCAATTAAGCGGGTTAAACGATTTTTTAAACACTACCTTTCTTCATCATCCTTTGTTATTGAACAAAGAGGGGCATAAACTCTCCAAATCGGCGGGAGACACATCGCTTCAGTATTATCGAAATATGGGATACAATAAAGAGGCTATTTTTGCCCTGCTAAACCCGGAAGGCTTTGGAAGCTAAAATCACCTGATAGCGGTGCATTTAAAAATTGGAGATTTGCGCAAGCGATTACGGCAAAGCTCCAGTGGAGCTTTGAGCAAGGCTGTGGGTGGAAATGCCTGAAGTAATATCTAAAAAACTCAGCAAACAAAGCTATGCGCCCAGATAAAAATAGTCGCAAAGGTTAAATGCATTAGAAATACTATCTTTATTAAAAAGACTGACATGAAAAACACAGTTTTACTTTTTATTTTTTTACTGCCTTGTTTCAGCAGTGCCCAAAACAACTTTTGCCAATCGGGTAAAGTGAGCGCAGCACCCATTTACAATAATCAGGAGAACCTGCGCAGCGACAGCATTAATGTGCTGAAATACACCATAAGGTTAGAAATAGGCAATACGGTGAACAAATTCATAAAAGGCAGCACACTGCTGCGTTTTGCGCCTAAACTGAACAACCAAAGTTACATTCGGCTCGACCTTTTAAAAATGGTGATTGACTCGGTGAAGGAAAATGCAACCACACTTGCGTATACGTATAACGACACCTTACTGAAAATTAATTTTACTACTGTAAAAAACACCGTTGATACTTCTGTGATAGCCGTGTATTACCACGGCGTTCCTGTTTTGGATGCCACGGGTTGGGGAGGGTTTTACTTTAACAATGCCCAAAGTGCTCAATACGCCTGGAATTTAGGCGTCGGCTTTGGCGCCAAACCCCACAATTACGGGAGGGTGTGGTTTCCCTGCTTTGACAATTTTGTGGAAAGAAGCAAATATGAATTTCATATTACTTCGGATACTTTACGCAGGGCGGTTTGTAATGGAGATTTAATTTCAGATCAAATTCAAAACAACAAACGTACCCGCGTGTGGGTCATGAATGAAGAAATTCCCAGTTACCTGGCTTGTGTGTCGCTTGCCAACTACACCCAGGTGAACTGGAACATCACTACCCTCAATGGTAATAAAGCCATCACATTAACCGCCAACGCAGCAGATACCACAGGATTAAAAAATGCCTTTGTTAATTTAAAAAACTGCATTCATGGCTTTGAAAATTATTTTGGTCCTTATATGTGGAGCCGTTTCGGGTACTACCTCATTCCGTTTAACAGCGGGGCCATGGAACACGCCACCAACATTGCTTACCCTCGCTATGCCATTGGCAATCTCAACAACGAAGACCTGATGGCGCATGAACTTTCTCACCATTGGTGGGGCAACCTGGTAACCTGCGAAACCCCTGAAGACATGTGGATCAACGAAGGCTGGGCCTCTTTTTGCGCTCATTTGTTTTTTGAATGGCAATACAACAAGGCAGCTTACCTCAACCGTGTAAAAACCGAACACGAGGACCTCCTGCATTACCTGCATCACCGGGAAGGCGGATTCAGGGCTGTAAGCGGACTTCCTCACGACCTAACCTACGGCGATCACGTGTATAAAAAAGGAGCCGACATTTCGCATACCCTGCGCGGGTATTTGGGTGACAGTGCTTTTTTTGCAGGGGCCAAATATGTTTTACAGCAAAAGGCCTTTCAAAGCATGAACAGCCAGGAGTTTCAGCAGCTCATGCAAACCGGAAGCGGAAAAAACACGACCGACTTTTTTACAAATTGGGTGATGAACGGAGGCTGGTCGCATTTTGCAATTGACTCTATCACCTATTTCAACGGCATACCGGGAAGTGTTGGCGTTCAAGTAAGTGTGAAACAAAAAACTTACGGGGCACCGGCCTTACACAACAATGTGCCTTTGGAAATCGCTTGTTTTAAAAGCGACTGGAGCAAAACTGTAAAAACCATAACGGTGTCAGGCAGCGGAGGCACATCAAACTTTACCTTAAATTTTCAACCCGTGTATTGTGCCTTAAATTACGACAGCAAGATAAACGATGCCACTTCGCATGAAGTAAAAATCATTAAATCAAACGGCACAGTTAATTCAACATTGGGGAAGCTGAGTATTAACGTACTGGATAAAGGACAAGATTCTTCTCTTGTTCGTATAGTGCATCATTTTGTAAAACCCGATGCTTTTAAAAACAACCCGGCGGGGCACTTACTTTCCGATCAGCATTACTGGCATCTGGAAGGTATACTCACTCCCGGTTTTAAAGCTGAAGCCCGGTTTAATTACAATGGAAATAAAACGGTTGGTGGAGCCTATTCCTACCTCGACACCTTGCTTGCCAAAACCAATGGTGACAGCATTTCTCTTTTTTACAGAGAGGGGGCCCGCGACGACTGGAAACTCGTGACCGGGGTAAACAAAGTTAAACAAGGAACACGCCATGGTTACATTGATGTGGATACTTTAAAACTTGGGGAATATTGTTTCGGCAATTCAACTGACCTCACGTATTTGGGCGGAAGAGAAACGGTGCTTGAAGAAGAAAAAATCAGAATCTATCCTAATCCCATTTCGAGAAACTGTATAGTTGAGATTGATGAGCCGGAGGTAAAAGGGTTTGATTTAAAAATCTTTGGAACAGACGGCAAACTTTTGGAAAAACACAAGCTGTTATCGGGCAAAAATGAAATAACACTTGGTGAACTACCAAAGGACACATTGGTTTTTTCGGTTTGGAAAGGACAGAAAAAACTATACTCTAAGAAGCTTGTGGTTGAAGGAAAATGAAAGAAGAGGAGTTTATAACGTTCCTCTTTTCTCCTGTTCGCGTTCAATGGATTCAAAAAGGGCTTTAAAGTTGCCGGCTCCAAAACCCTTGGCGCCCATACGCTGAATAATTTCGTAAAACAAAGTCGGACGGTCTTCAACGGGCTTGGTAAAAATCTGTAACAAATAGCCTTCTTCATCCGCGTCTACCAAAATGGCCAGCTTTTCCAAAACGGAAATGTCTTCCTTCATCATTTTCATGTGAGCTCCCAAACGCGCGGGGATTTCCTCGTAATAGGTTTTGGGAGGGGCCGATAAAAACTCCACCCCTCTGGCGCGAAGTTCGGTAACCGTTTTTATAATGTCGTCAGTGGCCACCGCAATGTGTTGTGCTCCGGCACCCTCGTAAAAATCAAGGTACTCTTCAATCTGGGAACGTTTTTTCCCCTCAGCGGGTTCATTGATCGGAAATTTAATTCTTCCATTGCCATTGCTCATTACCTTACTCATCAGGGCTGAATACTCGGTATGAATTTGTTTGTCGTCGAAACTTAAAAAGTTAACAAAACCCATCACCTCTTCGTAAAATTTTACCCAGGTGTTCATTTGATTCCAGCCCACATTGCCCACCATGTGATCAATGAATTTCAAGCCAACCGGTGTAGGGTTGTAATCCGATTTCCAGGTTTGGTATCCTGGTAAAAATACCCCTTTATAGTTTTTGCGTTCCACAAACATGTGAACGGTTTCGCCATAGGTATAAATTCCTGAGCGCACCACTTCCCCATGTTCATCTTTTTCAACTGTAGGAGCCATAAAGGCCTTGGCGCCGCGTTTGGTGGTTTCTTCAAAAGCTTTGGTGGCATCTTCTACCCAAAGGGCAATAACCTTAACCCCATCACCATGCTTTTTAACATGCTCCCCGATTGGGGAATCGCTGTTTAAAGCAGTGGTTAATACCAAACGGATTTTATCCTGTTTTAAAACATAGGAAGCCCTGTCCTTCATGCCGGTTTCCAAACCTGCATAAGCCAGGGATTGAAAACCAAAAGCCGTTTTGTAAAAATGGGCCGACTGTTTGGCGTTACCTACATAAAACTCTACGTAATCGGTTCCCAACAAAGGGAGAAAATCCTGTGCGCCTTCGAAAATTTTTTCGAGACCGTATTCTACATTTTTAATTGGCGTTGTTGACATGGCAGTTTGTTTAATTCAAGATTAAAAATTCAAGTTTCAAAATTATTCCGGCAGCCTGATGATTGTGGCCTAAGCAAAGGTAAAAAATCAGGTGGCATTGAGCAAACCGAGGTAAATATTGAGTAAATTGTATCATATACCCCGCAATTAGCCTTATTTTTGGAATTGACTTCAAATTCTTACATAATTATGCGACCCTTTTTGTACCTGCTTTTATTGTTGGGAACCTTTTTTTCTAACGCGCAAATCAACCTAAACAGCAGTCTTACTGCTTGTTATGCCCTCAATGGTAACGCCAACGATCCGGTAAGCAACCTCAACGGCACCTTAAGTTCAGTTACTTCAACGGTTGACCGTTTTAACAACGCCGGTTCGGCTTATGCTTTCAATGGAACGGCAGCAAGCCGCATTGAACTCCCAAACAATTCCTTGTTAAAGTCGAATCAGGTGTCTTTTTCGTGTTGGGTGAAATTTAACACAGTGGCTTCAAGTCAAATTGTAGTTTTTGCGCACAATGGTTGCGTGTCTTACCACGAAGGTTATTCATTTGGTATGGCCAACCTTGGTGGAAGCACAACACGGATACAAATTGCCAAATCAACGAACGCCTGTTCTGCCGGAACTCAGATCATCCTGAATGGAAGCAGTTCAATACTAGCGAGTACTTGGTACCATATTGGTTTTTATGCAGGACCGGATTCACTCAAACTTTACTTAAACGGCAACCTTGATGCGAGCTTAGCCAACAATAACGCTCTCTTTTACAGTCCAAGTGCCTTGGTGTATTTAGGCGGAACCAACCTGGGTGTGAATATTCCACTGAACGGGAGTTTGGATAACGCAAGGTTTTACAATCGCAAATTAACCGGAAGTGAATTTCAACAGTTGTACCTGCTGGATCCGGCGTGTTTAGCCGTTCCTTCAGGTTCAGTTCCCTCAGTAGCCTTTACCGTGTCATCGGTGAGTTTGTGTGCCGGAAATACAGTGTCCTTGTCTGATCAATCGACCAACAATCCAACAGCCTGGAACTGGCAGACCCCGGGAGCGATTACTCCATCAACTTCCTTACAAAATCCGGTCGTTACCTATTCCACTCCCGGAACCTATGTTGTGTCACTGGTGAGTTCAAATACGGTTGGAGCTAGTAACACAGCCACCCAGAGCATCGTTGTACTTCCGAATCCGCTTGTTACAATTAGCGGACCCCAAAACGTGTGTTCGGGTCAACCGGTCACGTTAATTGCAGGGGGAGCCAATACCTACTCCTGGAGTACGGCACAAACCGGACCAAGCATAATTGTCAATACAGGCATGGGGGGTTTTTACTCGGTGAGCGGAACAGACTTAAATGGTTGTGTTGGCACGGCCGGGTTCAACTTAATCGTTAATCCTTCTCCTGTTGTATTTATTTCCGCTTCCCCTACACTAATTTGTCAGGGCCAAAGCCTTAGTCTTAACGCAAGCGGAGCAAACACCTATACCTGGAATACACTTCAAACCGGCAATAGCATTGTTGTGACTCCAGCCGCAAACACCATTTATCAGGTTACCGGCACCGACGCCAATAATTGCAGCGGAACTTCAAGTCTTGCCATTGGTGTTCAGCCCTTACCGGCTGTAATGGCCAGTGCTAATAAAACAATCGTATGCCGGGGCAATCCGGTGATATTGAGCGCTACCGGTGCACAAACTTATGTTTGGAATTCTTCTCTTAATGGCAGCACGGTTCAGGTTAATCCTACTTTCAACAGCAGTTATACGGTTGTTGGAACCGCGTCAACAGGTTGCAGCGCTCAATCTGTAATCAACATCACTGTAAGTGAATGTGTAGGTTTGAAAGAGAGTGTTGCAGCGGGTGAAGTAAGGATTTATCCGAATCCTGTAATTGACGTGATGAAGATTGACTTATCTTCTTTAAACTTTACGGAATTAAAATTAATAGATGCTTTAGGTGCCGTAATAATGCGGCAAACACTACATGGTTTGTCAGAAACTTCCTTAGACATAAGTCATACTAAGGCAGGAATCTACTTTTTGGTGCTTAGTAATGAAATAGGTTCAACTGTGGTAAAAATTACTAAACTCCCTTAGGCACTCAATAAACCCTACCAGTTATATTGTGAAACTGGTTATTTATCCTAAGTATTGTATTTATTACTATGAAATACGTTAGATTGACTGAGTTTTAATCCGGTATTGTCATGAGAAATATATTAGTACTTTTCTTAACACTCTGTCTTCAGCAATTGCAGGCACAGGTCAATTTAAATTCAAGCTTAACAGCCTGTTATCCTTTGAATGGAAATGCAATGGAAAATATTAACAGCTTAAATGGCACACTAAGTTTAGTTACTTCTACCATTGATAGATTCGGTAATTCAAATTCAGCTTATGCCTTTTCAGGAGATAGTACAAGTTTTATTGAATTACCCAATAGCCCTTTATTAAAGGCGAACGCCGTTTCATTTTCAGCCTGGGTACGGTTCAATCAGCTGAATACCGTTCAGTATATTGTGTTTACCCACAACGGGTGCTTTAATTACCATGAAGGGTATATGTTATGCGTTAACAATTGGGTGCCGGGTGGATTCAGACTACAAATGGCAAAAGCCGACAATAGCTGTTCATTTCAAGGACAAGCCACCTTAAACGGCAGCCAGGTGTTAAGCCCCCTGACCTGGTATCACGTTGGGTTTTATGTGGGTTCCGACTCATTAAAACTTTATTTGAACGGAAATCTGGAAACCAGCCTTGCAAATTCAAACCCCATCGTGTACAATTCCTCTACAAATGTTTATTTGGGGGGCTCCAACATTTCAACCTTTAACGCTTATCTGGATGGATGTTTGGACAATGTTCGGTTTTACAACCGTAAATTGAATGGGGCTGAAATGTCCGCTTTATATACTTTGGATCCTGTATGCCGGCCGGATGCCGTTGGTCTTCCATCCGGATTCGAAGAAATAAAATCTGTTTCTTTGTTTCCTAACCCGGTTGAAACATTTTTATCAATAGAAAATAAAATTGTTCAGGAAATCACCGGATACTCTGTTGAAGATGCGACAGGAAGGGTTATGATGAAAGGGGACTTGGCACAAAAGGAGCAAACTAAGATAGATTGTTCCCAACTTTTGAATGGCATCTACTTCTTAAAACTTCGCTCCAATTCGAATGAAATCGTTAAAAAGTTCGTTAAACACTAGGGGTCTAAACCAATTTGGCATACAAATCAAAATCACTGGCCTCGGTAATTTTAACTGTTGCATAATCACCTATCCTTAAGTAGGTGAGTTCATCGGCTTTCACCAAAACCTCATTGTCCACGTCGGGAGAATCGAACTCGGTGCGGCCCACAAAAAAATCACTTTCCTTTCGGTCGACCAGTATTTTAAATTCCTGACCTATTTTCTTTTGATTCAATTGAAAGGAAATATCCTGTTGCAGGGCCATTACGGCATCTGCTCGTTTCTTTTTTAATTTTTCAGAAACATCGTCCTTCAGTTTAAAGGCGTGGGTGTTTTCTTCGTGCGAGTACGTAAAAATTCCCAGTCGTTCAAAGCGGCTTTCTTCCACCCACTTCAGCATTTCTTCGTGATCCTGCTCTGTTTCGCCCGGATAGCCTGCTATTAAGGTGGTTCTAAGCGCAATGCCCGGAACCTTGTCGCGAATTTTGTTCACCAGATCGATGGTTTTTTGTTTGGTAATTCCCCGGCGCATGCTGCTTAACATGTTGTCGCTGATGTGTTGCAAAGGCATGTCGAGATAGTTACAAACATTGCTCCTGTTTTTCATCACCTCCAGCACTTCCATGGGGAAGCCGCTTGGAAAAGCGTAGTGCAGGCGAATCCAGTCGATGCCGTTGACGTCACTGAGGGCGTCTACCAATTTGGCCAGCTCCCTTTTTTTGTAAATGTCAAGGCCGTAATATGTGAGGTCCTGAGCTATCAGCAGAAGTTCTTTGGTGCCTTTGGCGGCCAATTGTTTTGCCCGGCTTACCAGATCTTCGATCGGAACACTCACATGTCCTCCACGCATCAGTGGAATGGCACAAAAACTACAGGGGCGGTCGCAACCCTCGCTGATTTTAAAATAGGCATAATGCTGGGGTGTGGTAAGCAAACGTTCTCCCACCAATTCGTGTTTGTAATCAGCCTTAAGGGTTTTTAGAATTTTTGGAAGCTCGCGGGTACCAAAGTAGGCATCCACTTCAGGTATTTCCTTTTCAAGGTCTTTTTTATAGCGTTCGCTTAAACAACCTGTCACGTATACTTTTTCAACAGCGCCTTCTCTTTTTGCTTCAACATACCTGAGTATGGTATCAATGCTTTCCTGTTTTGCGTTTTCAACAAAACCACAGGTGTTAATGATTACAATTTGATGATCATCGTCTTTTCCCTCATGCTCCACTTCAAATTTATTGGCTTTGAGTTGCCCCATCAGCACTTCGCTGTCTACCAGGTTTTTGCTGCAACCCAGGGTCACAACATTCACTTTGTTCTTTTTGAGGCTTTTGGTTTTCATGGTCTTCCGTTAAACGGGGCTGTAAAGTTACGCTTTTTCCGATAGTCCTTAATTTGGGTCTACATCAATGGCCACACGGTATTTCCAGGCCTTGTGCTTAAATTGAAGATAATCCAAACAGGTGTAAATCGCCTGACGAATGGTCTTCCCTTTTTCATCTCTGCCTACTTTCAGAAGTATACGTTTATGATAACGGTTTTTGATTTTTGCCACCAAAGGGAATTCTGGACCCAGTAAATGATTTTTAAACTCCAGACTTAAAAGTTTAAACAACTCCTCAGCCAGGTGATTGACTTCATTCATGTCAGCACTAATCACAGTAAGTTCGAATAAACGGGAAAAAGGAGGGTAAAAATAGAGTTCACGATCCTTCAGGGCATCCTTAAAAAAATCAGCGTACTTGTTTTCCTTCACAAACTCAAGCACCTTGTGCTCAGGATGTGAGGTTTGTATGTACACGGCCCCAATTTCAGTTCCTCTTCCCGCGCGACCCTTCACCTGAGTGATGAGCTGAAAGGCCCTTTCAAAGGATCTAAAATCGGGAAAGTTGAGTATGGAATCTGCATTTAAAATGCCAACCACCTGAACGTTTTTAAAATCGAGTCCTTTAGTGACCATTTGTGTGCCAATAAGAATGTCAACATTCCCGGATTCGAAATCATCAATAATTTGTTTGTAGGCGTATTTGCTGCGTGTGCTGTCAAGGTCCATCCGGGTGATTTTGGCTTTCGGAAAAAGCACCTCAATGTCTTCTTCAATTTTTTCGGTACCCAGACCCTTGTACTGCAGGTTGGCACTTCCGCAGGCCGCGCATACTTTAGGTGGAGGGCAGGTGTAGCCGCAGTAATGGCAAACCAGTTTATCCTGCTGTTTATGGTAAATCAGTGACACATCACACTGAACACAATGAGGAACGTGAGCACAATCACGGCACTCGGTGTAAGGCGCAAATCCTCTGCGGTTTTGAAACAAAATAACCTGATGTTTTTTGGCAAGAGCGTTTTCTATACCCTCATACAAAGGACGGGTAAGTATGGCCCTCATTTGCTGGGTTTGCTGAAAATACTTCAGGTCGCAAATTTTAACTTCAGTACCTCCGCTTTCTTCAAACTGTGTATGAAGTTTTACCAATTTGTATTTGCCCTGTTCTGCCAGAAAGAAGGACTCCACCGAAGGAGTGGCGCTACCCAAAAGTACTTTCGCTTTGTGGAGGGAAGCCAGGTAAAGAGCAGCATCTCTGGCCTGATAACGTGGCGCAGGGTCTTGTTGTTTAAAAGAAGCGTCGTGCTCCTCGTCAACAACCACCAGACCCAGCTTTTGAAAGGGCAGCAGCAAGGCTGATCGTGCACCAAGAATAATTCTGCATTGGTCCCTGGTAGAGGAAGGCGTGGATCCGGCGGGAGTAAACTGAAGTACTTTATTCCAAATCTCCACTCTTTCGTTTTCACTGAATCGGGAATGGTAAACCCCAACCAATTCTCCGAAAACAGCCCTGAGGCGGGTGATCAATTGAGTGGTTAATGCAATTTCCGGTAAAAGGTAAAGCACCTGTTCGTTTCGATCAAGCGCTTCCTGAATCAAATGAATGTATACTTCCGTTTTACCGCTACCTGTAACCCCCTGAAAGAGTACCGGTTTATTTTCATTGAAGCTGGCTTTTATTTCGTCAAGCACCTTTTGTTGTTTAACGCTAAGAGCCTTGCGACTTTGGGAAGCCGATTCAAATAACAAACGACCTACTTCCACCTGTTTGTCTTCGAACACTTGCTTTTTTATCAGTGCTTTCATAGCGGACAGCTCTGTGCCCTGACCCAGTTCGGAAACCCTGATCCAGGGTGGTTCCTGTCCATCCTTGTTTACTTTGCCACTTTGCTTTTGCAATTGAAGGTATTTCAGTACCAATTCAGCCTGTTTAAAAGCCTTTTTTTCCAATTGCTGTATCAAGTCCTTTAAGTTTTTTTCTTCCGAATACCTGGAGTGCAAACGTAAAAGGTGCTGAAGCTTTGGTTTGTATTTTTCTTTTACATCCTCATAAATCAACACCGCATTCTTTTTTAAAAGTTTGTGAATGAGGGGATGAGCCGATTTTATTTTCAGAATTTCCGCTAAGGCATCAAAGTCGAGATTCGAATGAGCGTGTAATGCATCCAGCACTTCATGTTCGCGTTCGGTAAACACATCATGTGCCGATTCCTCGAAGTTAAATTCAGGGTTTAACTGAACGTGTGAGGTGCTGGATAATTTTAGTCCCGCCGGAAGCGCTGCGTTCATCACTTCACCCGGATGGGCACAATAGTAGTAGGCCATCCAGTCCCAAAACCGGAGTTGGATATCGTTAACAATGGCCTCATCATCGAGCACCGCTTCGAGATACTTAGCGGTATAATCCGTGGGTGCCTGCTGATGAATGGCATACACGATGCCGGTATACACTTTTGATTTGCCAAATTGAACCAAAACACGTTTCCCTTTGGCAACCGCCTCGTTCAATTCTAAAGGCACACGATAGGTGTACTTTCTCGGCACACTGAGTGGCACGATCACATCAGCAAAAAACGTGTCCCTTTGCATCAGCTGATAAGGTAAGCCAGCACAATACCCCCGGCCATAAACAGAATTTTACTGCGGTTGTACTTGTGGTGTTCGCTGGATTCGAAAAGTATAGCAGTGGAGATATGAAGAAAAATGCCTATCACTACTGCAAAAGCCATGTGCCCAAAATACTCGTAATGTTTTAAACCATAGTTCTGAAGCATGTAACTAAACAAATAGCCCAATGGACTCATCAAGGAAAATGCAATCAGCAATATCCATCTTTTTGCGGCTTTCGCTTCGTGTTCTTTCAATAAACCGGCGAAAGCCAAACTGATGGGGATGTTGTGCATTGCCAAACCAATCACCAATTGATGGTTGATGTTTGAGGTTTGAGATGGATTTATGTTATACACCGGTAAGCCTTCAAGGAAAGAGTGCATAAACAATCCCACTACAATGCCCATGGGTAAGTGCGATTTACATTCGGTGCTGTGCAGGTGCACGTGTCCGTGTTCAATTCCTGTGCTAAACGTATCGATTATCAATTGAATCGTAAATCCAAGCACAATAAACAAACCCATTTGTTTTACCTGACCAAATTCATAGGCTTCAGGCAATAGATGAATAATGGAAAGGGCAAAAAGATAAGCCGCGCTAAAGGCCAGCAGCAAGCGAAGGTTGACCTGATTGACGCGAATCACCAGTGCCAGACTCCCGGTAAGCAGAATGGGTGCAATTAAAAAAAGTATGTACAAAAGGGTTATCACTTTTCTTTTCTAAAAATAACTATCAGGCGATCAGAGTGTAATGGGTCAAAAGTTTCAAAATGGTAATTACCATACACTTTTTCCAGTTTTAAATTAGTGTATTTGGCGAAACTCACAAAGTCTTCAAGACCTAGCAATGAGACCTGCTCTTCAAAAAAATAATCTTTATTGCCACAATTGAATTCAATGTGTTTGTTGATTCGTTTGTTTTGAACCTGTTTTGTAATCTGAAATGTGATGTCGCCGCGCTTTTCTGTGTACTGGTTTCTGAATGAACTCAGCACTTTTTGAGAGTTAAAAAAATCAATCAAAAATAAACCACCGGATTTTAAGGCCGCATCAACATTTTTAAACACCTTTTCATTGTCGCACTCGTCTGAAAAATACCCCAAACTGGTAAACAAATTGAGCACTACGTCAAAATATGTTTCGCGAAAGGGTTTACGCATGTCGTGTACAAAAAAATCAAGTCCTTCTTCTGCACTGTTTTGTGCTTCCTGTATGCTGTTGGCAGCAAGGTCGGTACCGGTGACATCCAAACCCAGTTGATGTAAAGCCAATGAATGCCGGCCTTTTCCGCAGGCCAAATCCCACACTTTGTCGTGTGCTTTGAGTTGCAACTGCCGGCATAGGTTCTGAATAAAAAGATTGGCTTCGTTGTAATTGCGGTGGTTGTATAATAAATGGTAATAGGGCGAATTAAACCAATTTTCAAACCACTGTGGCGATGTCATCGCGCAAAAGTACTAAAAAGAAAGTTGAGAGGTATTGAAATTGGATTACTTCACCTTGGCTTTGGAGAATTGGTGGGCTTCATACTTTTTACGGCCGATGTTCCAATCGCCCATGTATTCAGGGCCCCCTACCGAAGAACTCAAACTGAATTGTAATTTGGTAGGATCACCTCCCAATAAACGCACGGCTTCAACAATGTCTTTACGTAAACGCGAGGCCCTGACCTGTGCTAACTTTTCGTTGTTCCCGAATTTGCGGGTCGGTACCTTGGACGCACTCCCATACACCAATACTGTAACTTTTCCTGACCTGCTCAGCTGGCTGAGTTTTTTGGTGAAATTTTCCCAGCAAGGGTCGCTTGACTCTTTTTTATTGCGGTTGTACTTAAAGTACACTTCGTACTCGGTGTCAGGAAGTTGACAGTTCGCCAAGGCACCCGAATCCTGTTCAATGGTAAGTGCAATTTCTTTATTGATGGAGGCTGCCTCTTCAATGGGTCCTGTCGTGAAACTTTCTTTATCCGAAGCGTAGCCGAATTTGCTGGCCATAAACGTGTATTTGGTTTCAGAACTCAGGGGCACATCGTTTAACATGCCCGCCGCGTCGGTTCTCAGCAGCAGGGTTTTGCCGCCACTTGAGGTCAGGGCCACCTCAGCATCGGCGACAGGAAGGTTGTTTTTGGTATTTTTTACCAGCAGGTTAAGGCGGTATTCCACCGCAGAGTATTTTTCAGATTTCCCATAAAGGTAAAGGGGTTGGTTCATCATGCGGGCGGTTGACATCCCGGCTGTACTGATGACAATTGGTGCCGAACGTTTGTAACTGGTTTCGGCATACACGGTGTAGTTTTTGTCAGCTTCTAATACCAGTCCATTGCTGTTTCCAAGCGAATCGGCTTCCAGCACCTGAGGGGTGCAGGAATCGCACACCAAAGTAATTTTTGCTTTGCCAATAGCACGGGGGTGTTTTTTGCTGTTCATCACTTTCATGTTCAGCACTATGTCCTGGTGTTTTACCTTTACCTTTCCCACCAGTTTTACAGGCTCCAGATTTACTTCCCGTTTGATTTCCTGATACGACTGGTTGCGGTTAACACTTACATCCTCGTTGTAAAACTCTTCGCCCGATTCGGTTCTGTATGAAAAATTGTATTCTTTGCCTGGTGGTAAAATAGTGGAAAAGCTGCCGTTCTCAAGCCGCGGCCTGTAAGTTCCAACAATTTCATTCGATTCCTTGTCGCGCACAACAATTACCAGATGATCCGGCAGTGATTCGCCTTCTGCCGGAATCAAACGTCCTTTGAAGAGGGCCAGAAATTTTTCACGTGGTTCGGCAATGGTAATTCGGTAAATGTCGTTTTCTCCAAACCCGTCTTTTTTAGCGGAAGAAAAATACCCTCTTTTTCCATCCGGGGAGGTCACGTAAAAAATATCATCATCTGTGGTATTTACAGGATAACCAATATTGGTGGCGTTTGAAAATTTATTGTCTTCGTTAAGTGTAGCGTACATGATATCGTAACCCCCCATGGTTTTGTAACCATTGGTGGAATAAAAAAACGTTTGTCCATCGGGATGAATAAAAGCCCCATCTTCATCGTACTCTGAATTGATGTTCTCACCCATGTTCAGTGCTTTGCTCCATTGCCCGTTCGGTAATTTCACACAACGGTAAATGTCTTTTCCGCCGTAGCCTCCCGGGCGATCAGAGGCAAAAAACAAAACAGTACCATCCGCATTAAGGCAGGCGTGCGACTCCCAGAACTCGGTGTTTACGTTCGATCCGAATTCATTGAGAATGCTCCACTGGGTGCCGTCGAAACTGGTGTAATAAATATCCCCGTTGCCATTGTTGTCCTTAAACACAATCAAAATTTGCCCGTCCGGCGATAAATTAATGGAAGCCTCATGTCCCATGGAGTTCACGTTTTCGCTCAGGCTCACAGGTTTACTCCAAATCCCGTTTTCGTCTTTATGGCTCACCACTATGTCTTCGAAATACAATCCCTCGGGCGTTTTTTGTCCTCCGGTGCTGCTGGGACGTCGGGTGGTAAAAATAAGGGTGTTTTCGTCGGCGTTCAAAACGGGGCTGTATTCCGGGTAAGGGCTGTTAATGCTGTCGCCCATGTTGGTGATCATTACATTAATGGGATTGGCCACCATGGTTTTAGCCAGGCTTGAAGTGGCTACTTCCTTCTCAAGCATTTTTACATACTCTTTGTCTTTTGGGTCAACATAGCGGCTGAATTCTGCAAACTGTTTGAGTGCTTCATCAAATTTGTAGTTCAGGTGCAAGGCTTGTCCGTAAAAAAAATAGGCTAAAGGAGGGGCTGCCTTTTCAGAAGCCATATCGGCTTTGTAAGAATTTGAAATGTCTTTAACGGCTCGCGCCAGGTGGTATTCGGCTTTGGCTTTTTTCGTGCTGGATTGAAGATAACAAATTCCCAGCATGTAATTGATGTTGGCCGAAGAGGAATCCATGCGGTAGGCGATCTCGAAATTTCGCAGGGCACCAACAGGATCGTTTTCCACCATAAGGAAAGAGCCCTCTTCAAAATACGTTTTGTAAGTAGGAATCTTGGTTTCGGTTTGAGCCGAAACGTTTAAAATGAAACAAAGGAGAGGCAGCAGTATTCTCGTTTTTTTCATGCAGGGGCTCTGAATTACAGAAGTTAAATTTAACGAACAAAGTACCGGCCTGAGTTGAGGCCTATGAATCTTATTAACTGTAAGTTGTGATTATCCCGGGCTTCCCTCAATACTTCAAAAAAGGATTATCTTTGCCGGCCAATTCAGCCCTGTATGACCATTTCAGAGGAGATAAAAAGAAGAAGGACTTTTGCCATTATTGCTCACCCCGATGCGGGGAAAACAACACTTACCGAAAAGCTGCTGCTGTTCGGAGGGGCCATACAGACCGCGGGAGCCGTAAAATCGAACAAAATCAGAAAGTCGACCACCTCCGACTTTATGGAAATTGAAAAACAGAGGGGGATCTCCGTTTCCACCTCGGTTATGGCCTTCGATTACAAAAATTACAAAGTAAATATTCTGGATACCCCCGGTCACGAGGATTTTGCAGAAGACACCTACCGTACCCTCAGCGCTGTTGACAGTGTTATCATGGTGATTGATTGCGTAAAAGGGGTAGAGCCTCAAACCCGTAAATTGCTTGAGGTATGCCGCATGCGCAACACCCCGGTGATTGTGTTTATCAATAAACTCGACCGCGAAGGGCAGAACCCTTTTGATTTGCTGGATGAAATTGAAAAAGAGCTCAATATAAAAGTGAGGCCCATGACCTGGCCCATTGGTATTGGAAAATCATTCAAAGGGGTTTACGACCTCAGCAAAAAAGCCTTAAACCTGTTTCAGGGCGACAGTAAAACCACCGTTGAAGAAAAAGTCACCATCAATAACATCGATGATCCTTTGATTGAAAAGCGTGTGGGCGCAGACTTTGCCGAACAATTAAAAGCGGATGTTGACCTTATTGATGGGGTTTACGATACCCTGGACCCTGAAAAATACCTGCAAGGCAAGATTTCCCCGGTGTTTTTCGGAAGTGCAGTGAACAACTTTGGTATACACGAGTTGCTGGATTGTTTTGTGGAAATTGCTCCTTCTCCCGGACCAAGAGAAACCGACCATGGAACAGTAAAACCCGAGGACGCTAAATTCAGCGGATTTGTGTTTAAGATACACGCCAACCTCGACCCCAAACACCGCGACCGCATTGCTTTTTTGAGAATTTGCTCCGCAAAGTTTGAGCGCAACAAATACTATTACAATGTAAGGGATAAAAAACAGTTGAGGTTCAGCAACCCAACAGCTTTTATGGCTCAGCAAAAATCGGTGATCGACGAGGCTTATCCCGGAGATGTGGTGGGTTTATACGATGCCGGCAATTTTAAAATTGGGGACTCATTAACCGAAGGCGCAGATCTGCAATTTAAGGGTATTCCCAGCTTTTCGCCCGAACTTTTCAGGTACGTGACCAACCTCGACCCCATGAAAACCAAACAACTTCAAAAGGGTTTAGAGCAGTTGACCGATGAAGGGGTTGCCCAGTTGTTCACCAAAAAAGTGGATGGAAGAAAAATAATCGGAACCGTTGGAGCGCTTCAGTTTGAGGTGATTCAGCACCGTTTAAAATCGGAATACAATGCCAGCGCCAGTTTCGACCAGATTGACCTCTACAAGGCACTTTGGGTGAGCTGTGAGGATAAAAAGAAACTCGACACCTTCCTTCAGGACCGCCATGCCCACATTGCCCAGGATAAGGAAGGCCGGCCTGTGTTTCTCGCTGAAAGTGCCTGGTTGCTGCAAATGGCCAGGGAAAAATTTCCCGATATACAATTTCACGTTAAAAGTGAATTTTAGGGCTTTTAACCCTTAATATCCGCTTCCTGAACAATCACTCTTAATTTGTGTTAGAGCTTTGCTTCTCTACCATTTTTATGGTATTTTTGTAGCCTAATTAGATTTAGTCTAATTAATTATAATTAGTTATATACCTATAAAACAATACGTTATGATTACTGTAACCGAAAATGCCAAAAATCATGCTCTTGAATTGATAAAGGCTGAAAACCGCCCTCTTGACACCTTTATTCGCGTTGGGGTTGAAGGTGGTGGATGTTCCGGTTTGTCGTACAAACTGGAATTCGACAATCAAATGAAAGAAGGCGATCAGCAGTTCGAAGACAAGGGTATTAAAATTGTTGTTGACCGCAAAAGCTTCTTATATCTGGTAGGTACTGAATTGGAATACACTGGAGGTTTGAACGGGAAAGGATTTGTGTTTAATAATCCCAACGCCAATCGTACCTGTGGTTGTGGGGAATCCTTCTCGGTTTAAGCCAAGACCCGATAGCTATCGGATTGCACGAATGACACTAAAACGAAATTGACGATGCCGGAACAAAACGAAATATTAGAAGAACATATTAACAGCGAATACAAATGGGGGTTTACCACCGACATTGATTCCGACACCTTTGCCAAAGGACTGAATGAAGATGTGGTGAAGGCTTTGAGTGCCAAAAAAAATGAACCGGAATGGATGCTGGAATTTCGTTTGAAAGCTTTCCGCCATTGGCTGACCATGAAAGAGCCCAATCATTGGGCACACATCCCTTATCCAAAAATTAATTTTCAGGACATCAGCTATTATTCCGCACCAAAAAAGAAACCGGAATTAAAAAGTCTGGATGAGGTAGATCCTGAATTACTCAAGACCTTCGAAAAACTGGGCATCTCTCTCGAAGAACAGAAACGGTTAAGCGGCGTACAATCCAACATTGCGGTGGATGCTGTGTTCGACAGCGTATCAGTGAAAACCACCTTTCGGGAAACACTTGCCGAAAAAGGAATTATCTTTTGTTCCTTCAGCGAGGCAGTCATTGAACACCCTGAACTCATCAAAAAATACATGGGTACTGTTGTGCCTTACACCGACAACTATTATGCCGCATTAAACAGCGCGGTATTTAGCGACGGTTCGTTTTGTTACATTCCAAAAGGTGTACGCTGTCCTATGGAATTGTCCACTTATTTTCGTATTAACTCCACCGGCACCGGACAGTTTGAAAGAACCCTGATTGTCGCCGATGAATCCTCTTATGTTTCTTACCTCGAAGGCTGTACTGCTCCACAACGCGACGAAAACCAATTACACGCGGCCATTGTAGAAATTATTGCTCACCGCGACGCTGAGGTAAAATACAGCACGGTACAAAACTGGTATCCCGGTGATAAAGATGGCAAAGGCGGTATTTTTAATTTTGTGACCAAACGCGGTATTTGTTTAGAAGACAATTCCAAAATCTCCTGGACACAGGTGGAAACAGGCTCAGCCATCACCTGGAAATACCCATCCGTGATTTTGAAAGGAAATAATTCGGTGGGTGAATTTTATTCCGTTGCCTTAACCAATAACCGTCAGGAAGCCGATACCGGTACCAAAATGATTCACATTGGTCGCAATACCAGAAGCACCATTATTTCAAAAGGCATCAGCGCGGGAAAAAGCAACAACTCCTACCGCGGTTTGGTTCAGATTCGTAAAGGCGCCACAAATGCAAGAAACTTTTCGCAGTGCGACAGTTTGCTGATGGGTGATCAATGCGGAGCACACACCTTCCCCTATATTGAAATAAAAGACAAAAGCGCGGTGGTGGAACACGAAGCCACAACCAGTAAAATCGGCGAAGACCAATTATTTTATTGCAAACAAAGGGGCATCGATATGGAAAAGGCCATTGCGCTTATCGTTAACGGCTACTGCAAAGAAGTACTGAATAAATTGCCTATGGAATTTGCGGTTGAAGCGCAAAAACTTCTGGCCATCAGTTTGGAGGGCAGTGTAGGTTAAAGTGTTCGCTTCTGTTCAAAATAATTATAGTCGTTATGTTTTATCGCTTGCCGGGCTGGGAGGCCTTATAGCCTCTTATTTTTTAGTCTGGAAAAATCACAACACAAGCGCTGTTAATTTTATTGACGGAGACCCCGAATATTACTATTACTATTTGCAAGCCACATTCAGTAAAACCTATTTGCCCGATTACGAGTGGCTGAAACCCGGAACCATTAACACCATCACCCATCACCCCGCCGGATTATCGCTCCTGCTCCTGCCCTTTTATTTACTCGCCACCTTATTTGCAGTACTTTTTAATTTTAGCACCAATGGTTTGAGTTTACCTTACCAAATAAGCATCAGTTTAGCCGGACTCTGCTATGCCTTGCTTGGATTGTTCTATTTGACGAAGTTTTTTAAGGTTCAGGGCATTTCCAATCGTATCTCCAATTTAGTCATTCTGCTTTTGTTTTTTGGAACCACCTTGTTCCAATACAGCATTGTTGAACCTGCCATGTCGCATGTATATTCCTTTGCAGCGATATCGGCCTTTTTATATTTCTACGCTTCGTTTGTGCAAGCTAAAACCAATCAATACATTTTGCTTAGCGCTTTAATGCTGGGGGTCATTCTCCTGATTCGTCCCAACAATATCTTGATTGTGCTTTTTGTTCCTTTCCTCTACGAATCCGGTGCAGATTTTATAGCCGGTGTTAAGGGGCTCTTAAAGCGAAGAGCATTTTATTATTCCATCGGACTCTTGTTGTTGTTTGTTGTTTTTCAGTTGTTGATTTGGATGCGGTTTGAAAACACGCTTTTCAGCGATCGTTACGCCGCTTATGGTTTTGACTGGTTGCACCCTCACTTGTTTGAGGTATTGTTTGGCTTCGAAGCCGGTTTGTTTGTTTACACCCCGCTTTGTTTTTTATTTCTGTTGGGTGTGTTTCCCATGTTCCGAGAAAGCAGGTATCGTTTTATAGTGATCTTCGGTTTCCTCGCTCTTTTAATCTACTTTTTTTCAGCTTATAGTGCCTACACTTATTTTGATGGACTGGGCATTCGTGTGCTGGTGGATTTTTACGCCGTGTTTGCTTTGCTTGGGGCGAAGTTGTTCATGCACTTCAATGAAAAACCGGTGTTGTTCACCTCCGTTTTGATACCTGCTTTGATTTTGGTTTTTGTTAACCTGGTTTACACCTACCAGAGCAGCGCCGGTATTTTGCTCAGGTCGGGTATGAATTACGAAAAATGGAGTTACATTTTTCTGAAAACATCCGACAAATACAAATCTTGCCTGGGAGGCATGAACGATTACCCGCCTTATGCCAAAACACCACCCTCAGCTGTTCTTTCCAAAGAACTGGAATTGAATCAGCCCTTTGATTACTCCGGTAAAGAATATGGATTGGTGATGCACTTCGATAGTCTTGGTTTTTCATCCAATCGTCTCTTTTTAAAAATACGCTTGTCCAGAAAGGAAACCGCATTACATTCAAGCCAACGTGCCTTGGTTTGTGTTGCTTTGCAAGATAGTCAAAACAAAACGCTCAAATCCTATTTTCAATTTGCTCTGAACGAAACGCCTGCGGTTGACTGTTGCGAAAGCAAAACCTATAACTTCAGCGCCAACATGAACGCGGATGTAAAGGCCGGAGACAACTTGTCGATCTACATCTGGAATCTTCAAAAACAAAATTTTACAGTTGAAACTTTTTCAGCTGAGATCTTTAATTACAATTATCAAATCGCAACACCATGATCAGCATCAAAAACCTGCACGCTTCTGTTGAAGGAAAACAAATCCTTAAAGGCATCAACCTTGAGGTAAAAGCCGGAGAAGTTCACGCCATAATGGGACCGAACGGTTCCGGAAAATCCACCTTATCCAGTGTTTTGGCAGGAAAAGAAGATTACGAAGTTACCGAAGGAGAGGTAATTTTTAATGGAAAAAATCTCTTGGACCTATCGGCGGAGGACCGTGCGCGTGAAGGTTTGTTTTTGGCCTTTCAATACCCGGTTGAAATTCCAGGTGTAAGCAACATTAACTTTCTTAAAACCGCTTTGAATGAAATCAGAGCTTACAAAGGACTGGAGGCCATTCCGGCAAAGGACTTTCTGGCCCTAGTGAAAGAAAAACAAAAACTCGTTGAACTGGATGGCAAACTCGCCAACCGAAGTGTAAACGAGGGATTCAGCGGAGGTGAGAAAAAACGCAACGAAATTTTTCAAATGGCCATGCTCGATCCTAAACTGGCTATTCTGGATGAAACCGATTCGGGTTTGGACATTGACGCTTTAAAAATAGTAGCCAATGGTGTAAACACCTTGCGCAACAAAAACAACGCTTTTATTGTGATTACTCACTACCAAAGGTTGCTGGATTACATCGTTCCTGACTTTGTACATATTTTATACAATGGTCGCATTGTTAAATCAGGCAACAAAGAACTGGCCCTGGAACTGGAAGCCAAAGGTTACGATGAAATCAAAAAACAATTTGAACAGGAAAAAGTATAACAGGGACACTACGTGAGCATGATCGCAGAAAAATCAACATTAACCCAAACCCTCATCCACCGTCTTTCCTCTCAAGGGAACAAGGTGGCCTTTTTACAGGAAAATGTACTGATAGAAGCCCTACAGTATCTGGAGGAAAATGGCATTCCCAACAACAAACATGAAGATTACAAATACTGTAATGTGGAAGCCATTCTGAAAAAGGAATTTCAGAACATTGAACAAAAGTTCAGTACTGAACTGGTAAAAAATAGCTTTTCAAACAAGGGCAACATTACTCTGGTACTTTTGAATGGTGTTTTTTCTCCTGAATACAGCGATGCGTTTGAAAAAGAAGAGATTTTAGTAAGCGCCTTTTCGAAGTTAGACGCGAAACGTGCTTCCTACATCGCTCAATTAGCCCCAGTGAAGCAGGATGCCTTTGTGGCTTTGAACACTGCCTTTAGCAGCGATGGGCTGTTTGTTGAAATTCCAAAAAACACCATACTTAAAAACCCCATTTGCATTCTCAATGTGGTCAATGCCAGCTCTGAAGTATTTTTAAACACCCGGCATTTTATTCATCTTCAGGAAGGTGCAAAAGCTCAGGTTATCCTGGAAACTAAACACCTTGGTGAACACAAGGTATTTATCAATTCGGTGAGCGAACGTCAACTAGAAAAAGGGGCTCAACTTATTGCAAGCGAACTTCAGAACGAGCATTCAAAAGTGTATGCTGTAAATACGGTTAACGCACACCTGGATCGGGAAGCTGTTTACGATTGCACCAGCATCAGTTCCGGAGCACAGCTTATCCGAAACAACCACAACGTTTCTTTGAACGGGGAATATGCCGCTGCACACCTGTACGGTTTATTTGCCGCCAATGGCACTCAGCTGATCGATAACCACACCCTCATGGATCACCGTGTGCCCAATTGCGAAAGCAACGAGTTATACAAGGGCATTGCCAATGGAAAAAGCACAGGTGTGTTTAACGGGAAAGTTTTTGTTCAGGCCCATGCTCAAAAAACCAATGCTTACCAAAGCAGCAAAAATATTTTGTTGAGCGATGAGGCCAGTATTTATACCAAACCACAGCTGGAAATTTATGCCAATGATGTAAAATGTTCACACGGCACTTCAACCGGAAAAATAGATGAATCTGCTTTATTTTATTTAAAAGCCAGAGGCATTGGAGAAGAAAGCGCTAAAAAACTATTGCTTCAGGCCTTTGCAGGAGAAGTGATTCAACATTTAGCCACAGAAGAACTGCAGGAAAGCGTAAGTCAATTATTTGAGCACACCCTATAATTTGATCGATCAAAACCATATTCGCCAACAGTTTCCCATACTTCAACGAAAAGTAAATGGGCAAAACCTGGTGTATTTCGACAACGGAGCCACCAGTCAAAAACCATTACGGGTGATTGAGGCCATCAGTCGTTATTACTCCAATTACAACTCTAACATTCACCGGGGTGTTCACACCTTAAGCCGTGAAGCCACTGAAGCCTTTGAGGCCGCGCGTAAAAGCCTGGCTTCTTTTTTTAATGTTAGCAACCAACAACAAATCATTTTCACGGCCGGCACTACCGACTCAATTAACATGGTGGCGCAGGGGCTCGCTAAAAACCATTTGCAAAGGGGGGATGAAATTGTTCTCGCCGCCTATGAACACCACTCCAATATTTTGCCCTGGCAACTGTGGGCCGAAGAACAGGGCGGTAAATTAAAAGTGATTCCTCTGAAAGAAAATCAGCAATTGGATGTTGAGGCCATTGAGCCGCTGATTTCTGATAAAACAAAATTGATTGCGGTCACCCATGTATCCAACACTTTAGGTTTGATAAGCAATTTGGAACACATCAAATCCATTTCTGTTAAACACCATATTCCTCTGTTAATTGATGGGGCCCAATCAGCCCCGCACATGGCCATTGACCTGAAAGCACTTGAGCCCGATTTTTTTGTTTGCAGTGCTCATAAAATGTACGGCCCCACCGGAATTGGTTTGCTTTACCTTTCGGAAAAGTGGCTGAAGCATCTGCCGATCTCTAAAACAGGAGGCGGTACCATTAAAACCGTGAGTTTTGAAAAAACCGAATACGCTGAAGGCGCTTTACGTTTTGAGCCCGGAACTCCACACATTGCAGGAGCCATTGGCTTTTCTGAAGCCGTATCCTTTATGCGTGAATTGGGTATGGACCATTTGCATCAGCACGAGAACCTTTTGGTTCAGCACGCGCAAAAGCGTTTGCGGGAATTGCCGGAAGTAATCCTCTACGGCGACTCGGCTCACAAAGCGGGAGTTATTTCGTTTAATATTAAAAACCAGCATCCTTTTGATGTGGGTACCTTGTTGGATCAATACGGTATTGCGGTAAGAACCGGTCACCATTGTACGCAACCTTTGATGAACCTGCTTGGTGTTCCCGGTACCGTGAGAATTTCGTTTGCGGTTTATAATACTTTAGAAGAGATTGATTTTTTTATTGAGAAATTAAAGCGAGTCATAAAGATGCTGAACTAAGTCATGAGTATAGAAGAAATCGAAAACGAAATAATCGAGGAATTCGGATTGTTTGGAGAGGACTGGGAATCCAAATACGAGCACATCATTGATTTGGGCAAACACCTTCCTTTAATTGACCCTTCTTTGAAAACAGATGATCGTATCATTAAAGGGTGTCAAAGCCGGGTTTGGTTAAATTCTGAACTAAAGGACGGGAAACTTGTTTTTACTGCTGACAGCGATGCGATTATCACAAAAGGTATGGTGGCTTTAATCATCAGGGTATTATCCGGTCAAACACCCCAGGATGTGGTGAATGCAAAATTGGATTTTATTAATAAAATTGGTTTGGTGCAACATCTTAGTCCCACAAGAGCCAATGGATTAGTGAGCATGATACAAACCATGAAAAAAGAAGGACTTAAATACATTTAACTATGCCAGCCATCATTGTTACTAAAAATACGGAGTTAATGCAGAGAGTCATCGACGAGATCAAAACCTGCTACGATCCTGAAATTCCGGTCGATATTTGGGAGTTGGGACTCATTTACGAATTGCACCTTGATGAGGAAAACAATTTAAAGATTGTGATGACCCTCACGTCTCCTAATTGTCCGGTTGCCGAAAGTTTGCCGGCCGAGGTTGAAAATAAACTGAAGTTGCTGCCGGGAATTGCCTCCGCAGAATTAAAACTCACCTTTGAACCGCCCTGGGAAAAAGACATGATGAGCGAAGTAGCCCAGCTGGAGCTTGGGTTTATGTAAAAATAAAGTCACCCTTTTAATAGATTCACTTAAAATCTTCAATATTTAGCACACTAATTTCTTTTTGGTCTTGTTAATCGGTCTTCGACTCCCTGCCCGTCCGGCAGGCGGGTGCTCAGACTGACAATCGACTCGGCTCGTATTTTATTGCTGCGTGAGGGATGCGAAAGGTTTAGCTCTTTTTTGATGAGGGCCTTAGCCCGAAATCAAAAAAAGCCGGAGCGCAGCGGAGCCTGAAGCAGCCCGACCCCTGAAGCGAGGCCTGTGTTTTAAGGTATGCCTCAGCTTAAGGGGACACGCCCAAATCAAACCAATTCATAACAAACCTTAATACACAGCCCTTTCACCCCAATTTATTACCTTTGTAAACCACCATGGCAAAAGATACCGGAATACGCTGTTCCCTCTGCGGGAGAGACAAAAAAGAAAGTAAAATTTTAATCGCGGGCATTAACGGGCACGTGTGCGATGCCTGCATTCAACAAGCCCACAACATTATTAAAGAAGAAAGCGTTGGAGAACAGAAACAACAGATTCAACACGCCCTGAATTTACTGAAACCTCAGGCCATTAAACAAAAACTGGACGAGTACGTCATTGGTCAGGATGAGGCCAAAAAAGTGCTGAGTGTGGCGGTGTACAACCATTTTAAACGCATCAGCCACGCTTCTAAAAACAACAAGGAGGAGATTGAGATTGATAAATCCAACCTCATTTTAGTGGGTGAAACCGGTACCGGTAAAACCCTGCTGGCCCGCACCATTGCCAACATGCTGCAGGTGCCCTTTTGTATTGCCGATGCTACCGTGTTAACCGAAGCCGGTTATGTGGGCGAAGATGTGGAAAGTGTGTTGACCCGTTTGTTGCAGGCCGCCGATTACGATGTGGCAGCGGCCGAACGCGGCATTGTTTTTATTGATGAAATTGATAAAATTGCCCGTAAAAGCGATAACCCTTCGATTACCCGCGATGTGAGCGGTGAAGGCGTGCAGCAGGCCATGCTGAAATTGCTGGAAGGCACCACGGTGAATGTGCCCCCACAAGGCGGACGCAAACACCCCGACGCCAAAATGATACAGGTGAACACCAAAAACATTTTATTTATTTGCGGAGGGGCGTTTGATGGCATTGAGAAAAAAATTGCCAAGCGTTTGAACACCCAGGCCATGGGTTTTACCGCATCCATCAACCAAAACGAAATCGACAAAGGCAATTTGCTGCAATACGTTTCGCCTCAGGATTTAAAATCCTTTGGTTTAATTCCCGAACTCATCGGACGTTTGCCGGTGCTTACCTACCTGAAACCTTTGGACCGTGCCACCCTAAGGGCCATTTTAACTGAGCCCAAAAACGCGCTTATCAAACAATACGTGCATCTGTTTAAAATGGAAGGCACCAAGCTGGAGTTCGAAAACGAAGTGCTGGATTTAATTGTTGACAAAGCCCTTGAGTTTAAATTGGGTGCCAGAGGTCTGCGTGGCATTTGCGAAGCCATTATGACGGATTTAATGTACAGCTTGCCTTCGGAAGAAAAATCTGTGAAACATTACCTGGTGACATTGGATTACGCTTTGGACAAACTCAACAACGCGCGCCTGAGCCAGTTGAGGGTGGCTTAACGTCCTTTGCTGCTCTGCATTTTTCGGATTTTTTCAAGTTCTTCCACATCCAAGAGATCCTTTGGTCTGGCAGAAGCTTTTTTCGCTTCAATCAGTTGGTTAATGTGTAAAAACTTAACGGGAATTTCTTCAATTAATGCAGTTGGTGAAATCTGATAACATTCATCAAATTCAATTTGTTTTAACCCTGTTAAGTAACTCATGATGTCCAGTTCAAATCCTGAGCCCAAGCTTATGCTGGTGTAGCCGGGCACAAACTCCGTTGTTTCTATACTTTCAAAATCACCAAGCCCCAATTCATGAAGGGCTTTTCTTAAACGCTTTCTATTTTCAACATCATCTTTAATCCAAATATCAATGTCCTCCGTCATGCGATTAAACCCGTGAAGCGAACAGGCAAAGCCCCCAACCATAATGTATTTGGTTTGGTTTTTGTGCAGCAGGCGCCACAAATTGAGAATATCCTCATCCAGGTAATCCATCACCTGCTGGTTGGGAAGTAATTTTAGCAGCCTTAAGTTTTTTGCCTAAGCGAATCAAGGCAATAAGGTTTCTGAAACGCTCTTCATAGGAACGACTGAGGTGTAGTTTAAGTTTTTCCTCTTCTGTAATGAACTTTTGTTTGCTCATGGATGCAAAGCCTAAGGTACAAATTTAATAGATGACCTAAAAGGTCTCTATTTCTGCAGTTATCTCGATTTTTTGGGCGCCGGCCGGGCTTAATGTTTAATTTTGGGTATTATGAGCAACTTTTCAAACTACCCTTTTACCGTTTCCGAACGTTTTATCCGTTACGCGAAAATCGACACCCAATCCAATCCTGAATCCCCCACCTGCCCGAGCACAGAAAAACAAAAAAACCTGTCGCGTTTATTGGTAGAGGAACTCAAAGCCATGGGCATAGCCGATGCCGAAATGGATGAACACGGTTATGTTTACGCCAGCATTGAAAGCAATACCGATAAAAAAGTGCCTGTACTTTGTTTTTGTTCGCACGTGGATACCGCCCCCGATTGCAGCGGAAGCAACGTAAAGCCTGTGGTGCACCACAATTACAAGGGCCAGGATCTGGTACTTCCCGGCGATCCCTTACAAGTAATAAAAGTGAGTGAACACCCCGAATTAAAAAACCAAATTGGCAATGATATCATCACCACCGATGGCACTACTTTATTGGGTGCCGACGACAAAGCCGGTGTGGCCGAAATTATGGATGCCGCACACTATTTAATAAAACACCCCGAAGTAAAACACGGGAAGATCCGGATTTTGTTTACCCCCGACGAAGAAATTGGTCGTGGTGCCGACAAAGCCGACATTAAAAAGCTTGGTGCTAACGTGGGTTATACACTGGATGGAGGCACGGTGGGCACTTTGGAAAACGAAACCTTTAGTGCCGATGGGGTGAGCTTAAAAATTAAAGGTTTTTCTACCCATCCCGGTTATGCCAAAGACAAAATGCAGCACGCGATGAAAATCGCCGCGGAAATCATCGGTAAATTGCCGGCGGATAAAAGTCCGGAGCGCACCGAAAAAAAACAAGCTTTCATCCATCCCAACACCATTAACGGGGGTTTGGAAGAAGTGGAAATTAAATTTCTCATTCGTGCGTTTGATAACCCTACCCTTTTGGCTTTGGAAGAAGAGCTCAGACAAATTGTGATTGAAGTATTAAAACACTACAACAAAAGCTCCTATGAGTTTGTAGTAACCCAACAGTACCGCAATATGAAAGAGGTGCTGGACAAACAACCTGAAATTATCAACTACGCTTTGGAGGCCATTACCCGTTCGGGCGTTAAGCCGGTATTGGACAGCATACGCGGCGGTACGGATGGCTCCCGTTTTTCGTTTATGGGTTTGCCTACCGCCAATTTATTTGCAGGGGAGCACGGCATACACAGCAAACAGGAATGGGTAAGCGTGCAGGACATGGAAAAGGCGGTGATGACGATTGTAAACCTCTGTACTATTTGGGAGGAGAGGGCTTGAAATGTTACTTACATTTCTTAAATTTGAATAGTGAATAGTAAATCCATAGTTGCCGCTCTTAAACTTGAAATGCCTTACCTCCGCTCACGTTTTGGTGTTCAGGAGCTTGGTTTGTTTGGCTCCTATGCTCTTGATCAAGCCACAGAAAATAGCGATGTAGATTTACTTGTAAAAACGAACAATAAAGATCTTGGTAACTATTTCGGTTTATTGGATTACCTTGAAGCCAAGTTCAAAACCAAAGTTGATTTGGTTACAAAACACAATCAATTGAATCAAAGGTTCCTGGATAGTATCAGCAAACACATCATCTATGTCTGATGAAGTGTTGATTTCAAAACTCTACACTTGCCTTGAGCACATTGATGCTGTCAGTTCCTATTACCTTCTTTTGAAACAAAATTCGGACTCGAAAAAAAATGATAGTGCATTGTACTATGATGCTATAATCATGCGACTTCAGGCACTTGGTGAATCGTTTAAACGATTGGTAAAAAAGTATCCGAATATTCAGGAACAGCTGAATTATCAAGATCTAAATCACTTGATTCGTTTCAGAGATTACATTTCCCATCATTACGAACAAATTGAAAGCGAAGTGATACGAGATATCTGCGAACACAAACCTCCCGTTTTAAAGGTAAAGACAGAAGAATTGATTACAAATTTGAGTAAGGTTTAAACCCGGCTGAAACCGTATTCATGAAAAACATCCTTGCCCTCTTATTGCTAATTGGCTTTTCCTCGTTTGCACAAGGTACCTTGATCTGGAAAAACAATTCAAGAACAATTGTTTCCCTTGTAAGCTCCAATGAAAGTTGACCATTTAAAAGTTGATTAAAAAATTATGAAAAAAGGAATACTTATTGTTTTGTTGCTTTCAGTCGCGAACATCCTTAGTGGGCAAAATGACTCACTATTTATCCGACAAATGACAGGGATACTAGTCACTATAAAGACCATCGACTCAAGTGCCAACCTTGCGAAAAAAGAAAAATACCGCTGGAGACAAAATAAAGTCAAAATCAAGTATTATTCTTCCACTGACAATACAATAAAACACAAGGTTATCATCCTTAGCAGAAATGGCAAAACATACGCTTTGCATAAGATGAGATTTGGTTACTCCACAAAAATTAAAATGACCACCTTAGATGACATGCCCATTTTCATAAGTCGGAGGGACAGTGAAGGAAATACAACAGTACTGTTCAATTACCTGGGCAATGCAAAATGGTATTTCAATTATAAGGTTGGGGATCAAACGAAAAAGTATTTTGTAACACAGGACATCAGCAAGTGGCGTTAACAAACTGATAAAGAATTGAAGAATAATTCCATGAGAAAAGCCGGTGTTATATTTATTAATCTCATCCTAATCGCGGCGGCGATTCTGACCAGCCTTTACAGTATGGACCATTATGCCGACGGAGGTTGCGATGGGGGTTTGTGCGGTTTGGGTTTGTTGTTTCACGCCTTGCCCCTGGCCATTGTTTGGATTTTGGAGATAATTGCCTTTAACCTCAGCTTAAGAAAAAAAAGCGCAACCTTTGTGCTTCTGGCCCTTGCTCTGGCCATCAATACTCTGGTGTATTCCCAAAACACTGGCTATGCCCTTCAGGAACTTGATCTGGAACCTGAAATACTTTACTTCTTAGCAGCCCTTTGCCTGGCCCTGTATTTCCGTGATTTCAATTCCGAAAAAAAAGTAGAAGGGCATTCCGAACCAGAAAAAAACAATGCCCTTAAAAAATCACATCCACTGCTGCTGTCTGCCGCTGTGCTCTGGGTGTTGTGCGATTTCTTCTCCTATTTCAGGTATCTCATTTCTGCCGGTTGGGAACAAATGCAAGCCAATGTTTTATCGACCATTTTGGGTTTATGCATCTTGACCCTTCAATTTACCTTGCTTGTATACTGCTTCAGGGGACGGCCTTGGGCTCTGATTGTCTTATTTGCCCTTGTGCTCTATCAAACCCTCATGCTCCTGATTTATAATTTCAAATACGAAATTGCCTTTTTCGACACTATTCTGGTGGCTTGCAATCTTTATTTAATGCTTGCCTTAGCACTCCAGTATATGAGAATAAAAACAGCAGACAAAGCGTAGACACAAAAAAAGAGGTTCAATCTCACTCAGTCAGTGCCCTCATTAAATTCTCCGCCTTTAACAAACACTCCTCGTATTCTTTTTCCGGTTCACTTAAATAGGTAATGGCTCCACCAACTGCAAAGTTGATACGTTTATTTTCGGAATCGTAAAAAATGGAACGGATGACCACGTTCAATTTAAAATCTCCTTTTTCATCCAAAATCCCAAAACTGCCGGAATAATAACGGCGATCAAAGTCTTCAAACTCATCAATTAAATCCATGGCCATTTGTTTTGGCGCCCCGGTCATGCTGGCCATAGGAAAGGTGGCATTTATAATTTCCTCGAAAGGAGTGCCCGGTTTTAGTTGGCAAGAAACGGTGCTCACCATCTGATGAACCGTGGCAAAACTTTCAATACCAAACAAGGTGTCCACTTTTACCGAGGCCCGATCGGCAATAATGGAAAGGTCGTTGCGGGCCACATCTACGGCCATTACGTTTTCTGTTTGTTCTTTTAAACTGTTTTGTAATTCCTGTTTCAGGCTTTGGTCTTCTTGTTCTGTTTTTCCTCTTCTGGCCGTGCCTTTAATGGGTTTGGTAATGAGTGTGGTGTTTTCCTTTTTTAAAAACAATTCGGGACTCGCGCACAAAATATAGTCCTTACCCAATTTTACAAGCGCCGCGTAAGGGGCATTGGCTTTTTTCTGCAGCTCAAAAAAGGTGTGAATTGGGTCCGATTCCGCATTATTTGCCGTAAAATTCATGCAGAAATTGATTTCGTAGATGTTGCCGTATTGTATGTGTTTTTTTAGTTCCAGCACCTTATTAAGGTATTCCTCTTTGCTCAGAGAGGGCTGTGGCCGTATGGACTTAAGTGCCGTTGAAGAGACTTCCTCAGTCAAACTCACCTCATGTGTAGATAGTATAGGGTAATACTGAACAGCTATCTTTTGTTTTTTGGGATTAGCATAAGGAATCAATACAAACCCATTTGGCCGGTAGCCTCCCCTGCTGCCCAGCACATGCAGCTTGCCTTTGCCGGAAAGGCCGGGAAAAGGAAGGAATACGAAATTCTCAAGTGCTGTGATGTTCATGGCCGTAAAAATATGTTTAATTTTAAAGCCATATCGCTTATGCACATTGGTTTATTTTTCGGCTCTTTTAATCCCATTCACGTAGGGCATTTGGTGTTGGCCAATTACATGCTGGAATTTACACCCATGGAAGAACTCTGGTTTGTAGTGAGTCCGCACAACCCTTTAAAAGAAAAAAGCAGTCTGTTAAATCAAAACCAGCGTCTGGTGATGGTGAACCTAGCCATTGAGGACCATCCCCGAATGCGAAGTTCAAGCATAGAGTTCGATTTGCCTCAACCCTCTTATACCATCAACACCTTAGCGCATTTGAAGGAAAAATACCCTCAGCACAACTTTAGTTTAATTTTGGGTCAGGATAACCTGAAGAGTTTTAGCAAGTGGAAAAATTACGAGGCCATTCTACAACACTACGAACTTTATGTGTACCCAAGGCCAGGCGCTGAGGCCAGCGAATTCGACCAGCACCCTCGTGTGCACCTCACTCAGGCCCCGGTGATGGATATTTCATCCACCTTTATCCGCCAGGCCATAAAAGACAAAAAAGACATTCGTTATTTTCTTCCGCCCAAGGTTTGGGAAGAAGTGGATGTGATGAATTTGTATAGGTGATTCTGAATGATTTTTAAATACTAATGACTTGATTCGCGCCAGGGATTGCAGCGGAAAGCCCGCAGCGTCCACCGAAGCCTTAGCGAAGGTGGGGCGAGGACTTGAAGCGAAAAGCCCGACCCTGACAAGCAAAAACTTAAGGAGTAGAATTTGGTTTTTGCTTCGTCAGGGGGGCGCCCAAAAACCACCGGAAGCCAAAAACGAAATGAGTTCAGAACCCCCTCACAAAATCAGTGATGAGCTTAAACACATCCTGGTATTCCGCTAAAGGAAGGGTTTTTTCAATGTCGTACACATCGTGGTAGGCCTTAATACCCCCCATGGTATACATAAAAAAGCAAGGCACCCCCGCTTCGGTAAACCAATAGTGGTCGCTGTTTTTGGCTTTACCGCGTTTTTTGATTTCAACCAGGTAATGCTGTTGTTCATTGATGTTTTGAAGTCGTGAAAATTCCTTTTCGTGAATGGCCCCATTCACCACCATAATGCCTTCTTCTCCGGTGCCCATTAGATCGAGGTTCAGCAGAAATTTGATTTTTTTAGTGTCGAGTGTTTTACTCTCTACAAAATACTTTGAACCGATTAAACCCGCCTCTTCACCGGCAAAAAACACAAACACGGTTTTGTATTTTGGGGGATAGGCCATGTAATGTTTCATCAGATTTAAAAGCATGCTCACTCCGCTGGCGTTATCGTTGGCTCCGGGGAAATAGGTTTTTTTGCCAAGGCCTCCCAAATGGTCGTAATGCGCTGTAAATACCATACAGGTGTCGTTACTCACTGATCCGGGCACAAAGGCACAAATATTTTTGCTAATGAATTTGGTCAGCACCTTGGCGTCCAGTTGTACTTCCGCAGTTTTTGGCTTATCCGGACAAGAGGTTTTCAGCACATCGAGCAGTCCCAATGCAACACTATTGCTCGCCACGCTAAAGGTTAACTTGTTTTTTAAACTCAGCAGCAATTTCCCGCTTTCGTTCACACCCACAAAGGTCACGCTGTCTTTTTGTTCCAGCGTAAACTTTCCTTTCAGGCTTCTACTTTGTGGATCGGGAATAAAATCAAAGCCGGGTTTTAAAACTTTGTTGTTGAGCTTTAAACTCACTTTATCGGGAAAAGTGTTCACGTTAAAATCGAACCACTGGTGGTAGCCGGTAGCAAACAATTGTTGAGCGCCAATCTTTTTTATTTCTGCGGTAATGTAGTCGGCTGATTTTTCAAGCCCTCCTTTAAGATATCCTCTGCCATAAAAAGCAGGGGAACAAAGTTGCCGTAACACCGTTGTTGTGTAAACCATGTCCTGAGCAGGGAGCGAAAAGCAAAAAACAAGTGCAAAAGCAACAGCGAAAAAAGACGGACGTTTCATTCAAAACGGCGTTTGACGATGCTGTAGAAGTGTTTTACTACATCCTGCTGTTCTTTCCAGGTGTAAAGCGATTTTAGACTGTTTAGATAGAGCTCAGAATCGTTCCAGTTTTGCAAGGCCGAAAGTTGTTCAATGGCGATGTTAAACTCGGCAGGGTTTTGTGAGAAAAGTTCATTAATAAATCTGAACTTATCATTAATGCCCACCACGATTGGTGCGTGGATTTTATTGGAAGGCGTTTTGTTGGGAATGGGCGCCTCGCCTGGTTGTACAGGCAGTTTTGTTTCCACGGGTTTCCCGGCCGGAGGAGGCTCGGGCGGAAACAGTTCTTTCACCTCTTCGCTCACCCTGGCGTGGATGTTAAAACTGGGCGACACCTCCTGATTTAAACGCTGGTGTTTGTAAACGGCCAGATTTTCCTGAAGTTTATACAGTTTGTTTTGAAGGTCTTCGCACTCCGATGCGCCGGGATGAACAGCTATGTCACCAAATTGCTCAAGGGTTTTTATCAATTCCCCGATCTGTTCCCGCATCTTACCCAAAACCTTGTCGTTCGCCATACTTCTGTAAAACTTTAAACTTAAAAATAATTTGAATTCAACACATCCTTCTTTACATTTAAGTTTTGTTTTACACGCTTTTTAAACAATGATTCCGGAATACAGGTATAGTCCCGAAACGCGAGGGTGGATAGAGGTGATTTGCGGCAGCATGTTTTCGGGGAAAACCGAAGAGCTGATCCGGCGATTAAAACGTTCTCAATTTGCCAAACAACACATCGCCACCTTTAAACCGGATACCGACAAACGTTACGATGATTTTAAAGTAGTGTCGCATCAGGGCACTGAATTATTGAGTCAGGCCATTGGATCGAGCAAAGACCTGTTGCGGCTTTGCGGAGAGGCTAAAGTACTTGGTATTGACGAAGCCCAGTTTTTTGATATGGAACTGCCTGAGGTGGCGCAACACCTTGCCAACAAAGGCCTGAGGGTAATTATCGCCGGTCTTGATTTGGATTACAAGGGGGAACCTTTTGGCCCCATGCCCCAATTGATGGCCATTGCCGAATACGTGACCAAAGTGCACGCCATTTGTATGCGCTGCGGAAGCCTGGCTTATGTGAGCCACCGAAAATCAAATACGAAGGAACTTGTATTGCTCGGAGAAACCGAGGCTTACGAACCCTTGTGCCGAACCTGTTTTAACCTGGAAAAAATACACTGATGTATACTGCGGAACAAATTGCCGAAATCACGAATTGTCAACTCATCGGAAAAAACCAGGTGCGACTCAGGTATTTTTTAAACGACAGCCGCGAGCTGCAATTTCCTGATGAAAGCCTCTTTGTTGCCCTGAAGAGCGATTGGAACGACGGACACCGGTACATTCCTGAACTGATTGAAAAAGGGGTAAAAGCGTTTTTGGTAGCCGATATGGGATTTGATTTTAAACCCTATGCCGGGCAGGATCTGTGTTTTTTACTTTGCGAATCGCCTTTGCATACTCTTCAACAATTGGCTGCTTACCACCGGCAGAGGTTCAACGTTCCTGTGATTGGCATTACAGGAAGTAATGGCAAAACCATGGTGAAAGAGTGGTTGTACCAGTTGCTAAAAAACAAGTATAGCATCTGCCGCAGTCCTAAGAGTTACAATTCGCAAATTGGAGTGCCCTTAAGTGTTTTAAACCTCAACGAAAACCATACTCTTGCCATTTTTGAAGCCGGCGTTTCCAAACCCGGAGAAATGGAACACCTCGCCTCCATTATCCGCCCAACACTTGGTGTTTTTACTTCCATTGGTTCGGCACACGACGAAGGTTTTGATTCGCGACAACAAAAAATCACGGAAAAAGCGCACTTGTTTTTAGCCTGTGAAACCGTGTTGGCCAATGGTTTAAGGAAAACAGACTTAAACAACCCGGGGCTGAATGCTGCGATACTTATTTCTGAAAACGAAGACGCCGATTGGAAACTAAGTCAGCAGGGATTTACTTTTGAGCTTAAGAGTAAAAATAAAACAGTAGGATTCAGTTTGCCATATAACGACAAAGCTTCGGTAAACAACGCGGCCACCTGCGCGCTGGTTATGTTGCAATTGGGTTTTAATGAAAAAGAGATACAAACAGGCCTCTCCCAGCTACAAAGTTTAGCGTTGAGACTGGAATTAAAAAAAGGAATCGACAATTCTTTACTGATTAATGATTTTTACAATTCCGATCTGGATTCCATCGCTATCGCTTTAAGTTATTTGAACCGCCAGGCGCAAAACACTAAAAAAGTGCTGGTGATATCAGACATTGAACAGTCGGGCATGTCGACTGAACAGTTGTACGGGCTTTTAGCCGGACTTCTGGCACAAAATAAAATTGATTTGTTATTGGGAATTGGTCCTGAAATTTCTGAACACAAACACCTGTTCCCTTCGCATTCAGCGTTTTTTCAAAACACCAACGACTTTGTTGCTCAATTCAGCGCCATACGACCTCATTTTACTAATGCTTCGGTATTGCTGAAAGGCGCAAGAAGTTTTGGCTTTGAAAAAATTGCCGCTTTATTGCAATTGAAAAGTCACGATACCGTATTTGAAATCAACCTCAACAAATTGCAGCACAATTTTTCGTATTACCGTTCTCTGCTGCAACCCGGTGTAAAAATCATGGGCATGGTAAAAGCCATGGCGTATGGCAGCGGTAGCAGTGAAATTGCTCTGGCCCTGCAGCACATGGGCGCAGGCTATTTAGCGGTGGCCTATGCCGATGAAGGAGTAGAACTCCGAAAATCACACATTACGCTTCCCATTCTAGTCATGAATCCTGAGGAAGCCGCTTTTGAAGACATCATCAATTATCGCCTTGAGCCTGAAATTTTTTCATTTCGTGTGTTGAGGAATTTTATAAAAACGCTGGATGCCTTGGGAATTACGGAAGCTTACCCTATTCATCTAAAAATAGATACCGGCATGCACCGACTTGGTTTTTTGCCGGAAGAAACTGAATCTCTGATAAACGAAATCAAGTCCAGCCATCAAATCAAAATCCGATCGGTATTTTCTCACTTAGCTGCATCAGACAACCCGCAGTTGGATGACTTCACAGAACTTCAAATCAAGCGGTTTGAAACGTCTTGCAAACAACTTGAAGCAGGATTAGGCTATGCCTTCCTAAAACACCTTTGTAATTCTTCGGGCATCACACGATTTAAAGCTGCGCATTTTGATATGGTTCGATTGGGCATAGGTTTGTATGGCATTGGCAGCAACGAAAAGGAACAGCAGTTACTGGAAAACGTTGGGACACTTAAAACCAAAATCTCTCAAATCAAAAGTCTTGAAGCAGGAGAAAGTGTAAGTTATAACCGCAGCGGTCAACTGAATAAAAAAAGTCGCATCGCTGTTATACCAATTGGTTATGCCGATGGGTTCAGCCGTTTGCTGGGCAATGGTAAACACGGGGTGTATATTAACAAGCAGTTTTGCAAAACGATTGGCAACATTTGTATGGACATGAGCATGATTGATGTGAGCGATTGCCCCTGCGAAGAAGGGGACGAGGTGATTATTTTTGAAAATCCCGAACAAATTCATGCTCTGGCCAAAGCCCTTGGCAGCATTCCTTATGAAGTGCTGACCAATGTTTCAGGACGAGTGAAACGGGTGTATGTGAGAGAATAATGATCATCACCATTTGAATTCTAATCCTGTATTCCAATCTAAAACTACCCATTTTATGTCAAGCTCTAACCTTTTAAACCTGAAGTTTACAAAAGCAGGTCCGAATGAAGCCGAAATTTTAACCCAGCTCCGCATTGAGTTTTTAGAAGAGTATTGGGGCCGTCAGGAAGAAACACTCAGAAAAAATCTGGGCACAAAACTGATGGACTATTTTTCACGCTCCCTTGCGGATGGCAGCTATGTGTGTTATTTAGCCAAAAACAATAAAGAATGGGTTGGCATTGGTGGCATGGTCATTCGTCATCAGCCCGGAGGCTTTAAAATACCCAATGGAAAAATAGCCTACATCATGAACATGTACACCCGGCCGGCCTACAGAAAACAAGGGGTAGCCAAACACATTCTGCAATTGTTGATGGATGAGGCCAAATCTCTGGCTTGCGAAGCCCTGGAATTACACGCCACTCAGGAAGGTGAACCTGTTTATCAAAAAGCAGGATTTTATCTGCATCCCGAACCTACGTATCGCAAGATTTTTTAGGTCAAAAAAAATCCCTGCCGAAGCAAGGATTTTTTCATTAAGAAAAAGCGTTTTAATTCACAATGAGTTTTCCGGTTTTTATTTGTCCTGTTGTATTCAACAAATGATAGAAATAGATACCCGGCGTAATGCCATTGGTGCTGAACTTTAAGCTTGATCCCGACAAGGGTTCTGAATGCACCAATTTGCCTTGTGCGTCAAAAATTTTGAATTGGTAATCAGTACTGCTATCCAGAACGCCTTCAGCGTTTTCTATTCTACACTCTCCTGAACATGGATTCGGGAAAATGCTCAGGGAACCTGTTTGGATGTAGTTTTCATTTATACCCACATAGGTAAAGTTGGCATACACCTTCTTTTGTTGGTTCACTAGAACAGAGTTGGTATTGTCCCATAATTGCCAAATGATTTGTACGATGTTGAAACTTGCATCATAGCTGTAAATAAGCTTCTCCTGAAAATCAGTTTCCCAAGCGTTGTTGATTGTATTCCAGGATTCGTTTTTTGAACCTGTGTAATTTAAATTGCTATTAAAAGATCGAGAGTAACGGGTAGCGTTTTCCCAGGTTGCTCCGGTGAACGATTCCCACGTTTCAATGTATCCACCTAAAGGATCATAAACTGCATTTATGCGCTCTGAATTGTTCCATTGGTTACTTTGCGGTGTTCCCCAGGTTTGAACGGTGCCTGATTGAATTGCAACATTGTCGCAATACCAACCGCACCAGTTGTGAAATACCAAATTGATCCAGCGCGAGCCATTGTCGTAAGAAGTGCCGTTCCACAATTGCATTGTCAATTGCACTGGTGCGTTGTTGAGACTGTATACGAAAGTGTACTTGCAATCGTTATCCCAGTTGGCTCCATTTGGAACCTTGGATTCCAATGACAAAATGTTGTTGTTCGCGTCAAACGTAAATGCGGTTTCACGATAACCGTTCTCCCAGGCATTATTGGTAGTGTTATAATTTTGATATATATTATCTGTTATTCTGTTTGAAGCATCGTAGGTAAGGATATTTTTTATGCCATATTGAATTTCCCACTGGTTGGTGACGGTATTAAAGCTCTCATATATGTTTTGTGTCATATACCCCTGATTATTGAACTGGTTGGTGGATCTGGCATTATTTTGCCAATTATTAAGAAACCCATCCCAAGATTGAAACACCTCTTGGGTTACTCGCCCTTGTGCATCATAAGTAATTATATTCCGTGAGTTTGGTGTGCCATTCCTTGAAGTCTCACTTGTGAGGTTCCCGGAAAGGGTATAGGCATAAAAACTGGAATCACTGTAAACCCATTGTGAAGATTGGTCATCCCAGTAATAATTCACAGAACGTCCCGGCCGGCTGTTGGTACTAGTTAACACAGCCTGTGTGGCATTTTGCTGGGTTTTTTGATGTGCCCCGCTCTTAGACTTTAAGATTTTCACCAGTTTGCTTTGAGCCTTAAAATCAGCAGCCCCTACCAACACTAAAACGAAACAAAATAAAATAGCATTTTTCATGGGTATTCAGTTTAAGTGAGATGTTAACGCAAGTTAGTGAAAATTATTGTTCGTTTAATTTGGGGTTTTGTTTGTGCCTATCGGCATCCCGTGTTGTTTTTTTCTCCACGCTTTTTTGTAACGCTTCTTCAAGATTAATACCACACTGGTTGGCTAAACAAATCAGTACAAACAACACATCCGCCATTTCTTCCCCCAGATCTTTTCCTTTATCGCTCTCTTTCTCGCTTTGCTCTCCATAGCGCCTGGCCATAATGCGCGACAACTCCCCTACTTCCTCCATCAGCAAAACGGTATTGGTGAGTTCATTAAAATATCGCACTCCGTGTTTTTTTATCCATTGGTCAACGAGTTCCTGTGCTGCTTTAATTTCCATGTTCAGGCGTTTTGAATTTTTTGTTGCTGTATGGCTGCCTTGATTTGTTTTTTGTCAAATGCAGTTTTAAGTTCCTCATACAGATTACTGCTTAACAAAGTGGTATCCTCGGGTTTACAATACGGTTTTACATTTAATTTGATGGCGCCTGCTTCAGCAATAGAAATAATAATGAGGGGCTCAGGTTCTTTTAAAACCATAGGGTTATTGTGCAAAACTTCCCACACTGCGTTTTTAATTTCAAGGGTGTTGCTGTTCGCGTCCAGGTTCATCACAACATCAATACGCAAATCTCCCTGACGGGTGTTGTTTACAATGGTTCCATTGGATAAAGGACCATTTGGCAAAATCACCGTTTTGTGGTCGGCGGTAACCAGTATGGTATTAAAGATTTGGATTTCTTTCACTTCTCCGGTTTGTCCGCCTGCTTCAATAGTATCGCCTACTTTAAAAGGCTTAAAAATCAGTATAAGTACTCCCCCGGCAAAATTGGAAAGCGAGCCCTGCAAAGCCAAACCCACTGCTAAACCGGCCGCTCCTAAAATGGTGACAAAACTCGTGGTTCCTATGCCTATCATGCCCGCCACGGTGACAATGAGAACGATTTTGAGTCCGATACTGATTAAACTCCGCAGAAAGGTTCTCAAACTTATATCCAGGTCCCGCTTTTGCATGGCTTTGGTGGCCAAAGTAGAAATGCGCTTGATGAGCCACATTCCAACCAGTAATACCAGCAAAGCAGAAACCAAATTGGGCGCAAAATCTCCGGCTTGTTGCAAGAGGCGGTCAAAATAGGCGTTGAGTTTTTCTTCCTGCTGGCTCAGGTTTTGCTTCACCTCCTTTACCACCGGAGAGGCCTGATTGATTAAGAAGGAAAGGGATTGAAGAATCATAAAATAAAATTTATACCTTCACAAATCTAATAATTTAGCTGCTCTTGCTGCACAGCAGCCTGGCTTAAAAAAACCTGATCTTAAACCAATTATTGCTCCACTTGTTGCTATTGATATGTATAAAAGCCTGAGCGAATGTCTTCTCGACCTTGAAAAAAACGGTCACCTGGTGCGCATTCATGAGGAGGTAGATCCTGAACTGGAAATGGCCGCTATTCATTTGCGTGTGTTTGAAAAAAACGGACCTGCACTTTTGTTTGAAAACATTAAGGGCTGCAACTACAAAGCAGCGAGTAATCTTTTTGGGGACATGAAGCGAAGTCGGTTTATGTTTGGTTCAACTTTTGAACGCATGCAGGAGTTGGTGCAATTAAGAAACAATCCCATGCAGGCGTTGAAACAACCTTTGCGTTTTGTTTCAACCGGTTTTGCCGCGCTTAAAGCCCTTCCTAAAAAAGGCCGGTTTTCTTCGGCTGGTTTTAAGGAAATTCAAGTTTCAGAGCTTCCCCTTATTAAACACTGGCCTATGGACGGGGGCGCATACGTTACGCTTCCCCAGGTGTACAGCGAAGATCCGGAGCAGCCGGGGGTACAACATTCTAATCTGGGCATGTACCGCATACAACTCAATGGCAACGATTACCAAAGCAACAAGGAAATTGGTTTACACTATCAAATACACCGCGGCATTGGAGTACACCAAAACAAAAGCAATAAAAAAAATACACCTTTAAAAGTCAGTGTGTTTGTAGGCGGTCCCCCCTCACACAGTCTTGCAGCCGTGATGCCCTTACCCGAAGGCATGAGCGAACTGACCTTTGCCGGCGCGCTTGGAGGAAGGCGTTTTCGTTATGCTTATAAGGACGGGTATTGTATTTCCCTTGATGCGGATTTTGTAATTTGTGGTGAAGTGCATCCATACGAAAACAAAGAAGAGGGACCTTTTGGAGATCACCTGGGGTATTACAGTCTCAAACATCCTTTTCCTTTAATGCGTGTTCACAAAGTATATGCAAAGGAAAATGGCATCTGGCCCTTTACTGTGGTGGGTCGACCGCCCCAGGAGGATACGGCCTTTGGAGCCTTGATTCATGAGATCAGCGGTGACGCCATTCCCAAAGAAATTCCGGGGGTAAGAGAAATTCACGCGGTGGATGCCGCCGGCGTGCACCCTTTGTTATTGGCCAGAGGCAGCGAGCGGTATACACCTTATTTAAAACACACCATACCTGCCGAAATTTTGACCCAGGCCAATCATATTTTGGGTACCGGTCAATTGAGCTTGGCGAAATACCTGTTTATTGCCGCTGAGCAAAACAATGGACCCGATTGCCATGAAGTAGAATTGTTTTTTGAACACGTGTTCGAGCGCATCGATCTGAAACGCGATTTACATTTTTACACCAAAACCAGTATCGACACCCTCGACTATTCGGGTGAGGGCCTTAATGAAGGCAGCAAGCTGGTTGTGGCTGCAGGCACAGAAAAAATCAGAGAACTGGACGACACGCTCCCTTCTGTGTTTAATGAGTGTACACTTATCTCTGAACCTGTGCTGTTGATGAAAGGGGTTGTTGCTTTTAAAACCAAGGGCTTTTACAATTATACCGACACCCAGCTGGAGATGCAGGAATTGAAATCCTGGTTCAAATCAAAACTTAATGCCTTGCAAGGAATTGTACAACTGGTGATTTACGACGAGCACAATTTCAAATCCTCGGCACATCCTTTCAGGGATTACCTTTGGATGACCTACACGCGAAGCAATCCCAGCCATGATGTGTATGGGGTGGGCGAATTTATTGAAAACAAACACTGGGGCTGCACAGGACCAATGATTATTGATGCCCGTAAAAAACCACACCATGCCCCGGAATTAAAAAAAGATGCCGAAATTGAAAAACGTATTCAACGGTTTTTCAATAAAGGAGCAGTCCTCCAAAAATGGGGCTAACTGAATTATGAAAGCAGAAATTATAAGCATAGGCGATGAAATTCTGATTGGTCAGATCAACAACACCAACAGCGTGTGGATTGCTCAGCAATTAACATTGATGGGAATTCACGTGGTGCACATGAGTTCGGTGTCCGACGAAGAAAACGCTATCGTTCAGGCCTTCGATCAGGCCCTGTTGCGTTCCAAACTTGTGTTTATCACAGGTGGTCTTGGTCCCACAAAAGATGACCTCACCAAAAAAACCTTTGCCAATTATTTTAAAGTGCCCCTGGTAATGAACGGGGAAGTGCTTGACGTGGTGCATTCCTTTTTTACCAAACGCGGAAGAGAGCTTACGGAAATCAACCGCCAACAGGCCCTGGTGCCCGAAGGCAGTGAAGTGATTATGAATTACAAGGGCACTGCGCCCGGCATGTGGATGCGAAAAAACGATTGCATTTTTATCAGCATGCCCGGGGTGCCTTATGAAATGAAAGCCATGATGACCGAGACCATACTGCCAAAAATCAAGGCTGAATTTAAGCTGCCCTCCATATATCATAAAACCGTTCTCACCAATGGTATTGGCGAAAGTATGCTGGCTGAATTGATAGAGGATTGGGAAAACAGCTTAAGTGCGGAAGGCTTAAAACTGGCCTACCTGCCTCAGCCCGGCATGGTTCGGTTGCGGATTTCGGCATTTGGAGCAGACCTGGAAGACTTAAAAAACAAAGTTGAAAAACAAATACTATCGCTTAAGGCACTCATCCCTGAGTACATTTTCGGTATGGAAACGTTTGGGGAAGAACCTTTGAATCTTCAACACATTGTTCTGAATCTGCTTTTGGAAAGAAAAGAAAGTCTGAGCATTGCCGAAAGTTGTACGGGTGGTTATCTTGCTTCCCTGATAACCTCGATACCCGGCGCCTCACAGGTGTTCAGCGGAGGATTGGTACCATACGCCAACGAAGCCAAACACAAGTTGCTGGGGGTTGAACTATCCATTTTTGACACGGTAGGCGCCGTAAGTAAAGAATGTGTGGTGGCTCTGGCCCGTAACGTGCGTGAAAAATTTAACAGCACCTATGGCATTGGCATTTCGGGCATTGCCGGCCCCGGTGGCGGTACCGAAGAAAAACCTGTTGGTTTGGTGTGGATAGCCGTTGCTGACAAAAACAAAGTGATTCCTATACAGCTTCAATTTGGCGACATCCGTCAAAACAACATTGTAATGAGTTCGAATGCCGCACTCAACCTGCTGAGGAAATTTATCTTAAAACAAAAGTAAAGGATCAGCTTCGTTTCGGAGGCGCAATCAGGGCGTTGCACTTGATGAAGAGGTCCATGAACAAAATCTTTGGATTGGCATTTCGTTCAATGTAATAATAGTTGGAGTTAAATTCTTCAATCAGCTTTTCGTAATTTTTCTGATTCACAAAGGGGGCGAATTTTTCAAGAAAACTCCTTTCACTTCCACTCAATCTTACCAAATCCCGATTCCCGTAATTGTACATCAAACAATCCCTGAACACTTCAAGGCCGTACTGAAAAAATCGTTTTTGTTTTTCACGCCCCAGACTTGCGTTTTCTTCTACCCAGGCTTGTACTTTCGCAAAATCAAAACTGAAAGCCAAACGCATGAAGTTCTGAAAGTGGCTGGTTAAATCGTCTCCCAGTGTATCCTCTTCCAGCATACGTAAAGCTTCATTAAAATTTCCATCTGCAAGCAGGGCCATTTGTTCCGCCTCTTCTTTTGTTTTTCCATGCGCTGTCTGCAGGGCACTTGCAATTTCTTCATTGCGCAGTTTCACCAAAGGAACCTGCTGTACACGTGAAAGGATGGTGCTTAACAACTGATCGGGCTGGTGACTTACCAGGATAAAAATGGTGTTGTCGCTTGGCTCTTCGAGCACTTTCAAAATTTTATTGGCTGCTTCCGCATTCATTTTTTCCGGGAGCCACATCAACAGTATTTTATATTGCCCTTCAAAACTGGTGTAACTTAATTTTCTGAGAATATCTGCAGCTTCATCGGTTCCAATAACCGGTTGTTTATTCTCCGCGCTGATCTCTATGAACCAATCTTCAAGATTGAGGTAAGGGTTTTTGAGAAAGGCCGCCCTGAATTCTTTTACCCAATAATCGCTGTTACGAACGTCTTTTGACAATACGATGGGAAACACCAGGTGTAAATCGGGATGGGTGAGTTTATTCGATTGTACACAGGAACTGCAGGTTCCACAAGCGCCCTGGGGCGTTTTCTGTTTGCAAAGCAAATGTGTGGCAAATGCAATGGCCAAGGGTAAATTTCCACAACCTTCGGGTCCCTTAAAAAGAAGGGCATGCGGCACCCGGTTCTCTTCCACCATGTTTTGCAGGCGGATTTTGCTGTCGGCTTGACCAATAACGTTTGAATAGTTCACGAGTTGAAATTAAGCATTCTTACTTCGTGTTGTATTGATTCATACAACGTTCGAGTCCTATAAAACTAAACGCGGTAACGGCTTCAGCGGCCAGTTTAATTCTGGCATCCAGGGTTTTCAGTTCTTCCTCATTCCATTTGCCTAAAACATAATCCACCTGCTGTCCCTTCCCGAATTCGGCCGCAATGCCAAACCTCAACCGGGGATAAACAGTGGTGTTTATTGTTTCCTGAATGCTTTTTAATCCATTGTGTCCTCCATCGCTGCCTTTGGGTCCGATGCGGATCTTGCCAAACGGAAGCGCCAGTTCATCTACTAACACCAGCATGTTTTGCAATTCAATCCCCTCCGTTTGCAACCAATAGTTCACCGCTTTGCCGCTCAGATTCATGTAAGTGCTGGGTTTGATAAGTATCAAAGTTCGGCCCTTGTATTTGAACTCAGCTCTGTCGGCCAAACGGGAAGAATTAAATTTGCATTGGTGTTGAGCCGCGAGCTGATCAATGATCTTAAATCCGATGTTGTGGCGGGTTTCGGCATACTCCTCGCCAATGTTTCCCAAACCCACTATCAGATATTTGCTCATGCCTCTTTTTGTTTACCGCAAAGCATTGAATCAACTTGCGTTGGCGAGTTCCTTTGATTTGTATAGGTTGTTTTTAATGTTGTAGCGTATGCAATCCCAATAATCTTTGGAATAGCTTACAAATATTTCTTCTCCGGCTTCAATGTTACGCGTTGCTACAATGTAACACTTGTCGTCGAAAATTTCATAAACGGCATTGTTCCTCAGTCCTTTGATGCGGCTTAGGCCTGCCGCGTCGTTGGCGTACCGGGCCTTGTGTTGAGGCGTATTATAGGCATCAATACAACGTTTTTTGTTAATGTAAAAAAGGTATCCGTCTTTATCCTCTTTTACCCGCTTTTCATATTCTTTCCAATCAATAATTTCTCCTTTGTATTCCACAATTTTTTCGTCTTTCAGGATACGTTTTGTTGTAAACAAGCCTTTTCCGGCTTTAGGTAGGGTTGATTTTTTTACTAATAAGGCCATAACGGGCACAAAAATAATTTTTTACAGGCACTCTGTTGCCCTTGCTGATAAAATGTTTGCATTTTGCCGGGTTTACAAATACGAGCCACCCAGGGCTAAAAATGCCGGGCGGGTGATGGCTGTTTCGGTATCCAAAAGCTCGGCTCTTCCTTCGGAAAGCAGAAGCAGCTTGTTGCAATATTCCCGAACCAAATGTAAATCATGTGAGCTGACCAGAATACATTTGTTTTGTTCCTTAGCCAACTTCTGAAGCCATTCAAACAAGCGGTGTTTTGAACCGTAATCCAGATAGGCTCCTGGTTCATCTAATACTATCGTTTGGGTTTGTTGAGCCAGGGCCTTTGCAATCAGAGCTTTCTGAAAATTACCATCGCTGAGCTCGTGCAGGGGCTTTTGTGACAAGGCACTCACACCCGTCATTTCCATGGCTTCCCTCACCACCTTCAAATGCGTTTCGTTGAGCTGATGAAACAAATTGGTGTAAGGCATTTGTCCCGAAGCTACCAAATCAAACACGTTTAAATTAAAGCCCCTGATTTTTTCGGTGAGTACAAGGGCCATCTTTTTCGACAAGTCCTCCAGAGAGCAGCTTGAAATGGGTTTGTTTTCCAAAAGAACCTCTCCTTTCAAAACAGGCAGTGCACCACAAAGACTTTTAATGAGAGTGGATTTACCGGCGCCATTCAGGCCCACCAACCCTATGCAATCGCCTTCCGAAAATTCAAGATTCACTTCCTGCAAAACCGGCACCACCTTTTTATTGTTGCGGTAACCCAGGTCGGCAGCTCGTACCGTTATGAGTGTTTTTTTTACCATTGTTTGGTTTTAAACATAAGATACAAGACCACAGGTGCGCCCAGTAAAGTGGTGATGATGTTTACCGGCAAGTTCGAATCCGGAATCAGGTTATGGCTTATAGCATCAGCGAACAACAGCAAACTGCTGCCCATTAACACCCCCGAAAGCAGATGCCATTCCTGCCGCGAAGTTTGAAAAAGGATGCGGGATAAAATAGGCACAGAAATACCCACAAAAGCTACAGGACCACAAAACGCAGTGCAAATACCGGTAAGCAAAGAGGAAATGAGAATTAGAAAAAAACGTGTTCGGGAAATAGTAAACCCAAGACTTCTGGCGTATTCGTCGCCCAGCAAAAGGGCGTTCAGGGGTTTTATATAAAATAATAGCATCAAAAAGGAAATCAGAATGAACCCCAACAGGATAAAAAGGTCCTTGTAGTTTGTGCCGGATAAGGAGCCCATGCCCCAGAGCACAAAGTTTTTAAGATTGCCGGGCTCGGCATAATATTCAAGGGTGCCCAACAAAGCAGCACAGATCTGAGAGATCATCAAACCAATCAACAACAACACCACATTGTTTCTTACCCTTGAAGAAATTGCCAGCAACAACAAGGTCACTGCAAAACTTCCGGCCAGGGCAGATACAATTAAAACACTTTTGCCAAAAAACAAACCAAAACCAATGCTTTGCGCGGCCAGCAAACTTATAGCCACCATTAATGAAGCCCCTGAACTGATGCCCAACGCGTAAGGACCCGCCAAAGGATTACGGAACAAAACCTGCAGTAATAGACCTGCTGTGGGAAGCGCAAAGCCGGCCAATACAGCCGTTAAAGTTTTTGGCAAACGTATTTCCCAGAAAATAAAATTAGCGCTGTTTATTTCTGACCAGTTCAATGTGCCACTACCACCAAAAAATATACTGCAATAAATGGCTGATAAAAAAACCACAAAGAGTAAGAGTATGCCGTACTTCAGTTTCAATCAGCGAATTTTTCGGTAATAATACAATTCCTTTTCATTCACATCCGGTGAATGAAAAATAAGTATAAGGTCCCTTAACACCCTGTCCGGATGAAACATGGCGGTTTCCCAATAATCAGAATATCCTTTGGCATTCACCCGTTTGTTATTATTGTAGAGGCGATTCGTTTGAAAGGCTTTAAATTTTTGGTAACGTTCATCCTCACCAAGCATTTCGTTTTGGCTGATAACCATGGATAGGTTGATCCACACTTCTGCATCGCCGGCAATGCGGTACACCTGTTCAAAACTCAGTGGCAAACTGCCTTTGTCTTTATTTTCTTTCCAGGCGTATAGCCCTCTGGCATCGTTAATGAAAGCCGACATAAAACTCTTTCCTCCGGGCACATACCAGGTTTCTCCGTATTTTAATTCACTCAACACTTTAGGTCCCTTTTCAAGCTTTTGAATGGAGTCTTTTAATGCAATGTAATTTCGTTCAACCGCCTTAAAAATGGAGTCGGCTTGTTTTCCTTTTCCTGCAAAAGCGGCAATAAATTTAATCCACTCCGCTCTTGCCAATGGAGTTTCTTCAAGATGATCGACAATCAAAGCCACCGGGATTTCCGCTTTCAGCAATTGGGGTGGGGATTCATCCTCAGCATTTCCCATACCAAACATCAACACCATATCGGGCTTGAGTAAAAGTGTTTTTTCGATATCCAACTGAGGGCCTTTTGACACTTCCATCAATTGGCCCGAACGGTGTTTCTCTACTATTTCAGTTTGATTGACGTAATCCACATTGTCGATGGCCACCAAACGTTTCAGAGCATTTAGTTCTGCCAGCATGGCCGAGTAAATGCTGCTCAGGGCAACAATCCTGGTACAGGGCACTTTAATAAAATAGGTCGTTTGATTGAATTTCAGAGCCGGTTTCAAACTATCGTAAAGCACAAAAACCGCCGTGGTATCCACTGCGTTCTTTTTTCCACAAAGAGTAAGGAGGCGATAACCTTCTCTCTCTTCCAAACCGAAGTGCTTTGCATGTTGAATGCTGTTGCCGGAGGGTTTTTTTAAAGCACTTGCAGGAGTCCGATTCCCGGATGGTTCGCAGCATACAAAAGCGAGGGCGCTTATGCCCAAAAAAAAGTAATGCATCTTAAGCCGCATAAAAACGAATGCTAAATACGGTTCCTTTGGGTGTATTGTCTTTTACCTGTATGTCTCCCTTCTGCGCTTCTACCAGTTTTTTGACAATGTAAAGCCCAAGCCCGGTGCCTTTGGTTCTGCGGGTTTCTTCATTACCTGCACGGTAAAACCGGGTAAATATTTTTTCTTTGTCTGTTTTTGAAATACCAACCCCCTGATCTTTCACTTCCATTACAACCTGCGCCTCCTGTTGGTTCAATTGAACCTGAATGTTTTTTTCTTCACCCGAATATTTCAGGGCATTGTCTACTAAATTGGTAATTATGGAAGTGAGTGCCTGTTCATCGGCCAAAACCGGACGGGAGGCACCCGCGTTCAACTGTATGGAACCGGACTCGCATTCTCTGGAATAATACCTTTTCATGACCTTTTGTAAAATCTCAGATATGTTTGTTGGGCGCAACTCCACTTTAAAACCCGGGGTTTCCATGCTGCTGGCCAAAAGCACATTGTCAATTAAGGTGTTCAGTCGCTCCGTCTCCTGCAGTGCATTTTGAATGAGCTCTTCCTGCAGTGCGGCTGCCGGCTTTTGTTTTTGTATGGTTTGCAACTGCAATTTGGTGGCAGCGATGGGTGTTTTTAATTCGTGTGTGATGCTGAGGAAAAAATTATTTTGCTGGCGGCGCAATTCGTCCTCCTTATCGTAAGCCTGTTTTATTTTATACACTCCAAACAACAAAAGCAACAAAAACACCGTGCCCTCGCTCACAATCATCACCGTTTTGGTTCTGCGTTTGCTTTGCAACTCCTTTAGCTCCGCTTTTAGCTGCTGATCGTTGCTTACCGAAAGCGCCACTACTTTTTGTTTTTCGTCAATAATTTGTCCGCTTTGTTTGACGAGCAGTATTTCCCACCACAAAAATTGCAGCACCACATAGGTGAACAAAATGCTGAAAAAGATAAGTGCTTTGGGTTTATGCTTCATGATTTTGCGCTTCGGCTTTTGGAACAAGTTCAAGAATTTCGTTTAAGGTGGCCATGGCTTTTTGAACCGAATCCACATCCTCTATACTAAGATACAGTTTATTGTTTTGCTCTTTTAAGATACAACGCATTGGAAACTTCTGTGCAAACAAAAGCGCTCCCTGAAAGTGCGGACCTGAAAAATAATCGCTCTGTTGTTTGCTGAGAAAATAGGCAATCATTTTGTTGTTTTTCAATGTCAGCTTCTCAAACCCCAGTTTCATGGCCATCCAGCGCATGCGCACTACCAGTATAAGTTCGCTCACTTCTTTTGGTAGAGGACCAAAGCGGTCGCGCAAATGGCTTTCGAATAAACCCAGATCTTCTTCTTTGGTAATGTTGTCCAACTCTCGGTATAACAACAAACGCTCACCAAGGTTGCTCACATAAGCATCCGGAATGAGTAATTGCAAATCGGTTTCCACCAGGGTTTCTTTCACAAACTGCCTTGAGAATACGGAACGGTCTTCTTTGGCGTCTTTATCGTGAACGGCTTCTTTGTACCAGTCCTCCTCCTTCAACTCTTCCATGGCCTCGTTCAGAATTTTCATGTAAGTATCGAAACCCATGTCGTTGATGAATCCGCTTTGTTCTCCGCCCAACAGGTTTCCGGCTCCGCGTATATCGAGGTCGCGCATGGCGATTTGAAATCCACTGCCCAGGTCGCTGAATTCCACAATGGCCTTTAGGCGTTTGCGGGCTTCGGTGGTAAGCAAGATGGAAGAAGGGGCCAGTAAATAACAAAAGGCTTTTTTATTGCTGCGCCCGACTCTTCCCCTCATCTGGTGCAAATCGCTCAAACCAAACATATGAGCCTCATTAATTAATATGGTATTGGCATTGCTGATGTCGAGACCACTTTCAATAATGGTGGTGGCCACCAACACATCGTAATCGCCTTCCATAAAACCCATCATCACGTCTTCCAGTTTTTCACCATCCATTTGCCCATGCCCAATGGCCACGCGCGCATCGGGCACCAAACGCTGAATGGTTCCGGCCATTTCAAGTATGCTTTGCACTTTGTTGTGCACAAAAAACACCTGTCCGCCCCGATTCAGCTCAAATTGTATGGCATCACGTATCAGGGCTTCGTCAAAAACATGCAACTCGGTTTGAACCGGATAACGGTTGGGAGGTGGTGTGCTGATGACCGATAAGTCGCGGGCCCCCATTAAACTGAACTGGAGTGTACGTGGAATTGGTGTGGCCGTGAGCGTGAGCGTGTCTACGTTACTTTTTAGTGTTTTCAGTTTGTCTTTCACCCCAACTCCAAATTTTTGTTCCTCGTCAATGATTAATAAACCAAGATCTTTAAACTCTGTTCCTTTACCCACCAATTTATGGGTGCCTATTAAAATGTCGATTCGTCCCTCCGCCAGCTTTTTTTTAATTTCAGTTTGTTCCTTCGCGCTTCTGAAGCGGTTGATATATTCTACTGTACAGGGCAAATCCTTTAAACGATCACTAAATGTTTTATAATGCTGGTACGCCAATATGGTAGTGGGCACCAGCACCGCAACTTGCTTGCTATCGCAAACGGCTTTAAAAGCAGCGCGTATGGCCACTTCTGTTTTTCCAAAACCCACATCGCCGCACACCAATCGGTCCATGGGATGGGGTTTTTCCATATCGCGTTTTACATCACGGGTCACCTTTATCTGATCGGGAGTATCCTCATAAATAAAAGAAGCCTCGAGTTCGTGTTGAAGGTAATTGTCCTTAAGGAAAGCGTGCCCCGGTTTGGATTTTCGTTCGGCATACAACTTAATTAAATCGTAAGCGAGTTCTTTGACCTTCTTTTTAGTTTTTTGTTTGAGGGTGCTCCAGGTGCTGCTGCCCAATTTATCGATGCGGGGCACCTGGCCTTCTTTGCCGCTGTATTTGCTGATGCGGTGTAAGCTGTGAATGCTCACATACAGGGTGTCGTTGTCGCGAAACAATAGTTTTACACTTTCTTGTTCCTTGCCATTGATGTGCAATTTTTGCAAACCCGCAAAACGCCCGATGCCATGGTCGATATGCGTTACATAATCGCCGGGATTGAGGTTAAGAATTTCTTTGATGGTCAGGGCCTCCTGGCTTCTTGCGCGGGTTTCGCGCAGCTTAAAACGGTGGTAACGTTCAAAAATCTGATGGTCGGTAAACAATGCGATTTTAAACTCTTCATCAACAAAACCTTCATGAATGCTGATGGGCACATGTTCGATAAGGCTGTCGAAGGTTCGGTTCTCGCGACTCAGCAAATCATTAAAAATGCTGATGAGGCGCTCGCTTTGTTTGGTGTTATCGGTTAAAAAATAATTCTGAAAATCCTTGGTTTTATTGGCTTTCAGATGCTCGATCAGCAGATCAAAGTTTTTCTTAAATCCGGGTTGTGGTTTTTGATGGAATTGAAGGGTATCGGAGCCATAGTAATTGTTTAGACCAAATTCCACTCCGGGAAATTTATCAAACACTCTTGCCATTTCCTCCGCATTGGCGTATAAGGTTTGAGGAGGCAATTGTTTGATTTCGCCTTTGTGGGCCTCAAAGGCTTTTTGTGCCTGTTCAAACTTTTTACCGGCCGTGTCGAAGCAAAACTTTACATCCTCGCTAAACAGAAGGGTGTTTTCTTTTTCGAAATAGGCTGTAAGCAGTGCTTTTTCATCTGTAAATAAAGTGGAATTAATGTCGGGTAAAATGGAAACAAAATCGTAACGGTGTTCTGAAAGCTGAGTGACCGGGTCGAACGACTTGATGGCATCCACTTTGTTGCCAAACAATTCAATACGGTAGGGTAATTCCCCGGAGAAAGAGTAGATGTCGACAATGCCGCCGCGAATGCTGTATTGTCCGGGTTCGTAAACAAAATCTACCGCTTCAAAATGGAAGGATTGCAAAAACTCAGCAATAAACTCCAGAGATAGTTTTTCCTCCTTTTTAATGAGCAGGGTGTTTTGGTGAAGTTGTTTTTTGAGGCTTACTTTTTCGCACAGAGCTTGAGGGTAAGTTACCACAACTCCACAAAACGAATCGGAAGAAATGCGACTCATCACCTCAGCACGCTCCTGGATATTGGCGTTCAGTGTTTTTTCAGGTTGGTAGGGTTGGCGGTACGATTCGGGGAAAAACAACAATTTGCCGGGTGACAAGAGGTTTTCAAGATCGTTGTAAAAATAGGCCGCCTTTTCTTTGTCGGAAGCAATGAGAACGCAGGATCTGTTGTGTGTTTTGTGTATGGAAGCGAGCAGAAAAGACAAAGAGGACCCGCTTAAACCCCGGAAATAGTGCTTTTTATCGGGATTAAAGGAAAAGAGTTTGTCGTTAAAAATTCCCTCCAGGGCCTTGAGGCTCATGTTGCGGAGCCGAAGGTAAGCATTTTGGGTTCAAAGGCCCTCCTGGCGAGGCTTGAATTTTAACAATTGACTTTCTTTACTTTGGATTTACTTTACTAAATTCGTGTGACTAATCTAAACCTATACAATGAAAAAACATGTATTCACGTTTGTACTGCTTTTAGCAGGCATAACACTTTTTGCTCAATCGACACGAATGAGTGTATATGAGGAATTCACCGGAGAGACCTGCCCACCTTGTGCGCAAACCAATCCCGGACTTAATGCTTTGCTGGCATCTCCAACAAACACTCCTAAAGTAATTGCATTAAAATGGCAAGTGCCCATTCCAAGTGCCCCAACCAAAACCTGGAGTTTGTATCAAACCAACAAAACCGAAATTGACTGGAGGTACCGTTCTACCGCCCAAGGTGGATATGGCTATGCGATTAACTCGGCGCCCAGCGGGAAGATGGATGGGCAAAATGTTACGGTTTTTGGCGCGAGCTCCAATCACCCGGCTAACTTAACCAGCGGCATCATTGCCACGGCACAATCCTACACCACGCCGTTTTCCATTTCGGTGATCCGCAACTGGTCACCTACCGGAACTGCTGTGGACCTTACAGTAACAATCACTTCCAGTACACCATTTACTTCTGTAGGAAATTTAATTCTTCGTACCTGCATGGTAGAGCGTTTGATCCAATTCAGCGTTCAGCCGGGCACCAACGGAGAAACCACTTTTGAAGATGTAGTGATTAAATCTTTCCCTTCTATTCAAAATGGTATTGCTCTACCAAACAACTGGACTGCCAGCCAGTCCCAGACTTATACCTTGAGCTGCCCTATCCCGTCTTACACCCGTAAGATTACAGAAATCGCCATGGTGTGTTTTATCCAGGACGACGGTGACAAAAAAATCTGGCAGGGAGTAAGAGCCGAAAAACAAGGCGTTCCCAATGATGCGGAAGCCATTTCGGCTACTGTACCTAATTTTACCTGCAGCAATAGTGTGGATCCAATGGTTACTATTAAAAATTCAGGTATTACTACCATAACTGACATGACCATCACACCGGCCATTGACGGCGTTGCTGGCACTCCGGTAGTTTGGAACGGCAGTTTGGCTCAGGGAAGTACTACTACCATTTCGGTTGGAACTCTCACTTCCTCCATAGGCGGAGGACATGTTTTTTCCTACACCATTACAGGGGTGAGTGGAACCGACTTTTACACCATGAACAATTCGGCCAAATCGAATTTTTACATGGTTAGTGGGTATCAAGGCACACCGGTAGCAGAAGATTTCTTCGCGGTAAGTTTTCCTCCGGCATCCTGGGGTATGGTTAACACAAATAACGGTGTCAGCTGGAGCCGGGTTTCCAATGTAGGCGCTTATGCTATTTTGCCTCTGGGATCCATGAAATATGATTTTTTCAATAACACAGTGGCCGGTGATGCTGACGAGATGCTGCTCCCTCCTTTAAACCTGGCTGGAGGAAACTCTCCTTTATTAACGTTTGACATTGCCAAAGCCTTCCGCACAGGTAAAAACGACATGCTGGAAGTAATGGTGTCTACAGATTGTGGAAACACCTGGATTACCGTGTATTCAAAATCAGGCACTACCTTGGCAACCTGGCCAACGGCTATCACCTCCAATTACCTTCCGGTAACGGCAGCTGAATGGAGAACCGATTCGGTGACCTTAAGCGGCTTTAACGTAGCCAACCTGTTGGTGAAATTTGTAGCTACCAACGACAATGGTAACAACATGTATCTGGATAACATCAACCTTTCGCAAAGCAACCCCGTGGGCATCAAAACCTATGGTATGGTAAATTATCTGGTGGATGTTTATCCAAATCCAAGTAATGGAGAAACCAATGTTATGATTAACGCCATTTACCCTTCAAAAGCGGAGCTTAAAGTGTTGAACAGCATTGGACAGGTTGTGTATGTTTCAACTGAAAACCTTAATTCGGGGGAAAACCTGATTCAGCTGGATGCTTCCAGGTTTGCGCATGGAGTGTACTCCATCGTTGTAGAATCTGAGCACGGCAAAGTGGTGAAAAAACTCACTGTAGCTGAGTAATTTAGATAAATTTTAAAGAAAAAACCCCTGCCCTGAACCAGTAGGGGTTTTTTTATGCCCCCCCCCTTTGATTTAACACTTGTGTGCTTGAGATAATGAAGGCTTTTTTTATATTTGTTTTCCCTAATATTAACTAAAACTTAAGAATTCATGAAAAAACAATTACTTGCCCTGGGCCTTCTTTTAGGCGCTGCTGGAATGAATGCTCAATCCACACGATTGAGTGTTTTCGAAGAGTTTACCGGTGAAACCTGCCCACCTTGTGCAGCCACCAATCCCGGACTGAATGCCTTGCTGGCTTCACCTACCAATACGCCAAAAGTAATTGCCCTTAAGTGGCAAGTGCCTATTCCTTCCGCACCTACCACTACCTGGTCTTTATACCAAACCAACAAAACGGAAATCGATTGGAGATACAGATCTGTAGCTTCGGGTGGTTTTGGCTACAATAACCCCGGTGGCATTACTTCTGCACCCAATGGCAAAATGGATGGACAAAATCCAACTGTTTTTGGCGCCTCTTCTGATCACCCGGCCAATCTGAACAATGCTGTCATTGCTGCGGCTCAAGCCGTACCAACGCCTTTTTCTATCAACGTTCTCCGCGCCTGGGATCCAACGTACAGTGCTTTAACAGTAACCGTTAACATTTCCGCTTCTGCGGCATTTACTGCTACCGGTAACTTGATTTGCCGTGTGGTAATGATTGAAAGAAGAATACACTTCGCTACTCAACCAGGCACCAATGGTGAGAAAGATTTTGATGACGTAGTTATTAAATCCTTCCCAAGCATTCAGGCCGGTACTCCTTTGCCTGCTACCTGGACCAATGGTCAATTACAATCCTTTACCCTCAGTTGCCCATTACCGGCTTATACCCGCGACAAATCGGAAGTGGCTATCGTAGCCTTTATTCAGGACGATGCTGCCTCCAGCAAATTGATCTGGCAAGCAGGTGTTGCTGAAAAAGAAGGTTTGGCAAATGATGCCAAAGCTATTTCAGTTAGCCTTCCGAACATCGTATGTACTTCCACCATCGCTCCAAGCATTGTGGTTGGTAATCATGGTACCAATGCCATTACTGCTTTAACCATTACACCTTATGTTGATGGTGTTGCTCAAACGCCGGTTAACTTAACTACCAACCTTGGTGTTGGCAGCAGCACAACAGTTGGTGTTGGCATCCTTAACGTTACCAGTGGTGCTCATACCTTCTCTTACACTATCAATGGTGTGAGTGGTGGGGACTTTAACCTTGCCAACAACAGCATGAAAACTTCCTTTGTTGTGAACAGCAGCTACCAGGCCGTTCCTGTTGCTGAAGGTTTTGTTGGAACCTTCCCTCCTGCAGGCTGGTCAACTTACAACAACTCAAGTTCACCAACCTGGATTAAAGTAACAACTGCCGGTGGTTTTGGTTTAACCATGGAGTCAACCAAAATGGATTTTTACAACATTGCTGCCGGAACAGTGAACGACCTGAACCTGCCTGCCTTGAACCTTACCGGAACTCAAACTCCATCGTTGACTTTTGATGTGGCCTATGCTTCTTACAATACCACTTTGGTTGATACCTTGGATGTGATGACATCTACCAATTGCGGTGCTACCTGGAACGTGGTGTACTCAAAAGGAGGTCCTAATTTACAAACTTCACCTCCTCAAACTGCCGCGTTTACACCTAGCGCAGGTGCCGGACAATGGAGAAAAGAAACCGTTGCTTTAACCGGATTAAACACCAATTCCGTATTGGTTAAGTTTGTAGCCCGTTCAGGATATGGCAACAACCTTTACATTGACAACGTTAACCTCAGACAAACTGACGCTGTAGGTATCGAAACCATCAGCAATTCAATTGTAGGAGTAGAAATGTATCCTAACCCTGCCGGTAACGATGTGAACCTCAACATTGCCTCTTTAAATGCAGGCACTGCTAAGGTAACCATGATCAATACGCTCGGGCAGGTTGTTTACAGCACTTCCACTTCACTTGAAATCGGAAACAACACCTTAAACATTGATGTTAAGGGTATGGCTTCAGGTGTGTACAATGTGATGATTGATACTGCTCAAGGCTCTACCGTTAAAAAATTAACCGTTTCTCACTAATATCTTAAGCCCCGCCGAAACCCGGCGGGGCTTTTTTTAATACACTACCAATGAAAAAGTTACTTCTATTGCCTGTTCTGTGTTTTTCGCTTAATGCCGGTGCTCAGGGAAGCATTCTGTTGTCGAACAATGATAACGCTTCAACCCTTACGCCAAATTCAGTTATTCAGCTGACCACAGCAGCATCCACTCCCTCTTCGGTTTTTAACATAAAATTCAACATCGATATTAAAAACACCAGCGGAAGTACAAAAACATTTCTTGTGAAACGTTATGATGTGACCTTAAATCCAGGAGCTGATGCTTATTTTTGTTTCGCGGGTAATTGTTATGGCCCGCCTACAACTCTTGCTCCTACTGCTCTCACTTTAACAAGCAATCAATCAGCCTCCCAGGTGCAGGGTCAGTACCAGATTCTTACTGCTGACCTCGACGAAGCAGCTACTGTAGGCTACAGTTTAATTAAATACACCTTTTTTGATGAGAACAATGTCTCCGATTCCGTTCAAATCAGTTTACGATATAATTCACCCGCTGGTGTTTCTGAAATAAAGAAAAACCTGAAATCCATGGAACTTTTCCCGAATCCAAGCGAGGGCAGTTCAACCTTGTTGATTAACGCTCAATCCGCTTTCAACGGAAAAGTGATGGTTTACAATTCACTCGGTGATTTAGTCAGCGAACAAACCGCAAACATTTCACAGGGTCAGAATAAAATCGAACTTAACCTTCAAAACCTTAGCCCAGGTGTTTATCTGGTAAGTGTAAAAGCAGGTAATGCCAGCCTTACTAAACGTTTGGTGATAAGGTAAACTCCAGCTATTGCCATTTAGAAAAGCTCCGAAAACACGGGGCTTTCTTTATTTAGGGCCTCCTGTTATTCATTTTTTTTTGCTTTCTTTACGTCTTTAAATCATCCCCCCACTATGGAATTATACCTCGATTCAGCGAACATGAAGGAAATTGAAGAAGGCTTTAAACTTGGCTTTCTGAATGGTTTAACCACCACCCCTACTTTCATGCAAAAAGAAGGCATTACCGATATTGACGGCACCATTGTAAAACTCAGCAAAATGGTTCCGGTACTCCAAATTGAGGCCCTGGGTAACAGCGCTGAAGAGATTCTGGCCGAAGCCGAGCGTCAGTTGGCCTTAGGCTTAGACCCAAAAAAAACGGTGTTTAAAATCCCGGTGTCCCTTGAAGGGGTAAGGGCCTGTAAAATGCTCCGAAATAAAAACTACCTGGTAAATGTGCATCTGGTATACACCCTCCAACAAGCATACATGGCCATGCAGGCCGGCGCCAGTTACGTTTGTCCTTTGGTAGGTCGTTTGCAGGATCAGGGCCACGATGCCTTAACCTTGGTTCAACAATGTGTTGACGCTGTAGACTTATACGAGTACGATACTAAAATCATGTTCTCATCCGTAAGAAATGTGGAACATGTTCGTAATGCCATCAACATTGGTGTACACACCATTACCGTGCCGCTTAAAGTGATGAAACAACTCACTGAAAATAATTTTACCACAGTAGGCACCGATCAGTTTATAATGGATACACGCCTGATGATGGTGAAAGTAAAAGAAGCTATCAACGGGGTAAATCCTATTGTTGACGAAAGTACCAGCCTGAGCGACGCACTGGTAAAAATGACAGAATATAACTTTGGCGCAGTAACCGTGGTGAAAAAAGACGGAAGCATACGTGGCGTTTTCACTGATGGTTCCCTCCGTAAATTATTAATGGAACAAGGCAAAGATGTACTGAATAAAAAACTCGGTGATTTAACCTACCGTGATCCCATCAGCATTGAAGGTGATATGCTTTTGAATGAAGCCAATACCCTATTCAAAAAAACCTCGGTGGATACCATTGTGGTTACCGATAAAGGCAAGCCGGTAGGAATGCTTGACATTCAAGACCTCTAAACTTAATTTGCCCCGTATTGCGGGGCTTTTTTTATGCAGGACATGATCCGCAAATTTTCTGAGTTGGGTGGTAGTTTCATTACAGCCCCTGAGGACCTGAGAAAAAAACTCGATGGCGTGAAGGCCTTTGTGTTCGATTGGGATGGGGTATTTAACAATGGTCAAAAAATTCTTGGCAGCGGCAGTCCCTTTAGCGAAGTTGACAGCATGGGCACCAACCTCCTTCGCTTTTCGCATTACATCAAAACAGGACAAGTTCCAATCAGTGCCGTTATCAGCGGAGAAAAAAACGACAGTGCCATTTCATTTTCTGAACGGGAGTGTTTCCACTATTCCTTTTTTAAAACGCCCCACAAAATTGAAGCTCTGGAGTTCATTTGCAAAAAACAAAACATACGTCCGGCTGAGGTTGCTTATGTGTTCGACGATGTGCTGGACCTTTCCATTGCGCGGGTATGTGGTTTAAGAATACTGGTAAGGCACAAAGCCAATGTGTTGTTTGAGGAGTACTGCCGGAAAAACAAACTTGCGGATTACATTACGGCTTCGGATGGAAGCAATTATGCCGTGCGCGAAACCTGTGAGCTGCTCATGGGCCTGAATGGAAATTTCGACGAATGCATTTCTCACCGCGGAGACTATTCAAAAACCTACAACGATTACCTCCTGTTACGCAAAGCCATAAAAACAGAGTTGTACAGTGTAAAAGACGGGACCATTCAGTCCCTAAGCCCTTTCTGAACCTTTTTCCGATGCTGAATTCTGTTTACCTTTGCCTGCTATGAACGAGTTCAGAGAGTCTTTACTGGTGATGATTTCGGTTCCCATCTACGTAGTGGTGATTGGTGCCGAACTGTTGTATTCTCACTTTTACAAAAAAGGCTATTACAGCGGCAAGGGGCTTCTCTCTAATCTTTATCTGATGTTGTTGAACATGGGTCTCGACATTCTCGTTCGCGGTGTTTGTTTAATGGCCCTTAATTATTTTTACCGGTTTCACATAGCGGACCTTTCATTGCAACCCATTTTGTACTGGGTGGTATTGATTGTTGCCGAAGATTTTTTGTTTTACTGGCTGCATCGGGTGGATCATTATTGTCGTTTGTTTTGGGCAGTGCATGTGACTCACCACAACAGCGAGGAGTTTAATTTAAGCGTGGGCTTCCGTTCCTCTGTGTTTCAGCCCCTTTACCGTTTTATTTATTTTATCCCTCTTGCCCTTTTTGGATTCAAAGGCATTGACATTATGTTTGCCTACAGCGCCACACAAATTTTTGGTATTCTGGTGCACACACAAAGTATTAAAAAATTAGGCTTTCTTGAATACGTGCTGGTTACGCCCTCTCACCACCGCGTTCATCATGGTAGCAATGTGCGTTACCTGGATAAAAACATGGGTATGTTCCTGATCATATGGGATAAACTCTTCGGAACCTTTCAGGCAGAAGAAGAAAACGATCCGGTGAAATACGGTCTCACCAAAAATATTGAAACCCATCACCCGGTAAAAATGGTATTTCATGAGTGGGTAAACATTTGGAAAGATATTAAGGAAAAAAACTGCAGCTTTAGCGATAAACTCATGTACCTGTTTGGCCCTCCCGGCTGGAGTCACGATGGAAGCACCAAAACCAGCGCACAACTCAGGGCTGAACTGAAACGGAAAGAAAATAAACATGTCGGAGCCTAAAGCGTATGAACGCCTGAGGCGATTGAAGGGTTTACTGAAAATTGAGCAGGACGAGGATTATCGCCAATACAAGGAACAATTTCTTCGAGTCAATCTCGAACAACGCAAACTCAATGGCCTCAGCTGGTACCCCGTAAAAATCAATTCTGAGGAACTGGGAAGTAACGAGCTCATCACCCTCGAGATTGAACGCACCTCTCTGCTCGATCACCCCCACCAGTTCAGCTCGGGTAAAAACGTGAGTTTATTCAGCCAACAGTCGCAACCCATTCGCGAACTTAATGGCACGGTAAAATCGGTAAACCGCAACAGTTTGAAATTGATTGTGAACGCCGATGAACTGCCGGATTGGTGTTTTGAAGGCAAGCTGGGTTTAAACATACAGTTTGATGAAAACTCCTATCAGGAAATGCAAAAGGCTCTGGATGCCTTGTTATTTACCAAAAACCAGCGTCTGATTGAATTGCTGAATGTATTGGAAGGAGAGCAGGAAGCCGCCTTTGATCCTCTTAATAATGAGGTGTTGGTACAAGGCCTTAACCTTTCGCAAAACAGAGCGCTACGGCACGTGCTGAGTGCCAAAGACCTTGCGGTTGTGCATGGTCCTCCGGGCACAGGAAAAACCAGCACCATGGTGCAGGCCATACGTTATACCCTGCAGGAAGAACGGCAGGTTTTGGTGTGCGCCCCTACCAATACGGCAGTTGATCTCATCAGTGAAAAACTTCTGGAATTGGGTGTTGATGTACTGCGTTTAGGTCATCCGGCAAGGGTTTCAGAGGAACTGCAGGTGTGCAGCCTGGATGGTAAAGTGGCCGCTTCAAAACATTTTAAAGAAATTAAACTGCTGAGAAAAAATGCGGAAGAGTATTTCCGTATGGCTGGTAAATACAAACGGGTTTTTGGAAAAGAGGATGCCGCGCAAAGGGCCGCCTATTATGCCGAGGCAAAAAACAACATCAAGGAAGCCCGCTTGCTCGAAGATTTGGTGGAAGACGAATTGTTTAAAACGTCTCAGGTAATTTGCTGCACCCCCGTGAGCAGCACCCACCGAAGGCTGGGGAGAGCCAAATTTAAAACCCTGTTTTTTGACGAAGCCTCTCAGGCCCTGGAACCCATGGTTTGGATCCCTCTTTTAAAATGCGAACGTTTGATTTTGTTTGGTGATCACTTTCAATTGCCTCCGGTGGTAAAAAGTATGGAGGCTAAAAAAGGGGGGCTTGACCAAAGTTTGCTCGACCGTTGCATTGAATTGGACAAAACCACTGTGTTGCTTAACCGTCAGTACCGCATGAACCAAATCATCATGGGCTTCAGCAACAGCTGGTTTTACAAAGGTGAACTCAGCGCCGATGAAAGTGTAAAGGAACAGGTGTTGGCGGATGAAGAAACAGCCTACCTGAACCAATGTCTTGAGTTTATTGACACCGCAGGTTGCGATTTTGAAGAAGAACAAAATCCTGAAACCCTGAGTTATGCCAACCCGAAAGAAGGCGAGGTGCTTTTCAAACATCTACAACACCTGCTCGAAACCTATTCGATGCAGGAAAATGCTCCTGATCTCAGTATAGGCCTCATCTCCCCATATAAGGAACAAAGGGAATGGATGAGCCAACACCTTGAGGACTTTGGTTTGAATAAAACCAAGGTCGAAGAATTGCACATTAAAACCATTGATGGATTTCAGGGAGAAGAAAGGGATGTGATTTATATTTCCCTTGTACGAAGTAATGAAAAACAGGAAATTGGCTTTCTGAGCGACGAAAGACGAATGAATGTAGCCTTAACCAGGGCCAGAAAAAAACTGGTGGTCATTGGGGATAGCTCCACCATAGGGCTTAACCCTTTTTACAAAGCTTTTTTGGAATACTGCGAAAAAAATGGGGTATACCGCACCGCCTGGGAGTGGGCTGTTTGATTTTTTGCTATCTTCATTTTAAAAATTGCCAATGCCACACGCTGACGTTGCCGCCTATCTGAAGGTCATCCCTGAACGATTCCGGCCCATGGTGAGCGCCTTACGAAAAATTATTGCCGGTTCTGACAAACATTTGCAAGAACGTATCAAATGGAATGCGCCCAGTTATTATTTCATTGATGATATTGTGACTTTTGGTCCACTAAGGAAAGAAAAACTCCTGTTGGTGTTTCATCATCCCTCAGTAGTGAAAGTAAATTCAGTTTTCCTGGAAGGCAAATACAAAGACCGGAGATTAGCCTGGTTTGAATCCATTAAAGAGATAAAAGTCGCTGAAAAAGAGTTGGTGAAGATTATGCAATTCATACTGTCTGAGATTGATAAAAAACAGGTTTTACCAGGTTCCAAAAACAAAGGCACTTTAAAGGTGTGTAAACTGGGCCATAAATTTTACAAAAGCAGCGATTGTCCTGTTTGTCCAAGCTGTGAAAAACTCAGGAAAAAAGAAACAAATGTGTTTTCGGTACTTTCTGCCCCAGCCCGCAGGGCATTGGAGAAGGAAGGCATTAGCTCCTTAAAAATACTATCCGGGTATTCGGAAAAAAAGCTGTTAGCATTGCATGGCTTTGGTCCCTCCAGTCTTCCCCCTCTTAAATCCCTTTTGGACAGTAAAGGTCTAAAATTCAAAGCCAAATAGGAAACTGCAAAGGACAAGGTGAAAGATATCAAACCCATATGGTTGAATTTGTCTGCCTGATTTAGCTAAAGCATACGTAAAAAACGACTTACTTTTGAGGAAGATGTGGCTGAGACTGGCTTTATTATTATTTTTTAAAACAGGTTGTTTAATGCCTTTGTGCGTGAGCGCTCAGGTTGCACTTGCCAATGCATGGAACGCCTCTACTTCTGCCCCACTCTCTCACACAGCCGGCGCGGGCAGCAACCGTTTGCTGGTGTACGTGATTTCGTTTGAGGACGACGACAACCTCAACGATGTAACGGCTGTAAGTTATGGTGGACAGGCCATGACTCAGGCCGTTCAGAGCACCACCATCACCGGCACCGGAAGTCAAAGCCGGGCTGAAATTTGGTACCTGAATCAAGCTGGCATTGTTCTCGCTTCCAACACCACCTTTACACCGGTATTCAGCATTTCGAATCCGGCCACCAGCCACGGGTATTATGCCATGGCGGTTACGCTTAGTGGTGTAAACCAGGTAACACCTGTTTGCACAAGCAGAACCGGAGAGCGTTTAACCAGTACCACGGTGAACTTAAGTTCAGGAATAAGTGTGCTGCCCGGCGAGTTGATGATTTACGGAACACATACCGGCGATTCCAGAACTCATACTCCGGCCGGAGGATACACCGAATCGTTTGACCTCAATGGGGCAGGTGGAGGACAAGCTGCTTCTATAAACCATAAACTCATCGTAACAGCCGGCACCGAAAATCCCACTTCCACATTAAATGCCAGCGGAAACCGCTTTATTATGGCCGCGGTCAGGGTTTTGGCCTTTGGCGCTACCTGTTCGAGTGCCCTGCCAATTGAATTGAGTGCCTTTGATGTGTTTCAGGAAAACAAATGGATTCGACTTCATTGGCAAACGGTTTCTGAAAAAAACAATCAATGGTTTGTCGTGCAGCGCTCAGACAATGGAAGGGATTGGGAAGATCGTGTGAGAAAAGAAGGCGCAGGAAACAGCTCAGGTCTTAAAGATTATTTCACAGAAGATATCACACCACTTCCCGGAACATCGTATTACCGGCTTAAACAAATAGACACGGATGGTTCTTTTACTTATTCAGGAATTGAATCCATCCATTTTGAAGACCCAACCGACCTTCCTCTGCAACTTTATCCAAATCCCTGTACAACTGAAATTACAGTATTTACAGGGAACTGTTCAGAAGAAGGGATGAAGCTGACCAATTTACTTGGGGAAGCTTTGTGCGTGAAGTTTAACTTGGTTTCAGATGGCATCTACCGCCTTGACCTCAGCGACCTCGCTTCCGGTTATTACCTGGTTCGAGCTGGTGGGCAGGCAGCCTGGTTCTTTAAGGACTGAATTTTCAGGCGTTTATTGATTTCCCTTTCATGTGTTTAAGGTTCATGTAATACATAACAATAAACACCAAATCGAGGAGTATGGAAAACACCAGGCTTCCGTATTGTGGCCCTTCTTCACCGGTGTTAATGTTAAGACTAAAAAAATTAATACTGATCTCTGCGATCACATATAAATAAAAACCGATTTTATCCAGTTTCCACATCATAATAACGCCTATCAGAGAAAACACATTGGCGATTAGTCCATATATACTCACCATGCCCACCTGATGAAAAAACTCTACCCCCTCCACATTTTCAAACTGAGGGTAACCTTCCACAATTTGTGGCCAGATTTCATCAATGGTTTCAGGACTAATACCCAGCACCATGGCTCCCAGAGCATAAACCAAAAGCATAAGGCCCGAGGCAATAAACGAAAGAATACAAATGATTTTTAAAAACTCCGGCCGCTCGGGCTGAACGTGTTCTGTTGATTGAAAGCTATAATTGCTGTTTTCCATAATAATTTAAAATGGTAACTAAAAGTAAAGAAATTTCAGAAACCGGGGCATAAAAAAACAAGAGCGGTTCTCCGCCCTTGTTTTCGGTAATAGCAGTGGATGTAGTTTACTTTCCTGAAAAAGGCGGGTATTTGTCGGTTAGAAATAACATGTACAATCCCACCCGGGTCGACCAACGCAGGGTATCCACAATGAATTCGTGCATGCCTTTAGGGTATTTGCCGGTAAATAAAACAATCAGCCAGGCTAAAATGATATAGATGTATACCAAAATCATTCTTAAAAATAGCACGATACCATGGGGAAGAATCACATAAAAGAGTCCAAAAAAAGTGCGAAGCAATAAGGTAAGACGGCTAAGTTGCTGGGGATGCACCAAGGTTAAGGTGACATTGGAGTCCTCGGCGTTTAAGCCAAAGGCAGGATAACCATCGCTTAGGTGCAAAAGCCTTGCGCTTACTCTCAGGCCCCAACGTTGCAATGCCATTTGAAAATCAAAAAACGATTTTGGATACTGGGCAGTAAACAACACAATCCACCAGGCCAGAAATTGTAAGATGCCCGCTGCGATTTGCATAAAAAACAAAACGAAGGCGTGGGGTATAGCAATGTAAAGCCAGCCAAAAAAGCTGCGCAACAACAATTGTCCTCTGGAATACTGCTCCTGGTGCTGTATCTCAAAGACAAATTCAGGGGCGGGATTGGTTTCTTCCATGGTTAAAGGGTTTTAGGGTTTATAATTTACCCAAAGTACAGCCCCGTGTAAATTTGTCAAGTCCAAGTTGATGTGAAGTTTTGAACAGCAAACCTCAGGTCATGCTATCCCCGCCTCCAAACTTCAAAAGCTTTTGTATCGCCCTGAGCCAGTTTTAAAAGTTTTGGTGCAAAAAAGAAGGTATTTCCCTTTTTATCCCTGCTTATTTTTACATTTTTAAGCTTTTCGCCTGAATTCACACTCAGTTCAATCTCTTCTTCTCCTGAGAAATAGAGCAGCCAATTGTTCAGGTTGTTTTTGAGTAGCATACCATTCACCGCCATGATTTCATCGCCGGCAAACAAACCCGCTTTCCAGGCCGGAGAGTAAGGGGCCACCAAACTTACCTTACTGAAAAACCCATTGTCAACTGTTTTAAATCCATAGCGGTGTTCGGCCTCTAAAGGCGAATCGGCCTTTACCAGCTCAATGCCCAGATAGGCCAAACATTCTTTCAATGGAATTTCAAAGTCGCCTGTACCATAAACGTAGGTATTAAAAAACTCCCCGAGGTCTTTTCCCGCCACTTCATTCACCAGTAACTGAACCAATTGTTCTGTATACCCTTTGTTTTGTTTGCCGCAGCGTTCGTAAAGTAAAACACATACATCCCTCAGGCTTTTTTTCGTGTTAGTGGCCTGTAGAATCATAACATCCAGCATAAAAGCAATTAAACAGCCTTCATCGTAGATGTTAGTTTTACGGTAAGGAGCGCCGGGTACATAGCCATCTAGCCAGGTCTCCCAGCTGCTGTGCGCCACACTTAAATTGAAGCGCCCGTAATTGTGAAAATGTTTCATTACCCGCTCTTCAAGTGTTTTAAAATATTGTTCAAGGCTAAACACCCCGCTGCTCAGTAATAATTTATCGCCATAATACGTAGTAAATCCCTCGTACACATAACCCGTGCGGGCGTAATTTTCTTTAGTAAAATCATAGGGCAGCATTTCCTGTGGACGAATGGTTTTGATGTTCCAAACGTGAAACAATTCATGACAACTCACACCTAAAACGTCCTCATACGTCGCCCCATTGTTTAAGTCATAGCCCGGACCAATCGCAATCACGGTGTTGCGTTTGTGTTCCACACCATGGTAATACCGGTATGGAGTGATTTGAAAAATAAAATGGTATTCAGGATAAGGGAAATCGCCCCAAAAACGGATGTTCGCTTTGGTGAAGGCTGAAAAATCTTCTTTTATCGTTTTAAAATCGGGTTTACACAGGCCGTTAAAATGCAGGTGAAAAGTGATATCGTTTACTTTAAAAAAATCGGATTGTACCTGAGTGCCGGCAATAAAAGGAGAGTCGGCCAGTTCATCAAAAGAAGCGGCCATGAGCGTAGTGCCCTCTTTGGGAAGAGAGCTCACGATGGTGTAATGCGCGGGAACGATTAAACTCACCTGATGTTTTTCCTGCATTCTTTCAGGCACATACATACAGCAATGCACAGGGTTAATATACATTTGGCTGGCATCTGCAAAACAGGAGCCCGCCGTGAGTTCAGCAGCATAATAACTATACGTTACTTTTAACTGTTTACAATTGCTGGTGTTGATTCTCCAGAGGTCTTTGTTCAATTTGGTAAAGGGCAATACTTCTTCTTTTTCATTAAAGGCGTCCACCCGTTTGATGTTTTTTGCAAAATTACCCAGTTCATAACGACCGGGTCGCCAGGCGGGTAGCTGTAAATCCATAGTTTCGCCTGCAATGTTGTCTATAACCAGGTCAATATATACATAGTGTGAAGCCGGATTTTTCTGATAAAAACTGTAGCTGATCATAAAAAGGATTTGGCATAAAAGTAAAGATTTGGGGCTTTGATTGTTTGTTCCGAGCAGAAGCCTTCTCAAATTCTTTTCCCTAATTTTGTTTTGTAAAAGGCTAAATACCGATAACTGGAATTTAGCTAAACAAACCAGGCATGAACTCTAAAAAAAACAAACGGGTGGATGTGGTGTACTCCACAAATCCCAATTATAAGTATACTGAAGAATCAGAGGGTGCAACCGAAACCTTAAACAAGCAGGCTCAAAACTTAAAAGTGTATCTCGACCGTTTAGGCGGTGGTAAATTATTAAGCAGGGTAGCGGGCTTCGTAGGAAAAACCGAAGACCTCGAGGCCCTGGCCAAATTACTGAAACAAAAATGCGGGGTGGGTGGTAATGCCAAAGAGGGGCAAATTCTGATTCAGGGCGACAAACGCGATAAGCTTATTGAAATACTCCTCAAAGAAGGGTATAAGGCCAAAAAAGCAGGAGGTTAATCCACTTTGGCAAATTCAAAGCCACTGTAATAAATGTTCCCGTTCTCAAGCACCCTTACTGTTTCACCGGTATTCCTGCCGATGCCACCCGTTACCAGAAGTTTGTCGTCAATCACCTCAAGATAACATTTCCCTTGCATGTCGGGCGACTTGGCTTTGGTTATTAAAACAATGTAACCATCTTCTTCTTTTAATGTCATTTTTAAACCCTCAGGATTGCCGTAAGGACAATTGGTGCAGGGATAAGCTTTGTTGGCAAGTTTATATTTGCCATAGGCGTTTTTCCAGGTCATGGGAATGGGCTTTGGCTCCTCTTTATAAGCAAGGTACTCCTCTCCATTGTTAGCCGTTAGAATTACCTTGGCATAGGTATTGCCGGCCTTGTTCTCAAACGTGAACAACTGATCTTTGATTTTGATGGAAATGATTCCGAGCAATACGGCTTTCAGCTTATACTTCGCGGGGTCCTCCTTCTTTTGATTCAGCACCACCATCACCGGGCCTTGTTTAAACTTTATCTTTTTAGTGCTCTTTACTTTAATTAAAAACTGATTCAAATTGTAAATGCCTTTGATGTCCTCAGGGCCGGTTGTTTTTTTCATAGCTAATGCGCCTGAATCTAACGGAACCTTGTAATTGGTATTGAGTTTAATGCCTCTGGCTTCTTTCAGATAAATCTTAAGCAACTTGTTTGCACTGCGAATACTTGCTCCTTTATCGGAATTGGTTAACACCACCACGCCCACCTGCAACTCGGGAATAAATCCAAAATCGGCATGGTAAGCATAGGTGTCTCCGGCATGTTGCACAATGTTGATCAGGCTACTGTCCTGCCCCTTTTTTATTTGGGCGCGTTTTGTGTAAAGTCCGTACCCCCAGGCATCCTGATCGGGAAGCGTGATATCGGCAATCTGATTTTTCATCATCTCGTCGATGCCATCCGGACTCAGAATGTATCCTGATTTGTGTTCCCCTTTGTTTAAATACATCAACAGGTAATTGGACATGTCCAGCACCGTGCTGTGGATTAACCCTGCTGCCTGGTCACGAATCAGTGGCTCTTTGATTTGTTTTTTATTCACATAACCTTTGGCGTAGCGTTTCGAAAGAAGGCTATCCTCAACAATGTAACTCGAATGCATGTTCAAAGGGAGAAAAATATTTTGTTTTACATAGTTGCTGTAGGTGGTTTTGCCCAATCTGGCAATAACCTCACCCAGCAAGCCATAGGCCGAATTGGAATAAGCGTGTTTGTAGCGGCGGGGAGAGATGGTAGTTTGTTTATTCAGTTCAGCTATCAGCCAGTTCATGTCGGGAGGGGCATCGCAGAAAAAACCATTGGTTACATCGCAGGGCAAACCCGAAACGTGGCACATCATGTCTTTAATATAGATCTGATTATTATCGTTAAACCGACTCTTAATTTTTAATTCGGGTAAATACTGCTTTACCGAATGTTCAATGTTGAGCTTGTTTTTTTCATGAAGTTGTAAGATTGACAGAGAGGTAAAGGATTTGGAACAGGAGCCGATGCGGTAAATGGTACTATCCGTAGCCGGGGTTTGATTCTCTTTATCCGAAAACCCATAGCCCATGCTGTAAACAATTTGTCCACTATCCACAATGGCCAGACTTAAGCCTACAGCTTTGTACTTTTTAATGATGGAAGTATAAGTGCTGTCCAACACTTTTTTGGTACGGGCACTTACCTTATTGTGGGTTTGCGACTGAGCCCAATTAGCGTGGAGACAAAACAGAACAATCAACACGTTTAGGATAGAATACTTCATGGTTCCTGTTTTAAAGATTAGTCGTTGCAAAAGTAGTGTTAACATCCGGGCTTCAGCTCACATAAGCATGCTATTTCAGGCCCATTCAAGTATACGCATACTTTTGAAAACAAAAAAGGGAAGTCTTGTGGACTCCCCTTTCACGTGTGTGTACTTTTGAAATTAGTGTTTGCTCAGGTAATCGGCCACTCCGGCGTGCGATTCCTTCATGCCTTCGCTGCCTTTGGTCCAGTTGGCTGGACAAACTTCTCCGTTCTCTTCAAAGAACTGAAGAGCGTCAACCATACGCAGGGTTTCTTCTACATTGCGCCCCAAAGGAAGGTCGTTGATCAGTTGATGACGAACAATCCCTTTTTTATCGATGAGGTACAAACCGCGGAAAGCAATCATGGGTCCTGTAGCAATCAGGTCGCCGGCTTCATTTACATCGTAATCGCCAAACAGGGTGCCGTATGCTAAAGAAATGGTTTTGGTGGTATCGGCAACAATGGGATAGGTAACACCTTTAATGCCGCCTTCTTTTTTCGACATTTGTAACCAGCCCCAGTGACTTTCTTCTGTGTCGGTGCTGCAGGCCACAACGGCCACGTTACGGCTTTCAAATTCTTTCAGTTTTTCCTGAAAAGCGTGCAATTCGGTTGGGCACACAAAAGTGAAATCCTTTGGGTAAAAGAAAAACACCACGTACTTTTTACCAATGTATTGATCGAGAGAAAAATTCTCTGACATTTCGCCTCCGTTAACAACGGCTGTTGCCTTGAACGAAGGGGCTTTTTTTCCTACTAAACTTGACATATGATTTGATTTTTAGATTTAATATTTTGTGTAAAAGTATACATTCCTTAGAAAACCATTTAAGCCTAATCTTGTTCAGTTTTTAACTTAACAATAATTAATATGAGTTTGAGCCTTGGCCAGCCGGCCCCCGATTTCACCCTTCACAACACTGTAAAAGCAGAAATCCGCCTGAGTGCCCAGAAAGGCAAACATGTGGTGTTGTTGTTTTTTCCTTTGGCCTTTACCAGCACCTGCACGGCCGAATTGTGCTCGGTTAGAGATGAATTAAGCACTTATAATGGTTTAAACGCCTTAGTTTTTGGCATTTCCAACGACAGCGTGTTTACCCTCGCGAAATTTAAAGAAGAACAGAAGTTAAATTTTGACCTGCTGAGCGACTTCAACAAGACCGTTTCTGCAGCCTACAACAGTTTATACTCTGAATTTATTCTGGGCATGAAAGGGGTGAGCAAACGTTCGGCCTTTGTGATTGACAAAGAAGGGGTGCTGCGTTATGCCGAAATTTTGGAAAAGGCCGGGGATCTGCCTAATTTCAATGCGATTAAGGACTGTCTTCAAAACCTACAATAATCGTATACCTCTTGTTAAAGCCTTATCTCAATAAAAAATTCACAGAAGCCGGTTGCGATGAGGCCGGAAGGGGCTGTTTGGCGGGGCCGGTGTTTGCCGCAGCGGTGATATTGCCAAAAAATTACCGTAACAAATGGCTGAACGACAGTAAAAAACTCAGCGATACAGACCGATATGAATTGCGTCCTGAAATAGAAAACAAGGCCCTGGCTTACTCGGTGGCTCAGGTATCGCACAGCGAAATTGATGAAATCAATATTTTAAACGCCTCTTTTTTGGCCATGCACAGGGCAGTGGAACAACTTCAGCCCTCACCTGAATTTTTACTCATCGATGGCAACCGTTTTAAACCCTACCCCGGCATCCCCCACCAATGCATTATAAAAGGAGATGGTAAATTTTTAAGCATTGCCGCAGCCAGCATTTTGGCAAAAACGTACAGAGACGATTACATGAAAACTCTGGATCTGGAATTTCCTCAGTATGGCTGGGCTCAAAACATGGGCTATCCTACCCTTTCGCATAGGGCTGCTATACGTGAATTTGGCGCCAGTCCGCACCACCGTATGAGTTTCAGGCTGCTCCCCGCACAATTGGAACTGGAGTTTTAGACCGGGTTTTTCAATACCCGGATTTTTGAAAACTCTTGTTTACTCTCCCCATTCAAGACCGAATATTGCCTAGTTTAGCGAGGTATGTCAGCCCTCAAAAATGTGCTTTTTACCCTCCTGGTGGTTTTGGCTTTGGCCGGAGGAGCCTGGGCCTATTTAAAACTCAGGGAAATTAAAAAACCCTCTGAAGATGCCCTTCAGCGTTTACCGGCCGATTGCTCGATTTACCTGTATACACAGGATTTGCTCGAACTCAACAACCGTTTAAACACCCGAAGTTTAATCATCGACAAGTTTGCCGAACTTTCGCCTTTGTCGGATTTTCTGCCTGCTCTTGAACGGTTTTGCGAAGGGGTATCAGAACACCCGGTTCTGGAAGAAAACATTTCCGATAATGGTATTCATTTTGCCCTGTATCCCGAAAAAAGAGAATGGCTCATCAGCTTTAATTTGAAAGAGCTCGGGCAGGAAAGAAATTTTCAAACCGCCTTTTCGGAAACCTTTGCCTCCAAAAAAATCGACATCGAACTCTACAGTTTTGAATTTGCACAATTGGGTTTGTTATATGTGAATTACCGCAAAGGCGGTGTGTGTATTTCCAATTCAAAACAAAGTATAGAGGCTGCCCTTGATCCTGCAGTGCCAAGACTCAAACAGGATTCTGCTTTTAAACTCTGTTCCGCTGATTTTGAGGAAGCCGAACTCCTCAGTGTTTATCTGGCACACGATCGTCTTTCCGGCAAAAAACAAAGCCTAAGGTTTAATGCGCTTCAAAATAGCGGCTATACCTCCGGTCAGCTGGAAGTGCAACCTTCTCAACTCATTTTTAATGGCCTGGTGATTCCGGGTGAAAACACCTTATTTAAAAAATTGCTTCAACAAAGGCCTACCGGTCCTGAACTTGAACTGATGCTGCCGAATACCTGTACAGCCTTTCAGGCTTATGGATTTCAGGATTGCCTTCCACTTCTTGATGAAGGCCAGAATCTGAAATTTTGGAAAACCGTGAGTGATTCTGCAGGCCTTGAATTGAGTTCGGGGTTTTACAAAAACACACTTCTCTCCATTTGTGAATATAGTGTATCCAACAGCCCGGGAAAATTTTTGGTGGCGGGACTCGCGGATACAATCAGCGCTCAGGAACAGCTTGAATACATGAGCGACAGTATACTTGTGGATGGAGAAAATAAACTTTACCGTGTAATCGCCTTGCCTGAACCCCCGCGTTTATTCGAGCCCTTAAGTTCAGCGAAGTGTGCTTTTGCTTTTGTATTTAACACCTACCTTTATGTCGCCGAGAACCAGGAGGCAGCGCTTTGGTTATTGCAAACCATGCGAGAAGGCAAGACATTTGAAAAAAACAGGGACTTAATGGCCTACGCCAGAGAGCAGTTCCCTGAAACCTTCAGCGTTTTAAAATACATCTCACCTTCTTCTCGTCCGGAATCCATAAGGGATTTTTATCCTGCCGCTTCCAAAAGCAAAGAGGAAACGTTTCAGGGATTAAAACACGTTTCATTATCCCTTGTTGCACAGGAAAGGGAGTTTAAAATGCGCTGGCATTGTTCCTTTGAAAACGAAATAGAAGAAAGCGGGGAACAATTTCTGTGGACTTTAAAACTGGACACCAACTGCAACATGGCGCCACAAAAATTCGTAAACCACATCAGCGGGGAAGAGGAACTTCTGGTGCAGGACGAAGCCAATGCCCTGTACCTAATTAACAGTAAAGGAAAAATTCTTTGGAAAAAACAATTGAATGAAAAAATCCGCTCCAAAATTTACATGGTTGACATGTTTCGCAATGGTAAAAACCAAATGCTGTTCAGTTCCGACAATTACCTTCACCTGATCGATCGCAATTCGAACTACATCGAAACTTACCCGGTTAAAACCCCCGCAAAATTGAGCTCCCCGCTTTGTGTGTTTGATTATGAGGAGAGCCGGGATTACCGCTTGTTTTTTGCCTGTACAAATAAAAAAATATACAATTACACCATTTACGGTATTCGCAACGAAAGATTTACGCCAGTTAAAACAGAAGAAGAAGTGCAGGTGCCTATACAATACATTAAAGTGGGCGCCAGTGATTATTTGTTAGCCCTTGACCGGGAGGGAAAAATTTATGGCTTCAGCCGGAAAGGGGAATTACGTTTGCAGCTCAGCAACCGAACCCTGGTGCCTTGCAGGGACGTGTATGTGGACGTCACCAAAAGTTTGCAGAGCACCAAATTAATTTTTGCCGATGAAAAAAGCGGAGGCATTCATCGCATATCTCTTGCGGATAAAAAAGAAATTCTTGATTTAAAAGAGGTAGAATCGATTTTGTGTTACAGTTTTGCCTTGGTGGATGAAAACCGAAACATGGACCTTGTGATGGCCGGTACTGAAAGCATAAGCGCATACAACCTTAATGGTACCCGTTTATTTGAAACCAAAACCCCCATTGAACTTTCGGAATTGGGTTTTTACACTGATCAGAACCACACGGTGTATTATGGCTGGAGCAAAAACAATGCTGAGTTGTATTTGTATGAAAGCCGTAAAAACGAAAGCCTGAGTTTAAAAGCCGGCGCTATGCCTTTGTTCAGCAATCTTTTTAAAAACAACAAAATTTATCTGGTGTTTCCGGAACAGGACCGCCTGAACTGTTTGGCTTATTGATAAACAAATTCTCCGTAAGCTGAACGCACGGTGACCTGCTTTTGGTGGTGTGCCTCTACTCTGCCAATAACTTTGGCTTCTATGTTAAACGATTGGCTTATGGCAATAATTTTTTGGGCGATGGTTTCATCGCAATAAATTTCCATGCGGTGCCCCATGTTAAACACCTTGTACATCTCTTTAAAATCGGTTTGACTTTGCTCCTGTATCATTTTAAACAAAGGCGGGAGTTCAAACAGATTGTCTTTTATAACGTGAAGTTTGTCATTGAGAAAATGCAAGACTTTGGTTTGCGCGCCTCCGCTACAATGCACAATTCCATGGATGCCTGAGTTGATCTCGTTCAGAATTTTTTGGATAACCGGGGCATAAGTGCGGGTTGGAGAAAGCACCAATTTTCCGGCGTTGATGTTTTCCTTTTTTATTTCTCCGGTGTTTGATCTGTAACTTACCTCCACCTCATCGCTTAATTTCATTTTGCCGCAATACACCAAATCAGAAGGTACCCCCTGATCATAACTTTCAGGGAATTTAGAAGCAAGTGAATGGTGAAACACGTCGTGTCGCGCCGAAGTAAGGCCATTGCTGCCCATGCCCCCATTGTATTCCGATTCATAAGTGGCTTTTCCGCTGCTGGCCAGACCTACTATAAGGTTACCTGCTTTGATGGCGTCGTTAGAAATCACGTTTTTCCTTTCCATTCGGCACATTACCGTGCTGTCCACAATAATGGTTCTTACCAAATCTCCAACATCCGCGGTTTCGCCTCCGGTGGAAAAAATGCCAATTCCATTGTCTCTTAAATTGCTGAGCACTTCTTCGGTTCCATTAATAATAGCGGTAATCACTTCTCCCGGCACAAGGCGTTTATTTCTACCAATAGTAGATGAAAGTAAAATATTCTGAGTGGCCCCTACACAAATAAGGTCATCCACATTCATTATCACAGCATCCTGGGCAATACCTTTCCAAACGCTCAGATCACCGGTTTCTTTCCAATACATATAGGCCAGTGAGGATTTGGTTCCAGCCCCATCGGCATGCATCACCAAACAATGGTCCTCGCTGCCCGAGAGGTGATCGGGCACAATTTTACAAAAGGCTTTTGGAAATAATCCCTTGCTTAGGCCCGCAATTGCCGCATGAACATCTTCTTTTCCTGCAGATACGCCCCGCAACTGGTATTTGTTATCGCTCATAAACAGGGCAAAGATAATGAAATGGTTTAAGCGGTATTGCTTAATTTTACAGCCTGTGAATCAGGAAAAAATCAAAGTTTCAATTGTTAACTACACCAACACCCTGCCCTTTAAATGGGCCCTGAAACGCAGTACCCTCTTATCCAGGATGGATTTGCAGGAGGACATTCCGAGCATTTGTGCTCAAAAACTAAAATTTGGGCAGGTGGATTTAGCCCTGGTGCCGGTGGCCCTGCTGCCTGAACTGAATAACTACACTATAGTGAGCGGGTTTTGTATTGGAGCAAAAGGAAAAGTGGATACGGTAAAACTTTATGCAAAGGTGCCCTTTCATGAAATGAAAGAAGTGAGCCTCGACTACCAATCCAAAAGTTCAAATGCACTGGCCAGGGTTTTGTTTCAGCATTTTTGGAAAATACCTGTGCAATACAAAGACGCCTTGCCGGGTTTTGAAAAAAACGTAGAGGGAAATCAAGCCATAGTAGTTATTGGTGACAGAACCTTCGGGCTGAATGGAAAATTCCCTTACGAATACGATTTGGCCGAAGAATGGCAAAAAGCAACCGGACTGCCCTTTGTGTTTGCCTGTTGGGTTAGCACCAAACTACTCGACCCTGCTTTCATTAAACAGTTTGATGAATGTTTGTTTTATGGGGTTCAGCACGTTGTAACAGCGGTTGAAGACATGGGAAACGAAAGTCCAATCAACAAACAGAATACTCTGGAATACCTCACCAAGCGCATTGACTACAAGCTTGACGAAGAAAAACGGAAAGCGCTGAACCTTTTTCTTGATTTAATGCAAACTATTTAATCCACCCCCTGCGGCTTCCCAGTTTCAAACTTTACTTTCATCTCTTCAGGCTCTGCGTAAAAAAATAGTTAGAATAACCTTTCTTTCACGTTAATTACAAAGGGTTTTGGTTAAACTCTTCGCGCAGGTAAAATCAATGTTCCTAAATTCTATTCATTCTTAATCTTTTCTTCATGCAAGGCTAACTCCCAGGGAGCACTGCCCGTCTAATTTTGGGGCTCATTAAACTCTAAACAACATGACAAAGAATTTTACAACACTAATTTGCGCACTCGGACTGATGGGTCTTGGTCAGGCGCAAACACTTCAAACCGGGCCTAGCACTACCGTTAGTCCTGGTATGTACCCTACGGTTGCCGGAGGAACTATGGTTTCAATACTTCATGCCGGTGAAAGCATTGGCGGATATACCCTATCCGGACTTGGTGATGGCATGGGAGCCTATGAGGCAGGCGGATCTACTTTTACTGTTTTGATCAATCACGAAATGGGAAATACTGTTGGAGCAACACGTGCACATGGTTCCGTTGGTGCATTTGTTTCCAAATGGGTTATCAATAAATCCAATTTTCAAGTGGTAAGTGGCTCTGACTTAATTCAGGATGTTAAACTTTGGACCGGCACTACTTATACTACGTACAATGCTACAAACCCTTCTACGCTTGCAGCATTCGCCCGTTTCTGTTCTGCTGATTTACCTGATCTGACTGCATTTTACAACCCTAATTCAGGGAAAGGCACCCAGGACCGCATCTTTATGAACGGAGAAGAAACCGGAAATGAAGGGCGTGGATTCGCACATGTGGTTACAGGCGCAGAAGCCGGAGTAAGCTATCAATTGCCTCATATGGGGCGTTACTCCTATGAAAATGCTGTAGCCAGTCCTTTCCCTCAAGATAAAACAATTGTAGTTGGATTAGATGATTCTAGTCCCGGACAAGTTTATGTATACGTTGGAAACAAGTCGTATACCGGTTCACCAATTGAAAAAGCAGGTTTATTTGGCGGGAAACTCTATGGTATTTCGGTACAAGGCATGTTCAACGAACAAACAACAAGCGTTGTTGCTGCCAATACAAAATTCAACATGATTGACATGAGCAGTTCGGCTTTGCAAACCGGTGCAACTCTGAACACCAACAGCAACAACAATGGTGTTACCAATTTTAACCGTCCTGAAGATGGAGCCTGGGATCCGAATCGCCCAAGCGATTTTTATTTTGTTACCACCGCCTCCTTTTCTACCCCTAGCCGTTTGTGGAGATTGCGTTTTACAGATATCACCAATCCTGAATTGGGAGGCACTATCACTGCGGTACTTGAAGGCGCTGAGGGTCCAAAAATGATGGACAACCTGTGTTTAGATAATCACGGACATGTGTTAATTCAGGAAGATCCGGGCAATCAAACCCACACCGCTAAAGTATGGCAATACAAAATTTCTACTGATGTGGTTAGCTTGATTAACGATCATGATAGCACCCGCTTTAAAGTAGCAGGTCCTTCCTTCTTGACTCAAGACGAGGAAGCTTCCGGAATAATCGATCTACAAGGCATAAAAGGCGCAGGATGGTTTTTGCAATACGATCAAAACCATTACGGTTTACCAAGCCCAGTAGTTGAAGGAGGCCAATTGTTAGCCTATTTTAACCCTGCTACTGCAGCTGCAAATCCTGAAATTAACCTTCAGGGCAATAACCAATCGATTGCCAGTGGTAACACTGTAGTGGCCAGCAGTAACAATACCGATTTCGGCACAGTGAATGTAGGTGTTTCGGTTTCTAAACAATTTGTGATTCAAAACACCAACAGTGGTACACTTATTGTGGGTGGTTTATTCATGAGTGGAAACAATGCTGGAGATTTCCTTATCTCAGGTCCTACTACTCCATTTACCATAGCGCCTAATGGCTCACAAACCATTACCGTGTATTTTACAGCTCCATTGAATGGTACCCGTACTGCTATTCTGAATGTAATGAGCAGCGATTGGGATGAAAAATACTACACCACCTCAGTACGTGGAATAGGTGCAAGTCCTGAAATTAATGTTCAAGGTAATGCCACTAACATTCCATCCGGCAACACTAATGTAAACACCGGTGACAATACCAATTTTGGAACCATTCAACTGGGAACCAGCATCAGCAAAACCTTCTTGATCCAAAACACAGGCAATGGCACACTTACCATCAATGGATTGATGATGAGCGGAGCCAATTCCAACGAGTTTGTAGTGTTGAATCCTCCTGCCTTCCCACTCACTCTTGCAGGAAACGCATCACAAAACATCACGGTTGAATTTACACCATTGATTGCCGGTACACGTAATGCTCAAATGCACATTATGAGCGACGATAGCGATGAGAACAACTACAGCTTCGCCATTCAGGGCAAGGCTGATATTGATGTAAGCGTTGCTACCTATGACAAAGACCTTGCTTCTATTGCTTTGTTCCCAAATCCAAGCAACAACGAAGCCATTGTAAAATTACAATTGGAAACTTCTAGCAAAGTGGCTGTAAATGTTTATGACATCACCGGTGCTTTGGTAATGCAGGTTTCTGAAAAAGAATTGGGAAAGGGTGAGCACAACATCAGCCTTAACACCACTTCACTCAGAAACGGAGAGTATTTTGTAACCCTTACCAAAGATTCAAAATTGCAAACCCTTAAACTGGTAGTGTTACACTAAACCATTTGTTATCCATTAAAACCGGGTCTTTCACAAGGCCCGGTTTTTGTTATTTAGAGAAGTGAGAAGAATGAAAAAATTATCGCGGTTTTTTGCTCCGTTTGTTGTGTTGCTGGCTTTGACATTTTCCTTCAAAAAAGCCGACTTGTCCAATGATTATCTTGAAGCCTACCAAAGTCAGATTCAATCGTTCGCAGTAGAACAGGAAAATTTTATTGCCTCTGTTAAGGCCGTACCGAATTGGAATGAAGATTCAAAATCAATTACCAGAAATGAAATTCTGCGTTTAAGGAAGGTTTTAAAAGGTTTGGATTTTTGGTTCAGGTATCTGGAACCCACCACGTATAAAAAAATAAACGGCCCCCTCCCTGTAGAATGGGAAACCGAAGTGTTTGAAAAATTTGAAAAGCCCTATCGCCGGGAAGGGGCAGGTTATACCCTGGCCCTGCTCTACCTTGATGAAGCCGAATCCGGAAAAGACAGTGTGTTGCATTTATTGCAGGCGTCTTTAAATGCGACCGGAGTTTATTTACAAGATAGTATGGTTACCCGACTCCTGGACCCCGGACATTTTTATTTCTGCAACCGTTTGTTTTTATTGAACCTCGCGGCCATTTACACCAGCGGTTTTGATTGCCCTGATCCCGATGCTATACTGCCCGAACTTCATGCCATGTTACTCAACACGGGTAATATTTATCTTGCCTACAGCAAAGCATACCCGGGCCTGATGCTAAACGAAGAGTATCTATCCCTTTACAAACAAACCATTGGTTTTGTAGAGGCTTCTCTAAATTCTTACGACACCTTTGATCATTTTGTCTTTATACGTGATTATGTGAATCCATTGTATAGCCTGAATCAATCTGCTATTCGCGGGCATCAACTCAGCAGCCGCAGTGTGGTGGATTATTCACTCAACAAACAAAACAATAGTCTCTTTGATAAACAACTTTATACCGCACAAAACATAAAGGGCCATTTTCGCAGGGTGCAAGACCCGAAAGCCCTGGCTGAGATTGAAGCCTTGGGAAAATTGTTGTTTTACGATCCCCTGTTTTCCGCTAACAACAAAAGAGCCTGTGCCTCTTGCCACAAATCGCAATCGTATTTTGCCGACGAAAATGTAACTAGCCACCTCCAACTCAGTGCGCAATCCTTTCTTGATCGCAACACACCAAGCCTTGTGAACAGCATGTACAATCATTTAATTATGGCCGATGGTAAACTTCTCGACTTGCAGGAACAGGTGAAGGCCGTGGTGAGCAACAGTTTGGAAATGGGAGAACAACCTGAAAACGTGTTGAAGAAAATTCTGTCCTGTAAGGATTATAAAAAACGACTCTCTACTATTAAAGCTTATGTACCCGAAGACAGGGAAATAGGATTTGAACACCTGGCCTCTGCCATCACCTTTTATTATGGCAAATTCAGTAAACAAAGTTCAGATTTTGATGCTGCTATGAATAAAAAGGCAGAAGTGAACGCGGAGGTGAAAGCAGGGTTCAATTTGTTTATGGGTAAAGCACAATGTGCCACTTGTCATTTTGTGCCTCATTTTAATGGGGTAAAACCACCTTATGTGGGTTCAGAATTTGAAGTGTTGGGTGTGCCTGCCGATACCAATTACACTCGACTCAGCTCAGATGTTGGCCGTTATGCAGTTAATCCTGCACCTGAAACCCATCGGGCATTCAGAACAGGGAGTTTACGCAACATCAGCCGAACCGCGCCTTACATGCACAATGGGGTTTTTAAAACACTGGAACAAGTGATTGATTTTTATAACGATGGTGGAGGCGCCGGGCACGGCCTTGTGGTGCCCAACCAAACCCTTTCATCCGACTCGCTCCATCTGAATGCCATGGAAAAAAAACAACTCCTGGCCTTTATGAAGGCCTTGGATGAACACATTGTTGTTGATGCTCAACCAGCTGAATTGCCCATGTCTAAAAATAAAGCCCTTAACTCACGCAAGGTAGGCGGAGAATTTTAAACCATAACGATTCTTATCACTTCATGAAACTTTTTTATACTTTTTCCGTTGTTACCCTCCTTTTAATGGCTTGTATCAGCAGCAAAAAAGCCCCTCTGGAATTTCCAGAGGCCATGCGCCCTGAGGTTCAGGCCGATTACCGAAAAACCTGCGAAAGGGGATATGTATTGTACAAACTCTCCTGCGCCAAATGCCATACGAGTAAAAAATGGGGTCGTGAAATCATCCCCGATTTCAGTGATGCCCAACTGCAGGGATACGCCCTTCGTATGGCCAACAAACAGCACGAAAACAATTTGCCCGATTCACTGATCAGTGAGGTGGACTTTGGAGACATTATGCTGTTTTTGAAATATAAAAAGAAAAGTAATGCGCCTTTTATATCCCCGGCTGAGGTTTCGACGGCGCCTGCTGCTTCTAAATGAAACCCTGAAAAACTACGTGTTTTAAATACACAATTACGGCTTAAAACCTGGCCCCACAATGGCCTTTAAGGCCTTTGGTTGTATGGAATATGACAGCTGTTTCCCGGCCATGTTAGGTTCTCCATCAAAATGAATACTATCCTCCCCCTCCCTTGTTATGGTTAATTTGTTTGTGGTGTAAGTTTCGATGTTAGATGAAATATGGGCTTTTCTTCTGAGAATTTTAATAAAAATGGAGAATACACTTAATACATTAAATGGTTTTAAGATCACCACGTGAAACAAACCATCATCCAGTTTGGCCTGAGGAGCTATGTAAAAATCGTTGCCATACTGACCCGCATTTGCAACGGTAATGAGAAAAGCTTTTCGGTTAATGGTCATTCCATTAAATTCCAGAGTGTACAGCCTTGCTTTATAACTCAAAAGTTGAGCAATTGTAATTTTAACATAGGTGCTTAATCCCCTTGATTTTGCCTTTGAAAACAGGTAAGCGATGTGAGCGTCAAAACCCAGCCCGCTGGTGCAATAAAAGGATTGTTGATTCACCTGACCGCCATCTATTTCTGAACTTTTTCCTTCTACAATTTGTTTGATGACTTCTTCAATGTCCATGGATAAACCCAGGGACCTCGCCAATCCGTTTCCTGAACCAATGGGTACTATGCCCAAACGAATAGAAGTGCCCTGAATAACCGAAGCCACTTGATTTACCGTTCCATCTCCACCAACCGCAATGGCATCAGTATACCCTTCTGATTTTAGCAGGGAAGTGATCTCTTCGAAATGGTCTTTGTTCTTCCAGATAACGATCTGGTAATACATGTTTTGCGGAAATTCTTTTCTGATGATCTTTATAATCGCATTCGAAATTTTTTTTCCGGCATTAGGATTAACAATAAACAACAACTTACGTGGCATACTATACACTGGCGATTTCGTGAGAGATTCTAAGCTTGGCATTCTGCACCCAGATTTTGTACCAGTTGTTGTTGCTGTTAAATGTAGATGAGAAATTAACCAGTTTGCTGATGTCAAAATGGTCGGAAAAGATTCCTGCCCCGGCCTTGTAGGCATCGCGGGAATTGCAGAGTTGTTCAAAATGTCCTTCCACCGGTACCATCAACACCGGCTTTCCTAGATACATGGCTTCACAAACACTTTCAAACCCTGCAGTGCTTGCCAGGCCACTGCTTCTGCTCATCATGTCCAAGAACAACTTATCGTTAATAGCATGCACCTGAAGTTTTTGATGATCGAAAGAATACATACTGGAAAGCTTATCCGGCTGGTCGGCAAAACAATGGATAAGTTTATCGGGATTGGCTTTGTGCCAATTCAACACCTCTTCAAAATAGCCGTTGTTCACCAGGTACACCAAATAAAAATCTTCTCTTTGCGCGTTCAACTCAAACACTTCCTTACGCAAAAGTGGTGGTACTACTACTACATCTTCGTTGGTGGTGTGAATCTTATAAAAGGACAAGGCCAGGTTTTTCGACGACCGTGCTGCCGTTAAGCGGGTATAAATTTTTATGGATAATCGGTCGATCAAATGCCCATCGGGAAACTCAAATTCAGGATGGAAATAAATGTACTGGTGAGCAATACAGATGAGTTTAGCTTTTGGTTTATAAAACCGGTAATATAAACCAATTAACAAATCGAAAAAATTAATCACCACATCAGGCTGGTGTTCATTAATCAATTCATCAATGCGTTTTAAACTCGCTCTGAATTTTTTTAGTTGCGCCAGATTCCTAAACAAGGTTTTAGGAATATTGATGCTTTTGTTCTTTTCATCCGTTACAAAATTCGGACTTTGCAGCTTAATGATGGGCGCTTTAATTTTTTCAAAGAAGAACGAAGGCACTTCCCGTCTTTCACTGGCACCTACTATAACGGCGCACACTTCGTGGCCCTGTTCTATTAACATTTCGTACATGGTGATGGCCTGGGTCATGTGGCCTCTGCCCTCGCCTTGTACAGCAAGTAAATATTTCTTTTTTTCCATTTTTATGATTTGGTTACTGTAACACCTGAAGGCAACATGGTGTCGATGGATTCGTTCAGGTTGTTGTTTTTATTTTCCGACCAGGTTTTTAACCAGTCCTGATAGTGAATGATTTTCCAGGTTCCTTCAATGTCTTCTACAAGTGCCGTTAAACTCTCTACCCAATCCCCTGAGTTCAGGTATTCAACCCCTTCTATGGTTTTTATGGCGGGCTGGTGTATGTGGCCGCAAATGATACCATGGCATTTACGCGCCCTGGCTACTTTTACAAGTTCGTTTTCATAATCAGAGATAAAGGAAACGGCCGACTTCACTTTGGCTTTCACTACCTGTGAAAGGGAATAATAAGGCAAACCTCTCTTTTCACGGTAGGTATTATAATGCCTGTTCAACCAAAGAAGAAATGTATAACCCACATCGCCCAATTTGGCGATCCACTTGAGTTTGGAGGTAACGTTATCAAAAATATCCCCGTGCGTTACAAAATACTTTTTATGAACGCCATAATGGATGTAATATTTTTTGATACTGAAGTTTCCGATTTTAAGCGGCATGATTTCTTCCAAAAAATCATCGTGGTTGCCCCTGAGGTAAATGATTTTTGTTTTGTTTTTGGAAGTAAGCCCGATGATGTGTTTGAAAAAATTACTGTGTTGTTTTCTCCATTTCCCGTTTTTTCGCAATTGCCAGCCATCAATGATGTCACCATTGAGAATCAGGGTTTCACATTTGTGCTGTTTTAGAAAATGAACAACTTCCTTTGCTTTACTGGCTTTAATGCCCAAATGGATGTCGGATAGAACAATGGTTTTGTAAAAGGTTTTCATTTAAACTTTGACACAAATTTCGTCTTCTGCTTTAATGGCATTGTAACAGGGAGGTTAATTTAAAATGAAGATAACCCACGCATTGTGAAGCGTGGGTTACCTGCGGCGTAAGAAAAGGTTAAGCGGACCTTATGCCTGCGTTTCTTTTAGTTGACAATCAACTTTTTAAATTGATGCATCTTGCCTGAATACAACTGTATGAGATAAACGCCTTTGGCAAATGACCTGATGTCGATCGTACTCTTGTGTAAAGCGCCTGTTTCATTATAAACACTGGACCCCAGAGCGTCATATATCGCTATCGAACAATTGTCTTCAGCATTCCATTCCAGTGTAATAAATTCCTGGGCAGGATTTGGAAAGACTTTAAATTCCATACTAGTGGCCGCCGTTTCGGTTAAAGCCGTACAATCGCTTATGTTCAACTGAACTGTGTTGATTGAACTGCAGTTGTTAACGTCCGTTCCTGTTACAGTATAGCTTGTAGTTATGGATGGGGAAACGACAATAAAGGAGGAGGTACTTCCACTGCTCCATACATAATTTTGTGCTCCGGATGCGCTGAGTGTAGCGGTTTCACCTGAGCAAATAAGCGATGAGCTTGAAGTGACTTGAACCAACGGGTTAGGATTTACACTAACCTGATATACGGCGTTTGCTGTACAATTTGCTGTTGAAAATCCGGTTACAGTATAAGCTGCATTTGAAACAGGATTAACCTGAAGGGTGGCACTGCTGTTTCCATTGCTCCAGCTATAGGTTGCAGCTCCATTTGCCACTACGCTTGCACTTTGTCCGGCACAAAGGGTGGCAGATAATGCGCTTAAGCTCAATTGAGGCAATGAATTTACAGTTATCGTCAGAACAGACTGTGAACTGCATGAATTAGTAGTGCCGGTAATGGTATATGAGGTTGTGGTTGATGGGCTTAAACTCACTACAGAACTTGTTGATCCGGTACTCCAGCTATACGAATTGGCGCCGCTTACTGTTTGTGTTGTTGCGGCTCCATTGCAAATTGCTGGCGGACCTGCGATTGTTAAAGTTGGGGTAGGACTTACCGTTACGCTATTTATCACTGAACGCGCAGAACAATTGCTGCCGGAACTAATTGCTACCGAATAATTGCCTGCAGAAGTAGCCGCCAGACTGGAACTTGTAGCTCCTGAAATCAGATTGCCGTTCAGGCTCCATTGATAGTTCACCTGGGCCGTGTTTCCTACAACGCTCAATACAGGAGGATTAGCTGAACATGCGGTAATAGAATTTCCTGTTACGCTGATGGAACTTGATAATGGCGCTGAACAACCAGGAATGCCCCAGATACTAAGACTACTGCTGATTTCATTGGCAGCAATAACAAGGTGTTGTCCATTTGGGCTCTCAGATTGAGGGATAAAAACCAAACCTTCAGCGCCGCGATCGGGCCCATTGGTTACTGAACTTCTGTTGTTTACATAAGTAACATAAACAGGTGCCGCCGGATTGGTGACATCATAAACCATCACTCCGCCGATACGTTCAAGAGCAATAAATGCATATTGGTTAGAACCAACAGTGCCAATGCAAACCCCTTCCGGTTCAGGGCCTTTATCGTCACTTCTGTCCTTTTTTGTAATACCGGTATTGCTGGCATTAAACATCACCGAAAAAGTATTGTTGGCAGTAATCATTTCCAGATCATCTTTGCTGTCGTAAACCAGATTTCCTGTGGTGCCATTCCAGATAGAAAAGGAACGTGAACCATAAGAATAAAGTGTATCCAAATCACCGTCATTATCAATATCTCCGGATTTGTTGGTGATGTTTAATCGACCCATGACATAATTGTTTTTCAACTCGGTTGCCAAAGGAAAATTAGCGGCATCCAGGTTTGCGTTGGCAATCCTGGTTTCCTCAGAATATCCGGCATAAGCCCTAGCGTCCCCTTCATTGGCCGAGATAATGTAATTAACTCCTCCCACGGTATAACTTGCTATCGCGTCAGGCAAGTAGAATCCCTTTATTGGAAAATTAGAAATATTCACACCCCTGGTCACGTTTGAAATATCCATACCGTTATTAAGTAGAGAATGGTCCTTGGTTCCCAGGGCCTTTATAGAAGTAATGCTGTTGTTCAGCAGGTTGATTTCCACAAAAGCGTTGTTTTCCTGCAAAGAAACCCAGGCTTTGGTATCGTCTTTGGAAACGGCAACGTACTCCGGCTCAAAATCTTTAGAGGCATTGGCCCCCGGTCCATATATCCGTATGCCCTGTGCTCTTAAAGTAGTCTCTTGTCCATTATATGCTGTAAAGGTAATGTGCGCCACGTTGGTAATGGTCAGAGAGGAAGCAGTTCCTGTAATGGTAATTACACTTACCGACCCATCCGGATCAAGTGTATACGCATTATTGGGTTCACCTTCATTAGCTGTAATTACTTTGTTGCCGGCTTGATTAAACGTAATCATGTCGGGCATCATGCCCACGTTTCTTTGAGCTATAAACACTCCGTCCTTATTGAAAAACACCACTTTTCCGGAATCCTGAGGATTCGTTCCGTTTTCAATGGCAGCTGCCACAATTCCATTTCTCACAGCAACAGAATTGATGTTCCCATAAGTGGTAATTGGAACTGAAAACAATAATGTCGGACTGGAAGGGTTCACAAAATCAACAATATCTAATTTTCCACCAATAGAATTGGCAATATACAGTCGCTGAGTGCTAGGATCATGAGCTACAATTTCAGCAGAATTTGCCCCACTAATGGAATTACTAAAACTTGAAAGCAAATTAAGTGTTAACGCATTGGTAGCGGCAGGAATGGTTTTATCATCGTCGGCTATGTAAAATGCAAACTGATTGATACTTCCTGCAACTGCATTCTGAGGATTGCTAAGACGCAGGATAATGTACTCCGCACTTTCAATAACTGCATCATTCGTTATGTTTATAACAATTGGTGCGGTTGAGTTCACCGGGGCATTGGCTGCAAATGTTACAGTGCTGACCCCTAAAGAATAATCGGACCCTGTAACATTCGAAAGGGCAGAAACACTTACAGAAATCGAAGTAGAAGCGATACTTGTGGCTGTTAATCGTGCATAAATGGTTGCTGAAGAAACACTCTCAGCAACAGTGGTATCGTTGCTCAAAAAGGAAATGGTGGCCGGAGTTATCACCGGAAAATTTCCCGTAAGCAGCACATCATCAATCTTAAAATTGGAGGCGGTGCCAGTCCGCACAAACGTCCATTTTATATACAAGCTAGCTTGATTGGCTGCCGCTAAAGGTAAAGTTAAACCCGCACCTGTAACTAAACCCCAGGATCCTGCTGGCGCCTCAGTGTAGATAATACTGTTGTAGTTGGTGCCGTCGTTGCTCCAAGAAAGTGAATAGGTTGCATTGGTATTGTAACCGGCAGACGATTTTCTCATTCCAAAAGAAAGCGCAACGTTTGAAAAGCCGCTGGTACTAACCATTAGTATAGCTTCGGAAGTGCCAATTGGAGATACCGTTTGCTGAGCACCAGCAGTGTTTGTAAATGTTACTGAATTACCCTCTCCTAAACACGCGCCGCCGGACGCCCCTATATATCCTGATGAAGCATTGTTGGTGCTGATGTTCATGCCAATGCCTGTAAAGGTCCACCCTGCAGGATTAACATTCGCCACCAAACCAAAATCGGTAGTGTAAATGGTGGTTTGGGCATTTGTTCTGTTTGATATACTGCACAGCAAGAGAACTACCAATGTGATAAAAAATAAGACCTGTGACTTTTTTAGTTGGTAAACCTGTTTCTTTTGATTCATTTTTTTTATTTTAATTGTCGTTGCGAATTAGATATTCCTGAATAAGCAAGGCATGTCATTAATATTACCAGTAGGTAATATTTTTACCCAAAGTGTTAAGTATGTGTTAGTAAAACTATCCCTTTCACTAATGATTAATTTACCCCATGGTCATTGGTCAGCATTTATTTTCAATTTTGTGAAATGCCTGCCAATTGAGTTTTGGATCTAGTAGCGGTTTGTTTTTTGGATTATACTGTGCTGCCTTGTCACAGATTCGATTTAGCATTTGCTCTCCATTTCATACGCGCTTTGAATAGTAGCTTTTTTCGATTTTACGCTTTATTATAAAAATTACGCCGTAAGGTTCCTTTGTACTTCTTGGATTTACTTTTGTTACGGATAAAAGCAAAGCACATGAAAGCACTTGCCAAATTCACCAATCTAATTCAAGGTCTGGGTTCCGTTTTTTTTCTTCTATGTTTTCCCCTATCATACCTTGCCCAATTTACACCCGGTCAGCTTGTTGTTCTGCAAGCTGGCGACGGCAACCTTCCATTAAGCAGCAATGGCAATGTTATTGTGTTTAAAGAATACTCCACAAACGGCACGCCTGGGTTTAGCATGTCCGTTCCCTCCACCGGAACCAACGCCATAATTATTCGCGGAAGTGCCAATTCCGAGGGCCACCTCTCACTTTCTGAAGATGCCAATTGTCTTGTTTTCGGCGCTTACCTTCAGTCTCTGCCCTATGCAAGTCCTTTAAACTCACCGGCTGCTTCTACCCTGAACCGGGGAATTGGATTAGTATTCGCGAGTGGAGCATACAGCCTCGGAGCCATTGGTAATGGTCCGTTTGCCAATGGAGATATTCGTGGCGCAACGGCCACCAATTCGCTTCACCTATGGGCCTCGAGTTCAAGCGCAGGGGCTTCCTATTACGGCACAAACAACCCTCCGGGAAATGTTCAAAATTCTAAAACCAATCTTCGTTCCATACAGGTATTTAACCAGCAACTATACTTCAGCTCACAATCCACAGCCGGAACCCCATCGGTAATTGGCATATTTGCTGTGGGCTCAGGCACCCCGGTGAGTGCTTCGCAAACGGTAAGCGTGGTCATTGCAACAGGACTTAATTCCCAGCCATGTCAATTTTATTTTAATGCCGCCAACACCGTTTGTTATGTAGCCGATTCGAGAAACAGTGCTTCGGGCGGTATTCAAAAATGGATAAAAAGTGCCGGCACCTGGTCATTGGCTTATACTCTGAGTACAGGTAGCACCCCGGTTGGAGCCCTGGGTGTGGTAGCCGATTTTTCAGGCAATTTTCCAAAAGTGTACGCCACCACAAGCGAAAGTACCGGTAATCGACTCGTTGCCATCCACGACCTTGGCCCCGCCTCCACTGCCACCACCCTGGCAAATGCAAGTGCAGCCAATACCATTTTCAGGGGCCTTTGTTTTAGTCCCGGCACCATTCCCTGCAACTCTCCAGTGGTGCTTGGCATAAGCAGCAATTCGGCCTCTTGTTCAAACGACACACTTGTTTTATCTGCCAATGTTGTTGGAAATGCGCCACTCACCTACTCCTGGAGCGGGCCCGGAAATTTCAGCACAAGTTCAGCTTCCATCACCAACGTCAGCCAATCCTCCAGCGGAACTTATAGTTTAATGGTATCCAACGCCTGTGGAAGCTCCGGTGCTTCCTTCAACCTAAGCATCACGCCTAGCCCCACACTTCAGGTGAATTCATCCAGCATTTGCAGCGGCGGCATTGCCACGCTGGTAGCGAGTGGAGCCACAACTTACACCTGGAGTTCCGGAAGCATCGTTTCTTCCTTTACAATTAATCCGGCTACAACTTCTGTTTATACAGTCACGGGCACTTCTTCTTCCTGCGTTTCTGCTCCGTTTTTTGCAACAGTAAATGTCATGAGTTCCATCAGCCTGAGCAGCACCTCTTCCACCATTTGTTCCGGTTCCAACGCCACCCTCCAGGTAAGTGGCGCCGGGTCATACACCTGGAGCACCAGCCAAACGGGCAGCCTCGTGGTTGTTTCCCCTTTAATCAGTACAACTTATACGGTGATGGGTTCTGCACCCGGCTGTCCCAACACTGCGAGCACAACAGCCACTGTGCTTGTGAACCCCTTACCTGCAATAAGCTTTATACTTCCCTTTTCCGAAGTATGCGAAACGGAAACGCTTTTTCAATTCAACACAAGCCCGAACGGAGGAACATTCTCCGGGCCGGGTATGAATGGCAATCAATTTTCGCCCGGGTTAGCAGGATTGGGCACACACACCATTGTATACACGTATACTGACTCCAGTTCCTGCACCAATTCCATGAGCCATACCATCAATGTTACGGCCTGCACAGGTGTCTTAAATGAAAGACAAAAAAGTGAATGGTCAGTTTATCCTAACCCAATGAGGGAGAGCGTAACTTTTGAGCCAGCTTTGGAAAACGAAGTATATACAGTAAGAATCTTAACAAGCTACGGCCAGCTCAGCCAATGCTACAATCTGAAAGGTAAATCATTGCTTTTGTTACAGGAACTTCCACCTGGACTGTATTGGCTTGAGATGAGTTCCGAAAAACATCACTCCTGTTTTAAGCTCCTTAAGCAATAAGTCTGTCTTTCGCGCCTGCATTAAGTAAATATTGGCTAATTTTGGTCCAGCATTTACATTATGAAAGACGTCTTAAAGCGCCTCGGCATCGAGGAAATGAACGAAGGTTGTTCAACCGGTAAAAATTGGTTTTCCAAAGGAGAAATTATTGAATCCTATAGTCCGGTTGACGGGAAATTGATCGCAAAAGTAAAATCCGGAACTGCCGAAGATTATAAAAAAGTAATTGAAAGCGCTAAGTCGGCGTATTTATACTGGCGACAAATTCCGGCACCCAAGCGGGGTGAAATCGTTAGGCAGTTTGGCAATAAACTCAGGGAGAAAAAATCTGATCTCGGACAATTGGTGTCATACGAGATGGGAAAATCCCTTCAGGAAGGTTTGGGCGAAGTGCAGGAGATGATTGACATCTGTGATTTTGCTTTAGGCTTATCAAGACAATTGTACGGTTTGCAAATTCAGAGCGAGCGGGTAAAACACCGCATGATGGAACAATGGCATCCGCTTGGCATTGTGGGTATCATCAGCGCCTTTAATTTTCCGGTGGCTGTGTGGAGCTGGAACACGGCCCTGGCATGGATTTGCGGAGACGTTTGTGTTTGGAAACCCTCCGAAAAAGTACCGCTTTGCTCCATCGCTTGTCAAAACATCTGGAACGAAGTGGCCAAAGAAAATAATTTGCCTGAGGGTATCTCCTGCATTGTGAATGGCAATTACAAAATCGGAGAGTACTTAACCGCCGACACCAACGTGCCTTTGATCTCCGCAACAGGTTCAACCCGCATGGGTAAACTGGTGGGAGTAAAAGTGGCCGAGCGTTTTGGAAAAAGCATTCTGGAACTTGGAGGTAACAACGCCATCATCATCAGTGATAAGGCCGACCTTAACATGAGTATCATTGGCGCAGTGTTTGGGGCAGTGGGAACAGCAGGACAACGTTGCACCAGCACCCGTCGTCTGATCATTCACGAATCGGTTTACGAACAGGTGAAGAGCAGTTTAGTAAAGGCGTATTCTCAATTAAAAATTGGAAATCCCCTGGATGAAAAAAATCACGTGGGTCCTTTAATTGATAAGGATGCTGTAAACAATTACCTGAAGGCACTCGAGGCCATAAAACAAGAAGGTGGAAAAATGGTGGTAGAAGGAGGCTTATTGAACGGTACCGGTTACGAAAGTGGTTGTTATGTAAAACCCGCCATTGCTGAAGCCCGCAATGAGATGGCCATCGTACAACACGAAACGTTTGCGCCTATTTTGTATTTGCTTAAATACAAAACCATTGAAGAAGCCATTGGCATGCAAAACAATGTACCGCAAGGTTTATCAAGCGCCATCATGACACAAAATATACGCGAGGCTGAACTGTTTTTAAGTTTTGCAGGAAGCGATTGCGGCATCGCCAACGTGAATATTGGCACCAGTGGTGCGGAAATTGGAGGCGCTTTTGGAGGAGAAAAAGAAACCGGTGGCGGACGTGAAAGCGGCTCGGATGCCTGGAAAGCTTACATGCGCCGACAAACCAACACAGTAAACTATGGCGACACCCTGCCTTTGGCACAAGGGATTAAATTTGATCTTGGTTAAAAGTTTTGAAGGTTCTGTGTGCCTAATTTAACCACAGAGTACGCAGAGTTCTTCACACCCGCCTGACCATGCGGGCAGGCCCGCCTGCCGAAGCATTGGCCTGCGCCTCGGCGGGCAGGGAGTAACACAGTGTAATTTCACTTAGTGTAACTTAGTGGTCTAAGTGTCTTAGTGGTCTTATTCCCTTACTTCCGACTGCCACTTCCGACTGCAACCGCCAACTGCTACTGCTTGCTGTCTCCTTCTTAACCAAAGTGCCTTAGTGGTTTACGACTTCTGTTTCTTTAAACGGGTTCCTTGCAATCCAGGGCTCGGGCTGCAAAAAGGAAATAAAAGGTTTTTGAATTAAACGCGACACCGTGTTCTGAGGTTTGATATAACAAATGAGGTCGTGGGGTTTTGCCCCTACAGTCGTTTTAATTTCTGAAGCGGTCCTTCCCAAATTAACCCACTTGCTTTTTTTGAAGATGGCTTCAGCAATCAAACTATACAATAAATTCTGGTACAAATTGTATTTCAAATTTAAACTGTAGTCAAAGCCAATGTAATGCGCTTCCATGTTGCCATCGGGCATGGTAAAACAAGAACCGAAGGCCAAAAGTTCATCATCCAAAAAAAATCCTTTTACATGAAACACCTCAGGAAAATGATTTTTCACCTGAATAAAATAATCCTCCGGCAATTTCAGTAATTTAAACTTGGCGTTTTCAAAAATGCTTTCATATAAGCTGAACATCCGGGTTTTGTATTTCAGTAAATCCTCCGGTCTCATTTCTCTTTCGGTGAGACCCTGTTTGGCTTCAACGATGCCTCTGAAACGTTTGCGGTATTTTTTTGAGAACAAATCCACATAATCCTCAAGAGAATGCACTCCTTCAGGAATGTCCACAATCATGTTGGGTTCGATGTTGAACTCCGAAAAACCTTCTTTCTTAAAAACAGTGCCGGGTTTCAGTGGCTCATAAAAATCTTTGATGAGGCTGGCCGATATGGTGCCCCTTAGTTTTTCTTCCCTGGCCACTAAATCCATTAAACCCAACAACAACTTGCTTTTGGTGTTTTGGCTCAGCTCTTCAGAAAACACAAAGCCGTATTCTCCACTTACCAAATTGTTGCCACAGGTAAATAAGCGGAGTAAAATTTCATCTTTGTTGGCGTCGATATAACGCTCAAACAATTTCCAGCGGGTGCTGCGCATTTTATCCAGCTGTCCGGTAATCAAGTCGCCAAACACCCCGGCTTTAAAATCAATCACCTGAAAATAAAGTATAGCACACACCTGCTTTTTGTGGTATACAATCATATAGCGACTTTGCAGTTTGCTGTGCCCGCAGGATTCTACAATTTTTAAGTACTCTTTTTCAAGGAAAATACTTCCCTCGGCACAAAGTTGTTTCCAATCCTCATCAGGCAAATGTTCAGCCTTTTCGTAAAGACTAAAAAAATACTCCTTGTCGAGCTGACGGAAGGGGGCGAAACGTTTTTTGGAAGATACCGGTTTACACAACCACAGCATATGGTTTAAATGTACTTATTCCTTTACTTCTTTTATAGCAGAATTTCCTTTAAAATTGCTAATAATTACAAACGTGTATGCTTTGGCACCCCGACGATAGCCCATTAACCGAACAGGTTGCTCTTGAAGAAAGGGTGCAGAAACTGGCCACGCGCAGTTTAAAAAAGGATAGTAAAGTCAAGGCCCTGCATTTGGCCATTAGCCTCATTGACCTAACCACACTGGAAGGAAAAGACACGCAGGAAAAAATCCTCCGGCTCTGTGAAAAAGCCAAACAAGCCAATGTGAACGATGGCCAATTACCTTCGGTGGCAGCGGTTTGCGTTTACCCCAACCATGTGCGCAGCGCCAAATCGGCCCTCGAAAGCACCGGCATTCTGGTGGCTTCCGTGGCAACGGCCTTTCCTTCGGGCAACCTGCCCTTAAAACTAAAACGCGAAGAAGTAAAATACGCACTTGAAGAAGGAGCCGATGAAATTGACATGGTTATCAGTCGCGGGGAATTTCTGAAAGGAAATTACAATTACGTTTATGATGAAATTGCTCAGGTAAAACAAGTGTGTAAAAACAAAACGCTAAAGGTGATACTCGAAACCGGGGAATTGTCTACGCTCGACAACGTGAGAAAAGCCTCGGACCTGGCCATGGCCGCCGGAGCCGATTTTATTAAAACCTCTACCGGAAAAATTGCGTCTGCCGCGAACCCCGTGGTGAGTTTGGTGATGTTAGAAGCCATCTGGGATTTTTACCTCAAAACCGGAAAAAAAATTGGCTTCAAACCTGCCGGAGGTATTTCAACATCTAAAACCGCTTTGCAGTACCTGGTGTTGGTGCATGAAGTACTAGGTGAGGCCTGGCTCCATAAATCCCTGTTTCGTTTTGGCGCCAGCTCTCTGCTGAACGACATTTTACTGCAATTGGGGAAAGAGCAGGCCGGTGTGTATTACAGTAAAGATTATATTCCCATTGATTAAAGATGCCTAAAGAAACCACACTCTCCTGGACTTATTCTCCCGCGCCGGAATCCAAAGATCAAACCTTCCTGAAGGAACGGTACGACTTGTTTATCAATGGAAAGTTTACCAAACCCGAGAGCAAAAAATACTTCCACAGTTTTAATCCTGCCGATGAAACGCCTTTGGCCCAGGTGGCCAGAGCCTCAGAGAAAGATGTAGATGCTGCGGTAAAATCAGCCGCCTCTGCCTACAATAAAGTTTGGAGCAAATTGGAGGGAAAAGAAAGAGGCAAATACCTGTTTCGCATTGCCCGAATGATTCAGGAAAGGGCCAAAGAACTGGCTGTGCTCGAATCCATGGACAGCGGAAAACCCATTCGCGAGAGTCGTGATTTTGATGTGCCTGCAGCTGCCAACCATTTTTTTTATTACGCCGGTTGGGCCGATAAACTGGAGTATGCTTTTCCCAACCGAAAAGTAGAATCGCTTGGAGTTGTCGGGCAAATCATCCCCTGGAATTTTCCTCTTCTCATGGCTGCCTGGAAAATAGCTCCGGCTTTGGCTACCGGCAATACGGTGGTGTTAAAACCCGCCGAAAGCACTTCCCTGAGCGCACTTAAACTTGCTGAGATCATCAAAGATTGTGACCTGCCGCCGGGGGTAGTGAATATTATTACCGGCTTTGGAGATACGGGGGAATATCTTGTAAAACACCCTCTGGTAAAAAAAATAGCCTTCACCGGAAGCACCGAAATTGGAAAACACATACAAAAACTCTGTGCCGGCACCGATAAAAAACTCAGTTTGGAATTGGGCGGAAAAGCCGCGCACATTATTTTGGAAGATGCGTCCATCAACGAAGCCATAGAAGGCATTATCAATGGCATCTTTTTTAACCAGGGAGAAGTGTGTTGCGCAGGCTCGCGTTTATTGGTTCAGGAAAACAAAGCAGAGGAAGTCATTACAAAACTAAAGGCCAGAATTGAAAAACTGATTGTTGGCGACCCGCTTGACAAAAACACCGACATAGGCGCCATCAACAGCAAAATGCAATTCGATAAAATCCAGAACTACATTGGCATTGCCAAACAGGAAGGACTTGAAGTACATCAAAGCTCCTGCACGCTGCCGGCAAAGGGATTTTATGTTCGCCCCACTTTGCTCTTAAACGCGGCTCAAACCAATCGCGTGGTGCAGGAAGAAATTTTTGGTCCGGTTTTAACGCTACAAACCTTTCGCAGCATTGAAGAAGCCATTGAGTTAGCTAATAACATTCCTTATGGATTAAGTGCAGGCATTTGGAGCAGCAAAGGCTCCAGAATTTTTAACCTCAGCTCCAAATTAAAGGCCGGTGTCATCTGGGCCAACTCTTATAATAAATTTGATCCCAGTTCTCCTTTTGGGGGTTATAAAGAAAGCGGCTTTGGAAGAGAGGGAGGATTGCATGGACTTCGTTCTTATGTGAATTTGAAATAGGAATACGAACTTCAATTGAAAGTGCCAACATGAGTCTAGAAAAGAACAGGTTGTCTATTTGAGTAATTCAACAAATTCTCACCTTAAGCCCGTAGAATTATTCTATTTTTATAGTGGATGCCCGATTTGTATATCATAGCAGGATGCAATGGCGCCGGAAAAACAACGGCTTCTTATACCCTTCTGCCCGAAATTTTAAACTGTAAGGAATTCGTGAATGCTGATGAGATTGCAAAAGGCCTATCACCTTTTCAACCGCACACTGTAGCATTTGAATCCGGAAGAATAATGCTGTATAGAATGAAAGAATTGCTGAGGCACAAACAAAGTTTTGCCTTCGAAACTACCCTTTCTACACGATCGTATGTTTCTTTTATTAAGGAAGCGAAACAATTGGGATACAAAGTTACCTTAATTTTCTTTTGGCTTGATTCTCCTGAAACTGCTATAGAAAGGGTAAAACACAGGGTCTTAAATGGAGGGCATGCTATACCTGAAAACATTATTGTTAGACGTTATAAAAAGGGCCTTCTGAATCTAAAAACCCTTTTTCTACCCCTTGTAGATTATTGGGTGATTTTTGACAACACGAAAGAAGCGACACTGGTTGCAGAGGGCAGCCCGGCTATTGGTACTAATATAATTATTCCCGATATTTGGGATTCAATACAAAATGGGCAATAAACATCCATATTCAGAATTACGAGATAAATTAGTTGCTGCAAGTAAACTTGTGTTCCAGCGTTTAGTAGAATCTGCTAAACTAAATGACGACTATTTGGTTTTTTCAGAAAATGGCAAAGTACTCAAAGTAAAAGCCCGTAGCATCGAACTTCAAAAACAGAATAAGGGCTAAAAGCAATTGTAACAGCAAAGGCTCCAGAATTTTTAACCTCAGCTCAAAATTAAAGGCCGGTGTGATTTGGGCCAACTCATACAACAAATTTTATCCCACTTCACCTTTTTGTGGATATAAAGAGAGCGGCTTTGGAAGAGAAGGAGGATTGCATGGACTCTTGCCATATCTCAATTTGCGATAGCGTTTCTAAATTTCTTCTCATTTTCGGGCTTGCTTCAAGGTTTTTTTCAAAAGCAAATTAGTTTAGTTTTACAACATAAACCTAAACCTTCTTATCAATAGTCTTATGTCGTCTCAAGTGAAATGTTTTACTTCCTCAACAGCGTTTATTCTTTTATTTATTAATGTATTTTTTCATTGCACCATTCTCGCTCAAGAAGTACCAAATTATCCGAGTTTTGTAAAGTTAAAATCAGGTGAAATCTTTCTTGGAAGGAATATTGTGTTCAGAAAATCTGATGAAAAAAACATCTATCTCGACAGCTCCGCCTTTGCCATCAAAGAGGTGATTTTTTATAAAGGTCAAAAAGGAGGCGTGCAGGCTAGAATCGGTAAACTCTCCGATCGATTTTACCCATCAGTTCACGAAGCTGACAGTGTTTATTTTTTCATGACCGTTCAGGCCTCCAGTCAAATGGAACAAAAAGGCACGCTTTTTATGTCCGATCATTTACAACCCGTTAAGAAAGTGAGCGCAAAAAACCTTCAATACATGATGTCGGCCTATCCAAAAGCCGAAAACTATATTAAAAAAGCAAATGTATACCGTGAGGTGGCTACCATTTCTTTTGTTGCTTCAGGAGCTCTTCTCGCTTATACCATCATTGGTGCCACAGTTGGCTCTGGCTTTAGCGGAAACACAGAAAAAATAACCGGCATAATTGGCAGTACGGGCTTAATTGTAGGTTTTATAAGCAACTCCGTGAAAAAGAAATACACCCGTATGGCACTTAAAGAGGCTTATGGGCTGGTAATTGAATAAGTAAATAACGCTTTGAAACAAATTGAAAACACCGTCGGCTGCAAACAAAAAAACCGGCTCCCTCCGGAACCGGTCATTAATACCGAAGGAAAAATAATCTTGGCAAATTATTTTCCTTCGGTATAAACAAATCTCTTAACAAAACCCTATCAGGCGTTTGCAGCTTCTTCGGCCAGCACCTCTTTGATTTTGGTTTCAATCTCTTCAGAGAGATCAGGATTTTCCATCAACAAAGCTTTCACCTGATCGCGCCCCTGACCTAATTTGGTGTCCTCGTAACTGAACCAGGAACCGGCCTTTTTAATAATGCCTTTCTCCACGCCCATGTCAATAATCTCCCCCATCTTGCTGATGCCTTCTCCAAATACAATATCAAATTCAGCCTGGCGGAAAGGTGGAGCCACTTTGTTTTTGATTACTTTCACCCTCACGCGGTTGCCGGTAACATTGTCCCCATCCTTAATTTGCGAAATGCGGCGAATGTCTAAACGCACTGTAGCATAAAATTTCAATGCATTACCGCCGGTCGTAGTTTCGGGATTACCGAACATAATGCCAATCTTCTCGCGCAACTGATTAATAAAAATACAGCAGCATCCGGTTTTGTTAATGGTGCCGGTGAGTTTACGCAAAGCCTGGCTCATCAGTCGGGCTTGCAAACCCATGCGGCTATCGCCCATCTCCCCTTCAATTTCAGCTTTTGGGGTTAAGGCCGCTACGGAGTCGATCACCACAATATCCACAGCCCCGCTGCGAATCAGGTTATCGGCAATTTCCAAAGCCTGTTCCCCGTTATCGGGTTGTGAAATCAAAAGGTTCTCGGTATTCACGCCCAATTTCTCGGCATAAAAACGGTCAAAGGCATGCTCCGCGTCAATAATGGCAGCTATGCCTCCATTGCGCTGTACATTGGCAATGGCGTGTATGGCCAAGGTTGTTTTACCGGAGGATTCAGGTCCGTAAATTTCCACCACGCGGCCTTTTGGTAAACCACCAATGCCCAGGGCAATGTCTAAACCCAGGGAGCCTGTAGAAATGGCTTCCACCGGATCCACCTGGCTGTCGCCCAGTTTCATGATGCTGCCCTTGCCGTAAGTTTTCTCGAGTTTATCGAGGGTCAATTGCAGGGCCTTTAATTTTTCGGCATTCACCGATTTTTTTGGAGTCGCGTTCATAGATGCTTCAATTTCGTTGATTACATCGTCTGCGTTTTTCTTTGCCATGATATATACTTTTTAATTGTTACGCATTAATTTAAAGTTAAGCCCTTTTGTCTTCTCATCCCCTCTTTGTTTTCCACTTCCCCGCTTAACTTCTTCACAAATGTAGAGGGGGGGAATAGCAAAGTCTTGCTACGAATTATAGTATTCGGTAAAAATGCCGTGTTAATGGCGTCTGAAAAGGGAAAAAGGAAGCGTTTCTGGCATTGTACTTAGAGTTTTTCAATTGGCTTTAATTAATTGGGCGCCCCCTCCGACGAATCAAAAAACCAAATTAATGTCCTTATGTTTTTTGATTGTCGGGGTCGGGCCCTCCGCTATAGTCCCGCAGCACTTTGCTGTGTTTTACAGGCTGCGGTGTCTTTTTGTTATCACAAAAAGCCTCCTCGCTCTTAAACACTACGCAAAGTGCCCGCGGGAGCTGTCGCTGCGGTCCCTGGCGCAAACCCCGGTAAGGCTGGTAACATCCTGCACATCTTTTATTCGGAGGGCCGTCTTAAATTTTTTCATCTGAGAAAAATCATGTCCCCCTCCGGCAAATCAATTCTCTGCTCAGTACTTTTATTTCTAATTTCGTTAACACCATGTGCAGCGTTAAATCCATATTTCAACTCTTGATACCTTTGTTGATCCTGTGCCTCATGGCCCCAAGCCTTAAGGCTCAAAAACCCGAACGGGTGTTGCGCGACTCACTTGACAACCGACTTGACGTAAGTTATTACCTCAGCAACCTGCACGGTTTTATACCGGTACCGGCCATCATCAGTGAACCTGCACTGGGAAATTTTGGAATCGTACTGGCCCCGGTGTTTATTGCCCCTCAAAAAAACAAAAACAATAAGGACCGCTTTCATTTTCCCAGCATTACCGCCCTCATGGGTATGTACACCCTTAACAAGAGCTGGGCGCTGGGCGCTTTTCACATGGGATCTATGCCCAAATGGGGCCTGCGTTACCGCCTGGGCGGAGCTTACGGGAGCATCAACATGGACTTCTACCGTGAAGTGCCCGCAATTGGAGAACAAGAATTTGAATTCAATTTTGATTTAAGAGCCTTGTTTTTGGAGGCCAGCAAAGACGTTTTTCGCAACCGAATTTTTCTGGGTGCCTCTTACCTTTATGCCAACAACAGCATTGCCTACAACAACCTTGTGCTGCCCAATGGCGTGTTTGAAGAAGAGGATTTTGAAAGTGCCATCGGCAACCTGGGCTTTTTTGCAGATGCCGATTTTCGCAACTCGATTTTTACTGCTGATAAGGGCCTTCGCATTAAAGGCACCTACCTCATCAACCGCGACTTTACCGGCAGCGATTACACGTTTGACCGGGCCGAATTGTTTGTACACTATTTTCTACAACCCGTGAAGCGCTTGATCAGTGCATTCAGAGCCGAGGGCATGGCCATTAGCGACGGGGCGCCCTTTTATTCTTACCCTTTTGTTTCCATAAGAGGCATTCCTATTTTAAGGTATCAGGGAAAACAAACCCTGGTGTTTGAAACCGAACAACGTTTTGATATCACACCGCGTTGGAGTGCATTGGGTTTTATTGGAAGCGGCATGGCTTTTAATCAAAGCTCCTTTAACGATGAGCCTGAAGCCTGGCACTGGTCAGGAGGCCTTGGCTTTCGTTACCTCCTCTCGCGCTTGTTTAATCTTCGGGTAGGCGTGGATGTGGCCAAAGGACCCGAAAATTACGCTTATTATATTGTGTTCGGACACAGCTGGAACCGTTAAAAACCGTTGCATGAGTTTAGTTTCTAAAATACAAACCTTAACCGGGCTGTCGCCAGAAGCAGCAGCCCGGTTGAACCAGAGTCTTGAAGACTTTTCATTCAAAAAAAACGAAACGGTGCTTCAGGTAGGCAAAGTGTGCAACTACCTCTACTATATAAATAAAGGTATGTTAAGCGGGCATTACCATTTACAAGACCACGAAGTGTGCAATTGGCTGGGGATTGAAAATGATTTTGCCACCTCTTACTACAGTTTTATTACCCGGCGACCTTCCCCTGAAATTATCACCAGCATTGAAAACACCAGCGTTCAGGCCATTTCATTTGCCAAATTGCATGAGATTTACCATTTGTTTCCCGAAACCGAACGGGCCGGACGATTAATTTTAGAAGAGTATTATGCCCGCCTGGAAGAACGATTAATTTCCATACAATTTAAATCGGCCAAGGAGCGCTACCTCACGCTTCTGAAAAACCGTCCCGAAATTATCCAACGCGCTCCGCTGGGCCGCATTGCCTCTTACCTGGGCATGAAACAGGAAACCCTCAGCCGCATTCGCGCCGAAATAGAATAAAGCCCCCGGTGAACCCTCTCAGGCTTGGTTTCTAATCGAATCAGAAAAAGAAATAAGCCCCCGGTATACCCCGAAAGGGTTTTCGAATTCATCCGGTAAACCCTTTCGGGGTTTACTCAAAAGCCCATTCAATGCATTTTTTGATTTAGGTCAAATGCCTCCTCCGACAGATCCAATAGTTTTGCGGTATAATCGTAAACTTTTTTATACCATGAAAAACAAACTCTTGCTTTTTGCCTCTTCCCTCCTGCTTTTGGTTTCCTGCATGAAAGAAATGAGTGAATCCATCAGCGACGAAAGCGCCGGACTGAACGGAGGCTTTGAAAAAACAAAAAACAATTTACCACTCAACTGGCTGGTGTACACCCAAAAAACAACAGGCTATGGCGACTTTAGCATTTTAATTGATAGCATCAAGGCCGCAGAGGGAAAACGCTGTTTGCATTTTGCAGTAAAGGATTGCTCCAACACTGGCGGACGATTTTCTCCCGGCATCAGCACAGAAATAAAAGCTCAAGCAGGTAACACCTTTAAAATTACCTGCAAAATAAAAAACACGGGTTCTGCATTTTGTATTCGGTTGAGCGGGGTCAATGCCTTTGAAGCCTCTGCAGGACCCGAACTCCGCTCTTCTGAATCCATCCCCGAATGGCGTGAAATTGAGTTGAAATATACCCTTGCAAAAGAAATGGAAAAATTACGTTTGGAAGTGAATGTGCTGAGCGCCGGAGATTTTTGGATAGACGACCTTAAGGTAGAAAAAGTGAAGGGCTGATGATTTGAAAAGCGTTGAACTCAACATAAACGAACCAAGAGAAGCATGAGTTTCGATAAGCGCTATTTGTTTTACCGGAGTTTCTTTATACAATCACCGGCTTAGGCTATTCCAGTTCTTTCAACAGTTGTTCAAGTATCGCTTTGTCCAACACTGGAGTTATTCCATCTCCAAACGAAAATTTCGCCCCTTCTTTTAACTCATCTCTGTGCTCTTTAGGATAAGCCATATAGAGTGTTTTGAACTCCTGCAAACGTTTCTCAAACACCGCCTTATTGTTTGCTTCCACATTTTCGAAAAGCGCCGAACTCATGCCCCAGCCTATCCCTTGATATAAAAGAGAGTGGTCGAGGGAAGAACCTTGAATCACCGCCTGAACTTTTTGGGGATCGTGACCTGTTTTTTTGCAAATCACCCAACCGGCCGCCTTTTCTCCATTGCCCTGGGGTGGTTTTTGAGTGAATAACAAAAGACAACCATAAACTGCAAACATCAGGTATAAACTCCACAATACAAATCCTGCTCTAAGGTGGTTTAGTCCCGCTATAACCAAAAGTGAAAGCAAAGGAAGTATATAACACAAATGGCGATAAGCCACATGGTTGCTGATTTCCTTACCCTCGTAATAAAATGGACTGATGGCATACACCAGCAAAAACACAAACACCATAAGGTATAAGGCAAATTTTGATCCTGATGTTAGCCCGGGTAATTTTGTTCTTGCAAATGCCATTAAACCCAAAGCCACTAAGGTTATCCACAGGTATTTGAGCGGTGCCAGAAAATATGGTGAATGCCTGGCTGCTACGGATGAATCTGCCAGGGCATTTGTCCAGAGTTTATACAAATGCTTCCAGGTTTCTGAATCGTGTAAAGAAAAACTTGTGTCCCGAATTGAATCGAGCGGTATCTGCTCTAAATGAAACCCGGCATCGGCAAAAACCCTCACCAAAATGTGCACAAACAAAATTGCACCAAAACACAGTAAGGCGTAAAGTTTGTACCTGAGCTTATCGTTTGTGGCAAAACACAAGACAAGGTAGGCCGGCAACAAAACCATGTTGTTGTATGAAAACCAAACGGCCAAACCCATAAACACAGCACTTAACAAATAAAATCGCAGGGTGCCTGTGTTTTTTTGAAACACATAAAACAACAAAAAGGGGAAACTGCCCGACACCGCATGCATACCAAAATTTAAACTGCCCCAGGGGATGCTGCTGGGTGAAGCAAAAATGCTCCAAAGACCAAAGACAAGTGTAACTTTTACCGGAAAGGTTTTGCTCACGATGTACAATTGAATGTAGCGCGAGATAAAATCCAGCAGAAGGGCCGAAAGTGTAAGGGAGTCAAAGGCAGTAAACAATCCTATAAACTTGCCGAGAAGTGAAACCAAAATGGTACCCCCCTCGTGGGGATAATGAATAAGCTCCGCATAGCTGAACCCCCCGGCGCGTATCATGCTTTCCCATGCCAGGTGATCGGGGGCAAATCGCCAGGGGGTGTAATAGTACGCGTAAATAACACGCAGCAAAGTGCCAAGAAGACAAATGAACAGTAAATTGAATCTTGTCAGGTAGTTCAAATTCATGCTTTAGCGTTTTAGGGTAAATGACTTACTGGCACGACCAAGTTAAGCTAATTTTTGTTTGTCCTCCTGGCGGGTATACAGTTTCCTCTTCACCAATCGCGCCGTTTGATTTAAACAAAAAACCCATTTGTTATTGCATTCGTTTATAGGTGCTGCTGGAATAATACTGCCCCGGTGTTTGGCCCTGCCAGTTGGAGGAAGGGTGGACAGTTTTTTGCGAATCGAAACGTTTTACCTCTTGTGTTGTAAGCAAGTAGATGCTTTTAAATCCAGGGGAATAATAGCTGTCATTTCCTATAATCAGCAAACTATCGGTTAACACTTCACCATTGCTGAAGTACGCGTAGCGTATGGCCTTTTTTATAGTTTGGCCGCAAGCCACGATAACAGAAACTCCGTATTCATCTTTAAATATGGCATAAACCTTTTTGGCTTTTATGGAATCGGGAATATTCAATGATGCTTTGCTACCCTCTGCTACAGGTTCCTTACAGGCACAAATAAAAACTGTAACAACAAGCCCGGTCAGGACTATACAAGTTTGAAGGCGGCTTATAGAATTGAGTTGACCCAATTGATTCGAGTAAACACAGTGTATAAACTTTACGTCAGGGGCCTGATGGTTTTACATGTACCCTGATTTTGAAAGGTAATTGCTCACGTAATCCCTCACCCCTTCTTCTAATCCGGTAAAAGGTGTTTTGTACCCTTGCGCAATCAACTTTTCCATTTTGGCTTCGGTAAAGTACTGGTACTTGTCGCGAATATCAATGGGCGTATCAATAAATTCGATTACCGGTTCCTTTCCCAAGGCCGCAAAGGTGGCTTTGGCCAAATCCAAAAACGTACGGGCTTTGCCGCTGCCTAAATTGTAGATGCCGTTTTTAGGTTTGTTTTTGTACAAAAACCAAATGACGTTCACCACGTCTTTCACGTATACAAAATCGCGAAGCTGTCCCCCATCCGTATAATCGGGATGGTGCGAGCGAAACAGTTTTACCTTGCCGTTTTGTTTGATTTGATTAAATGCGTGAAAAATAACCGATGCCATGCGGCCCTTGTGGTATTCGTTGGGGCCGTACACATTAAAAAACTTTAACCCATACCAATGAGTCGGTGTTTTTTTCTGTAACATGGCCCACTTATCAAAATCGTTTTTACTGTCACCGTATGGGTTCAAAGGTTTTAAGAGTGGGATTTTGGTTTCATCGTCCTCATAGCCTTGCTCACCCAAACCATAGGTGGCGGCAGAAGAGGCGTAAATAAGAGGAATGTTGTGGGCTGAACAGATTTGCCAGAGGGCTTTGGTGTAATTAAGATTGAGTTCGTTGAACAGGTCCACATTAAACTCCGTGGTATCGGTTCGTGCGCCAATGTGGATGATGTGCTCAACAATCTCTGTATTTTTTTGCAACCACTCGATAAAATCTTTTCGTTCAATTTTTTGGTAAAAGGTTTTGAGGGTGTAATTATTGTCCTTTTCGTGTTTGGAAAAATCGTCCACCAGCACTAGGTTGGTGATACCTTCGGCATTGAACTTGGCTATTACACAGCTGCCGATAAATCCGGCTGCCCCTGTGATGACTATCATACTTTAATTTTGAGTTAAAGATAAGGGTATTTGTTCATTAAAATTTACACCTTGTTTGCGTGAGGGCCCCGAAAGCTTTCGGGGGAGTGGAAAGCCCGCAGCGTTCGCCGTAGCTTTAGCGAAGGCGAAGGCGAAGCGAGGACTTGTAACGTTAAGCGCGACCCCCATGAAGCGAAAAACTTTTGCAAATGAGATGGTTTTTCTGCTTCATGGGGGTCGCACCCAAAAATTGCTCAACAATCAAATATGCCTAATAAAATTTTGTATTCTAAGTTATAACTCCCAACTTCGGTACTATGGAAATTACTAGGGTATTTGATATTTTGGACTATCTGAAGCAGCACCCCAAATCAGATATCCTGGCCGCGAAAGTGAACAAACGCTGGCAAACCTATACCACCGATGATTTTGCCAACAATGCCAATAAAGTAGGTGCCGCACTTTTGCACCTTGGCCTGCAACCAGGAGATAAAGTAGCCTTGCTGGCTGGCAATTCTCCCCAATGGAATTTTGTGGATTATGGCGCCCAGCAGGTGAACATGCCTACGGCTCCCATTTTTCCCACGATCAATAACGATGACCTTTTATATATATTAAACCACAGCGAAGCCAAAATTGTGTTTGTTTCAGACAGAGGGGGAATGCAAAAAATCACTACCCTGAAGGAAAAACTGCCTCATTTGAAACACCAGGTTAGTTTTTCAAAGCAGGAAGGCTGTATGCATTTTGAGGAGTTTTTGGCCTTGGGAGAAAAACACCTGGATATAGCCAAAATCGAAAGCATTAAAAAAAGCGTAAAACCCAACGATCTGTTCACCTTGTTGTACACCTCGGGCACAACGGGTCAGCCCAAAGGTGTGATGCTCTCGCACCACAACATGCTGAGCAATGTAAAAATCTGTAAAAACATAGCCCCTTTTACTCCCAAATGGAGGGCTCTGAGTTTTTTGCCCCTGAACCACGTTTATGAACGTTTTCTGAACTCGCTTTATTTATACAATGAGGTAAGTATTTATTATGCCGAAAATTTTGAAACCATAGGCGAAAACTGCCGGGAGATTCACCCACAATTGTTTGTTGCGGTGCCGAGGATTTTAGAAAAGGTACTGGAAAAAATTTGCGCGGCCGGAGAAAAACTCAGCGGACCCAAACGAAAAATATTCGATTGGAGTTTGGATTTAGCCGAACGTTTTGAATACAAGGGTGCCAATGGCTGGTGGTACGAACTGCAGCGAAAAATAGCCGATAAGTTGGTATACAAAAAATGGCGTGAGGCTGTTGGTGGGGAAATTGTAATTATTGTGAGTGGAGGGGCGGCGCTTAACCCAAGATTGGAACGCATTTTTTATTGCGCGGGATTAAACTTGCTCCAAGGATACGGACTTACTGAAACTTGCGTGGTGGTGGCGGTGAACCGCATTGATGAGGACCGCCGTAAATTTGGCACCGTGGGTTTGGTGGTAGAAAATTCAGAAGTAAAAATTGCGGAAGAGGATGGGGAGATTTTGGTGAAAGGGCCAAGCGTGATGCTGGGGTATTACAAAAACCCTGAAGCCACTGCGGAGGTGATTGACAAGGAAGGCTGGTTCCACACCGGAGATGTGGGCACATTTGAGGATGGAAAATTTTTGAAAATTACCGACCGTAAAAAAGAGATCTTCAAAAATTCGGCCGGTAAGTATATTTCTCCGGTTTTGATTGAAAACAAACTAAAAGAGTGCAAATACATTGAACAATGTATGGTGATTGGGGAAAACCAGAAATTTGTCTCCGCTTTTATCGTGCCTTCCATTCCGGCGTTTAAAGAATATCTGGCGGCCCGAAAAATAAGCCCCGGCTCAGCAGAGGAAATCGCCAACCACGAGATGTTAAAGCAACTCATTCAGGAACACGTGAAAAAAATCAACGCCACCCTTGCGCCATACGAACAAGTAAAACGTCAGCAACTGGTGTTTGAGCACTGGACCATTGAGAATGGAGAAATTACCCCAAAATTAAGTTTGCGCCGCAAAGTGATTTTGAAAAAACACCAGGAGGTGTACCATAAAATTTTCCTGAACGAGGATTAATTTCAAACCTGTCTATTATTAATTATTCCGGGTTCGTTATGCCTGGTTTGCAGTTTATGGTTGGACGATTGGCATCCCCCTCCGACTTTGTAACTTTCTAAACCCTTGTGCTGAGCCTCGCCCTGAGCGGAGCTTTAGCGGAGTCGAAGGGTTGTCGAAGCATTAACCTTCTAAACCATGCCAAGCTTTAAGCCCACACTTTAGTGCCTTCGGTGCAATTGGTGCAAATGTCAATCTGGTTTCTTCCTTTCAAAATGGACTGACGGAATCGGTTGTATTCCTCAGAATGCCATACCGAGGCAAAACTTTGGTGCTTTAATTCCCCAAGTTGATATTTTGCATCCTTATCGAAACAACAGGGCACCACTTTTCCATCCCAGGTGATCACGCAACCCTGCCACATTCTCCAGCATTGGTTCAGTAACTTATTTTTGATTTTGAAAGTGCCGGCTTTGGTTTTTTCGTAGCGTGAGTACTTTGGGTTTTCGGGAATCCACTCCTCTCCATGTTCGTAATCGTAAATTTGCGCGGTTTTAATTCTGACCTCGTTTACCCCCAGCTCTTTCCCCAAACGTTTAATGTCGTCTATTTCCGATTCGTTGTGTTTAAACACAATGAACTGCCAAACCACATGAGGGAAACGGCTTTTTACTGCCTTTTTCTGCTGAAGAATGTGTTTGGTACCTTCTATTACCTTTTCAAACTGTCCGCCCACCCGGTACTTCGAGTAGGATTCCTGTTGGCTGCCGTCCACCGAAATGATGAGTTCGTTGAGACAACTGTTGACAGTTGCTTTGGCGCTCTCTTCATTCAAATAGTGGGCATTGGTGCTGGTGATGGTATAAATACCCTGCGCGTTGGCAAATGCCACCATTTTTAAAAAGTCGGGATTCAAATAAGGTTCTCCCTGAAAATAAAAAGTGAGGCTGAAAAGGTGTTTATTCAGTTGCAGAATGAGGGATTGAAAAAAAGCGTCGTTCAGCATTCCGGTCGGCCGGGTAAATTCGCGCAAACCACTGGGACATTGGGGACAGCGCAAATTGCAGGAAGTGGTGGGTTCAATACTTACAAACAAGGGCTTGCCGCTTTGCACCACTTTACCCCTCCAGCGCGAAAAGTGAAAACTCAGAAAGAGCAGGCTAAAATTGTAAATTTTGTAAACGCTGAGTTTGCCGAATATGTTGAGGTAATACTGTATCAAATCAAGTTGAAAAAGAAAGTGTATGGATTATTGTAATAATTTTACAAATTTATAGAATGTTAAGGTACCTCTTTTGTATAATTACCGTCCTCTTATTTTCCCTCTTGTTTCACAATTGTGCTCAAATGTCGCCTTTAACCGGAGGGGAGAGGGACCGGCAGGCTCCGCGATTGGTATCGGCTTTACCCCCGCTCTATACAACGGGATTTGTCAACAAAAGCATCCTCCTGAAATTTGATGAGTACATTCAGCTAAAAGACCTGAATTCCAACCTTGTGGTTTTACCCAAACTAAAAACACTGCCTGAGGCGGAGGTGAATGGCAAAACACTGAAAATTACACTCGACACATCTGAGCTTCAAAAAAACACCACCTACCGTTTTTACTTTGGTCAGGCCATTACCGATATGAACGAAGGTAATCCCCTGAACAATTTTGAATATGTGTTTTCCACCGGTTCGTTTATTGATTCGTCCAGCGTGAAAGGGCGTGTATTGAATGCGTTAAACAATCAGGCGCTCGATAATATTCTTATTGGATTGTATGAGGATGGCCTCAGTACCGACAGCACGGTATTTAAAGAAGGGCCCAATTACCTCAGCAAAACGGATGGTTCAGGGCGATTCAACATCAAACACCTGCCGGCCAAAGCATTTAAAGCATACGCCATTGACGATGTGAACAAAAACCTGAGTTACGATCCCGATGCCGAAAGAATCGGGTTTCAGAATACGGCCATACAATTGCCCGCTGATTCGGTGTTGGAGTTTAAACTTTTTAAAGAAGTGCCTGCCCGTACCTATGTGAAAAAAACTGTAGCGCCCTATTATGGACTCTCGATGATTGTTTTCAATAAAAAACCCAAACTCCTGCTGCAAACCTATTCTCCCGAACAGGAGAATCATCTGTACGTTCAGAACAGCGCTGGCTTGGGTGATACCTTATTATTATACTATAGGAACATGGAGGATAGCCTTAAACTCTTGCTCAACTATGTTGAGGAAGGAAAAAAAGACACCTTATTGCTGAGTCTGGCCAAAAAAAGTTTGAGAAAGAAAAAATTCGGATACCTGCGCCTGAATACCCCCGGCAACACCTTAACACTCAACTCCGCCTTAAAACTGACTTTTATCACCTGGATGGATACTGCAAAACCAATCACCGGTGGTTTGCATTTAAAGTACAAATCGGATACCACTATGGCGGAGGTACCGCTGCAGTTGCGATGGCTGAACGTGCACGAACTGCAACTGGCACAAGGACTCCCAGAAGGAAAACAGTTTCAACTGAAACTCGACACGTCCGTATTCACCGATGCTTTTTATAACACGAACGACAGCGTTAGCTTTCGATTTACTACTCAAAGCAAAAATGAACTCGGAAAAGCTGTACTTAAACTTCAGTTTTATAAAAAGGAGCACTACCTGGTGCAATTGCTCAACGAACAACAAGCGGTAGTAAAAGAGCAATCTCTTTTTCTCTCTTTATCTTCCAGCAACAGCAAAACCATTGAATTTACTGATGTTCCGGCGGGCATCTATACCGTCAGAGTAGTGTATGATTTGAATAAAAACGAAGTTTGGGACAGTGGTTCTCTCTTAAAAAAGAAACAAGCCGAACCTGTTTTTATTCATCCAAAGACGATAAAAGTACTTTCAGATTGGGAAATTGAAGAAGAAATTCAGGTAAAAGAGCAAAACGGACAATAAGGGCTTTTGAGAAAAAATGTGGTTTCTTTTTTGTTTTTGATGCAGTAAAAAAATTTAATGCCTTTGAAACACTTGTAAAATCAATACACACAGAGCATCGTAAAAAAATAAAACACACGATTTGACTTCTAAAACAGGTGGATATACGGAAAACACTATTAACAATTTCAACAAATTGATGTTGAAAAAATAACACATTAAGAATTAGATAAGAATAATTTATTTATTTACTTCGTATCAACAAATCTCAAAAACAAGAAACCATGGCAAAAAAAGCAACAAAAAAAGCCGCTCCTAAAAAAGCTGCTAAGAAAGCTACAAAGAAAGCTGCTCCTAAAAAAGCCGCTAAGAAAGCTGCTAAGAAAAAAGCTGCTAAAAAGAAGAAGTAATAAAGGCCCCGCTCTGCGGGGCTTTTTGTTTACAAGCTTTAAGCTTACAACCCCGCTCCCTGCAACATGGGAACGGGGTTTTTCATTTTCCGTCACCCAACCTGTACGCAAATACGTCGAACAAATTTTGTTCTATATTTATACCATCAAAATTTTATCCGCCATGAGAACACTTACCAGCAGAACACAACTCTTCTCTTTCTCCGTGCACAAAAAAATCCTCCTTTTATTTGGAACCGTCCTTTTCATCACTTCCTGCGGAACCAAAACAAAAGACCAGGTTCCACCACCGGAAGGTATGTGCAGGATTGAACTGAGCAAATACGGGAAACCCTTTTCCATTTTTGTGCCCGACACCTCCAATCATCCATTTTATATAAACGAAGAGGGATCAGGTGCTCTGATTATAAAATCCGGCAATGGATTTGCCATCAGCATTACCGAAGAAACGGCAGACCTTCAACTTAAACGCACGGATGTTGAGTCTGACGAAATCAATAAGTTCAAAGCATATATCGTAAATGAACCCAATGCCATCTTCTGGGAGAGTGCCATTACTGAACCTGAATACCATTTTCTTATCAATTCCAAAATAGCCGGAAGAGACTTTTGTTTTCAGGATGTAAGTTCTACAGAAACCAAGCCCCCCGGAAAATCAAGTGTGCAAATGATGTTCAACAACTGCCAGGCCATTCAGGAACTCAGCAAATAAGACTAAGCCCGACATTCTGAACGTGATGGTGTATTTAAACCCAATGCAGGACTTACCGGTACAGATGAAATACTGTTAAATTTTTAGCAGGGTATTGAAACAATCAAATTTTTACTAATATTTGCTTAATACAATAAACCATACTATGTCAGAAGAACTTGAAAAGAACGACAGAGGCGATTTGTTTTCTAAACCGGTAAGAGCCGGCAAGCGAACTTATTTTTTCGATGTTAAAAGCACCCGAGGTAACGATTATTACCTCACCATCACCGAGAGCAAAAAACGTTTTGGAAACGACGGCAAATTCACCTACGAGAAACACAAAATCTTTCTTTACAAAGAGGACTTTGAGAAGTTTATTGAGGGGCTGAACGAAGCCATACAGCACATTAAGGAAAACGCGCCGGTAATCGACTCTGTGGATAGCGGAGAGACCAGTTCATCCGACGTCAGCTTTGAAGATCTGGGTAATTAAATCCAACATCACTTATACCAAGGGGCGGCCAACACCGCCCTTTTTTATTTTCCTACACTTGCTTTTAAAGGTTTACCTTCGTTGGTCAGGGCATGAAAACCATCTTACTTCTTGATAATTACGATAGCTTTACCCACAACCTCAGGCACCTTATTGAGAAAGCCGAAGATGTGGAGGTACATGTTTTTAAGAACGATGAGCTAAGCCTGGACAAGGTAAACGCCTATTCCAAAATTGTGCTTTCCCCCGGTCCGGGTATTCCTTCTCAGGCCGGTGTAATGCCCGAACTTCTGAAGACATTCTTTGCTCATAAACCTATATTGGGCGTATGTTTGGGCATGCAGGCCATAGCCGAGCAGTTTGGGGCTCAGCTCAAAAACCTTCAACAGGTGTTCCATGGTTTGGCCACACCCATTCATGTGCTTGAAGGCTCGGGTTTGTTTTACAACTGCCCTTCCACTTTTAAGGCGGCACGTTACCACTCCTGGGTGATGGATGAAAAACAGGTGCCTCCTGAACTGGTTGTAACAGCAGTGGACGAGAAGGGGTACATCATGGGCATACGCCACAAAACTCTCCCTGTATGCGGAGTACAATTTCATCCTGAATCCATATTATCAGAGTGCGGCGAAACCATTATACGCAACTGGTTAAATTCCTGAACTCAGTATAAATTCCTACTTTCGGTAAAAGCTTTTACCATGGCGAATCTAAAATCCAACGGGTATACGGTTTATTTCGGAAACAGCGCTTTACTTTCCTTAAACACCTTTCTCCTGAAAATGAACTACTCCCGCTGTTTTATCCTTTGCGATGAAAACAGTCTCCAGCATTGTTTACCCCATGTGGTGATTGCCTGCCCCCAATTGGGCAATGCCGACATAATTGAGGTGGAAAGCGGAGAAATCAACAAATCCATGGAAACCTGCACCAACATCTGGGAAATTTTTCTGGAGCAAAAGGCTGATAAACATACCCTGCTCATCAATCTGGGCGGAGGAGTCATCAGCGATCTGGGTGGATTTATGGCCTCTGTGTTTAAACGCGGCATACCTTATATACACATTCCCACTTCATTGCTTGCCATGGCCGATGCCTGTTTGGGTGGAAAAAACGGCATTGATTTTATGGGCATTAAAAACAGCCTGGGCACCATCTCCAAACCCGAAGCTGTTTTTGTGTGTCCTCCTTTTTTAAATACCCTCGAAGAACATCAGGTGCTGAATGGCTGGGTTGAAGTATTTAAAATGGCCCTCATCGCCGATAAAAAAATGTGGAACGCCCTAAGTGATATCAGCCAGGTGGGTGATCCTTCCGCTTTTATCTTTCGTTCACTTGAATTAAAAAACGCTATTGTATTAAAGGACCCTTTGGATAAGGCCCAACGCAAAGTGTTAAACTTCGGACACAGTTTAGGACACGCGATTGAAGCTTTGGTGATAGACGCCGGAGAAGAAATTCTGCACGGTTCAGCAGTATGCTCAGGCATGATTCTGGAAAGTCATATCGCCATGCAGAAAAAACTCATTACTGTAAAAGAATACACCGAAATCAAAACCCGCCTCAGGAACACCTTTGGTCCTATGAAAACCATTCCTTTCAGTAAATCGCAACTGCTTGAAAAATTAGGTCAGGACAAAAAGAATAAAGCCGGCAGCTTCCGTTTTTCCCTCCTGAAAAAAATCGGTGCCTGTGCTTACGATGTTGAAGTGAACGAAAAACAGATCAGCAAAGCCCTTGAGGCTTACCACAAAGCATGAGTAAAATACTGCTTTTCCCTTCTGAAAAAGACATTCGCGCTTCCCTTCAGCTGGGTGGTTCAAAAAGCATCAGCAACCGTCTGTTGATTTTGAGGCAGGCGCTTCATTTGGACCTGGGCATCCAAAACCTATCCGATTCAGAAGACACACAGCTTTTGGTTCAGATTCTGGATGAAGTACAAAGTGGCAGAACCTTTGACTTTAATGTTAAACACGCCGGAACCGACCTTCGTTTTCTTACCGCCTTTTTAGCGGTTCAGCCCAGCAACACCTACACCTTAAGTGGCTCTGACCGGCTCAAAGAACGCCCCATTGCCGAATTGCTGGAGGCCTTAAAACAATTAGGGGCAGAAATCGATTGTCTTGAAAAAAAGGATGCCCCTCCCCTGCGCATAAAAGGCAAAGCTATTGAAGGCGGGACAATTCAACTCAAGGCCAACATCAGCAGCCAGTTCATTTCAGCACTATTACTTATATCTCCGATATTCCCCAAAGGGCTTGAACTCCATTTACAAGGTGAGCGGGTTTCAAAACCCTATATCAGCATGAGTCTTGAACTTCTCAAAACCTTTGGTGTACAGTGTGAAGACCTTGGCAACAGCATTCGGGTTCTGCCATATCAAATTCCAAAACCTGTTCCTAAGACCTTTTACGTTGAATCCGATTGGTCTTCGGCCTCCTATTGGTTTAGTGTGTGTGCCTTATCAAAAAGGTCAAACATACAACTTCAATCCTTTCAAGCCCAAAGCCTGCAGGCCGACGCGCAATTAATTAAAATATACACTGCTTTGGGTGTAAATTCCACTTTCGAGGGAAATCAACTTACACTTACACATTTTCCAATAGAACTTCAGGAGTTCAGCTGGGATTTTACAACCTGTCCCGATATTGCACCAACTGTGGCCTGCACTTGTTTGGGTTTGGGAATAAAGGCACAATTGACAGGTTTACAAACCTTACAGCTGAAGGAAAGCAGGAGGATAGATGCATTGAAAACCGAATTGGAAAAATTTGGAGCCCATGTTATCACAAGCAACCATCATTTAGAGATAAGCCCTCCCCAACAGCCACCGAAAGGTAGTATCCATGTTTCTACACATCACGACCACCGCATGGCCATGAGTTTTGCGCCTCTGGCGCTTGTGTACCCGGGATTGGAAATTGAAGCCCCGGAAGTGGTGAATAAATCGTATCCCCGCTTCTGGAACGATTTGCAAAGCCTGGGTTTTAGGCTAAATTTGCAGTCCTGAACCATGGCCCTTTTTAGCAGCAAAACCGATACCTCGAGCGGCGCGGAAATGTCCTTTCTTCAACATCTTGAAGAATTGCGCTGGCACCTGGTGCGCAGTGCGCTTGTGATTGTTGGTATTGCCATCGCCGCCTTCACCTTTAATGATTTTGTTTTCGACACGGTGATTTTCGGCCCGCTTCAGCAGGATTTTTTTTCCTACCGTGCATTGTGTTCGCTTGGGCATAAAATCGGGGTTGGGGATGTAATGTGTATTGTGGTAAAAACCCCGCACCTTCAAACCCTGAGTGCCTCCGAACAGTTTTTTAACCACATGTGGATTGCTTTCCTATGCGGTATCATACTCGGTTTTCCGTTTGTGCTTTGGGAACTCTGGAAATTTATTCGCCCGGCATTAAAGGATAAGGAATTGGGTCCTGTAAAAGTGTTTGTTGTCATTGCTTCCATCTTGTTTTTGATTGGCGTGTGCTTTGGGTATTTTTTACTCTTTCCCATGAGTTACAATTTTTTGGTGTCCTATCAGGTGTCCTCAAGCGGCATTGTTGAAACCAACAACACGTTTGACGATTACGTCTCTTTGATCAGTACCATGACCCTTGTGAGCGGAATTATTTTTGAAATGCCGGTATTGGTATATTTCCTCACTCGCATGACCCTGCTAACCCCTGCTTTCATGCGCAAATACCGTAAACACGCCATGATTGTGATTCTTATCGCAGCGGCAATTATAACGCCAAGCCCCGATGTGACCTCACAAATGGTGGTGGCTTTGCCTATGTATTTCCTTTACGAGATCAGTATTTTTGTTTCGGCCTGGACTCTTAAAAAACACAATATAGAACCTTAAACTCCACAGCATGAACAATTCGGTTAAGGAATTCAACGCGTATCGCACACGCACCAATGAGCTGATTTTGTCAAAAGACAATTTAGTAATGAAACGTTTGTACAACCTCGACACCCAAACCTATGCCGAAGGTGCCGTGAATGTTAAAACCAAGGAAATGCTTGGCTTAGTAGCCAGCATGGTGCTGCGTTGCGACGATTGTATCAAATACCACCTGCAGAAGTGTCACGAACAAAAATGCAGCACCGAAGAAATTTACGAAGTGTTCGCCGTAGCCAATATTGTTGGTGGAACTATTGTGATCCCCCACACCAGGCGAGCTGCTGAGTTTTGGGAAGAATTGGTGACTTCCTGAATTTACACTCTCATTCAATGTCCCAAACACTCGGACGTTTTCGGGAATAAAAAGGTTTAAAATACCGTTTGTTCTCCAGAAAAAAAGCAAGGATAAAATAAATGATGATAGGGCTACCAAAGGTAAAAAACGAGAGGTAGATAAAGTACATTCTCACGGTGGTGGTACGTATGCCCAACTTATCTCCCAGCCATTGGCAAACACCAAACGCCTGTTGTTCGAACCATTGGGTGATCTTACGAATCATGTTTCAAAATTACCATTATCTCCCGGCTTTTAAAAGCGTGGCGGCAATACCACAATTCAAACACCGTTTTTTGCTGCAATAGGCATCAAACAATTGAATGCAGGCCTGACTTTGGGCGGCTGTTTTCAGCACCGCCTGTTTCGACTGAAACAAACGGGTTTTACGATTGTTCTCAAATTCGCAAGTCTCCAGCAAATATAAAGCCTGAGTTCTGCATTCGGGTTTATCTTGTTTTGTGGCGTAAAAAAACAAAAAGGGCACCAGGGTATTGATGAGCAGAATGTCGCCCGATGCTTTGCTCAAGTGGCCGCTGCCGCGTTCCGCTTTCATATCCAGGCGGTAGTGGTTTTTCCAGTAATCCGAAACTTCCGATTCAAACACCTTGTTCAGCTCAGCTCCGGTTCTTAATACCTGGGGGGCCTGTAAAAAATCGGGATGCCAATGAACCATTGCGGCAAACTGAGCCAATCGCAAATCAGGGAAATTGCCGGGGCGCATGCGGGAGTATTTTAATTGGATTTTGTTCAATGGGATGAGTTGGTATTTCCTTTTCAGAAATTCAAATTCGTTCTGGAGTTCGCGCGGGTAGCTGTCCGTAAATGTCTCCTCCAGCAATCCTGCCATTCCCAGCAGCAAGGCTTCGGTTTGTTTCAGGTCGTTGGCATGCCGCAAAAGCAAATGAACCGGCATTTGTCGGCCCAAAAACTCGAAAGGTTGCGCATTCACTTTAAATCCAAACGCTTTTAACAATAGGGTAAAAAATGTTTGGGTGTAATCTCCATCCAGACTTTTGTACAGATCCCGGATAAAACCTACTTTTTGCTGCAAACGTTCTACCAAAACCCTGTCGAGCCAATGTAAAAAATGAAGTTCAGAACAATCCGGCAATTGTTTGTGGCAGGGCAGTTCTTGCTTCGATTGAATCAGCTGTTTGTATTTGTTAAGGGTTTCTTCTGCGACCAGTGTTTTTAGTTCAAGCACCTCCACATTAAATCTGCTGTTTTGCTCAAGGCGTTTGTCGTGTTTATACACCACATGCAAAATGATGTTGTCGTAGGCCCTGTCTTCCTGATGATTGTGTTTTAACCAATCGGAACTGTTCACATGAACTTCAATGTTTCCGGCCAGTATCAACCCATCCAATTCTATTCTGGCATTAAAAAAATCGGGGCCTGAATCCTGATTCAATTCCCCGGGTCTCAGCACTTTTATCTCCTTTCCCGAAACGGTCATCAGCGGAAGGGGCTTCAGCAATTTGTGCTGCCAGATGAATTGTAGCAGATCTTCCTTCATGTTTACGCATAGCCTCTGAGTTTATAAATCAGGAATCCCACCCATTCATGGATGATGGCTTGCAGCGAGAGCATGGCCCCTGGATTGGGAATCAGCAGGTGATCGGGTGTGAACCGTCGGTTGCCGCTGTGCCGGTTGGTTACAAATGGAACCAGATTTTCAAATCCCGCTTTTTTAAATATGGCCATCGACCTTGGCATGTGGGTGCCTGAAGTCACCAAAAGAAATTTGCCTTTAAGGCCCACACTGTCCAAAAGCTGCTTTGTAAAAACGGCGTTTTGATAGGTGTTTCTGCTTTCAGATTCAATAAGCAGCACACTGTCGGGTATAGCAATCGACAGAAGGTATTTTTTTACATAAAGTCCTTCCTTTTTTTCAGGAAACTCTATGCTGCCAGATCCTCCGGTAAACACTATGCGTTGAACGTACCCTTGGTGGTAAAGAGGTAATACCTGAAACAAACGGTCGGCACTGTAACCAAAATTAATTTGTTTTCGTCGGAGGTCGATATCTCCGATGCCTCCCAAAATTATGGCAGCCGTGTATTCATTCTTTTGCATCACGTAATCTTTGGTTACCGGCTCCCAGGCCCTGTAACACTCATCCACCAAAAAGGAATTGGAACAAAGATACAAGACCACCAGCGCGCTGATCAATAGCTTTTTTGCCCTCTTTGTATTTTTGGTAAACAGGGCATATACCAGCAAAACAAAGGCCCAAAACATGGGGGATAGCAAAAAAGCCAAAAGTTTGGAGAGGTAGAAAAAAAACATGGTATGCCGAAAGTAAGAAAAAGAAATAATCGCCGAAGCCTGCCGCGCATTTTCAATATTCCTTACCTTTAAGCAAACCAAATTTTGTATGAAAAAAATACTGATTGCGAACCGTGGGGAAATTGCCTTGAGGATCATGCGCAGTGCAAAGGAAATGGGCATTAAAACTGTTGCCATTTATTCTGAAGCCGACCGTAATGCTTTATTTGTAAGGTATGCCGATGAAGCCGTTTGCGTTGGGCCTCCGCCCAGTGCTCAATCGTATTTACAAGCCGATAAAATCCTTGCCGTTTGTAAGGAATTGGGGGTTGACGGCATTCATCCCGGATACGGTTTTTTAAGTGAGAACGCCGATTTTGCCCGTAAAGTAAAAAAAGCCGGTATCACCTTTATTGGCCCCAGCCCTGAAAGCATGGAAATGATGGGCGATAAACTCAGCGCCAAAGCCACAGCCAAAAAATACAAGGTTCCTATGATTCCCGGATCGGAAGGTGCCATCAGCGATATTCAGGAAGCGGTGAAAGTCGCCAAAGAAGTGGGTTTTCCTTTGCTCATTAAAGCCAGCGCGGGAGGAGGCGGAAAAGGCATGCGCCTGGTTGAAAAGGAAAGTGAAATTGAAGAACAAATGAAGCTGGCGGTAAGTGAAGCCGTTTCGGCCTTTGGCAACGGAGCCGTATTTATTGAACGGTACGCTTCAGGTCCACGCCACATTGAAATTCAGATATTGGCCGACAACCATGGTAATTGTGTGTATTTGTTCGAGCGCGAATGCAGCATACAACGCCGTCATCAAAAACTCGTTGAAGAGGCCCCAAGCTCAGTGCTGAGCCCCGAGCTTCGCGAAAAAATGGGTCGATGCGCGGTGGATGTGGCCAAAGCCTGCAATTACAGCGGAGCAGGTACTGTTGAGTTTTTACTCGACGACCAGCTGAACTTTTACTTTTTAGAAATGAACACCCGCTTGCAGGTTGAGCACCCCGTTACTGAAATGATTACCGGCCTCGACCTGGTGAAAGAACAGATTCGGGTAGCACGTAACGAAAAACTCAGCTTCACACAGGAAGACCTCCGCATCAACGGGCACGCGATTGAAGTAAGGGTGTGTGCCGAAGATCCGGCCAATAACTTTTTGCCCGACATTGGACGCTTGCTGGTTTACAAAACCCCTTCAGGCCCCGGGGTGCGGGTAGACGATGGGTTCGAACAAGGCATGGACATTCCCATTTTTTACGACCCCATGATTGCCAAACTGGTGGTTCACGGTAAAAACCGCGAAGAAGCCATTGAAAAAATGATCCGGGCCATAGATGATTACTGCATTGTAGGTGTTGAAACCACACTGGACTTTTGCAAGTTTGTTTTGAAACACAAGGCATTTGTAAGCGGGAAATTCGATACCGGATTTGTGAAACAACACTTTGCTCCCGGCACGGTTTTTCACGACAAGGTTGATCAACTTGAAGCCGCTGCCCTGGGGGCCAGTCTGATTTTTTCTGACACCTTGCCTTCTCCAGCTGGTCAAACCCCTTCAGAGGCTAAAAAAAGCCAATGGAAACAAAATCGCCTGAACTAAGCTGTAACCTAAGGGTTACTTTTTGCGTTGAGGTCTATTAACAGATAAGTCACCATGCGTTTTCTGTTTACATACGCTCCCTCGATTCCATTCCTTCTGTGTTTTTTTATTGGGATCAATCCGAACTATGCCCAGGTTCAATCCGGAGTTTTTGATTTCACCCAGGCTCCGGAAAGAGGGATTCGGCATTTGGCTGAGGTATTCAACGGAGATACCATTCCTCTTGTGCATCTCGAAACGGTAGACATTGTCACTACAGGGATTTTTAAAAACAGAAAACAATACGAACAATGGACACGTTTGAAATATAACGTAAGAAAGGTGTATCCATACGCCATACTGGCCTCCAGCAAATTAAAAGAATACGACAGGGCTCTGGCAGGCATACAGGATAAACATCTTAAAAAAGCCTTTATTAAACAATGCGAGCGCGACCTGAAACAGGAGTTTGAAGAAGAATTGAAGGGTTTAACTTACAGTCAGGGCAAACTTTTAATGAAACTCATTGACCGGGAAACCGGGAAAACCACTTACGAGATTGTTAAACAAATGCGAGGAGGCTTTCAGGCCGGTATGTGGCAGGCCGTAGCCGTAGTGTTTGGGCATAACATGAAAACAGAATACGAGGCCGAAACAGAAGACGTTCTGGTGGAACGCGCCATCAAAGTAGTGGAAGCCGGACTTTTCTGATGTGGATATTATTTTTACCTTTAATCCCATGCAAAAGCTTTTTATATTCCTTTTCGTATTCTGCGCACTAAGCATTGCGGGACAAAATAAAAAAGCCCCGGCCAAAAAAAACGCGGAACCACGTACCAGCACCGATAACCTGCTTCAACCCTGGGAAAGCAATGGCGACAGTTCAGCCGTGGATAGCAGTCAAATGGAGCCTAAAGAGGTTGAACCGGCTATTCCAAGAGCGTTTATGGTTTACACCAAAAAAGCCAAAGCAAAAACCGACAGAACAAAATTGTGTTTTAACCTGGTGAGCAAGGATACTGTTTTAAATTATTGTATCAATGATTCAATATGCAGAGACCCCGAAACGTTTAAAATACTTTATGAATCCAAATTGGGCGACACCACGTTTGTATTGGTATTTGTAGATGCCTTCACCAAAGCAACGGGTGATAACCCCCGCTGCGATGCCGGCAAGGAAACCAAACTCGTGTTTTTCCGCTGGAATACCAAAACCAACAAAGCCAAAGTCAAACAAAAAGTAGTGTCGTCTTGCATTCGCAATATCGTAAATATGACCAAAGACCCCATTGTAAACTGGGATGGCAATAGTATTTTAGAAGTCAGTTATTACAAAGGAGGTTCCGATTTTCCTGTGGTTAAATTTGACCCGGCCCAGGTCCAGCTTGGCTTACAAGACTTAAGTGAGGCCGAACCCAGGTAAATTCTTATCCGGGTTTTCTCTTTCAAAAAATTATGAGCATATTTAGCCTGTTTGAATCCCTGGCTTAAAATACTGCTCCTTCCTCTTTCTTTCCTTTATGGAATTGTAACTTTGATTCGCAACCGCCTCTTCGATTGGCACCTCTTAAAACAGCACCGTTTCGATATTCATACCATTTCGGTTGGCAATTTGGCGGTTGGAGGAGCCGGCAAAACACCACTCATTGAATACCTCATCCGGCTTCTGATAAAAGAAAAAATTGGAGTGGCTACGCTTAGCCGGGGTTATAAAAGAAAAACCTCAGGTTATGTTTTGGCCACTGAAAACAGCAGCGCTGACGACATTGGCGATGAGCCGCTGATATTTAAAAGCAAGTATCCTATTGAGGTGGCGGTTGATGCCAGCCGGGTAAATGGCGTAAAACAACTCATGAAACTTGAGCCCGTGCCCAGGGTGATTTTGCTTGACGATGCCTTTCAACACCGTTCTCTGAAATGCGGCTTGAACATCATGGTGAGCGATTATTACAATTTGTATTTTAACGATGTGATGATGCCCTCCGGTACCCTGCGCGAGTTTAAAGGCGGTGTAAACAGGGCCGATATCATCATTGTCACTAAAACCCCCGACAAAACAAGTCCTGTGGAGATGCGCACCATCATGAAAGACATCAACCCGCAGGCCCATCAACGTGTATTTTTCTCCTACTTAAAATACGGGGAACTTTACTCCATTCATCAACCGGAATCCAAACTGGACACCCTCAATGATCTTTTCCGTTTCCGTGTCATCTCTTTCGCGGGTATAGCCAACGCAGGCCCCATGATAAATTACCTGAAAGAATACTCCAGCGATGTAAAACACCTGCCTTTCGCCGATCATTACGAATATTCTCTGAAAGATTTGGAAGATATTGAACGCTACTATCAGAGTTTTGAAGGCGGAAATAAAATACTGGTGACCACCGAAAAAGATTTGATGCGTTTAAAAAATCCGGCTATCTGGCACATTGCGCAACGCATGAACATTTACATCCTTCCGGTAGAAGTGAGTTTTAAAGACAAAGAAGAGGAATTTAACGAATTGGTGATGAAGTATGTTAGAGCAAATCGAATTCAGTACGAAAAAAATTCTTGAGAAGACCCGCAATTTCAAACCCGAAACAGGCATAATTCTTGGCACAGGCCTTGGCGGTCTTGTTAAAGAAATTCTGGTGGAATTTGTACTGCCTTATGCTGAGATTCCCCACTTCCCTACCAGTACAGTTGAAGGCCATAGCGGCAAACTCATTTTTGGGGAATTGAGCGGAAAAAAAGTAGTGGTGATGCAGGGGCGTTTCCATTATTACGAGGGTTACACCATGAAACAGATTGCTTTCCCGGTGCGCGTGATGAAAGCCCTTGGCATAAAATATCTATGTGTGAGCAATGCCTGCGGAGGTATGAATCCTGATTTCAGCGTGGGTGAATTAATGATCATTAACGACCACATCAATTTATTTCCCGACAATCCCCTGATTGGCCAAAACTTTGAACAATTAGGGCCAAGGTTCCCCGACATGGGAGAAGTGTACGACAAAGTACTGATTAAAACAGCTAAACAAATTGCGCAAGAACATGGGATTAAAGTGAGCGAAGGCGTTTATGCCGGACTTACAGGCCCTTGTTTTGAAACTCCAGCCGAATACCGTTACCTGAGAAGAATTGGCGCCGATGTGGTAGGCATGAGCACCGTGCCCGAAGTTATTGTAGCAAAACACGCCGGCCTGCGGGTGTTTGGAATCAGCATTGTAACCGACCTGGGGGTTGAGGGGCATGTGCAAAAAGTAACGCACGAAGAAGTTCAAATGGTGGCTGCGCAACAGGAACCTAAAATGACCCTGCTCCTGAAAGAACTTGTAAAGCGCATTTAATCCATGTAGTAATAAACGTTTTCAAGAATCAATTCATTTTCCTTTTTCAGGTAAATTTGAATTCTGATCCTGGTTTTATCCACCTGTGTTGTACCATTCAAAAAAGAAGTGAAGACCATTTTTCCTTTTTTAAGTGTTCCTTCAGCGCTCAAACTGTCATCCGATTGAACAAACCAGGCTTCGTACTTTAAACCCGGGAGGTATTCGGCAAAAACAGTGCTGTCGTTTCCCAATGGCATAAGACGGGCATTATCTATTTGTATAAGGAGGTTCTTTTTTTGATGCTCCTTACATACCAAACGAAATTCATTGTTGTGTTTGGTTATAACGCTGTCGCCCTTCTGGCCTGTTTTATAAAAATAAATCCAGTCATTCCCTGCCTTTATATAAAACACATTGGGTTGTGCTTTGAGTGCCGATGCAATAAAATTTGCCAGTAGAACAATTTGTATAATTTTGTAATAGACCATGTATTTATGAAAACGTTTACGCCCCCTGCCCTTCTATTGTTGTTCATTCCCCTCTTTTCCAAAGCACAACGTGTTATTCCGCCGGAGGAACTTGTACTGTTTGCCGGCCCCATTCATGCGGATATACGATGTGACAATATTCAAAATGATAAATATGCCGACAGCAGGGGAAACAATGCTTTCAACCTTGGCTTATCTTATTGCTTTTACCTGACCCGAAATTTAGGCATAAACTTTGGCGCAGAATACAACCAATACAAAAATACTACCATTTACAGAGGTGCTTACAGAAGTGAAACCACTACAGTAGATCGTTTCAATTACATTTATTATCCAACGGTAAATTCTGATTACACCGAAACAAGAAAACTCGACGCGATTGACATTCCCATTAATCTAAGGTTTTCAAGTGCCTTTAGTGAGAAGTTCGAGTGGTTTATGGATTTAGGCTTACGCCTGAATGCAGTGATAACAAATAAACTCACGCAGGAGGGTGTTCACAAAAAAATGGGTTCTTACCCCAACGCTACCTATGACAATGTTTTTATTGTGATTGAAAATGATCCGTATTACGGGTTTAACACCACCACGTATTCCGGTTCCCCAAAAGCAATTGACTCTAAAGAATTAGGCTACAGTTTAATGGCATGTACGGGGTTTAAGGCAAAATTCGGTGAAAACCTCGGATTAATGGTCAGCGCCTATTATGTAAAAGGACAAAGCGATGTGGGGCCTAAAAGCCAGGAAGACTATAAAAACATTTTCGGTGAAAAATCGCCCTACACTAAATTTACTGTTCAGCAAATAGGGTTCAGAACAGGTATTGTGTTTTACTTCGATTGAGGCTTATTCCTTTTCAATTTCTTTTTTTACATCCTGAATCTGCTCCTGTATGTGTTCGGTAATGCCCCCCGTACTTTCACGGATGTCCTTTTGAATCCCTCCGGCAGCGTCTTTAAATTCCCGTATGCCTTTGCCCAGGGCTTTGGCTATGCTTGGAATGCCCTTGCCGCCGAACAATAAGAGGATTACAAAAAGGATCAACACCACTTCCCCACCACCCAGGTTCAAAAATAATATCAGTTGTTTGAGAATCATGCTTTAAAATTTTCGTTTCATAAAACGGTACACCACCACCGCGCCGGTAACAAAAATGATTGCTACAAAAGCAATAATCACCATGTCGGAAAGATCGAGTTCGTTCTTCATTCGGCAAATTTAGGACATTATTGCTAATACTAAGTACCTTAAACCCAGGTGCGATTATGAAAACGAATTCAGGTGCTTTGAGTCTTTGAACCTGTTACACAGTGTGTAGATGTAGGAAGCCAGTCCTTAGTCATTCGTCCGCCGTCATAAAAACAGACGCTATCACTTTCGCTACAAAAGAAGTTTGTCCCCCTTCGATTTTGTTTCTATCAGAGTACCCCGATAGCTATCGGGTCATGAAACCTGTCTCCGTCCGAACCGGCACGGGCGGGCGCTGCAGCGCAGGACCTTGCTTCGGCAGGCGGGCCTGTCCGCTCATCCAGATTGCCTGGTACTATAGGATGTTTGCGGGATGCGGGTTGGTGGCTGTTTGAAGTAAAAGTCAGATACCATTCGGACTTAAACGTCAATTTATCAATGATCATAGGCCTCTTTCACAAACTTCTCCATACCGGGTTCGAGTTCGTTTATAAAACCTAAACCGATGGAGATAAATATGGTTTCCGTGAGGTGATGGGGCATGGTGTCGAGTTTAAAGGTTTTGGGGTCCAGAGAAAAACCAAAACTCACTTTGTATCTGTTATAATTGCTTACAGTTTGGCCGTAGTTCAATTGACTGTTTTCTGTAGTAAAAATTGAAATTTCAACAGGCTGATCTTCCCACACTTCATTCATGTATACCTGAGCGTTTACCGGATAGGATTTGGCATTGCTGTTGCTAAGCATGGGAAATTCCTCTTTACGCAAGATAGCCTTTAAGTAAAGGTATTTCCCTTTCAGGTCATCGAGCCAGGTATCCATGCTGTCCACTCCGGTTCTTAAGGCAGTGAAATCTAATTTCAAATAGAACGCGTTTTTGGCTTCGTCGTAAAACAGGTAGGAGGCGCTTCGGGAAGAGGAACACTCGGTGTTGTTTAAACAGGTTCTAACGCCGGCAATTGAGGAAATGATACTCTGGGTTTGAGAGAAAACTCCAAAGGGCAAAAGGGCGAGTATGTAAAGCCACCTCACAGGCGCCTGAATAAATCTTTAATATAATCCAGTGTCGCGATTTCTTTGTAATTGTCGCCAAAGGCATGGTGCCACATAAAGGGCAAATTGTAACTCACGGTGGCCATTTTGGTCAGGGTCTCCTCGTCCCACGCTTTACTTAAATGCTGAGGCAATTCCAGTTTGTGTTTTTTCAGCATGTGTTTGAACTCTCCCACCCCTTCAGGATAAATATCTTCGAGGTGCTGAAAAATCACACAATTGGCGTAACAATGGCGAGTGCCGTGTATTTTGGAAAGCCCATAACTTAAGGCGTGACAAACCCCCACTTCACTATAGGTTAAACTTAAGCCGCCCATCAAAGAAGCCACCATTAATTTGTCGTTGTTTTCTTCGGTTTGGCCGGCCCCCTCGTTTAAATACACTTCTCTGCAGAGGTGCAGGGCCTGATCGCCATAGGCCAAACTAAAGGCGTTGTTACGTATGCCGTTGTGCGATTCAATACAATGTATGTAAGTGTCCATGCCGGTGTAAAACCACCAATCGGTGGGTACGCTGGCAATCAATTCCGGATCCAAAATCACCTGATTAAAAACGGTCCAGTCGCATTTTAATCCCAGTTTTTTTTCAGGGCCGGTTAATACCGCTGTCATGGATACTTCGGCCCCGGTTCCGCTGATGGTGGGCACACCTAAATGGTACACACCGGGTTTTTTTACCAGGTTTAAACCTTGATACAGGGTAGAAGAGCCGTCGTTGGTTAACATTAATGACAAAGCCTTGGCAATATCCATGATGCTTCCGCCGCCAATGCCAATCACGCCACTTGGCAATCCTTTTTTCTTCAGGATTTCGTCCCTCAGTGTGTCAATTTGTTCTGTTGTTGGCTCATGGGGATCTACATCAATAAAATATACCAGGTCTTCCGCTTTGTTTTGCAGTTGATTGCTAAGAGGCTTGCCCTTGAAATACTGATCTACCACGTACACAAAATAACGGTTGTTTAACTGACGGATGGGTTCAACCGTTTCGGAAAGTTGGGCAAACGCCCCGCGGCCATACGTGACCTTATCAATGTTTTTAAAATTTTTGTGCTGCATCATTCGTTTATCTTAGCCGGCCATGGCATCCATGTACAATTGTTCTGCCATGGGCCAGTTCACCAGTTTCCACCAATTCTGAATATAATCTGCTCTTTTGTTCTGGTATTTTAAATAATACGCGTGTTCCCACACATCGAGTGCCAGTATGGGTGTTCCTTTAACCACCGAAACATCCATGAGCGGATTGTCCTGATTGGAGGTCACACCTATTTTCAGTTGTTTGTCGGCCGTAACCACCAGCCAGCACCAGCCGGAGCCAAAAATTTTCAGGGCCTGCTCATTGAACTCTTTACGGAAGGTTTCGGTGTTTCCATACATGGTTTTTAAAGCGGCGTACAGTGCTCCACTTGCTTCATTCGCCGCACCTTCCTTTGGCGCGCGCATGAGCATCCAAAACAAAGAGTGGTTAAAATGGCCGCCTCCATTATTACGCAGGGCCGGACTGAGGGCAGAAGCCGTAGCAAACAGTTCTTTAAAGTCGTGTGAACCCGAATAGGTTTTCAGGGCCTTGTTAAAATTGTCAACATAGGCTTTATGGTGTTTGTCGTGGTGCAACACCATGGTTTCCTTATCAATATAAGGCTCCAGGGCATCATAAGCATATGGCAATTCGGGCAGAAGAAAGGGTTCTTTTTCCTGAAACTCAGAACCCCAGGCGTTTAACGCCTTCTCATCCACTTTTCCAAACACCTGGCTGCCCAAAGCGGTTAATCCGAAAAGCGCTGTTTTTTTAAGGAAATCGCGGCGTTGTTCTTTCATCAGAATTGCACTAACAATTGGTTTTTTTCTACAGCTGTGCCTTTTGAAACAGCTATCTTTTTTATGGTCCCGTCAGATGGTGATTTCAGAATGTTTTCCATTTTCATGGCTTCCAACACTAAAATGGCATCCCCTTTTTTTACCGCATCCCCGTCCTTTACCAATACACTCAGCACCATGCCCGGCATGGGAGCTTTGATGTCGTTCACTTTTTTCTGGTTGATTTCGTCGAGACCCAGGTTGTGCAACAGTTCATCAAACTTATCTTTTAATTTTACCTGAACCCGTTTTGAGTTAATGCGAAGGAGTAAGGATTTTTCCTCACGGTTCAGTTTCAGCACATCAATGGTGTAAGAACCTTGTTCAAGCAGAAGATGGTATTGGTAAGTGTTGATCCTGAGTAAATCGCCTTTTAATGCCTTGCCATTGATTTCAGCCTCAAACAGACCTTTATCTATTTTAAACCCGCATTTAACTTTGTTTGTTCCGTTGAGTTCAACACTGTACATACTACAAAATTAAGGTTTAATTAAACAAAAAACCCTCTTCAATTGAAGAGGGCTGAAGGTTTTGAAATGCATTATTTTTTGGTGAATTCGCCCATGCTGTTATCAAAGTTGATGAAGTAAGCGCCTTTCGGCAAATTACTTACGTCCACCTTGTTTCCGAAGCCTTTTTTTACAATGTTGCCGTATTGGTCGTAAATCTCATACATGGTTTCAACGGCTTTGTCGGGCGCGCCTTTTTTGAAAAAACTGAGGTCTTTGCTGGTTTTGAGGGGTCCAAAATCAATTTCAGACACTTCACTCACAAACTCCACGGATTTACTCACACGGGGTTTGCCACTATAATCCGTTTGGCGTACACGAAGCATGTTTTTACCGCTGTGGGGTGCTACTTTAAAAGAGTATTCGTTGCTGGTGGGCGTTCCAGTTCCTTCTACTTCACCTACCTTCACCCATTTGTTCCATCGAAACTGCTCTACAACAAAACTCAGCTTCCCGGTTTCAGATTTGGTGGTCCAGGTTAAAGTCCCATCTTTATCCGCGTTCATGCTGATAACTTCATAGGTGCTTTTGGGTTTTAAAACTTCAGGGTTAAGCACCTTGGGTTTGCAGCCTTCCTTATGAAAAATCTGTACAGTGACCTTATCGCCAATGTTAAGTTTGTGGGGCTTAAAATCCACCTCAAAAGCGCTGGAGGTAATCTCGTCGGTGGTGATGTTTCCGTTGACCTTTACTTCGGTTACACAAAAACCAACGCCGCTGCTTGAAGCAAAGGGGTTTTGAACATACAGCACCTTGCCCTGGTAAGTGCCTTCCAGGATGATAACATTATTGCCTTGAGCCAAAACAAATTGTGTTCCTGACAAAAGGGCAAACACTATCAATAAATGGTTTCTCATTCCCACAGTAAATGTGCTGATATGCAATATTATAATGTAATTTCTGAATTACAAAATAATATCGCAAAGTACGATTTATTTTACTTATACAAAAGCAGGCCAAATCACATAAAATTGCCCTCAATTTTGCTGTTCCCCAGGTGGTTGGATTTGCCTCATGCCTGTTTTTCCACGTATTTTTGTACTTTTAGTCACTTCATGAGGTTGTTCGCCATTGCCTTTCTGCTCCTGCTATTGGTTCCCGGAGGCGCTATAAAGGCGCAATACACCATCAGCGGCAAGGTATTTTCCTACGACGGAAAAGAGGCCATGCCTTTTGTGCCTGTATTTATCAAGGGCACGGGTTATTATGCCCAAACCGATTTTGATGGTAATTTTATCATTAAAGCGCCAAAACTGGGGGATTCCTTGGTGGCTTTTTATTCCGGCTACGAACGTTTGGCCAGGCCCATCAACAAAAATCTTGAACAACAGGTGATCAATTTTCCGATGCGCTTATTGGGAGGCACCGCCCTCGAAGAAGTGGTGGTTTTGGCCGGGGAAAATCCGGCACACCGCATCATACGCAATTGCGTTAAAAACAAAGACAAGAATAACCGTTCCAATCTGGAGGCATATGAGTACGAGGTGTATAACAAACTCGAATTTGATTTGAATCGTATTCCCAAAGAAATGAAGGAAAAAAAGGCGCTCAAATCACTGGAATTTATTTTTGACAATGTCGACAGTACCTTCAGCAGCGAACGTCCCTCTCTTCCCTTTTTTATGGTGGAAAACCTTTCCAATTTTTATTACAAAAAAAACCCGCAGCGCAAGAAAGAAGTGGTGTTTGCAAGCAAAATTACAGGGGTAGAAAACTCAAGTATCTCTCAGGTGTTGGGTGATATGTACCAGAACATTAACATTTACGATAACAACCTGCTTATTTTTAATAAACAACTGCCAAGCCCCATCAGCGAAAGCGGTTTTTTTTATTATAAATACTATTTGCAGGACAGTGCCTTTGAAGGCAACAAATACATTTACCACATCACCTTTAAACCCAAACGAAGTCAGGAACTGAGTTTTTCAGGCAACATGTGGATTGCCGACACCACCTGGGGCATCAAACGTTTGGAAATGAGTTTGCCCAAAGACGCTAATGTTAACTTTATCAATACAGCCAGTGTTATTCAGGAGTTTGAATATTTCGACAGCACCTGGACCATGGTGAGAGACCGTTTGGTGGTGGATTTTGCTCCAACGAAAAAGGCCATTGGCTTTTACGGACGAAAAACCAGTTCATATAAAAACATTGTGCTTAACCAACCCAAAGACGATGCGTTTTATGAGTTTGCTGATAAAATAGAAGTAGAACAACAGGCTACGAAACAAACCGAAGAATATTGGAATGAACACAGGCACGACAGCCTGACCTTAAGAGAAAAAAAGATCATTAAGCTGGTGGACACCATTCAAACCCTGCCCATTTACCGCACCTGGGTGGATATATTTTACCTGCTGATGACCGGTTACCAAAAAGTAAACAATTTTGAGATTGGCCCCTATTCCAATATGGTGTCGTATAACCAGATTGAGGGATTGCGTTTGCGTTTTGGGGGACGTACCAGTGAAAAATTCAGCAAGTGGTATGAGTTGAATGGTTATGTGGCTTATGGTTTAAAGGATGAAAAATGGAAGTATTCCCTGGGATTTAAAAGCTTTCTGAGTAAAAATCCGAGCCGGCAAATTGTTGGCATCACGTATAAAGGCGATAATGAAATTTTAGGGCAGAGTGAAAATGGGTACTCTCAGGATAACCTTTTGGTAGCTTTATTCAGAACCAACCCGCTCACCAATCTTACCCGCGTAAATCAGGCTTCTGCTTATTATGAAAGAGAATGGTTTCCGGGTTTAATCAGCAAATTCACGCTCATTGGAAGAGAGTTTACGGCCCTGGGTTCGAACAAATACCTGTACTACGATCCCGAAGGTAACATTCAGGAATACGCCACCATCAACAACACCGAATTCAGAATCAATGTGCGGTTTGCCTGGAAAGAAAAATACGTAGGAGAGGGATTCACGCGTTTGTCCCTTGGTACCCGAAACCCCATTATACAGGTGCTTTACGCCAAAGCCCTACAAAACGCCTTCAAGGGTGCCTACAATTACCACAAGCTGGGCTTTCGTTTAGAGGATCGCTTACGCGTAACCCCCATCCTCGGCTATACAGATTATTCGGTTGAAATTGGAAAGATCTGGGGCGTGTTGCCTTATCCACTTATGGAACTGCATGGAGGGAATGAAACGTTTATTTACGACATCATGGCCTACAACATGATGAATTATTACGAGTTTGCCAGTGATCAGTTTGTTTCTCTGGGGGTTTTTCACCACTTCGAAGGATTGTTTTTAAATAAAATTCCTTTGCTCAAACGTTTAAAATGGCGTGAGGTAGCCACCTTCAAGGGCGTGTGGGGCTCTGTAAACCAGCAGAACAGGGATGTGCTGATTTTTCCTTCCACGCTTTCCGACCTGAACAAATCCCCCTACATGGAAGCCAGTTTGGGCATAGAGAACATTCTGAAGATTTTCAGAGTAGACGTGTTTTGGAGATTAAATTATTTATTCCCGAATCCAAAGGATAACTTTGGCCTCAGGTTCGGATTCCAGCTGATGTTATAAGCATGATACTAAGAAGCGAAAATTTAGTCAAAAAATACAGGAGTCGCGTGGTGGCGAACAAGGTGTCCATTGAGGTGAGTCAGGGCGAAATTGTTGGCTTACTCGGGCCTAACGGGGCCGGTAAAACCACTTCATTTTACATGATTGTGGGCATGGTTCGCCCTAACAGTGGCAAGATTTTTCTGGATGAGCTTGACATCACCAAAGAACCCATGTACCGTCGTGCTCAACTGGGCATTGGCTATTTGCCCCAGGAAGCTTCCGTTTTCAGGAAACTCAGCATTGAGGACAATTTATACGCCATACTGGAGATGACCAAACTTACCCGAAAGGAACAGGAAATGAAAGTGGAAACACTTTTGGATGAGTTTGCCTTACAGCATGTACGCAAAAATCTGGGCGATCAGCTAAGCGGTGGAGAGAGGCGCCGAACAGAAATCGCAAGGGCGTTGGCAACGGATCCAAAATTTATTTTGCTCGACGAACCATTCGCGGGTGTAGATCCTATCGCTGTAGAAGACATTCAACAGGTGGTAAGGAAACTCAAAGAAAAGAACATAGGTATTCTTATTACCGATCACAACGTACACGAAACGCTGAGCATAACCGATCGCTCTTACCTCTTGTACGCCGGCAGCGTGATAAAAAGCGGAACGGCTGAAGAGCTGGCCAGTGACGAAATGGTAAGACGCGTGTACCTGGGCCAGAATTTTGAACTCAGAAAATAACCACTCACCTCAAGGGCAATTTTCTTTTTGCAGAAGTTCAACGGCGTTATCGTAAGCTTCTGTATAACCCATATCAATGGCTTTAGAAAAACTTTTACAGGCCGCTTTGGTTTTTTTGTCGCGAAGCTGAATTAATCCAAGATTTTTATACGCGTAAGTGTTCTCAGGATCCAGACTCAGGGATTTGTGAATGTCGGCATAAGCGCCCTTGATGTCTCCGAGCTGAAGTTTGGCAAAGGCACGGTTGCTGTAAGCATAAGCAAAACCGGGAGCCAGGGCGATGGATTTGTTAAATGACTCAAGCGCCTTCTCATAGTCCTTTTTTTCAAGATCCAGAAAAAACCCCAGATTGTTGTAGCCAATGAATTTAGATGCCGTATCAATTTGCATGGCCTTTTCTATATCCACCTGCGCGCCGCTAAAATCCTTCAGGTGAGATTTACTGATGCCCCTGTCGAACAGGGAGACATAATCCAGTGGATCAATCTCAAGCACTTTATTGAAGTACACCAGTGAACTGTCCCATTGTTTCCTTTTTTGATAAACACAAGCCAACAATCGAATGGCATCGGTATTGTTAGGATTAATCTCTATGGCTTGCACAAGGGTGCCATGACAAACAGAATACTCTTTTTTATTAAAACTGGCTTTGGCTTTGGTGAAGAGAAGTTCCTCATTCGATGATTGGTAGGACAAGCCTTTTGCGCACACCGCAATACAGGAATCGTAATTTTTCATGTCCAGTAAAAAAGTGGCTTTAAATTGATAGCCTTTTGTGTATTCCGGTTTTATGGCTATGGCCTCATTCACATCCTTGATCGCGGCTTTGTAATTTTTCAGCTGATAACGGCAATACGCCCGGTAAATATAGGCATCGGCAATCTTGTATTTGTTTTTTGCCTCTTCCTTGAAAGCAATGGCTTTATTGAAGTTTTCAATGCCCAATTGGTAATTTCCCTTATCGGTGTTTTCGGCTGCTTCAGAATAATACTTACTGAAATTATTCTGAGCGCTTAACCCGCAACTTAGTACTGAAACAAATAACAAAAGAAAAAATCGATACATACGGGTTTAGAGTTTTTCGAACACTATGGTTTTTTTATTAAAATCGGCGGCGGCGTTGATTACCATCTTAAAATCTTCAAAGATGTTCAGCGGGTAATCTATGACCTGATAATCTTCATATACATGAATGAGTATGGTATTCCCTTTCAGTTCATAGGTAGATTTAAATGTAGCTACATCCTTTCCATCTTGTTTGCAGGTTTTTTCAATCATCAGATCGTTCAGGTTGGTGGCTTTGTATCCGGCAGGCACTTCAATTTCCAGCCAGCGTTCGAGGTAATGCGGATAATCCATTTCCGCCGGAGTAACCCGTTTTTCCTCCTGGTACAATTCAGCCTGAGGCCCAATGAGCAAACCGGCTTTAAACAGATATTTTGTACCCGCGTTTTCGAGAAAGTCATTTTGTTCGGCTGTGTATTTCACTACCATGGGTTTAATAAACACATCATCGGCTTCGGTGTTCAACACAACCAAATCCTTCACCCCATCGCTGTTTTGAGAAAGGTGGTAATTTTTATGCAATTCGGTTTTCCGCTCCTCATTCAGGTAACGGTATATGGGCTGAACGTAATAGGCCGAATACCCAAGCAAACTCTGTTCAACATTCAACTGAACGCTTTGGCTGGAAAAATCGAGCTTTGCCTTCACCCTGGTATTGTGATAAGAGCTTTTGTAATCCGTAGCGTTAATGAATTTTGTTTTGGAGCTGGCGCTTGAAATGTCGCCAATATTCACTTCCTTGATAAACAAGCCCTGGTTGTTCACCAGATACATGTCGGGATAACCCGGACGACTGTATATGCTCAGCGGAGAACAATACTGATTCAGGCGTGTGAAATGCACCAGGTATTCTTTCGTGTAAATGTAAGAGGCAAATTTGGGGTCAAAACGCATCTTATACCGTTCTGTGGTGATACCAAGCTCAAAGGGAACCTCCAGGTATTTTAATCCGGCAAGGTAAAAACGCATGCCGTTTGAATACGACATTTTTTTGGCGTCAATGGCTTTTTCAAAGGTGAAGGAATCATAGCTGTCATCTATTTCAAAATTGTTTTTAAAATATGAATCAAAACGCCATACCTTTTCCTTTTCATCCTGAATATCTTTTAGTTTGGCTTTGTTCAGGTTTTTTTCAAGTGCTTTTATTTCATTTTTATTAAGCACATATACCGCTTCATAAAAATCCTTCGAGATGATGTCCCAGCTGTAAAAACGACCTTTTTGTTTGTCGGTATTGTAAGTGAATTGTGAAATATAAGCCATGTAATTGGCCTTTTCTCCCGAATACTTTTCAGTTTCGGCCTTCGGAAGATTTTTCTGAATAAGATAAAGGTGATTTTTAGTGCTGTCAGAAAGATCGGATTTAAACTGCTCCAGACCATTGTAACATTTGGTTTCGAAAATCAGGTTTTTTGGCGTGATGATGCGGGTTTCGAAATTCACAATGGGGGAGCGCATCTGAGCATAATAATACCCGTAGGAATTAAATTGTTTTTTGTTGGTGTACATTATCTCAACGTCGCAACCGGCCTCAACCCCGTCGATGGCAAATATTTTATACGGACCGGCACCTTCCAGATTGTCCACTTGTTTGAGAGTGGATTTGTTATAAAAAATCACCTTGTTTTGAGGCGTAATGCAGCGTGCTTTTAAATCTACCTCATCCAGCACGCCACCTAAGGACATATACCCCTTATTCACACCATCCACCGCATTCGCTGAATTCACATGGTAAATGTTATGTATGGTTTCATACAAAACAGCGGTACCATCCGCATCGTAAGCCGTTTCTTCCACCACTTTACGCAACACAAGCACCAGTTCACTCTTTTTTTCGGCTTCAGTCGGTACATAAACGCTAGGGGTTTTTTCCCAGGTGTAGGTTTGGTGATAGTAGTTTTGAGCATGATGATTCAGGCTAAAAAAGAGCAGAAGGGCAACAAATGGTTTAAAAGAAGTCATGTTAATTAATGGTTTTGAATGGACACAAGGTTGGATTTATTTTTTTTGTAATTGCTGATAATGTAGTCCAGGTCTTTGAAGTGATCGGGATAAATCATCGTTTTATCAAACGTAATGGTGTTTCTGAAAGTTAAAAAACCATTTTGAGTTTCGTACTGGTGCGAAAACCCCATGTACTCGTTTTGAAATTGTATGTTCTCAGGCACATGACTCACCACATGGGATTTGTCCAGCTGAATGGATACAGTGATTTTGGAGATGGTATTGTATGAAAATTCAATGGGGTATTTTCGTTTGTTGAGGTTGACTTTATCAAAGTAACCGGCCAGAAAATTCAGATTGATGTAACTCTGCCCGGCGTTTTGTGTGAAGTAATTGCTTAAACTGAAGTTATAGCGGATAAGAGTAGGCAATTCGGTTTCGTTTTGAACGATTACAAAGGTGTCAAGTTTAAATTTGTTGTTGCCTTTTTCAAGTATGGATTTCAAATAATCCATCCGTGTGGTGTAAGATTTATCCTGAAGATAATCCTGCAGCCGTGTTTTTTCATATCCGCTAACCATATAATAACCCGTTCCTTCCAATTGGGTTTCGGATTTGAACCTGAGCACAATGCTATCGTGTTCAACACTTACTTCTTTTTTCATAAAAGGCACCTTAGCTATAACATACACCGAATCGTTTATGCCGATAAAACCCTCCTTGCCTTGTATCATGGAAGTTGGCAGTCCAAAAGGATAATGTTTACCTGTGGCGTCCAGAAACAGCGTATCCTTGCCCTGAATGTAGGTTGCAATCATGTGATTGGCACAAAAACTCGCGGGAAATTCAGAAAACTGGAATGGAATGGAGTTTGTGCCAATCCAGGTGTGATAAACAGGAATTCCTGACATTTGCCCCAGACGCACCAACAAATTGGCCATGTCTTTACAATCGCCAAATTTGCGTTTGCACACCACGGAGGCTTCTCGTGGCACAAATCCGCCCAACCCATCCTCGTATGCAAGATAAGCTACTTTGGTTTGCACCCAGTAAAAAATGTTTTTCATTTTCTGAAGTTCCGTGCCCGCATTTTTGGTAAGGGAGTCGCTGAGTTTTTTTAATTCCGGATCATCACTCAGGTCAACATTTTTAATGAGGTGGCGGTACCAGGCGTATAGATTTTTAAGACTACCTCCAACCTGAACCGTTGAATCTTTTGTTTTGTAGTTCTCAACATTCATTAAAATAAAAGAGGCTTTGCTTTTGTAGTTCACATCCAGAAATTCATCGGTAAGCTCTTCAAGATCTTGGGCCGACCAGGCAATGGTTTTGGTTTTTTTTGTGCTGTCGATGGTTTGCGTAATGGACAGGTTTTGGTGATTGTATTCTTTGAGCTTTAGGTTCACGCCGCTGATAGGGTATACCAGCGAAAAATCGACCTTAAGTACCGGAACGTATTCACTGAAATAATAAGCACCAAAAAAGCGGAGCTCGTTATAAATCACATCGTAATCCAGCTCAACAATGTCGCCTTCCTTGGCGTTCAAAAACCCCACTTTGTAAAATTTATCTCCGCTGTAAAAGGAGGATGAGTTATCGTCTTCCGATTTGGTCTCTATGTCTTTGATCCTCACACGTACATGGGATTTGCCATTGTACACTTTCAGATAAGCGCTGAGGTTTTCAACCGACACAAAATCTGTTGTCCTTATTTTTCTGCTTCGCAGAGGATTCAGCGTGTTCCTGAGAATAAGATACTCTTCGTGCACATGGGTTTTAATAACCAGTTTCTCCTTCTCAATTTTTAGTTCACTGCGTTCGCTTTTGTTCAGGTAAAGAAACGCATCCTTGGGGTATTTGTCCAGCAAAGATGAAACATCCGGCGCCTGAGCCCGGAGGCTTGTAATACCGAAGCAGAACAAACAGAGCAGCGCCCGTTTCAGGCCAGAGGCGAGTGTGCGTTCAAAGAATGGTAATAGGGTCGCCATTGTAATAAATCACGGTCTTAATAAGTTTGCCTGCAGCATCAAAATATTTGAAAATGCCATGCTCCTGGCCCTTCTTATACTGGCCCGAAGTTCTGAGTTTTCCGTTTTCATAAAAAGTTTCGGATTTGCCTTCCAATCGTCCGTAATCATAATGCTCAAGTTCCTTAAGGTTACCATTGCTGTAATACGTTTTGGCCTCACCATTCTGATAACCATAATAAAAATAATCGTCTTCCAGCACTTTTCCGTTGGAGTTATAAATCGTACGCCGCCCGTGCAGATCGCCATTGCTGTAGCCTGCTTCAAAGGATTTTTTACCATTCTGAAAATAACACACTACTGTACTCTCCCCTTTTTTAGGTTCAATAGGGGCCAATAGTTTGCCATCGGGGCCTTTGTAGGTGTAACTCACTAATAAGTCGTGGTGGAAGTTTCTTTTGTATATCAGTTCTCCAAACTCGTCATACAAATTCGATTCCCCTTCTGTTTGGCCGTAATCATAACGAATGTCCTTGTGCACTTTACCATTGGTGAAATAGTTGAAGCAGGTGCCATTGATGTCATCGTTTTCATAGTTATAATCCGAAAGCAGCTTGTTGTCCAAATCGTAATACAGTTCCTTACCCGATTTGTTGTCGTTATAATAATTAATATCGCTTTCAAGAGTGCCAAGTGGAGAATATATCAGGAGTTTGCCTTCTTTTCTTCCATCTTTATACGTCACTTGTGATCGTATTTTACCATCGGGATAATATTCAATGGACGGACCCTGACTGAGGTCCTTCACAAATTCTTTTTTAAAGGTGGTTTTCCCTGCAGGGTCTTTTTTTACCAGCCAGCCTGTTCCGCCCGGTAAATCAATGTTCTGGAGAACGGCGCCGCTGGTATCGTGGTAAATCACTTTTACCAGACAGCCTTCACGGTAAAGGTCTTCCCCGCTCATTTTTCCATTCACATCGTAATATTCGTACCAGCCATCTATTGCGTCGTTGTAATAATAGAGGCGATTTTTTAAACTGCCGTCCCTGTAATAATAATTCCAGTAGCCCTGACGCTCACCATCCACCACCATACCTTCCGCGTCCGGTTTACCGTTGATATGGTACGATTTCTGGTAACCATTCTCCGTGCCGTTTTTGTAGGTCCTCTCTTTCTGAATTTTCCCATTCACATGGTAATCGAGGTATTTTCCATCAAAGCGCCCTTCTTTATAATTTACATCACGAATGAGCACACCGTAGGTTGAATAATCTTTCCATGGCCCCTCGAGTTCTCCATCACTCACTTTTCCCTCCCTTCGTTTTGTGCCGTTCGGATGATAGAGCACCAACTCGAAATTTTTGCCATTTATCTTGCTGTCGCAAATTTTTGAGCCATCGGGTTTAAAAGCGCGGTATTCTATTAGCTTTCCCTTTTTATAAAGAAATTCCTGCCACAACACCCCTTCTTCAGTGAAGTACTTTGAAAGGCCGTTCATTTTTCCGTTGCTGTATAATTCCTCTGAGGCCACTTTTCCATTATCATAGTATTCAGTGATTAAACCTTCAAACAAACCATCGGCGTTGTAATTTTCCTTGCGATAGAGTTTTCCGCTTCTGAAATAACTCTTCCATTCACCAGTTGCTTTACCTTTTGTATAATTACCCTCAGATTCAATACTGTTGTTGGTGTTGTTGTAAAAGGTTTTGGAGGCCCCTTCGCGTTTGCCGTTTACAAAACTTACTTTTTGATATACCTTTTTATTATCAAAATATTCTACCAGGTCGCCGTTCAAGTCGCCGTTGGTATTGTTAATGGAATAGCGCATGGCTCCGTTTCGGTAATAATAGGTTTCAGTTCCATTGATAACTCCCGCTTTAAATTCGGTAACAGAAGAAAGGTTGCCATTGGAGAAATAAATTTTTCTTGGCCCTTCAATTTTTCCGCCTGCTACAGCCAATTGCACACGCGGATTGGTATTGACATAATAACTGTTATAGGAAACTTCAACCCCTTTGTTATACACTATTTCTTCTTCAAGTTCGCCGGTGGCGTAATAAAACTTCCACAGCTGATCTTTATTGCCATTCACAAAGGCTCCTTCTGATTTTTTTATACCGTTTCCGTAATAAAAGTTCCAATACCCTTCGTTGTTTTTCTGTGCGTTACGGGTGCCGGCACCTACAATGCGGTTATTGCTGAACCAATGCGGCACGGTTACTACTTTTCCGTTCAGGGTTTCGGGGTAGTTGGCGTAATTTTCACAAATATGAATATAGGCCCAGTTTTCAAACTTGTCTACATCCGATTTGTTTTTGGTAAGCCATTTGTTCACTTGTTCAACTTCCATACCTCTTAAACAATAATACACATAAGGCTCAAAGAATTTTTCTTTGTTCAATTGAGTGAAAAATTTTCCATAGAATTCGTTGTAAAACCCTTTTACCTCAGGGTATTTGCCAATGTTTTCAATCACCACCTGCATTTGTTTCACGAGGTCAAAGCTCAAATCGGTACGCGCTTTGTACTTAGGCCCCAGTGCCACCTTGGATTTTAAAATGCTCTCGATATCCGAAAAATCGTTTTCCTCCTGAAAGATTTTAACCGGGTTAAGGGTGTCCACTTCCAGTTCCATTTTGGCGATCTTTTCAAAATCAATCACAATGTTTCTGGCTCTCTGACTTGTTGCATCGCAAATCAAATAGAATTGAAAGGCCAATACCGTACTGGTAATGTTGTTGTTTCGGTAGGCCAACAAACCCAACTGCTGGTGAGAGGGGGCGTGAAAAGGATTCAGCCGAAGGGTTTTTACAAACAAGGCATACGCCTCGTCGTATTTTTTTTGTTTCATTTTGGAAACACCCAACTCGTAAAAAAAGGAGTGGTTCAGAGGATATTCGGCTGCCCCTTTCAGATACGTTTTTTCGGCTTCAGCAATTAGTCCAAGATGGTCCTGAAAATCACCTTTGAAAATAAGAATGTTAGGGGTGTAATCGTTTTTAATTTTCAGCAACTCATCGCAAAAATCATTTCCTTCCTTGTATTTTTTTATGGTCAGGTAGGTATTTAATATCTCGGCTCCTGCCAGATAATAGTTGGAGTCGTTGCGGTGAACTTTTTTAAATTCTGTGAGGGCCTCCTCGTATTTTTCCTCATCGTGAAGTTGAATACCGCGTTGGATTATGGTTGTGGAACGCTCTTGTTCCCTGAAGTTCTCTTGCGCGTTTGAAATAAAAACTGTGAACAGTACAAACAGAACTGAGCTAAAACGTTGAATCATAGGAAGGGGATTTAGGGCTTATCCGATAAAAATAGGAATTATTTCTTTGGAACAAACTCTCAGCTCAAAATCTTCATAAATTTGAAGATGGATCTGATTTTCGCTTCCGGAAATGCACATAAAGTGGAGGAAATTGCTTCTATGCTTCCTGCGCGTTTTGAGTTAAAAAGCATGAAAGCACTGGGCATCACTGAAGATATTCCTGAAACAGGTACCACCCTGCCGGAAAACGCTGAACTTAAAGCCCGCTATGTATACGAACGCTTAAAAGCAAAAGGCATTGAAACCCTGGTGCTGGCCGATGACAGTGGACTTGAAGTGACGGCATTGAATGGCGCCCCGGGTGTTTACAGCGCACGCTATGCAGGTGAGCCCAAAAACGATACAGCCAACAACAATAAACTTTTACACGAGCTGAGAAGTACCACAAAACGCGAAGCGAGGTTTGTAACAGCATTGTGTTTAATCATGCATGCCAAAGCGTATTCGTTTGTAGGAGAAGTAAAAGGCACCATAGCCTACGAACCCAGAGGAAATTATGGATTTGGATACGACCCACTGTTTATTCCCAGAGGATTTCGAAGTACATTCGCAGAATTGGGAGAAGAGATTAAAAACAAAATAAGCCACCGCTCTGAAGCATTAAAAAAGCTGATGGTGTTTTTGGATCAAAACAGGATTAGCTGAGTTTTAACGCATTTCCCATTCTTTCCAATCCATTTCTTCCCCGTTTAAAATACCCAGGTAACTGTGGTAACGTTCTTCGCTGATTTCTCCTTTTTCAACGGCTTCAATCACGGCACAGCGTGGTTCGTTCACGTGAAGGCAATTGTTGAATTTACAGTTTTGCATGCGCGAACGGATTTCCGGAAAATAATGGCCCAGCTCCTCTTTTTTCATTTCTACCAGGCCCAGTTCTTTTATTCCCGGTGAGTCAATCACGTATCCGCCAAAATCCAGTTCATGCAATTCGGCGAAGGTGGTGGTGTGTTTGCCTTTGTTGTGAGCCGAGGAGATTTCGCCGGTTTTAAGCGCCAATCCCGGTTGCAGGGCATTGATGAATGTGGATTTTCCAACCCCCGAATGTCCGGCGATTAAGGTAGTTTTATTTGTAAACAGAGGGATGAGTTGTTTCACTGCTAACTGATCAAAACTGCTGATCTCATAACAGGTATAGCCGGCAGTTTGATAAATGTGAATGGTTTCTTTCTGAATCTTTTTCAATTCTTCATTCAGCAAATCGCATTTATTAAATACCAGCAGTGCCGGTATTCCATAGGCTTCGGCCGTAACCAAAAAACGGTCGATAAAACCCAGACTGGTGCGGGGATTGATAAGAGAAGCCAATAGCACAGCCTGATCGAGGTTGCTAGCTAAAATCTGAACTTGTTTACTGAGGTTAATCGACTTGCGGATAATGTAATTTTTTCGGGGGTGTATGCCCGAGATGCCCGCTTCTCCTGTTTCATCCAGCTCAAGGTCAACCACATCCCCTACGGCTACCGGATTCGTGCTTTTTCGGCCTTCGAGACGCAATTTCCCTTTAAGTCCGCAATCGTACACCTTGCCTCCTGATTTTACCAGATAGCGGCTTCCTGTTGATTTTAAAACGAGTCCTGTCATGCTCTGCGCCCCGAAAGTACAAATTAATGGCATCTTCCTGTTCATAAGATTTAACGCCGTTCTTTTTCATAAAATAGTAATTTAGGCGCGTTTAAAATCTAAAAAGTACTGACCAAAGAACGCAATTATGAAAGAAGTGTACATTGTATCTGCCGTGAGAACCCCAATGGGCTCTTTTGGCGGAAGTTTAGCAGGAGTTTCAGCCACACATTTAGGAGCCGCCGCCATTAAAGGGGCTTTAGATAAGATTAATTTAGACGCCACCCACGTAAACGAAGTTTTTATGGGAGCCGTACTTCAGGCAAATTTAGGACAGGCTCCGGCCCGTCAGGCTTCCCTGTTCGCGGGCGTTCCCCAAAATGTACCCTGTACAACAGTTAACAAAGTGTGCGCCAGCGGAATGAAATCGATCATGTTGGCAGCCCAAAGCATTATGCTTGGCGACAATGAAGTGGTGATTGCCGGTGGCATGGAAAACATGAGCCAGGTACCGTATTACGCTGAAAACAACCGCTGGGGAGCCAAGTACGGCAATACCACTTTGGTAGATGGTTTAGCCAAGGACGGTTTGGTGGATGTGTATAACAAACAAGCCATGGGCAATTGCGCAGAACTTTGCGCAACAGAAATGAAAATTACCCGCGAAGAGCAAGATGCCTTTGCAATAAATTCATATAAAAAAGCGGCCGATGCCTGGGCAAAAGGTCGTTTTGCCGCTGAAATTGTACCTGTAAAAGTAAAAACAAAAAAAGGAGAGGTGGATTTTGCTGAGGATGAAGAATACAAAAATGTGAAGTTTGAAAAAATACCGGAATTAAAACCGGCATTTGCGAAAGACGGTACCATAACAGCCGCCAACGCCAGCACTATGAATGATGGCGCGGCAGCAGTAATTTTAATGAGTAAAGAAAAAGCAGAGTCGCTGGGCATTAAACCTCTCGCGAAAATTAAAGGTTACGCTGATGCTGCTCAGGCACCGGAGTGGTTCACCACTTCACCAAGCAAGGCCATTCCTATGGCTGCAAAAAAAGCCGGATTGACACTTTCGGATATCGACTTTTATGAATTGCACGAGGCTTTCAGTGTTGTGGGTATTGCCAACACCCGTTTGATGGAGCTCGACCCTGCTAAGGTAAACGTGAACGGAGGTGCTGTCGCCCTCGGTCATCCTTTGGGAGCGAGTGGCGCCAGAATTATAGTCGGTTTGATTCATATTCTGAAACAAAACAAAGGTCGCTATGGTGCCGCAGGAGCCTGCAATGGAGGCGGAGGTGCCAGTGCCATGATCATCGAAAACATCGACTAATTGTAAAACCAATTCAGCAAAACCCTGTTCTAATGAGCGGGGTTTTCTTATTTTTGTGCCTCCTTAAAACGTAATCAGCATTTAACCCATTTCACGTATTATGAAATCAACTGCCTTAACCCAATTGCACACTTCGCTCGGAGCTAAAATGGTACCCTTTGCGGGGTATAACATGCCGGTATCGTATTCCGGTTTAAATGAAGAGCACTTAACCGTTCGAAATTCAGTTGGCGTATTTGATGTCAGTCACATGGGTGAATTTATTCTTAAAGGAAACAAAGCCCTGGAGTTGATTCAAAAGGTAACCAGCAACGATGCGTCTGTGCTTACGGATGGAAAGGCCCAGTATTCCTGCTTTCCCAATGAAACCGGGGGCATTGTGGATGACCTGATTGTTTACCGCATTGATGCGGAAACCTATATGCTGGTGGTGAATGCCGGAAACATTGATAAGGACTGGAATTGGTTGCAAAAACACAACACCATGGGGGTGGACATGAAAAATATTTCTGATCAAACCTCACTTCTTGCGGTACAAGGCCCAAAAGCAATGGCCACTTTGCAAAAACTAACAGATGTAAAACTGGATGAAATTCCATATTATGCGTTTGCAAAAGGCAAATTCAATGGTGTGGAAAATGTCATCATTAGCAACACCGGTTACACCGGAGCAGGCGGTTTTGAATTGTACTTTGAAAATGGAGCTGCTGAAAACATGTGGAACGCCATCTTTGAAGCCGGTAAGGAATTTGGCATTAAGCCCATTGGACTGGGTGCCAGGGATACACTGCGTTTGGAAATGGGCTTTTGTTTATATGGCAACGACATTGACGATACCACCTCCCCTCTTGAAGCCGGTTTGGGCTGGATCACCAAATTCACAAAAAACTTCGTGAATCGTGAAGCGCTTGAACAGCAAAAGGCAAATGGTGTCAGTAAAAAGCTGGTGGGGTTTGAAATGGTCGATCGGGGCATACCCCGCCACGACTACCCGATTGCCGACGCCTCAGGAAACACCATCGGGAAAGTGACCTCCGGTACCCAATCGCCCAGCCTTGGCAAAGCAATAGGCCTGGGTTATGTGGCTTCAGCCCATGCAAAAGCCGATACCGAGATCTTTATCCTGATCAGGGATAAAGCGATCAAAGCAAAGGTGTGTAAAATCCCCTTTCTGAAAAAGTAAGACTTGCCCTGCCCTTAATTTAACAGAGGATTCGTCCGTATTTCTCAGGAAGTGTGGATGGATTTTTCAAAAACTTCTATATTTGGGAGACCAATGAAACTGTTGTTCACCATACTTCTCAGCATCCAGTTCTTTTGTATGGGTGTTTTGGCTCAAACCTGGGAGTTAAATCCGCTCACAGGAAAAGACACCATTAACAAAATTGACCTGGAAGGAAAAAAACAACAAAAGTGGATTCTCTTTGGCAAACACAAACCAGGCACTTGTTACGAAGTAAAACAAAAAGCGGAAGAAGGTGCATACAAGGATAACAAAAAAGTGAACATCTGGCTTGAGTATTACTGCAACGGCAAAGTGAAAAGTAAACTCACGTTTAATAATGGAAGACCTGATGGATACGCTCAGATGTTTCACGAGAACGGAAAAATCAGTGAAGAAGGTACCTGGAAAAACAACCGTTGGGTGGGAGACTATAAATTGTATTACGAGAATGGAGAGGTTCAACATCAATTTGTTTTCAATGCCATGGGTAAAAGAGAAGGCCCTCAAAAATACTATTACGACAACGGTCAACTGGCCATAGAGGGGAATTTTGCCAATGGCAAAGAGTCGGGCATAATTAAAGAGTATTACGAAAACGGGGAACTCAAAGCCGAAAAGAACTTTATGGATGGCAACGTGGATGTGGCCTCTATTAAAGAATACCAGGCAAAAAAACCCATAGCCAAACGCTCAGATGATCCGGTTCAAAATGCTCCGCCCGTTAAAGTAAGAGATGACGAACGCCCCAATGAGGCGGCCAAAGGCGGACACTCCAAAGGACCTTTGGTGCTGAACGGACAATATATTTTATACAATAAGAACAAACAAATTTCAAAAGACGGAATCTTCAAGGAGAACCGTTTTATGGAAGGTAAAGCCTATATCTACAACGAAAACGGCATTCTGGTCCGAATAGCGGTGTATAAGGATGGGTTTTATGTAGGCGATACGCAAATAGAAAACTAAAAACCCGTTTTCGGATTCAAAAAAATGTAGTACATTTGCCTCCTCAGTTTTTGGGGGATTAGCTCAGCTGGCTAGAGCGCTACCATGGCATGGTAGAGGTCATCGGTTCGACTCCGATATTCTCCACCAATGAAGTAGAAAAATCCCCTTCGAAGAAATTTGGAGGGGATTTTTCGCTTCATTGCCCTGAAGTGAAGCTGCGAAGCTGATTCTACTTCAGGGCAATATGATTAACGACTTTCATAATAAATCGGTGAGCGTTTTTTTGCTTCACACAAGCCGGCCCAAAAAACCGCTGGTTTTTTGTCTTTACCCTGAAGCGAAGCTGCTCCTACTTCAGGACACTACATACTATAGCGCTGCTGAAGAAATTTGGCTAGGGTTTTTTCGTTTCATTTTTAACGAAAAGTTACTATTAGACTATATCTTCAGGTAATCACGACAATTGGATATATGCATTAACTTTATCTGCAAGATGCTATTACACCACTGCGTATACGTTTTGTTTAGCGCAAAAGATCACCTTTTGTATATTGGATATACCTCGAACCTTGAAGTCAGACTTCAAAAACACCAGGAAGGAGGAGTTAAAAGCACAGCGAAAAGGCGACCATTAATGTTAATATTTACGGAGTACTATTTGTTCAAGGAAGATGCCTTAAAAAGAGAGGGATATTTCAAAACCACTATGGGCAAAAAAGCGATTAAACTAATGTTAAACCGCACTTTAGACCAATTAGGGCACAAAAAGGCAACTGCACCTGATTTTCTTTTTGAAGAAGAATAATTGATAAGTACCCAATAATGATGTGATTCAAAACCAACATATAGTGGAAATGTAACATTTTTATTCTTGCCCTGAAGTGAAGCTGCGAAGCTGATTCTGCTTCAGGGCAACATGATTAACGACTTTCATAATAAATCGGAGGGCGTTTTTTGCTTCCCACAAGCCGGCCCAAAAAACCGCTGGTTTTTTGTCCATACCCTTAAGTTAGAACTCAATAAGGCACCTCAGCCAAGTGTGCTTTACACATCCCACACTAAAGAATTTGAACCGGCCTTTGATCTTCATTGACTCAGTAAACATTATCTTATTTGTCTTGTTTTAAAGGCATTAGCACTATCAAAAACTCCCTGAATTTTCGTAAATTTGTGCCCTTCAAATCCTCCATTTACACATGACAACCGACCAATTTGTAAGCCGTCACAACGGTCCCCGCGGACAGGAAATTACTTCCATGCTCCAAAAAATAGGGGTGAAAAACATTGATGAATTGATTAACCAAACCGTGCCGGCAAACATTCGTTTGAAAAAGCCTTTGAACGTTGCGCCCGCCTTGAGCGAGTACCAGTACCTTCGCCACCTGAAAGCACTCGGTAAAAAAAACAAAACCTTTCGCTCCTACATAGGGTTAGGTTATTACAATACCATTCTTCCTGCAGTCATCCAACGCAATGTGCTCGAAAATCCGGGTTGGTATACCGCTTATACCCCTTACCAGGCTGAGATTGCGCAAGGGCGCCTGGAAGCCATCCTGAACTTTCAAACCATGGTGATGGACCTCACTGCCATGCCGATCGCTAACGCTTCCCTTCTTGACGAAGCAACAGCCGCTGCTGAAGCCGTGTTTATGTTTTACAGCAACCGCAGTAAAAACAAAATAAAAGCCGGAGCCAATAAGTTTTTTGTTTCCAATACTGTTTTCCCTCAAACTATTGACGTAATCAAAACCCGCTCAGAGCCTATTGGTGTTGAAATGGTGGTAGGAGACATACATACGTTTAAATTTGACGATTCCTATTTTGGCGTATTGCTTCAGTACCCCGATATTAACGGAGAAGTAGAGGATTACAGAAGTTTTACGGCGTCCTGCAAACAACACGAAATTCAGGTGGCGGTTGCTACAGATTTGCTGGCACTCGCCCTTATTACTCCTCCGGGTGAATGGGGAGCCGATTGTGTATTGGGCAATTCTCAGCGATTCGGAGTTCCATTGGGCTATGGCGGTCCCCATGCAGCATTTTTTACCTGTCGTGAAGATTACAAACGTTTAATACCCGGACGTATCATCGGTGTATCTCAGGATTCAGAAGGCAATATGGCACTCCGTATGGCTCTTCAAACCCGTGAACAACATATTAAACGCGATAAAGCCACATCAAACATTTGTACCGCTCAAGCCTTGCTAGCCATTATGGCCAGCATGTACGCAGTGTATCATGGACAGGAAGGCATTAGAGCCATTGCCAATAGTGTTCACAAAGGCACCTATTCGGTGGCAGAAAGTCTTAAGAAATTAGGGTACAGCATTAAAACCAAGTTGTTTTTCGATACCATTCTGGTGGATGCGGATGCCGCTACCATTAAAGGTATTGCGGAAAAACGTGAAATTAATTTCCGTTACCCGAATACCAATACTGTAGCCATATCGCTCGATCAAACCATTGAGCCGGAAGATTTAAAAGACATTGTGAGCATATTTGCTGAAGCTGCTGAAAAAACTGTTAATACCGTAAGCATTCAGGATTCAATGTTACTTAACGCCTCTCCATTGGCCCGAAAAAGCGCTTTTTTAACGCATCCTGTGTTTAACACCTATCACAGTGAGAGCGAAATGATGCGTTACATCAAACGTCTGGAAAACAAAGACCTTTCTTTGGTTCACTCCATGATCTCCCTGGGTTCCTGCACCATGAAACTGAATGCCGCATCAGAACTCCTTCCGCTCACCTGGCCTGAGTTCGCCAGCATACATCCTTTTGCTCCAATAGAACAAGCACAGGGCTACCATGAGCTGATTGAACAATTGAACAAAGACCTTTCAGAAATCACAGGATTCGCACGCATGAGTTTTCAGCCTAATTCAGGAGCTCAGGGCGAGTACGCCGGCCTGATGGTGATACGTGCCTACCACATTGCCAATGGGCATGCCAACCGAAATGTGGCCCTCATTCCATCTTCAGCACACGGCACCAATCCTGCCAGCGCGGCCATGGCAGGTATGCACATTGTGGTAACCAAATGCGACGATAAGGGAAACATTGATTTGAACGACCTGAGAGAAAAGGCTGAATTGCACAAGGAAAATTTATCCTGCCTGATGGTTACGTATCCATCCACACATGGGGTGTATGAAGAAGCCATCACAGATATTACAAAGATCATTCACGATAACGGAGGTTTGGTTTACATGGATGGCGCCAACATGAACGCTCAGGTTGGTCTTACCTCCCCTGGCAACATTGGCGCTGACGTGTGTCACCTGAACCTGCACAAAACCTTTGCCATTCCTCATGGCGGCGGAGGTCCCGGCATGGGCCCAATTGGCGTGGTTGAAAAGCTGGTGCCCTACCTTCCTTCTCATTCCATCGTAAACACCGGAGGCGAAAAGGGCATACATGCTGTTTCATCGGCCCCCTACGGCAGCGCTTTAATTCTCCTGATTTCTTACGGTTACATTAAAATGTTGGGCGCAGAAGGCTTAAAGCAAGCTACTGAAATGGCCATTCTTAATGCCAATTACATGAAGGAAGTGTTAAAGGAGCATTATAAAATTTTATACACCGGTAAAAACGGACGTTGCGCTCACGAGATGATTCTGGATTGCAACGAGTTTAAAATGGCCAGCGGAGTGGAGGTAGCCGACATTGCGAAACGTTTGATGGACTACGGATTCCACGCACCAACGGTTGCTTTCCCGGTGGTGAATACCTTAATGGTGGAACCTACCGAATCCGAATCTAAAGCGGAGTTGGATCGTTTTTGCGAAGCCATGATCAACATCCGAAAAGAAATCAAAGCCATTGAAGAGGGTAAATTCGATAAAAGCAACAACCTCATTAAAAATGCTCCCCACACCTGCAAAGCTGTTGTAAATGATAACTGGGATAAACCTTACAGTCGCCAGCAAGCCGCTTACCCATTAAAGTGGGTGCGCGACAACAAATTCTGGCCAAGTGTTGGAAGAGTAGATAATGCCTATGGCGACCGTAACCTCGTGTGCTCATGTGCGCCAATTGAAGCCTATATGGAAGAACCGGTTGGGGCTTAAATCTCAATTGGAGTTAAATTAAAAAGTCCTTCGAATTATGAAGGACTTTTTTTTTGCGCAAGGCGGTAATTACTAAGGCAAGATTATTTCACTTTAATTCTTCCCTTAACAATAAACGAATTAGGAAAGTCTCCCTGAATTTTTTTGAGGGCTTCGTAAGCCTGTAATTTGGTTTTAAAATCGCCCACCAATACCACAAAATTCGGTTGCTGGTAATCTTCGTAGGTGATGTATTCTTTAAATGTAGCGGCAAATTTAGTTCTAACGGTTTTGGCCTTGTCGCTATCAATGCCGAAGTGAATTTTAATGCGGTACCCCTCCTGCTCACCATCCGTAAGGCGGTGGTACTCCGCTTTTTTTTCCACCAATTGGCTCACTTTGCTCTGAGTGGAGTTGGGGTCCTGAGCTGAAAGGGTTTTTTGAAAACCAAAACTTAGGATAAAAATGATGGATAGGGTAAGACGATGATTCACGAAACGAAGATAAAGTAAAAGCTACTAAGCGCCAAAGTCAGGAGAGCATACCCAGGAAGGAGGTGGTTAAATTAAGTGAAAGAAGTACCCTTGAAGTTAACAGGCAATGCCCCCTCGGGCACTTGTGCAAAAATCACAATTAGTCATTCACAACCAATGTTTTACCACAACCTGAATATATCCTTGGGTGGGAGTTTTTTTGCTAAATTTGTTATCGCTTCGAAATTTTAACTATGGATCAATTTTCATACCTGGGCAATGCCGATGTTAACGCCATAGAGGATCTTTTTCTGCAATACAGAAAAGACCCCTCGGCCGTTGACCAAAGCTGGAGGGATTTTTTTAAGGGCTTTGAGTTTGCCCGCAGTGCCTATGATTCAGCCGGTGGAGAACAAATACCCGAAAATGTAAGTAAAGAATTTAAAGTCATAGGCCTCATTAATGGCTATCGCCAGCGGGGGCATTTGTTTACACTGACCAACCCGGTGCGTGTGCGCCGTAAACATTTGCCCAACCTTGCCCTTGAAAACTTTGGTTTAAGCGAAAAGGACCTTGAAACCGTGTTTCAAGCCGGTAACCAGATTGGTATTGGCGCCGCAAAACTGAAAGATATTATTGCTCACCTTACCCAAACCTATTGCCAAAGTATAGGCGTGGAATACCTCTACGTGCGCCAACCCGAAGTTGTGAAATGGCTGCAGGAGCGCATGGAAAAGAGCCGCAACACCCCATCCTACAGCAAAGACGAAAAAATTGATATTCTTAAAAAAGTAACCCGTGCCGTGGTGTTCGAGAATTTTTTGCACACCAAATTTGTGGGGCAAAAACGCTTTTCATTGGAAGGAGCAGAAGCCGTGATCCCCGCCATCAACTCCCTGATGGAAAAAGGGGCCGATATGGGCATTAAGGATTATGTGATTGCCATGGCTCATCGCGGACGCCTGAACATGCTCACCAATATCATGAAAAAACCGTTTGTGGATGTGTTTACCGAATTTGAAGGGCGACCCAGTGAAGACGCCATGTTCGATGGTGACGTAAAATACCACATGGGCTATTCATCAGACCAAAAAAGTGATAATGGGCACATGGTTCACATGAGTCTTACGCCTAACCCTTCGCATCTTGAAACGGTAGCGCCGGTAGCCGAAGGCATCATGCGCTCCAAAATTGACCACCACCATGAAGGAGATCATTCCAAAGCCTGCGCGGTGGTGATACATGGCGACGCGGCCATTGCAGGACAAGGGATTGTGTATGAGGTGGTACAGATGAGCCAATTGGATGCTTATAAAACCGGAGGCACTGTACATTTTGTGATTAACAATCAGGTGGGCTTCACCACCAATTATATCGACGCCCGTTCGTCAACCTATTGTACCGATGTGGCAAAGGTGGTCCTGAGTCCGGTGTTTCACGTGAACGGCGACGATGTGGAAGCCCTGAGTTTTGCCTCAGAGCTGGCCATGGAATTCCGTCAAACCTTTCATCGTGACGTGTTTATCGACGTATTGTGTTACCGTAAACACGGACACAATGAGGGCGACGAACCCCGTTTCACTCAACCTCTTTTGTACAAAGAAATTGCAGCCCATAAAAATCCCAAAGAAATTTATGTGGCTAAACTGATTGCCGAAAACCCGGAGTTTGCAGCCATTGCGAAGGAAATTGAGGGTAGTTTTAAAGCCGAACTGGAGTCCAATCTTGAACAAGCGAAAAAAGCCGCCAATGTTAAAATGGCTTCTTATTTGCAAGGCGACTGGGCAGGTGTAAAAATGTCGGGGGATCATGATTTTGATTTTTCACCTCAAACCGCCATCTCCAAAGAGTTGTTCATGGAGCTGGCTGAAAAAATCACCACACTTCCGGGCGATAAAAAGTTTTTCTCCAAAATACAAAAGGTGTTCAGCGACCGCAAGGCCATGATTAAGGGTGATAATTTCGATTGGGCCATGGGGGAATTAATGGCTTACGCTTCATTGCTCAAAGAAGGCCATCAGGTGCGCTTCAGCGGTCAGGATGTTGAACGCGGAACGTTTTCTCACCGACACGCTGTTGTGAAAGTTGAAGACAGTGAAGAAGAATACACCCCTTTGCAACACATTGACGCAAAGGGACAATTTGAAATTTACAATTCCTTGCTCAGTGAGTATGGAGTGCTTGGTTTTGAGTATGGTTATGCCTTTGCTACACCCAATGCCCTCACCATTTGGGAGGCGCAGTTTGGCGACTTTTTTAATGGGGCTCAAATTATTATTGACCAGTACCTGACTTCGGCAGAATACAAATGGAGACGCATGAATGGTTTGGTGGTATTGCTCCCGCACGGATACGAAGGCCAGGGGCCTGAACATTCAAGTGCTAGGATAGAACGTTTCCTGCAAGCCTGTGCTGAAAACAACATTCAGATTGTGAATGCGACTACTCCTGCTCAGCAATTTCATGTGCTCAGGCGTCAGTTAAAACGGGAGTTCCGCAAACCGCTCATTTGTTTTACGCCTAAAAAACTTCTGCGTTATCCGGCCTGTGTGAGTTCCATCAAGGATTTCACCAATGGAGGATTCAAAGAAATACTGGATGATAACATGGATGCCGCCAAGGTCACCAAACTTGCTTTCTGCTCCGGCAAAATATATTACGATTTAATTGAACGCCGCGAAAAGGAAGGTGTATCAGATATAGCTTTTATCCGTCTCGAGCAATTGTATCCTTTCCCCAAAGTGCAGATTGAGGCCCTGCTGAAAAAGTACAACAAAGCCAAAACGTATTTTTATGTGCAGGAAGAACCCGAAAACATGGGCGCTTACCGCTTTGTGGACCATAATTTAAGGTCCTTGAATTTAAAATACATCGGCAGAGATGAAGCAGCGAGCCCGGCAACAGGTTTTGCGAAACGCCACAACGATGAAAACGAAGAAATCATGAATGGCATTTTTTCTAAAGTGCCTGTAAAATAATTATACCTATAAACAGTATGGCAATTGTTGAATTAAAAATACCAAGTCCGGGCGAATCCATTACAGAAGTAGTGATTGCGCGCTGGGTAAAAAATAGCGGAGATGTTGTGGAAAAGGATGAAGTGTTGGCGGAAATCGACTCGGATAAAGCAACGCTAACGCTGAACGCGGAAGAAGCCGGGAAAATTGAAGTGCTTGCGGCAGAAGGCGATACCGTAAAGGTGGGACAAGTGGTGGTTAAGATTGACACTTCGGTTAAACCTGATGCTTCGGCTACGCTCAGCACAAGTGCGAAGGATAAGATAGAGGTTAAGGCTGAGACTAAGGTTGAGGTCAAGGCTGAGGCTAAGGTGGAAACAAAAGCGGAGGTTAAGTCAAATGTTGAAGCTAAGACAACAGGCTATGCAACAGGTGTTCCCAGCCCGGCTGCAGGAAAATTAATGGCAGAAAACGGAGTGGCTGCGGGGCAGATTAGTGGAAGCGGAAGAGGCGGACGCATCACCAAACAAGATGTGTTGGCGGCTTTATCAAACGGCTTGCCAACGGCTGCAGCTGTCATATCCAATTCATGGCAGGGTGGTCGCGATAAGGAAAAGGTTAAAATGACCTCCTTGCGCAAAACAGTAGCCAAACGTTTGGTGGCAGTTAAAAATGAAACAGCCATGCTCACCACGTTTAACGAAGTGGACATGAGCGGTATTTACGCCATACGTGCCAAATACAAGGACAAGTTCAAGGAAATTCATGGTAATAACATCGGGTTTATGAGTTTTTTCACCAAAGCCGTTACCGAAGCCCTTTACCATTTTCCGGCGGTGAATGCCATGATTGACGGAGACGAAATAGTGTACAACAAATACTGTGATATAGGCATTGCGGTAAGTGCCCCAAAAGGTTTGATGGTTCCGGTGCTGCGCAATGCGGAGCTCATGAGCCTGGCTCAAATCGAATCGGGCATTAAAGAACTTGCCGTAAAAGCGCGGGATGGAAAATTAACTATACCGGATATGGAAGGCGGCACATTCACGATTACAAATGGCGGTGTGTTTGGCTCCATGATGAGCACCCCAATTATTAATCCTCCTCAAAGCGCTATCCTGGGCATGCACAATGTGGTGGAGCGCCCCATGGCGGTGAACGGGCAGGTGCTGATTCGCCCCATGATGTATGTGGCCTTAAGTTACGACCACCGCATCATCGACGGTCGTGAAAGTGTAGGATTTCTTGTTAAGGTGAAAGAGATGCTGGAGAACCCAGCACGTATGCTGTTCGGAGGTAAAAATCCGGAAGAGGTGTTGTTGGGATTATAGTTCAAATTCACTACCACTAAGTCACTCAGATCACAAAGAGGCGCTAAGAAAATTCACCTGGAGTTTCATGTTTTATATCAGTGAGAAACAAACTCAGTGATTAACAAAGTGATCGATGAGTTGAATCTTCCGAACTGTATCGTTACTAAGGGTATCTACAATCCAAAACAGATTCATTCCAAGATTTTTAATGTATTCTTTTTGAAAAATCTGATGGGGACTGATGATATTGTCCAGGCCATTGATATTGATAAAGTGCCCTTTGGCAATCAGCACACTGTCAGATCCCAGCTTCGCCTTTGAAATGTGAGTGATTTCTTCTTCAACACAATTAAAGCCCGGGTATCTTGGGTCGCAAAATTTGCGGTTTGGTCGAATCTTACAGGCTCCGGCTGTTTCTGTTAAAAAGTCGTACAGGTAATCTTCTTTTAGAAACGGGGCAACAGCATAATCAATATACTGATATCTGTAAATGGGGGCTCCATTGTAAAAAGGCACAAAAACAGTATCTGAGGGTGATTTACACGTTACCCAATTATCTCTGCCTTTGCAGTAGGTGTGTTTTAAGTAGGTAGGGTAGGTGCTGTAAGTCGCAACCGTAACCCCTGTGGAATCTGTTAACTTGTATTTCCACCAGGAACCGGGATAAACCGGAAAATAACTGCCGGGCTTGATGGTGTCAATTGGTGTGGGAATGGGTTGAGGATCACTTTCCTGTTTCTTACACGACAGAAAAAAAAACAGAAGGGCAATTACCAAAGGCCATCTGCTGAATGTTGCTCTCATGAATACAATTTAAGAAAAATTTCTTAAAAACACTCAAGCATGATTACTTTAACTTCCAGCGCTCCAGTTTAGGAATGCCCCTGGTAAAAAACCCGGCTAAAAATCCGGGGAAACCCATTTCTTTCATTTTGCCTTTTACGAAGTCCTGCATTTGTCCAACGGTCCAATCGGCATTCATAAACTTTCCATCCACATAACAGTAACTGCAATACATCTTACTTTTACTTCCGTCGGCATTGCTCCCTCCGCCTTTGGGATCCTTGCTTAAGGGCATGGCGCAACTTTGACAGTTTTTGTAGGCTTTTTCCATAGGTCTTGTTTTTAAAGGTGTGTTTTTAACCATTCAATGGCTTCATCAATATTCCTGAAAACCTTGAATGCTTGTTTGGGTTTATGTACTTTATAATAAAAATCGGCAATCATTTTATAAGCCAGATTTTGAACGAGTACTGCCGAAGCCGATGCCGGAAAATCATCTTCCTTTTTTATGGCATTGGCCCTGGCCTCTTTGGTAAGGGAAACGTAATCGCCGGCTTCAAATAAACAGGGGTGTTTTACATCGTTGGTCAGTTTAAAGGCAGCCACCCTTATCCTGTCCTGCATATCCACATCAATCACGGTATTTGATTTGTAATACACGTGTACGATACCATCGTCTCTCAAACCCAGTATAAAGTCTGAATCTTCAATGATTTTTACAAGGCGTTCCGTTTGTTTCATACCTGGGCTTAGGAATTGGGATATCAACCGAAGGTACTAAAATAGAAATAGTATTTCTTAAACAGGAGGTGAACCATTTAATTTTAATCAGCAGCAGGAAAACCCTATATTCGAATTAGCGTTTGTAACACTTTATGCCAAGCGAAAGCCGTAATTGGAAAAAAATCGCAAAATGGACAGGGCTTAGTCTTCTTGTTTTGATTCTGCTTAGCATTGGCATTGCCTTTACCTGGGTAGCCATGAATCGCGATGAGATAAGGGGCAAAATTGTAGTGGCACTCAATAATCAGTACGGCTTACAGGTAAAGATGGACAGGGTTCAATTGTCGATTTTCAGTAATTGGCCTCACGCCTCCATACGTTTGCGTAATGTGGAACTCAGCAGCAGTGTATACAAAGGTCCGAAAGAAGCCTTCCTCAGCGCTGGATCCATTTACCTGAGCCTTAATCTTCGAAAATTACTTAACAATCAAATAAGCATCAAGGAGGTGTCGCTTAAGGATGCAAGACTGATACTGCGTAAAAAAAGAGATGGCAGCAAAAACTTTGAATTTAAGCCTCAAAAAAAGGACAGCACACAAACCGGCACCAAATTCAGCTTTGATGCCAAAAAAATTAAAATACGCAACACCTCCTTCACATTTATCAATGAGGAAAGAGGGCAAAGGTTCAACTTCACCTTAAACGACATTGAAATACTTTTAAATAAAAATGAAAACGGATTTATAGCCGGTATTAAGGGTAAAGCTAAAATCGGAGGCTTTATCTTTAAAAGTGAAAAAGGCGCTTTTTTTAAGAATAACAGTTTAAACCTTGACCTCGTTCTTTCGCACAACATGCATCTTGCCACCCTATGTGTACTTCCGCCTTCAACAGTAAAAATAGACGAGCGCGAATACAAAACGGTTTGCCTGATTCATTATAAAACCGAAAAACGCCTGGCCATTTGGGTAGAATGTCCAAATGCCGAAGTACCTGCCGTGGCCAAATCGCTTAACCCCCAGCTGCAAAAAGTACTTTCGAATTTTCATGTGAAACAAGCGGTAAATGCCAAAGCTTTGATTGTTGTAAAACTTGGCGCTAAAAGAGAGCCCATCTTAAACATTGAGGTGAGTAGTGTGGGTAACGATCTCACAATAGGGCACAGTAAAATACCTTATTCCAATTTATCCTTCCATTTAAAAGTAATTAGCATTGATGCCCAAAAACAGTTTGGTGACGGAGACCATGGATTGATTAAAGTGAGCCCTATCAGCGGAAACATTTACCAATTTCCATTCACAGCCTCTGTTACCCTGAATGGCTTACGAAACTCACTCATTAAAATTGAAGCAGGCTTGCTGATTGAAGCCGAAAAAATTGAGTTCGAAATTGCAAACCGTATCGACATGGAAGGGTCCTGTGTGGCTAAAATCGAGTATTCGGGTCCCGCATACAAACTTAACAAAACCGATTTTTTAGGTCCGGATATGCAACTAAAAGCTTTGCTGAACTTTAAGGACTTCAGATTTCAACCAAAAAACAGCAACCAGTATTTTAAATTCACAGGTTTAAGTACCTTAACCAATCAGGATTTGGATATCAACAAGCTGAAAGTATTTTGCAACGGAGGTTTATTTGTAATGAATGGAAGAGCGAGCAATTTTACCAATTACATTCTGGGTCACAGTCCGGTTTTAAAAGCCCGGCTCGATCTGCAGAGCGAAAAATTTGACCTTAGTCCCTACTTTGGGAAAACACAAGCTAAAGGCATAGTAAAACCCAAAAAGAAAAAGAAAAGTGCTTTAATGAACAACGCTTTAGACTTGCAGTTGAACATTAGGGCAAAACAGTTAAAAGTGAATGGGCTTTTGGCTTCACAGGCCAACATTCGGGCCGATTACCTGCACCAGGTGCTTTATTTGAAGAAGGTAGACATGAATTTGTGCGGAGGAAAACTTGAAGCTCATGGCAAACTGGCCAACATGAAACACCTGAGTTCTGAAATCCATATAAACAATGTGAATGTGAGTCAATTGTTTGAACAGATGAATAATTTTGGTCAGGAATCCATTCGGGCCGAACATTTGGCCGGCACCTTGAATTTGAAAGGCAGATTTAGTGCCACACTCGACGAACACAAACAAATTTTAGGGCCCAGCATGAGCGGAGAGGTAGGCCTGGTATTATTGAATGGCCGCCTGATGAATTTTGAGCCCCTTCAAAACATCAGCAAATACGTGTTCAGAAGCAGGGATTTTAAGGACATTAGTTTTACTGAGATCAATGAAAAATTTTATTTGAAGGGGCAAGCCATGAAAATTGAAGAAATGGAACTGGCTTCGGATGTGATGAATTTATTTGTAAGCGGGGTGTTTCATTTTAAGGACAACTCTACCATCAACGTGCTGGTGCCCTGGAGCAACTTAAAACACCGGGGCAAGGACTATGAAGCCAAAACCTTAGGTCAGGACGCCTCTGACGCCAAAGGGGTTAAATTAAACTTCTCAGGTCCTCCCAAAAAAATGAAAATGGGCGTGGGCTACAAAAAGGTGGAGTTTTGATGGGGGCTGAAGGAGGGAAGCTAAAAGGTTTTTACGATGGATTTTTAAAGTATTGCGGCCATGACTGGTAAAAGGTTAGCGCACCAAATCTAAAATTCTTTAAAAGAGCCGAAAGAGTTGAATATGATGCCCTAGTCAAGACGTTTTTTAGCGGTAGGGTTTTTTCTCATTCCAAACGAAATCGCGATAGTTGTCATTGATAACCAAACGAATATTATTCCGTTAAGCCTGGTATACAAGTCGGAGAGGCTGCTTCCAAAAATACGTCCACCATAATATATAGAAAGTGGTAATGTTAGTGCAGAAACAGTGAAAACAAGCGCTATGGTTTTTAAATTGAGATTGATGACCTCAAGTAGAAAGCCATTTATTACCAAGATAAATACGGCAGCAATTCCTACAAGTATTCCTGGAAAAATATATTTACCGAGGTCAAATCCAACAATGAACACTGTAGTGGCGATTAATATTATGGCAGAACTTATGGCGCTAACTAAGGTCAATTTGAATTTTTGCACAAACTGTCCGTCAACATTTACGATTGGTATTGAAAGTCCGTATAAAATTGGAATGATAATAATCCAACCTGTCCAAAATGAGATTAAACATCCTAAAAGCGAAAATGTTAGGCCTGAGAGTATTGTCTTTACCTGGGATGAAAGTTTCATTTAGTCTGTTATGTGCCGCTTTTCAATTTCAAAGTTATCACATTAACATATTTAAATTTTATAGACTTTCCGTGAAAATAAGTTACCCTACCTTTATAGTTGTTTGGGTCATTTGAGTATTTTTTTGGCTTGTAGCCGTGGAAAGTTGTAACTTCTTCATCCTCTTTTTTCATTTGAAATGAAACTAGATAAGAAACATTATTTATTCTGTAGAATGTTTTAAAAAGAGGTCTGTTTTTACATTTCATTTTTGTGATTTCTTTCTTAAACCTTGATTTAAGGTATTTCGTTGTTAAGCTATCTGGTTGATATGCGAAGTAGTCTATTCGAGTAAAAGTGGTGTCATTATAGCAGTTACTAAAAACAACCACTTTGTCAATTTGAATTGTGTCTTTTAATAAGTGGTAAGCACCAATTAGCGATAAATGCCCGCCTTTATCGTCTAATGAGATTTCAATATTTGTTGTGTCATTCTTAAGAGTTAAAGAGCAGATAAAATTGGGATAGTTGTTTATTTTTTTGACGTAACAGGAATCATCAATTGTGAGGGGGTAATTACCAAAAAACTGGCCTGTCAGAGCGATTGAAAAATCGCTATACCCGTTAAGAATTAAAGTGTCAATTTGTAAAACTATCTTTCTGTCTTGTCCGAAGGAAAAAACAGTTAAAATAGCCAGGGGTAGTAGAAAAAGTACTCGTCTCAAAGTTGTGTATAAAAATGACACATAACGGTTTGCTGCTACTTATTTTTTAACTAGTCTGTTAATTTCGTCGTGTTCTTCTCTTGTCCAAAGTGCAGTGCGGGAACAGGAATGTGCAAAATATGTACTATTACTTTTTGATTGCCGATTAAATTTTGAACTAATATTTACTTCGTCCTTATAGGTTGCATAAACTATATAGTCTTTGCCAACTTGAAAGTCAACGCCACAACCAGAATTATTGAAAGGTGTAATTATAGTAATGGTGTCTGACGAAGCTTTTCCACTATAAAGTGTCAGCATTTTTAGTTTAACGATTCTACTTGGATAACGGAGTAATTTAACCGGAAACGTTGTGGTGTCTCCTATCCAAACAACTTGTGAACCAAAGTCGTTTGTTACAGTATTTGAAATAACTATAGCTGAGAATACAATGTCCCCACTTTTAATATTGTTTTTAACTGTCGGCCAATTTTCGCAGCTACAACCAAATAAATGGGAAGTCCCAATTATTATTATCATTACTATTGTCTGAAGTCTTGTCATAGGTTACTGCTAACTTCCATATCCCCGCCCCCTACCTAAACAGCCCCGGCAACAAATCCCCTGAACTTGAATTCGGGCGGTTGATTTTCAGCAACTCGCTCAGGCTGGGCGCTATTTGCGGGATGGTACACCAGTTCATGTTTTCTCCGGCTGAAATGCCCGCACCATAAAAAATCAAAGGCACATGGGTATCGTAATTGTATCCGCTGCCGTGCGTGGTGCCTTTTTCCCCTTGGTCCATCCAGGCAGGTTTAAGCGTGTAACACACATTCCCACTCAATTTAAAATTGTATCCGTTTTGCAGGTAGGTGCGAATGTCGTTTTTTTCAAAGGAACCGTATCGCATAATTTTGGAAGGATACGCTTCAGCAACACCGTTGATGCCTATTAAAAAACGACACAATTTTTCTTCCACCTCATCAAGGTTCAGGCGAAAGGACTCGCAGCGTTTTTCATTCAGGTACAATTGTTCATTCATTACCGTACTTAACAAAAGGGAATCTCCATAGGTGCTGAGCAAAAAGCGGCGTGCTTCTTTCAACACTTTGCTCTCGTGGGTATAACCGGCCGGTATTTTTTGATCCATCAAATGTTTCGGCACATCCCCGCCCCCATGATCGGCGCTTAAAAACACCAGGTAATTGCCTTTACCCACTTCCTTATCCAATTTGTTTAACAAGTCTTCCAGGTCTTTATCAAGCCGGAGGTAACAATCTTCTACCTCCACCGAACGCGGACCATAGGCGTGCCCGATGATGTCGCTGCTGGAAAAACTAAGGCACAAAAGGTCGATGAATTCGTCTTTGCCTAATTCTTCTTTTATGATACACTCTACGGCAATGTCCTTGGTAATGGAATTGCCATAGGGCGTGGCTTTGATAATGGAGTAATCGGACTTTTCGATAAATGGTTTGTACTCGTATGGAAAAACAGGATAGTCTTTTTTATTGGGCACCGCTTCGTATTTGTTTTCATCCGCTAAGGAAGCGGTATACGTTTCGATGGGATACAGCGGAGCCCACCATTTTTCGAGATAAGATTTGGCCAGATGTTCGTCGTTGAAGTTTTTTAACCAGCGGGGTAAATCACTCATGTACCAGGAGGAACTGATAAAATCTCCCGACACTTCATCCAGCCAATAAGCGGCATCAGCTGAATGTCCGGCAGGAAGAATGGCGCTGCGGTCTTTTAAAGCTATGCCTATTACTTTTGATTTTGGGCTGCTGAGTTTTAACTCATCTCCTAATGTACTGCTTAAGAGATGCTGGGGCGACATGCGGCCCGAATTGTTTTTTGTACCTATGGGTTTTACAGAAGAGTCCTGCACACAATACGATTTTGTACTATTGCTTTTAAGATACCAGTCGTTTCCAATGATGCCGTGTTGCCTTGGCGTTGTGCCGGTATAAATACTGGCATGGCCCGGTCCCGTATATGTGGGCAGATAATTAAAATGCAGGTTGCGGTAATAATACCCTTGTGAGATCAGGCGTTTAAAACCCCCGTTACCAAAACGATTCCAGTAACGGTAAATGTACTCGTTGCGCATCTGGTCAACCACTATCCCTACAAGCAGTTTGGTTTTGCCGGGATTTTCTTTTTTGGCCTGTGAAAACAGATGGCTATAAAAAAGAAACGCAAGAACACTGAGCAAGAGGATTCTCTTCATACTAATCGAGTTTTTGAAAAATGGAATTGTTGCTTTTGAATTCGGGCACCAGTTCTTTCATGCGCTGTACAATGGCCTCGTTGTTTTGGGTGTCAAAGGAAAGGATGAGGTCTTCGATAATGTTTTTTACTTCGGTAAAATCGTACTCCCTTACCTTGCCGATTAAAATTTGTTTGTGGTGGGTGGGCATGGTGTTTTCGCTGTTGGCCAAAAGTTCTTCATACAGTTTCTCTCCCGGTCTAAGACCTGTATATACAATGGAAATGTCTTTGCCTTCTTTTAAGCCGGATAACTGGAGCATTTTGTGGGCCAGGTCAACAATTTTAATGGAAGGCCCCATGTCGAACACAAAAATCTCTCCCCCTTTTCCCATGGCAGCAGCTTCCAAAACCAATTGACTGGCTTCGGGTATGGTCATAAAATAACGGGTAATTTCAGGATGCGTGATGGTAATGGGTCCGCCCTGTTCAATTTGTTTTCTGAACCTGGGGATTACCGAGCCGTTTGAACCCAATACATTTCCAAAACGGGTAGTGATGTATTTGGTGTCGGAATGTTTGCCCATGCTTTGAATGTAAATCTCCGCAATGCGTTTGCTGGCACCCATTACGTTAGTAGGGTTCACAGCTTTATCGGTACTTACAAACACAAAACGCTCCACCTTGTATTCATTGGAAAGGTCGGCCAGGGTTTTGGTTCCAAGAATGTTGGTGAGGATGGATTCAGAGGGATTATTCTCCATCATGGGAACATGTTTGTATGCGGCCGCATGAAACACAATCTGCGGTTTAAAAGAGCGAAACACATTTTTCATGCGTTCCTCATTCCTTACATCAGCAATCACCACTTCAAAAGGTACTTTGGTTTCCATTTCCGAAAACTCAAGCTCGAGTTCGTACAAGGGACTTTCGGATTGGTCTAAGAGGTAAAGGGTTTTGGGTCCGAATTTGGCGCATTGCCTGGCCAACTCAGAACCTATGCTTCCGGCCGCGCCGGTAATTAAAATGCTTTTGTTTTTTAATTGCGCCCCAATCAATTCAAGGTCCAGCTGAATAGGGTCGCGTTGCAAGAGATCTTCAATGCGCAGGCTTTTAATCTGATTAAAACTTAATTCTCCGTTGATCCAGCGTGTGGCGGGGGGAACATTCAACACGCGGACCTGATTTTGCAAACAAATGTCGGTGATCTCGTTTTTCTTCGCGAAAGAAAGTTGTTGTATGGAGATGATGACTACCTCCACCGTGTTATCACGAATCAGAGCTGCGAGTTTATCGGGGCCATAAATAAATACCCCTTCCAGACTCCGCCCGTGTTTTTTTGTGTCATCGTCAACAAATCCTACCACTTTGTATTTTATGGAAGCATCCCGGTCGAGGGTACGTTTGGTTATCACAGCCGCTTCACCGGCGCCATAAATTAATACGTTTATTTTTTCCCGACTTGGGTTTTTAATTTCTGAGTAAAGTGCCTTTACCATCAAGCGACTGGAGATGAGAAAAAACAAGGATACAAAAGCGTCAATGATGATTACAGAATTGGGAATAAAATAATACCCTAGCACAAACTTCAGGGAAATCAGGTTGATCAGGAACACCAAAACAGAGCCGCTTACAATCACATAAAAAATGCGGATGGTATCGCGCGAACTGGTGTAACGCACTACCCCCTTGTACGTTTTTGAAATGGCAAATGACAAAAACCGGATTCCCAATACAATCACATAATCATAGGGCAGGTTTTGAGCGTCGGTCGTTGGGATGGCGTTAAAATCAAAACGCAGGGCAAAAGCCAAAGTGAGTGCAAAAGCACACACCAGCACATCAATAATCAGGATGGACCATCGGGGCAGATTGTATTGCCAGAAAAGGCTGAACAAACGGTACATAGCAGGGTAAAAATACCTTTTTTTTCGGGCTTTTACCAGAGTTCAGTACCCAGTAATGAACCTCGCATGGTTAATGCAAAACAAGAGTAAATCCCTACATTTAGAATCGGATGTTCAAGAGACTGATTTACAAAATTTCCTTTTTTACCGCCGCCAGACTCCTGATCGGCCTTCTTTTACTGGTGTTCGTTTTCCACCTCTGTGTTGCAGTGGGATGGGTACCCAACAGCATTGTTTGGGGTGGCAGAATACATTCACAGGAAGAATTCTATTTACTGGAAGGCGTTTCGCTTCTCATCAACATGGCTTTTATATGGGTGGTGGCTCAATCTGCGGCTTACATAAAAAGCCGTATTCCTCCGAAAGGTTTAAAATTGGTGTTGTTTGCAATGGCAGGCCTTTATGCCTTAAATACTCTCGGCAATCTCATGGCCATAAATCCGCTTGAGAAATACCTGTTTACTCCTTTAACACTTATCTCAGCTGTTTTGTGCCTAAGATTGGCTATTGGAGAGCAAAAGAACTCACCTTAATTTTAAAGGAACTTACTGGAACCGTTTTCTGTTCAGTAATTTGTTGTTTTTGTAGTTTAATTCCTCCACTTTGGTGCCTGTACTATCGTAATACGTCCAGGTACTGTCCACCTGGTCGTCCTTATAAAACCCGGTGTAACGGGGCTTCCCGTTCTCGAAAAAAGTGTTGTTCGGGCCATGCCTCAGGCCTTTATCAAAGTGCAATTCGCTCCACAACATGCCATTGGGATAAAAGCTAAACCATTGACCGTGGCGTTCTCCAAAACGAAACGTGCCTCTGAACTTTACAATACCATTATCGTATTTGTCGATATAATCCCCACTGTAATTGCTATCGGGTGGAAGAATCAAAAGTGGATTCCGTTTTTTCAAAGAATCCACCCTGGCTTTTTGCCTGATCAGGGAAAGGGAATCCTGTATCTTTTGTTCTTCAGGACTTAAAGGGTTTTCTCCCTCTTTTTCATTGGAACACGACCATAGAAGGGCAAAAATAAAGGACGCTAAGATTACTTTATATTTCATGTTATCGTTTTCGTTCAATTGCATAAACCAACAAACGCTGTATGCTTTCCCTTGCCGGATTGGAAGGCAGTTGCTCCAGAACTTTCAAAGCCTTGTCCTTATACTCCTGCATCACTTTGTTAGCATATGCAATGCCCCCTTTTTCAATCACAAAGTCAATTACACGTTTAACCGATTCGTGATCTTCGTTGTGGTTTTTAATGAGATTGATGATTTTTCTTTTTTCCAGCCAGGACGATTGATTCAGGGCATAGATTAAAGGAAGGGTCATTTTCTTTTCTTTTATGTCGATGCCGGTTGGTTTGCCAATGTCCTCCCCGTTTCCAAAATCAAAAAGATCGTCCTTAATCTGAAACGCGATACCGGTGAGAATGCCAAATTCCTCCGCGGTTTTGATGCGGGCTTCGTCAGTGGTAACCGATGCGGTACCGGCGGCACAACAGGCGGCGATTAAAGCGGCTGTTTTTTTGGTGATGATGTCAAAATACACTTCTTCTGAAATGTCCATGCGCCGGGCCTTTTCAATCTGCAACAATTCCCCTTCGCTCATTTCCCGAACTGCGGTGCTCATGATTTTAAGGAGGCGAAAATCGTCGTTCTCCAGTGAAAGAAGCAGGCCTTTTGCCAAAAGAAAATCACCAATCAGCACTGCGATTTTGTTTTTCCAGAGGGCGTTAACACTGAAAAATCCGCGCCGTTCATTGCTGTCGTCCACCACATCGTCGTGCACCAGGGTGGCCGTGTGGAGAAGTTCTATCATGGCCGCTGCCCTGTGCGTTTTATCGTTGATCTCACCACTGATGGAAGCGGAGAGAAAAACAAACATGGGCCGTATTTGTTTGCCTTTTTGCCGAACGATGTATCCTGTAATTTTGTCGAACAGGGGTACAGAACTTTTCATGGCTTCCCTGAATTTTTCTTCAAAGGCTTCCATGTGGGCTTTTACCGGGAGTTTTATTTCTTCAATGGTTCTCGACACAGCGAACGAATATACTTTTTATTTTAATTCAGGACTGATGAGTTTGTTTTTGTTGGCCAGTTGCCCGCAAGCCGCGTCAATGTCTTTCCCCCGGCTATGCCTTACATTTACAATCACCCCCTTGTTTTCAAGGTATTGCGTAAATGCGGATAAACGCTCTTTGCTGGTTTGCTGAAACGCGCTGCCTTCCACTGAATTGTACTCAATAACGTTTACCTTGCTTTTTACCTTACGGCAAAACTGGTAAAGTTCTTCAGCGTCTTTCAGTGAATCATTAAAATCGCGAAAGGCAATGTACTCTAGCGTGGGGCGGGTGCCGGTTTTTTCAGTAAAGTAGGTTAAGGCTTCGGATAAACTTTGTAAGCTGTTGCTTTCGTTGATGGGCATAATGCTGTTGCGTTTTTCATCATTCGCCGCGTGAAGCGAAAGCGCGAGATGAAATTTCACCTGGTCATCGCCCAGTTTTGTTATCATCTTCGATACACCGGCGGTGGATACGGTAATGCGTTTGGGCGACATGCCCAGGCCTTTTGAGGAGGTAATTTTCTCCACCGAACCCAGCACCTCCTTGTAATTCAGAAGGGGCTCGCCCATGCCCATGTAAACAATGTTGGTTAGCGGTGCCTGGTATTTTTCAGCAGCTGTATTTTTAATGAGCACCACCTGATCGAAAATTTCATCGGCGTTGAGGTTACGCATGCGTTTTAACTTTCCGGTGGCGCAAAAGGCGCAGGTTAAACTACAGCCCACCTGCGAAGAAATACAGGCCGTCATGCGGGTCTGGTGCGGGATAAGCACACTTTCCACTACATAATTGTCGTGCAAACGCATGGCGCATTTGATGGTCCTGTCCTTACTGACCTGGTACTCGTGCAAACTTACCGCTTGTATGGTATAATGTTGTTCTAAGTATTCACGCAAGGGTTTGGAAAGGTTGCTCATTTGCGCAAAATCGGTAAGTCCTTTTGACCACAGCCAATTGTAAACCTGTTTGGCCCTGAAGGCTGGTTCGCCAATCGCCTTGAACAGATCAATAAGGCCTTCCTCACTCAATGCGCGTATGTCTTTTTTCTCCACCCTGTAAGCCTACAAAGATACCATTCCGCCCGATAATTCACTACATTTGAGGGATGCGCTTTCTTCAGGCCAATGCGATTTTCGACGGAAAAAAGTTCCTAGAACCAGACTGCATTCTGGTGTTGGATTCAAAGAACGAAACCCGTGATATTCTGCCTCCAAATGCTATTGAAGCTTCCAGAATTGAAAAGTGGCAGGGCTGGCTTTGTCCGGGCTTTGTAAATGCGCATTGCCACCTCGAACTGAGTCATATGGTGGCTCAGGTACCACGAGGCACCGGTTTACCGGCCTTTGGCAAACAAATTATTTCCAAAAGGGGGGCGTTTAAACCCGAAGAAGCTGCTGAGCATATGCAGGAAGCCGACCGTAACATGTGGTCAAAGGGCATTGTGGCGGTGGGAGACATCAGCAACAACGCGGCCAGTTTTAAAACCAAGGCCGAAAGTAAAATCACTTACCACACCTTTATTGAGCTGCTGGGCCTGAACCCGGCCCTGGCTAATGTGGTTTTTGAACAAGGTGAAGCGCTGGTTGCGGAAGCAGAAGAATATGACCTGAAAGCGAGTTTGAGTCCGCATGCACCCTACAGCGTTTCAAGGGACTTATTTTTACTCATAAAAAACTGGTGTGAAATCAAGCAGCAGCCCTATACTCTGCACAACCAGGAAAGCGAAGAGGAGTTGAAGTTTTTAAAAGGAGAACCCGGTGGATTTGATGAGCTGTACCGTTTTTTAAATGTGGATCTTTCCTTCTATAAAGCCCCCGGAAAATGGGGTTTGGATTACCTTCAGGATCTTCTCCCGCGTAGCCTGAGCCTGCTGATTCACAATACGTTTGCAAGTGCACAGGATCTGGCTCTGGCCTCTGAGCTGAACGCTTACTTGTGTTTTTGCCCTGGCGCCAATGCATACATTGAGGAGCGATTACCGGATTTCGAATTGTTTAAACCACATATAAAAAAACTGTGTATAGGCACCGATAGTCTGGCCAGTAATGACCAACTTGACGTGCTGAAAGAAGCCAATACGGTGATGCAAATGGGAAAATTTCAAACCGAGGATATATTAAAAATGCTGAGTTCTCAGGGCGCGGAGGCGCTCGGTTTATCTCAATCTCATGGGCAAATCGCCATTGGTAAAAACGCGGGACTTAATCTTGTGGAGTACAAGTCAAACCAATTGTCTTTTCTTAAAAAAATCGCTTAATTTAAACCATGCTCTACCTTAAAAGTTTTTGTTTTAATCCTTTTCAACAAAACACGTATGTACTTTATGATACAAAAGGCACTGCTTTCATTATTGACCCCGGCAATTCAACAACTTCAGAGAACGAAGCGCTAAAAACCTTTATCGAAGAGAAAAACCTTGCACCAAGCCGATTGTTGCTTACACACGCCCACCTCGACCATGTTTTAGGAAACCGCTTTGTGTTTGATACTTATGGTTTGCTGCCTGAAGTCCATCCTGAGGATGAATTTTTTATTGAACGTATGGGACAAAGCGCGGCTATGTATGGTATTCCCTGTGAGCAATCACCTATGCCAAAAGAATTTCTAAGCGATGGCCAGCTCATTTCCCTCGGCGCCTATCAACTGGAATGCATTCACAGTCCGGGTCACTCCCCTGGCAGTATTTCGTTTTTTATCAAGGACCAAAAAGTCCTGATCAGCGGAGATGTTTTGTTTCGTGAAAGTATTGGGCGTAGCGATCTGCCAAAAGGCAACCACGCCACATTGCTGGAGTCTATTCAACGCCGCATTTTTCCTTTGGGCGATGATGTAAAAGTATTCAGTGGTCATGGGCCCTCTACCACCATCGCGCATGAACGTTCTCACAATCCCTTTTTAACCTAATCATGAAGAACAATCAGGGAATTCTTAAAATCGTATGGATCATGGCACAGGTGCTGTTGTTTGCTGCCGGCATCGCGCAAAATTCAGATTCGCTTAAAACCAAACGCCCTCCTTATAACCGTAAGGAGGAGATTTTATATCAAAACAAAAGGTACAGGATACACAACAATTACCTTACACTTGGTGGAGGGTTTTTGGGTTCTACTCTTCGGGAGGACATTCAAAACGTTGTGGCTGCCGATTATCAGTTTCACATCCGGCGACAGCATTTTCAGGGAGGAGCCATGATGAGCGGGGAAGAATTTTTATCGAACAATTACGTTCAGGTGCATTTGGGCTACGGTTACCGCATCGAAAATTACAACACGAATTTTACCGCCTTTATTGGCCCTACTTATTTTTCAGGAGTTGCAGGAAAAGTGGGGCAAGCCGAAGATTTTTTCGATGGCTACGGGGTGTATCTTTCCGTTCAGGCGGTATTAAAAGTAGCTTACGATATTGGTTTGGGTGTGGAAGTGTTTGGTGAGGCCAATTACAAACACAACATGGCTGGGATAAAACTGATAGCCTTTTTCTCGGGCGCCTATCGTGGTGTGAAAAAGAAAGTCAACCCAAACGTTAGAACCACTACCAGGTAATGAATCGTGTGATAATTGTAGGCGGAGGCTTAGCGGGCATGGTGCTGGCTTTTCGACTGCACGAGGAGGACATTCCCTTCCTGCTCATCGATAAACCTTCGCTTAGTTCAAGCTCAAAAGTGGCAGCCGGACTCTGGAACCCGTTGGTGTTTAAACGCATGAGCAAAAGCTGGATGGCTGAAGAATTGGTGCCTGAGCTGCACCGTTTTTTTAAAACGTGTGAACGTAAAACCGGAGTGGATTTTTTGTGTAAACGCATCAGCATTAAACCATTCACCGAGGATCAGGAAAAAACCCTTTGGAAAAACCGCGTGTATCAGGACTTGAGTACCTTCGCGGAAGCTCAGGATTACAAAGGTATACCGCAAGGGTACGAAGCCTGTACATTTACCAATGGATACGGAAAAATTTTTGAAAGCGGTAATGTGTACATCAACACATTTTTGGAAGCAGGAAAAGCATTTTTTAAAGATTGCCTGGTGGAGGAGGATTTTGATTATGCTCAGCTTCAAATACGGGAAAGGAGTGTTGTGTACAAAAATTGGGAAACCGAAACCCTGGTGTTTTGCGAAGGGCATCTTGTAAAACACAATCCCTATTTTTCATGGATTCCATTAAAACCGGCCAAAGGTGAAATTCTGCACATAACGGCACCTAAACTCAAAATTAAAAAGGGGGTTTATAACCGCGACGGGTTTATTTTGGACAGCGAAGAAGGTAAATTTATTGTTGGCTCAACCTACAATTGGTTGGAGCTAAACGATAAGGCAAGCCCGGCCGGCTTAAAGGAATTGGAGAAAAAACTGAGCCGGATGATCAGCTGTGATTATACAGTTATCAGTCACCTTGCCGGGGTAAGGCCCTCGAGTATCGACCGCAGACCCATTATAGGGGCCCACCCAAAACACAAGCATTTATTTGTGTTTAACGGCCTTGGTGCTAAGGGCGTGATGCTGGCCCCGTATTTTGCTGGAAAATTTGTACATTTCCTAAAACAAAAACAGGATTTGCCACCAGAAGTGGATGTCGCGCGTTTTTATAAACTCTATGCCGCACACTAAACACATATTGCGTTTGATCGGAAGGCGGGAGTTTGTAGATTTTCCTGAATTGAATTTAAATGGCATGGAAGCCAAAATTGATACCGGGGCCTACACTTCTTCTTTGCATTGCGAAAGCATCGATGTAGTGGAAGAAAATGGAAACAAGGTGTTGTATTTTTCCCTTGAACAGGATCAGCGCATCCCTCATCGTTTTGAGAACTTCAGCGTCAAAAAAATAAAAAATTCTTTTGGTGAAATGGAAGAGCGTTACGTAATTAAAACGCCTGTTAAAATTGGCAGAAAAAAAATACTATCCAGTATTTCGCTCTCTAACCGCGACAGCATGCGATATCCTGTGCTTATTGGAAGAAGAATTTTAAAAGGGCGTTTTCTAATCGACGTAAATATTCTGCATACCGGAGGCATCTCCATTCAAAAACTCAAACACCTTATTAATCCCAAAAAGGCATGAAAATAGCCGTTCTCTCCCGCAACAAAAACCTCTATTCCACCCGGCGATTGATGGAAGCCGGAGAACAAAGAGGGCATGAAATGATTTTGCTCGACCACATGAAATGTGTATTGGTCATCGAGCAAGGCCGTCCCCACATTTATTTTAATGGAAAAGAAATTGTAGGTGTTAACGCGGTTATTCCACGCATCGGCGCATCTGCCACGTTTTATGGCTCGGCGGTGGTGCGACAGTTCGAGATGATGAAGATATTTACAGCCGTTGAATCACAGGCCCTGGTGCGTTCCCGCGATAAACTGCGCACCCTGCAAATTCTAGCCCGCGCCGGTCTGGGCATTCCTAAAACCGCTTTTGCCTCTTCACCAAAAGACAAGGACATTGATAGCTTAATTGATAACATCGGTGGCGCGCCTTGTGTGATAAAACTATTAGAAGGTACCCAGGGCATTGGCGTGATTTTAGCTGAAAATCAGAAAGCGGCCAAAAGCGTGGTGGAAGCCTTTTTAAAACTGGAGGCCAACATGCTGGTGCAGGAATTTATTGCCGAAGCCAACGGGGCCGACCTTAGAGTGTTTGTGGTGGATGGACAAATTGTTGGGGCCATGAAACGCCAGGCCAAAGAAGGGGAGTTCCGGAGCAACTTGCACCGGGGCGGTTCATCTATGGTGATGCAATTAAGTCCGGAAGAAAAAGCGGCTGCTGTTAAAGCTGCCAAAAAACTGGGACTTGCCATTGCGGGGGTTGACCTTTTGCAATCCAAACGCGGACCCCTGGTGATGGAGGTGAATTCCTCCCCCGGACTGGAAGGCATTGAGGGCGCTACAGGGGTGGACATTGCCACTAAAATAATTGAATATGTGGAGCGAAACGAGTTTAATAAGCCCGGTGAATAAACATGCAGGAACCCATTACCATAAACAAACAAACCATTTACCCCGGTGAGAACCGCACAGTGATTTTGAACTCTTATGAGCTGCATACAAAAACCATGCTGCAGATTCCGGTTCATGTGTATCACGCCATTGAACGCGGCCCGTCGCTATTGCTCAGCGCGGGAATGCATGGGGAAGAAACCAATGGCATTGAAATCATACGCAAAATTGTTTCGCGTTCAGAAGTACAGGACATTAAACGGGGCACTTTGATTGCAATTCCGGTAATCAATGTTGTTTCCTTTTTATATGGTAGCCGCGACCTGCCCGATGGACGGGATTTGAACCGCTGTTTTCCGGGTTCCAAAAAAGGCTCTATCGGTAGTCGCATTGCTTACGACCTTATGAAACACATTTTACCGGTGATTGATTTTGGTGTGGATTTTCACACCGGTGGCGCACGCATCAACAATTACCCTCAAATCAGGTGTGTGTTTGAGTTTCATGATAATCTTGAGATTGCGAGACGATTTTCGGCGCCTTTGATTATTGACAGCGTTTACCGTGAAGGTACATTCAGAAAAGAAGCTTCAAAAAAACAAAAACCCATTTTGGTATTTGAAGGTGGGGAAAGCATGCGGTTTGATTATCTGGCCATTAATGAAGGAGTGAACGGCTGTTTGCGCTTAATGCATTCTTACCACATGATTAATTTTGATTTGCCGGCTAACCCTTCAGTGATGCTCAGAAAAGACACCTGGCTGAGGGCCAACAGCAGCGGTTTGTTTCACATGAACGCCAGTAACGGGGCGCATGTGCGCAAAGGCGATTTACTGGGTGTCATCTTAAATCCTTTTGGTGAAACCGAAGAAAAGATTCTGGCCAGCACCGATGGGTACATCATGGGCATCAATAATCATCCTGTAGTGAATCAGGGTGATGCACTCATCCATCTGGGTATGGAAGAGGATTAAAGCGAAAAGTTCAAAGGTTCTGCCATCCCGACTTCCGGCTCGAAAACGCCACCCGTTTTGCAAATGCACCCTTTCATAGCTGCTTTATGACTGCAGACTAATGACTTGCGACTAAACTCTTAGGACTAACTTCTAATGACGAAAGGAGAGTAAGGATTATCAAGATTACGAAACCCTTCTGACTTGTGAAAGATATCTTCCTGAAAGAAGGTCTTTCAAAATCTTATACCATTAAAACTTAAAGACTTCAGCTACAAGTCCCGGAACCAAGCCAAGTGCAAGGGTTAGGATAACACTTATCGCAATCACCAATTTGTGTGAGCCCTCCACCTGCATTTCTTCTTTGCCTGAAGCAGGAGAGAAATACATGGCAATAATCACCTTCAGGTAGTAGTAAGCGCCAATGGCTGAAGTAATCACGGCAAGAATCAACAACCATTTGTAAGAAGTGCCGATCATGGTGGTGAACACAAAGTATTTTGCAAAAAAGCCGGCTGTTATAGGAATGCCCGCCAAAGAAAGCATGGCCACCGCCATACAAAAGGCCAGGAAGGGATGGCGTTTTCCTAAACCGTTAAAGGCTTCAAACGTTTCATTTCCACTTTTTCCAACCTGGTAGAGGACAGCAAAAGCACCAATGCTGCCAACAGAATACGCCAGGGAATAATAGAGAAGTGCGTCGATGGAAATGTTGCTGCGTTGGTTCGCCAGTACCACCATCAACATAAAGCCGGCATGAGAAATGCTGGAATACGCCAGCATACGCTTTACCGAACTTTGCATGGCCGCGCTGAGATTGGCAATGATTAATGAAAGCGCGATAATAATGGACAGCAGAACGGCCCAGAATTGTGAAATTTCGGCAAAGCCCATCAGATACAAACGCATAAAGGCTGCAAAAGCCGCTGTTTTTACAACTGTACTCATTAATGCAGTAATCAAAGTGGGTGAGCCTTCATAAACGTCGGGAGCCCAAAAATGAAAAGGGGCAGCAGAAACTTTAAAACTCATGGCCACCAAAATAAAAAGGATGCCCAGGTAAAAAAACAGGGGAAGATCGTTGATATTATTGTGAATGTATGTGCTGATGCCGGCCAAATCAAAGGTGCCGCTGGCTCCATAAATCAGGGCGATACCAAATAATAAAAAGCCTGAAGCAAAAGAACCCATAATTAAATACTTAAATCCGGCTTCGTTGCTTCGCACATCCTGCTTTTTGCTGGCTGCCAGAACGTACATGGGGATACTCAAAATTTCAACGCCCAAAAACAAAGTCGTCATATTTTTGAACGAACACAGCATAAGCGCCCCAACAAGTGCAAAAAGCACCAATACATAATGGTCCACCATATGGGTGCCGGTTTTAAAATAGTCGTGCGCCACTATAAACCAAAGAAAAGCGGTGAGCAAAATCACTCCTGAAAAAGCCAATGCCGGTTTATCAAAGCTGATCATATTATCAAAGTACTCAAAACTGAAGGTTTGTTGCCATTCCATGGCATTGCTCACAAATGCAGCGGCAATTCCCAGCAACACCATTGGCAGCAGAAGTTTTTTAAGCTGGAAAATCTGGGCCAACATAGCCAGCATTCCCAGTGCACTCAGTATCAGTAATCCTTTCATAATTCCTTCTTAAACAAATTAATTCAGCAGCATTAAAATTTCTTTGGTAGCCTGTTCAGCAATTGCATTCAATGGACCCGGATAAACCCCGAATACAATAACCACCAATGCAATGATCATCAGTGCCACTTTATCCGATTTATGAAGCGAACCAAAAGTGATATTGGAATCCCTTCTCTCACCCAACATCATGGTTTGGTAGGCTCTTAACATGTAAACGGCTCCTAAAATAACAGTGAGCCCGGCAAAAGTGGCAATCAAAGCGCTGTATTGGTAGACGCCGTTGATTAATAAAAATTCCCCCACAAAACCATTTGTAAGAGGCAGGGCCACCGAGCCAAGCAAAACAATTAAAAATAAAACCGAAAAGTTGCCGTTCATGCTGCGGATACCACCCAATTTGCTCATTTCACGGGTGCCGGTATGTCGAAATATAATGTCGGCGATTAAAAACAAACCCACCACATTTACGCCGTGCGCCAGCATTTGCATGATGGCCCCTTGAATGCCTTGCTGGTTCGCGCTTAAAATACCGGCCGAAATCAAACCCACGTGAGCAATCGAAGAATAGGCGATCAAACGTTTAAAGTCCTTTTGCGCCATTGCAATGAGTGAAGCGTAAACAATTCCGATGACGGAAAGAACAATGGCCGTATTGCCCCACTCCTGAACACCAAGCGGAACCAAAGGCAATAACCATTTGATGGCTCCAAATGTGGCCATTTTCAGCATAATGCCCGAAAGCAGCATGGTGCCCTGTGTTGGCGCGTTAACGTAGGTATCCGGCTGCCAGGTGTGAAAAGGAAACACCGGCATTTTGATGGCAAAAGCAATAAAAATTAACCAGAACACCGCACTCTGTTGCGTGTCGGTTAAACTTCTTCCGGCATTGTAAAGGTCATTGATGTACCATGATTTAAGGCCTTCAACGTTGGTGTGGTTGTACAGATAAATCAATCCAATCAACATAAACAAAGAACCAAATAAGGTGTACACAAAAAACTTAAAAGTGATTTTGCCCCTGTTTTCTCCACCCCATAACAGACAGATAAAATAAATAGGGATAAGGGCCAGTTCCCAGAACACGTAAAACAAAAACCCGTCGTTGGCCATAAACACACCAACCAATGCCATTTGCATCAGCAGAATAAGCGCATAAAAGGAATTGGCGTTTTCGTATTCAGATTGAAATGAACTCAGAATAATCAGAGGAACCAAAAAACAAGTGAGCAAAACCATTAATATGGAGAGTGCGGATATAGACAGATTAACATGAATATTCAGCGACTCAACCCAGGTAAGGTTCACCTGCAAAAGTGAAGAGCCGGGATTGGTACTAAACACATACCAGGCTCCCAAAGCAATAACAAATTCAGCCAATGAAAAAATCATGGCCAGGTTGCGCGCAGCCGGTGTTTTGCTTGCAAACAACAACAACGAAGCCAGTAATGGGAGTCCTATCAATAATAACGTCAGCATATCTATCTATAATTTATACCAAAAAAAGAAATAACACAATACACACAATGCCCAGCACCATACTCATCAAATAGAATCCAATGTTACCGGTTTGAGCAAGGCGAACGGTAGATCCAAAAAATTTCACAATCGAGCCGCTTGCATTCACCAGTCCATCAATGACCTGCAGGTCGAAAAACTTGTAGAACAGTGAAGCAAGAAAATCCAGAGGTTTGCGTATAAGCGCATCGTAAATTTCATCTACATAATACTTGTGGTAAATGAGTTTTTGCCATGGCTTGAGTTGCTCCTCTTTTTGAGCAGGTTGTACTCCGTATTTCCGATACAACAAATACGTGAAATAAATAACAGCCGCTGCAGACGCCACGGCTAAACCCATCAACATCCATTCGGTTTCATGCTCAAGCGTAACAGGAACCGGACGCAAAATAACGGATTCCAAATTGTGGTGCATCCAATTGGTCATGTGCCAGAATTCCGGTAAGCCCAATAGTCCTCCAAGAACCGATAGTGCAGCCAGCACAATCAAAGGAAAGGTCATTGTAGGTGGAGATTCGTGCAAGTGATGCTCCTGTTCGTGTGTTCCACTAAAGGTTCCATAAAAGGTTAGGAACAACATCCTAAACATATAAAACGCGGTTAACATGGATGCCACCATGCCCAGCACCCAAAGGGTTTTGCTGTGCTCGTAAACGTGAGCCAGAATCTCATCCTTACTAAAAAAGCCTGAGAAAGGCGGAAGTCCGGAAATAGCAATGGTGCCAATCAACATGGTGAGGAAAGTGATTTTGACTTTTCCTTTTAGTCCACCCATTTTGCGAATGTCTTGTTCCCCACCCATAGCGTGGATGACAGAACCGGCACCAAGAAACAGCAAAGCTTTAAAGAAGGCGTGTGTGGTGACATGGAACACCGAAGAGCTGTATGCTCCAACGCCTAAACCCAGGAACATCAATCCCAATTGAGACACCGTTGAGTACGCCAGAATTTTTTTGATATCGTTTTGAAGCAAACCTATGGTAGCTGCAAACAGGGCCGTGGCCACCCCAATAATCGCTACGGTTTGAGCGGCCACTTCGGAGATGGAATAAAAGACATTGGAACGGGTAACCATATAAATACCCGCAGTAACCATGGTAGCCGCGTGAATCAAGGCAGAAACCGGAGTTGGTCCCGCCATGGCATCGGGCAACCAGGTGTAAAGAGGAATTTGAGCACTTTTTCCCATGGCGCCTACAAATAGTAAAAGAGCTATGGTAGTCACTACCGCAGTAGAAGCGGTTCCTGCGTTACTGAATACTTCGTTGTAAGAAATGCTTCCATAAGTAATGAATATCAATATGACCCCAAGTAAAAACCCTAGGTCGCCGATACGGTTCATAACAAAGGCTTTGCGCGCGGCATTGTTGTAATCTGTGTTTTTATACCAAAATCCAATCAACAAATACGAACACAAACCTACGCCTTCCCAACCCACAAAAATCACCAGGTAATTGTTACCCAAAACCAGCAACAACATAAAAAACACAAAGAGGTTCAGGTAAGCGAAAAAGCGCTGAAAACCTTCGTCGTGCGACATGTATCCGATTGAATAAATGTGAATCAAAAATCCTATGCCGGTAATGATGAGTAAAAATACCGAAGACAAAGGATCAAGCAGGTATTCAAAAGGGATATCCAAACTGCCGGAAGTGATCCATGAGAAAACAGGGACAATGATTGATTTTACAGAAGAGCTCTGCAGGTGCAAAAAAGCCATAACCGAAATCACAAATGAAATCAGCACAGAAAGTGAAGCGACAATACCACTCAGATTTTTGCTGATCTTTTTACCCAAAAAACTATTGAATAAAAACCCGATCAAAGGAAAAACAGGTATAAGTGCAATAAGTGTATTCATAAACACCACTAATTTTTTAATTTGCTTAAAAGGTCCGAATCAATGCTTTTGAGGTTGCGGTAAATCATGCTCAAAATGGCCAAACCAACGGCTACTTCAGAGGCTGCCACCGCCATGATAAAAAATACAAACACTTGCCCGCTGGTATCACCATGCAGGGTGCTGAATGCCACCAACAACAAATTCACCGCATTCAACATGAGCTCTATGCACATAAATACAATAATGGTGTTTCTGCGCGCCATAACCCCCACTACCCCAATGATGAAAAGCACCACGCTTAACATCATGTACATATTAATTGGAATTCCGTTAATCATCTTTATTTACAATTTTGATATTTACAATTTACGATTTTGAGGCACTGAGTACCTGTTATTTTTTGCAGTTATTACTGATGCTGCAAAGATCTTTTCCAGTTCTTTGGACTCATTCAACAAAGCTTCGAAATTTGGGTCATTAATTTCATTGTATGCTTTAATCAGCTCTAACCAATACACTGACTCATCTGACTCTTCTTCCACAATTTTTAACTTATTAATAAAATCAGCTGTTGATTTGGCTTTACATGCTGACCTATAGTTAGCTCCAACTGATGTTGCTGAACGCATAACCTGTCTTCCCATTATTTCATTTGCGTTTGACTTTTTCAAATGATCCATTTTCTTCAAGGTTGTCAAAGCAAACTCAAAGGTTCTTTTTTTCAATATCTCTGGAGTTATACCCATTTCAATTGTAAATTGTCAATCTTCAAATTGTAAATCAAACAAATTAATCACTCTTTCGCCTCCTTCTTGCCCAGCATTATTGCGCCTACCAGAGCTGCCAACAACAACACCGACACAATTTCGAAAGGGAAAAGGTATTCCTTAAACAAAACACGCCCCAGGTTTTTCATCAGTCCGGCCTCAGAATATCCGTATTTGGTGATGGCCAGTTGCTCTGTGCCTTTTAATGCGCCTACTAAAACCAGCAAAAACAATCCCCCGATGACCCCTGCAATTAATTTAGTGATCATGGTTTTTTGTGGTTCGGTGTCTTCATTCAGATTCATGAGCATAATCACAAACAAAAAGAGCACCATAATTGCACCCGCATAAACCGCGATGTGCACCACGGCTAGAAATTGCGCATTCATTAACAGGTAATGTCCGGCTATACAGAAAAAAGTGAGTACCAGATAAAGTACAGAGTGTATGGGGTTACGGGTGAACACCACCATTAAAGCGAACATGATCGCCATAAATGAGAGTATCCCGAAAAGCCATTGTGTTATTGTATATCCTAACATAAAATATAAATTCTAGTTGTTCGTTCTTTTTGCATTGTAGCTATTGCCATAAGCGCCACCCAGGGGACTCCAGTCCCAATACGAATAATACACACTGTCGCCCTTGAACCTTAGAGTCTGATAATTTGTCCAGGTTTGCTTCGCAGAAGTACCTGTGCTGCTGATGGTAAAACTCCCTAACCAGTGTGAAATGATGACCGAATCTTGTTCTGTTGATTTGGTGTACACATCCGTCAAATTGCTGTCGGCAATCCAGGTGGTGGTAACTCCCTGAACATTCTGCCAATCTGTATTTGGTCCCTTGTACGTTCCAATAAATTTATCCCTGTAGTCCGTTTTTGGTGTTGGTCCAGGAACCAATACTGCAGCATTCGGCTCAGGCGCTTGTTTTACACAAGCAAACAACAGAGCGGGGAATGTTAGGCAAAACATATAGCGGGTGAATTTCAATTTATTTCAATTGTTTTTTATCGAACAGGGTATTGTGTTTTAGTCCGGGTTTTTTCTTGAATTCCAATACTTGAGGGGTTTGGCGTTTGGTCACGTCAACCGGTTTGTCAATTGGTTCTACAAGTTTGTTTTTGCCGTAAATAAAATCGTCACGCTCAAATTCTGTGGGCACCTGACGATCGGTTAAAAAGATGGCTTCCTTTGGGCAGGCTTCTTCGCACAAACCACAAAAGATGCAACGCAACATGTTAATCTCATAGGTTTTAGCATACTTTTCTTCCCTGTACAATCCCTCTTCTCCTTTTTTGCGTTCCGCACTTTCCATGGTAATGGCTTCGGCCGGACAAGCAACTGCGCACATACCACAGGAGGTACAGCGTTCGGCGCCATTCTCGTCGCGTTTCAATACATGCTGCCCACGGTACACCGGTGCATATTCCCTTTTTTGCTCAGGATACATGATGGTTGGGCGTTTTTTAAAAAGGTGACTGAATGTAGTCGCCATGCCCTTTAACACAGCCGGCAAGTATAATCGTTCGGAAAAACTTTGCGTTTTGTGAGATACCAATTTGCTTCTGTTCGTTAATTGCATGTCCTTATAAATTTATGGTTGACACAATTGCCAAAATAATGGTTAAATAGAGATGAATGCCTTCAGCAAGATGTGTAACAGCATGTATGGTTTTGATCCATTTCATTACAGGTGAATATTGCCTCTGAAAAATTCAACAACTACGGTTAAAGCCAGATTCAAAAGCGAAAGTGGCAACAAGGTTTTCCAACCCAAATTCATCAGTTGATCGTAGCGGAAACGTGGAAGGGTCCAGCGTATCCACATGAAGGTGGTGATAAAAATGGCCACTTTTGTGAAGTACACTAAAAATCCAATCAACGAAATCTGCCAGTCACCGGTTTCAAGACCTAAAGCCTGATAAAGCTCCGCGGCAAAGGGGAAGTTGTAGCCCCCGAAATAAAACCCGGCCATTACCGCTGATGATACAAACATGTTGATGTACTCAGCAAATAAAAACAAACCCAGTTTAAAAGCCGAATACTCGGTGTGGTATCCTCCTACCAATTCCGTTTCACATTCTGCAAGGTCAAAAGGGGCACGATTGGTTTCGGCAAGCGCACAAACAAAAAAGATCAAAAATCCCAAAGGTTGCCAAACAATGTTGGCCACACCGGCATCCTGGGCTTTAACAATCTCGCTGAAACTAAGCGTGCCGCCTGCAGTAATAATCAGCGCAATCAATGAAATGCCCATGGCCAGTTCGTAGGAAATCATTTGGGCCGAAGCGCGAATGGCCCCAAGTAAAGAGTACTTATTGTTGGAAGCCCAACCTCCAATCATAATGCCGTAAACACCAATGGAAGTAACGCCGAGTAAAAAAATGACGCCAACGTTCACGTCAGAAATCTGCATGCTGTAAAAGGTCTCGCCAATTTTCAAATCGGGCGCCCAGGGAATCAATACACCTGCAACAATAGCCGTTACAATAAAAAGAGCCGGCGCAATAACAAATAAAAACTTATTGGAAACATTCGGAATGATTTCTTCTTTCCACAACATCTTTCCCCCGTCGGCCAGCGGTTGCAATAATCCCCACCACCCCGCGCGACTTGGTCCCCAGCGGTCCTGCAACAAACCGGCGAATTTGCGTTCCCACCAGGTAGAATAAGCGGCAATGCCAAGCGATAAAGCGAAGATTACCACACAGATAATGGATTTGTATAAAATAAATTCTGCCATACGCGCTTTGCCTGCTTAAGGTTTTTTATCAATACTCATAAAACCCAGAGCCTTCTGTTGTTTCATGAGTTGTACTTTTAATTCGTTTAAATGCTCGTAATGATTTTGAGAGATCACCGAGTGTCTGCTGATGTGCGAAGGACCTTCAATGGTCCAGTCAGCGGTTTTTTTATGATCGTAACGGCACTCGTTGCAAATGAAATCTTCCACCTCATCCCATTGGTCTTTGCGGGCTGTCACGCGCAGCACCTCATCTCCCTTGAACCAAACGCGGGCTTTGCCAGAGCACTTTTTGCAATTGCGATGCGCGTCCATAGGTTTGGTAAACCACACCCTTTGCTTAAAACGAAAGGTTTTATCAGTAAGGGCGCCTACCGGACAAACATCGATGACATTTCCGGAAAAATCATTCGAGATGGCTTGTTGGATATACGTAGAGATTTCGGCCGCATCTCCACGGTGCACCACACCATGCACACGACCATCGGTTAATTGCTCGGCTACTTTTACACAACGGTAACACAAAATACAACGGGTCATGTGTAATTTGATTTTGTCGCCAATGTCAATCACTTCGTATTCACGGCGCTTAAATTCGTAACGCGATTTTGCTGCGCCATGTTCGTAACCCAGATCCTGCAACTTGCATTCTCCGGCCTGGTCACACACCGGGCAATCGAGAGGATGATTGATCAACAAAAACTCTACAACGCCTTTGCGGGCTTCAATAATTTCAGGACTGGTAATATTTTGCACCACCATGCCATCCATCACTTCGGTGCGGCAGGAAGCCACGGGTTTTGGCATGGGATTGGGGTTGGCCGTACTGCCCTGTGTAACTTTTACGATGCAAGTGCGGCAATACCCTCCACTGGTTTTCAGCTTCGAATAATAACACATGGTAGGAGGCGCCACCTCGGGACCAATCATGCGAGCCGCCTGAAGAATGGTGGTTCCTTTGGGCACATCAATTTCTATTCCGTCGATAGTAACCTTCATGCAACAATCTTATTTAATCTGTTATAATGACTGATATCAACGAATTTTTTTGATTTCGCGATATCAATAAATTCCTGTTTAAAATGACGGATGGCGGCAGCCACCGGCCAGGCAGCAGCTTCACCAAGCGGACAAATGGTTTTGCCTTCTATCTTACTTTGTATATCCCAAAGCAAATCCACATCACTCTCTTCTGCGGTTCCGTTCAAAAACTTTTTAAGAATCTTTTCCATCCAACCGGTTCCTTCACGGCAGGGCGAACATTGCCCGCAACTTTCGTGGTGGTAAAAACGGGTGAAGGTGAACAAGTTTTTTACAATACTAGTATCTTCATCCATTACAATAAATCCACCTGAACCTAACATGGTACCGGTTTGAAAACCGCCATCAGCCAAACTTTCATAGGTCATTAAACGCGGTTCGCCTTTTGCGGTTTTTAAAATCAATTCGGTTGGAAGAATAGGTACTGAAGATCCACCGGCAACCACGGCCTTTAATTTTTTTCCGTTGCGAATGCCTCCGCAATATTCTTCACTGAAAATAAATTCTTCCACCGGTACGCCCAATTCAATTTCATACACCCCCGGCTTATTGATGTGACCGGAAGCTGAAATTAATTTTGTGCCGGTTGATTTTCCGATGCCGATTTTTGCATACTCGTCTCCACCCATGTTCACAATAGGACAAACCGCTGCAATGGTTTCTACATTGTTGACTACGGTAGGACAACCCCATAAACCAGCAACCGCAGGAAATGGAGGTTTAATTCGCGGGTTTCCGCGCTTTCCTTCAAGCGACTCTAATAATGCGGTTTCTTCTCCGCAGATATAGGCCCCTCCTCCCACTTGCACATAACAATCGTGTGAGAACTCTGTACCTAAAATGTTTTGCCCCAGCCAGCCCGCGGCATAGGCCTCAGCAATGGCTTGTTCGAGAATGCGGGCCACGTAAAAATATTCACCGCGTATATAAATGTATGAACGTTTTGCGCCTAAAGCATAGGAAGAAGTAATCATGCCTTCAATTAAAGCATGAGGAATTTTTTCCATCAAATAACGGTCTTTGAAGGTGCCGGGTTCTGACTCATCAGCATTGCAAACCAGGTAACGGGGAACGCCTTCGGGCTTTGCAAGAAAACTCCATTTTAAGCCTGTAGGAAATCCTGCTCCTCCGCGGCCTCTGAGTCCCGACTTTTTTACCTCATCGGTCACCTGATCCGGTGTCATGGTTTTTAAGGCTTTTTCTACTGAAGCATAGCCACCATTGGCGCGGTACACTTCCAGTGTATTGATTCCAGGAACCTTATCGTTATGTATGAGTAATTTTCTTCCCATTGTTCAATTGCCTAACTACAATGTGTTTTTATAATCCAGATCTGTATAATTTCTGCGCTGACCCGCTGTTTTGTAATCGTTGATGAGCTGATCTACTTTTTCAAAAGTGAGGTTCTCATGGTAACTGGCGCCACATTGTAACATTGGTGCTGTGCCGCAAGAGCCCAAACATTCAGCCACCTTAAGTGTAAACATGCCATCTTTGGTAGTTTCCCCAACTTTTATGCCCAGTTTTTTCTCGATGTATTTTACAATATCTTCTGCTCCGTTTAACCAGCAGGAACTGGTTTGGCAAACCTCCAGCACACATTTACCCACCGGTTTCAGGTTATACATGGTATAAAAAGAGGCCACTTCAAATACTTCGATGGGTTTTATGTTTAATACAGAAGCAACGTAATCCATCACTTCCGGACTGAGCCAGCCGCCGAATTCGGCCTGGGCCACATGAAGTACCGGTAAAAGTGCCGATTTGTGTTTGCCCTCAGGATAATTGGAAATTATTTTTTGAACGGTTTTCATGGCTTCCTCACTGAATTTTAATTCAGCGCGTTTGCCTTTGTTGAATTCCTGTGTACCGTGTACCTGTGCTCCCATTATTAATTAAGTTAAAAGTTGAAATTTAAAATTTAAAAGGCTGAACCTCCAACTTTTCTTTCTTCAATTTAATTATTATTGATGCTATTACTTTTTCAATTTGTTTTAACTCTTCCCAAATTTCCGTCAAAAGTTCACTTCTGTAATCGTACCCATTTGTTATAATTTCAAGCCAAAAATCAGTTTCATTTGCTGATTTTAATGCTATTGCATAAAATTTTATTAGCTCTTTTCTCGAAACGCTTGATTTCGCCTCTCTAATATTAGCGCCAACTGAAGTCCCACTTCTTCTTATCTGACCTATAACGTCATAATCAATATCAGTCTTTTTAAGCGCAGTAGAAAGTTTAATGATTAAAATAGAAAAGTCTAAAGTCCACTCTTTTATGTCTTTTTGATATTTCACTTTGTGCCACTTTTAACTTATTACTTTTAACTTTGTACTTAATCTATGCGTCCAGTTCTCCCGCGATCACATTCATGCTGCTCATGGTAATGATGGCATCGCTCAACAATCCGCCTTTTATCATTTCAGGATAAGCCTGGTAATAAATAAAACAAGGTCTTCTGAAATGTAAACGGAAAGGTGTTCTGCCTCCATCGCTCACCAAATAAAATCCTAATTCCCCGTTTCCGCCTTCCACACTGTGATACACTTCCCCTTTAGGGACATCGGTTTCGCCCATCACTATTTTAAAATGGTAAATCAGGGCTTCCATATCGTTGTATACCTGGTCTTTCGGAGGCAGGAAAAAATCGGGAATATTCGCATGTGAAGGCCCTTCCGGTAAATTTTTGATTGCTTGACGAATGATGTTCAGTGATTGCCACATTTCTTCCTGGCGAACCATAAAACGATCATAGGTGTCGCCGGCAGTTCCAACCGGAATCACGAAATCAAAATCCTGATAAGACGAATATGGTGTGGCCACGCGTACGTCGTAATCCACCCCGGCAGCGCGCAGGTTAGGGCCTGTAAAACCGTAGGACAACGCCATTTCTCCGCTAATCGGTCCGCATTTTATAGTGCGGTCCATGAATATTTTATTGCGTTCCAGTAATCCGGCAAATTCAGATAATCCTTTAGGAAAGTCCACTAAAAACTTATTGATGCGATCCCAGGTTGTTTTGCTCCAGTCCTGTTCAAAGCCCCCAATGCGCCCGATGTTGGTGGTGAGGCGTGCGCCGCAGATGCTCTCAAAAATATCGTAAATGTGTTCACGGAACTGGAACAGGTACAAAAATCCGGTTGTAGCGCCGGTATCCTGACCTATGATGGTATTGCAAATAATATGATCGGCAATGCGCGACAATTCCATCACAATCACGCGAAGGTATTCCACGCGTTTTGGAATTTCGGCTTTGATAAGTTTTTCAACCGTCATGTGCCAACCCATGTTGTTGATGGGAGAGGAACAATAATTTAAGCGATCGGTAATCGGAGTAATCTGCGCGTAAGGTCTGCGCTCTGCCAGTTTTTCAAATGCCCGGTGAATATAGCCTATGGTTGGTTCGGCTTCGTGAATGGTTTCCCCATCCATCTTCAGCACATTCTGAAAAATACCGTGTGTGGCGGGATGGGTTGGCCCCAGGTTGAGTATAGAATATTCTTTTTCTTCCTCTACGTTATGATTATGTTCTTGTTTAATGCTCATTCAGTGTTGAATTAATTAACGGCCAAACATTCTGTCGTCCTTGTCTTCACGGGTTTGATCTTCCAGAGGAAATTCTTTACGAAGGGGGAAAATATCCATTTCGTCCACATTTAAAATGCGCTTTAAATTAGGGTGGCCCAAAAAACGAATCCCGAAAAAATCATAGGTCTCCCTTTCCATCCAGTTGGCAGCCGGCCAAAGTACGGTCAGGCTCTGCACTTCCGGTTTACCGATATCAAAAAAGGTTTTGATTCTTACCCGGTTGTTGTTGTACATGTTGTGCAGATGATAAATCACACCCAGGTGTTTTTCATCTTCCGTTTGTATACCGGTAAGGTCAGTAAGAAAATGAAAATTCCATTGCGGATCTTCTTTCAGGGCTTTGATGACATCTACAACATGATGGTGTTTTACAGTGAATACCGGAAAGTCATACAACATCTCAGCGGAAAGTAATTCGCCCGGAAATTTTTCGTCAAGATAGGTTTTGATATTTGCTACAAGTTCTGACATCTTATTCAATTCCGTAACTGTTCATTAAACGTTTGTACTCTTCACTATTCCGTCGGCGTCCCGATTCATTTTTAGCCAGCTCTTGTATCTTTAAAATTCCATCTATGATTTGTTCCGGACGAGGCGGACAACCCGGTACATACACGTCCACAGGAATAATGCGATCAATGCCCTGCAGTACAGAATAGGTATCGAAAATTCCTCCGCTGCTGGCACAGGCGCCAACGCTCAACACCCAGCGAGGCTCCGCCATTTGTTCGTAAACCTGACGAAGGGTTGGTCCCATTTTTTTTGCAATGGTGCCCATCACCATCAAAAGATCAGCCTGGCGTGGTGAGAAACTCAAACGTTCCATACCAAAACGGGCCAAATCGTAATGGGAAGCCATGGTGGCCATAAATTCGATACCGCAGCAAGAGGTGGCAAATGGCAGGGGCCAAAGTGAATTGGCTCTGGCCAGACCCATTACTGCGTCGATTTTTGTGGCAAAAAACCCAGGACCCTCAAGTCCTTCAGGGGATTTCGCAATTTCAAGTTTTGTTTTTTTAATGAGTTCTGCCATGGTACAGGTTTTTGCAAAAGCGAATTAATCTTCCCACTTGAGGGCTCTTTTTGAGATCATGTAATAGAATCCGATCAGCAATAAGGCAATGAAACTAAACACCTCAATGATTCCAAGCAGGCCCAGTTCTTTATAATTTGCAGCCCAGGGATACATAAAAATCACCTCCACATCAAACAACACAAACAAAATGGCTACAAGAAAATACTTTATGGAAAAGGGAACACGCGCGTTCCCCTGTGTTTCAATGCCACATTCAAACGACTCCAGTTTCACTTTGGTTTTGCGTTTCGGACCCAGTTTATGGGTGGCAATTAACGACACAGCAGCGAAGCCCACCGCAATGGTAAACATGATAAAAATAGGCAGGTAATCTACAGGTGAACTGGCATTCATGGGCAATCCAATTTGAGATTGTAAGATTAGGTATTTTTACACAAACCATCAAAAAAAGAAAGCCGAAAAACCCAGACGCAACCAGCTGTTATTGCTTCAGGATTTTATATGTGGCCTGCCTTTCCTTGTCTTTCAGAATAAGTGTATAAACCCCCGCGGAATAGGTTGAAAGATCAATGCTAAGCCGGGTGTTATTGCTATCCTCCACCTGCGTTGAATACACAATTTGGCCGTTGGTGTTGCTGATCTCAATCAGAAGATGAGCGGGTAATTTAGCCGAAAATTGCAATTCCAGTTCACGCTGCACCGGGTTTGGACCTAACTTCAGGCCATTGGCAAGTTCGGTCCATTCGTTCAGGGACTGGAATTCAATCAATACAGGAGGTGAAGAACTGAAACAGTTTCCATTACCGGCCCAAACACTGTAATAACCAGCCTGAAGCGGAACGTGCGTGGCTAAAGTAGCGCCTGGAATCGCAGTGCCGTTCAAATACCATTGATAGATGGAGGCGGAAACTGAAGTGCCCAGAAATCCCGGCATAATAGTAACCGTTGGGTTTTGCGGAAGCGGGTCAACAAAAAGCGTGGCGTTTCCGCTGATCTGACAAGCTCCCAATGAAGCGGTATAATTGTAAATACTGGTAACTGAGTTTGAAACCGAGATGTTGAAGCCTTGTTGTCCGCTCGACCAGGCCACCTGATTCGCGCTGCTGTTCACTCCTATTTGTCCGGCTTGACCCACACATACTGAAGCGTTGATAGGCGTGGCCGTTGGATTTCCAACCACCGAAACGGTAGTGGTAAATGGAGCGCTGGGTCCGTTGCCGTTTGTGCTGATCAACTGCACGGTGTATACTCCTGTGGCACTATACGTCACTAGTGGGTTTTGAGCCGAAGATACGGAAGGGCTTCCTCCGGCAAAAGTCCAATTCCAGGCATTCGGTTGATTCGATGACATATCGAGAAACTGAAGCGGAATGTTCACACAGCCCGGAGCAAAGGCCGATTGCAATGCTGCAAAGGGAGGAGAACCCGGATCACTGTAAAGATCAGTTTCCCAAACGCCCCGTCCGTAAGTAGCGGCACGCAGTTTACCAGTTGGGTAATAGATTTCCAGGTCGAAAACAATAACATTGGGGAGGCCGTTAAAATAAGGCATCCAGGCGTTCATACTGGCTTCGCGATAGTATACGCCCACATCGGTTCCTACATAAAGCGCTTGAGGAGAATTGTTGGAATACACAATACAATTGACCGGTATATTGGGCAAGCCTGTGGAGTAATTGGTCCAGGTGGCTCCTCCATTGGTGGATTTATACACTTTGTTTCCGTTGGAATAACCTGAAAGGGTCACATAAATCGTATTGGGATTTAAATTATCCATGGCCAGATCTGTAATCTGTGCCGAGGCAGCGGGAATTCCACCTGAAACGTTTGACCAGGAAGTGCCGCCGTTAGTGGTTCTCCAGATCCCTCCGGCATTGGTGGCATAAATGGTGTTGGAGCCGGCTGGCGATACTTTTATTTCATCCAGGGTGGTGCCAATGTTACCCAAAGCCTGCCAGGTTGAGCCCTGATTGGTAGATTTATACACCTGCTGGTACCCGCAATAAATGGTGTTGGGGGTTGTTGGATCCTGTACAATTGGTGCCACCCAGGCTCCGGTTCCGCTGAGTCCATTGGTAATGTTGGCCCAGGTGGCCCCGTTGTTGGTTGACCTTCTGAAATCCCCGTACTGAATAGAACCATACATGGTGGTATTGGTGTTCCAATCAATAAAACAATCCATACCATCGCCACCTAATACAAAATTCCAGTTGCTGCCGTTTAAAAGATTTGTTCCATTGTCCTGATGGCCGGTAATGATTTTGGAGGCCGTATTTGCGGCCAGACCCAGCTTGTACATCTGCGCAATATTCATGTTGCCATTAATGCTGGTCCAGTTAAGGCCCGAATTTGTGGTGCGGGCAATACCTCCATCTGTACCCAAAAAGCAGGTGCTGCCATTATAATACTTCACAACGTGTAAATCAGCATGTACTAATGGTTTTCCGCCACCGCCATACCAGTGTGAGTTCAGCACCCAGGTGCTTCCCCCATTGGTGGATTTCCAGGAGTTCACACCTCCTACAATAATTTCGTTCGAGTTGGTTGGTGAGGCATCTATGGCCAGGTCGTACCATCCCTGCCCGCCCGTACCTGAGCCGTTGGTACTCCAATCCATTATGTTTGGCGTTGAGCTCATGAGGGTAAAATTGGTGCCTCCGTTGGTAGACCTGTACAAACCTCCGAACCCATTGTTGTTGGCACTTGCCATAATGTAAATGCAATTGTCGTTGGCAGGCGTCACAGCCATCGAAAGCCGGTTGGTGTTCATGCTTCCAGCTGAAATGGTAATTGCGGTAAAACTGGCACCTCCGTTGGTTGAACGGTAAAACGTTCCCCCATTCACAGCATACACACGTGTTGTATCACCAGGACGGTATTCCGCGTCCACATAGTTTCCATTTAAAACTAACGACCAGGTGGCCCCTGCATTAAGACTACGGTACATGCCCACAGATGTTGCGGCAACAAGAGTATTTGGATTGAGCGGGTTAATCAGTAACCGGTAAATCCGTCTTTGCTGAGACGTTTGCCAAAGCAGGCCGGTTTGGGTCCAGGTAAGACCTCCGTCGGTTGAACGCAGCACCCCTGTCGATTTGGTATCGTTCGCGTCCTTATCCCCGGTTGAAACATAAATGTTGTTGTGATTTTGAGGGTCAATAGCAATATCTGAAATGCCACAGGAGGCAAATTGATCGGTGGTAGTGGTATAGGTTAATCCTCCGTCTTTAGTAAACCATAAACCCCCGGCAGCAGCCCCTATGTAGATGGTGTTTGGGTCTCCGGGTTTAATGGCGATGCACTGTATACGTCCGGCCTCTCCCCCTGAACCTGCACCCAGGCTGTTGCCAAAAGGCCCAAGTGGCACCCAGTTGGAAACTGTGGCATTGACTATTGAAGGATTAAAATTGGTGATTTGTTTAGCCGAAGCCTGTTCCTCAAGAAACTGATTATACTGGTCGAGGGCATAACTTCTGGAGGCAGTTTTCATGTTGCCGCTGGGATACACCCTTGGCTCCACAAACCATTGCCAGCGACGAAAGGCATTATAACCATGGCCACGCTCGTAAGGACGGTCCTTCCAATAGGTGTCGAATTCCTTTACGATATCGTAAAAGTTGGCGGATGTGTCTTGCATCATGTCCACCCACTTTTGGGATTTCAATTGGAAGCCTGAAAGAAGAATTAACAAAACCGGAAAAAACCGGGAAAAGGCGATAGCGCGTGTTGTCATGTTTTTTATTGAACCGATAAATATAGTCTTATTCCTAAAGTTTTAAACCAGGGGCCACAGATTTAACGTTCGTACTTAAAAACGGAGCCTTAAGGTAATCTTCAATGATTCAAACAAGTAATTTAGCCCTTTGTTTACCGCTTTTATTGTTTACATTTGTATCTTAAATAAAAACAATGGTTTCAGCATTTATTTTAGGGATTTTAGGTGGACTTGGTGCTCCTGAGATCATCATTATTTTGGTAATTATCCTTCTGATGTTCGGAGGCAAAAAAATTCCGGAACTCATGAAAGGTTTGGGCCGGGGTGTGAAAGAATTTAAAGACGCCAGCAAAGGGCAAACCGAAGGCGGCGAAAACGAAGTTAAATAGTGATTATTTCTCTCTGGTGAAGCGTTATTCTTACAGGAGTAACGCTTTACGTGTTTTATATCTTTTATGAGTACGTATTCTTTCAAGTCCATAGCCACCCTGCAAACCGACCTTCGTTCGGGAAACATCAGCGCTGAAACCCTGGTAAAAGAGAGCCTGAATAGCATCGCCGGCAAAAAACACCTCAACGCGTTTTTAGAGGTGTTCGCCGAATCGGCCCTTCAACAGGCCAAAGCCGTTGACGAAAAACTCAAACACAACAAAGCCGGAAAACTTGCGGGAGTAATAGTTGGTTTAAAGGACAACATTTGTTACAAAGGGCACAAGGTGAGTGCCTCTTCAAAAATTCTGGAAGGTTTTGAATCCCTCTACTCCGCTACAGTGGTAGAACGTTTGTTGGCAGAAGACGCCATCATCATCGGGCGTTTAAATTGTGATGAATTTGCCATGGGCAGCAGCAACGAAAATTCGGCTTATGGCCCGGTGCTGAATCCTTTGGACGAAAAACGCGTGCCGGGAGGTTCTTCCGGTGGTGCAGCCGCCGCCGTGGCCGCGCATTTGTGTCATGTTTCTTTAGGCTCCGACACAGGAGGATCCATTCGCCAACCGGCTTCTTTTACAGGCACCGTTGGGCTCAAACCAACCTACGGCCGGGTTTCGCGTTACGGATTAATTGCTTACGCTTCTTCTTTTGATCAAATTGGTCCCATTACGCACAGTGTAGAAGACGCGGCGCTTGTTCTTGAAGTCATCAGCGGAAAAGATGTTCATGATAACACCTCCTCTTCTGAAACCGTGCCGGCTTACTCTAGCTTGTTGAAGGACGATAAAAAATACAAGATTGCCTGTATAAAAGAATGTATAGACGCTGAGGGTTTGGACCCCGAGGTAAAACAAAATGTGTTGAAGCAGTTGGAGAATTTTAAAAAAGCCGGTCACCAGGTTGAGATGATTTCCTTTCCTTACCTGGAATATCTGGTGCCTACTTATTACGTGCTCACTACAGCCGAAGCCTCAAGCAACCTTTCCCGTTTTTCGGGCATACATTACGGGCACCGCAGCAAAAAAGGAACTGATCTTGAGAGCACCTATAAAAAATCGCGCAGCGAAGGCTTTGGTGCTGAAGTAAAACGAAGAATTATGCTGGGCACATTTGTACTCAGCGCCGGTTACTACGATGCCTATTACAGCAAGGGACAAAAAGTGCGCAGAGTGGTTCAGGAAAAAACCCTGGCTTTGTTTAAGGAGTTTGATTGTGTGGTGACCCCTTCCACACCGGGCACCGCGTTTGAGTTTGGTAAAAACAGTGCTGACCCCATTAAAATGTATCTTGAAGATATTTTTACGGTGCAGGCCAACATAGCCGGCGTACCCGCCATTTCGGTGCCATCGGGCAAGGCCTCTAACGGTTTACCCACCGGCATACAACTCATGTGCGATTATTTTCAGGAAGCCAAGTTGTTGAATTTGGCGGGGAAAATCCTATCTGAATAAACCGGTTTTTTGTCAAGATTTTTTAAATGCTAAACTTGTTTGGCTACTCAAGGATAGTGGCACAATGGGGGGAAGATTTACAATTGACGGACCTAAAAATAATTTAAATTTATGGTAAGAATTCCCCAACTGATCCGATGAATTGGACGCCTTCAAGAAAAAAATTAAAGATACAGAACTATAACGGTTACACTAGCTTACATAATCTAACTAAAATGTTGCAAAACTACATAAAACACAGTCCTTCACTTCTGCTCTTGACATGTGTGCTCATTCTAAATTTTACGCATTGTAAAAAAAAGAATTCAACCGGAAGTAGTTCTGTTCACTCTTCTCAAGAGAAACTACCTGTTGAAACTCAAGAAGGCAAGAATACTTTTGGTTGTTTAATAAATGGTAAGGTTTGGATAGCTGAAAGAGGCGCTAATATATTAAGTGATAACCGATTTTCATATCAGGTGAATACAACTGATAACACCTTTTATTTAGGTGCAAAAAAGCTGGATGCACAGCCGTTTCAAAAAATCGAACTATTTGCAAGAAATATTGGCTCTGTTGGAACATTTAAACTAAGCCGCAAGGGATTTGGGCTTTCTACAATTTATTATGATGGAAAAGGAGGTGAATTTTTGATTTCCGATACGTTAAACTCAGAAATTAAATTTTCAAAATTTGATGCCATAAATAATATTATTTCTGGAACTTTTCGATTCAATTTCTTTAAAGATAGCGTAGAGTACAAGATTACAAACGGAGTTTTTGATATAAAGCTGGAATTATGACTACCCTCTCGCGTGTAAATCCATGCCTGCATACAAATCATTGAAATTACACTTAAGCCTTGATTATTTATTACTGGCTTAGGTTATAATTAAGTCAAATCCATTAAATTTGCCCTACAAAAAATTTATCCCATGAAAGTATCCGTAATTGGCGCCGGCAACGTAGGCGCAACCTGTGCTGAATACATCGCCCTCAACCGCATTGCCAGCGAAGTGGTGATTTTAGATATCAAAGAAAATTTCGCCGAAGGCAAAGCCCTCGACCTTATGCAAACCGCCACCTTAAACGGCTTTAATACCCGTATCACAGGCAGCACCAACGATTACAGCAAAACCGCCAACAGCAACGTGGTGGTAATCACCAGCGGTATTCCCCGTAAACCAGGCATGACCCGTGAAGAACTCATTGGCATCAACGCCGGCATTGTTAAAACCGTTACCGAAAACGTGTTAAAACACTCCCCCAACGCAGTAATTATTATTGTGAGCAATCCTATGGATACCATGACCTATCTGGCCCTTAAGGAAAGCAAATTGCCTAAAAACCGCATCATTGGTATGGGTGGCATTTTGGACAGTGCACGCTTTAAATGTTATTTGTCCATGGCCCTCAACGCCCCTGCCAGCGACATTAGCGGCGTGGTAATTGGCGGTCACGGCGATACCACAATGATTCCTTTAACCCGTTTAGCTTCTTACACCGGTGTTCCGGTTTCTCAATTTTTAAATGAGGAGTCTTTGAAAAAAGTAGCTGCCGATACCATGGTAGGTGGCGCCACCTTAACCGGCATGCTGGGCACCAGCGCCTGGTATGCCCCCGGAGCAGCCGTAGCCGCTTTGGTCAGCAGCATCATCAACGATCAGAAAAAACTCTTCCCTTGCTGTGTATATTTAGATGGAGAGTACGGACAAAAAGACATCTGTTTGGGTGTACCGGTAATCATTGGCAAAAACGGTTGGGAATCCATTGTGGATTACAAACTCAATGCCGATGAACAAGCCGCATTCAACAAAAGTGCCGAGGCCGTGCGCAGCATGAACAAGGTGCTCAGCGAAATGAAGGCCTAGTTTTTAAACTCATTTACTTTAAAACCCGTTTCTCTTCAGAGGCGGGTTTTTTTTATTTCTTTTTTGGGCGTTACCCCTAAAGCGGAGGCGCTTACAGCAAATACAGGCGCCTCGCTTCAGGGGTCGGGCCACTCCGGGCTACGCTATCGCTCCGGCTTTTTACCACGCTGAAGGGCGTGGTAAAAGAGCTAAACCCTTCGTGTCCCTAACGCAGCAACTCGAATTTCCTTAAATTTACTTGCTTATGCGTTTTCGGTTTCTCCTTGTTTTGTTTGTGTACAGCTCAATGGCCTACTCTCAAAAAGAAGCCATGTCCAAAAACGCCTTTCTGCAGCGCGATGTACAAACGGCCTTTGAGTTTTGGAACACCACTCAACCCTCCACCGAATTTCACTCTTCCTTTCGCCCCTATTTAAGCAGTACGTTTCTTGAAGCCAGAGACAGCCTCCTGCCTTTCAAATCTTACGGATTTCAAAATACATTCCTTCAACGTTCCTTAAATAAATCCACCATTAGTAAAACAAAACACAGCCTGCAATTTCATCCATTACTGGATGCGGAAGTAGGTTTTGATGCGCTTGAAAACCAAGTCATGCGTAGCGTTACGGCAGGTATTCATGCCAAGTATAACATCAATCACAATTTTACCTTTGCCCTCACTCTCCTCGCCGGAAATAACAATTATCCCTTCTTTCTCGACACCACCATTGCCAAACAAAACCTGATTCCTGAATTTGGGCAAGCCTACAAAGACGACACACGCGGTTACAATTTTTTGGATTACCAGGGCTATATTTCTTTCAGTCCTAAAAATTCAAAGATTTTTAATTTTCAAATCGGGCGCGACAAACATTTTATCGGCGATGGTTACCGATCTGTGTTGTACAGCGATTTTGGTCCGGCCACGCCCTACCTGGGCATCAATACCAATTTCTGGCGCATTCAATACAACGTGTGGTACACCTGGATGCTGGATGTCACCAGCGCGAACGGCGTAAAAAACAATTTCAAAAACAAATACGGCACTTTTCATTACCTCAGCTACAACATCCTGAAAGAACTTCAGATTGGTTTTTTTGAAAACGTAGTGTGGAGGGGAACCGATACCAGCGGGGTGAGAACCTTTGATATCAATTACCTGAACCCTGTTATTTTTCTGCGGCCGCAGGAATATGCCGTGGGCTCACCCGACAATTCCTTTATTGGATTTAACCTGAATTTTACACTTTGGAAAACCATCAAATTTTACGGACAATTGGGTCTGGATGAATTTTACTTTAAAGAAGTAAGAGCCGGCAACGGTTGGTGGGCCAACAAACAAGCCTGGCAGGCCGGTTTTAATTATGTGAACGCTTTTAGAGTGAAAGGGCTTAAATGGCGTTTCGAATACAACCAAATACGGCCTTACACCTATACCCACGGTGTGGTGGAACAAAACTACTCCCATTACGGTCAGGCCCTGGCCCATCCCATGGGCGCCAATTTAAAAGAGCTTCTTTCAATAATAAGTTATCGTAAGAACAAATGGGAGTTGAGTGCACAGGGCATGCTGGTTCTAATCGGAAAAGATTCATTATCGCCTAAGTCCAACGTTGGACAGAATATTTTTTTAAGTTACAACACCCGACCCTTTGATTACGGGCATTATACCACGCAAGGCGTTCGCACACAGGTGATGCAAAGCGAACTGAGATTCACCTGGTTTATTGTTCCGGAAATTAATCTGCGACTGGAAACTGCCTGGATACAAAGGGCAGAAGAAAACAACAAGAACTACAAGCTGCAAAATCCCTACCTGTTTATTGCTATAAAAAGCAGCCTCTGGAATTCGTACAAGGATTATTAATCGTTGAATACTTCCTTTAATACTTCAGGACTTTTTAAAATTCCGAAACCCGGAATGTGAAATGCAAAATAATTCAGAAACACGTCCAGCACCAAATGTTTTTCCTCTCTCGAAAACCGAGCTGTGAAAAAATCGCATTGGAGTGTTTCAGAAAATAAGGCCGACTGGGCTTGATCAAGGCCAAACGGCCAAACCATAGCGGTTTCGGTAAACCGACCTTCTCTTACATCAAAAAACAAGCTGCTATCATTCCTGTTGTTTTGGGGTTCAAACCCCAGGTGTTTGCTTAGCTCCAATAAAAAGTGAAGGTGTAGGTTATGATACCCCTCATTAGCCGCATTTAAATAATCGAAACACTCTTCCACAAATGCAAACAGCGCGGCGTGTTCGTGTTGGTCCTTTAAGGTTTTAAGCATCACCTCATGCATAAACTGCGCAATGCTTAACTTGGAAATGTGCTGGTGGATGTTGGATTGGGCTTTATACACGCTCAATTCGGTGAGCAAGTGTATGTCTTTGTTTTCCTTAAAAATAAGTTCCGCTTCAATAAAATTCAAAGGCATTACAGCAGAGCTTCTGATTTTTGAGGTTTTCGACTGGCCCACATTTACAGCGGCGCTAAGCATGCCATGCTGCCGGGAAAAAAGTTTCAGGATGTACTTTTTATCCCCGTGTTTGATGCTTTGCAGGATGAGTGCTTTTTCAGAAACGCGCATTAATTCATTACAAGAACTTTGGTCACCACCTTTTGTTCTCCGTCCGGAGTGCTGGCATATACCACGTATACCCCTGAAACCACGCGTTGTCCGTTCAGCATGGTTACCGGCCATTCCAATTGTCCACCCGTGGATTTGTTTTCCCAAACCAGGTTACCACTTTCATCTACAATTTTCACAACCGAATTGTCAATCAGTCCTCTTATGTAAACCTTCCCTGTGAATCCCGGTCGCACGGGGTTGGGGTAAGCGAACACGTTACTGTATTCTTCTGAACCTGCAATGATGGCGGAACGGTAAGATTGTAATCCCAGATCCGAAACTATAAAAACATCACCGGTTACCTCATCGTAATTCAGGTCGAGTATGGAATTGGAATACAAAGGACTGTTATCGGTAGTAAAATGGTGAAGCTCGGTTATGCCGTCGGGGCTAAAACAAAACACCCCACCTGAACGGGTTCCCACCCATTTGTTGTCAGCACCATCCACCGTAATGGCAGAAACGATATCGTTGCCCAACAACAGTTCAACAATGCCATCTTCCACCACTTTTATGGGTTGTGCATCAAAATTTGAACCGCTAAAAATCGCTGTGGGGTTGTAAAAAACGCGTATGCCTTCGGCCGTACCCACCCAAATTTTTCCTGATTTATCTTCGGCAATAGAGTGAATGGCATTGCTTCCCAAATTACCATTGCCCACATCTTTAGTAAGTACTTTATAATCCAAAGTCTTTGGGTTAAACACCGTTATGCCGCCATCACGTTCATGTATGGCCCACACGTAATCGTTCTGATCTACCAGAATACGACGTGTAAATCTGGCCGCGTCAAAATTATAATTCACAAACTGTCCGTTGGTTTTAAGCACACTTAAAAAATTCTTTACGTCGCTGTTGGCCAGCCACAAGTTGCCTTCGCTGTCCATGTCAAGCCCCGTACAGCGAGGGTTACCGGGCACCACCTGCGGCATGCTGGTATTAGAACTGTTGTAAATCTTAATGAGGGTATCGTTGCGGTACTGCAACAAGCCCGAATACCAGGAAGAAGCCCAGATTCGGCTCTTGTCCTTACGATCAAAATACACATAGGTTATATCAAGAATGGTGTTACCCGAGAGGTCCTTTGGAGAAAAATACTTCCACTCTCCGTTTCGCATCACATTCAAGGCCTGATCGGTGTAATTGGTGCCTCCCGCGTCCTCAGGATGTGAAGGAGAAATGCCAACGGCGCCGTCAAATACATCTACGCTGTTTAGAATGCTGCGATTGATACCATTGGTGATGATTTTGTTTTGAGGATAGTAGGGAAAGTAACTGTAGGTTTGATACAATCCGTTCATGTAGTCCGCCACCCAATACGAGTAGTTGGCTTCCGAATCTTTGCCAAAATAAAAATCGCGGATGTCCATATTGGTTGAACCATTGAAGGTGGTAATGTAGTTGATGACCTGACCGGTATTGATGTCGCGAACAAAAACCCCATAGAGATCATGTACTGAAAAATACGAACCGTAAACAGGTCCCACTTTGTATATCGTATTGGGGGAAGTAGCGGCTGAAGGGTACTTGGACCACACATTGTTTTGCAGGACATAGATGCTGTCCATACCCCTTATGTTTTTATCAAGTTTACTGGGTGCATACACCGCCACTATTTTTGAGTCGAGGCTGGTAACGCCAACATAAGGGCCTTTGGGGATGCTTACGCTATCCATCTTCCAGCTGTTGAAATTGTTGAGAGAGGATTTTAAATAATTCGCGCGGTACAAACCCTGGGGTGTAGCGGCAAAAATCAGGGAATCGTTCAGAGCAATTTGATACACTTCCAGCTGCGAACCGCCGGGGCCAATGATATAGGTGTCTTTGATTTCAAGCTTTTCGGTATCAAACAACACAATGCCAAAACCGCAAGCCAGATAAGCAAACTGTTTATGAAAGGTGACCTCATTTACGGTTTTTTTTCCGTTAAAGGTTTTTAGTTTCATGTCGGGGTAATTGCTCACATTGTTGTTGATGTCAAGTACATCTATGTTGCTGCTTTGGTAAATTACCAGCAATTTATTGTTGTATGGGTTTGCTCTCAATAGTTTAGGACCAACATCCGAAAGCCCATTGATTTTGTTGAGGGGTTTTGGGCCTTTTTCAATTTCATCGAGATAATACACCCCGGTGTAACTCGCCCCGTAAATGGTGGTTCCCAATCTGGTTACCGAAAAACAGGCGTTCAGGCTCAGGTGGTCCTTCCAGGTGCCGGGGCCAACCTGGGCCCAGGCGATAATGGTTAGAAAAAGAAAGAGGAGAGAAAGGCCTTTTTTCATGTTTAATGCATCACAGGACTTATAAACGCCAAAGTTAGTGGATTATTACATCTTTATTGGATTTGCATTAGGCAGATACCAATGCGATAAAGAATAGATAAAACAACTAAGACTTTATCAAATTTGATGAAACAGAGAGGGTTTAAGGAAGCTATTTGGCCTCAATGGGATAAAATCAGTTGATTCAAAATCCTTAAAAAGAATGGACCAAAATCGCTTGTCGCTATGCAGCCTATGCACTTTACACGCCCGAATATGCCATATGTTGCAGCCTTAAGTGCAAGAGATGAGCGATTTTGGTCATCTGTGACCCCGAGAGGATTCGAACCTCCAACCAACAGAACCGGAATCTGTCATTCTATCCAGTTGAACTACGGAGTCAAAAAGGCAAAGATAAACTTATCTGTACATTCTTTTAAGGAAAAACACAGTCCGGAAAGTATTTCCACATGAACTTTTTTAAATCTTCAGTATTCAGATTTTTAAGCTTTTTTTCTAAAATCATCGCCTCTTTCCTATTATTCTTTTCAATGTTTCCTATCAAAATCCATGGGATATAAGGTTGTGTAGATTTTACAGCGCCTTTGTTGTGTCTTTCCAATCGCCCTGCAAGATTTTGGGTCTGACCGATATAAAACCTAGAATGTTCCTTTGAATAAAGGATGTACGTGAAAAATAATGCGGATGTTTGGCTAACGGAATCTGTCATTCTATCCAGTCAGGAGGCCAGCTCCTGATGGCGAGCGCGCCTCGCCATTGAACTACGGAGCCAAAAAGGCAAAGATAAGACTAGATTGAAATTATTTAACAGAATCAACCCTGATGAGCGGGGGTAATGAGATTTAATCGGGCTGATTCGGGGTTCTATTTCAGAACATTATTCAGAATACTCTGCTATTTTTGTACCCTAATTTAAAACACATGAAAAAATTACTTTCCCTATTTCTCTTAAGTCTTAGTTTGAGCTCCCTGGTTCTAAGAGCCGATGAAGGCATGTTTTTGGTGCACCTGATTGGTGATAAAACCTATGCCGATATGCAAAAACGCGGACTTAAACTCAGCAAAGAACAGCTTTACAGCATGAATAAAAGCAGCATCAAAGACGCGATCGTGATCTTTGGAGGCGGTTGCACCGGCGAAATTGTAAGCAAGGATGGTCTTATTTTTACCAACCACCACTGCGGGTATGGCAACATTGCGGCGGCCAGTACGGTGGAGCACAATTACCTGCAAGATGGGTTTTGGGCCAAAAGCAAGGATCAGGAAATTGCCTGTCCGGGTTTGAGTGTTCAGTTTTTGGTGAAAATTGATGACGTTACAGAAGCTGTAAATGCCAAACTAAAAGACATTAAACCGGCCGACTACATTGCCAAGCTGCCCGGCATATTAAAAGAAATGTCAGACAAAGCCAGTGAAGGAACAGCCTATGAGGTAAGAATCAGCAGCTTTTTCAAAGGCAATCAGTTTTTGCAATTCACTTACGAACGTTACAAGGATGTACGTTTAGTAGGTACCCCACCTGAAAGCATTGGTAAATTTGGTGGGGATACCGACAATTGGGAGTGGCCACGCCATACCGGCGACTTCTCCATTTTCCGCGTGTACATGTCGGCCGATGGAAAAGCGTCTACCGAATACAAAAAAGAAAACCTGCCACTAAAACCCAAACATTTTTTACCGGTTTCCATTAAAGGATTGAACGATGGAGATTATGCCATGATTTATGGTTACCCCGGTGGTACCAACCGTTATGAAACGTCTTACGGGGTTAAATTAAAAACAGAGATTGAAAACCCGAGCTTGGTTAACCTGCGCGATGCCCGCCTCAAAGCCATGCTCGCCGAAATGGTGAAAGACCCTGCGGTTAAAATTCAATTGGCCAGCTCTTACGCCGGTATTGCCAATTACTGGAAGTTTTTTGACGGTGAATCCAAACAATTGATTAAACACAAGGTATACGAACGCAAACAGGCCGATGAAGCCGCTTTTGAAGCCTGGGCGAAAGGAAAAACTGAGTACGATAACTTGTTTTCGAATGTAAAAACCGTTTACGATGCCTGGACCCCCTACGCCAAAAGCCGTGTGTATCTGAATGAAGGCATTTTTGGTTCTCCTTTGCTCGCCTACGCTTCCAGCCTCAAATCGTTGGAAACGGCTCTAAGCAGCTCAGCCACCACAGCTCCTCAGGAAATCACTAAAGCCATAGATGCTTTCAAGGTATCCCGCGAAAAGTTTATTAAGGACGAAAACCTTGCATCCGACCAAAACATCATGGCCATTATGTTGCGTATGTTTTTCACGGATATCATCAGCACCCAGATTCCCGAAGAATTTTACATGAACTTAAAACAAAATTACGGGCAGCTTGATTTAGACGATACCTACAAACGTTTTTCAAAAGATGTATTCTCAAAAACCCTTATTCTCAACGATGCAGCTTATAAAGCATTCATTGAAAAACCCGATTTGGAAACCCTGCGCAACGATCCGGCCTACAAAACGGTGAGCGCTTTTGTTGACAATTACAACGCCAAAATAAAGGCGCACTTCACTGAATACAATGCCAACTCCTTTGCCTGGAATAACAAATACCAAAAAGGGATTCTGGAAATGAAAAAAGGCACTACCCTTTACCCTGACGCAAACTTTACCATGCGTGTTTCTTATGGGAATGTAAAATCATACTCTCCACGCGACGCGGTGAAATACAGCGAGGTATGTACCCTTAAAGGTGTGAGCGAAAAATACAAACCGGGTGACTATGAATTTGATGCTCCAGCTAAACTTATGGAGCTGATCAAAAACAAAGATTACGGTCAGTACCTCGACAAAAAAACCGGAGACGTGGTGGTGACTTTTATTACTACCAACGACATCACCGGAGGTAACTCAGGTTCGCCGGTGATCAACGCCAAAGGTGAATTGATAGGATTGGCTTTCGACGGAAACTACGAAGCCCTGAGTCATAAAATTGCTTTTGATGCCGATTTAAACCGTACCATTTGCCTTGATGTAAGGTATTTGCTCTTTATAGTTGATAAACTTGGAGGTGCCAAAAACATCATCGATGAATTGGTGCTGGTAAGCAAATAAAACCACTGGATTTTTTTTAATAGGACTGTTTCTGATAAAGGAACAGTCCTTTTTTTTTGAGTGTTATTGACCCTGCTTAATTAAACAGGGTCATTTGTTTCACCTCATTCAGGGCTGTTTTATAAGTAAGCAGAGCCCTTTGTCGCGCCATGGCATGATCAACCATAGCGTGTGGGTAAGCCTTTGTGCCAAACTCCGGCACCCATTTTTTGATGTAAACAAAATCGGGATCAAACTTTTTTTGTTGTTCCGTTGGATTGAACACCCTGAAGTAAGGAGCGGCATCGCAGCCCGTTCCTGCAGCCCATTGCCAGCCACCATTGTTTGCGCTCAAGTCAAAATCAATAAGTTTAGAGGCAAAATAGGCCTCGCCCCAGCGCCAGTCGATTAGAAGATCTTTCACCAAAAAACTGCTCACAATCATTCTCACGCGGTTGTGCATAAACCCCGTTGCATTTAATTCCCGCATCCCTGCATCTACTATAGGAAAACCGGTAAGCCCTTTGCACCACAATTCAAATTCTTTTTCGTTGTTTCTCCATACTATGGTGTTGTAAGAAGGTTTGAAAGCCTCCTTGGCAACATGAGGAAAATGCCAGAGAATCATCATGTAAAATTCTCTCCAGATGAGTTCGTTCAGCCAGGTTTCGCTATGTAACAGAGCTTTGGCCACCAATTGCCGTATGCTGAGGATACCAAACCGAAGGTAAACGCTTAGCCTGCTGCTCGCATCCAAAGCAGGGAAATCGCGCTTCTCTTTATAGTCCCGCAACAACTGTTCTTTAAGGGTCGGACCAGGATTAAACACCATATCCGTTTTTTGGAAACCCAGTTGTTCAAGTGAAGGCATTGGAGAGGGCTGAGTTTTAAAAAAGTGATGGAAATGCTCTTCCGTTTTGTAAGGTTTATAATGCGCGAGCTCCAGCTTGCTTTTCCATTTCCGGCTATAAGGCGTGAATACTGTATAAGGAAGGCCATCGTCCTTTACCACTTCTTGTTTTTCAAATATGCATTGGTCTTTGAACGATAAAAATGCAATGCCTTGTTTTTGCAGATAGGATTGAATTTCAGCATCCCTTTCACGGGCGTAAGGTTCATAATCGTGATTGCAATACACGCTGTTCACCTGAAATTCATTACAAAGCAGCTGAAAGGCCTGAAGGGGAGAAGAGTGAATAACTCTTAGAGTAGAGCCCAGGGATTGAACCTGTTTTTTGATGTGTCCTAAAGCCTGATGAATAAAGTCAAGCCGGCGATCGTATGTGTTCTCTAACGTATCAAGAATAGTTGTATCAAAAATGAAAACCGGAAGTACTGAGGCATTTTCTGAAAGCGCGTGAAAAAGCGCTGTGTTATCGTTCAATCGCAAATCGCGACGAAACCAGAATATGCTCAGCTGTGGCTTCAATTTCTGAAATGACTCAATTCGTTCATTAGGATTTTGCGTGCAATAAAGATGCGGCTTTTTACTGTACCCAAAGGCAGGCTAAGCTCCTGAGCAATCTCCTCGTACTTGTAACCGTTGTAATAACGCGTAAAAGGCACTTTGTACTGATCTTCCAATGCATTGATTTTTTCAAGGATTTCTTTTGAATTCATACGGCTCTCGCTATGGTTGTAGGAATTTTGTTTGAATGCCCTTTGCAAGGCAAGTTCATCGCCCTTCACAATAAAACTTTTGCTTTTTACATTTCGTCGATAAGCGTTAATGAAAGTGTTTTTCATGATTGTGAACAACCAGGCTCTAAGGTTGGTGCTGTCTTCAAACTTACTTCTATAGGTGATGGCCTTCACATAGGTTTCCTGTATAAGGTCCATGGCGTCTTCAGAGTTTCTGGTGAGACTTAAAGCAAAGCTTTTCAAAGAAGGGCGCTCGTTAAGGATTTTGGTGTTAAATTCTATAGCCGTCATATTGTTTAATGTTTAGTTAATTTCGTTAAACAAATGTATTAGAATGTTTAGTCTTTTGTTGCATTCGTTAAACAAAAAACTGTTAAAAACATTTCTTAGATTATAAAATGTTGATTTTCAGCGCAATATTTTTCTGGGATACCAGTAAAAAAGACCACAGTTCTGTGGTTTAGAAAAACACCCGGACATGGGTTTACAAATTATCTCACATCCACAAGCGCCTGGCACAATTTTCATACAAAAACCATTTATTTCTTGTTTGTGCTGGCTCGTGTGAAAACACTTCGAAAGAGACCTTTGGTCAGGACATTTGCCTTTACGGAATCCAATTAACGAGTGATTTAGCCTCGTCCTTTGGACCCGCAAAATCATAGTCTCATTGATTTAAAACTGTACTTTTGCGTTTTTATCCATTAAGATCATTTTTATGTCGGTGCAACTGAGCGAACAAGAACACATTAGAAGGCAGAAACTCGAAGAATTGAAGGCCCTGGGCATTGAGCCTTATCCTGCAGAAGCCTTTCATGTGAATGTAAATTCCCTTGATATCAAGGACAATTACGAAAGAGATAAACTCAATTACAAAGACATTTCTATAGCCGGTCGTATCATGAGTGTACGCGATATGGGTAAGGCTTGCTTTGCCGTGATTCAGGACGCCAGCGGCAGGATACAGCTATACATTCGTAAGGACGACATTTGCCCCGGAGAGGACAAAACCCTGTACGATCAGGTGTGGAAAAAACTCATTGACATTGGCGATATCATTGGTGTTTCAGGCTATGTGTTCACAACAAAAACCGGAGAAATTTCCATTCACGTTACCTCCTTTAAGTTGCTCAGCAAATCGCTTAAGCTGCTGCCGATTGTAAAAACCGACGATAGCGGGCAATCATTTGATGCCGTTAGCGATCCTGAATTCCGTTACAGGCAGCGTTATGTTGACCTGATTATTAATCCTCATGTGCGCGATACCTTCAAAAAACGCACACAGATGATGAATACCATTCGCCAAACCCTTAACAATGCCGGATTGCTTGAAGTGGAAACGCCTATTCTTCAAGGCATCCCCGGGGGTGCCGCTGCCCGCCCCTTCATGACGCATCATAACGCGCTCGACATGCCTTTGTACCTGAGGATTGCCAACGAGTTGTACCTCAAACGCCTTATTGTTGGCGGTTTTGACGGAGTATATGAATTTGCCAAAGACTTCCGCAACGAAGGCATGGACCGCACCCACAATCCGGAGTTTACGGTACTTGAATTTTACGTAGCGTACAAGGATTACAACTGGATGATGAGCTTCACCGAAAAATTACTTGAAAAAGTAGCGATGGACCTGTATGGTACCACTGAAATTCAGGTGGGTGATCAGAAAATTGATTTTAAGGCCCCTTTCAAAAAAATAAGTATGTACGATGCCATCAAAGAACACACGGGCATCGACATTTCAGGCATGGACGAAGAGGCATTGCGTGGGGTTTGCAAACAACTCAACATCCATACAGAAGCCTCCATGGGCAAAGGAAAACTGATTGATGAGATTTTCGGAGAAACCTCTGAAAAGCACTATATACAGCCCACCTTTATAACAGATTACCCGGTGGAAATGAGTCCGCTCACCAAAAAACACCGCAGCAAGGAAGGTTTGGTGGAGCGTTTTGAATTGATGATCAATGGAAAGGAAATTGCCAATGCCTATTCTGAATTAAATGATCCGCTTGAGCAACGCGCACGCTTTGAGGAACAATTAAAACTTCAGGAAAGAGGAGATGACGAGGCTATGTTTATTGACCACGACTTTTTACGTGCTCTGGAATATGGTATGCCTCCAACCGCAGGAATCGGAATTGGAATTGATCGCCTCACCATGCTGATGACCAACAACGCCGCCATACAGGAAGTGTTGTTTTTCCCGCAAATGCGACCAGAAGCGCTGGATTAGTGCCAAAGGGGGCGCATTCATGAGCACCTTATTACATAATAACAACTGTGCGAACTAAATGCGCCCCGAAGTGTTGGATTAGTGCCAAGGGTGGCGAATTCTAGAAGCAGTAATTGTCTTTTGTTTTTAAAGCTTTTCCATTTACTCATTCACAAGGTGCTTTTGATAGTTTAGAGTATTGTTTGCCTGCTCACAATCGTATAAATAGTATATTTGTCGAATACGTTTGTGCGTTTAGTCCTTAACATACCGGTCGTTATTGCCTTTTTCCTACTGTTTTTTTCCTGCCAAAGCGAGCAAAAAAACACGGCCCCCGTTTCACACCGCGTTTTTGAAGGTTATCATGTTTTGCTTGACGATATTATTCGCACACGGCATGGTGTTTTCAGGGGTCTCGACCTCAACACCTCCATGGACTCCGTTAAAAAAGCGGAGCCCTCCGAGCCAAAAGAAGCCGGTCCGAATCAATTGTATTACGAATACCGGGCCGATAGTTTAACCGACTATTCCATTGAATACACCTTTAGTGGGGACAGCCTGCAGGAGATTAACGTGCAGATCAGCAGTAACGATGAGGAACTCATATCCTATTTGTTCTGTGATTTAAAAGATTATTACTCCAACAAACTTCCCAATCCCATAGAAGACCAGGGCTATGTGGTGTACAATTGTTACGAAGGCCAGCGCAAACCCTTTGTGGTAACGCTGAGCGACAATTCAAGTCCGGCCAAGGGCATTATCAACATGCTGATTTATAAGGATCAATAATCGACAACCATCCAGGCTACTATAAACAAAAAAGCCATTCCTTTTGAGAATGGCTTTTTGTTTTATCTGTAACAATCAGGCTGTGCCCGTTTTGCGTACACCCGCTGTCTTTTTCACACCGGCTACCGCTTTTGCTTTGTTTTGTTCTTTTACAGGGCCTTTTTTAACCGCTGATTTTTCCTCAGCTTTCAGGTTGATGGCTTTTCCATCCGCATCCTTGTTTTCTTCTTTGGTCTTTAAATTTCCTGTGCTTTGAAGCGCGTTATACCAGGTCAGCAGCTTACGCATGTTGCTTACGTATACCCTTTCTTTATCGTACTCAGGGAGGATAGCTGCGAAATACGCCACAATCGTTTTATCATCTGCCTTTTGATCAACGGCCGGACCGCCTTTTTCCTTTTCAAAAATGCTGGTCATGATTTCTTCAATGGGCTTGTCTTCTCCGGTAGTAAACATACTGATGTCGGAGAGAGTTGACACTTTGGTTGAAGCATACACGTTGCTGCGCTTTTTATCGTGCAATCCTTCCACAATAATGCCCGTTTTACTTTGGGCTATAATTTTAAATAATCCGGGTTGACCAGAAATAGAAATAAATCCGCTTAAATCAATCATACGTTTTGAATTATCTTAACTCAAACAAAGATAAGTTTTTAAATATAAAAAGTTGCATATCTTGTTAAATTAATTGGCATGCACAATACCACTGATATTCCGCTAAGTACAGCCTCTTTGGACCAGTTGTTAACTGCTTCCTTCACGTATTACAACACTTTATGTGAAACCGATAAAACGCTTTTTACAAAACGATGTTTACGCTTTATTGAGGGTAAAGAAATTTTAGGTGCCGAAGGGTTTGTGCCCAATAACGCTGTGAAAATTCTGATAGCCGCCTCAGCTGTGCAGCTCACTTTTGGCTTAAGCCTTTGGGATTTGAGCTACTTCGACGCTATCATACTGTATCCGGGTGATTTCGACCATGTTCCTTCAGGACGTAAATTCAGAGGAGAAACCAATTTGAACGGGTATTTGAAACTCAGCTGGAAAAGTTTCTTACATGGATATAAACACAGTGAAGATAACATCAATCTGGGTTTACATGAATTCGCACACGCCTTGCGTTTCAATGGTTTTCGCGGAGAGGAACAGGACTATTTTGTTCACTACTATTTTGAAGCCTGGCTGGCTTCAGCCTACGAGGTACATTATGCCCTTAAGGCTGGTAGACCTTCAGTGTTCAGAAAATACGGGGGGACTAACATCAATGAATTTATCAGTGTTTGCATAGAGCACTATTTTGAATCGCCACAGGAGATTAAACTCCATTACCCTCATTTGTATTTTTCAACCGGGATTTTGCTGAACCAGATCCTGATTGGAGAGAGGACCTACAAAGACGTGAGGTCCAGATTGTTCAAAGAAAAGAATACCATATTGAGTGGGATTTCAGAGCGTTATTTAAAATCCAGAATAATCAGTGATGCCAGGTTTACCTCATTTCTCATCACCCTGATGCCACTGGTTTTTACAATCGCAGGTTCGGGCGTTTTAAGTGGTCCGAGTTTAAGTTTAATGGTGCTCTCCTTTTTCACTTATTTGCGTTTTGACTTTTACTACAGCCGATTGCATTTTTTCGGCAAACATTTTTCTGTTGAAAAAGGGTGTCTCATCTTCAAAAGACACCGGGGTAATTTATTGTTGTCGCATTTAATTTGCGTTCAGGTTGATTCGCGTTCAGGGGAGTATGAGGAGTGGATTTTTCGCTTTTACAAAGAATCCGATGGGCATTTTCATGAAGAACTGATTGTTCCCAAACAAATCGACAAATCTGCTTTTTTGACTGAGCTTTCCAAAAACAAAATTGCAGTGCTCAGGAAATAATTAATTGGGCTTTGGCCCTTTTACCATCTCATTGCTGCTGATAATTGCGATGACTTTCATTTTATTGATCTATTCCTTACCTTCGTTATCCCTCCGAATGGAGTGTGTTTAGTTGACTTAGCCATCGCCCATCTCTTATGAAATACGAAGCCATCAGTAATCAGCTCTTTACCGACAACCGTCGCAAATTCGCGGCCCAGCTAAAACCCAACAGTATAGCTGTGTTTGTGAGCAACGACATTATGCCCACCAATGCCGATGGCAGCATGGGTTTTCGCCAAAACAGCGATTTGTTTTATCTCAGCGGGATTGATCAGGAAGAAACCATGCTGGTGATTTTTCCGGATGTGAAAGACGGGAAACACAAAGAAGTGTTGTTTGTACGCGAAACCAGTGAACTCATTGCCATTTGGGAAGGCGCCAAACTGAACAAGGATCAAGCCTCCAAAGCAAGTGGCATTGAGCACGTGTATTGGTTTCATGAATTCGATAAAATTTGTAAAGCCTTTTTCGCGCAGGCAGAAAACATTTACCTGAACAGCAACGAACACACCAGGCGTTACATTGAAGTGGAAACTGCACAGGACCGTTTCAACAAAAGCCTGATGGCCAAATACCCTTTGCACCATTTCGAACGCAGCGCTCCCATCATGCACCGCATACGTTCAATTAAAGGCACTATCGAAATCGATCTGATTCAAAAGGCCTGCGACATCACTGAAAAAGGATTTCGGCGTTTGCTTTCATTTATTAAACCCGGTGTTTGGGAATACGAAATTGAAGCCGAATTGATCCACGAATTTATCCGCAACCGCTCACAGGGATGGGCCTACGGACCCATCATTGCCAGTGGCGCCAGCGCCTGTGTGTTGCATTATGTAGAGAACAACCGCCAGTGTAAAGATGGTGATGTGATTTTATTGGATGTGGCTGCCGAATACGCCAATTATGCCAGTGATTTAACGCGCTCCATTCCTGTAAACGGAAAGTACAATCAACGTCAGAAAGACGTTTACAATGCCGTACTGCGCGTGCACCGTGCCGCCACTAAAATGCTCTTGCCGGGGCAAACCTTTGAAAAATACAACAAGGCCGTGGGCGATTTAATGACCGAGGAACTGTTAAAACTGGGTCTGTTAAAATCGGAAGACGTAAAAAAACAAAATCCCAACTGGCCGGCTTATAAAAAGTACTTTATGCACGGAACTTCCCACTTTTTGGGTCTGGATGTGCACGATGTGGGCTTCTTTACTGAGCCTATGCAAGCCGGCATGGTGTTTACGGTGGAGCCCGGAATTTATATCCCTGAAGAGGGATTGGGCATACGCATTGAAAACAACATTCTGATTACCACAACGGGTCAAATGGATTTGATGAAAAACATTCCGATTGAAACGGAGGAGATCGAAAGCCTGATGAGCAAGGCAAAATCCCTGGCCTGATCTTTATCTGGTTTTATTTGCTAAATTTACTTAGCAAAACCCGGTTCATGAAAAAAGTAGCCTCGGCCTTTTTTGTGTTTGGCCTTTGTGTTTGCTTAAGGGCACAGGATGCATTCTTCCTGAATTCTAACCAAAGTTTATTGAGCCTTAACCCTTCCTTTGCCGGCAGCAACGGGGGCTTCAGAAATCAATTCTCTTTTAGAAATCAGTGGCCGAATTTATCGGGACGCTACATCACGTTTCTCAATAGCGCAGACCTCTATCTTTCAGGAATTAAAGCCGGTATTGGCGCTACTGTGATGTTCGACCAGTTTGGCCTAGGTGAGTATTCTTCAAAACTATATTCATTCACTTATGCACAGCACCTGCACTTCAAGGGTGGACAAATTAAGGTGATACCCTCTTTTCAGATAGGTTTTGGATACAGAGCCATAGACGTCAGCCAATGGGGATTTAGTGAACCATACGACTACAGGTATGGGTATGCCTTGGATAGTTCCAGAATTGAAAAAAGCTATCTGGATCTTAATACGGGGCTGCTTTTTTCCTACCTGGACAAACTATACGTCGGCGCTTCCATTTTCCATATGAACCAACCCGATGTGGGTTTTGCAGGAGGGCAAGGCTTACCTCAGAAAGTGAACCTGCATGTTTCTTATAACCTGGAATGCAACAAAAACCTGCGCCTGCAATTTTCTGGACTATTGAATGTTCAACAGGATTATTACACCACACGCTTGGCACTCAATGCCCTCTTTTATGATCATTTGATAACCGGTTTAGCTTGCTCCAATTACGATACCGCTATACTTAGCGCCGGTTACAGAAACTCATTTTTCTCTATGCTCGTAGGCTATGATGTCACCATCAGTAATCTGGCTGGAAATGCAACAGGATCCTGGGAACTTCATGCTTCCTACAACCTGAGAAGCAAAGATCTCCGGAGGTCGGTGACTTCCTTCGAAACATGGTAATATAAGCTTAAAGGTTTTCGATAAAATAATTACAAATCTTCTCCATCAAATGGGCCCTGTCTTTTCCTAAGACATTGTGTTCATGGCCCGGGTAAACGTAATAATCCACCTGCACTCCTTTTTCAACGGCTTTCTTCAAATACATCATGCTGTGCTGCCACACCACCACATTGTCCTGTGCACCATGAATCATCAGCAGTTTGCCCTTTAACTTTTCAACGTGGTTGAGCAAATTATTTCTTTCGTAACCTTCTTTGTTTTCCTGAGGCATATCCATATAGCGTTCGCCGTACATGATCTCATAATAACTCCAGTCGATTACCGGTCCGCCGGCTACGCCTACTTTAAACGCCCCGGGCTGCCGTGTCATTAAACTGGTGCTCATAAAACCTCCATAACTCCAGCCAAACACCCCTACGCGGGTAGCGTCAACGTAAGGCAGCGATTTTAAATAATCCAGGCCACTCAGCTGATCGGCCATTTCATTTGATCCCAGGTTCCGATGAATCACCTGTTCAAATGCTTTGCCCCTGTTGGAGGTGCCGCGCCCGTCGAGTGTAAATACAATATAGCCTTTTTGCGCCATGTACTGGTACCAGAGCTCCCCCCCGGCCATCCAGGTATTGGTCACCAATTGTGAGTGTGGTCCGTTGTAGAGGTAAACAATCACAGGATACTTTTTGGTGCTGTCGAAATCGCAGGGACGGAATAAACGGCAATACAAATCGGTTCCATCCGGATTTTTGATGGAAAACAAATTCCAGGAGCCGGTTTTATAGTCCTTTACCGGATTCTCAGCCTTAAAGAAATTCAGGGCTTTTCCGGTTTTGGCATTCACGATGTTGTATTCTCTCGGAACCGTGCTCGACGAAAACCCATCAATAAACACATCACCTTTTGAGCTCATAACAGCCATGTGAAATCCATTGCCTTGGGTTAATCGGCTGATTTTTCCTGATTTTAAATTCACCGAATAAAAATCCTGGTTCACCGGGCTTTGTTCGTTGGCGTGAAAAAAGAGATTTTCGCCTTTGGCATCAAACCCATTTACAGCTTTTACCTCCCAGGCTCCTTTGGTCAATTGTTTGATCAGCTTTCCATCTGAAGTATACAGATAAAGATGATTATAGCCATCCTTGCGGCTTTGCCAGATAAATTGACCGGGATTGTTTTTTACAAAAAGCACAGGGTGTTGAGGTTCCACATAACGTTCGTCCTTTTCTTCGAACAGGGTTTTAATGAACTCTCCGGTTTGAGCATCATAACTGTTGAGTTGGTAGTGGTTTTGTTCGCGATTGAGTACGGCCATGTAAATGGTTTTCTCATCCGGACTCCAGGCCACATTCGTGAGATACTGTTCTTTTGGTCCCTGGGTTTTTATCTGCAAACTGGTGTTGTTTTTCAGATTATACACGTGTAAGGTAACGTAATGGCTTCTGTTGCCAGCCATAGGGTATTTGATGTTGGCATTCGCCGCAGGATAAGTGGTCCAGTCGATAATGGGATAATCGGTCACGTCCTTTTGATCCATGCGATAATACGCCAAAGCGTTTCCATTTGGACTCCAGAACAAGCCTTTGGTGATTCCAAATTCATCGCGGTGCACACTTTTTCCGTTCACAATCTCATAGGAACCGTCTTTGGTAACCTGTTCTGTTAGTCCTGCATTGTATACAAATACGTTGTTTTCTTTAACATAGGCGTATCGTTCACCTGCTTTAAATTCTTCGAGATTTTCTAAACCTTCAGGATTTGTTTTGCGTTCGGAACTTGTGATTGTTTTGCTGTCAGTTGCAAATACCCATTCCTGTTTTGCGCTTTTAAAATAAAACGAGCGCTCGTCTTTCCATAACAAACCTTCAAAAGCTGCTACAGTATCCATCTTCTGTGCTTTAAGCTGGGTGTTCAAACCCGCTACACTTAGGTTGTAAATAACCTGAGCCTTCGTTGGCTCCAGCACATATAAGGTGTTTTTGTCAATATAACTTATTCGATTGGATTCAGGAATAAAGGCAAGTCCCTGAAGGCGTTTGGGTGCCAGACTGCTTCTTCCTTTGAGAACCGCGTCTTGAATAGTTAAGAGCTTGTTTTGTCCGTAAACAACAGTGGCGAAAATGGAAACAAAAAGTAAAACACGAAATTTTGAAATCATCATACATTATGGATTAAAATAAATTTTCTAATAAGCTATCATCAACGAGATTGGGTAAGGTTACTTTTAAACCCGGACTGCGTTGCATTTCCCGTTTGATGGCAAAAAGGGCCTCTTCGTTGCGGGCCCAGCCACGGCGTGCAATGCCGTTGTTCACATCCCAGAAGAGCATTTGTTCAAGTTTGCGGTCGGCTTCAGCACTTCCATCCAATACCAAACCAAAGCCTCCGTTTATCACTTCGCCCCAGCCCACTCCACCTCCGTTGTGCAAACTCACCCAGGTAGCGCCGCGAAAGGCATCGCCTACAAAATTGTGCACGGCCATATCCGCGGTGAATTTACTGCCATCGTAAATGTTGGAGGTTTCCCTATACGGGCTATCCGTACCACTCACGTCATGATGATCGCGACCCAAGACTACTGGAGCAGAAATTTTTCCTTCTCGTATGGCTTTGTTAATGGCTTGAGCAATTTTTATCCGGCCCTCACTGTCGGCATATAAAATCCTGGCTTGTGAACCTACCACCAGGTTGTTTTTCTGCGCGTCTTTTATCCAAAGGATGTTGTCGTGCAGCTGTTGTTTAATCTCTTCCGGCGCTACTTTATACATGTTTTCAAGTACTTCTTGCGCCAGGCTGTCTGTCATTGCCAGATCCTCCGGTTTTGCAGAAGTACATACCCAGCGAAAAGGACCAAACCCGTAATCAAAACACATGGGCCCTAATATATCCTGCACGTAGGAATTGTACCTGAACGTTTCAGTTGAGCCTTTTTTAAACACATCTCCTCCGGCTCTTGATACTTCCAATAAAAACGCGTTGCCATAATCAAAAAAATACATGCCATTGTTGTGTAAGGTATTTACGGCATTGATGTGGCGAACCAAAGTTTTTTGAACTTCCTGCTTAAATTTCACGGGCTCATTCGCCATCATGGCGTTGCTCTCTTCCAGGCTGTATCCTGCAGGGTAATACCCTCCGGCCCAGGGATTATGAAGGGAGGTTTGATCGCTGCCAATGTCCACCATCATGTTTTCCTGAACCAGTTTTTCCCATAGGTCCACCACATTGCCCTGGTATGCTAAACTTACAGCTTCTTTGTTGTTTTGAGCTGCCTTAGTTCTAGCCATCAGTTCATTTAAATCGCTGAACACCTCATCCACCCAGCCTTGCGAATGACGGGTTTTCACCGCTTTCGAATTAATTTCGGCCGTTATGGAAACAAGGCCTGCGATTTTAGCCGCTTTAGGTTGTGCTCCGCTCATTCCACCCAGTCCACAGGTTACAAACAATTTTCCCCGGCGTTCCGCTTCTGTTTTAAATTTTTTACGGGCGGCATTCATAACGGTTATGGTAGTGCCGTGTACTATGCCCTGGGGACCAATGTACATAAAACTTCCGGCCGTCATTTGTCCGTATTGAGTCACCCCTAAGGCATTAAATTTTTCCCAGTCGTCAGGTTTGCTGTAATTGGGTATCATCATGCCATTGGTTACCACCACCCGCGGTGCATTGGCATGCGATGGAAACAGCCCCATGGGATGCCCGCTGTATAACACCAGGGTTTGTTCATCCGTCATGGTAGCCAAATACTGCATGCAAAGCAAATACTGCGCCCAATTCTGAAACACCGCGCCATTTCCACCATAAGTAATCAATTCGTGAGGGTGCTGAGCAACGGCATGATCGAGGTTGTTGCTGAGCATGTGCATGATGGCCGCGGCCTGAATGCTTTTGTGAGGATAATCCAGAATAGGGCGGGCCACTATTTTGTAGTCCGGCCGAAAGCGGTGCATGTAAATGCGTCCGTAGGTCTTGAGTTCTTCCGCGAACTCAGCAGCAAGCACAGGGTGGTGTCTTTTGTCGAAATACCTTAAAGCGTTTTTAATCGCCAGGGTTTTTTCCTCCTTGCTCAAAATATCTTTGCGTTTGGGCGCGTGATTTACTGAAGGGTCAAATTTCGCAGCAGGCGGTAATTCAGTGGGTATTCCCTGTAAAATAAGTTCCTTAAACGAAAGTTTGGTTTGGGTGTTCATGCCTTTTTGTTTTGTTGGTCTTTTCTTTTGAAACCTCCGGTGTTTTTATCGTAACCATAAGGGCAGTGTTTACATCCGCTTTTGCAGCAATACCCTCTTTTCAGATGGTATTTTTCTGTGAAAACAATGTAGCCTTCGGGACTGTAATAAAAATCTTCTGGATCCAGGGGTTTGTTGAACATGGAGCGCAAAGTTAAGCGTTTATAGGTATCCGGAGAAGCCTATTCCAAACGTTTAATGGTGCAACCTATGGATTTGGTTTGTTGTAAGCCCGGTTTTTGACCCGAATGAAGGGCAGTAAGGGCATCTTTCAGATAATAGGCTTTAACCGCCCCAGGGTCCTTTACATTATCATCGATGGCGCCTTTGTAAACCAGGCCTTTAGCATCAAATAAAAAACACTGTGGGGTACGTGTAGCGCCGAAGGCATCGGCTAATTGGCTTTTTTCATCCACCACGTAGGCGCATTTGAGTTGTTGCGCCTCGTAATACTTTTGCATCTCCTCAAAACTGTCCTCCTCGCTGCGCTGGGCTTCATTGCTGTTCACCAATATGCAACCGATCTTATTTTCCAAACAATAATTGGAGTATTCCCGTATGCGACTTTCGCTGAGTTTTACGTAGGGGCAGGTGTTGCAACTGAAAATCACCAAAAGGCCCTTTTTGGTTTTGGCATCCGAAAGGGACATCATTTTACCACTTACGTCCTTCATTTTGTAGTCCGGCATCGGAAGACCCGCATTTAAAGGCAATTCTTCCCCCTTGTAAACAAAAGAACTGATGGCAGGGATCAATATCAGGCTCAGCGCCGCTAAAATGAAGACTTTTTTCATGGCCGGGTGTTTTCACAAAGTTAATCGATTCGGGCTAGAGAGAAGGCAGAAGGCTGTTAAAATTTTACCTGTTTAGCCCCAAATTCATGTGACTTTTGTCGGATTTGCTCTTATAAAACACATATTGTTTATTTTTTATACTGAAGGCCACAAAAACAAATAAGAGAATAGTGAAATTTGAAGGTATGGGTTCAGAGGAACTGCAACAAGCTGAAAAAAGGGGCGTATTGAGCAAAGTGCTAAAAGTGCTTGGCATTGTTTCCATTGTCCTGCTCATTTTTATAATAACCCTGATCTCCCTTTTATTCATTTATGAAGATGAGGTGAAAGGCATAGTGATTAAAGAATTAAACAAAAATCTGCAAGCCGAGGTAATTGTGGATCCGGAAAATATCGACCTCACCATTCTTAAAACCTTCCCTTATTGTTCCGTTGAATTCAAGAACATGTTAATGCTTGAAGCTTTAAAAGTGAAAAAGCGTGACACCTTGTTGTACACCGACAGGCTTAATTTGTATTTCAACATCCGAAACCTATGGGAAGGGAAATACACGATTGAAAAAATCAGTCTTAAAAAAGGCGTGCTGAATGTAAAGTTCTTGAAAGACGGAACCCCGAATTATTATTTCTGGAAATCTGATAGCACAGCGGCTGATAAAAGCGGCGATGATCTGAGCTTTCATCTTCAATCCATTGAAGCGGAAAAACTCCGTTTCAACTATAAGGACTTGAGCTCGGAGATAAAATGTGACATGTTATTTCATCACCTTCAGCTTTCCGGCGACTTTTATGCCAATGCCTACGACCTCAAACTAAAAAGCAAAACCACAGTTCATGCATACACACAATCGGGTAAATCGTATTTGAAAGAAAAAAACTGTGATTTGCTGATGACGCTTGAAGTTAATAAAGACCGTTATGTTTTTAAAACAGCCGACATCAGCATTAATTCCCTTAAATTGGATCTGAAGGGGGAATTAGATTATAGCGATCAACTTAATTCCGCTAAAATTACCTTCTCGGCTCCAAAACTCGATATCTCCTCTCTTCTTTCCTTGCTCCCAAACGAATTCAAGGGCAAAATACGGGATTACAAAAGCGACGGAAACTTTTACATTAAGGGCAAATACAGCTACGACAGAACTTCAAAATACAGACTTTCGGCCGATTTTGGCATAGAGAACGGGGATGTGGAATACCAACCGAGCTCCACAAAGGTGCAAGGCCTCTTTGTGAAGGGCAATTTGTTGTTGAGTCCTGATCAATCAGAACTTGATGTAGAAAAAATGCGGTTTCAATTGGGGGGCGACGCTTTAGCTGCAGAATTTTACGTGAAAAACTTTGAACATCCTGAAATCAGTTTGAATGCCGACGCTGACTTGCACCTCGAAAACCTCATTCGTTTTTATCCCATTGATACCATCAGCCGTTTGAGTGGGGAATTAAAACTCAATCTGGTTTTTACCGGTTTGTGGGATCATTTTAAACAAAATGCTTTTGGAAAAGAAGTGCAATTGCGAAGCCGGGCAGAAGTAAAGAATCTTGAACTGCAATTTAAAGGCGACGAAAAAACTTCCAAACTTCCGGCCTGTACTTTAATGGTTTTGGACGGACAGGCCGAACTCATCAATTGCCAACTCATCAGGGGCAGTTCCGATTTGCTGATCAGCGGGCAGGTCCCGGGGCTGTTTGATTATCTGAATGATAAAACCAAACCCCTGATCATTTATGGTGATGTAAGTTCTGAAAACCTTCAGCTGGAAGATCTCCTCATGAAGTATTATTCATCGGAAGAAAAAAACGCGCCTCTTATTCCTTCCAACGTGCTCTTCAGATTGGATGCCAGAATACAAAATTTTGCCTACGCCAAATTTAAAGCTCAAAACATCAGCGGAAATTTTGAAATCAAAAATCAGAAGGCCATTGCAAGTGATGTGAAACTGAAGGTGATGGAAGGCGAGGCAGAGATCAATGCCTATTTCGACAATTCAAAAAACAAACTGGACCTTGTGTTACAAAGTCATTTTAAACACATCAACATCAGCGAACTCTTTAAACAATTTAATAATTTCGGGCAAAGCACTTTAATGGATAGCCATTTGAAAGGTTACGCCACAGCTCAGGTTGATTTAAGCGGAACCTGGTCGAATGCTCTTGAAGCGGACTACAATTCCATACGCTCTAATTGCGATATTACCATTGAAAAAGGAGAGCTAAAGGACTTTCAACCTATGATGAGTCTTTCTAAATTTGTTGAGGTAAAAGACCTTCAGCACATAAGGTTTTCAACCCTGCAAAGTCAGGTGCAGATAAAGGAACAAAAGATTGTGTTTCCAAAAACGTTAATCCGGAGCAATGCCCTTAACCTTGAATTTTGGGGGTTCCATACGTTCAATAATGAAATTGAATACCATTTTCAATTGTTGCTCAGTGAACTGCTGGCTAAAAAACGCAAAACAAAAGACGATGAGTTCGGGGTAGTGGAAAACGACCCTGAGAATCGCAGAAGCGCTTATATTCTCATGACAGGAACGGTTGATAATCCCATTATCAAATTTGACAAAAAAGGCTTAAAAGAAAAATTGAAGAACGACCTGAAAGAAGAAAAACAAGAGCTCAGAAACCTGCTGAAGGAAGAATTCGGACTTTTCAGAAAAGACAGTGTTCAGGTGAAAAAAAAGCAGGAGGAAACCAAGTTTGAACTGGAAAAACCCGGAAAGCCCCCTGCAAAAAAACCGCTTGAACCTAAAAAGAAAGAAGAGGACGAGGAAGACTTCTAAAATCCACTATCTTTATTCAAATTTCATTTGCACGTGAACATCTACGCCCGTAAACAACGCTGGAAAATGGGACTGGCTGCCGCCGCACTGTTGATTGTGATGGTATCGTTCTGGTACAGCAGCAATTTGGTGCAGCAAATCAAACAAAACGAAAAACAAAAAGTAGAGCTCTGGGCCAAAGCGGTACAAAAAAAGGCCAGTTTGGTAAAATTTACCAAAGAACTGTTTGAGAAAATAAAAATCAGTGAAACCAAAAAAGCAGAACTTTTTGCAGAAGCCACTCGCGAGCTGAGTAAAGGAGATGACCTCTCCGGGAATCAGGATGTTTCCTTCGTATTAAAAGTTCTTCAGGAAAACACAACCGTTCCGGTTATCCTCACCGATGATCAGGATAAAATACTCACCAAACGAAATCTTGACTCGGCATTGGAAAGCGATCCTGTGTATTTACAGAATCAGTTGCAGATCATGAAAAGTTTGTACGCTCCCGTGGAAATTGATGTGTACAAAGGCATGAAACAGCGTTTGTACCACAAAGACAGCCGTTTATTTAATGATATTAAACTGGTGTTTGATAGTTTAATCAAGTCCTTTATCACTGAGGTGGCCGTGAACTCCGCTGATGTTCCGGTGATTTACACCAATCCTGAGAAAGATTCTGTTATTGCTTTAGGGAAAATCGAATATAGTGAGGTTGACACGCCAGAGAAATTAAAATCAAAACTTCAAGACCTTGCCTCTCAAAACACCCCTATTGAAATTGATCTTGGAGAAAACAGCAAGGATTATATTTTTTACGCTCAATCGGAATTGCTCACGCAGTTAAAGTACTACCCCTACTTTCAGTTTGGTGCCATAGCTTTGTTTTTGCTGATTGCTTACATTTTGTTCAGCACAGCCCGAAAGGCCGAGCAAGACCAGGTGTGGGTGGGCATGAGCAAAGAAACCGCGCACCAACTCGGTACTCCGCTTTCCTCTCTAATGGCCTGGAACGAACATTTGCTTTCAATAGGTGTTGACAAAAGCATTGTTGGTGAAATGCAGGAAGATGTGAAACGCCTGAATACCATCACAGAAAGATTCAGCAAAATAGGCTCTCAACCCACCCTTGTACTTGAAAACATGAACCAGGTTTTGAGCGAGAGCGTTGATTACTTGAAAAAACGCACTTCTAAGAATGTAGAATACAGTCTGGACCTGCCTTCTGAGCAGATCGTGGCCAAGCTCAGCCGCCCTTTGTTTGAGTGGGTGATTGAAAACCTTTGCAAAAATGCTGTGGATGCCATGGATGGAAAAGGGAAAATACACATGAAACTAAGCATTGTGCCAGAAGGTTTACAAATTGACATTACCGACACCGGCAAAGGCATTTCAAAATCCAAATTTGAAACCATTTTCGAACCCGGCTACACCACTAAAAACAGGGGCTGGGGATTGGGATTGAGTTTGTGTAAACGCATTATTGAAAGCTACCATCACGGGAAAATTTTTGTTCTAAGCAGTGAGGTAAATAAGGGAAGTACGTTTAGGATAACACTTAAATCCTAAATAAAAAAAGCCACCCTTTCGGATGGGTTCTGTCTGTTTTCAAAAAATTCTAAGTCAAGCTTGCTCCCAGATATTCCCGATTCATGCGGGCGATGTTCTCCAGGGATATTTCCTTAGGACATTCGGCCTCACAAGCCCCGGTATTGGTACAATTTCCGAAGCCTTCTTCGTCCATTTGTTTTACCATGTTCAGCACACGGTTTTTTGCTTCAATTTTACCCTGAGGCAACAAAGCCAGTTGCGATACTTTTGCCGAAACAAACAACATGGCGCTGGCGTTTTTGCAAGCGGCTACACAAGCCCCGCAACCTATGCAGGCAGCTGCATTGAAAGCAGTATCGGCGTCGTCTTTAGGAATTAAAATATTATTGGCGTCTTTGGCATTGCCGGTGTTCACTGAAACAAATCCTCCGGCAGCCATAATGCGGTCAAAAGAGGAGCGGTCAACAACAAGGTCCTTAATAACCGGAAATGCCGCACTCCGCCATGGTTCTACAACAATGGTGTCTCCATCCTTAAAACTACGCATATGGAGTTGACAGGTGGTGATTCCTTCTTTAGGTCCGTGGGGGCGGCCATTGATGTACATGCTGCACATGCCGCAAATGCCTTCCCGGCAATCGTGGTCAAATGCAATAGGTTCCTTGCCTTCGTTGATAAGGCCTTCGTTCACCACATCAAACATTTCGAGAAAAGACATGTCGGGCGAAATGCCCTTTGCCTGATAGGTCTCAAAGCGTCCTCTTTCGTTTTTGTTTTTCTGTTTCCACACTTTTAAAGTGAGGTTCATGTTTCCGTGACTCATATTTTTTAGTGGTTAGCGTTAAACGACTACTTGTATGAACGAGCAGCAATCTTAATGTTTTCGTATTTTAGTTCTTCCTTGTGCAGTTCGAAACTGCCTTCGTTTTTAAACTCCCATGCAGCAACGTAGGCGTACTTTTCATCATCTCTCAATGCCTCGCCTTCTTCCGTTTGGTACTCCTCCCTGAAATGTCCTCCGCAACTTTCGTTTCTGTCTAAAGCGTCGATGCACATCAGTTCTCCCAATTCGATAAAATCCGCTACGCGATGTGCTTTTTCCAATTCAGGATTTAGTTCATTGGCTTCACCTGGTACGCGAACATCCTTCCAGAATTCCTCTTTCAATTTTCTGATCTCAGCAATGGCCCAGTTCAAACCTTCCTTGTTACGCGCCATCCCACATTTATCCCACATGATTTTGCCCAAACGTTTATGGAAATGATCCACTGATTTTGTGCCCTTGATGTTCATGAGTTTGCTGATCCTTTCTTGTACTTCGGCTTCTGCCTTAACAAATGCTTCATGATCGGTTGGTATAGCTTTGGTGCGGATTTCCTCTGAAAGGTATTCACCAATGGTATAAGGAATCACAAAATACCCGTCGGCCAAACCTTGCATCAAGGCGGAAGCCCCCAGTCGGTTAGCCCCGTGATCACTAAAGTTGGCTTCACCCAGAGCGTATAATCCCTCAACGGTGGTCATCAGGTTATAATCTACCCATAGTCCTCCCATTGTGTAATGCACGGCAGGATAAATGCGCATCGGTAATTCATAAGGATCTTCGCCGGTAATTTGTTTGTACATGTCGAACAAGTTGCCGTATTTTTCTTTTACCACTTCTTTGCCCAGGCGCATGATTTCCTCTTTGCTTGGGTTATGCAAATTCAGTTTGGTAGCTTGTATTTTGCCATAACGCTCAGTATTTGCGGCAAAATCGAGGTACACGGCCATTTTACTGGCGCCCACACCATAACCGGCATCACAACGCTCTTTGGCAGCACGGCTGGCCACATCCCGCGGCACCAGATTACCAAAAGCCGGATACCTGCGTTCGAGATAATAATCGCGCTCCTCCTCAGGAATTTCAGTCGGTTTTCGTGTGTCTCCTTGTTTTTTAGGCACCCATATTCTTCCATCATTCCGAAGGGATTCCGACATTAAGGTCAGTTTTGACTGATGATCGCCCGAAACCGGAATACAGGTTGGATGAATTTGAGTATAACATGGGTTGCCGAAGAAGGCTCCTTTTTTATGCGCTTTCCAGATGGCGGTGACATTGCTGCCCATGGCGTTGGTTGACAAATAGAACACGTTGCCGTATCCACCGGTGCAAAGCAATACGGCATGGCCGAAGTGACGCTCCAATTTACCTGTCACTAAATCGCGGGCAATGATGCCCCGGCACTTGCCATCAATTTTTACAATGTCCATCATTTCATGACGGGCGAGCAATTGAACGGCCCCCATGCCCACCTGTCGTTGTAATGCGCTATACGCCCCCAACAACAACTGTTGTCCGGTTTGGCCTGCAGCATAAAAAGTACGTTGTACCTGAGTGCCGCCAAAAGAGCGGTTACTCAAGGTTCCGCCATATTCGCGGGCGAAAGGAACACCTTGCGCTACGCACTGGTCGATAATATTTCCTGATACTTCGGCAAGACGGTGTACGTTAGCTTCACGTGCACGGTAATCGCCTCCTTTAATGGTATCGTAAAACAAACGGTAAATGCTGTCTCCGTCGTTTTGGTAATTTTTTGCGGCGTTAATCCCGCCCTGTGCGGCAATACTGTGCGCGCGACGAGGCGAATCCTGAAAACAAAGCACCTTTACTTTGTAGCCCATTTCTGCCAGGGATGCTGCAGCGGATGCGCCTGCCAAGCCTGAACCCACCACAATCACTTCAAGACTGCGTTTATTCGCGGGGTTAACCAAATGCACGGTTGAGCGGTATTTGGTCCACTTGTTTTCGAGAACCCCTTCAGGTATTTTGGCATTAAGTTTCGGAGATGAAGCCATATCTTTTTCTTGTTTGAATGTGATGGTTGTTATACTTATTTAATCCAGCCGAAATGCATAGCAAGCGGCATAAGAGCGAAAATCAGAGGAATGACTATTGAAAAGCAGACACCGGTTTTTTTGATCAGGGGGGTGTATTTTTTATGATTCAATCCCAGGGTTTGGAAGGCCGACTGAAACCCATGCAACAAATGGTAAGCCAATGAAACCATAGCGAGCACATACACTACAACTACCCAAAGCTGTTTAAATGTTTCCTGCATAATAGCGTAAAGGTCCTCATGCCCATTGGCATCTTCAGTAGGAATGCCGGTGAAACGGGATTTCACCCAGAAATGCGCCAGATGAATGATTAAAAACATCAACAAAAGCGTTCCCAATAATCCCATGGAACGGCTGTACCAGGATGAACTTACATTTCCTCCCGGATTGGCATAAGCTACAGGACGGGCTTTTTGGTTTTCGCGGGTTAATACAGCGGCCTGTACAATGTGCAACACCAAGCCAAAAAACAACACCAGCTCCATGGTTCTGATCAGCCAGTTCGTGCCCATAAAATGCGCACCGATGTTGAAGGTTAAACCCCCATCATTGAAAAATATCAAAGCATTGATAAAACAATGCACTAATAAAAACGTGACCAAAAACAAACCCGTGGCACCCATGACCACCTTTTTGCCCAGAGAAGAAAATAAAAAACCGGATGTATTGCTCATAATGTTAAAGGATAAAATACGTCAAAACTTGAGAGGCAAATGTATTAAGCAGAACACTCACTAACAAGTTTTGTTTGGGCCTTTGCGCTTTTTAAAACAAATCGGATTTGAAAGTCGCTGTAAAGACGGATGTTAAAGGCTTATTCTTATTTGGAATGAGTTTAAATATCAAAAGAGTGCAGGACTTCCCATTTTACATTTAGTTTAAGCAAGCTAAAGTTCTTGCATTGAAATTGTCCTTCCAGTGTTTCATTCAAAAAACGTTCCCTAAGCATATAAAAAAGTGGTTTTTTAAGGTCCCTGAACGCCACTGTAACGTGCGGATGAAACCCTCTTAAATCTTCTGCCTCATTAAATAAGTGCAGTTCTTTTTTCGCATACCTTACCAGTTTTTCATGCAGAAACTGAAGCTCGGGGTTCGGTAGAACATCGACATAAATCACCCTGGGTTCAAAAAACCCAAAATTCTGAATCCCTATTTCAAAGGCGGGGCCGGGCTGAAAGTGTTTGAGTGTATCAAGCAAATGGTTTTCCTTTTCTTCCTTCCACTCAAAAGGCCGGTGTAAAGTAATGTGAGCCGGGCTTCTCAAAGCCCCTTTCAGGTTATGGTGCTTAAAAAGGTCTTGTTTTACTCCTTCAATTATCTCCTGAACTGGCTCAGGAAGCACTATGGCAATGAAGTACTTGGCAGTAGACATGTGCTCCGGTTTCGTGCATGAATTTATGCTATTTTTGCGGGACAAATTATAAGTATGCAGATTATTATTCCTATGGCCGGCAAAGGCAAACGCATGCGGCCTCACACGCTTACCACTGCCAAACCTCTTATTCCGGTTGCCGGCAAACCCATTGTTCAACGTTTGGTGGAAGACATTACCAAGGTGTGCGGTCAAAAAGTAGAGGAAATTGCGTTTGTTATCGCCCCCGATTTTGGAAAGGAAGTGGAAGAAAGTCTGGTGAAGGTGGCTGAAAGTCAAGGTGCGAAAGGCAGTATTTATTACCAAACCGAAGCGCTTGGTACAGCTCACGCCATCATGTGTGCGAAAGATGCCATCAAAGGCAAAACCGTAGTGGCCTTTGCCGACACTTTATTTAAAGCCGACTTTGTAATGAACACCGAAGAGGAAGGTGTTATCTGGGTTCAAAAAATTGAGGACCCCTCCCAATTTGGCGTGGTAAAACTAAATGCAGAAGGTGCCATTAGCGATTTTATTGAAAAACCGGTGGACTTTGTCAGTGACTTGGCCATCATTGGAATTTATTACTTTAAAGATGGTAATTATCTGAAAAGCGAGTTACAATACCTTCTTGATAACAACATCCGTGAAAAAGGCGAATACCAGATCACCAATGCTTTGGAGAACATGAAACAAAAGGGCACAAAATTCAAACCCGGGCAGGTAACAGAATGGTTGGATTGCGGTAATAAAAACTCCACTGTTTACACTAATCAGCGCGTGTTGGAGTTCGACAAGGGTAAACCTGCTTTGAAAGGGAAAAACATTAAAAACAACAACAGTATAATACTTGAGCCTTGTTTCATAGGTGATGATGTTGAGCTTAACAACAGTATCGTTGGCCCTCATGCCAGTATAGGGTCAAAAAGTGTGATCAGCAACAGCATTGTGAAAAATTCCATTCTGCAAAAAGAAACCAAAGTTCTATCGGCCATCATTCAAAACAGTATGCTTGGTATTGCCGCTGAAGTAAAGGGCCGGGGAACAGACCTCAGCCTGAGTGATTACACCCAGGTAGTTGTTTAGACTAAAAACATATTCCATTTTCCTTGTCCTCTGCCTCCTGTTGGTTGGCAGCATAAATTCATGCAAAGGCGTTAAATCTTCTGCCCGAAAAGGCAAGGAGTCCGATGCAGAGACCAATCCCATAGCAAATTCTGCAATGAAGTTCGATTTTCATTTTGTGAATGGCTGCAGCGAACGCATGAAAGGAAACCTCAAAGAGGCTCAGGAACATTTTAAAAGTTGTAAAGAACTTCAACCTGATAACTCTGCCGTGTATTACGAACTTTCTATGCTGCACCGCATGTTGGGTTTAAACGATCTCGCATTAGAGGAAGCGCTAATGTGCGCCGGCGCTGATCCTAAAAATGAATGGTATCAATTGCTTTTAATTGAGTGTTACCAAACCCTTCACAAAACCCCTGAACTCATCAAAGCCAGAGAACAACTGGTAAAACAGTTTCCAGAGCGTAACGATTTTAAACAGGATCTGGCCTATACCTATGCCCTTTCCGGACAATTTAAGAAAGCTTTAAAATTGTACTCTGAGCTTGAAAAACAATTGGGTGTGAACGAGGATCTTTGTATGAACAAGGTAAAACTGTACAAAGAACTCAACAGACCTCAGGACGCTGAACAAGAACTCATTCGTTTGCTGCGCTCAAAACCTGAAGAATCTCTTTACCGCACCTACCTCGCCGATTTTTACATGGAGTACAAACAAACGGAAAAAGCAAAGGCCGTATACGATACATTGCTGATAATGGATCCGGATAACCCTGCCGTTCAGTTGGCCCTGCACGATTATTTCAGCCTTAAAGGAGAGCAGAAAAGCGCATTTGAACAACTCAAACTGGCTTTTGCGAACGCCGAATTGGATGCAGGATCAAAAGCCAGCATACTGATCTCCTATATGGAACAATCAGGAAATTCACCCGATTTTTTTGCACAGGGAAAAGAGTTGTCCGGCATTCTTCTCAGGGTGCACCCCAACACCAGCGAGGCCAACACCTTGTACGCCGAATTTTTATTACGCGAAAACAAACTCGACTCCGCTTCATTGTTCTTGAGCAAGGCGACGCGTTTAAATGCGGCCAACTACGACACCTGGGACAAATTACTGCTCACCGACATTGAATTATCACGCGTTGATTCTTTAGAACTGCATAGCAGCCGGGCCATGGAAGTTTTTCCCAATCAGGCCATGGTATATTATTACAATGGTTATGCCAATTTGCAATTAAAAAATTACAACAAGGCTCTTCGCTCCCTTAGTGACGGCAAGGAATTAGTGAACAACAATAACTCCCTGATGTTACGGTTTCTATCTTCTGCCGGCGATGCGGCTTATTATGCTGAGCGATATGAAACGGCGTTTAAGAATTATGAAGACGCATTAAAAATAGATCCGGATAACACTTACGTGCTTAACAATTACGCTTATTTTCTCTCTCTAAAAAACATGGACCTGGAAAAAGCCGAAAAGTTGTCGAAAAGAAGTCTTGAGTTAAGGCCGGAGGAAAAAAATTACATGGACACCTATGGGTGGATACTTTACATGCAAAAAAGATACGCTGAAGCTGAGGTATGGTTGGCAAAAGCATGCGCTGCTCCAGCGGTTAATGCCAATGTTCTGGAACATTATGGAGATGTTTTATTTCAAAATAATAAGCCCGACCTTGCCATACAACAATGGATAAAAGCACTTGAATCGAACCCCAACAACGAAAGCTTAAAAGCGAAGATCAAATGCAAATGCCTGAATGAAAAACACGATGAAAAATAGTATCGGTATTCTGCTTTTAAGTCTTGCCATTAGTGGGATCAACTCTTCCTGCAAACACCGTAAGGAAATCAGCCAAACGGAACCTAAACCTGAACCGGCGAAAGTCGACAGCCTTGACAACCGGTGCCGTTTGGATTATAAAAATGCAAAAGCTCTCAGTCGTTTAATGAAGGAAAATGAATTGGATTACACCTGGGTTTTCGCTAAAGCAACGGTTGAATCTTTTGTGGAGGATAAAGAAGAAAGTTTCGACATCCGTTTAAGTTTGCGCAAGGACAGCGCCATGCTGGTAAACATTCAATATGTTTTAGGTATCAATGTTGCGAAAGTACTTATTACCAGGGATTCGGTGAAGTTTGTGGATTACATACACAAAAGCTATTTCGTGGGTGATTTTGAATACATCAACAATTTGTTAAGCGCCGACCTTGATTTTGACCTGCTTCAATCGGTATTATTCGGTAACAGCGCTAAGTTTTATGATGAGGATGCACGGTTAAAACCAATAACTGACCGGCAAAACTGCAATTACATGCTGAGTACCGTTAGGAAAAAACGGCTGAAGCGCATTATTAATGGCGTGGAAGACCCTAACGAAGACCTTCAGATCATCACCCTTAATCCTGAAAATTTCAAAATTATCCGTAACGAATTTGAACAATCCTCCACAGGGCGTAAATTCATCGCCACCTACAGCGATTTTGCGGTAAAAGACAGTGTTTATGCACCATACCATGTTGATATTGACATACAGGCGCAGAAGAATGCCCGTTTGAAAATTAACTATGTTCGCATAGAGAAAAATTCTCAGCAAAAACTCACGCTCAACATCCCGGCAAAATACGATGCCATACAAATTCAAAAGAAATAAGCACTTAGTTCTACTGGCTCTGCTTGTTTCCTTTTTGATAATTAGCCCTCACGAATTCAGGGCTCAGGGGAAAAACAGCAAAAAAGATCTGGAAAACCGTAAAAAACGGATCAACGAGGAGATCAACCAAATCAACTCCATGCTGAAGGCTACCAAGGCCAGCAAAAAAAATTCTCTTGGCACACTCATGAACATCAATGTGAAGCTTGAAAAGCGTCAGGAGCTGATCAATACCATTAACGCTGAAATACGCGTTTTAAACAAGGAAATTGTAAACAACGAAACAGAAAGCCAAAAGCTCAAGAATAGTCTCGAAAAATTAAAAAGAGAATACGCCAGAATGATACTGGTGGCCCAGAGAAATCAGGACGCCTACTCTTCTTTAATGTTTATTTTCGCGGCGAACGATTTTAATCAGGCTTATGCCAGATTAAAATACATGCAGCAATATTCAGGCTTTCGAAAAAAACAAGCCAGCGAAATTCTGCAAACACAAACCGAGCTTCTTGCCAAACTCAACACCCTGAAACTTCAACGGGATGAAAAAAATCAGCTTCTGGGCAACGAGCAGAGTGAAAAGCGCAATCTCGATAAAGAAAGAAACGAACAGGAAGAGGTGCTGAGCGAACTCAAAAAGAAAGAGAAAGAACTAAAAGCCAGCCTGGAAAAAAAGAAACGGGATGCCATAGAATTGCAACTGGCCATCAAACGCCTGATTGCGGAAGAAATAAAACGCAAAGCCGACGAAGCCGCCCGGGAGTTGGCCGCCAGCAAAGCAAAAAGGGAAAAAGAAGAAGCCGATCGACTGGAGAAGGACAAGGATAAAAAAGAAAGTGGAAAATCAAAGGTTCCTCCAAAGGATAAAGAATTGGCTAAGGATAAAGACGAAAAACCAACACCCGACACCAAGCCCGTTTTAAATGATGCCGCCATTGCCCTTAGCGGAGAATTTTCCAGCAATCGCGGACGCCTGCCCTGGCCGGTTGAAAAAGGAGTGATTTGCGAAACCTATGGTGAACACGAGCACCCGGCCATAAAAGGATTTATGATGTTCAACAGTGGGGTCGAAATTTGCACCTCCAGAGGCTCTCAGGCCCGGGCCGTTTTTGAGGGAGAAGTTACCGGCATTGCCATTTCTCCTACCGGAGGCAAACTGGTCATCATCCGCCATGGCGAATACCTGAGCGTTTACAGCAATATTGGTGAGGTGTATGTTAAAACCGGACAAAAGGTGAAAGTGAAGGAAGTCATTGGTACCGTGATGTACGATGAAGAAGAGGATAAAACCTCTATGAACCTTCAAATCTGGAAGGGCCAGAAAACCATGGATCCCAGCGCCTGGTTAAGCAATGCGCGTTAAAACCCGAAGTTTACTTTTTAAGATTGTCCAGCATGTTTTTTACGAGGCCTTTCAGGTCGTATTGTTCCTTCCATCCCCAGTGCTGACGGGCTTCCCGGTCATCGATGCTTTTTGGCCAGCTGTCGGCTATGGCCTGCCTGAAATCGGGCTTGTAGGTAATCGAAAAGTTGGGAAGGTGAGCTTTAATTTCATTGGCCATTTGCTCGGGCGTAAAACTGATGCCCGATAAATTGTAGCTGCCGCGTATTTTTATGCTTTCAAATGGGGCATGCATGATTTCGATGGTGGCGCGAATGGCATCTTCCATATGCATCATGGGCAAAGCTGTTTGTGCGCTTAAAAAACACTCGTAACGGCCGGTTTTTAAAGCTTCGTGGAAAATATGTACGGCATAATCTGTTGTTCCTCCGCCCGGGGCACTTTTCCAGCCGATTAAGCCGGGATACCGTAAACTCCTAACATCCACCCCGTGTTTTTGATGGTACCATTCGCACCAGCGTTCTCCGGCCTGTTTACTGATTCCGTAAATCGTGCTTGGCTCCATCACTGTGTATTGCGGGGTATTTTCACGCGGCGTAGTAGGCCCAAACACCGCAATGGAACTTGGCCAATACACTTTTTGAATGTGTTTTTCTTTGGCCAGATCCAGCACATGAAAAAGGCTTTCCATGTTGAGTTTCCAGGCCATCATGGGTTTTTGCTCTCCGGTTGCCGATAGCAAGGCAGCCAAATGGTAAATCTGAGTGATTTGGTGTTTTTTTACAATCTCAAACAAACGGTCCTTATCAAGGGCATCAAGTTGCTCATAATTGTATGGTTCCAACTGGGGCGCGGGTTTTAGGTCGCTGGCAATAACCTGAGCATTGCTGTAACGCTTGGCTAAATTTTCACACAACTCAACCCCTATTTGGCCTCCGGCGCCAATAACAAGTATTTTTTCTTTCCCTGTAGACATGATTTTTATCAATAAAACCCGATGAACAATTTTGTATTTTTGCAAACGTAATTATAATTTTTGAATTCCCTTGGAAGCCTTGTTATAATTGCAAATGATAATATAACCTGCAATTATTTTTATCACTCTTATGGCATTATTAGTCAATCGTATCGACAAGAACGTTCTGAAGAAACGTTTACAGGAAGAGAAAATCAAGCGAAAAACCGTCTCCTTTTACCGCTATGTCAGCATCCCCAAACCCAAAGAACTCCGTGATGAGTTGTTTTTGGCCTGGAGCCAGTTGAATTGTTTTGGCCGCATTTACCTGGCCAACGAAGGCATTAACGCACAAATGAGCGTGCCTGAAGACCAATGGGAAGCCTTTGTAAAACACCTTAACACCTACTCATACTTTAAGGATGTGCCTTTTAAGCACGCCGTAGATGGCAATGGCAAATCCTTTTACAAACTGATTATTAAGGTTCGCAATAAAATTGTCGCCGATGGCATTAACGATCCGGATTTTGACCCCTCCAAAACAGGCACCTACCTGAATGCGGTGGAATTTAACAAAGCCATTGAGGATGAAAACACCATAGTGATTGACATGCGAAACCATTATGAAAGTGAAGTGGGCCGTTTTGACAGGGCCTTTTGCCCGGATGCAGACACCTTTCGTGAAGAACTGCCTCAGGTGATTAATCATCTCAAAGGCAAGGAAGACAAAAAAATACTCATGTATTGCACCGGTGGCATACGTTGCGAAAAAGCCTCAGCCTATTTCAGGCACAAGGGGTTTAAGGACGTGAACCATTTACATGGCGGTATCATACAATATGCTCAGGAGATAAAAGAGCAAGGCCTGGAAAGTAAGTTCAAGGGAATCAACTTTGTGTTTGACGAACGCATCGGAGAAAGAATCACTCAGGATGTATTGAGCACCTGCCATCAATGTGGAAAGCCCTGCGACCGGCATGTGAATTGTAAAAACGACGATTGCCATTTGTTATTTATTCAGTGCGAAGACTGCGAGAAAAAAATGAACGGTTGCTGCACACCCGAATGTGTTCGTATTGCCGCTCTGCCCATTGAAGAACAGCGACAACTGCGCAAGGGAAGGGTAAAAAATGGTCCGGAATGCCTTTCGGTTTATAAAAGCCGGCTTAGGCCTAACCTCGCTGAAATTTTGAAAAAAGACCTATCTTTAAGGTCATAATGAAACGTTTATTTTCAGTCCTCATTTTAGGAAGCGCGCTTCTTGTGTTTGGCTTTTGCAAAAAAACCAAGGATCAGGTAAACGAAGCCACCGAATTTACCATTGATTATTCAACAACACTTCCGGTACCTTCAAGCAGCATTAGCGCCAATGTGCCCGTGGAGTTCACAACACCCGACATTCCTACCACTTCTACCACCCGCTTTGCCAGCGAAAAAACCACCAAGGAATTGATTGACGAAATCAAACTCACCAAATTCAACATTTCCACCAGCACCGGCAATCTCGATTTTTTAAAATCCATTTCCATCAGCATACAAGCCACCGGCTTACCGGGCATGGCTGTGGCCTCCAAAACCCTCATTCCAACAGGGCAAACAACCATTTCCGCCGATTTAAGTGAAGTTAACATCAAGGACTATATCTTTAAGGACAACATCCAATTTAAGGTGTCGGTAACCATCAATACCGCGCTGGGGTCTGACAAGGAATTAAAACTGGAACAAAGCATAAAAGTAAAAGGTAAAAAAATATAATTCAACATGCCCATTTATCACCAGCTCGGAAGCATCCCACAAAAACGCCACGTGGTGTTTCAAAATAAAGAAGGAAAACACCGTTACGAACAGTTGTTTGGCACAGAAGGCTTCAGTGGCATGCAATCCATATTGTACCACGTGCACCGCCCCACTCAGGTAAAAGAAATTCTGAAATCCTATTCCGTTCAACCCAAAATTGCCATTGACAAAAACATCAAAGCCTTGTTGTTAAAGGGTTTTGAAATTAAACCAACGGAAGATTTTTTAAACAGCCGCAAAACCTTATTGGTGAATGTGGATTGTGCAATTGGTTTAGCCGCACCGACAAAAAGTCAAACCGACTACTTTTACAAAAATGCCGATGCCGATGAGATGTTGTTTATTCATAAAGGAAAAGGTGTGCTCAAAACCTTTATGGGTAACATTGCCTTTGAGCCCGGAGATTACCTCATCATACCAAGGGGCATGATTTACCAGATGCATTTTGAGGGCAGCGAAAACCGTTTGTTGTTTTGCGAAAGCCACTCCCCCTATTACACCCCAAAGCGGTATAAAAATTCACAAGGGCAGTTGCTGGAACACTCTCCCTTTTGTGAGCGGGATTATAAGTTACCAAAAGAACTGGAAACCCATGATAAAAAAGGGGACTTTATTATCAAAATAAAAAAAGAAGGTATGCTGCACGAAGTGGTGTATGCCACGCACCCCTTTGATGTGGTGGGATGGGACGGCTATAACTTTCCCTGGGGCATGAGCATCCACAATTTTGAACCCATTACCGGCAGGGTGCATCAGCCTCCTCCCGTGCACCAAACTTTCGAAACCTCAACGTTTGTGGTGTGCAGTTTTGTTCCACGTTTGTACGATTACCATCCGCAAGCCATACCTGCGCCATACAATCACAGTAACATCGACAGTGATGAAGTGTTGTATTATGTTGACGGGGATTTTATGAGCCGCAACAACATTGAACAAGGGCACATTACCTTGCATCCCAAAGGCATCCCTCACGGCCCGGCACCCGGGGCTATGGAACGCAGCATTGGGCAAAAAGACACTCAGGAACTGGCGGTAATGATTGACACTTTCAGGCCTTTGATGGTGACTGAAGAGGCCATGGGCATTGATGACGGGAAGTATTACAAGAGTTGGGTGGAGTAAAGTTTAATCCCTTTCTAAAATTTCCTTCCGAAATAATAATTCAAACCAATATAAAAAGCGCTAACTGAAAAATTCGCGCGCAGGTTACTTCCATTGGATTCCCCCGTTTGCTGTTCTTCATAAAAATATCGCGCATTCGTACTAGTATAAGTAATGTTACCCATAGAACATTCGGCACCAAAATGATCATTGATAAAATACACCAATCCGGGGGTCATTTTCAGGGTCAGAATTTCTTCTTTTCTTCCGGTATTACGATACGTATATTCCCCTGAATTATTTTCTAAAAACGCTTGTCGGCTTGTGTAAGTGCCAAGTCCGTAGCTCACGCTGGTTTGAAGGTAAAACGCAAACATACTTTCTCCCAAAGGCCAGTATTTTCTGGCGAATGCTCCCAGCGCATAGCCATGGTACTTACCAATGTTTTCCTTGGGCCATAAACTGCTGCTGGTTTTGTTATCCGTGCTATAAAATTGTTCACTGAAGTTGTACCGAAAAAGGGCCCCTGCTGCAAAATTGGTGCGAATTAAGTACCCGTAGTTTAAGGTTCCTGAAAAAGAGTTGTTTTTGTTTACCGACTCTCCTGAATTGAAACTGGAAGCGGTGTCTTTCCGGTTAAAGTTATCCTGGAAAAAATTGACATTGCCCCCGACGTACATGTTGTTTTTTTGCAGTTGGGCTCGCCCTTCACTTAGGATTCCCCCAAGCAAAAAAATAAGTATAGCCGTTTGTTTCATACTTTTGATATTAATGTGTTTGAAGGCAGTCTCTTTGCTTTATTCCACCATAATGGAAGGTTTTCCCCGTTTTTTAGCATTCCTGTCGCTTTTTAACTCACAGGCACACAAATTTTGCCCGCTTTCAATTTCTTTACCGGGTTCCAGGTTTTTACCGGTGAAGGCCGAAAAACTTAATGGGTACAAAGTACATCGGTAAACCTGATTGTTCATAGGTGTATCGCCTTGTTTAAAAACACCCATTAAACTCACCGGGTTAACATAGTTCCACACAATGTGCTTACGTTTGTCAATTTCGAAAAAATATCCCTTTTCACCTGAACAAATAAGTGTGCTTTGATTCGGAAGACGCTGGGCGCTGGACACGTTAAAGGAGTAAAAATTTATCTTGTCCGGTGTGGTATAGGTCCAGTAAGGTGCTTCCGGACCGTAAGGTTTTCCTGGCTCAAGCAAATAGTTTCCGGCAATATTAAACCTGGGTGCTATGATCTCAACGCTTGAATAAACACTGTCCGGCTCCTTGCGTCCCAATCCGTTATTGAAAACGATGATTTTCCCCGCATTATGAGAGTCGTATTCAATCCAGGCGGCTGAATGCTGGTAATATAACTTCTGATCCCGTTTATTGCCCATGTTATAAGCAGCCGGATTTCCCCAGCGGAAAAGCAGGTCCCCGCCACGTTTTCTCAAGCCCTGTCGGTTCATTGCGGCTTGCTGTGTTGTGGTGCCGTGATCAATAATAAATATTTCATTAAAATTACGATTACTGATCATAATCTGATCCAACTGAGCATTGTAACAAATGGAGTTAAAGTGCAGCCAATCCGGATCTTTACTGGCATTGTAGTTTAAGTTAAAAAGCTGGGGATTACGGCTAACGGTTCCATAATTGTCTTTCGTTTCATCAAAATCTTGAACCAAATGGTCCCAAATTCTCCAAACCCAAACAATTTCCGCTTCGTTTTTCCCTTTTGGCTTGAGCTCAACCACCTTTTCTACCCAAAGTTCTTCCCCTAACAAATCGGGGTTCCGACCATTTTCAATAGCCTCTTCTCTGCTGATTTTCTCCCATACCAGAGCCAGAACATGACCATTGATCATGGGATAAATATCGTGGTGCTGAATTTCTTTTTCATTCGAAAGCTGGTATTCCCAAACCAGGGTATTGTTCCAGTCAAAAATCTGAATGATTCCTGCACCGGACGAAAAAGTTCTTTTTTCATGAATGCCGGCACGAAGTAAATTTCCATTGGGCAAAAGGTATACCGATCGTCCGGGATAATAAACGCTCTCCCAGGTGTGCATTTGCCTGCCGCACTTGTCAATCAAATAAGTTCGTTTCGAATTTAGAGGGGCAAAAAGCACGTAGCCCTCGAATGAATTTTCTTCCAACAGCAAGCCCACCGTGTTTTGTGCGTTGGATTGTAAATAAAAAGTCACAGAAAACAGAACAGATAAATAAATACGTTTGAATTGCACAATAATTGCCATAAATCAAAAAGTAAGTCGCCGGATTTTTGCCACACACAAGGTATTGCTTTTATTCACAAAAATCTGTTTTTGACCGCTTTTTAACATCTGTGGAATTTCTTTCGGAACAGAAATTCCATTGTGAAGATTAAACCAAAAATTTGGGGAAAATTCTTATAGAACTGTACAGGCTCTGTTTCCCTACCACAACTTCAACCGCCGGGTAATTCAGAATGTATTAGTCGCTAAGCAATTTGCTCCAGGGTTTTAATTCAGGAACTTGTTCTGCAAACAAACGGAAGACAGCAAAAAAAGGCAGAAACAAAATCATACCCGCTACGCCCCAAAAAAACGCGCCTAAAAAAATAGCCACCAAAGCGGCAAGGGTGTTTAGTTTTACAAAACGCCCCACCACGTAAGGGAAAATCAAATTGGCTTCAAGGTATTGAACTACGGTAAACACCGCAATAATTAGCATGGGCTGCAACATGGATCCGGTTTCGAGCCATGAAAAAACAATTGGAAGCAAAGCGCTGATCACAATTCCAAAATAGGGGATGATGGTCATAACGGCGGTTATCATGCCGTATATAAATGGTCGATCCACGCCAATGATCCACAAACCAATAGAATTTAACACCCCCACACACAAATACACCAAGGCCATGCCGCGAATGAATTTTGAAAAAATTCCAACAGTATTTTTTAAAACCTGAGGTATCCGTGCCTGAAATTCGGAGGGAAGCACTTCCGTTAAAAAAGATGCCAGCTTTGAGCGGTATATCAAAATTAAGGCGGAATAGACCGGAATGATGATCAGATTAATCAACGCTCCCAGTAATACATTGGCCGTGTCACTGAGCAATTGTCCGGCATTCTGACTGAGTTTAGCCAGGTACTCTCGCAGCCAGGTGACCTGGTTTTCAATGGTCCAGCCAAGTTCTGACTGCAGCTGAGCCTGTAGGTTATAAAGCAGGGGGTCGAGTTGTTGCTGAATTTGTCCCCATTTCGCGCTTAGTACCACCAACTCATAACTCAAGAGAAACAGGATGCCAATAAAAAGCAAACACAGCAAAACAATGGGCAATACAACGGAAAGCGTCTTTCCAAACCCTCGTTTTTCGAAAAACAAACTAAGCGGATAAAGGACGAGAGCAATGATTAAAGCGTAAGCAATGGGCACAAAAAAACTTTTTCCAAACCATAGAATTAAGCCTGTTGCCGCAACGGAAAGAATCACTCTATGGAACTGGTTTGTTTTCATTTGGTGCGTTTCAGGCATATCCAAGCAAAGAGCGTAGCTGCTTTAGTTTTTGGTTGGCCATTTCATCTGCCCGCTTTTCTCCAACAGCCAACTCGTTTTCCAACAGGGCCGTATTGTTCATGAGTTCATTATAGCGTTTTCTTTGTTCGCTGAATTTATTTAGAATCAATTCATAAAGTTCTGTTTTAGCATGCCCATAACCATACCCCCCCTTCAGATAATTCTGGCGCATGGTTTGGATGTTTGGCTCATCAGCCAAAAGCGCATACAATTTAAAGGCGTTGCAGGTATCAGGATTTTTAGGCGCTTCAAGGGGCGTGCTGTCGGTTACAATGCCCATCACCACTTTTTTCAGCTCTTTTTCCGGCAAAAAAACATTGATAAAGTTGTTGTAGGATTTGCTCATCTTTTGACCATCCGTACCGGGCACAATCATCACGCGCTCGTCTATCAAGGCTTCGGGAATAACAAAAACCTCTTGCCCCAATTTATGGTTCACAGAACCGGCAATGTCGGCACTCATTTCGAGATGCTGCAATTGGTCCTTGCCAACAGGCACAAAATGGGCATCGTACAACAAAATATCAGCAGCCATTAGCACAGGATAGGTGAACAAGCCAGCATTTACATCGCTTAAGCGTTCGCTTTTATCTTTGAATGAATGGGCGTTGGCCAACATGGGAAATGGGGTAAAACAATTCAGATACCAGGTGAGTTCAGTAACCTGAGGCACCCGGCTTTGACGGTAAAAAACCGATTTTTGTGTATCCAGCCCAAAAGCCAGCCAGGTGGCAGCAACGGCATACGTGCTTTGTTTTACAAACTCCGGATTTTTTACGCTGGTTAGGGTGTGCAAGTCGGCGATAAAAAACAAACTTTCATGTCCGGGTTTTTTGCTCAGTGCAATGGCAGGAATAATGGCGCCGAGAAGGTTGCCCAGATGAGGGATGTTGGTGCTTTGTATGCCGGTTAAAATACGTTTCATTGAGGTTTTAAAGTTAAGAAAGTTTGAAGGTTTAGAAAGTTCATTGTTTAAGTTTGTCGGCACAGCGTTCTCCGTCCATCGCGGCGCTCATAATGCCTCCTGCGTAGCCGGCACCTTCACCGCAGGGGAAGAGGTTTTTTATTTGAGGGTGTTGCAAACTGTCTTTATCCCGGGGAATACGAACGGGTGTTGATGTGCGCGACTCCACGCCAAGGATAAGTGCTTCGTTGCTCAGATAACCCCTCATTTTGTTACCGAATGCTTTAAACCCTTCCTTTAATGCAGGTCCCACCAGTTTTCCTAGCACCTCCTGCATATCAACGGAAGTTACTCCAGGCTGATAGCTGCAATCGGGTAAAGAACCGCTTTTTTTTCCATTCACAAAATCGTTCAATCGCTGAGCCGGAGCACTTTGGGTTTTACCACCATAGAACCAGGCTTTGTGTTCGAGTTCTTTCTGGAATTCCAATCCGGCCAAGGCACCAAACCGCTCATAAGGTTTAAAATCTTTCAATTCCAAACCCAGCACAATGCCGCTGTTTGCATAAGGATTGTTGCGTTTGCTCGGGCTCCAACCATTGGTCACTACTTCCTCCTGTTGGGTGGCGCATGGGGCTATAATGCCTCCGGGACACATGCAAAACGAATACACACCGCGCTCTTTTACCTGGTGCACCAAACTGTAACTGGCGGCCGGCAAAAATTCGCGAAGGTGTTCTACTTCGCTTTTGTTTTTGCAATGGTATTGTATGCTGTCAATCAATTCCTGGGGGTGTTCTGCTCTCACACCAATGGCAAAAGGTTTGGCCTCTAACAACACGTTTTTTGAATTCAGCAATTGGTAAATGTCTCTTGCCGAATGACCGGTTGCCAGAATCACCTGTTCCACAGGCCATTCCTCTTTTGAGTCATTTTTTTCTACTGAGATTCTATTGATCGTCCCGTTATCCAGCTGGAAATCCAATAACTTCGTGTTAAAGTGAATCTCCCCCCCATGGTGCAGGATGTTTTCTCGTATGGCTTCAATCAGTTTTGGCAATTTGTTGGTGCCAATGTGCGGGTGCGCGTCGACCAATATTTCATGCGAAGCGCCGTGGTATACCAATGTTTTAAGTACCTTCTCAACATCCCCTCGTTTGTTGGAACGTGTGTATAATTTTCCGTCGCTGTAGGTACCTGCTCCACCTTCCCCAAAACAATAATTACTTTCCGGATTTACACGATGCGCTTTGTGAATTGCTGCCAGATCGCGTCTGCGGGCTTTCACATCTTTTCCCCGTTCAATCAAAATGGGTTTAATGCCCAGTTCCAGACAGCGTAAAGCGGCAAACAAGCCCCCGGGACCGGCACCAATGATATGGCAGGAGTGTTTTGCCTTTTCCACATGCTGGTAAGCCCTGTGAATTTTTTCCTCCTGAATTTCATCCTGAGCAACCTGAACACTTAAATTGATCTTGATGCTTCGTCCTCTTGCATCAATGCTTCTCCGAAGAACTTTAATGAACAAAGGGGCTGAAGGCGGCATTCCTTCCTGCAAGCGGATTTCTTCTTTTAGAAGTGTTTCGTTTGCGGCAACCTGAGGACTAACCTGTATTTGAATTTTTTTTGACATCATATGGAAGAGTTTTAGTCTTCAATGGTACCAAGGTATGGATTATCCTTCAAACGTTAAGGTGAATAACACCATGCGTGAGCGTATCTTATCGATGCTGTTCGAGAAAACATTGTTGCTGGGCACCAATAAGTTTTTTGTTCCAACCAATAATTTTAATTCAAGGCCAAACTTAAAATACTGCAAATAAAAATCGACCCCATACCCTGCGCTGTAAAAAAAATCATCGCGCTGAAGTTTAAGATTATCATCCAACTGATTGGCCCCTCCCGAAGAAGCGCTTCCGGCCTTTTTCCGGGCTGTAAGGTCGAGTGAATAACCCCCGCCGCCTATCACATAAGCGCTGAAGTTACCGGTGCGTTTCGACTGCAACTTCACTTCTAACGGAAAGATCAAAAGAACCGACTCCAGGGTTTTTTCGTATATCTTTGAGCTATCCCTATCAAGTGTTTCAAGGGTGTAGACTATTTTACGGTCGCTAAACGTAATGTTGGGTGTAAACCTTAAACGGATGTAATGCTGTAAGCGGGCGTCAACCACCAAACCCAAACCGAAATTAGGAGAGGATTTAGGATACACCGTTTTCACCCAATACCGTGAATCGCCTATAACTGTATCCGGCAATTGGGAGTTGGGTTTCGGTTCAATACGGAAAGTGCTTTGATTTCCGGCAATGGTAAAACCGAAATGCACTTTTGTGCTGTAAAATCGGGGAAGGTGTACAGAATACCCATCACTTTCCTGCGAAAAAACGAGTTGAATCACACACGTGAAAACGAGTATAAGAAAGAATCTTTTCAGAGACTTATTGAACGCAATTGAAGGGTTAAAATTGTGTAAAGGTATTGATTTTGACCCGTTTAATAATGCCTAAATGCCAACAAAATCAATTAAATTTGTGCTCTGATGGAAATACAAGTATTAAAGTCGAAACTGCACGGGGTTACTGTAACACAGGCGGAGTTAGACTATATAGGAAGCATCACCATTGACGAAGATTTGATGGACGCGGCCAACTTTATCGAAAACGAACAGGTGCATGTTCTGAACAAAAATAACGGTCAGCGCATTGTAACTTATGTTATCAAAGGCAAGCGCGGAAGTGGCGTGATTTGCCTTAATGGTCCGGCGGCATTAAAAGTGAGTGTTGGCGATGTGTGTATCGTATTATCGTATGCCAATATGGAATTTGAAAAAGCCAAAACCTTTCGCCCCTGGGTGGTTTTCCCGGATACAGCCAGCAACAAATTAAAATAAGATGGCGCAAACCAAGCTCCGGTCTTTTCTGCAATTTTTTATCTTACTGGGTATCGGTTTACTGCTTGTATGGCTCTCTCTTCGTCAGGTTGCTCCTCAAAAAGACAACATCATCAGTGCCTTTAAAAAAGCGGACTATTTCTGGGTGCTGGTTTCCATGTTTATTGCCTGGCTATCTCATTTTTTCAGGGCCCTTCGATGGAACGATCTTCTGCTTCCTTTAGGACACAAAACTAAGCTCTTAAATGCCGTATCGCACGTTTTTATTGGATACCTCACCAATTACGGTATTCCAAGGATGGGCGAGGTATCGCGCTGCACATCTGCAGCAAAGTATGATAAAGTACCTTTCGAAATCGGCTTTGGAACTGTTATCACCGAACGTATTGTTGACTTTATTTTATTTCTTGTAATCTTTTTTATCACGCTTGCCCTGCAATTCACTGAATTAATTGGGCTGGCGAATGAACTGGTGTTTGATAAGATCAGGTCAAGAATGGAAAATTTATACGATAGTCCGGGACAAATGATTCTGCTGACCCTCACTGTTATTAGTGTTGTTGCCTTGTTTCTACTTTTTAGGAAAAAAATCTCACTACTGCTTAAAGGAAAATTTGGCAACATGCTAAAAGGCATGGCCGAAGGTGTAGGTTCCATCCGCAAAATGAAACGGCCCATGCGTTTTATTCTTCTAAGTTTGTTGATCTGGGCTTCTTACTTTTATTCACTTTATGCCTGCTTTTTTGCAATTGAAGGCACCCATCAGCTGACACAGGCGCAGGGTCTCACCTTGTTGTTGTTCGGAACGTTTGGTGTAATGTTTTCTCCCGGTGGTTTGGGTGCTTATCCTTTGATTCTTTATGGCATTTTAGTGAACACCTATCACGTGAGTGAAGTGGCCGCCTTTGCAATGCCATGGCTGGCCTGGACCGCACAGTTTATTCTGGTGTTATTTTTCGGGATCTTGAGTTTTATTGTTTTGCCTATCTACAATTCTAAAAAACATGTTTCACACCCAGCTTAAAAGCAAATTACAAAGCAAGGAGGCTGTTTTAAAACACACTTCCGTTTTGCAGGCGCATGGCAAAAAAATGGTATTCACCAATGGGTGCTTTGATATCCTTCACCCCGGACATGTGGATTACCTTTGCCAGGCAAGAGATTTGGGTGATTTTTTGATACTGGGATTAAACACTGATGCGTCTGTACGTAAATTAAACAAGGCTCCTAACCGTCCTGTGAATGACGAAACCAGCCGTGCTTTGGTTCTGGCCGGATTGGCCTGCATAGATGCCATTGTGTTGTTTGATGAGGAAACCCCCTACGAACTCATTCGCTATTTGCAACCCGATGTTTTGGTAAAAGGCGACGATTACCAACCAGAGCAAATTGCGGGATATGATGTGGTTGTTGCGAAGGGCGGTCAGGTAAAAACCATTCCGTTTTTAAAGGGGTATTCTACCACCGCCCTGATTAATAAAATAAGAGTTTAAGTAAGACCCCCGCTTTATTTCTCCAAAATTTTGAATTCTGTACGGCGATTGTTTTGACGTGCCTCTTCGGTGTCGTTTTTGCCAATGGGTTTGGTTTCACCATAACCTTTAGCAATCAATCGGTTGGCGATAATGCCTTTTGAAATAAGGTAATCAATCACTGCTTTGCATCTGTTTTCGCTCAGTTTTTGATTGTATTCTACACTTCCAACGTCATCGGTATGGCTCGAAATTTCAACTTTTACCTTTGGGTTCTCATTTAAAAGTTTAACCAGTCGGTTTAACTCGTTGATGGATTCGGGGCGAATTTTGGCCTGATCAAAATCAAAAAAGATGTTCTTCAACACCACACTATTGCCCACTTCTATTTTTTTAAGTTTCACTTCCAAAACAAATTCCTGAAAACTCAGGGTGTCGGGAATATTAAAATTCTCTGAGTGAAACATGTACCCTTCTTTCCTTACCGAAATCCCATAGTTACTTCCACTGGGCAGGGTTACAAGGTATTTTCCCGTACTGCTGTTGGATTTAAATGTAGCGAGAACCTGATCCTTTTCATTATTGATAAGGTCGATGTTGGATTCGAGTGGTTTTCCGGTTTCCGCATCGCTTACTACTCCTTTTAACAACGTGAGTTTTGCCGACTTCACTTCGACGTTGGCCTCGGCTTTAAAACTACTCACAGGATTAGCAACAACAGAAATAAGTTGATCCTGGGTGTTCAGGATTGGCGTTTTTTCAGCGCCAAGAAAGGTGATTTTGTAAATGTCCTTCTCTCCATATCCTCCTGCTTTGGCCGAGGCGAAATAGGCACGGTTCCCGCTCCCACTCACCACAAAAAATACATCGTCGTCAGGTCCATTGATGGGATAACCTAAATTTTCGGGTGTTTGCCATTTTCCATTCACCAATTTGGTTTTGAAAATATCGTAGCCTCCCATGGAGTTATGCCCTTTGCTGCTAAAATACATGGTTACACCGTCAGGATGCACAAACACGGCTTCTTCGGCGTATTTGGTGTTAATTTCCGCACCTATGTTTTTTGATAGACCCCATTCGCCGTTCACATCAATTTCACTGTAATAAATATCCCTGTCGCCAATCCCTCCATCCTTGTCACTCACAAAATACATGCGTTTGCCATCGAAGGTTAAACTCACACTTGATTCGTGGAATTTGGTGTTGATGTTTTTGTTCATGTGAACCGGGGGTTCCCAATCCATACCAAACAACACACTTTCGTAAAGGTCTCCTCCATCCCGTTCCACATGGCGGTATACGTATAATTTATTGCCATCCGGAGAAAGTCCTGCAGCCGCATCATGGTTATCCGTGTTAACGTTTTTACTCAGCTGTTTGCTGTTTTGCCACTTCCCTTTCTCCTTTTGAGAAGCATAGACATCTTCATAAAATCCATTGTCGGTGGGGTCTCTCTTACCCCCAGTTGAATTGGGGCGACGTGCTGTAAAAATGATGGTGGACTCGTCAGTGGAAATAGAAGGGCCGTACTCCGGATACTGCGTGTTTATTTGCGGACCAAGATTATCTACAAACACACGCTCGGGTTTGGCGCTAAAACGTTTTCCGTTTTCACACTCGTAGATTTTCTTTTTTACATCCTCAATAGGCGCTGCATTGCTTTTAACCCTTTGTTTCAGAAAGGTGTGATATTCTTCATAGTGTTTAATCGCCTCATCCCATTTGCTGTTCAGGTGACAGGCCCAGCCCAACCAAAATGACAAGTCATCTTCAATACGCGGATTCAGTTCATAAGCCTTTTGTAAAAAATCTAATCCTTCCTTACTGATGGGTTCGGTCATAAACCAAATAAGACCAAGCATATAATTTAGCCTCGCATTTTTAGGGTTAAACCGGTTGGCATCATTTAATGGCGACAGAGCAGCTCTGAATTGCTGATAGCCTGCCTTTTGGTAATCATAAAAGCTAACGGGATACGTTTTACGAAGATTAAAATAACTCCTTCTGAATTCTACCAGTTCTTGTTTTCCATTATTAAAAAACTCCTCTCCAACCTGCAGTTTTCGTTGTGCCTCTTTGAGTTCATCTTTTCTCCCGGGAAAGTTTTCTTTTGTAAACTCTGTATTCTGGCACCATCCAAAATGACTGAAAATAAACAACCAGACACCAACTGTAATCCCATTAGTTATGCGAAGTGAGCTCCGTTTATTCATTGCAGGTCGATTGAATAAAGGATTTTACGACTAACACACCCAACTCCAAAGCTCTTTCCCAGTCCTCGCATGAGCCCTGTTCTTCTCTTAACATCTGTCTTGCAATACCGCGATTGTAATATGCCGCCCCGTTCCTGGCATTAATTTCTATTGAACGGCTGGCATAGTCCTTTGCCTTTTTGTAATCTCTGTTTTTTATTTCTACCGAAGCCAGATTATTGAGTGCAGAGAAATTTCTTGGATCTTTTTTCAGCACGAGCTCAAAGTCTTCTTTTGCAGCTTCCAGATTATTATTTTCAAGATGGGTGGCACCCCGGTTAATCAGTGCGAGAAGAAAATCTGAGTTTTTGTTGATGGCTTTTGAATAGGCGCTGATGGCTTTGTTATACTCTCCGGTCATGCGGTATACAGACCCCAGATTGTTGTAGATAAACGTTTGGCTTGAATCCAAGTCAATGGCTTTCATATAATCCTGAATCGCCCCTTCGTAATTTTGTATGTTTCGTTTGGCGCTGCCTCTGTCGTTGTAGGCATAACAATAGCCGGGCCTGTATTTTATGGCTAGATCGTAGTGTTCAATGGCCTTATCATACACATTGGTTTCAAAATAACTCAGCCCTTTGTAGTAGTGCGCTTCCGCATGTTCCCTGTTCATTTTAAGGCACTGATCGAGGGCAACCGTCTGGCTGTCTTTTTCATGTGTGCCCCAAAAAATGAGGCTTTTGTTGTAAAAATATTCCGGGTTATCGGCATTATAGTAAATGGCCGCATTAATATCCTTTAGGGCTTCAGAGTATTTTTTAAGTTGTGTAAATGCGATGGCCCTGTTAGCGTAAGCCTTGTCGAAAGCGGGTTTAATTAACAAACAACTCGAAAAGAGGTTAACAGCCAATTGATAGTCGTGCTTTTGCAAGGCTTCAATGCCCATGTTGTAGTTTTGCTCCGCCTGTTGCTCGGTTTCAGCGGGAAGGGTTACCTTCACGGTGTCTTGAGCATTTAGGCTTAAAACAAACCATTGAAACAAAAGGACAAAACAGTATCTCATCTGAGTAACTTAAGGTACTAAAATTAAACATAATTGTATCCTTCTTAAGCCTGAAATGGTCGAGTTCTAAACAAATGGGCTTTAATAACAGGACCTTATTGCGAATTGTTTTAAGGGCAAGCGCACATCTTTTTGCTACAAAATAAAGCAAGCGCTTTTTGATTTTGAGCTTAGCTTTGAAGTATGGAACCCTTGCATGAAGAGCTTGTTTACCAAATTGGCTTAACGCTGATAGAAGGCATTGGAGATGTGAATGCCAAAAATCTTCTGGCGTATTGCGGAAGCGCAAAAGACGTTTTCAAAGAGAAAAAAACAAAACTTCAAAAAATACCGGGAATCGGCCATACCCTTGCGAATGCAGTTTTTCAAAGCAAATCTGTGCTGAAAAGGGCTGAAGAAGAAATTGCATTTATTGAAAAATACAATATCAGGCCTTTGTTTTTTACTGAGGCGCATTACCCTTACCGGCTGAAATCCTGCAGCGACGGGCCCATACTACTGTATTACAAAGGCACAGCCAATCTCAATGCCGAGAAAATCCTGGCAGTGGTTGGTACCCGCAGACCCAGTGAATATGGAAAACAACTCACCGAGCAGTTGGTAAATGATCTTTCCGGTTCAGGTGTGCTTGTTATTAGTGGTTTAGCTTATGGAATTGACATTCTGGCGCACCGAACCGCGCTTGACTCCGGACTTGAAACGATTGGTGTATTGGCACATGGTTTAGACCGTATTTATCCGGGAACACATAATACAACCGCGAAAAAAATGCTTCAACAGGGTGGCCTGTTAACCGAATTCATGAGCAACACCAATCCCGATGCGGTGAATTTTCCCAAACGCAACCGCATCGTCGCGGGTTTGTGCGACGCCCTGGTGGTGGTAGAGAGTAAACGAAGTGGGGGAAGTCTGATTACCGCAACCATCGGCAACAGCTACAATAAAGACGTGTTTGCCTTCCCTGGAAGGGCCGGGGAACCCTTATCAGAGGGCGGTAACGGGCTTATTAAACAAAACAAAGCGACCCTGATTGAAAACGCCGAAGACGTGTTGTTTGCCATGCAGTGGCAGGAAAAAGAATCCCTCCATAAAAAAACAAAACAAATCCCGCTTCAGATCAGTTTAACGGAGGATGAACTCAAAGTGTTTGAATGTTTCCGTGCAAAAAACAGTCTCCATTTGGATGAACTCTGCCAAACCACCCAACTTCCTGTTTCAAAGGTCTCGGCCTTGTTGCTTCAACTTGAGTTTAGCAACTTGATAAAAAGTCGTCCCGGGAAAATGTACGAAACACTTTAAATCTGATCCTCTAAAACACCATCAGGTGAATCCAATCTCTTTGGCACCCTGTAAATGATGGCTTCTGTGTATAAAAAACTCCGTATGATTTTTTGGACCTGAATCCCTTTGTTTTTGAACACTTTGGAGAACAGAGGATTCATATAAACAATATAACATTCCTGTTTATTAGAACTTAATGCCGAGTCAATAAAGCCTTTCATCACCTCAGCGTTAAAAGGATTGAATAAAAAATAAATGGAGGGCTGATTTTCAAAGGTGTATTCCAGAACATTTTTCTGTACAAAATGTATTTCGGAGACCATTTCTTTAATGCGTTGGGATTTGAAATTTTGTTTTGCCTCCTCCAGCAGTACGGCATCGAGTTCAATACCATATAGCTTTTTATATCCGGTTTTTGCAGCCATAAACAGCACCCTTCCTTTGCCACAACCTATATCATAAAAGGCATAACCCTCAGTTAAAGGTTTAATTCCGCTGAACACCCTATTCAATACACTATAAGCAGCGGCCTGGTAATGATGGTGCTGATCAGATTGAGAAGTTTTAAAGCCAGTTGTACGGATGCCGTATTTTCTTTCAAAATACACTTCCCCTAAAAGCAGCTGAAAATGCCTGAATGGCCCTCTTAAGAATAGAGAGCGGAAAAAATAGTAGGTCAGGATAAAAAATTTCAAGCCAGAGGCGTTTTAATCTGCCTCAAATTTAATACCTTCAATGCTGGATTCCGAGGGAATTGAACTATGATTCAAATTGATTTAGAGGCCGAGAGAAAAGAGATACTGAACCGTTACAAACGACTCATTAAAGCCTGCAAACGCCGACTGGAAAAAGGCGACAAGGAAACCATCCGTAAGGCTTTTGAGGTATCAGTAGAGGCGCATAAAGAAATGCGTCGCAAAAGCGGAGAACCTTACATTTATCATCCGATAGCAGTCGCTCAAATTTGTGCCGAAGAAATCGGACTGGGCTCTGTTGGTATTGTTTGCGCCCTGCTGCACGATACAGTAGAGGACACCGACCTCACCCTTGAAGATATAAAGGGTTTGTTCGGAGAAAAAGTGGCCCAAATCATAGATGGTTTAACCAAAATTTCCGGTGTAATTGACAACACCTCATCTCTTCAAGCCGAAAATTTCAGAAAAGTGTTGCTCACCCTGAGTGAGGACGTGCGAGTGATACTTATAAAACTGGCCGATCGTTTGCACAATATGCGCACCCTTGAGCACATGAAGCGCGATAAACAAATGAAGATCGCCAGTGAAACGCTTTTCCTTTATGCTCCCTTAGCGCACCGCCTGGGTTTAAACACCATCAAAACGGAACTGGAAGATCTGGGACTAAAATATACCGACGCCGAAGCGTATAATGACATTGCAGAAAAATTAAGAGAAAGTGAGCCTGAACGAAAAAAATTCATTCAGAAATTCATTGAACCCCTTAAGGAAATACTAACCGAACAGGGGTTTAAGTTCAAACTTTTTGGCAGACCAAAATCTATTTTCAGTATCTACAATAAGATTAAACAGAAGAAAGTTTCGTTCGAGGAAATTTATGATCTGTTTGCAATACGCATCGTGATCGACACCCCTCTTGAAAAAGAAAAATCCGATTGCTGGAAAGTGTACTCTATTATCACCGATTTCTACCACCCCAGTCCCGAACGTTTACGGGATTGGATCAGCACCCCGAAAAGCAATGGGTATGAAAGTTTGCACACCACCGTTATGGGCCCTCAGGGAAAATGGGTAGAAGTGCAGATTCGCACATCGCGAATGGACGATTTGGCTGAAAACGGTTACGCTGCCCATTGGAAATACAAGGATAGTGCCAGCGAAAAGGAAAGTAATTTAGAGAACTGGCTCATTAAAATCAGGGAGATGTTGGAAAATCCGGATCCCAATGCCCTTGAATTTATAGATGATTTTAAACTCAATCTTTTCAGTGATGAAATGTTTGTGTTTACGCCCAAAGGAGACATGAAAACATTGCCGGTAAAATCAACGGCCTTGGATTTTGCCTTTGAAATTCACACTAAAGTGGGGGAGCATTGCATTGGGGCCAAAGTCAACCACAAGCTGGTGCCACTAAGTCATGAACTCAAAAGCGGTGACCAGGTAGAAATCCTTACCAGCAAAAAACAAAACCCCAAAGAAGATTGGTTGAATTACGTCATCACCGCCAAGGCGAAATCAAAAATTAAAAACAGCCTCAAGGAACAGAGGAAAAAAATTGCGGAAGAGGGAAAAGAAGTCATCAAGCGAAAATTCGAGCGTCATAAACTCGAATTCAACAACAAAACCATCAATGATTTTTGCAATTACCTGAAACTCCCCTCTTCTCAGGAATTGTACTACAGAGTTGCTTTGGGCAATGTAGATGTTTCTGAAATCAAGGCATTTATTAAGTACAAGGAGAGTCCGAATAAAAAACCGGTTAAAGCCGAAACACACAAAATAGAAGAACTTGTCACGCATGCCCGTGGAAAAAGCGACATGCTGGTGATTGGGGATGACATGCAAAAGCTGGATTATAAGTTGGCCCCTTGCTGCAACCCCATTCCGGGCGATGACGTGTTCGGTTTTATAACGGTTGGCGAAGGCATTAAAATTCATCGTGTAAATTGTCCGAACGCCATCAAACTTCTTTCCAATTATGCTTACCGTGTGGTAAAAGCGAAGTGGACAAACGATGAATTAATTTCGTTTTTAGCAGGAATAAAAATTGCCGGTTCGGATGTCATCGGTATGGTGAATGAGATTACAAAAGTGATTTCCAGTGAACACAACGTGAACATGCGTTCCATTAATTTTGATACCGATGATGGATTGTTTGAAGGCACGGTGATGGTTTATGTACACGACACAAAACACCTCAACCACCTGATCTCTAATCTTAAAAAGATCAATGGCGTCAACAAAGTGGAGAGGATTGACGAAGAGCGTTAATCTTTGATTTCCCGGATTTTCAACTTTTTTGCGGGATTCCCCTGATAAATCCAGTATTCTTCCAGGTTTGATGTTGCAACGCTGCCAACGGTCAGCAAACTATGGCTTCCCATTTTAACCCCCGGACAAACGGTTGCTTTTGCTCCCACCCAGGCCCCCTCATCAATTGTTACCTCACCCACCACAAGGTCAAAACTCCTCCGTTTATAATTGTGATTACCGCACAATATCATTGCGCCCTGAGAAATGCAGGAATTGTTTCCAAAAGTAACAAGGGCAAGGTTATCAATCCACACTTCTTCGCCTATCCATACATTATCACCAATTACAAGTTTCCAGGGGTATTTGATTGAAACGTGTGGTTTGATGATGACATTTGTACCAAGCTTGGCGCCGAACAACCGCAATAAAAATGACTTTACAGAATAAATTGGAAAGAAAGACCTGAAAAAAATAAGGTTCACCACATACCAAAGTAGTCTCGTTAACAGCGACTTTCCGGGTTTGTACCAGGAATTATCAAAGGAAGCAAGGTTGGTTTTGACTTTATTCATGAAATAACGATTTGTATTGTTGGAGAATAGCGTCAACGTTTATTTTACGCTGAGTATACTCTACAGCCTTGTTTCTCATATGTGAAAATTCTATCTCGTCCATGGAAGCCAGGGTTTCAATTGCCTCAACAAATGCTTGGGGATTGGATAAGGGTAAAGCATACCCGGCCCCATGCTCCTGAAGATCTGTCCATGGCGTTTGATCACTTATGAGGACAGGACATCCGCAACTCAAACTTTCAACAATTGAATGCCCATAATTTTCATTGAGTGTGGGAAGAAACAACACCTGCTCTTTACTAAATACCGCTACGGCTTCATGCGGCTGATAGGTGCCCATGTGTCTTGATTTAACGTTTTCCGGCAGCTTCGAGATTCGATTAAGGCATTGTTGCCAGTAACTTTTATCTTCAATCAGACCATAAATATTGAAGTTTATTCGTCCTTTCTTGACTTGCGACAGGAGTTCTAAAGCAAATTGAAGATTTTTTTTCTGGGATATTCTTGCTGAAAAAAACAGACTCAACTCCCCTTTAATTTTAGGTTTATGTTTAAGAGCCTTAATTCCTTTTGACAAATTAGGAACCATCACAATGCTCACCTCATTACCTAATCTCTCCTTTATTTCCTCCGCTTCAGACTTTGAAGCCGCGTGCCAAACTACTCGTTTATGTAAACCCGAATGATTTGCATAAAATAAAAAACTTTTCTTTTTAATCTTTTTTATTGAAAGCGCACCTGCACCAAACATGCCTCTTGGAGCAACAATTACCGGCAGGTGTTTAAACTTTCGTTTAAGCAAAAGCAAGGGCACTACAGAATAATACTTTGAGAACAAACTATTGATATATACCTTATCCCATTTTTGTGACCCGAGTATTTGTCCGATTAAATCTTTTGAAAGGGTTTTTTCATCTGCATAATACACCTTGCAATTCAGCGGGGAGTCAAGCCAGATGTTGCTATTAATATCCGCATAGGGCTCCCGGCTGTTCAAATCCCGGTTGGAAGTAAATATCCAAAACTGAAAGTCCTCGTGCAGGTATTCAACAAGTGAAACGATGGATTGAACCGGGCCTCCTGCCAGGAACCCCGGATAAAACCAATCGATAAACACCAGTATGTTTTTTTTAGCTTTCAACCTTATGCATATCAAGCCAGTGATTCAATACAATAAGATGCCAAATTCTTGACCAATTCACCATGGGATGTCCGTTCAAAAAATCTTGCCACAATTTAGCAATCGCCCCTTCTTTGAAAAGACTTCTGCTCTCCATGCCTTTCACCTGGGCCTCGCAGAACTCATACAAGTCCTTTTTTAACCATTCTTGCCAGGGCAATACAAAACCCATCTTTTTGCGATTCACAATTTCCTCCGGAAGTAAATGGCTCAAGCTATCTACCAATAGTTTTTTTGGTGTGTGAGGAAATTTGTGTTCATCATCCAATCCCAATACAAATTCCACCAATTGATGATCTAAAAAAGGCTCCCTTACCTCAAGGGCGTGAGCCATGCTCATCTGGTCGGTGTCCCTCAATAAAGTATGTTGAAGATATGTGTTTATTTCGGCGATACTAACGGCACTTAAGAGCTTTTGATTTTGCCAGGGCAATTCAGCCATTACTTTTTTGATGCTTGAATACGCATCTTTTGGTTCAATGAGCAAAGCCAATTGACTTTCGGTAAATAAGGAACGGCTAAGGGGATACGCATGTTTAAAATCAATTTTGTTCTTTTCCAGCAGCTCCGCCATTTTATAGTTGGCAACTGATGGTTTTTGCATACGAAGGGCGCCTGCACCTGCTTTTCTGATAAAAAGAGGAAAGGCATTGAGCCATGCTTTTTTTTGCAGTTGTTTCATGCGTTTAAAAACATCATATCCTGCAAACACCTCATCACCGCCAATACCGCTCAGCGCCACTGTGATCCCCTGTGCTTTTGTAGCTTTTGATACTACGTAAGTGTTTGGGCCATCACCGCTGGGGTGATCCATGGCTTTTAAAGCAGCGGGGAGTTGATTTAAGAAATCGGTTGGCTGTAAACGGATTTCGTGATGAACGGTGTTGAACTTTTGGGCAATTTGTTTTGCATATTTGGATTCCGAAAATTCCCCTTCATCAAAACTGACATTGAAGGTATTTATCCGTGAACTACTCAATTCACTCATCAAACCTACAACACAGCTTGAATCAATGCCTCCCGAAAGAAATGCACCAATAGGAACATCCGAAATCAGTCGCCTTTGAACAGAATGGGTTAACAAATCGCGAACTTTCAGGCAGATCTCACTATACGTCAAAACTTCTTTCTCCTTTAAAGCTTGATTCAGGTTATAGTACTGAACCATCTCTGCTGCTTCTGCCGTGACCACCATATAATGTCCCGCTTCCAAAAAGCGGATTCCTTTAATGATGGTGTTGGGAGCCATTACCGTTTGGTAAAGTGTATATTCAGAAAGGACCTCCTTGTTCAGTTTAAATTTTTTGAATCCTGAATGTAAAATAGAACGCAACTCACTTGAGAATATCAGCCCTTCTTCTCCATAGGAGTAATACAAGGGTTTAACCCCCATGCGATCCCGGGCGATGAACAGCTTTTTTTGCTCTGTGTCATAAATCGCAAAGGCAAACATGCCATTAAAATATTCCAAACATTTATACCCATATCTGACAAAGGCGGCCAAAACAACTTCTGTGTCCGAGCCTGTTCTGAAAATATACGCCTGATGAACACTTCCCTTCGCGGCACGCTGCAATTCAAGTTTTAGTTCCCGGTAATTATATAATTCGCCATTGTAAACAATCACATAACGGCCGTCTGACGACACAAACGGCTGGTTACTTTCTTCGCTGAGATCAATGATTGAAAGCCTGCGGTGGCCTAAGGAAATTTCTTCAGCCGACCATAGGCCGGCATTATCCGGTCCACGATGCGCCAGGGTTGTATTCATGGCGCATATCATAGAGGATTTCTGCTCCTTACTGTACTTAAGTGAAAATACCCCGTTAATCCCGCACATGATGTGAATTAAGAAATGGCCTTCAAAAACCTCTGGTCCTTCATCATTTTCATTATCCCTTCCTCCACACCAATGAGTTTTTTATTTAAAATTGCTTTCATTTTACTGTTATCAGGTTGACGACGCGTCATATCTCCCTCCTTCAAGGGTGGAAGATACGCCAGCTTAGATTTGGAGCCGGTTAGACTTATCGTTAACTCAGCCAATTCCTTAATGGTCATTAACTCGTCATTGCCTATATTAATAACATCGTTTACATAAAGCCCTTTGTTAAAAATAGTTTCACAAACCTGTATGGTATCATCAATATAAGTAAAGGTGCGTGTTTGAGCCCCATCTCCATAAATACAGATGTCTTGGTTTTTTAAAGCAGAGGCAAGGAATTTCGGAACCACAAAATCTGTACTTTGATTAGGTCCATATGTATTAAAGAAACGAAAAATAGTGTATGGCAAATTGTAGGTCTGCCAGTACGTTCTGAAAAAACACTCGCCTACATTTTTTACAACGGCATAAGGCACTCGTGAGTTTAAAGGAGTGCGGTATTCGTTTTGAGGCAATTCCACCGGTTCTCCATACACTTCTGAACTTGATGAAAAATACACATGCCGAACCGTTGAGTTTTTGGAGAAGTTCAAAATATTCTTAATGCCTTCAATGTCGTTCAACACCTGAAGTGGATTCTCCAGCGTGCGATGAACCCCGACTACAGCGGCAAAGTGAAACACGTAATCAAAATTATACGACAGCATAACCGAAGAAATATCATTCACCTGATTCACATCCGCTTTTATAAACTTCCAGTTGGACAAGGTATGTGAGGGAAGTTTTTCGGTGGTTCCGGTAGAAAGATTATCAACAATTACCACAAAATTAGTTTGATTTGAAATTAAACGCGCCACCAGAGCGCTTCCAATGTTCCCCGCCCCTCCAGTTACCAGTATTTTTGTTTTAGTTTCCATGGCATAAGTTTAGAACGCTTTGCGACCATTGTACAGGGTTGATCCCCTGAGCTAATGCGTGGCTGCGTTGCGACATCTGTGTTAACTGATTTTCACTTAAATGTATTACTTTTTTTAATTGTTGTTTGAGGTCACTTTTATCTTTCGCTTTAAAAATAAATCCATTCTCCCCGGATTTAAGGAATTTTTCGGCTGCGCCAACCGCATCACTTAACACCAATGGAAAGCCAGCAGCAGCCATTTCCTGAACAACAACAGCCCAGGGCTCGAATCGGCTTGGTAATACAAACACCGTGCACTGCATAAGAATTGGTTCAAGGTACTCGGGTTGCACAAATCCAAAGTGTTTAATGTTCTTGTGTGCAGGTCCCTTTAAGGAGCCGGTACCCAGGCACCAAAGTTCCCAGTTGTTTGGCTCTTCCTCCTGAAGTTCTGTAAAAGCCGACCACAATTCAGGCAAACCTTTAAAATCATAGTATCTGCCTATGTATAGGAAACGTCTGGCATCTTTTGAAAAATTTTGCGCCTCACGATTCACAAAAATCCGGTTAAAAAAGGCAAGATCACAACAATAAAATCCATTTTGAATTCGGTCGGGAGTAAAGCCCAGTTTGCGCACATACCGGTTTTGAATTTCACCTGGCACCCAGGCGTGCGAAAAAATACGCATTAATGTAAACCGGCTCAATATCACTGCCAGATATTGTTTCAATGTTCCTTTCCAGTGCGTATCGCAGGTGAGCACTGTAGGAATTTTTTTGAAGTAGGGGCGGCAGATCTTTAAATACCACTTATCTATCCATCCGCTGCATACCAAAACATCAGGTTGTATGGATTGCACAAGCGCCTTTAACTCTCTGAAGGTGTAATCGGATTTTGTGTAGAGCTTAATCGACGCGTGCTCTTTAAACTCAAAGGGAGCTTCTTTGTTCACAGGCCAGCGGATGACATGTACCTCTGCTTGTTCGGCAAGCGTTTCACAGCACTTCAAAAAATACCCGGCCAGTTCGGTGTATAAAAAAACCACTTTCATGAGATAATGTTAACCTCCCGCTCTAACCTGACACCGAATTTTGAAAACACGGCATTTAACACATGCTCAGAAAGCTCATAAATGGCTTGCCCACTGCAATTATTTTTATTCACCAATACCAGAGCCTGTTTTGTGTGCACGGCTGCACCATTTAACTCATAGCCCTTTAATCCGCACTGTTCAATGAGCCAGCCAGCTGCAAGCTTATAGTTTTTGTTTTCTAAAGCGTAAGCCACCATTGCAGGGTAGCTGGCTTTTAAGGTCTTATAGGTCTCTTCATTCACTTCAGGGTTTTTGAAAAAACTACCGGCATTGCCAATTAATTTAGGGTCGGGCAATTTGCTTTGCCGGATACGGATTACGGCCTCTGAAACATCTTTTATACCAGCCTCCTTAACGCCCATTTTTTCCAGCTCCTCCTGAATGGCCCCATAAGAGGTATTCACTTTGGCTTTCTTTTTTAAACGAAAGGTTACGGAGGTAATCATAAACGTGTCTTTAAGTTCCCGTTTAAAAACACTTTCTCTGTAACCAAAGCGGCAAGCTTCCTTTGAAAACACCTGCTTCTGACCGGTCGTGAGATGATAGGCCTCCAGTTCTTCAAACACGTCCTTTATCTCTACCCCATAGGCACCAATGTTTTGCATAGGGCTGGCCCCCACACAGCCCGGTATCAGAGATAAATTTTCAAGTCCCGCATAGCCATGCTTTACACACCACATCACAAATTCATGCCAGTTTTCTCCGGCAGCCGATTTTATCAGCACTTCCTCGCCAAGGTTTTTTTCTATGCTTATCCCCTTCAGACAGTTTCGAATGACAAGCCCTTTAAAATCAGAAAGAAAAAGCATGTTGCTGCCACCACCCAATATGAGTTTTTTTGATGAAACATAGTCCGGTAAAGCCATCAGCGCTTTGAGATCATCAATCGAATAAAGTTCGGTATAGTTATCACAGTATGCCTCAATGCCAAAGGTGTTAAGGTTTTTGAGATTATACTGCTTGAAGAGATGCGGCATAAGCAAACAAAAATAATAATATAATTCCCTGCAATATGTTTATCTTTAAACCAGTTTCAACCAGATTTTTGTTTACAAAGCCCCGAATAGCTATAGTTAGTGTTATTAACGATCTTGCTACTGACCACCGTGTTCAAAAAACCTGCTTTGTTTTAAAAGAGTGTGGCTATGAGGTTGTGTTACACGGCAGGCAGTTGAAGAATTCCATGCCGCTGCCGGACTGGCCATTCAAGGTAAAAAGGGCCAAACTGCTGTTTACCAAAGGCCCCTTGTTTTATTTTTTTTATAACCTGCGTTTATTTTATTTTCTCCTGTTCAATAAAAGTCATTTGCTTTACGCAAACGATCTGGATACGCTTCCGGCCAATTTCCTTGTAGCCCGCTTAAAAAAAACACCCCTGATTTACGACAGCCACGAATTGTTTTGTGATGTCCCCGAACTTTTAAAAACACCCTTAAAACGTAAAATTTGGCAAAGTGTTGAATCCTTCATGGTTCCTAGACTCCACTACTGTGTTACGGTAAATGATAGCATAGCAGGCATTTTATCAAAAAAGTACCGTGTTCCCTTTCTGAGTGTCAGAAATATTCCCGATTTGCCAAAATCCATTCAGGTAAAAACCAAAGGCGAACTTGGTTTGGAGGAATTCCCCTTTGTGTTAATCCTACAGGGTGCCGGTCTCAATATGGATCGCGGAGTTGAAGAATTGATACAAAGCATGAGGTTCGTTGAAAACGCTGTTTTGCTGATCATAGGTTATGGCGACAACTGGAATCAGTTAATACGGCTCAGCCAAGCTCTGCATCTGGAGAATAAAATTCGCTTTATTCCGAAGGTCCCCCGAAATGTACTTTTGCAATACACCTGCATGGCTGATTTAGGGTTGAGTATCGACAAAAACACCAATCCCAATTATTTCAACAGTTTACCAAATAAGGTTTTTGATTATATCCATTGCGGGGTGCCCATTTTGGCCAGTCGTTTGCCTGAAATTGAACTTGTGCTCACAAACTACGGGGTTGGTGCCTTTATTGATAACCATCAGCCTGAACACATTGCCGATAAAATCAACTCTCTTCTTGGGTCAAAAGAGCTGGAAACATACAGGGCAAATACAACAAAAGCCAAAGCTGTTTTGAGCTGGGAGCTTGAAAAGCAAAAACTTAAAGGGTTGATTGCCGGAATTACCTGAACGCTTTTTGCCCAATAAAAATGCGTAATTTAGCCTCTACCTTATGGAATTTTCTGCAGAACAAATAGCCTCTTTGTTGGGAGGAATCACAGAGGGCGACCCTACTGTAAAAGTCAGCAAAGTCTCAAAAATTGAAGAGGGTTTTCCCGGCAGCCTTTCTTTTCTTGCTAATCCTGCCTATACCAATTTTATATACAGCACAGATGCCAGCATTGTTCTGGTAAACAAATCGCTACACCTTGAAAAGCCTGTAAAACCAAGCTGTACCTTGATCAGGGTGGAAAACGCATACGAATCCTTTGCAAAACTTTTGCAGATTTACAACGAGGTTAAATCCGGCAAATCAGGAATCGAGCAACCTTCTTTTATTTCCCCCAGTGCCAAACTGGGTGAGAACTGTTATATCGGCGCCTTCGTTTACATTGGTGAACATGTAACGCTTGGAGACAAGGTTAAAATTTACCCTCACACCTATATTGGCGACCACTCTGAAATCGGCGAAAACACAGTGCTTTTCTCCGGAGTGAAAGTGTACCACGAATGTAAGATTGGTAAAAATTGTACCATTCATGCCAACACCGTTATTGGCAGCGATGGTTTTGGATTTGCTCCGAACACCGAAGGACAGGCCTTTGTAAAGGTTCCTCAAATTGGCAATGTGATTATTGAAGACAATGTGGAAGTGGGCTCTAATACTTCCATTGACAGGGCAACCATGGGCTCAACCATTTTGCACAAAGGGGTGAAGCTTGACAATCTGGTTCAAATCGCCCACAATGCCGTAATCGGTGATAACACTGTTATTGCCGGTCTTTCAGGCATTGCCGGCTCAACCAAGGTGGGTAAAAACTGTATGGTTGGTGCGCAGGTTGGTGTCGCCGGGCATTTAAAAATTGCCGATGGCGTAAAAATTGCCGGTCAGTCGGGCATTGGCGCAAGCATTGAAAAAGAAGGAGAAATTGTACAGGGGTCTCCTGCTTTCAGCATTGGAGAATACAAACGCAGTTATGTGTTGTTTCGTAGCCTCCCTAAGCTTAACGAACGTTTAAACGAGTTAAGCAAAAAGATCAATTCGAAGTAAGCATGAAAGTAGATATTCTGGCGGTTGGTGTTCATCCCGATGATGTAGAACTGAGTTGCAGTGGAACCCTGGCTAAACACATTGCGATGGGCAAAACCGCGGGAATTCTCGACCTTACCCGGGGAGAACTGGGCACGCGGGGCAATGCCGAGTTGCGCAGCAAAGAAGCAATGGAAGCAGCAAAAATTCTTGGAGTAGCTTTTCGCACTCAATTGAATTTTAAAGATGGCTTTTTTGAAAACAACGAAGTTCATCTTACACAAATCATCAAACAAATCAGAATTCATCAACCTGACATTGTATTGTGCAATGCAGTCAGCGATCGTCACCCCGACCACGGACGCTCAGCAAAATTAACCGCCGATGCATGCTTTTACAGTGGTTTGGTAAAAATAGAAACCCATAGTGACGGGAAGGCGCAAGCCCCCTGGAGACCGAAGGCAGTTTACCACTATATTCAGGATCACTTTATTCACCCCGACTTTGTTGTAGATGTTTCGCCTTATGTGGAGCTAAAACACAAATCCATCATGGCCTTCTCTTCCCAATTTTATTCTCCTGGTTCCAATGAACCTGAAACTCCAATCTCAAGCAAGGATTTTCTGAATAGTCTTGACGCAAAGATGGCCGTGTTAGGACGGGCGATTGGAGTAAGGTTTGCCGAAGGGTTTACGGTGAATCGTTACCCCGGTGTAAACTCCCTTTTTGATTTACTCTGATTTTTCCTTGTAATACCGAATAGCCTCTTCGGCGCTTTGAAACACCGGTTTTCCATTCTTCTCAAAAATTTCTTTCTCTTTTAAGGCTCCGGGACTTTCCGCAAACATAACAATGGCATCACATTGTTCTATCACCGCTATGGAAATAGCCATTATGGCTTCATACTCATCTTTCAGGCCTGATTTTGATATGACCGGCAATGCGGCATTTACTCCAATAAGAGGAATGTAGCCCGCTTCGAGAAGTTTAGCGGCTTCGAGATTCAGCCGGTTGAAATTCTCCTGCCTACCAATTTCAGTTGGCGCAGAATAGGGCCCGGCGACAGCGATTTTAATCCGATAAGGCATTATTTAAAAAGTCGTTAATGTAATGGCTAACTTCAGCCACATGCTCGAGGTTTAGCGTATGTCCGGCATGCGGAATGACAATAAACTTGGAGTTTTTAATATTCAGATGCACTTCATTGGCCATGTGAACAGGCAACAAGCTGTCTTTTTCCCCTTGAACGATAAGTGTTGGTGTTTTAATTTTCTGAAGTTCCTTACGAAAATCTGTTCGCTCTTTAGTGGCCTTCATCAATTTTAATATAGCACCGGCATTTTGATTTAAGTCCTTGCGGGCCGCTTTCATGGTATCAATAGGAATAAGCGGATTCAAAAAATACTCTTCGCTGAGCACGTTGGGCAACATGATATCGAGCAGCAAATTATACCCTCCTAATTTTAGCGCATTTTCCCAACTTAATTCAATGGCTTCAAAATAGGGGTTTTTGTGAGCAACAGTGGATATTAAAATCAGTTTGTTCAAACGCTCCGGAAAACGAACCGCAAAATGCTGAGCCACAAACGACCCGTATGAAAGTCCAATGAGATTTACTTTTTTAAGTTCCAGTGTATTCAGAAGTCCGTGAACATCTCCGGCATGTTGTTCAAAATTTCTCCATTCTCCTTCTTTCGAACTTTGTCCCTGAAAAATAAAATCCAGAAGAATAATTTTGTACTTGTCTTTAAAATAAGGTGTCATCAGCGCCCAGGCCAGGGTGCTTTGTGTAAGACCATTTAAAAACACCAGACATTCTTCGGAAGTCAAATTGCCCTGAACCTCGTAATACAAATCCAGGCCATCCTGTGTTTTGTGTACCATATCAGATGTAATTGAATTGAACTTTTCCTTTTTTTACCTGCAATCGTGCTCTTCGGCCAAGATAGAAGGCCATATTTTCATCAATGTGTCCTGCCGGAAAATTAAAACACACCGGATAATTGTATTCCTGAACGGCTTCCATAATGATTTCTTCCGCTGTTTTTCCAAACGAAATACTATTATCCTTCATGTCGCTCATTCCCCCAACCATTAAGCCTGCGAGTTGTTCGAGTTTTCGGCTGCGTTTCAGTTGAAGCATCATGCGGTCAACATGGTATAAAAACTCATCCAGATCTTCAATAAACAAAATTTTATTCCGATAATCCAACTCTGAAGGGCTTCCGCTCAGCGCGTAAAGAAGAGAGAGGTTTCCACCCACTACTTCGGCCTCTGCAAATCCATCCCTGTTGAGTTCATGAGGCTCAAGTTTATACTCTTGTGCCTGGTTAAAAAGCAATTTTTTGATAGATAAGGTTGCTTTTTCGTGTTTCAAAAAATTAATAGGCATGGTAGCATGCAAACTGCAAATGTCAAGACTTTGGATGTGACAGTGTAAAATCGTTACATCGCTGTACCCCACCAGCCATTTTGGATTTTTTGTAAAGGCGGTAAAATCAATGCCATCAATAATCCTCAAAATGCCGTATCCACCACGGGCAATGAGTATGGCTTTGGCTTCTTTGTGATCAAGGGCCCATTGAAGATCCTGGGCACGTTCTGCGTCTGTACCTGAAAATTGATTGTGTTCGTTGAAAATATTTGGGCCCAGTTCAACATTTAAGCCCCAGCGTTTTAAAATGGTAACTGTGGGCTTTAGTTCCGCTTTGCTGATCTTGCGGGCTGCAGCTACTATGGCTATAGTGTCGCCTTTTTGTAAGTAAGGGGGTGCCAGTGACATAAAAGAAAAGCTTAATGTTTTTTGTGTTTGTGTTTTTTGTGCTTCTTCTTTTTGTCCTTCTTTTTGTGTTTCTTTTTATGCTCCTTGCTTTTATCTTTTTTCTTCTTTTTTTCCTTTTCCTTCTGCACTTTCTCCTTTTCTTGCCGCAGCGGTTTATCTTTCAACTCCGGCTTGGTCTTTTTTTCCTGTCTTTCCAGGTTCCTTTGGTTTTGTTTGTGTTTTTCGTTCAGGGGTTCATGCGCCGCCCGGATATGGTACCAAAATTCTCCGTTTTTGATACGGTAAATCTGCATTTCGGATACGCCAAATTTCCCGGCAATTTGTTTAAGCGACAATTTGCGTTTAGGGTCCCAGATCATGGTTTTTAGCGCCAGTGCGCTTTTTTCATTCAGTACTTTTGAGTGGCTGCTTTTGTGTATGGCCCGGTTTTCTCTTGCTTTTCTTGAATTGGGGCTTTGTGCCGTGTGGGCCCTGTGTTCAGAAGCGGTGGCCCATTTTAAATTTTCAACCTTGTCGTTCAGGTAATTGTGATCCTTATGAATGATGAACGTATGGGCAGAAGATGGTTTTTTTAAAAAAGCCTTTGCCACCTCTTTGAATAAAAAAATGGCCTTATTGTTTCCTTTTTGCCTTGTGTTGTACCGGTAATACCCTCCGCTTGGCTTGAATCGTCTGAGTTCCACCCCAGTGCTGTCTTTCTTTTGAACGCCAAAACGTCCGAAATTTGAGATCATATAAGGAACCGTTGGTTTACGCCCATCGATCAGGATGGGCTTCCAGATTTCTTTTTTGCTACTCATGTTGATGGGATTAATTTTATCTTTACCCTTGTAAATATAATAATTATTCAACGGAGACTCCAGTGCGCACAAGCATTTGAATACCCGTGAAAATACTATGAAAAAGAACTTTAAACGAACCCTGGTTACCGCAGCACTTCCCTATGCCAATGGGCCAGTCCATATAGGGCATTTGGCCGGGTGTTACCTGCCTGCCGACATCTATGTACGTTACCTCAGAAGCGCCGGAAAAGATGTGCGTTTTATTTGTGGCAGTGATGAACATGGTGTGCCAATTACCATTAAAGCAAAAAAAGAAGGCGTCACGCCGCAAGCCGTTGTAGATAAATACCACAGCATGATGAAATCCGCCTTTGAGGGCTTTGGTATTTCATTTGACATTTATTCCCGTACCTCCTCAAAAACGCATCACGAAACCGCTTCCGGTTTTTTTAAACAGATGTATGAAAAAGGAAGTTTTACGGAGCAGGTTACCGAACAGTATTTCGATGAACAGGCGTCGCAATTTCTTGCTGACCGTTACATCATGGGTACCTGCCCCAAATGCAGTAATCCTGATGCATATGGCGACCAGTGCGAAAGGTGCGGTAGCTCCCTGAGCCCAACGGAGTTAATCAACCCCCGCTCAACACTTAGTGGAGCAAAACCGGTGTTACGCCAAACCAAAAACTGGTTTTTACCTTTGGATAAGTTACAGCCTAAAATAAAAGCCTACCTCGATCAGCACAGTGATTGGAAACCCAATGTGTACGGACAATGCAAAAGCTGGTTGGAGAGCGGGGATGGTTTGCAGCCCAGAGCCATGACAAGAGACCTCGACTGGGGTGTGCCGGTACCCGTAAAAGGCGGAGAAGGTAAGGTGCTTTACGTATGGTTTGATGCACCTATCGGATACATTTCGGCAAGCAAAGAACTGTTACCTGAAAACTGGGAAGATTACTGGAAAAGTGATGACAGCCGCCTGATTCATTTTATCGGTAAGGATAACATTGTGTTTCACTGCATTATTTTTCCGGCCATGCTTATGGAACATGGCGGTTTTGTTTTGCCGGATAATGTACCGGCAAACGAGTTCCTTAACCTGGAAGGCGAGAAAATCTCTACCTCCCGAAACTGGGCAGTCTGGCTTCACGAATACCTTTTTGACTTTAAAGACAAACAAGACAGTTTAAGGTATGCCTTGTGTGCGAACGCTCCTGAAAGTAAGGACAACGATTTTACCTGGAAAGAATTTCAAACCCGCCACAACTCTGAACTGGTAGCCATTTTCGGGAATTTTGTCAATCGCAGTCTGGTACTCACGCACAAATTTTATTCAGGAATTGTACCTTCGGCTAATACCTATACCAAACACGACCTTCTGGTTTTAGAAGAATTGACGGCGGCGCCAGATAAAATAGCAAAAGCGCTTGAGGAATTTAAATTCAGGGAGGCCTTAACCGAATGGATGAATGTAGCGAGATTAGGCAACAAATACCTTGCAGATAGCGAGCCCTGGAAACTCATTAAACAGGACGAAGAACGGGTGAAGACGATTATGAATATCTCTCTTCAGATTTGTTGTAATTTGGCTATACTCGCTGAGCCTTTCATCCCTTTCACTTCTGCCAAGTTGTTCGGGCTTTTGAACCTAAGTCCCTTGCGCTGGGTTTCGGCCAAACAAAGCAATAATCTGGCACAAGGACACAGCATTCATAAGGACGAACTTTTGTTTTCAAAGATTGAAGATGCAGAGATTCAGGTGCAGCTTGATAAACTCTCAGCTGTAAAAGCCGCCCGTCAAAATACCGGCGTAAAACCGGTTAAACAAGAAACGAGTTTTGACGACTTCTCAAAAATGGACATTCGCGTCGCCACTATCCTGAGCGCTGAACTTGTGCCAAAAACCGACAAATTGATGAAACTTCAACTTGATACAGGCTTTGATAAACGCACCGTAGTAAGTGGAATTGCCCAATGGTACAAACCTGAGAACATTGTTGGTCAAAAAGTATGTTTGCTGGCCAATTTAGCGCCCCGTAAAATCAAAGGCATAGAGAGCCAGGGTATGATTCTGATGGCTGAAAACCAGGACGGGGAATTAAGTTTTGTTCTTCCTTCAAAAGAAAACATACAAAATGGAGCCGATGTTAAATAAATGCTTTGCTTTTATCATAAGCCTTTTGGCGCTTATGGGTGCCGCTCGTGCTCAGGGAGAAAATCCCTACGACGCCAGAAATACTTTTGATTATAAAGACCCCGAACAATTTAAAAACTTCAACAAACGCAGTAAAACTGTTTCGTATTGGCAAATCAATGAACTTAAGGAAGGCGCCATTGTGGTTCGTTTGCGTAACAACAGGTTATTAATTGAAGAGCTCAAAAAATCCGGAAAAAAAGACCTGGCCATTCAAAAAATCATGGAGCAGTATGCCATGAATAAAAACACCATGATGGCCTACCTTGATCATTTCGATTTTTGTAAAGTTTACTTTATTTACAGCAACAGCAGCGACAGCCTGATGAATGGCAGCCGCAAAGGCATCTTTCTTGATACCAGCCTCAACATCAATCCTGAAATTGAACTTAAGGAGCGATTTTATTTACTCGCCGAAAGAGATTACGGTTACAACTCCACCATTGGTTTTGTGAAAGAAGATTCCGCACGGTTGGTTCGCGAAAGTGGAACGGCAGTTCGTATGATGGCCATTGTGCTGAAGAACAAATACACGCACCAGTTAAAAGCACCATTTCCATATCTGGTAAAGGAAAAAAACTTCATGGACGCTAATCTGGATTTTCCAATGACTGTAATCGAAAATGAAAACGGGCTTCAACTGCAATACGCGGTAAACAAAACCTATTTCGCAGAACTGGCCTCAAATCCAAAAAACAAAGCAAGCGTAAATGTCACCGAACGTGGTAATGTGAAAATAGTACATGTAAAAAAACAATTTACTTACGAGAAATTAGCGGATGCGATAAAACAACTCAACGAAAATCTTGAACGGTTTTACAACAATTCTCCCAGAATCAATAGCAAAAAACTGGATCCCAGGTTTACCCCTTACCTTTATTAAAAACAGAGGATAAAACTCAAATCCGGCTGAATTAGGAGATTCTGGTCATATTTCCTCTAATTTTTACTATATTTATTTTAAAATTTGAAGCACATGAAAAAACTGGGTTTTATTTTTCTGTTTATGGCTCTGCTGTTTACAGGATATTCGCAATCCGATACGCTTTATTTAAAAGGCAACAAAAAGATTCCTTGCAAAATCACCGAGATTGGGGAAGCTGAAATCAAATACAAAACGCCTGACAATCTCGATGGTCCGGTATATGTGGTATCTTTAAACAAGGTGTACAAATACTCCCTGGCGATTGGCACCAGCGTAATAGTTACACCTGACGAGCTGTTGATTGAAAATCAGCACAGCGAAATTCTTAGTGCACGCTCCGTGGTGAAGATTCATCCCTTTTCTTTTGTCAACAACCAAATCAGTATAGCCTATGAACAGGTGATAAAAATGGGAACCAATCTGGATGTGGAAGCAGGTTATATAAACAACGGCATTATGCCAAACACATCAGGCGGCAACTTTTATACTACTACGGGCCAACAGGCTCCATTAAACGGTTTTTATTTGAAGCCGGGTGTAAAGTTTTTATTAGGTCAGGATTACTCCCTGAAAGGCATGAAATACGCCCATCCTCTTAAAGGCCGGTTTTTCAGGCTTGACCTGGTGGTGAGTTATATGAATTATCAGGATGTTGCTAGTACTATTTCTCAAACTTACAGCAGCTCGCCTGTGCCCCCATACACCCAAACCATTACCGCAACCACCCGAAATTCAGACATCAATGTGCTGGGTTATGGGGGGATGATTAATTACGGAAGGCAGTTCATTCTTGGCAACGTCATGACCTTTGAATACTTTGTTGGGGTGGGTGTCACCGGACAGTCTTATTCTTACAATAACACTATTACAGAAACCAATACCTACGTGAATGACCCATACAATCCTGGAAATTACCCTCCCTATTATGGAAGCAGTGACATAAAATACCTCAGCAATTACCATGCTTTCTTCAGAATACCGGAAGTGGGGCTTTCAGGCACACTTGGGTTGCGCTTAGGGTTTATTGTGCCTGAGAAAAAACCGATGCCTAAGGTAGATTAAACCTTATCTTCTTTACCCAATAAAAAACCCTGTAAATAGTACTTACAGGGTTTCTTTTTATACTCCTATGGGGATTTACCCGTTAAGGGCCTCTGCTCCACCCACAATCTCAAGAATCTCTTTGGTAATGGCTGCCTGACGTGCTTTATTATAAGTAATCTTAAGTTCACGCTGCATGGCCTTGGCATTATCCGTGGCTTTGTGCATGGCCGTCATGCGCGCTCCATGTTCGGATGCCACTGAATCCAGCAAAGCTTTGTGAAACTGAGTTTTTATGGAGCGTGGAATGAGGTCATTAATAATGAACTCTTTGTTTGGTTCAAAAATATAGTCCGCTCTGCTTCCTGTGTTTTCAGATTTTTTAGCGGCAGCTGGTGCAACCGGCAATAACTGTTCAAACACCACTTCTTGTACCGCCGCGTTTTTAAACTGATTGTAAATGATAATGGCCCGGTCAAACTGTTTGTTGAGGTAAGCCGTCATTAATCGTTCTGCCACCGGTGCGGTTACATCGTAACGTAAATCGTTTAACAAATCATTCAAGTGGTGAGGCAAATCCGACCCGGTGATAAAATACTCCGTCTTTCTAAAGGCATCCTGCGCTTTTTTGCCAATCGGTACAACAGTGATTTTATTGTTAGCCGACTCTTGACGAATAATGCTCCAGGCTTTTTTAATAACGTTGGCATTAAAGGCTCCAGCCAGACCGCGGTTACTGGATACGGGAATCAACAAAACGTGTTTTTCAGATAAAGGGCGGTTGAACTTGTTTTCAGAAGCATCCAGGTTAGAGCTCACGTTTTCAATGATCTCCTGCATTTTGTTGGAGTACGGACGCATTTGTGTAATCGCGTCCTGAGCGCGTTTCAACTTTGCAGCACTTACCATTTTCATGGCACTGGTGATCTGCATGGTTGAACCTACTGATACGATTCTGTTTCTGACTTCCTTTAAACTTGGCATTCCTTTTAATTCTGTATGTAACTGTTAATGGTTCCGTTCAGTGCTAAAACAGATTGGTTTAAACACCGTACTTAGAAAGAAGGTCCTTGGCACACGACTCAATTGCTGCGGTAATTTCGTCGGTCAATTGTCCGGCCTTTAACCCGTCTAATGCGGCTTTGTGTTTGCGCTCCATGGCAGCGTGGAATTCTTTTTCGAATTCACTCACTTTGTTTACCGGAACATTTCTCAACAGATTTTTGGTTCCCAGGTAAATAATGGCGATTTGTTGCTCAACACGCAATGGAGAGAATTGCCCTTGTTTAAGGATTTCCACGTTGCGTGAACCTTTATCCAGAGTGCTTTTTGTAGCGGCATCCAAATCCGATCCAAATTTTGCGAAAGCTTCAAGCTCGCGGTATTGAGCCTGATCGAGCTTTAAAGTACCCGCAATCTTTTTCATGGATTTAATTTGCGCATTACCTCCTACACGGGATACAGAAATACCCACGTTAATGGCAGGACGAATACCTGAGTTAAACAAATTCGATTCAAGGAAAATCTGACCATCGGTAATGGAAATTACGTTGGTTGGAATGTAAGCCGATACGTCGCCCGCCTGAGTTTCAATGATTGGAAGCGCGGTAAGTGACCCTCCTCCTTTTACCATTGGGCGCAAGGAATCCGGCAAATCGTTCATGCTCTTTGCAATGTCGTCGTTGGCGTTGATTTTCGCAGCTCTCTCTAATAAACGGGAGTGCAAATAAAATACGTCACCCGGGTAAGCTTCGCGTCCCGGAGGGCGACGCAATAACAAGGACACTTCACGGTAAGCTACGGCTTGTTTCGATAAGTCGTCGAACACGATCAATGCCGGGCGGCCGGTATCACGGAAAAATTCACCAATGGCGGCTCCTGCGAATGGTGCATAAAACTGCATTGGAGCAGGATCGGCAGCACTTGCAGATACGATTACAGTGTAGGCCATGGCCCCGTTCTCTTCCAAAACACGCAACACGTTAGCAACGGTTGAGGCTTTTTGCCCGATAGCTACATAAATACAAAATACAGGCTTACCTGCTTCATAAAATTCTTTCTGGTTAATAATGGTGTCTATACAAACCGCAGTTTTACCGGTTTGGCGGTCACCGATTACCAACTCACGTTGCCCGCGGCCAATAGGAATCATGGCGTCAATAGCCTTAATACCGGTTTGCAATGGTTCGGTTACCGGCTGACGGTAGATAACACCAGGCGCTTTTCTTTCCAAAGGCATTTCATAGGTTTCGCCTTTGATTGGGCCCTTGCCGTCAATTGGCATACCCAAAGTATCTACCACGCGGCCCAACATGCCTTCTCCCACTTTAATGGAAGCAATGCGTTTGGTGCGCTTGCAGGAAGAGCCTTCCTTAATGTTTTCGCCTGAACCCAATAATACGGCTCCCACGTTATCTTCTTCAAGGTTCAATACAATGGCTTGTACACCATTTTCGAACTCAATCAATTCACCGGATTGAACTTTGGACAAACCATAAATGCGGGCAATACCATCACCCACCTGAAGTACGGTACCTACCTCTTCAAGTTCCGCTTCGCTTTTGAAGCCGCTCAATTGTTGTCTTAATATTGCAGAAACTTCTGCGGGATTTATTTCAGCCATCTTGTTCTGATTCTAATAATTTAATTTAATGCTTTGTTTGTCAATTTTTTCTTCAGGTTGTGTAAATCACTGGCCACTGAACGGTCAATTTGTTTATCGCCAATTCTCAGTACAAATCCGCCAATGGTGCCGGCATCAATCTTTTCAATCAACTCCACTTCGCCTTTCATCTGGCTCTTCACCAGTTCCAACACTTTGTCTTTGGTTTTTTGATCAAGGCCTTTTGCTGAGGTCACCACAGCCGTGAAAATATTGTTGTGCGTTTTGTATTGCTCTTCAAAGGCTTTTAAAATAGCCACCAGCTGAGCTTCCCTGTTTTTGTTTGTGATAAGGGTCAGGAACGACATGGAAACCTTGCTGATCTTCTTTTCGAAAATGGCAGTAAGTACGCTGATTTTTTTATCCTTCTTAACAATCGGGCTTTCCAACAAGAGGGCCAGCTCGTGGTTTTGTTCGATGGTGCTCAGCATCAACTTAAGGTCTTTACGCACCGCGTCCAGTTGTCCTGCCTCGATGGTAAGATCCATGAGTGATTTGGCATATCGGTTGTCTGCTGTTGCCATTTTAGTTGAGGTTAACGTCTTTCATCAGGCTGTTCACCAGGGTCTTTTGCTTATCATCATTGGCCAGTTCTGATTTTAAAATCTTCTCGGCAATTTCAATGGAAAGCGAAGCCACCTGAACTTTCAGATCGGCTACTGCAGCATTTTTTTCGTTAATGATTTGTTCACGGGCACTGCTCATGATGCGGTCTGCTTCTGCCTGTGCTTTGCTTTTGGCTTCAGCGATAATACTGTCCTTGGTTTCGCGGGCTTCCTTTAAAAGCGCGTCGCGTTCACTTCTGGCTTGTGCCAGAATTTTTTCGTTGTTGGCTCTGAGTTCGCGCATGTCGTTCAAAGCGCCCTCTGCACTGGCCAAAGCGTCGGAAATGTTTTTCTCACGCGTTTTGATGGCGTTCAGAATGGGTTTCCAGGCAAATTTGGTAAGTATTCCGAATAACAACAGGAATACTACTCCGGTCCAGAAGATAAGACCGATGCCCGGGGTAATGAGTGAGCCTAAAATAAATAATTGCATGATGTTTGTTTTTTAATGTTTTAACCGCTTTAAATAAATTGAACCCTCTGCCAATCGCAGAAGGTTCAATTCTTAAACTTACAGTAAGGCTACTACAATACCGAATAAGGCTGCACCCTCAACGAGAGCCGCTGCGATAAGCATGGTAGTTTGGATTTTTCCGTGTGCCTCAGGTTGACGTGCAATGGCATCCATTGCGTGTCCACCAATCTGTCCGATACCGATTCCGGCGCCGATGGCTGCCAGACCTGCACCGATTGCTGCGATACTTCCTGTCATGTTACTTGTTTTTATTTATTGGTTAATCAATTCGTATTAATGCTTTGCGGTTGCATGCTCTCCATCATGCGATTCTTCGTGGTGGTGTTCTACCATCGCTGAACCAATGAAAAGGGCAGTTAACAAAGTAAAGATGTAAGCTTGCAACAAAGCCACCAAACACTCTAAAACGTCAATGAATAAAGCAAAGCCTACGGCAATAGGAGAAACGAGCAGGGTTTCAAAAGTAAAAATCAAACCAACCAAACTAATCACGATAATGTGTCCTGCAGTCATGTTCGCGAACAAACGTATCATCAAAGCAAAGGGTTTGGTAAAAATTCCAAGTACTTCCAAAGGAATCAAAATGGGATAAAGCGCCTTAGGAGCAGGCGGTAAAAAAATGTGTCCCCAGTAATTTTTATTTGCACTGAAGCTGGTTACTATAAACGTAATGGTAGCTAAAACAAAAGTAAAGGCAATGTTTCCGGTGAGGTTAGCGCTGATAGGGATAAGGCCCAATACATTGTTTAAAAGAATCAGGAAGAAAACCGTTAGAAGATACGGCACATACTTTTCGTGTTTGCCGCCGCCAATGTTCGATTTTGCGATCTCATCCCGCACAAATACAATAAGAGGTTCAAAGAAGGATTGTTTTCCTTTGGGCGCCGAAGTCACTCCGGTTTTTTTATAGGCTTTTGCAATGGAAGTGAATAATAAAATCAAAACAAGTGCCGAGAAAAACAATTGGGCCACGTTTTTGGTGATTGAAAAATCCAAAGGTTTTTCATTGCTCGGGTGCATTTTACCTTTGGCATCCGTTTCCATTACCAGATATTGACCATGCTCATTCGGTGTTTCCGAAGCGTAAAAAATATCTTCTTCAAAATTGACAAAACGCTGGCCTCCTTTTTCAACCACTACTTTCCCGTGAATGTCGTGATGAAATTCTCCTGAGGAAAAGCTCACAAAACCGGAAGCGGTTTTAAGGATAACAGGAAGTGGTAAAGACACCGGGTGCTCATCGCCCCAAAGGTGCCAGCTGTGGGAATCCAAAACGTGCTCAATGGCTATTTCAGCCATGTTTACCTTCTTTTTCTTTGTGGTATCCGCTGTTGGCGCATGCGAACCTTCAGCAGGTTCAGATGCTCTGTAAACGGGTGATGCTAAAAACAGGAGTGCAAAAAACAGAAAAGAAACAGAAGTGTTTCGCGTGAAAGTCTTGATTTTACTGGCCATTTGCTTCAAAATGAGCGTGTTTTTCGATTTCGGCTGCAAATGTAGGTATTTTTTGAGTATTGCAAAGGGATTTTTCGGCTATTTTTGAGCCCGGAAAGCCTATTTTCGCAAAACTTATTTTTTAGGCTCAAAATCCTCTCTTTTATTAGATTATGAATTACTGGCTCATCAAATCCGAACCCTTCAAATACAGCTGGGAACAGTTCGTAAAGGACAAAAAAACCTGCTGGGACGGAGTTAGGAATTATGCGGCCAGAAATAACCTGAGGGATATGAAAAAAGGCGATTTGGCTTTCTTTTACCATAGCAACGAAGGCCAGGAAATTGTTGGCATTGCCAAAATTGCGAAAGAAGCGTATCAGGACCCCGGAAGCACCGACCCGGCCTGGCTTTCGGTAGATGTATCTCCTTTTAAGGCCCTGAAAACACCCGTAAAACTCGATCAGCTTAAAAAAGACCCCTATTTTAAAGACATGGATTTGGTGCGGCTTTCCCGTCTCAGCGTAGGAAAAGTGAAAGAAGAAGCTTTTTTTAAAATTTGTGTGCTTGGCGGATTAGATCCCGGCAAACTATAAGGACTGTTTGTTCTGAAATGTGCGGAGATGCTCTTTTGCATTTAAAATTCTCAAATCCCCTGCGCCCAGCACAATACCAAAAGGCACTTTTTCCAATAGCGCCGCTTCCCTGTTCATTTCAAAAATTTGTTCTCTTGGGAATTTGTTTAGCCTTTGGGGATCAGGTTCCCAGGCCACATCGTTATTGGTAATCAAGTAATAATCGTATGGGTTGCTTTTCATGAATCTTTTTATGGACTCCGGACAGGTCCCAAACTCCAGTTCAGCCCATATTTTCAGGGTAATCAAAGCTGTATCGCAAAACAAAAGGGTATTTGCTCTTTTGCTTAGCTTCTCTTCCAATTCTACCTGCTTTATGGCAATGTGCTCCAAATCTTCTAATGTATAATTGTATATATCAGAGTTGTTAAAATACTCTCTGGCAAACTCCGGTACCCATACCGTATTAAAATGAAGGGCCAGCTGCTCACACAAGGCTGTTTTGCCGGTACTTTCGGCACCAATGATGGCTATTTTTTTAATGTTTCCGCTTTCCATTGTTTCCAACCAAACCAGGCCATGCCTGCAAATACAAAATACAAAACGGCAAATAACCACATGCTTTTTATAGCATATAAAGCAACATAAGCCAGGTCAATAACTACCCAGGCCATCCAGTTTTCTATCCAGCGTTTGGTCATCATATACGTTGCTGTAAGGCTGCCGGCGGTGAGTATGGCGTCAAACAAAACCTGATCGCCTTTCAGTTGTTTAAGCAAAAAATAATAGAGCAGGCTTTGTAATGCTGTGATCAACATCAGACCCATCCAAAGCCGTTTTGGTGTTGCCTGAACGTAAAAGGGCTCTTTTTGTTTCCGCTTCCAATAATACCAACCGTAAATGCCCGCGGCAAAATAAAAGGCCTGCAGACTCATGTCGCCAAACAGCTTTTGCTGATAAAACTCCACCGAGGAAGTCAAAACAGAAACCAGGGCGAATGGCCAGCACCAAATGCTTTTTTGAATGGTGAACCAAACGCCGGCCACACCAAACACAAAGGCAAGAATGGACAGAGTCGACATTATTCGAGTGCTATGTTGTGTTTTTTAAACTCCTGAAGCACTTTTAAAAATTGAAAAAAAGGCTCGCTGTCGCCCCACAAAAAATTGTTGTACGCAATGCCATAAAACCCATACTGGTGAGCCCTTTGAACCGAATTTAAAATACAACCCCCGCGCGCTACCAGGTTCTTTCCACTCTTTTGATTGGCGGCTTTTACCCCTTCTTCGTAATACCCGCTGTACAAATCACCGGTCATGCGGTTAAACATGGTGCCCAGCAGATAATAACTGTAATCTCTTTCTTCCTTGTTGTACACCTGCTGCAGCCTTGAATAGGAGCGGCTTTTGGACGTATCAGCGAAACGCATTTTTAACCTCAGGCGCACAAACCAGTATTTCCAGTGTTTTGACAAATGCACTTCGCTGAGGTGTATGCCTTTTAAACCGAATTTGTAAACCAGGTCGTGATGGTAGTGCAACACAATGCGATTGTGAAAAATGGAAGGAATTTCGCTAATGTAGTCCTTCATTTGCCGTGTTGACTTTTTTGGTTTTCTCACATGAAGGGTCATTAAACCACTTTCAAACATTTTTGTTATCAAGCTCGTTTCATCCGGCACATCGTTTGTCGGCGTTATCACAATCAACTTCATGCTTTTGTTTTTTTAATGCGTTTGGATGCTCCTCCTTCAAAACACCCGCTGATTTCATTCAGAAATGCTATGTTTTTTTCCAGAGCGTTTCCAATCACAACAAGATTGGCCCCTGCACGGATGGCAGCATTCACTTTCGTTTTGGAATCAAGCCCCCCTCCTACAAATACCGGAATCTGTACTGTTCTTTTCATCGCGCGTATGAGTGCGGCAGATATGGGTTGTTTGGTTCCACTCCCCGCTTCCAGGTATACCGCTTTAAAACCCAATTGCTCCGCGGCAAGGGCGGTGTTCAAAATGAGCTCCGTATTCTCAGGATCCAGCGGCTTGGTTTTACTCACCTTTTGTGTACTCGATTGTCCTTTTGAGGCAATCAGCAAATACGCCGTTGAAAGAACAGGAAGTTTCATGTTTTTAATTTCCCTGGCGGCCAACACGTGTTTGCCGATGAGGTAATCGGGATTTCGGCCGGACAACAAACTGAGTAACAACAAACCATCGGCCTCTTTGCTCAATTGGGTTTCGTCGCCCGGAAAAAGCAAAATGGGAATGGATGAAAGGCTTTTGATTCTGCTTACGGTGTGTTTCAAATTCCCTTTATTGAGTTGACTTCCTCCAATTAAAAAACACGACACCCTGCTCCTGTTCGCCATTAAAATCAAGGCTTCGTTGAACTTGTCGGGGTCAATTAATACCGCAAGCTGAGGGGTCTTACCTTCAACTTGTTGAATCAGCTTATCGAATTTCTTCCTCGGCATACACCAATATGTAATCGTCCGTTTTTTCTTTGATCAGTGAAAATCGATTTGAGCCTTCTTTTGTCTCAATTCTCCCTAAAACCCGTTCAGCATCCACCCTCTCAATAAACAAATTTTTTTTGAAATCAATTCCTTTAAGGCCATAAATCTTATATAGGGTTTCTTTTATGGCCCAAAAACACACAAGGGTTTCCGTGTCGTTGTTCGCTTGTTGTTGTTCTTGCTCATTCAAAAATTTATTTTGAATGGCCTTCACTTTATCGCGAATCAGCTCAATGTCGATGCCGGTTTTGGCCCGAAGGTTATGAATAATGGCCAGGCGATCGTGCGAATGGGAGATGGAAATATGCCCAGGATAGTTGGCCAAATAGGGTTTGCTGTTGGCATCGTAACGTAAATCGGCTTTGTTTTCCTTAAAAAGCTCGGCCAGTAACAGCTCGGTTCCCTTTTTCTCCAATTCCCTTTGTTTAAGTCCCTGATTCCTTTCTGACAGGGCTTTTAGGTCCATAAGGGCCAGGCGGATTGAGGGGTTTATTTGCCGGATGGAAAACAATTTACGAGGCTGTTAAACAAATTTAATTGTTGAGGGTTACAAACTTAAACTTTATCTTTGTAATCCTTTAAAATACAAGAGCACATGCCAGAAACAGCAACAAAGTACATCAAGTACAAAGTAAAAGACTTCTCATTAGCAGAATGGGGTCGTAAAGAAATTAAATTGGCCGAAGAAGAAATGCCGGGACTTATGGCCCTGCGTAAGGAATACGGTGCCAGCAAACCGCTGAAAGGCGCGCGCATTGCCGGTTGTCTTCACATGACCATTCAAACCGCGGTGTTAATCGAAACACTGGTTGAATTGGGCGCTGAAGTCACCTGGAGCTCTTGTAACATCTTCTCTACTCAGGATCACGCCGCTGCCGCCATCGCTGCTGCCGGCATTCAGGTTTACGCCTGGAAAGGCATGACCGCCGAAGAATTCGACTGGTGTATTGAGCAAACCTTATGGTTTGGCGAAGACCGCAAACCTTTGAATATGATTCTCGACGATGGTGGTGATTTAACCAACATGGTGTTTGATAAATACCCTGAGCTGGCCGCCGGTATCCGCGGTTTATCAGAAGAAACCACCACGGGTGTACACCGTTTGTATGAGCGCATGGCCAACGGCACCTTGATGCTGCCTGCCATTAACGTAAATGACTCGGTTACAAAATCCAAGTTCGATAACAAATACGGTTGCCGCGAATCATTGGTGGATGCTATCCGTCGCGCCACAGACATCATGATGGCCGGTAAAGTGGCCGTTGTAGCTGGTTATGGAGATGTTGGAAAAGGTTCCGCACAATCTTTGTCTTCACAAGGTGTGCGTGTGATCGTAACCGAAATCGACCCAATCTGTGCTTTGCAAGCCGCCATGGACGGGTATCAGGTTCAGAAAATGGACAATGCCGTTAAAATTGCCGATATTATTGTCACCACAACCGGAAACAAGGACATCGTTGTAGGTCGCCATTTTGAAAGCATGAAACACGGTGCCATAGTGTGTAACATTGGCCACTTTGATACTGAAATTGACATGGCCTGGTTAAATAAAAATTACGGCAATACCAAAGACGTTATTAAGCCACAGGTGGATAAATACACCATCAAAGGCAAAGACATCATTGTGTTGGCCGAAGGCCGTTTGGTGAACCTGGGCTGTGCAACTGGTCACCCAAGTTTTGTGATGAGTAACTCCTTCACCAACCAAACTCTGGCTCAAATTGAATTGTGGACGAACACGGGCGCTTACGAAAAGAAAGTGTACGTGTTGCCAAAAATCCTGGATGAGAAAGTAGCCCGTTTGCACCTGGCAAAAATTGGTGTTGAACTGGATGTGCTGAACAAAGAACAAGCTGATTACATTGGCGTGAAAGTAGAAGGTCCGTTTAAATCGGATGCTTATCGTTACTAAGATTTTTTTATTGTTTATAAAAGCCGTTTCCTTTGAAGCGGCTTTTTTAGTTTAGGATTATTTCTAGGGCGCCGGCCTGGCTGCTGTGGGCGCGCTATTCGCTCGGCTTTTTTTACTAACGCAAAAAGAGCTAAACCCTCCGCATCCCTGGCGCACACCAGCAGATTCACCCAACTGAATTCAAAAGTTTTTCAAGGATATTCTTCGAGATTCAACTATAAGACTTCGAACCATCCCAACAAAATTTTGTTTTTGTATATTGCTTTTGGCGCTTATTTATACTCAATAAACTCGGTAAGCGAACGCTCAAACACCCCTGTTTCGGTGGCTACAAAAACCTTGTTGTTTGAATACGTAATGGCTTTGATTTTCACATCTGCCAATCCATCATTGACCAATTCTTTTGAAGTAACCCCATTGTTGGAAATTTCAATCTCCCAGATTTGATTTCCAAAAGAATTAGCAATTAGTTTGTTGCCAATATGGCTAAAATTCAAACTCTTATAGTGATAACTTAAACCCTCAGCAATAATTTCCCAATTGTACCCTTCATCGGAGGACCTCACTAAGCAAGTCCTTGTATATCCGGAATCTACCACATTAGCAAACGAATATTGATTCCCTTTCCACTCAAAAATTTGGTTAAATTGATAGGAATTTTTCAAAAATGTCGTGTCCATATTACCGTTTAATAAGTAATTTTTGTTGTTTCCAAAAGTAAACATAAGATTTTTTCCTACCGGGCCAATTAGGTGATTGGCAGAAGGCCCGAGAGTATCGCAAATCACCTTAGTCTCTTCAATCTTTATGGAGAAATCATTTTCTTCATAAACCGGCGGGTAAGACACTTTAATCGCAAGATAGTTATTTGTAATTCGCTTACTTTGATATACCAACATTATTAGCGTGTTACTTGCTATTGCATAACTAGAAAAAAAAGTGCTACTAAAGCCTGTTATTTGCAGAAAATCGCTGTCATAGGTACTAGGATACAACAGTTTTTCCGTCCAATTATAGGGGAATGACGGTAAATTATTGTGGGGAACAAAATGCACGCTGTTTATATTCGATTGTGTATAAAACTTATCTGTCATCAATGGTTTTAATTGCGTGTACAAATTTGAGCTGGAAAGAAATGTGAAACTGTTAGTTACTGAGTCATAGACGGCATTATAGTTGTATCCAACAAAATAAATAAATCCACCTGAGGCTCTCTGAACATTACGAATTAGTTCATTCCCCATGTTAGTGAAATTTTTTATCTTTTTCCAACTGTGTATTGGCTCTTGGTATACAATAACCTCCTTCTCTACCTCTACTGTCTTTGCTTTCCTGCAGGAATTACATGTAAAAATCAAAGTTAAGATCACAAGAGTTCCATTGATAAATTTTCGTGCCGAATTCATTTCTTATTTTGTTTTATCTAATATACTGCATTCTCTTATTTCTTTTTAAGTCCCCTTACCATCTCCCCAAAATCCATCTTTTTATACATGGCATTGATTACGTTTACAATTCGTCCCGCCCGGGTATCAGCGCCTTTAGCTGTGTAAACGTAACGGTGAAAATAATTTTGGCGCGAAAGTAATAGCGATTGGAATTGTTTTTCCGCCTCCGGCTCCTGGGCCAGGCAATCCAAAAGCTCCTGGGATTTGAGCGCTTCGCTTTTGTCTAAGTCAAATTTTACGCTGAGCATGGCCCCTTCTTTTTTGCCCAGCTTTTTTCTCAAATCGGCATTCAGCGCGATTATAAAATGGCCATCTCCAATGGGGTAAGTGGCCAAACGTTCAAATTTCACATCATCCATGCTGCCCTTGATGCGGAACTCTTTTTTGTTTTTCAGTTTAAGTTTTAGAATAATGTCCTCAGGAATGTGAACATAGGTCCAGCCGGTTTTTTCGCCCTTGCTGGAAAATTTTTGTATGGTGGTTTTGAATGAAAACACTATGGAATGTTGCCACGAATGACACGAATTTACACCAATTTCTCTTTCGTGAAATCTCTTTCTTCGTGTGAATTAGTGTAATTAGTGGCTTATTTTTCTAGGCTCGATTCAACTCAATCACTGTAATCTCCGGCCATATGCCCAGACGACCAGGATACCCAATGAATCCTAATCCGCGGTTCACATAGAGGTATTGTTTGTCTTTTTTATAAAGTCCGGCCCAGTTTTTATAAATGTACTTTACCGGGCTCCATTTAAAGCCGGGTATTTCGATGCCAAATTGCATCCCATGGGTGTGCCCGCTTAAAGTGAGGTCAATGTCAGGATATTCCAATTGCACTTGCATGTCCCAGTGACTGGGGTCGTGGCTCATTAAAAGCTTAAAAGGATATTGCTCTGTTCCTTCATAAGCCTCTTTCAGTTTACCGTATCGCGGAAAACGCATATTGCCACCCCAATTTTCAATTCCGAGTAAGGCAATTTTAGCGCCCTCTTTTTCCAGGGCCACGTGCTCGTTCATCAGCAACTTCCAGCCAAATTCTTTTTGCCTGGCTTTTAGTTTCTCCAGATTTTTCACCTTCTCGTCCACGCTGTCCCATTGCACATAATCCCCATAATCGTGGTTGCCCAATACCGAATACACACCATGCGGGGCCTTCAGGCGTTTGAATTGTTCTTCATAGCCTTCCACCTCCGTAGCGATGTTGTTCACCAAATCTCCGGTAAACAATACCAGATCGGCATTTTGTTGTTCAACTATATCAAAAGCGGTTTTTAGTCCCTGGTCGTTCACAAAAGAGCCCACGTGAATGTCGCTCAGCTGCACAATCTTAAACCCATGAAATTCAGGGGGCAGGTTGGGGAAGTTTAACTTTACATTGTGAACCCTGTATTTATAGGCGCCCCGAACCATACCGTAAATAAAACCAATGGCCGGAATCACAGTAAAACCTACTGCCAGCTGAGAGAAAAACTTTAAGCGGCTGATGCCCTTGCCGGCTTCCATCACCTCTTCTTTGCGTTCAACGAAAAGGGAAAACAACCAGCGAAACAAACGAACAATATCATCAATGATGAGAAAACTAATGCCCAAAAGTTTACACACCGCCAGGATAAGCACAATGGAGGAAATAAACCGAAAAAACGTGTTCCAGTTTTGAGGGGGATAAAACAAAGAAACCAACCCGATAACAAGACTTAGGGCAGCAAAGCCATAGGCAATGTAAAGGATGATGTGTTTGCGCTGAGGAGAAAAATCACGCACAAAGGTTTTTACGCCGCTGAGAAAATAAATCTCAACAGCTAAGATCAGGGAGAAAAATATGAGGAAACGTATGAACATAATTCTATGCTCGAAAAGTACAATTTATCCCAAAGGGTATTTACAGACCCCTGTTAATTAATTGCAAAAGCAAAAATCGGGCATTCGACCCTTTCCTCTACATTTGATTATTCCGACCTTTGAGTGGGATTTGGTTATGGCAAACAAGATTAGAATTGGCATTATTTTCGGGGGACCTAGCAAAGAGCGGGAAATTTCATTTGCCGGCGGCCGAACAGTTTACGATAACCTCAACAAATCCCTTTTTGAAGCGGTGCCCATTTTTGTTGACAGCTTCGGAAACTTTATTGAACTGCATTGGGAATTTATTTACAAAGGCAGCATCCGCGATTTTTACCCCCCGGTGGAATTTCTTCCCCAGGATTCCCCCTTTCAATTGTATGCCGAAAATCTTGGCGCTCAGGATACGGCGGCTCAGGAAAACCTACTCAAAGGTTTGGGCCGTAAGATTTCTGTAGAAGAGTTAAAACACAGCATAGATTTTGCCTTTTTGTGTTTGCACGGGCCCTATGGGGAAGACGGGCGCATACAAGGTATGTTCGAGTTTTACGGCATTCCTTACAGCGGCTCAGGTATTTTGCCTTCTTCCATTGGCATTGATAAATCGGTACAGAAAGAATTGATGGTCAACAAGGGCTTTAACAGTCCGGCTTTTCTAAAAATAAAGCGTCAGGACTGGATATCCGGCAATTGCAAATCGGTATTCGACACTGTTAAAAGCAAAATCGGCTTTCCTTGCGTGATCAAACCTGCCAATCAGGGCTCCAGCATTGGTGTCAGTATTTTAAGCGAGGCTTCTGAATTGGAATTTATGAAGGCCGTTGAAAAAGCGCTCTTCACCAAATGGATAGATGCGAAAGAATGGAAAGCCTTAAGCGCTGAACAAAAAATCGCTCAGATAAAAACCCTGGCCGATATCCGCGAAGGCATAGGCCTTCCGGTTCAGGTTTCATATCCTGAATCTCTTATAAATCCTGTGATTTACGAGCCCTCACAGCTCATTGCCTTTCTAGATACTCAACATTCCGACGATGGTTTTGTGTTGGAAAGTCTGGATGGAGAAAGCACCGTGTTGGTTGAAGGGTTTATTGAAGGCCGGGAATTTTCATGCATTGTGTTGGAAGACGAGAACGGCACCGCCATTGCCCTGCCGCCCACCGAAATTCGCAAAGGCAAAGAATTGTTTGATTACCGAAGCAAATACCTGCCAGGTCTCTCCCGAAAAATTACCCCCATTGATCTGGAAGCAGAAAAAATTCAGGCCATACGCAAAGAATGCGAGCGTTTGTTTTACGAATTGCACTTTGATGTGTACGCGCGCATTGATGGGTTTTACGGGGCTGATGGTAAAATTTACCTTAACGACCCTAACACCACCAGCGGCATGATGCCCTCTTCCTTCTTTTTTCACCAGGCTGCTGAAATCGGATTGAACCCCTCACAGTTTCTCACCTTTATCATTCGAACTTCCCTCGCCAAACGCGCCATACAGAGTAAGGGTCAATTGGCTTGTGCTCAACTCCTGCAAAACCTGGATGATGCCATACAGTTGGACCAAAAAGCCGGTACTTCAAAAATCCGGGTGGCCGTGATTTTGGGCGGTTACTCGTCTGAAAGGCACATCTCAGTTGAAAGCGGAAGAAACGTGTTCGAAAAATTGTCCTCCTCCGAAAAATACCTGCCCTTGCCCGTGTTTTTAACGGGAAATTCCACTGCGCATCACATGTATCTTTTGCCGATTAACCTTTTGTTAAAAGACAATGCTGATGACATTCGCGAAAAGGTGGAGAATTTCAAGGTTCATCCTTTGATCGCTGAAATTCAAAAGCAGTGTCGAAGCATTACAGAAAAATACGCATCCAGCGCTTCTGTTAAAGCCCCTCAAAAACTCTCCTACGCCGATTTGAAAACCAATGCCGATGAGGTGTTTATTGCTTTGCATGGCCGTCCGGGTGAAGACGGTGCCGTACAGGCCGAACTTGAAAAGCTGGGCCTTCCTTACAATGGCTCCGGTAAACAAAGCTCTGAAATTACTATCGACAAATTCAAAACCAACGAAATTTTAAAAACTAACGGTCTTCTGGTGGCCGAACATTTGCTCGTGCACAAGGCCGATTGGGAAAACAACCGGGAAAAAACACTGGGCGCACTCGAGCAATACATCTCCTATCCGTTTATTGCTAAACCGGTAGACGACGGCTGCAGTTCAGCAGTAAAAAAGATCAGAACCCGCGAAGAGTTTGTGGCCTTTTGTGAATTGATGTTCAGAAAAGAAGAGGCCCTGCCTGTCAAGCCTGCGCTGCAACTGAATATTAAGGACAAGGAAGAGTTTCCCAGAAAAGAAATGATACTGGTGGAAGAACTCATCAGCAAAAAAGACGCTGTTCATTTTTTGGAGATTACCGGTGGCATGCTCACCCGTTTTAATTCAAGAGGAGAAATAGAATACGAAGTGTTTGAAGCTTCAGAAGCTTTGGCTGAAGGAGAAGTGCTGAGTTTGGAAGAAAAGTTTTTGGCCGGACAAGGCCAGAACATCACTCCGGCCCGTTATGCCAAAAGCGAAAAAGACCGTCGCCTCATAAGCGACAAAGTAAAAAGCGAGTTGGGCAAGGCTGCCAAAATATTAGGCGTTAGCGGGTATTGCCGAATCGACGCTTTTGTGAGAATTTATGCGGATTTAAAAGTAGAAGTGATTTTTATTGAGGTCAACTCTCTGCCCGGCATGACCCCGGCCACCTGCATTTTTCACCAGGCTGCCATCAACCATTACAAACCCTTTGAGTTCATTGATTTGATTTTGGACTTTGGGAAAAAGCGGGCTTTGGCTTTGCAGCATTAATTCAGCAAACCATTCAAGTGTGACTCTACATTCAAATGTGTATTTTCGTGTATGGAATTTGAGATAGGTCCGAAAAATCGCTTCAGCTTAGGTCTCAAAGAACTTTGGGCCTACCGGGAGCTGTTTTACATTTTTACCTTACGCGACATCAAGGTTAAATACAAACAAACGGTTTTGGGTTTTTTATGGGCTGTGCTTCAGCCTTTATTGCTTGCCTTAACTTTCAGCTTTTTTTTGGGCAAAGCCATTAGTACAACAGCCAACATGCAAATGCCTTATGAATTGTTTGCTTTTAGCGGTTTAGTGTTATGGGGCATTTTTTCCACCGGACTCAACAACGCCGGCAACAGCATGGTGGCCAACGCCAACATCATTAAAAAAATTTATTTCCCAAGACTCATCATCCCGGTATCAGCTGTATTTGTAGGACTTTTTGATTTTGCCATGGCTTTTAGTGTGTTTTTGCTCTATTGTTTATTCAACTCCGTTCAACTTAGCGTACATGCCTTTTGGTTGATCCCGCTTTCGGTGGTTTTAACCGGCATCGCCACCATGGGCGCGGGGGCTTTGCTGGCAGCCTTAAACGTCAAGTACCGCGATTTTCGCTACATCATTCCCTTCCTGATTCAGTTTGTTTTGTTCCTTTCACCGGTCATCTACCCGCTCAACATCAGCCCCAGTCCTTCGCTTCAATACCTCATCGCTTTAAATCCCATGACCGCTCCTTTGGAATTGTTCAGGGCTTCCTTTTCCTTAACCGAATTAAACCCAACACCCATTTTGCTGAGCGTTTGTTCTTCCCTTTTCTTTTTTGGATTAGGCATTTATTACTTCAAAAAAACAGAAGATTATTTTGCGGATTTGGCATGAAAATAAATTAAAGCACCATAATTCCATTAGGTACTTTTAATTTTGACATCTAAGGGGTTCATTTTCGTGCGATGGCAGAGACGCTGCGCGGAGCAGCAGAAGCGTGAATTACTTTTATCTCAAAAAACCAAAAGAACAGAGTCAGCACTTGTGTCTTTCCTAACTTTAACTTATTTCTAGTCCCAAACGCTAATGCGACCTTCGAAAAATGGCTTAGCAAATCAAGGTGCGTTTTTGGCGAGGATTCGCGCTAAGCAGTCGCAGCGTGCGTAATAAAGGCCACACATTTAGCTTGTATCGTCGCGCGCCTTGACTGCGGGTAAAAATGAACCGTAGATTTGCAAGCCATTTTTCGGAAGTCTTGATTTCTTTGGTTCTTTCTGCATCAAGGCAGAAAGAACGTATCAAGTTCATTGAGGTAAAATCAAAGTTCCTTTGATTCGTGTCGTCATGTTTTTTGTATCCTACACATTGTCCCTGTCAAGACTGCTTTACCGTCATCAAAGAAAAAAGTATGGAAATTTCTCCACGAATTCCAAAGGTTTCTTGGTGCCTATTTCCCAGAACTTTTTTCAAGCTCCTGCATGGCCCTTTCTATCTCATCCCAGGGACCAAACGCGTGCTGCGGGGCGGGGAAGGAATCCAAATAAGGGCCTTTGAAATAATCCACAGGTTTGTGTTTCAGGTTTTCGTAATCCGTGTGTTTTGGTTTGGGTCTTGGATGGATGCGTCCATCATTTATGTAAGCCGCTACATCCAGCGCTTCCTGATCATTTAATACCGGCTGATCGGCAGAAGCAGAGGCGTTGGGCATGTTGTATTTGATAAAGGCAGCGGCTTTTAATACTCTGTGCATGCTTGAACCCTCCTGATACGATTTATCGCCCCACAAAGGCGGGTACGTATAGGTGCTTTTATCGGCATTCATCAGCCCCTCTCCGTTTTCCTGGTGACAGGATTTGCAATGTTTGGCATATACTTTTTCTCCTCGTTCCGGATCGGCCTGCAGCCCCTTGTAAGCGATCGATTTCAAACCATAACCTTCATGCTTTTTCGGATCATACCTCTCACCAAGCCATTTGATGTAAGAAACAATGGCTACCATTTCCTTTGAATCCAGTGGTAAAGGTATTCCGTTATGCGGACGCTCAATGCAGTTGTTAACCCGCTCCGACATACTGAGAATTTTATTTTCCCGGGCCCTGAACTGAGGGTAAATGCGGTGGCTATCAAAAAAATTAAGCCCATAAGCTTTGCTGCCATTGTTCAGATGGCAGTTGGTGCAATTCATTTTGTTGCCCAGATTTTTACTTACAAGCCCTTCGGGACCGATGTAATAACTCGTATTCGCAATCAGGCGCGCCCCGTATTTAACCATTCTGCCCCATTCATCGTTTTTTAATTCGTTGGTATCGGGCGCCTGAAATATTTCAGTTGTGCTTGCAAGACTATCTTTTGCTGTGCTAGCCGGGCTGCTTCTCTGAGGTGCATTGCAGCTGAGTAGAACCAATGAACTGGCCAATAAAATAAGGGTGCGGGTCATGTGAACAGAACGCTTTTGATGGTGTATGGATTGTATCGCTTAGCTAAGTGCTAATCTAGTCTTTTTCATTCAAATAAAATTTACTCTATATTTATCCCTTCATGCATTTTAGAACTCATGGTAGGAGTGATAAAGTGTTTCAAAGTCCGAACCATACCTCAACTTATTTCAGAACCATGCCCTCATTCCTGAACGTATCGCTTGCTTTATGAAACAACTCCTCCTGATCTTTCTCCTTTTTTCTTCTGTTTTTAGTAAGTCGCAACGTACTCTTGGCTTGCTCACCCAAACTGCAGGGTCTCGTCAGGGTTATGTGTTGTTTGCTCCCCTAAACTCCACCAACACCTATTTAATTGACAAATGCGGGAAATTGGTTCATCAGTGGAAAAGCAAATACACCCCCGGGCAATCGGTTTACCTTTTACCAAACGGCCATCTCCTTCGCACAGCTGACGATTCCAACAAAGTATTTCACACAAGCGGGGGAAGAGTGGAACTATACGACTGGAATTCAAGCTTGCTTTGGTCCTATGTGATATCTGACAGCACGCGTTGTATGCACCACGATGTGTATCCTTTACCGAATGGAAACATTCTTGCTCTGGTATGGGAAAAAAAGACAAGAGCCGAGGCTATTGCCGCGGGTAGAAACCCGGCTATGCTGGGCGCTTGCCTCTGGTCAGAAAAAATTATTGAGATAAAACCCAAGGGAACAAACGGAGCAAAAAAGGTTTGGGAATGGAGCGTATGGGATCACTTGATTCAGGACTTTGATTCAAGCAAAGCCAATTACGGCAAGGTGGCAGATCACCCCGAGCGCATTGACATCAATTTTTTAGCGAGTGAGGACATGGATTGGCTACACTTTAATTCCCTAACTTTTAATGCGGCCTTAAACCAAATTTTAGTAAGCAATCGCAATCACAGTGAGCTTTTTATTATTGACCATAGTGCCTCCACCAAACAAGCCGCTACAAACAAGGGGGGTAAACAAAACAAGGGGGGAGATATTTTGTACCGTTGGGGCAATCCCAGGGCCTATGCAAGCGGTGGTATCATACACCAGCAATTGTTTAAACAACACTCCGCCGAATGGATTGCAAAAGGTTTGCCGGATGAAGGCAAAATAATTGTGTTTAACAATGGTTTGGAGCGGCCCGATAGCATGTATTCCACTGTGGATGTGATTGACCCCCCCATAACAAAAAACGGAGGCTACGCCCGTTCTGAGGGCAGCGCTTTTCTTCCTCTAATACCGTATTGGCAATATCGTGCGCCAAAGGCTAGCCATTTTTTTTCGAAAAACGTTTCAGGGGCACAACGTCTTTCCAACGGCAATACGCTAATTTGTTCAGGATTTAATGGTAAATTTTTTGAACTCGATTCTGCAAAAAACGTCGTTTGGCTTTACATCAATCCGGTAAACCTACAGGGGACGCATGCCCAGGGCGAATCCATTTTGGATAACCGTTGTTTCAGGTGTGTGTTTTATGAGCCGGATTTTTCGGGCTTTAAAAACAAAAGCCTGAGTCCTGGTAAACCTATTGAAACAGGTGATGAGCAATACCCCTGCCTTATGGTTTCACCTGAACCTAAAAGTCTTAAATAACAAGCGCTTCAACTGCTGTGGTCACTGACGATTTTCCAAAGTCCTTTTCTTTTTTTCCAGATCAGGGTAAAGTGTCCCGATGCGGCCTTTTCCTTTTTTAAACTCCATTTTCCCATCACGTAAATGTATTCGGGCGAAAGCTGCTCCGCCTTAATAATGGTGAAGGAAAGCTCTCCCATACTTGCTTTATCGGGATAGGACGTTTTATAGCGCTGCAGGGTGTTGTTCCAGCCATAAGTGATACCTTTGCTTCCAACAAACATGAGGCTGTCGCTATTTTCATACGGAATCATAAAGCCTTCGAGGTCTCCGGCATTCCAGGCCTGTTCCTGTGCCTTCATTAAATCAAGCACTTTTGTAAGCTCCTGAGCGTTTAAGGAAACACCCATTAAAAAAACCAAAAACGAAGTGAAAAATAAATGTCTCATGAAAGTAAATGTAAGAATTTGCCTATCTTTACGCGCCGTTCTTTCAATTCACTTATTAAGAAAAGCTGAGGGAAACGCCCGTTGACGCTTTACCAACCCATTTAGGGTTTAAGGTTTGATGTTTAAGGTTAGAAGTTTAACAACTTTCTAAACCTTTCGACTTTCTAAACCTTTAACCATAAAGAAGGTGGGAATTCGTCCCGAAATTGTCGGGAAAAATAAGTCGGAACCACATTAGTTAAATCACATCTAACAAACCATACTAATCCCTTCCGATACCCCTTGGAAGGGATTTTTTTATGCACTTGAATCAGAACAAAAAAGAAATATGAGTAACATCGTACAGGAACTTGAAAAACGTGTGTTGGTGATCGACGGGGCCATGGGCACCATGATTCAGCAATACAAACTGGAAGAAAAAGATTACCGTGGCAAACGTTTTGCGAATTGGCATAAAGACCTGAAAGGCAATAACGACTTGCTTTCCATTACCCAGCCACAAATCATAAAAGCCATTCACAAGGAATACCTGAAGGCAGGCGCCGATATTATTGAAACCAATACCTTCAGCGGAACATCAATTGCCATGGCCGATTATGAAATGGAAAACCTGGTGTACGAATTAAATTACGAGTCAGCCAAAATTGCCAAAGAAGCCATAGCAGAGTTTAAAAAAGAGTTTCCTGAATTTGCAGGCATTGCAAAGTTTGTAGCCGGCGCCATGGGTCCTACCACAAAACTAGCCTCCATGTCGCCTAACGTCAACGACCCCGGATTCAGGGCCGTTACCTTTGATGAATTGGTTACGGCTTATACTGAACAAGTGCGGGGTTTGATAGATGGCGGAGCCGATTTGCTTTTATTTGAAACCATTACAGATACCCTTAATGTAAAGGCCGCGCTTTTTGCCACACAAACCTATTGTGAAAAAATTAACCGCAAAATGCCGGTAATGGTTTCGGGCACCATAACCGATGCCAGTGGAAGAACGTTATCCGGACAAACCACCGAAGCCTTTTTGAATTCCGTTTCGCATGTTGATTTGCTGAGCATAGGTTTAAATTGTGCCATGGGTGCGAAAGACCTGCGCCCTTACCTTGAGGAACTTTCAGATAAAGCCCCGTTTTTTGTGAGCGCTTACCCTAACGCCGGTTTGCCCAATCAGTTTGGAGAATACGACCAGGATGCCCACGAAATGGGTCACCAGATAGAAGATTTTTTGAAGGCGGGATTTATAAACATTGTTGGTGGTTGTTGCGGTACCACACCGGCTCACATCAAACGTATTGCCGAACTGGCCCGGGAAAGCAAACCCCGCAAACGTCCGGCAAAAGACAGTTTGATGCACCTCAGCGGTTTGGAACCCTTTACTTTAACCCCTGAAAGTAATTTTATGAACGTTGGGGAACGCACCAACGTTACGGGTTCAAAAAAATTCCTGCGTTTGATCAAAGAAGGAAATTTTGAAGAAGCCCTCTCTGTCGCCCGCGAGCAGGTAGAAGGCGGAGCACAGGTGATTGATGTGAACATGGACGAAGGTATGCTGGACAGCGAAAAAGCCATGACCACTTTTCTGAACCTCATCGCTGCTGAACCGGATATTTCTAGAGTTCCCATCATGATTGATTCCTCTAAATGGAGCGTGATTGAAGCCGGCTTAAAATGCGTGCAGGGTAAGGCCATTGTTAATTCCATTTCATTAAAAGAAGGAGAAGAAAAGTTCATAGAACAGGCGCACAAGATTCGCCAATATGGTGCTGCGGTTATTGTGATGGCCTTCGATGAAAAAGGTCAGGCGGATACTTTGCCCAGAAGAATTGAAATTTGTAAACGCGCTTACGACATACTGGTCAACAAAGTAAACTTCCCCGCACAGGACATCATTTTTGATCCCAATATTTTTCCGGTGGCTACCGACATGGAGGAGCACCGCTTAAATGCCCTTGACTTTTTTAATGCCACCAAATGGATCAAGGAAAATCTACCCTTGGCAAAAGTGAGCGGAGGGGTGAGTAATGTGTCGTTTTCGTTTCGCGGAAACGACCATGTGAGAGAAGCCATACATTCTGCTTTTTTGTTCCACGCCATTAAAGCCGGTATGGACATGGGCATTGTTAATCCTGCCCAATTGGTGATTTATGATGAAATTGACAAAACCCTTCTGGAATTAGTGGAAGATGTTTTGTTGAACCGAAGAGAAGATGCCACGGAACGACTGGTTGAACATGCAGAATCCCTGAAGGGCATTACCAAAGAAAAAACAGAAAAAGATGAGGCCTGGAGAAAAGGAAGTGTTGAAGAGCGCCTGAGTCATTCTCTTGTAAAAGGCATTGTGGATTACATTGACGAAGACACCGAAGAAGCCAGATTAAAATTGGGCCGGCCCCTGCACGTAATCGAAGGTCCTTTAATGGCCGGCATGAATGTGGTAGGCGACTTGTTTGGAAGTGGAAAAATGTTTTTGCCTCAGGTTGTGAAAAGCGCGCGGGTAATGAAAAAAGCTGTGGCTTATCTGGAACCGTTTTTACAAGCCGAGAAAGATGCTAACCTCAAAGCCGGCATAGTTGGCGATGGGCGAAAAAACGCAGGTAAAATTCTTTTAGCCACTGTAAAAGGAGATGTACACGACATTGGCAAAAACATTGTGGGTGTGGTGCTGGCCTGTAATAACTATGAAATTGTTGATTTGGGCGTAATGGTATCCTGCGATAAAATTTTGGACGAAGCGAAAAAACAACATGTGGATGTGATTGGCTTAAGTGGCCTGATTACCCCTTCTTTGGATGAGATGGTACACGTAGCCAAAGAAATGGAACGCCTTGGATTTAAAACTCCGCTTTTGATTGGAGGTGCAACAACTTCGAAAGTACACACGGCTGTAAAAATCGCTCAAAATTATTCAGGCCCTGTGGTGCACGTGAACGACGCCAGCAAATCGGTGCCCGTTGCCAGCAGTTTAATTTCCAAAGACCTTCGCGACGCGTTTATGGCAGAGGTCAATAAGGATTACGAAAGAGTCAGGGAACAAAACAAAAATGCCCAATCCCAAAACAAGTTCATTTCTCTGGAAGAGGCCAGAAAAAACAAAGTACCCATTGATTGGAACAAAACAGAAATTGTAAAACCGGGTTTTATTGGTACTAAAGTGTTCACCGCCTACTCACTTGCTGAAATTGCCGAGTACATCGACTGGACTCCATTTTTTCACAGCTGGGAATTAAAGGGCTCTTACCCCAAAATTCTGAGTCATCCTGAAATTGGTGCAGAAGCTACCAAACTATTCAATGATGCCCAGGCCATGCTGAAACAAATCATTTCAGAAAACTGGTTGCAGGCCAATGCCGTAATTGGTCTCTATCCGGCCAATACCGTGAATGAAGATGACGTTGAGGTGTACGATGAAAAAGGCAAAATCCTATGTGCTTTTCACAGCATCAGGCAACAAACCAAAAAACCGGCAGGACAGTACAACATTGCCTTGGCTGATTTTGTGAAACCAAAAAACGGAGTTGCATCAAATGCAACACGAGATTACATTGGCGCTTTTGCCCTAACCACAGGCATTGGCATTGATGAGCGCGTAAAACAATTTGAAAAAGACCACGACGATTACAAGGCCATCCTGTTAAAAGCTTTGGCCGATCGTTTGGCCGAGGCTTTTGCCGAATTGTTACACAAAAAAGTTAGAAGAGAATTGTGGGGCTATGCCAAAAACGAAAGCCTCAGCAATGAGGACCTCATTAAAGAAGAATACAGGGGCATCCGGCCTGCACCGGGTTACCCGGCTCAACCGGATCATACCGAAAAGCGAACCGTTTGGAAATTGCTGGAGGTAGAAAAAAATACCGGTATTACCTTAACCGACAGTTTAGCTATGGTGCCAACCGCAGCCGTTAGCGGACTCTATTTTGCTAATGCCAATTCCCAGTATTTTGGAGTAGGCAAAATCACCAAAGAACAAGTGGATGATTATGCCCAACGAAAAGGCATATCCATACAGGAAGCTGAAAGGTGGTTAGGTCCGGTTTTGGCATATTAAAGAAAACAAGTACATTTAATCGGCCCTTCTTTATGAAAGTATTTGACTGCCTGAGATTCAAAATGACTGTACATGACAGTCTGGTGAAGGAAATGCTTGTTAAACGCGGGCAAACGTTTACTGAACAAGACGTGATGGAATCCAAACAACTCTCTTGTGAATACAAACCGGGAGCAAAGTTCTATGTGTTGATGGAAGGAGAAGAGGACGCCACGGTAAATAACGCTGCCCGAAGACTTGCCGCCTCAATGGAATATGCCCAATACACAGAGGCCCTTGCCTTGTGCACTTCTAATCTTGCCCTGAGAATCATGGGTAATTTGTTTCTCAAAATCAACAAACCTGCTGTAGCCACCCGCCTCTTTGAAAGCCGGGAAGAGGCATTGACCTGGTTGCACAAACAAATGGAGCGCCAAAAAGGGCAATAAACTCCTCCTTTCACATCATTCCATTTCTTCCCCTATCTTTGCGCTTTATTTCAAAAATGAGTCATACCTCCATTATTAAAAGCGCTCTGGTTTCGGTGTATTATAAAGACAACCTGGAACCCATTATTAAAAAGCTCCACAGCCTTGGTGTTAAATTATACAGCACCGGCGGAACCCTTTCCTTTATTGAGAAATTAAACATCCCGGTAACCGCCGTAGATTCAGTAACCACGTACCCCGAAATTTTCGGAGGACGTGTAAAAACACTTCATCCCGCTATTTTTGGTGGGATATTAAACCGCCGTGATAATGCCTCCGATCAGAAAGAAAAAACCCAGCACAACATTCCGGATATTGATCTGGTGATTGTGGATCTATACCCCTTTGAAGAAACGGTTGCGGCCAAAGCTTCAGAAGCAGATACCATAGAAAAAATTGACATTGGCGGCATTTCACTGATTCGTGCTGCGGCAAAAAACTTCAAAGATGTGGTGATTGTTTCCTCAAGAAATGATTACGCTGAACTTTTGCATCTACTGGAAACCAAGAACGGCAGCAGCGACCTGGCCGACCGAAAACGTTTTGCGGCAAAGGCCTTTGCTACTTCGTCGCACTACGACACCGCCATTTTCAACTACTTTAATCAAAGCGAACACATCCCCCAATTTAAACAAAGCATTCAAAAAGCACAGGTGCTGCGTTATGGTGAAAACCCACATCAAAAAGGGACCTTTTACGGAGACCTGGATGCCATGTTCACCAAGCTGAACGGTAAAGAACTTTCGTATAACAATTTGCTGGATGTGGATGCGGCGGTAAACCTTATCGCTGATTTTACGGAGCCCACCTTCGCTATTTTAAAACACAACAATGCCTGCGGTGTAGCTTCCAGAAGCAGCATTCATCAGGCGTATGTGGATGCTTTAGCCGGCGACCCAGTCTCAGCCTTTGGTGGCATCCTCATTGCCAACCGCGCCATTGATCTGGCAACAGCCAACGAAGTAAATAAATTATTCTGCGAAGTGGTGATTGCTCCTTCGTTTGATGAAGATGCTTTGGCTTTATTAAAATCGAAACCTAACCGGATTCTTTTGGTTCAGAATGAAATGGAACTGCCCACATCCGCTTTCAGAACTTTATTGAATGGTGTGATTGAGCAGGACAAGGACCTGAAAACCGAAACGGCCCTCGACTTTAAACAAGCCACAGTGCTCGCGCCAAGCGCCTCAGAAACAAAAGACCTGTTGTTCGCCAACAAACTTGTAAAACACACTAAATCGAATACCATAGTACTCGCAAAAAACGGACAATTGTTAGCCAGCGGCACAGGACAAACCTCACGCGTGGATGCACTGCGCCAGGCCATTGCTAAAGCCCAGTCTTTTGGTTTTGACCTTAGCGGTGCCGTAATGGCCAGTGATGCGTTTTTCCCTTTTCCCGATTGTGTGGAAATTGCCGACAAAGCGGGCATCAAAGCGGTAATACAACCCGGAGGTTCAATTAAGGATAAAGAAAGTGTGGATTATTGCAATACGCACGGCATGAGTATGGTGATGACCGGTACGAGGCATTTCAAACATTAACCTGCCCTTACTCCACCCTAACCAAATTCAGGTCTTTGGGAGGATTAATGATCATTGGGAATTTTTCAATCTTCACCGATGAACTATCCAGACCAAAAGCTTTGGCCTCGCTGATACTAAAGCGTTTTAAAAGAAAATAAGCGTTTAGTATAACCTTTTCAAAGAAGGGAAGTTCGTTCTCTATGGAAAGGTATTTCTCAAGTACAACAAATTTAAAGTCGCCGATGATGTTGTTTTTGTTAAGGGAATCGTAACGGCTGGTAATATCCACTTCTTTATTCTGAACCAGGTCTTCCACCACTTTGCGAAACATCAGATTAATGCGGGGCGCTACTCTAAATCCAATTCTGAAATCCACACGTATGATGTCATCTGTGGCAATGTGCCTTACTTTGTATTCCATGCGGTAAGGTTCGTCCATAACGTCAACATGCACAAACCAATAAATATCGGCACGTTTCGGGCGTTTTTGCAAAATGGAATAAATGACTTTCGACTCAATCTCATCAGGGTTATTAGCGCCAGTCATGTATACCAAATGGGTAGCGTATTTTGGAATGGATTCATCGCCACTGAGGTCCACCAGTTTTTTCACGTGGTCCGACAATTTTACAAGATCAACATACCGTTGCCTGATTTTTTTAGCAAGATACCAGATGGTCATTACAAGAATAAGTCCTGTAGCAATCATAAGGGTGATCCAGCCGCCATGCTTGAATTTACTCAGGTTTGCAATCAAGAACGAAAGCTCAATCACAACATAAATGGTAATAATAAAGTATATAAAGAGCTGGCTGTACCTTTTCATGTGCATGTAAAAGTTCAGCAGGGTGGTGGTCATCAGCATACACAGGATAATTGCCAAACCATAAGCCGCCTCCATAAAGGAAGATTCTCTGAAGTATAAAACAATTCCAATACAGCCCAGCATCAGTAACCAGTTAATGGAAGGGATATAGATTTGTCCCTTCAGTTGTGTTGGGTACTTCACCATTACCTTTGGCCAGAAATTAAGGCGCATGGCTTCGTTGATTAAAGTAAAAGAGCCGCTGATGAGCGCCTGAGAAGCAATTATTGCCGCGCAGGTAGCGATTATAATGCCATAGGGTAAAAAACTTTCAGGCATAATGGTGTAAAAGGGGTTTGGCGTTTTGAACGCCGTTAACACCTGCCCCTCATGTGCAATCAGCCAGGCGCCCTGTCCAAAGTAATTCAGCACAAGCATGGTTTTTACAAAGATCCAGGAAATACGGATGTTTTGTTTTCCACAATGGCCCAAATCGGAGTAAAGGGCTTCGGCGCCTGTTGTACAGAGAAAAACCGCTCCCAATACAAGGTAACCGTTAGGGTGTGTTTCTAAAAGTCGATAAGCGTAGTATGGATTTAATGAACTCAGCACCGACCAATCGTTGGAAAGTTGCCAAACCCCTAATACCCCAAGCATTAAAAACCACACCATCATCATGGGCCCAAAAAACTTGCCAATCAAAGAGGTTCCAAACTGCTGTATAAAAAAAAGTGCGAAAATGATTCCGATTACTATGGGAACAGTATTCAGGTGGGGATTAAAATATTTTAAACCTTCGATTGCCGCTGAAACTGAGATGGGCGGAGTAATGATGCCGTCGGCCAAAAGGGCGCTTCCTCCAATAATGGCAGGCACAACAAGCCACTTGAACTTTGTGCGTTTCACAAGGGTGAAGAGTGAAAATATCCCCCCCTCGCCTTTATTGTCTGCTCTAAGTGTTAATATTACATACTTAATGGTTGTTTGCAGGGTCAGCGTCCAGAATATGCAGGAAATTCCGCCTTTTACAATTTCGGCATTAATTGGCTCTGAGCCCATAATAGCGCTCATTACATACAATGGAGAGGTGCCAATGTCGCCATAAATAATTCCTAAAGTAACGAGTAAGCCAGCGAAGGAGATTTTCTGCAGCTGGGCCTGATGTGGGTTTGCCATAACGGACCTGTTCTTAGTAGACAGGGCGCTAAAATACTATAAATTAGAATACCCCTGTTGAGAACCGTGTTTTTTCATTGGGCACATTAATACCCATTTGTTAAGTTTTACCTAAAGTTCTTTTCCTTCGGGTTTTTGGCCTAAAATGTGTAACTTTAATTCCCCCACATTATTCGATTGTTATGGCCAAACCTTTTCATCGCCTGTTCAGCCTTTCCTTTTTAAGTCTGGTTGCAACCTTTTCACTTGCACAGTCTCAGCAAAAACACTTTCGGTTTCAAAAAAGCGCCAGCATTAATTTCGACACCATATCGGTAGATTATATGCCCAGCCTGCTCGTTCTTGAAATGCCCAGACATGGCGCCGATAAAATGATTCACTATTCCTATCCCGAATCTGCTTCCGGTCATTTAAAAACACAGGCCAGCCAAAGTGCCACACTCAACGATATGGCAGTTGGCCATAGTTATTTTGCCAATCCCTGGTCGGTGAGTACTCCCAACGATAACGATGTGGCCGTATCCGATTCCGGATTTGTAGTTTCTGTCATCAACACCAACATTCACATTCGCAACATCAGCACAGGAACGGTTTACCCTGTAAAATCGCTGGCGGCCTTTACCTCCCCTGTTAACCTGCTTCATCAGGAATTTGACCCAAAAGTAATTTACGACCCTGACCGTGATCGGTTCATTTTAATGTGCATGGTTGGCTTTGTTGACAGCACCAGTAAAATGGTTTTGGGTTTCTCACAAACCAACGACCCCAGCGGTAACTGGAATCTCTATGTGGTACCGGGCAATCCATTAAACAACAACCTTTGGTCAGATTACCCCATGATTGCCCTAACCGAAAAGGAATTGTTTCTCTCGGTGAACCTGCTCATCAACAACAGCACCTGGCAGGCCGGCTTTGTGGAGACCCTTGTGTGGCAGTTTAAAAAAGACAGTGCGTATGCCGGCATTTCACTTCCTTCTGTTCTGCATTCCAACATTCAGTTCAATGGTAAGGCCATTCGCAACCTCTGTCCGGCAAAGGGCGGCAGCGGCCTGCATGGACCCAACATGTTTTTTGTGTCGAACCGTAATTTTGCCTCACAAAACGACACTATTTTTTTAGTGAACGTTACCGATACCATTGGAGCGCCCGGAAGCACTGTAACGGTGAACGCCCTTATTGCCGACCAGCCCTATTATTTCCCGCCGGGTGGGCGCCAAAAAGTTGCTGCAACGCAAACCTTAGCCACAAATGATGCACGAAACCTGGGGGCTTTTTATGAAAACAATAAAATCCAGTTTGTGTGCAACACTGCTCACCCCGCCAACAACAGAGTAACGGTGTATTACGGCGTTATTGATAACCCCGGCGCCTTAAACGCCAGCGTTAAAGGGTATTACATCCCGAACGACACGGCTGACTACGCTTACCCGAACATTTCCTATGCTGGTTCTTCGGGTAACGATAATCAGGCGATCATTTGTTTTGATCATAGTTCCGATACTAAATTTCCAGGGTGCTCTGTGGTAAAATCGGATGGAGCCGGGAATTTTTCCGGCATTAAGAGCATCGCAACAGGAACCACCTACATCAATTTATTGGGCAACAACCTGGAGCGCTGGGGCGATTACATGGGCTCACAAAGGCGCTACAAGAATCCCGGCGAAGTGTGGATCAGCGGTTACTACGCGTACCGTTACAGCGGAAATTACCCATACGCGCACGGGGCCTGGGTGGCACAAATTTTCAGAGACGAAGACATGTTCACCGGCATAACCAATACCCTGCCTGAACAAAAGCTGGAAACCAAAGTTTACCCCAACCCTACTAACGAGTTCTTTGTAGTTGACTTTAGTCTTACAGTGCCCGAATACCTTAGTTTTGAATTGTACGATGCATCAGGGAAACTTGTAACAGTGCTGTTGCGCGATTGGGTTAAAGTGCCCCAAAACTCCTTTAGTTTTAATCCTCAAAACCTGAAAGAAGGTATTTATTTCTTAAACATTAGCGGAATCACAACACAAATCAGTAAAAAGATTGTTATACAGAAATGAAACTCCGGTACCTGCTGATTATTTTGTTCTTTTCCCTGTTGTGCTCTTTAAAAGCCACACACAACAGGGCAGGAGAAATTGTATACAAACGCATTGAGCCCTTTTTTAAAACTATTGACGGGCTTCAGATTCCGGTTTTTAACTATTCTATTACGGTTATTGTTTACACTGACCATGGGGATGCGGTGGCCGACCGCTGTGCCGACACTGTTTATTTTGGGGATGGTCAACGGGGCATTGCCCGCCGAATCAACGGTGTAATCTCCAGCAGCTGTGGTTGTCAAAGCGGAAGCCTGCCCTCTTATTGCGGATCTATTCTTATCAACCAGGGCGGATACGTAGTGAAAAAAAACATTTATACCATTGTACACGAATACCCCGGTGCCGGAAATTACCTCATTTCCATGGCCGACCCCAATCGTAATGGGGGCGTTCACAACATTCCGAATTCCGATCAACATCCCTTTTATATCGAGTCCCGCTTAATCATCTCCAATTTCAGTGGTGCCAACTCTTCTCCGGTTTTCAACTGCGACCCCATTTACCGGGCCTGTCTGGGAAAATGCTTTTATCACAACCCCTGTGCTTACGATCCCGATGGCGACAGCCTCAGTTACAAAATCTCCACCTCCAGAGGTTACGGGGGCGCTACAGTTCCTGGGTATTTTTTTCCTGAAACCGGGGGCGGTTCTTTTGGCATTAACGAAGTTACCGGTACTGTTATTTGGTGTACTCCCCAGGTAAAAGCCGAATACAATATTGCATTTTTAGTTGAAGAATGGCGAAAAAACTCCAGTGGAACCTATGTGATGATAGGAACGGTGCTTCGCGACATGCAGGTAGTTGTGGAGGCCTGTCCGAACAACGACCCGCCTAACGTTACGCTTCCACCCGACACTTGTGTTGAAGCCGGAGCAAAAGTCATATCCACTCTATATGTATCTGACCCCAATTCTGCTCAAACAGTTTCCATCTCCGGCAACGGTGGTGCGTTTTCTGTTCCTTTACCCAACAGGGCTTTTCTTTCTCAAACGAATGGTCCTTCCTCGGGTTATTCCTCCGTTTTTACCTGGCAAACCACCTGTGATCACATTCGCCAGCAACCGTATCAATCCATCATTCTTGCAGCTGATTTTGGTAACACCATTCCTTTTGTGAGTTTATCGTATTACGCCCCCTACAACATCCGCGTGGTGCCCCCTACCATCAAAAATGTGGTGGCCACGCCCCAGGGTTCTTCCATAAAAATTACCTGGGCCGGCTCTTCCTGCACGTCCAATGTTAACCCTCTGGTCTCCTACAAAATCTTCAGGATGGATTCCTGCGTGAACGTGTCCTTTGACCCCTGCCAAACCGGGGTTCCCGATCAGTCAGGATTTAATCTCATTGGAACCACCAACCCCTCCACCACCCAGTTCATCGACGATAACGGCGGTAACGGTTTGGTGGTTGGTAAAAGCTACAGCTACCTGGTAATTGCCACTTATCAGGATGAAACCCAAACCCTTGCCAGTGCCCGGGTTTGCGCTAAACTTACACGAAACATTCCAATCATCACAAACGTGGATGTACTCTCTACCGGCTCCACTAACGGTTCCGTAGCTGTCGCATGGGAGCGACCCCTCACCGACGCGAACAACCTGGATACCCTCGTGTTCAGCGGACCTTACCAGTTTAATCTGCGCTACCGCGCCGGGCCAGCAGCGCCAATTGCCACGGTATTTACAAGCTCCAGTCCTTACTTTTTAGGGCTCGCTAAAACCTTTACCCATAGCGGTATTAATACCGTAGACACCCGATCCGATTATCAGGTAGAGTTTCTCTCCGGCACACTCACCATTGGAAGTTCCCCCCTGGCTTCTTCTATCTTCCTTAAAACCACCCCTTCCGACCGGCAGGTGCAACTCAGTTGGGAATACGAAACGCCCTGGGACAATTATAACTTTGAAATCTGGAGAAAAAAACCCGGTGCCACCGTGTATGAAAAAATTGCCAGCACCCCTACCCATACCTATACCGATAAAGATTCAGTAGTTAACAATTACACCTATTGTTATAAAGTCACGGGTTTTGGAGAATACAGCGATACCGGCATTCCCCGCCCTCTCATCAACAACTCTCAGGAATCCTGTGCCAAAGCCATTGATAATGTGGCGCCCTGTTCTCCTACACTTTCTCTGAATGCTGATTGCCCCGAAGGCATGGTTAAAATCAGCTGGACCAACCTGCGCAACCTCAACTGTGGCGATGATGTGATTGCCTATCGCCTCTATTTCAAACAAACCGTTGAGTCCGATTATCAGAAAATTTACGAGGGACAAAACCTCAGCTACACCCTTGATGGACTTGAGCTCGTTTCGGGTTGTTACGCGGTTATGGCTTTGGATTCCAATAACAACGAAAGCCCTTTGAGTCCTGATTTTTGTATTGAAAACTGTCCCGAATTTGAACTGCCCAATGTGGTAACCGATAATCACGACGATGTAAATGATTTTTACATGGCCATAAAAGTGCGGCAAATCAAAGAAATTGACCTTAAAATCTACGACCGATGGGGCAATTTGGTTTACACCACCAGGGACCCCTATTTTAAATGGAACACCGTGAACGCCTTTAATGGCGAACTCGTGAGCGAAGGAACCTTCTTTTACATCTGCGATGTGTTTGAACCCCGACTCAAAGGAATTGTAAAACGTAACATTAAGGGTTACCTGCAAGTGATACGGTAAGCCGCCATATGAAAATCTATAAAAATCTGGTGAACGCCGCGGCGGAAACCCTTCAGGAAATTTTTGACCAAAACCGCTATGCCGATAAGGCACTTGAAAAAAAATTTAAGTCCCATCCCCAGTGGGGAAGTCGCGACAGAAGATTTATTGCGGAATCGGTATATGACATAGTAAGGTACAAACGTTTGTTTTCTGACCTGGTTCAGTCTGAAAAAAATTATTGGTTTATGGTTGCGGCCTGGGTGATTTTGAAGGGCGATGAACTCCCCGATTGGCCTGAATTCCGCAATCTCAAACGCACACACATCAAGGCAGATTTTGAAGCCCTGAAGTCAGAACCCAAGGTGGCAGAATCCTACCCCGATTGGTTATGGGAATTTGGCATGAACGAACTGGGCAAAACGCTTTGGGAAAAAGAGGCAAAAGCGCTTAACGAACCGGCGAAAGTCGTTTTTCGAGCCAACACCCTGAAAGCGCCCGGCAAAGAATTGGAAAAAAAACTTATGACAATGGCTGTTCCCTTTGAAAAAATTGAGGGCCAACCGGAGGCTTATGTGTTTTCAAAAAAAGAAAACGTGTTTAAAAACCCCTTGTTCAAAGAAGGATACTTTGAAATTCAGGATGCCGGCTCTCAGCAAATCTCCGCTTTTTTGAATCCCGCCTCTAATGACTTAGTCATAGACGCATGTGCCGGTGCAGGCGGTAAAAGTTTACACCTGGCCGCATTGATGAAAAACAAAGGCAGAGTTTTGAGCATGGATGTAGAACAATGGAAGTTGGACGAACTAAAAAAAAGAGCCAAACGCTCCGGTGCATTTAATATTGAAACCCGGTTGATTGAGAATGAAAAGAGCTTAAGTTCGCTTGCCGGTAAGGCCGACAAACTTTTGCTGGATGTGCCCTGTAGTGGTTCAGGAGTACTTAAACGCAATCCGGACGCTAAATGGAAACTCAGCGAGGAGAGCATTATAAGAACAAAAGCCCTGCAACAAAAAATTCTGAATGAGTATTGCAACATGCTTAAACCGGGCGGAGAATTGGTATACAGCACCTGCAGCATATTCCCTTCAGAAAACCAACAACAGGTAAGCGCGTTTTTGAAACGACATCCCGAATTTGAACTCAAGGAAGAAAAAACCCTTCTGCCTTCTGAAGGGTTTGATGGCTTTTACATGGCGCGTTTATTTAAGAAGTCCTGAGTTTACCTTACCTCCACGTACTCCAGAATCTCGTAACCCAGATGTGCCTCAAGAATTTGACGGTATACTTTTGTTGAGGTAAATCCAAAACCACTTTCAAAAAATTCGTTCAAATAATCACCATGTTTGTTGTTTTTCGGGAGTATAAATCCAATTTCCTCTTTTTGACCCATTAAGGCCTTTTGCATTTTCAACAACTTGTTGGGATTGGATTTTAGGTAGGTCCAATATGAAACCAAATCCGAGTATCCGAATAGTTTTTTATTGGCACTGATGCTGTCCAGCACGGTGCTGGGTTTAGCTGTAAAAAGAATTTGTAAATCCTTAAGATAGGCCGCTTTGAGTTCATTCAAATACACTTCATGGCTTGACCTGGCTACGGTGATGGCCTTCATGCCTCCAAGAATCTTGTTGATCTGTTCGTTGGTTTTTTCTTTGACGCTTAACACACTGCCTTGCGTTATCAATACGGCCTGATTCATGAGGTAAGGGGCCGAAAAACTCACTTCCTTTTCGCGCGCCATACTTCGGGTTACAGAGCCCAAACCAATCACTATGGATTTGGCATCTTTCACCGAATTGTAAAATGCGCTGAAATCTGTAAAAAGCGTGTAAGTGATTTTTAGGTTAATGCCCTTTTTTTGTTTTAACCAGTCGGCATATTCCTGAATGATTTCTATTTCTATCCCCTTTGGTTTTCCCATGTCGGGCATGGTGTTCGTTCTTTCTGTGTAAGCGTAAGGATAGTTTTCGTAATAATAAACGCTTAAGGAATCCTTTTGTGAAAACACCTTAAGACTCGCCAGAATGGCCAATACGGTAAATGTAAATTTAAGCTTCATTTTTTTATACAAAATACTGAATTATTCCAAATACTGTTGTTTTTACAATCTTATTTATTCACCCGGTTTGTGTTAACTTTTTGAGCTTATTGAATATGGCGCAGGCTTAAACAAATGAATTCAGATTAAATGCCTTAAATTTGCATAAAGCTCTATCCTTATGAAAAAACTTCTGCTTCTTTCCTTTTTCCTTCTGTTCTATGCATCCTTTAAAGCGCAGAACAACCCTGTGCGTAATGTTGACGCCTCCACTTTTCAAAAACTGATTGAAAGTAAAAAATACGTGCTTATTGATTTACGCACCAGCGATGAAATAAAAACGAAAGGCATGATTAAAGGCGCCATACAATTGGATTACCTGGCTAAGGATTCAGAAAAGCAAATTGGACAACTGGACCATAAAAAACCTTACCTGATTTATTGCGCCGGGGGCGGCAGAAGTTCTGAATGCGCTGAGCTCATGCAAAAACTGGGTTTCACTGAGGTGGTGAACCTCGAAAAAGGCTACGATGATTGGAAAAGAAAAGGACTTGAAACGGTAAAAAATTAATGGATTCTTCAGCGCTCTTGCATCTTGCTGTTAAAGCCGCTCTTGTTGCGGGGGAAGACATCATGAAGGTTTACAAGACCGATTTTTCATTTGAACGAAAATCAGATAATACACCGGTAACCCTTGCCGATAGAGCAGCCAGCAAAAGTATTGTGGAGGCCCTTTCGGCCAGCGGAATACCAAGCATTAGTGAGGAAGAAACCCTGCCGGAATTTGAAATCCGAAAAACCTGGGAGCGGGTCTGGATCATCGATCCCCTCGATGGCACCAAGGAGTTCATTAAAAAAAACGGGGAGTTCACCGTCAACATTGCATTAATCCATAAGCACATGCCGGTAATTGGTGTAATCTATGCCCCGGTGTGGAACAAACTTTATTTTGCTTCCTGCGAGCTTGGGAGTTTTCTGGTTGAAACCTCTGAACTTACCGCATTACTTTCCTTTAACGAATTGCTTAAAACCGCACAAAAACTTCCCTTACAAAAAACCCCGGCCATATACACTCTTGTGGCAAGTCGCTCTCACCTCAGCCATGAGATCAATCAACGCATGCAACAAATCAAATCCATTTATGGTGAAGTTAACCTCATACATGCCGGCAGCAGCATCAAACAATGTTGGGTGGCTGAAGGCCGGGCCCACGAATACTCGCGTTTAGGAACAACCATGGAATGGGACACGGCTGCAGGCCAATGCATACTCGAACAAGCCGGCTGCTCATTGAACACCTTCGACACCAATCGGCCATTAAATTACAATAAGGAAAACCCCGAAAATCCTTTCTTTATTGCGCGGAATCTTAACTAAATCTCTGCTTCTTCACTCCTTAAACAACCTGGCAATTAAAATGGCATCCGCTAAACCCAATTGTTTTGCGTTTTTGCCTGAAAGAAGGATGACCTGATTTCTATTCTTTGTTGTGATCGCAAAATCATATTCGTTGGCCTCTTTTCCGATATTTTCAATCGCCTCAAGACTTTGTAATTCTCTTTCCGTTAGTTCTTTTGATTCCTTGTAAAAAAACTCCCAGTAACTTTTTTCCTTAAACTTTAAGCCTGAAAACCTGCGGTTCGGACACATGGTTAATACCGAAACATAGTGTGAAAGATGGTAATTTCCATCTTTCTTATGTAATACAAATTTCTCTGTAATGCTGAAGTTTTTTGAAATACTGTTTAGGGTGTGGCCTGAAGCGGTGCGTAATTCCTGTTCCGCTGCCTCAACATGACATTGGTAATACACCAGCGAATCGCCTTCTATTAGCTTTGACAGCAGCGTGTTCTGAGCCTTATCATTGGTCTTTTGTGCCGAAAGGATAAGAGAAGCAAAAACAAAGAATATGGTGGCGCAGCCTTTTATGAGTGCAGAATCTTAATGCGTTTGGCCAGCTGAATGGCCCTGTCTCTTTCAAGGGTGGCGTCTGCTTCTGGATTTCCGTTACACAACACCACGCCCATTCGACGGTAAGGGCGTGTGGTGGGTTTATTAAAAATCCTCAGTTCGGTGTTGTTCTCCTTTAATACTTCTTCCTGACCTTCATACTCCGGGCGTGCGCCTGCCTTAGAGGCAAGAACAACGGCCGAAGCGCCTGAGCGAAGGAGCTTCACCTCAGGGATAGGTAGTCCAAGGATGGCCCTTGCGTGCAATTCAAATTCATTCAGATTTTGGGTATTGGCCAGAGTGACCATGCCGGTATCATGCGGGCGAGGTGAAAGCTCACTAAAATAAACCCCTTCTGCGCTCAGAAAAAACTCTATGCCCCAAATACCATATCCCGTGAGGGCTTTGGTTACCTTATCAGCCATGGCCTGCGCCTCTTTCAATTCCTTTTCGCTAATGGCACAGGGCTGCCAGCTTTCCTGGTAATCGCCCCTTTCCTGACGGTGCCCAATGGGTGGGCAAAAAAGAGTGGGCCCGTTTTTTTGTGTCACCGTCAACAACGTAATTTCAGACTCAAACCGAATGAATTCTTCGATGATCACTTCTTTGTAATCGCCGCGCGAACCTTCCATAGCATAGGTCCAGGCCTTAGGCACATCTTCAGCTGTTTTTATAACGCTTTGCCCTTTGCCGCTGCTGCTCATGAGAGGTTTCACCACACAGGGAATTCCTATTCGTTTCACTGCACGCTCAAAGCCATCAGCATCTGTAGCATATTCATACTTCGCTGTTCTTAAACCAAGGTCTTTCGAAGCCAGGTCGCGTATGGCTTTGCGGTTCATGGTGAAATTGGCGGCTTTTGCACTTGGAACAACGGTTATACCTTGTTTTTCGTAATCATAAAAACGTTCGGTGCGAATGGCTTCAATTTCAGGAACAATAAGGTCGGGTCGGTGTTTTTCAACGACCCGGTCCAGCTCCGTTCCTTCCAGCATATTGATTACTTCAAACTCGTGTGCTACCTGCATGGCCGGCGCCCCTGCGTAATTATCAACGGCAATAACATGTTGGCCTAAACGTTGAAGCGCAATTACTACCTCCTTGCCCAATTCTCCGCTGCCCAGCAGCATCACTTTTTTTTGTTTCATTCAGTTTTTAATAGGAAATCGTTTGTTCTTCGATGTTTGCCGGAATCTCACGGTCTTCGTACTGTTGATTTCGTAATTGAGGTTCAAAGCCGGCCTCACGAATGGCCTCCTGAATTTGTGTGTAGGTAAAACGGTGCGGGGCACCTGCTGCACTCACAACATTTTCTTCTATCATAATGCTGCCAAAGTCGTTGGCGCCGGCATGCAGACAAAGTTGCGCTGTGGCCTTCCCAACGGTTAGCCAGCTGGCCTGAATGTTCTCAATGTTTGGCAGCATAATGCGGCTCATCGCCACCATGCGTATGTATTCTTCTGCGCTGACTCTGTTTTTGATTCCTTTTAAACGATTGAGCAAAGTCCCGTCGTCCTGAAAAGGCCAGGGAATAAAGGCCAGAAATCCTTTGGCTTCTTTAGGTTTTTGTGCCTGAACTTCACGCAGCCATACCAAATGCTCGAACCTTTCGTATAAGGTTTCAACATGTCCGAACATCATGGTAGCGCTGGTGGTCAGGTGCAATTGGTGGGCTGCTTTCATCACCTCCAGCCATTCTCTCCCGGTGCATTTACCTTTACTGATCAAACGGCGAACCCTGTCGTTAAGAATCTCCGCCCCTGCACCCGGCAAACTGTCCAATCCTGCATCCATAAGCGCTTTCAACACTTCGGTATGTGTACTTTTTTCAAGTTTGGTAATGTGTGCGATTTCAGGCGGGCCTAAAGCGTGCAGTTTAAGATTAGGGAAAAGGCGTTTTAGTTCTTTAAACAAATTGACGTAATACGAAAGGCCCAGATCAGGATGATGACCGCCTTGCAATAAAAGTTGTTCCCCTCCAAAACGAAAGGTTTCTTCTATCTTGGTTTTATACGTTTCTATGCTGGTAATATAACTCTCAGCGTGCCCTGGTATCCGGTAAAAATTACAGAACTTACAATTGGCGATGCACACGTTTGTGGTATTGGCATTGCGATCGATGATCCAGGTAACCTTATTGGAGTTCTTTTTTTGTTTTTTGCGCAATTCGTTACCAATATATACAAGGTCGGCCAAAGGAGCGTTTTCAAATAGAAAAAGGCCTTCCTCTATACTAAGAAATTCAAAATTCAAAGCGCGCTGCAGAAGCTGTTCTGTATTCATGGCAAACAACAAAGTTAGTATTCAGATTGATTGAATAACAACAAAAAACCCGCCTCAGGGTTCTGAAGCGGGTTTTTAAAAAAGAATTGGAGAAAATTAGTTTTTCATCATTTTGATGGTTCTGATCACTTTACCATCTGTTTCTATCAACTTAACAATGTAAGCGCCTTTTGAAAGCTCGGTGGTGTTCATGGACTCGCTTGAGTTGATGTTCTGGCTGATTACCAATTGACCAACGGCATTGTACACTTCCACTTTTCCGGTGAAACCTGAAACATTAAGTTCGTTATTGAATGGATTCGGATAAACCGAAGATTCAGCAGAGGTTCCGGAAATGCTCTCTATGCCGACACAGGCCGACACAGAAACACTCACCACTGCGTTGGCAGAGCAACCGTCAGCACTTGTTCCTGTTACAGTAAAGGTGTTTAATCCCGGCGTTGTCCCTGTTGAGAAGTTCACCGGGTTAGATGTAGAAGTCAAAGCACCTGACCAGGCATAGGTTGCAGCACCGGAAGCAGTAAGTGTAACGGTTTTATTGATACACTCAATGGTTTTTGATGCTACTGCACTAACATTTGGCAATGGCGCAATGGTTTGATTTACTACCCCGCCAACTGTACATCCATTAGAGCCTTGTCCTATCAAAATCAAACTGAATGAACCGCCTGCAGGATTGGTGCCGGTGTTGATGGTAACGGGGTTTTGAGTTGTAAATTGGTTGCCCAATACCCAGGTATAGCTTGTTGCACCGCTGGCAGTGAACTGAATGCTGTTTCCGGGACAAGCCACGGTAGGAGTGTTTACATAAGATAAAGTAGGGCTTGGCGCAACAGTAATGCTGATGCTGTTTCCGCCGGCACAAACGTTAGGGAAAGTTCCTGAAAGTCCTCCTACACTATAAGTAGTGGTTGTGTTTGGAGTTACAGTAATGATAGCTGTAGTTGCACCTGTATTCCAGGAGTAGGTGGTTGCAGCACTCACAGCGGTCAGGGTTACAGTAGCGCCTGAACATACTGAGTTGGAGCTTGCCGTTACCTGCATCGACAATTGACCACCCAAAGTAACAGTAGAGGTAACACTGGAAGGACAGTTTCCTCCGGTTCCGAAACCGGTAACGGTATATACTGTTGTGGAAGCAGGAGTAACTACAATTGAAGAGGTTGTTGCTCCGGTATTCCATGAGTAGCTGGTTGCACCTGTGGCGCTAAGAGTAGCAGATGTTGCAGGGCTTGAACAAACAGTAAAGCTTGGAACAGATACATTCGGGGTAGTAGTTACACTAACCGCAGCCGTTTGAGTGCCAATACAGTTGCCGGGGCCGGTTCCGCTCACCACGTAAGTAGTGTTTACGGTTGGGCTCACAACAACTACGGAACCTGTTTGGTTATTGCTCCAGGTATAAGTGGTTGCAGCGTTGGTTCCCGCGCTTGTTGCGGTAAGGGTTACTGAATTTCCTGAACAAACACCATTAGCGCTCTGAGATACTGAAATTACAGGCTGACTACATGGGTTGGTTACTTTTACAGCGTCAATTCCGATATAATCGCTGTTGGTGCCGCTTGGGCCACCATCCTGTACAAAATACCTGAATGCAAAACGACCCGTAACCGGGCTGGCAAGTCCGCTAACGGCTACTGTATAAACTGCCCAGGCATTTGGGTAACCATTCACCACGCCGTTTGAAACAACGCTTGAGGTGTTGGTCGTTAAATTCGGATTGATATCCAGCATCAATACGGTGTAGGTTCCTACATTCGCTGTTCCTGTTGGTACAACGGTGTTGTCAATCGGGCTCATGCGAATTTGCAAACGGTCAGCAAACTGAGGTGTTGAAGAGGTTCTTGTAGCAAACTCAAGAATGGTTCCGTTTGAAAGGTTCATGGTAGGTGTAATCAACCAGGTGTTAATGTCATTGGCCCCTGTTGTATTGTTGAAGTTCATGCCAATGTAATCGTTAACGCCTCCGTTGAAAGCCGGGAATGTGGCGGCACCGTTGCCCTGAAACACACTGGTGGTTCCAACAGGCTGTGAGTTGGTAATAATCACCCAACCCAAAGTGGTGTTGTTCCAGGTTGCGTTAAAATTATCCGTAAAGATAATCTGCGCTTTCAGACCAAAAGAAATGGTCAAAGCAAGAAATAAGAGAGTAATGGTTCTTTTCATTTTAAGTTTAGTTTTGCGCGAATTTAGTGCTTTTTTGCTTTACCTCCACCCTTTTTAACAAGAGAACTGCCTGTTTTGCGTTTATTTTTACCCGAAACCAGCTCATAGGAGTGGTTTATCATTTTAATCAACAGGCTTTTCCCCAGATTTCCACCCACACGCACTGTATTCCAGTGGGTTTTGTTCATGTGATACCCCGGTTGAACTTCAGGATAAAGCTCTCTGTATTCCAGCGCCAGTTGGGGCTCACATTTCACATTAAATTGTAATTCCCCTGCTTCCAGGCTCATTAATAAAAACATCTTCCCTTTCACTTTAAACACAAGGGTGTCTTCCCCAAACGGAAAGCCCTCCTCTGTTCCTGGAAGCGAAAGACACAGTTCCCTTATTTCTTCAGCACTCAAATAACAATTTCTTAATACTGACTCCAAATATAGCGAAAGCCCCGCCAGATATAAAACACAGAGCAATATAGCCGATGAAAATTAAAATATTTGTGCCCCAAGGACGTTATGAACTCAATTCCCTTAGAAATCAATTTTTTTTGAATGGGATTTTAAGTAAGTTTGGCGTTCGAAATTTTAAACCTAAAATCACATAACACAATACGCATGAGCACAAAAAAAACATCGGGAGGTTTCCCACTAATTGTTTCGGCTTTGGCCATTTTAGTATGCCTTGGAATTGGGGTATTCATTTACCTGTTTGTTCTTGGAGCACCATCTAACTTTGAAGGGGGCAACCGCGAATCGCATAAACCCATCAACATTTTAGGAACCATGTTCATGGGTGGTTTCATCGTTCCTATTCTGATTGGATTTTTATTAACCGTAATTACTTTCGCTATTGAGCGTTTTGTTACTATTATGAAAGCCAGCGGAAAAGGTAACACCGATAAGTTTGTTGCAAAAATCAAAGGGCTGATCGCAAATCACGATTTTGAAGCCGCTAAGGCTGAGTGCGATAAACAACAAGGCTCCCTTGCCAATGTGGTTCACGAAGGCATTGTAAAATACGAATTTGTTCAAAGCGATTCCCACATGGACAAAGAGGCCAAAGTGCACGCCATTCAAAAAGCGCTGGAAGAAGCCACCTCACTTGAGCTTCCCATGTTGTCAAAAAACATGGTGGTAATTTCCACCATGGCTTCTATTGGTACTCTTGCCGGTTTGATTGGAACCGTTGTGGGTATGATTCGTGCCTTCGCGGCACTCTCTGCTGCCGGTGCTCCTGACACTTCTGCACTCGCTACCGGTATCTCCGAAGCCCTCGTAAATACACTCGTGGGAATCTTAACTTCCGCTTTTGCCATCATTTTCTATAACTATTTCAGCAACCGCATCGACCAGATTACTTACGCTATGGACGAAGCAGGATTTTCGATCATCGAAGAATTCCAGGCTTCAGGTAAGTAATTGTAAGTACTGTTTTTTGAATTAAACCATTAATCAAATGTCAAAGAAACCATCCAAAGGAGGGGCCCCGGCACTGGACATGACACCCATGGTGGATCTGGCCTTTTTGCTGGTGACCTTTTTTATGTTGACCGCTTCCTTTCGTATGGATGAGCCCGTTACCGTAGACCCACCCTCCTCCATTGGAGAAGTGGCGCTTCCGGATAACCACCTCATGGTTACCATCGACGATAAAGGCCGAGCCTTTTTTGGAATCAGTAACGGTACCGCCAAAATGGCCGCCCTGCGCGAGATGAGTAAACGTTACAAAGTGCCATTCACCGATCAGCAAATCGTTAAATTCAGCGGACTACCCAGTATTGGTGTCGATATCAAGGACCTTCCCCGTTACATCGACGCCAGCGAACAGGAGCGCAAAGGGTTTCAGCCCCAAAAAGGCATACCCATGGACACCATAACGCCCAACAATCAGCTGAAAGACTGGATCAACCTTGGAGGAACTGAGGCGGTGCGAACCTACGAAGCGGCGAAGAAAAAAGCAGCCGAATCAGGCTCCGACTTTAAGGCAGAAAAACCCAGGTACGCCATTAAATGCGACGCTACAACAAAATACATTTATGTAAAAGATGTTGTAAAAACCTTTACCGATTTAAAAATTTACCAGTTCAATCTCATCACTTCGCTGGAAGGCGGAGGAACCGTGATTGAACCCACGAAATAAACCCATTTAACGCTTTAACACATGGCAGAAATAGCAGAAGGCGGTGGCGGTGGCCACAAAGGCGGTAAAAAAAGAGCCAAAAAACTTTCCACCCGAATTGACATGACACCCATGGTGGACTTGGCCTTTCTATTGCTTACCTTTTTCGTTCTTACAGCCACTTTCAGTAAACCCAAATCCATGGAGCTCACATTCCCCGCTCCTCCTCCACCGGACCAAAAACCGGATGAGATCAAAAAAGGAATTACCTTGTTGCTCACCAAGGATGATCGTATATTTTATTACGAAGGTGAGTTCAGGGCTGAACCCAATGAAAAGGGACCAAAAACAGAACTTCAGGAGTTGAATTTTTCACAGGATTCTAAAAACAGCTTACACAAATACCTGCTTGAGAAAAACAAACCCATGCACGAACAGATTATGGCGCTCAAGGCCAAACATGATAGCAATCAATTGCCCGATTCCACCTTCAAGCGTTTGGTAAAAGAAAGAAAAGCCGACAAAGAATCGTACACCTTTTTGATAAAAACCGACGATCAGGCCACTTACAAAAACGTAATTGACGTGATTGATGAACTGAATGTGAATGTTGTTGGAAAATACGTGATGGTAGATATTATGAAAACCGAGCTGGACCTGGTGAACGAAAAAACCGGAACAGCAAGCAACTAAAACAGGGAGGAAATTATGTTCAAAAACTGGAACGACGTTACTTTCGATGCACGAAATGAAATTGTTTTCGCCGGCAGAAATCAAGGCTATGGTGCATTTGAATTGCGTAAAAATTACAACATCAGGGTAACCTACATCCTTGCAGGAGTTGCCCTTTTCAGCATACTTTTATTTGGTGCTAAAAAATTCTCCGACAGGCCCGATGAAGAAGAGGTTGAACAAACCATGGAAGTGGTTCAAATCGACCTAACGCCTCCGCCGCCGGTTGAAGAAACACCACCTCCCCCGCCACCACCACCTCCTCCGCCCATGGTGGAAATGGTTAAGTTTACGCCACCTGTGATTAAGGACGATGCGGTAGAAGAAGAGCCTCAGAAACTTCAGGAGGACGTGAAAGAAACAACAGTTGGTACTAAAGATCAGGAAGGTGAAGAAATTGTTGCCCCTCCTTCTGACAATACCGGTCCGGTAGAAGCAGCTCCCGAAATCTTTACAATAGTTGAAGAGCAGGCTGAGTTTCCCGGAGGAACAGCTGCCATGTACAAATACATTCAGCAAAACGTGCAGTATCCTGCCATGGCCCGCGAGGCTGGCATCACCGGCAAGTGTTTTTTGAAATTTGTGGTTAACGAAACCGGCGAGATTAGTAATGTTGAAGTGTTAAAGGGTGTTCCAGGGTGTTCAGAATGCGACCGCGAAGCCATTCGCGTGGTGAAATCCATGCCAAAGTGGAAAGCCGCAAAAATGACCGGAAAATCCGTGAAGTGTTTCTTTAACCTTCCTATTAATTTTAAAATCCAATAGTGTTCCAAATTTTTGGGATCTATTGAAACTTCTTTTAGTATGCGCATGCTTTCGCTGATATTGGCCGCTGCCATGCTTTTGGTAGTGTTTACCGTTGCCGGTGTATTTTCGTTTACCTCCTTTATGGAATTGGAAATGCAGGGCGCCAAACGAACTTCCTTCATTGTTTTACTTTGGCTTTACGGCGCTTACCGTTCTTACAGGCTATACGTGCTGCTCAGGAATCCAAAAAACAATGAAGTTTAATTCAGGCATACCACTTACATTCGTTATCTTTCAGACTCTTCTGTTTTTTTCATGTTCTCCAAAATCTGAAAACCCGGTAGTACAAAACACACCCACCTCCGGTCGCCTGAGTATCTATTTTGAAGAAGGTCTTGAAAAACACGTACGCAATCAAGCTTATACTTTTGAAGCCATCTACTACAGAACGGAATTGTGTTTGTATCCAGCGAATGAAGACATGGCCATACAAGCTTTGTTTAAGGACAGCTGCGAAACCGTGGTGGTTACCAGGCTGCTCAGCGAAAAGGAAAAAAAGGCTTTTGCCTCAAAAAAATACACCGTTGATTATTCTTTGGTTGCCAAAACAGGCCTTGCCATTATTTGCAACGCAAACCTTGCACTCAAAACGTTGAAGTATCAGGATGTAATTGACTTGCTTAAACAATCTATCACCATTCATGACACGCTTGGAAACAGCATTCAACTTAATCTGCTCGTCGATAAGGGGGGCTCTGCTGTTTATAACTACCTGAAAGACTCTTTGCTTAAGGGGCAAAATCTGCCGGCCAATTTCAGTTCCCTCAATTCGGGCCTTGAAGCCATCAACTATGTAGCTTCCCACCAAAACGCATTAGGCTTTGTTGATTATGCGTTGTTGAGCGATACCGACGACTCCCTTAGCAAAGCCATGTCTGATAAAATCAGAGTACTGGCCATAGGCGCCAAAACCCATAACGGACGTTACGAAAAACCCAACCAAAGCAGTTTTAAACTTAATACCTATCCCTTTACGCGTAACATTTACGTGATGCGAAAAACCGGAGATTTTACTTTAGCAAAAGGCTTTGAAAGTTTTGTTGCCGGCCCCAAGGGACAAACCATTTTTTTGAAACAGGGATTATTACCGAACCGGCAACAGGAAAGGCAGATTTCAGTGAATTTTGAGCCGCTTGACGTGAAACCTTGATGATGAATTCTTAAAATACATTAAAATCGCCTTGATTTTGCGCTTTGGCACCGGCTTTGTGAACAGGGAATTGGTACTTTTAAAACATGAATAAAATGAAAATACACGCTTTTACTGCCGCAGTGGTTATGACTTGTGCCTCTGCGCAGGCTCAAACGCTGCAAGAAATTGTTGGCAAAACCGAGAACGAAAGATTTGATTTGGCCGGAAACGATTTAAGGCAGCTCATCGCAAAAAATCCTGCCAAAGGAGAATACTATTTTTATTATGCCGAAAACTCTTACAAAAGAGGGGAAACCGATAGTGCTTTCGTTTTTTACAACAAAGGCATTGAAGCCAATGCCACTTATCCCCTCAATTATGTAGGGCTTGGAAAGTGTTTGTTGCTTCAGGCCAAAACAGATGAAGCAAAAACTCAGTTTTACAAAGCCAATACTTTGGGAGGTGGCAAAAGCGCCGAATTGTTACGTAAAACCGCCGAGGCCTGGTTGGTAACGGATACCAAAAATCCGGATGAGGCCATCGCCCTGGCAAACGCCGCTATAAAACTGGAACCCAAAAATCCGGAGAACTATATTCTTTTGGGTGATGCTCAACTTGAAAAAAATCCTTCAGACGGAAGCACACCCATCAAAAATTACAACATCGCCACAACACTTAATCCGAAAAGCGTAAAAGGCATTCTTAGAGTTGGAAAATTATACCAAAGGGGTAGAAACTATCAATTAGCGCTCGATAAATACAAAGAGGCCTTGAGCATCGACTCTACATTTGCCCCAGCCTTTCGTGAAATTGCTGAGCTTTACTTCTTAGCCGGACAACCCGCAAAATCCATCGAAAACTGGCAGAAATATTTAAAGCTGAACGACAGTCCATACGCGCGCTACCGGTATATGGGCGCTTTTTACTCTAACAAACAATACACTGAGGCCATTAGAGAATACGAATCCCTCAAAAAAACAGAATTCAGCAATTTGTATTTTGAGCGTTTGGCCGGTTACAGTTATTATGAAATGGGTGATAAAACCGATAAGGAGGCTTACGCCAAAGGACGTGTTGCGATAGAGGCCTTTTTTAAACAAGCCGGTCCCGATTTTAAATACATTGGCACTGACTTCAAATACAAAGGGTTGCTTTTATTAAAAACCGGTAATGATTCTCTGGCTAAAGTTGAACTTGAAAAAGCCATGAGTATGGAACCCAAGCTGAAGCCTGAAATATACAGCGAATTGGCGGTAACTGCTATGAAGGCAAAAAAATACAACGACTGTTCAAACTACTATGAACTGAAATACGCGAGCGACTCCGCTAACTTTGGCACCAACGATTTTTTCTCCCTTGGCCGTGCTTATTTTTACACAGCGCTGGGATTAAAGAAAGAAGCCAATGATCTGCGCGAGGTTCAGAAAAAGAAAAAGAAGCCCGAAGAAACAACAGAGGTAATTGCCAAAGAAAGCGATGCTAAAAATTTGTTTATCAAATCGGATTCCGCCTTCTCTAAAACCACTCAAAAAAATGCTACCTGGCCCATTGGCTATTTCTGGAGAGCAAGGGCCAATTCGTATCTTGATCCCACCAATGAATTGTGGCTGGCAAAACCTTACTATGAAAAAATGATCAGTCTCATTACGAAACCTGAAGAAAAAACCGGCACTTACAAATCAAATTTGATAGAAGCCTATGAATACCTTGGTTCGTATTATGTAACCACAAAAGATAAAACCAAAGCCGACGAAACCTGGACCCTGGTAAAGGAATTGGATCCGGCCAACGAAAAAGCGAAAAACTACTTTTCGCCTCCAAAACCGGCACCTGCTGGTGCTCCTAAATCCAAATAAATTCTAATCCCCGGTTCAACCGGGGATTTTTTTGCGCCTTACTGAATGTTGTCAAACCATCCCTTCTGGCGGGGCACTTTAATGCTGCTGAGCGATGGGGTTTTAAGATTCAGGAATACACTGTAACGCTTGTTAAATCCAAAAGGCACCCACTCTATCGCAAGCTCCCAGCATTTTAAGTCCCTGTATATATTGATGCTGGTATAGCTCAGGCTTTTTGTGTTAAAATCAAACCCGCTGGTCATGCCCACTTTCCAGAATTTGGTGGGCATAATATCGCCCCTGAAATTGAGGGTTTGTGTTGTTTTGGTTTTTCCATCCACACCACGTCTAAGATCAAGATTATAATACGCCGAGAGGTTCCAGCTCAGGCTTTGTTGATTTTGTTCGGTTTCGCGCCTGGCCCCTCTTTCAACAGCATTGGTAAGGTCGGGGGCCTGCCTGGTTTTTTTCAAAGCCTCAAGCATGTTGCTGCCAAAAGAAGAGTTGACCGTAAAGTAAGCGGATTGAAAGTTGGCCAGCTTCCCATTGTAATCAAATGCATAAACTTCAATGCGTTTGTTTTCCTCGTTATACGCGTAGGGATCATACACCGAGTTGGCCACAAGGTCAAAATACTTCAGCACCTTGGTTCTGGCAGTTAAATTAATTGTGCTCATCTTAAAACTATCGGCGGCAAAATTGTAGTTGGTGTTTAGGCTAAGGTCCTGTAATATCACGGTTTTTACAAAGGTATATCCGGTGTCGGTGCGTTGTTTAACCTTTGCTTCAATGTTGTTGCTGATATTTATCCCCAAAGCATTTTGCCCACCCTGCACCGGCCCGCCGTAAATGGATTTTTCATAAATGGAATAGGCCGTTTGGTTTCCGGCGGTATCCTTTTGTATACGTTTCCAATACCCATATTTTTCATCTCCAAAATCTGGCCTGTATCCATAAGAGAAAGTTGGAATCATCAGGTGGCGGACGGCAGACACTCTCGACTTTTTGAGGAAATAATCAAAATACAATTTGGTGTTCATGCCTGCGCTGAAGTTATAATCGAAAGCTCCGGAATATCCTTTTATGGTTTGAGTGCTGGTGGAGTCCGTATCCTGATAGTATTGTTTTTCAATCGTTCGCGTGTACATATAGGAGTTGATGTTCAGAACCGGAGAAACCGTGATGTATTTGAACATGTTGAAATTTGTGCTAATCGGTAAGCTCTGTTTGATACCGTATTGTAAGCTGTCGGCAATGTTGCCTTTGAGCAAAGTGCTGTCGGCACCTGAAATAGAGTTCTGTGCGGTAAGAATGTAACTTACTCCCAGTTTATCCAGTACCTGAACTTTGGTTGCGCCTAAAACTCTGAGTGGAAAAAAACGATTCACATTAAAGGTAAGTGAGGGCAGGGTCAAGTCCATCTTACGCGTGATGGTATTCTGATTGTGCCTGGCGTTCAGGCTGAGCGAGCTCCATTTATAGGTTTTGGTGAATTCAACATTCGATTGAAACGTGTTGGTAAGAAACTGACCCGAGTTGAATGAGTTGTATTTGTTGTATTGACTGTTCATGTAATTAACGTTTGATAAAAAACGCACCGAAGGATTGCTTCGGTTGTCCTGAAGGTGCTGCCAGTTAATGGTGTACGATTTTATTTTCTCATACGTTGAAGGAATGTCTTTGTCGCCGGTGATGTATTCGCTGTAGCCCAGATTGAAGGACCCTCTTGAGCGGTATAATAAATTATAGGTGTTAAAGGTTCTTAATCCCCAGCTGCCATTGCTGAAAATATCCCCTTTAATAATCATGTCGGTTTTTTCGTTAATCCCGAAATAATACCCGCCATCGCGAAGAAAATAACCCTGGTTCGCCGAATTACCAAAGGTAGGTATGATAATGCCGTTGTGCGCGCGTTTGGCGTTCGGGAAAAAACCAAAAGGTAGCCCTAACGGGGTTGGAGCGCCGCCAATTTCCAGGAACATGGGGCCGGTTACTATTTTATCATCGGGTATAATTTTAGCTTTGGTTGCCCTGAATACGGTTCTTGAATCCTCTTCTTTGCAGGGAATACACTTCATACCCTTCAGGTAAACCACATTGTTGCTGTCTTTTTTAATTTCATTGCCGTACACCAAAAACTCTCCCTGCCGGGTAAGGGCGCCAAAAATCTTTCCCCTTTTGGTTTTCAGATTGTACATGATTTTATGCGCTTTGATTTCCTGTTCATCATCCTTAAACACAGGCTCCCCAAAAGGCTTTCCCAGGCTGTCTGTTTTGCCATAGGCGGTAATCAGGTTTTTCGAATAATCCATTTCTATCACCTCTGCCTGAATAATCAGATCCCCGTAGGTGAGTTTTGACTTTCCATAAAGAATCAGGGTTTTCCCTTCCCCAATGGCCACTATACTGTCCTGGGCCTCATAGTGGATAGACGCGCCCATGTCCTCTTCCTCTGAATTCAACCCAAGACTGTCGGAATTAAGATTTTTTAATGTATCGCCCTGTACCACCTGAGCGTTCATAGAAAGGGAACACAGAGATATTAACAAACCGAGGAAGAAAACTACTTGCTTATGTCTCCTGTTCGTCAAGGGGGATGCGCTAATTTTAAAGGGCTTTGTACTTAAGGCAAAGCTACAATACTTATGGGTAATGCTTTGCGCATTCCTGCTTAGGATGGTTAAAAAAATAAAATATCTTTTGTTCATAAGCCTTGCTTTTGCGTTGACTCTAGGCTTCAGCGCTTTCCGAAAAGGAGGCGCAAACGGTATTAAAATCATCGTCATTGATCCCGGCCACGGGGGAAAAGACCCCGGTTGCCAGGGCGCGGTGCACAAGGAAAAAGAAGTTGCGCTTGCTGTCGCCCTTAAGTTGGGTGCGCTTCTTGAAGAAAATTTCAAGGACATCAAGGTGATTTACACACGCACCAGTGATGTATTTGTTGACCTGGAAGAACGGGCTCAAATTGCCAACCGGGCCAAAGCCGACTTATTTCTATCTATTCACTGCAACGCCGCCGGAAAAGCGGTTATGGTGAAAGATGCCAAAACCGGCAAAATGCGGCCCAAGTTGGTGCGTAACAGCAAAGGCCGTTATGTGCCCGTTGAAAAGCCCAATCCGGTGCCTTATGGCACAGAAACCTACGTGATGGGACTAAAAAACGAAGAAGGGAAAATGAAAGTAGCCACCAGGGAAAACTCAGCTATCTTTTACGAAGACGATTACGAAAAAAAATACGGGGGATTCGATCCGGAGAGTGAGGAGAGTTATATCATCATGAGCAATTATACCTCCGCTTATGTTATTCAGAGTGCCAACCTGGCCGTAAAATTGCAGGAAGAATACGCCACAAAAGCCGGAAGAATTGATAAAGGCGTTCACAGACAAAGTATTTGGGTGCTTTGGAGAACATCCATGCCAAGCGTGCTCACCGAGATTGGCTATCTCACCAATCCATTGGAAGAGAAGTTTCTCGGCAGCACAAAAGGACAGGATTATCTCGCCAAAGCTTTGTTCAGAGGCTTGCGCCGTTACAAAGATGAGCTCGAGGGTGTGAAGCGGGTATACACCGATGCCATTGAAAATCAAGAGCCTTTAAAGAACGAAAATCTTTTGGCCGGAAACAGCCTTGGCAAAAAACCGGCACCTGAAGATGAGGCCACATCGGAAGAAAAAACCGGAAAAACAGATCTTAAAGAGGAGGCGCCCGAAAAAATTCCGGTTGACGATGATAAATTCACTGAATTAAAACTGGACAATACAGCGGCCGATTCGGGCAAAAAGAACAACAGTGCCGGTCTCCCACCCGCAAAAACAGAATCCCCTGCTGTTGCTGGAAATACGGCAATCATCAACAAAAAAACAGTGGTCTTCAGCGTTCAGTTTGCCAGCAGCGATGTGCCCATGAATCTCAAACAAATCAAATTCGCCTCGGTTGTAGATCCTGATTTTTATGAGGTGAACAAGGTATTAAAATACACCTCCGGTAAATTCACTACCTTTAAAGCCGCCACTGCCCATAAAAACGAGCTGAGAGAAAAAGGCCTCACTGATTGTTTTGTAGTGGCCTTTCAAAATGGAGCGCGCATCAGCATAAGCGAGGCCATCAAACTCTCGGGTAATTGATCAGGAAGGAGAAAACAAAAGCGCAAACACTTCTCCAATTCCTGTAACAGCGTGAATTTTTATTTTGTGCTGTTGGGGTTTTACTCCTTTCAAATTGTTTTCAGAAATAACAATTCGCTTAAACCCTAATTTGGCAGCTTCAGAAATTCGCTGTTCAATGTGGCTCACGGGACGAATTTCACCTGTTAAACCAAGCTCTGCAGCAAAACAAAGATCCAAAGGAAGCGGAGCATCCTGATTGCTGCTTAACACCGCGCAAACAATAGCGAGATCGATTCCGGTATCTTCTACCTTAAGCCCCCCGGCAATATTGATAAAAACATCTTTGATGCCCAACTGAAACCCGCATCGTTTTTCAAGCACAGCCAAAAGCATCGAGAGACGGCGCAACTCAAAACCTGTTGAAGAGCGCTGAGGTGTGCCATAAGCAGCGGTGCTCACAAGGGCCTGTGTTTCAATCAGCAACGGACGGTTCCCCTCCATGGTGGCCGCTATTGCTACCCCGCTTACCTTATGTTCTCGTTGTGTGATCAGTATTTCCGAAGGGTTCAGCACCTCGCGCAAACCCTCTCCCTGCATTTCATAAATGCCCAGTTCATTTGTGTTGCCAAATCGGTTTTTTGCGGCCCTCAATAAACGGTAAACATGGTTCCTGTCGCCTTCAAAAAGCAAAACCGTGTCAACCATGTGTTCCAAAACTTTGGGACCGGCCAGGCTTCCATCCTTGGTAATGTGCCCAATCATAAACACGGGCGTATTGCTCTCCTTGGCAAATCTAAGGAACTCTGCGGCACATTCCCTCACCTGACTTACACTCCCCGGACTACTATCGGCAAAATCAGTATAAAGCGTTTGTATGGAATCAACAATCACCAACTGTGGCTGAATTTTGGCAATCTGAGCAAATATACTTTGGGTGTTGGTTTCCTGAAGGATAAAACACGACTCGGTGGTTACCCCGATTCTCTCTGCGCGCATTTTAATCTGCTGTTCGCTTTCCTCACCACTTACATACAATACTTTGAGATTTTTCAAACGGAGCGCCAACTGCAACATGAGGGTGGATTTACCTACCCCTGGCTCCCCTCCAAACAAAACAAGACTTCCGGGAACAATACCACCTCCCAGTACGCGCGCGAGTTCTTTACCGGGAACCGCAATTCTTGGATAATCCTGTAATCCGATTTCCTGAAGCAGTATCGGCGTGTTGTGCCCTTTTTCGCCCCCCTGTCCGAATAATTTGAGTCTCTGGTTTTTTGTCTCCTTGTGAACAACCTCTTCTACATAGGTATTCCATTCTCCGCAGGAAGCACATTTGCCAACCCACTTGGCTGCTTGCGCCCCGCAATTCTGACAAAAATAAACGGCCTTGGGTTTTGCCATGGGGGTGGTTTAAAAAAGAAATAATCGGAATGCGTTTTTCAGAGCATGTTCAGGCGCTGTAAAAGCTCATCTTTATAGGCTCCGCCAACAGGAATCACTTTTTTATCGTCTTCCAGTATTACATTTTGGGAATCGATACTTTGAATTTTGTCGAGACGGGCTATAAAAGAACGGTGAATGCGTGCAAATTCTCCGTTGCCGAGCTTTTTGTCGATCTCCTTCATGGTGCTGTGAACCGTGTAACGCGCATAAAGCGTGTTAATGGTAACATAATCTTTCAACGCTTCCACATAATAAATATCCTTCAGGTGCACTTTCACCAGTTTGCCATTCGCTTTTACAAACAGCATATCGTTGCTGCCCTCTTCTTTATTCTCCACCAGAGAGTAAAGAAAATCTCTTTCTTTCAGCAGGGCGGCGTCTTTACGGTGTTTGTAAATCGCCATTTCAATGTTAGAGTGCAGGTCAATTTCTTTGAACGGTTTTAAAATGTAACCATATGGTTCCGTGATTTTGGCCCGGGTGAGGGTACTTTCATCGGCATAAGCGGTAAGAAAAATCACCGGTACATTGATCTGCTCTTTGATTTTTTCACTCGCTTCTATTCCGGTGAGGTTGCCCTTGATCATAATGTCCATCAACACCAGATCAGGTGCCAGTTCAACCACTTTTTCAATGGCGTCGGCTCCGTTATTGGCAATTCCAACCACATTGTACCCAAGTTTAATCAGGCTGTTCTGAATATCCTTTGCAACAATACTCTCGTCCTCAACAATAAAAATGTTAATTTTTTCCATTCTCTTACATCTTAAAAATTACTTTAATTTCTGTTCCAATATCTTTTTCCGACTTGAATTCGTACTTACCATCGATTTGCTCGATGAGCGTGTTTACCAATTGAAGTCCCAGGGAGTGGCTGTTTTGAAAACTCACGTTGTCTTTAAACCCTACCCCGTTATCTTTAAGTTCTAAAAATACTAAATTTTCCTCGCATTTTAAATCCACGGTAATCACCCCGTGCCGTGTACCCGGAAAAGCGTGTTTGATGGCATTGGTGACCAGCTCGTTCAGAATCAGGCCTGCCGGAATGGAGCTGTCTAAAGGCAGAATCACATCGGCAATGTTTAGTTCCACTTTCACCTTTTCTTTGGAAGATGAGTAAGAATGGATGATGTTGCTGATCAGGGTCCTCACATAATCGGAAAAGTTCACCGAGCTGAAGGATTTGTTTTGATACAGGCTTTCGTGAATAATGGCCATGGTTTTGATGCGGTTCTGGCTCTCCTTTAAAAGGGCAAGGGCATATTCGTCGGACACGTACGAGGACTGAAGGTTGAGGATGCTGCTCACCACCTGCATGTTGTTTTTTACCCTATGGTGAACCTCCCTTAACAACACCTCTTTTTCTTTTAAGGAAGCCTCTATCTTCTGCTGGGCCTGTTTTTTCTCGGTGATGTTATGCGCAATTCCGCTCACTTCAATAACCTTATCCTTTTCAAATATCGGGTTCAGGAACACCTCCAGGTTCACTTTTTTGTTGTTTTTGTCCCATATTTCCACTTCGAACGTACTAGCCATGCCCTCGAAAGCAATTTTGTAATGGTGCTTCAGAAGTTTATTGTAATCGTTGTCGTGCGACAATATTCCCCGGTTGAGCACCAGTCCCAAATAGGGTTTTGTATTGTAGAGTGAAGAAATGATGTCGAAGTAATTTTTATTAAACGAGGTAAGTCGCTCCTGCCGGTCAATCGTCCAAATGTAGTGGTGGCTGCTGTCGAAAATAGCCGTTAGTTTTGCGGTTTGATTTATGAGTTTTCTCTCATACAGTTTTGAATCCGTTACGTCGTTGGCAATACAGCTGATTTCCGTAATTTCTCCCCTTTCATTCAGGATGGGATTAATAAATACCCTGCGGTGTACCTCCCCGGTGTTTTCAGTGTAATCCTTTTTTTCAAACTCCAGCTTTTTTCCTTTAAAGGCTTCGTCGTAAAGGGGTATCCAGTAATTTCTGTATTCGTCGTTGCGTTTGTGCAGTTTTTCATGTATGCGGTCGCCAACCGCCACATCAATGCCGTGTTGTTGTTTTACAACTCTTGCAAAATTTTCATTAAAGGAGGTCAGTTCATGGGTTCTGTTTACCGTCCAGATAAGGTGGGTTGAGCTCTCAAAGATGGAGGTAAGGTGGGCGGTTTTTTCAATCAGATTTTTCTCGGCTTCTTCCCTTTCCTTTATTTCTTTTTCTAGTCTTACATTATGCGAGGCCGCTGCTTTAAACCTTTCCTTTTCGATTTCCAGGACTCTTTTTTTGCTGAGGTTGTTTATGGTGGAAAGTACGCGGTCCTTGTTCTCGAACTTAACAAACACCGATTTAATCTCCACTTCAACGGTGTTTCCTTCAAAATCCTTAATGTTATAATTGTAAAAGCGATTGAGGTTTTGGTTGTTGTATATTTCTTTTATTCTGTCGGCCGCTTTTTGTTTGCTTTCACCAACAAAATAATCCAGCACGTGCTTACCAACCACATCTTCAACAGAACCGGCCTTTAGTAATTGTTGGGTTTGGGCATTACAATAAACCACTATGCCGTTGTCGTGAATAATGTAAGCGGCCGGAGAGGTGTCTAATAGTTCCCTGTAATTGATGTATTGCTTTTGAATTTCAATCTCCTTGATCTTTTCTTCGGTAACATCTTTTAAGATGTTGAGATAAAAGCCTATTTTGCCTTTGTTGTTGAGTATGGGCGTTGAGGTGTTTTCGAGCCACACTTCCTTTCCGGCGCTGTTTAAGGTTTTGTAAACATGCTTGAAATTTTTCATTTCACCGTTCCGCTGCCAGTTCAACATGGTGGTTTCGCCTTCTTTGAAAGATTTGCCATCCAGGGCCTTTTTGCTGAAAAACGATGCGTCATTTTTAAGCTGCTCGGGTTTATATCCTAGAATTCGTTCGATGTTTGGGCTTACATAAATGTACCGCTCCTTTGGCAAATAGGTATAAAAGGTAATGATGTCGTTGCCGTAATTGGTAATAAGGTCAAATTTTGATTTGGCCTCCACCAATAAATCTTCGGTGAGCATGCGGTCGGTAATGTCGCGCATGTTGCCCACAATCCCTTCCAGTGTTTTGTTTTTCCCATAAACAGGATTGGCAACCACTTCAATAAATTTTGCCTCCCCTCGTTTGTTGTGAAAGTGGACTTGTATCTTTTTTTCTTTTGTCCCTTCTGAAACTTTCAAATAATCGTTTTTAGAAGCCAGGGCGTATTTTTTATCATTTTCGTGTAAGTATGGTTCAACAATTGATGGGTCATTGTATATTTCCTCCCTGGTGAAGCCCAGTAATTTCTCACAGGAATCGCTGATAAAACTAATCCTTGCCTTAGGGTGGAAGTCCATTTTAAACACCACATCAATGCTGTTTTTGGCTATTTCGTTTAAAATCCGCTCGGCCTCTTTGTTATCGGCCACTGACAAAGTTGAAGCGGGTTTTCCGCTGAGTTGCAGACATTTTTTTTTGTTATAAACAACAGGGCTGATGTTTAAGTCAAGACATTCGAGTTTGTTTTTTTTAGTTTCTATCAGAACCTTTGTTTCTTTTCCTGTTTTTAAGGAGGCCTTGCATTTACTGATAAGGTTTTTTTCGTGCTCTGCGGATAAGCCCAGCGCGCCAAACTTTAGCGGCAATTTAGATTTTGAAGACGGTATGGAAAAAAACGTTTTTGCTCTTTTGTTGATGAGTACGATGTTTCCTGAATCAACGATCATATAGGCCAGGGGAAGTGTATCGGCGAATTTTTGGTTGGCCGACCCGTCTTCTTTGGTTTTTGCGCTCATGTCTCTCAAATCCTCTATTTACGAATGGTTTGTGTTTTGTTTTCGTTGATTTTTACGTTGTAGGTTCTTAAGCTTTCTTCATAGGTGGGTTTGATCTTATCACCCTGCCACTTGATTTCAATGTCGTTTTTATAGGTAATGGTTAGAAAATTAGTTCCTTGTTCGTCATAATATTTCCAATCCCCGTCTTTCATGCCACCCACATAGTTACCAGTATACATCTTCTGCCCGTCGGGATAATAGGCGACGTGAAGCCCCTCCGGCTCTCCTGCCAGAAACGCCCCTTCAAAGCGTTTTTTCTTGCCCGGCATATAATAGGTTCTCCATAAACTATCGGGTTCGTCGTTGCTGTATTTTCCAACTTCTAAGTATTCATTGGTTTCATATAACCAAATACCTTCCCTCTTATCGTCAATAAACTCACCCACCAGGGTAATTTTTCCTTCCTCATTATAGTCTTTCATTTCGCCTTCGTGTTTGCCATTCACATAACTTTCCTCGCGTAATAGTGTTCCGTTTTCATAATACCATTTCCAGGTGCCTTGCATTCTTCCGCGCTTGTCGTAACGGCCCTTCTGTTCAAGCTTTCCCGAGGCGTAAAAAAATTCCCAGTCCCCGGTTCTGCTGCCCTCCCTGTATATCCCTTTCGCTTTAAATTCTCCGGTATGGTGAAATTCATTCCAAACACCAATTCTGTTTCTTACACTATCCACCGCCCCTTTTGCAATTACCACACCATCAAAATATTCTATGGCCGAATCAGGAACCGGAATGTTTTTACACACCAACCGTCTTGCATACACCATGTTTGAATCGTCCTTTAGGTAAAGTGTACTGTCGCACCTTAGTTTTTTTACATATTTGTAATGTGTTCCAATGGCTATGCCATCCACATAAACCCCTTCGTATTTCAACGTGCCGTCCTCAAACATCTCACGGTACACCTCGACATTGGCAATCTCAGGGGCGTTCATTATTTGTTTTCCGTTACTGTACTTTTTTGTTTGCAGCAAATTGCCTTTAGCATCGTATTCTTTTACATAACCATCAAGGGAATCGTCGTTGAATTTTTGTTCTTTTCTTAACACCATATTGGTGTCAAATTCTTTCCAAATGCCCTGTTTTCTGAGTTGTTCGTCTTTCTGATTAATTCTTTCGAAACTCTGTAAAATACCTCCTTTAAAATAAGAGATGTTTACTAAAACAGAATCCTGACTGTACTCGTAAACATACCCTTCCTGTTTTCCGTTTTCATAGGAACCAATTGTTTTTAGTTTGCCGTTGGAGTGATAGGTTAAATAAGTGCCGTGTTTAAGATCGGCCTTATAATTTTCTACAGATATAAGGGTTTGTAAAGTGTCGTATATTTTACTGGGACCGCTCTTTTTTCCCTCGCTATAGTTTATGGTTTTGGTAATTCTTCCTTTTTCATCGTAGAATTTCCAGATACTATCCAGTAAAAAGTTTTTACGGTTTCCTTCGATTTTAATCTTGCCGTTTTTATAGTAATTAATCCAGTATCCATCTGGTTTACCCTGCTTCATCCAACCCTCACTGCTTAATTTACCATTTTCATAGTAAAATTTATTGTATCCATTCGGATTATTTTGCTGAGCCTGACTATAACAGGTTAACGCTACAAAAAGGAGGATATATAAAGCGGTTCTGAACACTATAATTCCGATTAAATGTAAGAATAATTAAACGAGTTTTTCTGATAATTCCAGCATACGCAAGATAGGTTGTAAGGATTTTTCCATCAGTGTATTTTCCATCCGTATTTCAGGTTCTTCGTATTTAAGTGCAATGTATATTTTTTCCAGGGTATTGCGTTTCATATAAGGGCATTCATTGCATGCACAGGAATTATCAGGAGGTGCCGGAATGAACGTTTTTTCCGGACTGTTTTTTTGCATTTGATAGAGTATGCCGGTTTCGGTGACTACTATGAACTTTTTATTTTTTGATTTTTTTGAATAATTTAATAATGCCGTAGTACTACCAATAAAATCCGCGTAATCGAGAATTTTTGCTTCGCATTCAGGATGGGCAATGACTTCTGCATCGGGATGTTTAATTTTTAAATTCAGTAATTTTTCCAAATCAAACAGTTCATGCACCATGCAGGCGCCATTCCACAATACCATCTCCCGTCCGGTTTTTTTGCTGATATAAGCCCCCAGATTTTTATCGGGTGCAAAAATTATTTTTTGATCTTTAGGCAAACTTTCTACAATAGCCAGGGCATTGGAACTAGTGCAAATAATATCCGAAAGTGCTTTAATTTCTGCTGTGCAATTGATGTAGGAAATAACAATATGGTCTTTATGAGCCTCTTTAAACGCTTTAAATTCCTTTGGAGGACATGAATCAGCCAAAGAGCAGCCTGCGTTTAAATCGGGTATAAGGACCTTTTTTCCCGGATTCAGAATTTTTGCTGTTTCGGCCATAAAATGAACACCGGCGAACAAAATAATATCTGCCTTGGTTTTTTTTGCTTCTTGAGCTAAACCCAATGAATCGCCTATGTAATCGGCAACATCTTGAATATCATTAGTTTGATAGTAATGGGCCAGTAGTACAACATTCTTTTTTTCTTTAAGATACTTGATTTCTTTCACAAAGTCAATAGCCGGATCGGTTTTAATATTTAGCCATCCCTCTTTATATAATATGTCTTTCATTTAAAAATTTAATTTATATATGTATATTATAGGGTGTTAGTGATCTTAATTACTTTTTCGAAAATTCTTGGAAATTTCACTTATGTTATACTATTAACAATAGATGAACAAATTTAGTATTTTAAGTACTTGAACACCAATTACACATGATTTGATTAACACTTGTTAGTGCTTATTCATGTTAATACTTTTCTTAGTTATTTATAGAAATTGATGTCAATTTCTTAATGATAAGCAAGGGTAAAATTGATTTTCAAAATTTTGCAAGTTGTGTTTTTTTGCTATCCGTACTGTTTTTGAGCGAAAGGCAATTTCAGTATAAAAAGAAATGAACATGATTTTTATTTTCTAACCCAGTAAGTGTTTATTAATATTGCATTCGTGTACTGATAATCAGGAAGGATAGTTATGAGTGTGATTAGTTGATGAAAACTATAAGCCTTTAAAAAAACACGTACAGTTAAATGACAAATATTATTGCTATAGGTTCAGATCATGCAGGCTTTTTGCTTAAGGAGGCAATAATCGGATTTCTTGAACAACAAGGCTACAAGGTAAGTAATAAAGGGTGTTATTCGGAGGAAAGGGCCGATTATCCGGACTTTGCGCATGAGGTAGCAAAGTCAGTTGTTGATCAAACTGTTAATTGGGGCATATTACTTTGTGGTTCAGGGAATGGAATCGCCATGAGCGCTAACAAACACAAGGGTATTCGGGCTGCACTTTGCTGGAATTCAGAAATTGCAAGCCTGGCCCGTCAACACAACGATGCTAATATTTTGGTTCTTCCTGCAAGGTTTATTTCTAAGGAAGAAGCTTTTTCCTGTATAAAGGCCTTCGCGGCCACCACTTTCGAAGGTGGGCGTCATCTGGACAGGGTCAATAAGATAGATTTGTAACTTGATTCCAGGTCGGATTTACGAATAAGACGGGATTAGGCAGAATATGCCTAATTTTGCAGTCTTATTTTGAATCAATATTACGATATAATTGTTGTTGGTGCAGGTCATGCCGGTTGTGAAGCTGCGGCCGCGGCGGCTAATATGGGCTCCAGAGTTTTGCTGGTGACCATGAACATGCAAACCATCGCTCAGATGAGTTGTAATCCTGCCATGGGTGGAATTGCAAAGGGACAGATCGTGAGGGAAATTGATGCCCTTGGAGGATTGAGTGGTATTATTTCGGATAAAAGCGCCGTACAGTTCAGAATGTTAAACCGGAGCAAAGGCCCGGCCATGTGGAGCCCAAGAACCCAAAACGACAGAGCTCTGTTTGCTGCCTTATGGAGGGAAGAGCTGGAAAAAATCGAAGGGCTTGACTTTTGGCAAGACATGGTAAGAGAGTTGATTTTGTCTGATGATGGAAAATCTGTTATCGGAGTGGTGACGGGAATGGGTGTTCCGTTCTATTCTAAGGCGGTTGTACTTACGAACGGTACCTTTTTAAATGGAAAAATTCATATTGGCGAAAAGCAAATAGGCGGTGGCAGATCCGGGGAATCTGCAAGTTTCGGCATAACGGAACAATTAGTCCAGATTGGTTTTGAATCGGGAAGGATGAAAACCGGCACTCCTCCGCGTATCGACGGAAGAAGTATTGATTATTCAAAGATGGAAAGGCAGGATGGAGACCCTGAGCCTTATCGCTTTTCTTACTTGAAGCTAAATACAAAAATCCACACCAATCCAGGTAAGCAACTTCCCTGTTATGTAACATATACAAATGCCAACGTTCACGAAACACTTAAGACCGGTTTTGAAAAGTCGCCAATGTTTCAGGGAAGAATACAAGGCCTTGGTCCCAGATATTGCCCAAGCATTGAGGATAAGATTAATCGTTTTAGTGAGAGAGAAAGACACCAATTGTTTGTGGAGCCCGAAGGTTGGAATACAGTTGAAATGTATCTTAATGGATTTTCTAGTTCATTGCCTATAGATGTACAGCAAAAAGCCCTGACCCAAATTCCAGGTTTGGAATCCGCCAAGATGTTCAGGCCCGGATATGCCATAGAATACGATTATTTCCCCCCCACTCAATTAAAGCTGAGCCTGGAAACTAAATTAATATCAGGACTTTATTTCGCAGGGCAAATAAACGGAACAACCGGTTATGAGGAAGCGGCTTGCCAGGGCTTAATGGCTGGAATGAACGCCCACTTAAAAGTACACGGCAAGGAGCCGTTTGTACTGAGCAGGTACGAGGCGTACATAGGAGTATTAATTGACGATCTTGTAAATAAGGGAACAGATGAGCCCTATCGTATGTTTACGTCAAGGGCAGAGTATCGTTTGTTATTACGTCAGGATAATGCAGACCAGAGATTAAGCAGGAGGTCTTTCGAATTAGGTCTTGCTTCTGAAGATAGGGTAAACGAGGTGGAGCTCAAATATGAGCAAACGACTAAGATTATTAATTACTTTAAGACGGTTAGCGCCGAGCCAGATATTTTAAATCCTTTCCTGGAACAATTGGGTTCGGCTAAAGTTAATCAAAAGGTAAGGTATTATAACCTGCTCTCAAGACCAAACATTACTATTCAGGAGATGGGGCTGGCAGACTCAGGACTTTCTAATTTTCTTTCAAGTTATGATAAGGACTCAATTGAGGAGGCCGAGATTTTGATGAAGTACGAGGGGTATATTAAGAGAGAGCAGGAAAATGCGGAGAAGCTATCAAGGCTCGAAGAACTTAAAATACAACCGGATTTTAATTATGCAGCAATTAGCAGTCTCGGCACAGAGGCTCTTGAAAAGCTGAAAAAACACAAACCCGCAACCATTGGTCAGGCTAGCAGAATATCGGGAATAAGTCCTGCAGATATATCGGTGCTTTTGGTACACATGGGCCGCTAATGTTTCACGTGGAACTATTATTATGAATACCTTATACAGCTGCCCAACCTGTGGCTCCAATCAGTTCAAACCCTTTCTTAAGTCCAAGGACTATTTTCTAAGTCAGGAAGAGTTCAACATTGTTCAATGTTTGGGTTGTGGTTTGAAGTTTACCAATCCAAGACCAATAGACTCTATGCTTGGAGAATATTACAAGTCTCAGGATTACATCTCCCATTCAAACACAAAAAGGGGCCTGGTGCCCACCCTTTACCAATGGATTAGAAACTATACATTGGGCTCAAAGGAGAAACTATTAAATTCATATGTTTCACGTGGAACCTTATTGGATTATGGTTGTGGTTCCGGGCATTTTTTAGCCCATTGTCAAAAAAGGGGATGGAAAGTTCATGGCATTGAGCCTGACAATGGGGCAAGGGAAATTGCTAAATCTCAAACTGAGCGCGTTTACAAAAGCAAAGAAGAGCTTTTAGAAAACTCACCCAACACACAATTCTCGGCTATCAGCCTTTGGCATGTTCTGGAACACCTGCCCAATCTGACTTCGGTAATGGACTTCTTAAAAGCAGCCCTGGAAAAAGAAGGGGTCTTGTTTGTGGCATTGCCAAATCCCTTAAGTTACGATGCGTGTCATTACAAAACACATTGGGCAGCATACGATCTTCCCCGGCATCTTTATCACTTTGAAAAGGAAAGCTTGAGTCGCTTTTTTCAACAATCTGGATTTGCTTTGGTGGCCGTTAAGCCCATGTATTTTGATAGCTTTTACGTAAGCCTTTTGAGTGAGAAATACCTTCATGGGAAAACACGATTTTTACCGGCAATTTGGAGCGGCTTGCTGTCAAACCTAAAAGCAATACGTAGCGGTCAGTACTCCAGTTTGATTTATGTCTTCCGCAAGGTGAAGTAGCGACAGAATCAAATCCATAGTTATTTTACAATTGTTGCAGGTCTTAATGATCTGCTTTTTTTTGCAATAGACCAGAATAAGAGACTAATTAATAAGGCTCCCATAATTTTAGTTAGGCCAATATAAACGGATAAACCGCTTTGCTTGATCATGGAATCCAAGAAAACGAACCCTGGCAAAAAACAATAGGAATAAGAATCAGAGCAACAAAGACACTTCATTTGTCAAAAAGGCCATCGCTTATTAAAATAAGCATAGGTAGATACAATAAATCCAGATCAAAGAAATATCTTGTGAAGAACAAAATGCCTGTATTGTCCTAAAATCAATTATTAAGACATTTAAAACCATCTTAAATCTCTCAAGCGGTAAATCGCTTTTTTAAGCGGCCAACAAACTTGTTCGATTTTTCGGTTTGTCCCAATACTATCAGAGACTGAAGTTTTTCCTGTTTGATATGATCCATCAGGGCATGAAATACATTGAGTTCCGCCGAGGTGTTGCTAAAACTTAATTCTGATTGTTTATTCATGGCTTTAGTTTTTGAATAGGAGTAAGTTTGACTCACACAAAATTACTACACAACACAGCAATGTGTTGCTACAATATGTAGTAATTTCTTTGTGACGCTGATAATACAGGTGGTAAGGGCCCCTCCCCCTTAATTTTTGTACTTTTGGCAAAACGTATTTCAGTTCATGGCAAACATTTTCGAATTCAAGGGACATCGTCCCGTTATCCATAAAAGCGCCTTTATACACCCAAACGCTACAGTTACAGGAAACGTGGTGATTGGCAGAAACGTGTACATTGGTCCGGGCGCTGCTATTCGAGGCGATTGGGGCAAGATTATTATAGAGGACGGCTGTAATGTTCAGGAAAATTGCACCATACACATGTTTCCGGGCACTGAAGTACTTTTAAAACAAGATGCTCATATTGGTCACGGGGCCATAATACACGGAGCAACCATTGGCAAAAACGTGCTTGTGGGTATGAATTCGGTCATTATGGACAATGCTATTATTGGCGACGAATGTATAATAGGGGCTTTGAGTTTTGTGCCTGCCGATACCATTACTGAAAAAAGAAAGCTCCTGGTGGGTAATCCGGCTAAAGCAATAAAAGATGTGAGTGATGAAATGATCGCCTGGAAAAGCAAGGGCACCCAATTGTATCAAAAACTTCCCGAAGAGTGCAGGAGAAGTTTAAAAGCCTGCGAACCCCTGAGGCGAGCCGCGCCCTTTGAGGCGTCGGAAACACAGGATTACGTGGTGTGGAAAAAGAACTAAACACCAAAGCTGAATGATATTATTCAGCTTTTATCTTTGGTGAAAATTACGTTAATTTAAAGTTCAAATCAGGATTTATGTCCAAACAAAAAAGCATTCTGAATGCTGAAAGCGTCAAATTCCTTTACAGCTATTTAAACAACCCTTCCCCAACCGGATTCGAAACAGCAGGCCAAAAGTTATGGCTGAGCTACATCAAACCCTATATCGATGATTATATAGTTGACACCTATGGCACCGTAGCCGCCATCATTAATCCCACAGCAAAATATAAGGTGGTGATTGAGGCTCATGCCGACGAGATCAGTTGGTTTGTTCATTACATTACCAAAGATGGATTTATTTACCTCAGAAGGAATGGGGGAAGCGATCATCAGATTGCACCTTCAATGAGAGTCCATTTGCACGGAACCAAAGGTATAGTAAAAGGGGTGTTTGGTTGGCCGGCTATTCATGTAAGGGACGCCGCAAAAGAAGAGCCGCCAAGCCTGAAGAACATATTTCTGGATTTGGGTTGCAAATCCGACAAGGAGGTAGAAGACCTTGGGGTTCATGTTGGAACGGTTGTAACCTACGAAGCGCCTTTAATGGAATTGAATGGTAAATTTTACGTGGGCCGGGCTTTGGATAACAGGATAGGGGGATTTATGATCGCAGAAGTTGCCCGGCTTTTAAAGGAGGGGAAGGACAAATTGCCTTTCGGGCTTTATATTGTTAATTCGGTTCAGGAAGAAGTAGGACTTAACGGCGCAACCATGATTGCACGGAAAATTAACCCGAATGTGGCTATCGTTACCGATGTGTGTCATGATACCCAAACTCCGATGATGAACAAAATCAGCAGTGGCGACCTGGCCTGTGGCAAAGGCCCGGTATTAAGTTATGCCCCCGCGGTTCAAAATAACCTTTTGAAACTGATTATTGATACGGCAAACAAACACAAAATCAAATTTCAGCGACAGGCGGCTTCAAGGGCTACAGGTACGGATACCGACGCCTTTGCTTATTCAACTGATGGCATCGCTTCGGCCCTTATCTCCCTTCCACTGCGGTACATGCATACAACAGTAGAAAGTGTGCACAAGGAAGATGTGGAAGAGGTTATCAAACTTATTTACCATTCAGTTAAAGCCATAAAAAACAACCACGATTTCAGGTATTTGAAATAAAGCAACCATTCACGAAATCACACAATAAAATGCCAATCCTTGGTTCAATCATAAAGGGCGCGATCGATATCCGCTCCCGTATCCCTGCCCGAAGCAACTCCTATAAGCAGCAACTTAAACAGCTCAGAAAGCTTTTGGCTAAGGCAGAGTTTACGGATTTTGGCATACAATATGGCTTCAGCACAATACTTGAGGCAGAAGATCCGGTGGCTGAATTTCAAAAACGCGTACCCCTTCACGATTATCAGAGCATTTTCGATGCCTGGTGGCACCGAGCCCTTAAGGGCGAAAAGGACGTGTGCTGGCCGGGTAAAATAAAGTACTTCGCTTTAAGTTCAGGTACCTCCGAATCCTCAAGCAAACACATCCCCATTACGCGATCTTTCATAAAAGCCATACACAAAGCCACGCTAAAACAAATTGTCTCAACCAAAAACTTCAATTTTCCTAAAGAACAATACGAAACCGAAATATTATTTGTGGGTGGAAGCACCAACCTCAATTACAACGGCACGTATTTCAGTGGCGATTTGAGTGGCATAACAACAGGCTCACAACCGCGCTGGTTTCAGAATTTTACATTGCCCGGTCCCGAAATACGCTCCCTTAAAAATTGGGAAGACAAACTGGAGGACATTGTAAATAATGCCAGAAGCTGGAATGTGGGTTTTATCTGCGGTGTGCCGGCCTGGATACAAATTCTTTTCGAACGAATCATAAAACATTACAAGCTTAAAACCATTCACGATATCTGGCCCAATCTTAAGGTGTTTGTTCATGGTGGCGTGTCAATCAAACCCTATAAGAACACAATTGATGAGCTATGCGGACAGCCATTGATTTATATCGATACCTATATGGCGTCTGAGGCTTTTGTTGCGTTTCAGGAAAGACCGAACGAGGAGCAGGGAATGAAACTAATTACGGACAATAACCTCTTCATGGAGTTTATTGTTTTTGATGAGCAAAATTTTGATCAGGAAGGTAATCTGAAGCCCCGGGCCAAAGCCATAGATTTAAAAGCGGTAGAAGAAAATCAGGAATATGCTCTTGTGATTTCGAACAGCGCGGGCGCCTGGCGATACCTGATAGGAGACACCATTCGGTTCACAGATGTGCGACGCAACGAAATAATCATTACCGGCAGAACCAAACATTTTCTGAGTCTTTGCGGAGAGCACCTGAGCGTTGACAACATGAACAAGGGTATTTTATTAACTGCGAATGAAATGGGCATTTCCATCAACGAGTACTGTGTTTGCGGTGAGCCGCTTGAAGGCCGCTTTGCGCATCACTGGTACATTGGCAGTGATAAGAAAGTTGATCCCGAAAAACTCAGTGAGGTGCTCGACGGGCATTTGAAAGCATTAAATGACGATTATGCCGTGGAGCGAATGCACGCGCTCAAACAGGTAAAAGTCACACTTCTTCCCAATCAAAAATTCATCGATTTTTTGGCCAGTAAAAACAAACTTGGCGGTCAAAGCAAATTCCCCCGGGTTTTAAAGGGCAAGGTGCTGAACGAGTGGCTGGCTTTTCTTGAACACAATGGTTCCCACACGGTTTGATCCTAAGCCTCATATATCAAACCATAGTCATTGTACTGCTCTTAAGTTTTTCTTTCGGACCGGCGTTTTTTGCGCTTATGAATACAGGCATTAAACACGGGTACAAAACCGGCTCTTTGCTTGCCGTGGGTATTGTGCTCAGCGACTTTTTACTGTGTTTGCTGGTAATTCTGCTCATCGACCTGGGGGCCACACACCTTATTCACAACGAAATGAATCAAAGGTTTATGGGTTTAATGGCAGGATTGGTGCTGGTGGTTTTTGGTGCCTTGTATTTTAGAAAACCCATTGCAAAAAAAGACGTTTCCATAGTGATTGGGAAACCTTCAGCGGGAACCATGATCTTTAAGGGTTTTTTCCTGAACTCGCTAAATCCAGCTGTTTGGCTCCTGTGGTTAGGCAATGTAACGGCCGTTAGTAAATCCCTTAATTATTCGATTTTCCGAATGATCGTGTATTTTGGCATTACCCTCAGCCTGGTGCTGTTGGTGGAGCTGGCAAAAGTTTCGGCAGCAGGAAAACTGAAAAAAGTGCTTACTGAAAAAACCATGCACAAAATTAATTCCATAACGGGAATACTGTTGATTATTTTTGGTTTGGTGTTAATTTATAATCATTATTTTGGCCTTATATGACCCAGGAAGAGAGCGATCGGTTCAGGCAAAAGCTTATCGAAACCATGAGTTTCCCCAGCGTGTATATGTATAAATTCATTATCGAAAGCGGGAACAGAAACATTGCGCTGGTTGAAAATCTTTTCGATGAAGAAACCGAAATTCTCACCAAAGAAAGCAAGGCCGGAAAATACATCAGCATTACGGCCAAACAGGTGGTGATGAACGTGGATGAAATCATTGCCATCTATCAAAAAGCCGCAAAAATAGAAGGCATTATGTTTTTATAAAACGCATGCGCTATACCCTTACCTCTGATGAGCTTGTTTTAAACGTTAACAGCAAAGGAGCTGAACTCTGCAGCATAAAAAACAAACAAGGTTACGAGTACCTTTGGAAGGGGGATCCGGAAATTTGGCCAAGACAAGCACCGGTGCTTTTTCCCATAGTAGGAAAACTTAAAGACAACCGATACAGCTTTGGTGACAGCATTTATACCATGTCGCAGCACGGATTTGCCAGAGATTCAGAGTATAGCTTAGTAAAGCAAGAACCTCAAGAGTTGGTTTTTGAGTTAAACTCTGATGTAATCAGCAGAGCCACCTATCCATTTGATTTTAGGCTGACATTAAAGTATGTCCTTAAAAGCAATGTTCTGCTTTGCAGTTACGAAGTGAAAAACACAGGCGATGATACGATGTATTTTAGTATTGGAGCTCACCCCGGGTTTAACATATTGCTTTCGAAACACCATGGAAAATGCTACCCATATCTTGAGTTTATGAAAAGTGAACTTATTCGAAGCAACTTAAGCGGCGGTCTTCTTTCTGGAGAAAAGCATCGCCTGATCCTTTCTGAAAGCCGACTGTCCATTCATGCAGAATTGTTCAAAAACGACGCGCTGGTAATGGAAGGAGGGCAGATTGAGGGTTTGAGCCTTTACCTCGACGCTGAAGGTAGAAAAATAGACCTTTCCTGTTCCGGATGGCCGTATTTCGGTATTTGGTCGAAGCCTGACCCAAAAGACGCAACTTTAAAATTCCTTTGTCTGGAGCCCTGGTTTGGCGTAGCCGACAACATAAATCACGATGGGCTGCTGAAGAATAAAAGCGGCATTTTACATCTTGATGCCGACAAAACCTTTGATGCCGCTTTCGAGCTCAGTTTTTTCTGAATTTTAAACAAACATAAAAGGCTGAAAAGGAGGACGGAAAGGGAAAATTGCGTATTTTTGCCCTCCAATTTTTTAACAATGAACATAAGCAGAAACAGCATAGACCGGTTGAACGCCGAAATTACCATTAGCCTGAGCCCAAACGATTATGAGGCGAAAGTAAACGAAGGCATTAAAAAAGTTCAAAAACAAGTTAGCATGCCTGGTTTCAGGCCCGGAAAAGTTCCAAATGGCCTGATTAAGAAACAATATGGCACTCAAATAATGGTTGATGAAATCAACAAATTGTTGAACGACGCCATTTACAAATACATCGAAGAAAACAAAATAGAGATTCTTGGCAACCCCCTGCCCAAAGATCAAACCAAAGTGGACTTTGAAACACAAAAGGAATTTGAATTTGTTTATGAATTGGGACTTGCTCCTGAATTTAACGTTACCCTCGACAGCAAAAGCACCTTTGTTTACAAAACCGTTAAGGTGGATGATGAGCTGATAGAAAAGTACCTGAAAGATGTTCGCAGGAATTACGGACAGGCCGTATACCCTGAAATTGCAGGAGAAAAGGATGTGATTTTTGTTGATATCAATGAGCTGGATGAATCAGGAAACATTAAAGCGGGCGGTATTTTCAAAAGCACCAGCCTTAGCGCTGAAAAAATCAACAACAAAACAAGCGCCTCCAAACTTATCGGTTTAAAAAAAGGCGACAAACTGGTGCTCAATATTGACGAGCTGTTTGAAACAGCCCTTGACAAAAGCGTAACTCTTGGATTGGAGAAGGAACAAGCTGAAAACGCCCATTGCAACATTCAGATCACCGTAAAAAACATTTCGCACATTGAGGACGCCGAATTAAATCAGGAACTATTCGATCGGATTTACGGTGCCGGCAAAATCAACGGAGAAGAGGAGTTCAGAAACAAGATACGCGAAGAACTAAACCTTATGTTTTCAGCGGATGCCGAGCGATTTTTGAAGACGGAAGTCGAAAAAGCCCTGGTTGAAAAGCTGAATTTTGAATTACCTGATGCCTTCCTTAAACGCTGGCTTACTGTGGTGAATGAAAAACCAATTACTCAGGAAGAATTGGAAAGCGATTACCCGAACTACGCCAAAGCCATGAAGTGGAAATTGATCGAAAACAAAATCATTAAAGACAATGAAATTAAAGTCGATCAAAACGAAGCGATTGAAGAAGCCAAGGCCTTTATTAAAGGGGAATACGCCCGCTACGGACAGGTACCTAGCGAAGCGGATTTGGACAAAATATCAAAAGACCTGCTGACAAAAGAAAAAGAAGCGCAAAGAATATTTGAAAACCTTTACAGCAAAAAGGTTATTAACCTGATAAAGGAAAAATGTCATCTCGACAAAAAAGAACTCAGTTACGAAGAGTTTTTTAAAGCATAAATGCAGAAGAACCCGAAGTCGATCTTCGGGTTTTTTTATGAGCCCCGGTTCAAAATAAAAGGGGCCTACCGCTTATCCCTGTGCTTTTCCTTACGTCATATACAAACCCCTGAACACAATAAAAATCCGCAAAACAACATTAAGGATTTGTTTACCGCACATTAGCTGATTTTATGCCTTTTCTTATCTTTGCGAATCAAGTCCCCATGGACGTAAAATCTTCCATACATTCAGGCAATATACCTAAGCACGTGGCTATCATAATGGATGGCAACGGGCGATGGGCAAAAAAGCAAGGCGAAGACCGCATTTTTGGTCATCACGAAGGAGTTAATTCGGTGCGTGAGATTGTGGAAGCCTGTGGGGAAATAGGTGTTCGGTTTCTAACCCTTTATGCTTTCAGCACAGAAAACTGGAACCGTCCCAAAGAGGAGGTTGACGCTCTGATGGAATTACTGGTATCGACCATCAGCATGGAAACGCCCAACCTCCACAGCAAAGGGGTAAAACTGGAAGTTATAGGCGATATAAAAAGCCTTCCTTTATCCTGCCAGCTTGAGCTAAAGGAGTCAATGGAAATGACCTCCAAAAACACGAAAGTAACGCTTATTCTGGCCCTCAGTTATTCCAGCAAATGGGAAATCACGAACGCGGTACAGCAAATCGCAAAAATGGTTGAACAAGGCAAACTGAAGGCGGACCAGGTGAGCAGCGAACTCATAGAAGAACACCTGAGCACCAGCAAATGGCCCGATCCGGAACTAATGATCAGAACAAGCGGAGAGCATCGCATCAGTAATTTTTTACTCTGGCAGCTGGCCTATTCGGAGTTTTATTTTACCGAGGTGCTGTGGCCCGATTTCAGAAAGGATGATTTTTTCAGAGCCATACTGGCCTACCAAAACAGGGAAAGGCGATTTGGCAAAACAAGCGAGCAATTATCCAGGCACTGAGTACACTGAAACATACTGCATTTACCATTTTTCTGCTGATTGCTCTGCTGACCGCGCGCGCGCAAAACAGCGACAGTCTTTTTATTGAGCCGCTCAAACACCCCAAAACGTATCGCCTGGCACCTTTGCAAATACAAGGCGCTGACTACACCGATAAAAATGTAATTGCGCTTTTATCAGGATTAAGCGCAGGAGAAGAAATTAAAATTCCCGGAGATAAAATTTCCGATGCCATCCGCAAGCTATGGAAACAAGGCATGTTTGAGGACATACAGGTGCTGCAGGATAAAATTATCGGCAACGACCTTTTTCTCATTATCAAAGTGGTGGAGCGGCCAAGGCTGACAAAATTTAAATTCAGGGGCGACGTTAAAAAAAGCGACGCGGAGGATTTGCGCGCTAAAATTAAACTCATGCAGGAGCGTGTTGTAACCGACTACATGATTGGCAACATTAAAAACATAGTAAGAGAGTTTTACGTGAATAAGGGGTATTATTTTGCAAAAGTGAACGTATTAACCGAGAAAGACACCGCGGCCCGCACACCTCACATCACCTTAACCATTGATGTACGAAAAGGAAAAACAGTAAGGATTCAGGACATTTTTATCAAAGGCAACACGACTATTACTTCGGCAGTGCTCCGGCGAAGTCTGGAAGAAAGCAAGGCTTTTCGATGGTATTTTCCTTTCAACTCCGGCAAATACCTTGAGGAAAATCTGGAGAAGGACCTCCCGGGCATTGTTGAAAAATACAATGCCAAAGGGTTTCGCGACGCGAGAATTTCAAAAGACACGGTTTATTTTGTGAGTCAGGATAGGGTAGCCATTGAAATTACCGTTGAAGAAGGCAAAAAATATTATTTCGGAAAATTCAAATGGTACGGAAACACCAAGTACCGGAACGGACAACTCGACACGATTTTAAACATTAAGCCCGGAACGGTATACAACAGAAGTAAGCTTGAACAAAAGCTGTTCATGAATCCTAACGGTTATGACATTTCCAGTCTTTATCTCGACGATGGGTATTTGTTTTTTCAGGCCAACCAACAGGAAAGCAACATCCACAACGACACCATTGATTTTGACATTCTGATGTACGAAGGCAAACAAGCCACTATAAACAAGGTTACCATTAAAGGGAATGACAAAACCAACGACCATGTGATTTACCGCGAGATCCGGACCCGGCCGGGGCAGTTGTTCCGAAGAACCGACATCATGCGCACACAACGCGAACTGGCGCAATTAGGGTATTTTGATCCCGAGAAGCTCGATATTCGGCCAACGCCAAATCCTGCCGACGGAACGGTTGATATTGAATATGTGGTGGAAGAAAAACCAAGCGATCAGATTGAACTCAGCGGAGGCTGGGGGGGAAGAACCGTTAGTCAGGCCGGAGGGCAACAGGGGCTTGGGATTATTGGTACACTCGGGGTGTCGTTTACTAATTTCTCAACCCGCAACATTTTTAAACGCGAGGCTTGGAGGCCATTGCCGAGCGGAGACGGACAGAAATTGAGCATTCGTGCCCAAACCAATGGCCCCACCTACCAATCGTACAATTTCTCTTTTACCGAGCCCTGGCTGGGGGGTAAAAAACCGAATTCACTCACCTTTTCCTTTTTCCATTCGGTATTCAGCAATGGCGCAAAAAAATACTACAAAACTGAAACCGATGATAAGGTAGAAAACCCTGCCCGCGCCCACATGCTTGTAACCGGAACCTCTCTGGGGTTTGGAAGGCGCCTGAAATGGCCCGACAATTATTTCAGCATGTACAACAGCGTAAGCTACAACCATTATGACCTGAAAAACTGGACGAGTTTTATTTTCAGTAACGGTACCGCCAATGACCTGAATTTTGGATTGAACATTTCGAGAAACTCCGTAGATGCGCCAATTTATCCAAAGTCGGGATCCAACTTTGTGTTCAACGCGCAACTTACGCCTCCTTATTCGCTTTTTAATGGCAAGGATTACACCAACATGGAACCCGCGGAGCGCTACAAATACATTGAGTACCAAAAATACAAGTTCACCGCCGAATGGTTCACGCAACTTACCAATCAAAAGGCCGCTGAAGGAAAAGAAGCCAGAAATGCCGTCTTAAGAACCAAAATCGGTTACGGATTTTTGGGCATGTACAACAAAGAAGTAGGGCTTTCCCCGTTTGAGCGTTTTTATATGGGGGGTAGCGGCATTAGCGGTTTTCAGAACTTTGTGGCGAGGGAAATCATAGGCCTGAGGGGGTATCCTGACAATTCGATTTCCAGTTCGGTGGGCGACCCAATTGTTGCGCGTTATACGCTTGAGTTAAGGTATCCGGTAAGCTTAAATCCACAGGCCACCATCTTTCTGCTTGGATTTGCAGAAGCCGGGAACACCTGGAGGAATTTCAGGTCGTTTAACCCGTTTGATGTGAAGCGCAGCGCAGGTTTTGGCATGCGGGTGTTTTTGCCTATGTTTGGTATGTTGGGTATCGATTACGGCTGGGGCTTTGATAGTGTGCCCGGAAAACCCGGCATTGGGAATGGTCAGGGGCAGTTTCACTTTACGATTGGCGGCACGCTCGGCGAACTCTGACAAAATATGTTAAGGCACATTTGCACACTAATATGGCACATTTTATGTTTACATTTAAAATACAAGACATGAAAAAAACACTTTATAGTTTGTTTTTCAGTTTAATGCTTGCTTCGCTGAGCGCTCAGCCGGCCGCTAAATTCGGGTATGTTGACAGCGATTACATACTCAGTCAAATTCCTGAATACAAAGCGGCTCAGAACGAACTGGATAAAACCAGCGCTCAATGGCAAAAGGAAGTGGAATTAAAATTTGCGGAAGTGGAAAAGCTGTCAAAAGCCTATCAGGCAGATGCCATATTGCTTACCGACGAAATGAAAAAAAAGCGGGAACAGGAAATTGCCACCCGTGAAAAGGAAGCCAAGGACTTTCAAAAACAGAAGTTTGGGGTCGACGGGGAGCTTTTTAAAAAACGCCAGGAGCTGGTAAAACCCATACAGGATAAGGTGTACAACGCCATTAAATCAGTTGCCGAGAAAAAGGGGCTGGGGGTTATTCTTGATAAAAGCGGACAACTCACTATACTCTACGTTAATCCTAAATACGACGCAAGTGACGATGTGTTGGAATTACTTGGTTATAAAAAATAAATAAAGCTTAATTTAGCACTCCAAAACAAAAACAATGAAGCAATTTAACATCAGAAGAGCAGCTTTAGTTCTGCTTGCGGCGGGAAGTATCCACATGGCCAGCGCCCAAAAAATAGCCCACCTCAGCCTCGACTCCTTGGTGAGTTTAATGCCTGAAACCAAAACCGCCACAGAGGCGGCCCAGCAATACCTCAAAGGCCTCAACGAAGAAAGTGTGGCCATGCAGACCGAATTTGAAAACAAATACAAGGATTACCTTGAGAAAGAGGCCACCATGAGTGAGTTGCTGAAACGAAACAAACAGGAGGACCTGCAGCAATTGCAAACCCGTATTCAGGAATTTCAGCGCCAGGCAGAAATGGAATACCGTAAAAAACAAGCTGAACTTACTGCCCCCATCCTTGAAAAAGCCAAAAAAGGCATTGAGGCCGTAGCCAAAGAGGGCGGATACAAATACGTGCTCGACACAAGCTCTCAAAACACCTCAGTACTTTACAGCGAGGCAGGAGATGATATTCTGATGGCCGTGAAGAAAAAACTTGATGCCATGCCACCGGCAACTATTCCCGGAGCAACCCCTCCCGGAACTGGAGGCATTAAAAGCCCCCCCCCTGCACCTTCAAAAACACCTCAACAAGGCAAATAATTGACATAAACCACCCAATTCGGGTGGTTTTTTTTAAACCTTTCCTCCCTTTGACGGTTACATCCCATGAAAGCAATGGCAGTGAAATTTTCAATAAAAGATCTTGAGCGTTTATCAGGCGTAAAAGCGCACACGCTGAGGATTTGGGAACAACGCTACGAGCTGCTTCAGCCAAGGCGCACCAGCACGAATATAAGGTACTACAATAATGAGGATCTCAAAAAAATCCTCAACGTATCACTGCTGAACAGCCATGGGTATAAAATTTCGTCCATTGCCGGACTTACAAACGAAAACCTCAGCAAGGAAGCGGGCAAGCTGCTGCACAAATTTGAAAATGAAAGCGACCAGATTGAAGGTCTTATGGTTTCCCTATTGGATTGGGACGAGGCAAAATTTGAAGAAACCATAAAAAACGCCATTACCCATTTTGGCCTGGAAAACACCATCGAAAAAATTGTATTCCCTTTTCTCAGGCAATTGGGCAACATGTGGCAGGTGGGGGTTGTCAGTCCGGCCCAGGAACATTTTATTTCCAACCTTATTCGACAAAAGATTGTGGTGGAAATTGATAAGTTGGGTATTGGAAACCGCTCCGCAGAAAAATTGGTGATGTTGTTTTTACCAAACAACGAGCTGCACGAGATGGGGTTATTGTATGCGCATTACCTTTGCCGGAAAAAAGGACTGAGGTGTTTATACCTTGGGCAAAGCGTGCCTTTTGATGATTTATTGAATGTATATGCCAGTGCCGAACCTGATATACTGATTACCATCCTTACTTCATGTTTTAACGAGGAAGACACAATCGACTTTTTAAACAAGTCAAAAGCAGCCTTCGGCAAATCCAAAATGTACATTAGCGGACGCCTGATTGTTGGAGAAAGCGCCGCGCCATATACATACCCTTCACACATCAAACCTTTTAAGGATTTTGATGACTTCAAACACTTGCTTTGAAACCTTAGCACTAAAATTTCTTAAGCCGGCCTATCTGTTGAGATAATTCCTAATTTTAGGCCTTCTCATGCAAAGGCTATATATTACCAACACACTTACCCGAAAAAAAGAAGAGTTTAAACCGCTTCACGCACCCCTTGTAGGGCTGTATGTTTGCGGACCAACGGTATACAGCGATGTGCACTTAGGCAATTGCCGCACCTTTATGTCGTTTGACATGATTTACCGTTACTTGCTGCACCTGGGGTACAAAGTACGCTATGTGCGTAACATTACCGATGCCGGGCACCTTGAGGGCGACAGGGACGAGGGGGATGATAAGTTTGCAAAAAAGGCCAAGCTGGAGCAAGTGGAGCCCATGGAAATTGTGCAAAAATACACGGTTGGCTTTCATGAGGTGATGCAGGCGTTTAACAATTTACCGCCAAGCATTGAACCAACCGCAACCGGGCATATTTGCGAGCAGATAGAAATGGTGAAGGAGATCATGGCAAATGGTTACGCTTATGAATCTAACGGCACGGTTTATTTTGATGTAGAGAAATACAGCAAGGCGTTTAATTATGGGCAGCTGACCAACCGTAAACTGGAAGAGTTGCTGGAAGGCACAAGAGAGTTGAGCGGGCAAGATGAAAAGCGAGGAAGACTGGATTTTGCACTTTGGATAAAAGCCAAGCCCGAAACCCTTATGAAGTGGCCTTCGCCCTGGGGTTGGGGATTTCCGGGCTGGCACATCGAATGCTCGGCTATGAGCAGCAAATACCTGGGCGATGTTTTTGACATCCACGGCGGGGGCATGGATTTGCAGGCTACTCACCACACCAATGAAATTGCACAGTCACAGGCCTGTAAACACAAGGCTCCGGTGAACTACTGGATGCACACCAACATGCTAACGGTAAACGGCGTGCGCATGTCTAAATCGGCCGGAAACGGGTTTTTGCCGCAGGAATTGTTCAGCGGTGACCACCCTTTGCTTGAAAAGGGCTATGCACCAATGGCGGTGAGGTTTTTTATGCTTCAAACGCATTACAGCAGCACGCTTGATTTTTCGAATGAAGCCCTTCAGGCCAGCGAAAAAGGCTATGAGCGTTTAATGGACGCCTATACAACATTACAACAACTAAAAGCTTCAGACAAAAGCACAGAGGATATAGCAGCCCTTCAGCAAAAGTGCTATGAAGCCATGAACGATGATTTTAATACTCCGGTTCTTATTGCGCACCTCTTTGATGCTGTTAGAATTGTAAACTCGGTAAATGATGGAAAGTTGCAATTGACGGAGAAGGACATTGCACTATTAAAAAAAATGTATCAGGACTTTGTGTTTGATGTTTTAGGCCTGAAACAACACGCTGAATCTTCCAAACATACTCAGGCTCTTGAAAAGGTAATGGAGATGGTGATTGAAATTCGCGCCAAAGCCAAGCAGGAAAAAAACTTCCCTTTAAGTGATGCCATTCGGGATAAACTCACTGCGGCGGGCATACAAATAAAGGATGGAAAGGAGGGCAGCTCTTGGAAACTTTGAAAAAAACGCTGAACGGCATCGCTGTTGCCATCTGCTTTGTTTTTATAGGAATAGCCTGTACGCCGGAGCCTCAGAACCAGCCCGCGCAGCCGGCTCAAAAGGAATCAGCAAAACCCGTAACGCCCATGATTTCGTATTCATTGGTGAACACCTACCTTCACGATTCCACCTGTTATACTCAGGGCTTTTTGTTTTATAAAGGACAATTGCTTGAAAGTACCGGGGCGCCGGAGAACATCCGCTATACCCGCTCTTTGATTGGCATTGTGGACCTTAACACGGGCAAAATGAACATCAAGGCAGAGATTGACAGAAACAAATACTTTGGAGAAGGCATAGCGGTTCTGAACGGTAACATTTATCAATTAACGTATACAAATCAGGTGGGGTTTATTTACGACGCCAACACTTTTCAAAACAAAGGCCAGTTCGGTTACATCAATCCTGAAGGCTGGGGGCTCACCACCGACGGAAAAGAGCTGATTATGAGCGATGGCAGCAATGCCCTGAGTTTTATAGACCCGGTGAAAATGAGCGTTACCAAAACCGTTTTGGTGTCCGACAACGGCTATGCGGTTGATCTGCTAAACGAACTCGAATACATAAAGGGCTACCTCTACGCCAATATTTACACCACCAGCCTTATAGTAAAAATCGATCCGCAAAGCGGAAACGTAGTGGGCAAACTCGACATCAACGACTTGTTTGTAAAATCCAGAAAACGTTATTATTCAAGTGCTGAAACCAACGGCATTGCTTACAATCCGGATACTGATAAAATTTACGTGACCGGTAAACTTTGGCCCTGCATTTACGAAATTTCATTCCCGCATTGAGTTGTGAAACAAAAAAACGGGATACATTTATAAGTAGGCAAAACCAAAAGGGCTAAATAAAAATCAGAGAGCAGCAAATATGAAAATCACACGCAATTTTATCCTCGCAGGCTCCTTACTTGTGTTTTGTTCGGCTATCATCGACCTTAATAATCTATTCAATTATGCCGGGCAAGGTCATCCTAATTATATTGTTAAGGACAATACGCCGGCGGGTAATGCTATTTCAAATGGCGGCGCCACTCTGGGCAGGGTTTTATTTTACGATAAAAAACTTTCGGCAAACAATACTATCTCATGTGCATCCTGCCACAAACAAGCTTTTGCTTTTGGCGATACAGCTAAATTAAGTCTGGGACTCCATGGTCAAAACACCATTCGCCATGCTATGCGTTTGGTGAACGCGCGCTTTGCGGTTGAGCAAAAGTTTTTCTGGGATGAGCGCGTAGCCAGCCTGGAAATACAAACCACCAAACCCATTGCCGATCATCTTGAAATGGGCTATAGCGGGCTTGGTGGAGATCCGCCCATTGACTCCCTGATTCAAAAACTACAGGCTTTGAGTTATTATCAAACTTTGTTTCAGAATGTTTATGGCAGCCCACAAATCACTGAAGCGAAAATTCAAAAAGCCCTGGCTCAGTTTATTCGCAGCATACAATCGTTTGATTCGCGATTTGATCAGGGCCTCACACAAACCGGAAACGTGGGCGCGCCCTTTCCTAATTTTACAGCTCAGGAGAACCTGGGAAAGGCACTATTTCTTCAACCACCTCCACAGGGCGCTGGATGTAACGGCTGTCACGCGGTTTCGGAATTTGATATTGATCCCAACACCCGAAACAATGGCATTATTCAGGTAGCTGCTGACAGTACTCAACTCGATCTGAACAACACGCGCGCTCCTTCACTGAGAGACCTCATCAACCCTAACGGACAACCGAATGGTCCTATGATGCATAACGGGAAGTTCAAACAGGTTCTGAGTGTAATCAACCACTACAACAGCGTTCCTCAAAACCCCGCTAACACTAATCTGGACCCCAGGCTTCAGGGACCGGGGGGGCAATTGCAATTAACCCAGGCAGAAAAAGAGGCCTTGGCGGCGTTCTTAAAAACACTTACCGGTGTGGCCGTGTATACGGCTGAACAGTGGTCTGACCCCTTTGATGCACAGGGGAACATTACAGTTACTCCACTCCTTAGCGGAATTAAAGAAGAAAAGTTAACGGAAACGGTTTTTTTCTTTCCCAATCCTTCAAACGATTGGATACAATTGAAGGCGCCTGTGGGAGAGTATCAACTCAGCGCCTTTGATGCGCAGGGGAGCTTATTACTCGAGACGACTTTAACCAATCAGGACAAACTGGATGTTCGTGAATTTCCTCAAGGCATGGTGTTTATTAAACTATACAACCCCAACAGCCATCGCGCATCATTCACAAGAATAGTGATTAACCGAGACCTTTAGAGGGCAAATAGTTTTTTGATCGCAGAAGCCAGAAAAAAACGACTGTTCATTGAACCGGTAATTTTTAATTCCGTTTTCCAATCAGAGGCTTCATTTAAAAAATCAAGAAGGGTCTCAATTTTGTTTTTTTTGAATAGGCGGGTAAATATCGCTCTTCCCTCCAGCTTTTTTTGATGCAACACATACAGCATTACCTTATCGTAAAACAAAAAACGCGCTTTACGCCGGGGCTCCTCGGGAATGCGCTTGTCATTTTCTAATTGTGCGACAAGCTGAGCTGTGTATTTCTGAATAAAATAAAAGGTGTACCCTGTGCTTGGCTTGCTGTGACCGCCCGCGGTTCCGATGTTGATCACGCGGTTTCCATATGGATTTACAAAAGCGCTTTCAGCCATGGGTATGCTGCCTAATTCGGTTTCTATGACGGTGTAAGGGGTGCCGGGGTGATTTTTTTGAAAGTAGATTTTTAATTTTTCGGCATATGCTTCAGGTTTCATTGCCCCCGGGGAAAATCCCGTGTATTCAACCAGGGCCTTCGTTTTAGAATAAGGAATCAGATAAAAAAACCGAAAATCGTTTTCCTGTTCAGTATTAAAATCCATAAACACCGGACAAGTCTCATCGAAACAATCCGTTTTGGTTTCAACCACCCAACCCATGAAGTGCTGCACATAATTAATGTGATTGGTTTTAATTGTTTGATTCCGAAACGCAGAATTAAACACCAGTGTTCCTTGGTAATACCCCCCTTTGCCTTTTACTATTGCATAATTTTCATGGGAACTTATTTCCAGTAATTCATCCTGTACAAATTCAAAACGTGGGTCTTTTCTGAGCTCATCCAGACAGTAATTGTAAAAATCAATACCCCGAACGAGTTTGTATTGGTAGGGATGCAAGTCAAATTTTTTTTCAAAATCAGTCGATCTGAAGCGAAACTGACCCCACTTTCTGAACACCAATGGTTCATACCAATTGTGATTTTCCTTGTCCCAAAAACACCAGGTTCTGTCGTTTTTGTTTTTGAGTTCTTTGTCAAGTACCAAAATTTTTGAAAATCGCACTCTTGAGCGACTCAACTGCACGGCCAGGGAGAGGCCCGCGCAACCCATGCCGGCAATGATGTAGTCGTATCCGGGATTTTGAGACAAAATGGTTTATTTACCGGCAGCTTTTAGTTTTCGGGCCTCTGCAAAGTATTTGGGATGAATGAACAGCATGCCAAAACTTTCACCATCTTCTTTTCCCAAATGTTTGTGGTGCATTTTGTGCGCGCGGCGAAGCGCTAATACATAAAGATTGGTAGATTTTGTAAGGATTTTAAAGCGCTGATGAATGATAATGTCGTGCACAAAAAAATAAGCCAATCCGTAAAGTGCAATTCCAAATCCCACAAAAGCATACCAGGCAAAACCATTGATGGCACCAAATAGAATAAGTAGAAAACTTGGAATGGCATACATCAGGAAAAACAAATCGTTTCGCTCAAACCAACTGTCGTGGTCTTTTTTGTGGTGGTCGGAATGGAAATACCACATAGAGCCATGCATAATGTATTTGTGATTCGCCCAGGCTGAAAATTCGGTAAGCACAAAGGTGATAAGCACAATGGAAAGGTTAATCAGAATAGTCATGGTTTTACAAAGGTAAACGATTAGAAATGAAAATTGTTCCAAAAAACAACACTTGCAGCAGCAGAATAGAAACAGCAACACGAAAATCACCTTTATTCAGGGGTTTATAAAAAACAAGAGCCCCTAAAAACGAGACTAAAAACCAACCCAGATAATTATGAAGACCCGCCACGCCTTCATTAAAATACCAATAGTCCAGCTGACTGACGCATTGTTCCATTAAGAAGTCGATGCCGGTGATGAGCAGAGAAGCCAGTAAGGGGGTGAATACCGGATGGGTTAAAAAGGAGGCAACCGTAAGAAGTCCGGCTGTAATTAACAGGGCCCAATTGAGTGAAATCAATACCGGAACCCCCTGAATTTTGGGTCCGAGGGCCTCACCGTACCAGTAATCACCAAAAACCAGGCCAGTGTTGACACCAATCCACTCGCTCAAAAATCCTAAAAGAGCCACACCTGCAAAAGCTAAAAGGTAATGCGACTGCTGTACCGGTTGAAAAAGTAAAAACACAGTGCAGGTAAGCAACAAGCTAAGTGGAGTAAAGGGAAGGAAAAAAGAAGGGTGAACCACCATGCCTATGGAACCGGAGACATACACTAAAATCAAAAAATAAAACAACAGAGTGCGCAGTGACTTCATTTTTCCCGCTCTTCAATTAGTTGAGTTACTATTTTGGCGCTCAGTAAACACAAGGGGATGCCTCCTCCGGGATGCACACTGCCCCCTGCAAAGTATAAGCCTTTGATGGTTTTGCTGAAATTGGCATGCCGTAAAAATGCCGAGAAACGGGAGTTGCTGGCGTTTCCGTACAAAGATCCACCAAGCGATGAGGTTTGTAATTCAATGCCATAAGGATCTAAAACAGCTTCTTCTTCAATGAGATGTTCGATGTTTGTTTTTAAAACCCGGTTGATCTTTTCAATGACGTGTTTTCGCAGGGTATCAGTGTATTTTATTTTCTCACTGTGTTTATTGTGTGGGGCATTTACCATCACAAACCAGTTTTCGCAGGCTTCAGGCGCATCAGCCTTACAATACTTGGAGGTAATGTTGATGTAAATAGTTGGGTCAGAATAAGGCGTTTGTTCCTCAAACAGGCAACGAAATTCTTCTTTGTAATTTTCTGAGAATAAAATATTGTGTAAACCCAATTCAGGAAAAGGTTTTTTAATCCCCCAATAAAAAACAAAGGCCGAACTCGACTTTTCCTGTTCCAGTAATTTTTTTGGTGAATAGGCTTTGGGCAAGAGGTTTTTGTATAAGGCATTCATGTCCATGTCGCTTAACACCAAATCAGAGGGGTAAGTCTCACCATTGCTCAACAAGCCGCAGGCGCGATCTGAATTCAAAATAATTTTTTCAACCGCATGATTAAAATAAAACTCAACACCTGAATCCTTAGCCCATTTGTAAAGCTGCTCGGTGATTTGATGCATGCCTTTTTCAGGAAGGTAGGCGCCGAGATTAAATTCTAAATGCGGAATCAGGTTGAGCAAAGCGGGCGCTCTGTAGGGGTCAGAACCGTTGTAGGTAGCGTAGCGGTTGAACAATTGAACCGTTTTCGGATTCTTAAAGCGTGCCGCGTTTATTTTGTGCATACTACTGAACAAATGCAGGCGGGGGGCACGTAAAAGGCCCTTAAGTGTGGCAAGCCGAAACAACTTTTTAACACCCGAAAGCGACTGTTCTAAAAACAAGGCACGCACGGTGTTATAATAGAAAGCACTTTTCTTCAGGTGTTTTAAAACCAAAACCCTGTTTTCGCCCAGTTTTTGCTCTAGTTCACTGGCAAACACTTCCGGCTCTGAAGAGGCCCTGATAAAAGTGCCGTCTTCATAGAAGTAACGGGTAATTTCAGTTAGGCGTGTGTATGTAAATGAATCATCATGTTTTTGGCTTATGTCTTTGAGTTCTTCAACCAATTCGGGAAGCGTAAACAATGAAGGGCCCTTGTCGAACCGGTAAGCCCCAAGGCGTAATTCACTCAGTTTTCCGCCCGGGTAACTGTTTTTTTCGAATACCCTAACGCGGTAACCTTTTTCCGACAAACGGATAGCTGAAGCCAATCCTCCAATTCCTGCACCGATTATGTTTATTGTTTTGATGGAGTTTAAACCGTAACTTGGTAAAAAGGTTAAACAAAGCGCGATAAGATTTGTTTATTTTAAACATGGAGAATAAACAAAAAGTAGCGGTTATTGGGGCAGGGTTCAGTGGTCTGTCAACAGCCTGTTATCTGGCCAGGGCCGGACACGAGGTGACGGTTTACGAAAAGCATGATATGGCGGGAGGCAGAGCCAGGGCCTATACAGATGACGGTTTTTTATTCGACATGGGCCCCAGCTGGTATTGGATGCCGGATGTGTTTGAAAGTTTTTTCGGAGATTTTGGAAAAAAAGTAAGCGACTATTACCAGCTTACCCGTCTTTCACCGGGATACCGCGTGTTTTTTAAAGAGGGGGAAGCAGATGTGCCGGCTGATATCACCGAACTATATTCCCTGTTCGAAAAACTGGAGCCCGGCAGCAGCAAAGCACTCAAACAATTTCTTAAGGAGGCGGAGTACAAATACGAGGTGGGCATAAAAGACCTGGTTTACAAGCCCGGTGTTAAAATTTCTGAGCTCCTTGATGCCCGTTTAATCTCTGGGCTGTTTCGGCTGGATGTTTTTAAAAGCATGAGCAGCCACGTACACAAATTGTTTAAGAACGAAAAGCTGGTACAGATTCTTGAATTTCCGGTTTTATTTTTGGGCGCCCTGCCTCAAAAAACCCCGGCGCTTTATAGCTTAATGAATTATGCCGATTTGGTATTAGGCACCTGGTACCCCATGGGAGGCATGCAAAAGATAGCCGAAGGCATGCGCAGTTTGGCTGAAGAATTAGGGGTGAAGTTTGAGACGGGTGTAAACATTGAAAAAATTAATGTAAAAGGCAATCTGGCTAAAACCCTGTTGGGAGAAAAAGAGTTCAACGGTTTTCAGGCTCTGGTATCATCGGCCGATTATCATTTTACCGAACAGCGTTTGTTGGAGCCCCAATACCGGCAGTACAGCGAAAAATACTGGGCTTCCCGCAAAATGGCCCCCAGCAGCCTGATTTATTATTTGGGGGTAAAGGGAAAAGTGCCCGGTATTTTGCACCACAATTTATTTTTTGACGAAGATTTTGGTCAACACGCCAGAGACATTTACAGCCAGCCGGCCTGGCCCGAAAAGCCTTTGTTTTATTTGTGTTGTCCAAGCAAAACCGACCCTGAAGTAGCGCCGGAAGGCCATGAAAATTTGTTTGTTTTGATTCCGATTGCTCCCGGAATGGAAGACAGCAAGGCCATTCGGGAAAAGTACTTTAAGCTGATCAACAAAAGGGTAATGGATAAAACCGGGTTTAACTTAGAGCAAAATTTAGTCCATTACCGGGAATACGGTCCGGGGAATTTTAAAACCGACTACAATGCTTTCAAAGGAAACGCCTATGGGCTGGCCAATACGCTTTTGCAAACCGCGCACTTAAAACCATCGATCCGAAATAAAAAGGTAAAAAATCTGTTTTACACGGGTCAGTTAACGGTACCCGGACCCGGGGTACCACCGGCTTTGATTTCGGGCAAACTGGCCGCTCAGGAGGTTTTAAACTTTTTTAAATCCTGATTGTTTACTTACTACAACAATTGCAAACCATGAAAGCACTTTTCGATCAGGCCTCACGCAAGGCAAGTAAAATGGTAACCCGGAAATACAGTACCTCCTTTAGTTTGGGGATACGGTTTTTGAATGCCGATTTGCACGACCCTATTTATGGCATCTATGGTTTTGTTCGCTTTGCGGATGAAATTGTTGACAGTTTTCATCAGTACGATAAAGCGAGGCTTTTAGAAGAATTTCGCAGGGACACGTTTTTGGCCATAGAGAGAGGTATCAGTTTAAACCCGATTTTAAACAGCTTTCAGGCTGTAGTGCACAAATATCAGATTGAAAACGAACTTATAGAATGTTTCCTCAACAGCATGCAGATGGATTTGGAAAAAAAAGAATACGCTGAAGAAGAATACAAACAATATATTTTAGGAAGTGCTGAGGTGGTGGGATTGATGTGTCTTCGCGTATTTACCGATAACGACAGAGTTTTGTACAATCAATTAAAACCATACGCCATGGCGCTGGGCTCTGCTTTTCAAAAAATCAACTTCCTCAGGGATTTGAATGCCGACTATGTGGAAATGGGAAGAATTTACTTCCCGCACGTTAACATGAGCGAGCTGAATGAAAACATTAAAAGCCAGATAGAAGCCGACATTGAAAAAGACTTTGAGGAGGGCCTGGCGGGTATTCGTTTGCTTCCTAAACGGTCCCGGCTGGGCGTTTACGTTGCCTATATCTACTACCGGAGTTTGTTTCGTAAAATCAAAAAACTCAAACCCAAACACATTTTACAGGAGCGCGTGAGAATACCTAATCCTCAAAAAGTGATGTTGTTTGCGGGCTCTTATGTGCGCAACAGCTTAAACATGCTGTGATGAAGCTCCTGATGGCCTTGCTGCTGCTGATCAGCGATTCACAAAGTTTGGTGACTGATCTTCGTAAACATTACGCGCTGGTTGGCGCCAACGAAACGCATGTGAACGAAGTAATGAACCTGAGTAAAAACTCCCATGACCCCATTGCGCAAGCTTATGCCGCCGGGGCGGAAATGGCATCCGCTCAGTACAAATTTTCACCGGTTTCCAAGCTGTCTGTCTTTCAATCAGGGAAAGCCAAACTTGAAAAATTAGTTGAGGCCAACCGCCAAAATCCTGAAATTCGGTTCATCCGTTACACCATTCAGTTGAAATGCCCGGCCATGCTCGGTTACAACAAGGAATTAAAAACAGACAGAACATTTTTGCTGGGCGAAATGCCTGGTTTGAGAAAGAACAATCCGGAGCTCTACAAATACATCCTTTCCTTTATGCTGCTTCACGATAGATTAAGTGAACCGGAACGTGAGACCCTCAACCTGAAATAAGGCTCACACAAAAGCATTCGCAACCCCCTGCCCAACACAATTCTCCGGCTTATTTTTCTGCATTTTTGCGGGCTCAGCCTAAAAAGGGATGAGTGGCATAAATTCGGGGGCAAGGAAGATTCCTGCAGGATGAAGGTTTTTGATTTACAATCCAAAGCAATAGCTTTACCCAAACATTATAACGCACATGAAAACCTCATTCAATTATTTGCTGCTCGCCTTAATTATAAGCCTGAGTAGTTTTACAAAAGCCCAATCGCTTGATGAAATTGTAGCCAAACACCTTGAAGCCATCGGGGGCAAGGATAATTGGGCCAAATTAAAAACCCTGCGTACCGAGTGCACCATGAAATCACAGGGCACCGACATTAATTTTACCATTGTACAAGTGGATAAAAAGTGTATGCGTCAGGACATTGCTGTGGCCGGAATGGTTGGTTACAACATTATTAACAACAAAGAGGGCTGGAACTATGCCCCCTGGCAAGGGCACACCAAAGCCGAAGCGATGACGGAAGATGATGTGAAAAATTCTCAGGACGAGCTTTGGCTTCAGGACGAGTTTATCACCTACAAGGAATTGGGCAAAACCATGGAATATATTGGCAAGGATGATGTAGACGGAACGGAATGTTTCAAAATAAAGATGGCATCCAAAGACGGAAAGGAAACCACCTATTACATCGACCCATCCACCTATTTTGTAATCAAACAAACGGAAAAAATGACCTCTAACGGGCAGGTTCAGGAAAGCTCAACGTTTTTCTCCGACTACAAAAAACTCGACGAAGGCATTGTTTACCCCATGAGCATTTCAGGCGAGTGGGGAGAAATGACCATAACCAAACTGGAGATCAATCCAAAGGTGGATGAGAGCATTTTTACGGTAGCGAAATAAGCGCAATTAAAAACGATTCGTATGAAAAAACTATACCTCCTTACCGCATTAGGCGGTTCAGTTGTTTTACAGGCCCAAAGCCCTGTAAACTCCGCCATGTTTGGCACCATGGAAGCGCGGCAATTGGGCCCCGGAACCATGAGCGGAAGAATCACCGCCATTGAAGGCGTTGTAAACGATGATGGCAAAACCCTTTATGTGGGAACGGCAGGAGGAGGAGTTTGGAAATCCACTAACGCGGGGGCATCCTACAAATCCGTGTTCGACAAGTATTGTCAATCCATTGGCGCTTTGGCCATCAATCAGCAAAGTCCGAACATTGTTTATGTTGGTACAGGCGAAAGTAACATGCGCAATTCAGTTTCCATTGGCAACGGCATGTATAAAACCACCGATGGTGGAGACAATTGGAAAAAACTGGGCCTCGATAGTACCGAGCACATTGCCCGTGTGATTGTTCACCCAAAAGATCCTAACGTCATTTACGTTGCCGCACCGGGTGCTTTGTGGAGCGACAGCAAACACCGTGGCCTTTACAAATCCACCAATGGAGGAGAAACCTGGGAAAAAATATTCTACATCAACGAAAAAACCGGTTGTGCGGAGTTATTGATGGACCCATCGAATCCCGAAGTATTATACGCTTCGATGTGGCAATTCCGTCGCCAGCCTTACAGTTTTAATTCCGGCGGTGAAGGAAGCGGATTGTACAAAAGCAGCGATGGAGGAAAAACCTGGAAAGAATTAAAAAACGGTTTGCCACCTAAACCCTTCGGGCGAATAGCCATGGCTTTGGCCCCAAGCGACCCCAAACAAATGGTGGCCATAGTTGAAAATAAAAAAACCGGCTTGTTCGTATCTTCTGATGGAGGCGAAAACTGGAAAAATTTAAGCGCTCCTATGAACGTATGCGCTCGTCCCTTTTATTTCAGCACCATTGCTTTTGACCCACTCGATGCTAAACGCCTCTACCGTCCTGCATTTCAATTTGCTTACAGCAACGATGGAGGCTATTCATTTGCTGAAGCCAGCAACAGTGGAGGCTGGGTGCATTCTGACATGCATGCGCTCTGGATCAATCCAAAATACACCAATGTAATGTATGTTGGAACCGATGGGGGCGTATACTCCAGCATGGACCGAGGCGTGACCTGGCAGTTTAATCATGCCTTACCGGTTGGACAATTTTATCACGTGGCCATCGACAACAAAGAACCGTACAACGTTTACGGAGGTTTGCAGGACAATGGCAGTTGGATGGCGCCCAGCGCAGCTCCGGGAGGAGTAGGTAACGGGCATTGGTCGAGGGTTGGCGGAGGCGATGGCTTTTGGACGGTACCGGACGCCGATGGGAAAACGCTTTACAGTGAATGGCAGGGCGGAAACATGAACCGCGTGGACATGAGCAATTTAAAAGGCGAAAACATACAGCCTCAGAAAACCAGTAAGGAAGAAAAATTGCGGTGGAACTGGAACACCCCAATTGTTACCGGAGAAAAGAATCCCGGTAACCTATACGTTGGGGCGCAATACGTGTACAAATCCATCAATCAGGGAAGAAACTGGACACGCATTTCGCCGGACCTTACTACCAATGACAAAAACAAACAAAAGCAGGAAGACAGCGGAGGATTAAGTGAAGACAACACGTCTGCTGAAAACCACTGCACCATTTTTACAATTGCAGAATCCCCATTGGACGAAAACCTGGTGTGGGTTGGAACGGATGATGGCAATTTGCAGTACACGCCTGATGGAGGGAAAACCTGGACCAATGTATCACCTATGGTGGCTTTATCCGGCATCGCCAAACAGGCCTGGGTAAGCAGCATACAGCCATCGCGTTTTGATAAGAATACGGTTTATGCCACTTTTGAAAACCACATGTATGGGGATCACAACACCTATTTGGGTAAAAGCACCGACATGGGCAAAACCTGGAAACGCTTAAACAGCAATGAATTCACCGGTTTTGCACACAAAATAAAAGAGGATCTGATGAACAAAAATCTTTTGTTTTTAGGAACTGAAATGGGTTTGTTTGCAACACTGGATGGAGGAGAAAACTGGTTCCGCATGAAAAATAACATTCCGGAATACGTGTTGGCGCGCGACATACAAATTCATCCGAAAACGCACGATTTGGTAATCGGCTCCCATGGCAGGGGAGTATTTATTGTGGATGACATACGCCCTATGCGTAACCTGAACAAAGAGATCTGGGATCAGGACGTGTATTTTTTTCCTACACCCGATATCACTTTAGTGAATGGTAAATTCGGATGGGGAGGCCCGGATGTTTCAGGGGGCTGGTACGCCGGCAATCCCGCGCACAACCCACCGTTTAGTTATTATTTAAAACAACGGATTAGTTCAGGCAAAGCCACCATCGAAATCTATGACGATAAAAACGCATTGGTGCAGAGCATTCCCGGCACCATACGCAGGGGGCTTAATAAAGTGTACTGGAATGTACACGGCACCCCTCCAAAAGTGGCTGAAGGAAGCACCAAGCTGGATGGAGCAGGGTTTGCTGCCCCCATGGTATTACCCGGAACGTATACAGTAAAATTAAAAGTAAAGGACAAAGAATATATTGGCAAAGCGAACTGTGTCAGCGATGAAAACAACAAGGATTATTCATTAGAAGACAGAAAGCTGGTTTATGAAAAGGCGATGGCTTTACAAAGTTTGTATAACAAAATCAACAACAGCATCGACAGCATCAACCTTTATCAAAAGCTGCTGACCACTGATTCTTTGGCCTATTCAAAGAACAAAAACGCAAAAGCCTTTTACGAAGATTTACAAAAAGTAAAAGCGGAACTGATGGCTACTAAAAAGGTGAGCATATTTGCGGATGAAAAACGCCTGCGCGAAAACGTTTCGGAGTTGTACAGTACCTTTTGCTGGATGGAAGTAAAACCGAGTACCACACAAATGGAAGCCATTGATGACCTTCAGAAGGATTACGAAAAACAAAGTGCAGAACTCAGCAAGGTAATGAACAAACATTTGCCTAAACATCCAAAGCTGAGAGAGAAAAAGAAAGTGGATTAAACATTTAAAATCTGCACTTACTTCATTTATTCAGCTTGTTGTAATGGTTAGGCAGTTATTCCCCTAAGCGGCATTGTGCTTTAATTAAAGCCATTCATTCCCTTTATAAGTTATGCCTTGGTTTCGATCCGGAGCATGGATGCTTTTCCCGGAATCGGGGTTCAATTGTATTCATCGAAACAAATCAGCCTTTCGTCTATATACTTCGATAAGAAAAAATCACAGGCAAATAAATGTGAATAAAATGCCTCGTAACTCGGAAAACTAGGCCGTGGAATTCTGTTAAGAATCCTTTGTTTTGAATCTATTAATGTGAATAGGAGTAAAACAAAGAAAAACATCCTGCGCTTAACGAAACCGGAACCATGAACAACAAAATTCAAAACACGGTGTTTTACATACTCATCATTGATGGTCAGGCAGAAGACCACTCGAAGCTGAGAGACATCATTAACAAACAGATTCCCCAATCCTATATTGAATCCATATATAGTGAAGAGGAAAGTGCCAGTTATTTCAGAAACATGAGAGTGGCGCCCAGTTTTATTGTTCTCGATGCGCAAACTCAAAGTAATTCACTAAGGCTCACCATATACATGATTCGGCAAAACGAACAATTAAAGCAGGTGCCGATTGTGCTGGTGAATTCCGATTTAACCCTGAACCAGAAGCGGGAACTCAAATTTTTAGGCGTGAATGAATTTTATGCGGCACTCAGCAATCCCATAGAAATGCGGATTCTAACCAACGATATTAAAAGCCGCTGGCTCTTACCAAGAGGGGAATAGTGAAATTTTAAAAAGAAGTAGCGGAACTCTTTTGTTTTCTCCGCAAAAAGTAGCCTAAAAACATTAAGGCAAGTCCAACACCCCCTAGCAGGTAGTGCAGAAAATACACAGATTGAAGCAACAAAATCTGAATTAGAATCCAACCGCAAAGTACTGTGCCCTGAGCCACAACATAAACGCCTGAATTGGATTTATTGAACACCAACTGCCAGAGCACAAAAAAGTCAAACAGCCCATTTACCAAAAACAAAACGAGGCCCGGAATAAAAAAGGAATCAAAGGAGCTGTGTTTGAGCCAATCTGTACTCAGTCCTATGCTGCTTCCATCGGGATGCAGGATCAGATGCAGCCCCCCGTAAAAAGCCCCAATGCCATTGAACAGCAAAAGTACGGCAGATGTTATTTTTAAAAACGGTTTCATTCTGAGCCTGGTGTTTTGGGAAAGAAGCAGATAAAACATCTACACCTTAACTCCAAACTATTAAAACAACACATGGTAAACGTCGGTTTTGTTCCTCAGGATTCCTTTGGCTTCAAAGCCTCCTTCCTGAGGGATGATTTCCACAAGATCAAAAATGGAGCAGGTTTTGCTAAGTCCTTCAAATATCAGGGTAAAGCCCTTGCCATCGTTAAGTGTCCACTCGGGGGCAAAGGAAATATTAAAAGCGGTAATGAGTTTGGCCCTTCGTCCGCTGCCCCGCTCTACTAAAAAGGTGCTTGGCCAAATGCGGTAAGCGTATTCTCCCTCAGCAATGCTGCAATGTACTATGGTTTGGCGCTCTTCGCTTTCAAGCGTTTTTGCTTTTGCAGAAACGGACTGTGTAGAGTTATGAATTTGAATAAAAGACATTGCCATAACTGAACAGGATTGGGCTAATTTAACGGGCTTCACAAATTTACATCAGCTTCTGCAGAAACGGTTCGTGAATGTGCGGAATTAATGCTTTAAAATTTTTACAAGCCGCAAAATAATCTTTTCTTTATACAAAATTATGAGGCGTATGAAAGTGTTCAGTTTTTGGCTTTTTTTGCTGGCTTTGCTGCCGGCCGGAGCCCAAACCTATTATGAAAAAGGGTACCTGGTAAGCGATAAGGGCGATACCATTCGTGGGGAAGTAAAACTCAATCAAAAAAAGGAGTTTGAAGTGTATACCAAAGTCACCTTCAGGGATGAAAAAGGGGTACAAAAAAATTACAAGATTGAGAAGGTAAAAGCCTATGGTTTCAAAAACCGCAATTTTTATAAAATGGAATATGGCAGCGAGGAGTATTTTTACGAAGTGCTGACAGTAGGCGCAATAAGCTTTTACAAAATTGTGTTTGAAGCCCTGTATGCCAAAACCGTGGAACTGGAAACCGAGTACTTTATTAAAAAAGCAGATGGCAAAAAAGTGAGTTCCATGAAATCGAGCAAATTCAAAAAAACCATGCTGGATTGGATGCAGGATCACCCGGACTTCATCAATGCCTACGAAGAGCCCGAACCCAAAAAATTTGACGAGGCCAAAGCCATTGAGGTAATAAACCAATACAATGCCTGGAAAGCAGCTCAATAAGAACCATGCTGACCAAGGACACTGACAAAAAATTATTTCTGCTGGATGCTTTTGCGCTGATCTATCGTTCGTACTTTGCCTTCAGCAGCAATCCCCGCATTAATTCCAAAGGCTTTAATACCTCGGCCATATTTGGATTTACAAATACCCTGCTCGAAATTTTAAACAAGGAAAAACCCACTCACATTGCTGTGGTGTTCGACAGGGAGGGACCAACCGTTCGCCACGATGATTTTGCGGAGTACAAAGCCAACCGCGAAGAAATGCCGGAAGACCTGCGCGCGGCTATTCCTCTCATCATTGATCTGATCAAGGGGTTCAACATAGAAATTTTAGGACTGGAAGGCTATGAGGCGGATGATGTGATTGGCACGCTTGCCTTGAAAGCAGAGCAGAGGGGTTTTACCACTTACATGATGACCCCCGACAAGGATTACGGTCAGTTGGTGGATGCAAACACCTTTATTTACAAACCCGCCCGCCTGGGCAACGGAGCAGAAATTTTAGGACAGGAAGAGATTTGCAAAAAGTGGGAAATCCGTTCCGTGTCAGAACTGATTGATATTCTCGGTCTGATGGGAGATAAGGTCGACAACATTCCGGGAATTCCGGGAGTAGGTGAAAAAACCGCCATCCAATTGATTAAAGATTTTGGAAGCATAGAAAATTTGCTGGCCAATACCGATAAACTCAAAGGCAAACTCAAGGAAAAAGTTGAGAACAATAAAGAAATGGCCATTCAAAGCAAGCGCCTGGCCACCATTATTACAAATTGCCCGGTTGAACTCGATGAAGCGAAGCTTGCGCGCAAAGAAGTGGATAAGCCCGCTTTGCTCGAGCTGTTCAAGGAATTGGAGTTTAGAGCCATAGCACAAAAAGTGCTGAATGAAGACATAGGCGGAAAAGAAAAAATAGCCGGTGAAGCCAAGGAAACTTTGGTAAATAACAAAACCAACAGCAATCAGGGGGATCTTTTTGATCAGGGGGAAGTTTCTAATACGGAGGCTAAGGATGAGGGGGAACATCAGGTTCACAAAACCATTGCGGATGTTAAGCACCACTACCATCTGGTGGACACAGAAGATAAAATCAAAGCCCTTGTAAATACACTTAGCGCTAAGGAGAGTTTTTGTTTCGACAGTGAAACCACTTCCCTGAACGTTTTTGAAGCAGAGCTGGTGGGTTTGTCCTTTGCCATTAAAGCCCACGAAGCCTGGTACGTTCCCATTTCAGAAGATCAGGGGCTGGCAAAAAAACAAGTGGACCATTTTGCCCCATTGTTTGCCGATGAAAACAAAACCCTTATCGGGCAAAACATAAAGTACGATTATCAGGTGCTGAGAAATTATGGCATCATCATAAAGAACAAATTGTTCGACACCATGGTGGCTCACTTTTTGGTGGCTCCCGACATGCGGCATAACATGGACGCCCTGGCCAATGCGTATTTGGATTATGCCCCTATCAGCATTGAAACCCTTATCGGTAAAAAGGGAAAAGAGCAGGGCAGTATGCGCGATGCGGATCTTGAAGCCATAAAAGAATACGCGGCTGAAGATGCTGACATCACCTTACAACTCAAGGAAAAAATTGCTCCGGAGGTCAAAAAACTGGAAGTACAAAAGGTGCTGGATGAGGTGGAATTGCCCCTCATCAGGGTGTTAGCAGATATGGAGCGCGAAGGCATACGCCTGGATGTGTCGAGCCTGAAAGAGTTTTCGACAGAGCTGCAGCAAGACATTGCGGTTGTGGAAAAAGAAATACAGGATTACGCAGGCACTAAGTTTAACGTGTCCTCACCCAAACAGGTGGGAGAAATTTTATTTGAGTATTTAAAAATCACCGACAAACCCCGCAAAACCAAAACGGGACAATACGCCACCGGTGAGGATGTATTGAGCAAGCTGGAAAACGCCCACCCCATTGTGCCCAAAATTTTAGATTATCGCGAACTCGTTAAATTAAAAAACACCTATGTGGATACACTGCCTGAGTTAGTGAATCCAAAAACAGGACACATCCACACCAGCTACAACCAGGTGGTGGCAGTAACGGGGCGTTTGAGCAGCGATAATCCCAATTTGCAGAACATTCCCATTCGTACGGAAAGAGGCCGTCAGATCCGCAAAGCCTTTATACCAAGAGATTCGGAGCACATTTTACTGAGCGCGGATTATTCACAGATAGAACTTCGCATAGTAGCCAGCATCAGCAAAGACCCGGGCATGTGCGAAGCCTTTCGTTTGGGAAAAGACATTCATACCGCAACTGCAGCAAAAGTGTTTGGTGTGGAAGAGTCTGAAGTCACCAAAGAAATGCGTTACAAAAGCAAAAGCGTGAATTTTGGAATCATTTATGGGCAAGGGGCCTTTGGTTTGTCGGAGAACCTGAATATACCGCGCGCAGAAGCCAAAGAGCTCATTGAAAATTATTTCAAACAATACGGTGGCATTAAGGATTACATGGACCACGAAATTGCTTTTGCCAGAAAACACGGCTATGTGCAAACCTTGCTGGGCCGTAAACGCTGGCTCAGGGACATCAATTCGGCGAACCACACGGTTAGGGGATTTGCCGAGCGCAACGCCATTAATGCGCCAATACAAGGCAGCGCGGCCGACATGATTAAACTAGCCATGATTAACATTCACGAGGCTTTAAAGAAAAGCGCGTTTCGCTCAAAAATGCTGTTACAGGTGCATGATGAATTGGTGTTTGATGTGTATCAACCCGAATTACCGGAGCTCAAGGCGCTTGTTGAAAAACACATGAAGGAAGCTCTGCCGCTTGAAGTCCCCATAGAGGTGGGCATGGGAAGCGGTAAAAACTGGCTGGAAGCACATTGAGGATTAAGTTAAAAGGCAAAAGCCTAAATCTTAAAGGAAGGCAGTTTAGCACCTTCTAAACTTTCTAAACCTTCAAACCTTCATCTAATACCCAACTTCTACATGCAAGCCAACACCAACGGGGCTTACTTTTTCCCATTTGGCTTGAGAAGTTGTTCGAAAGTAGGTGGCAGAACCTACCAGTTTCGTTGAAAAGTACAAACCTCTCGCGTCACCCAGATCCTTGATCCACTCCAGCATAACAAACACATCCTCGCTTACAAATATCAAATAGGGTTTTAAATCCACTTCCACTAATCCCACAGTGTCTTTAGGTTCAATAATAATGTTTTGTTTCAGGATGTTTTCTCCCGGCATACCATCCGGGCCTTTTGCATACACATTCACCCTGAAGATGGGTGTTTTTCCAAGGGTATTGCTGTTGATGTGAAATTTGAGGATTCGCAAATAGGTATCGGGATGTTTAATATTTAATCGAACACCCATTTCGGCACCCAAAAGATTGCTTTTAAATCCACCGGAAACAGCTTTGCTGGTGGTTTCGTTACCCAGCACTTTAATCTTTACTTTTTTTGGATTGATTTGCACCTCGTCCAGGTGTATGGAAGCCGGGGGCAATAAAATGCGTTTTCCATTCTGAACATCCGAAACCTTTAGATTAATGGATTTGTAACCGATTAAAGAAATTTTCAGAGTTTCTTTTACCAGACTGTCCGGCACCTTAAACTCAAATTCTCCTTTTTCGTTGCTCACACTGCCAAGGCCTTTACCCAGCAAACCAACATTGGCAAACTCAAGGGGTTCTTTGCTCAGGCTGTCAAGCAGCACTCCTTTGCAGGTAATTTGCGCGTTCAGCATCCGGAAGGCAAAAAGAAAAATCAAAATAAAGCGCAGTGCCATAGTTAATAGTGATAGTGTTAATACTTGATGCCGGAAGCTCCGGTTTTTTCGATGGGGTGCCAGGTGGTTTTTATTTCCTGAAAATCCATGATCAGGTAAGGACTTTGTGCTTCTTCTTCTTCCCAATCCAGCTCCCAATGGAAAAAACGTTTTACGTTGAGGGAAGAATTTTCCTGCATGGCTTTAAGGTGCTTTTTATTTTTACCACAATAGAGCATGGCATTCACATCCATGTGGGAAGAAAAATGCCCGTGCAGCTCGTCAATGTCTCCGCTTAAAATATTTACAACACCTGCGGGCAAGTCGCAATGGGCCAGTACTTCAGCAAAACTCACGGCTGCAAGAGGCAAATGTTCGGGCGCGAGAAGCACGCAGGTATTGCCTCCGGCGATGATGGGTGCAAGTGTGCTGATACTTCCGAGGAGTCCGAAATTTTCAGGAGGGATAATGGCCACAAGGCCCATGGGTTCAGGCACTGAAAAATTGTAATGCGAAGAGGCCACCGGGTTTACACTACTGAAAATTTGTTGAAATTTATCGCAGGCTCCTGCATAATAAACCAATCGGTCGATGCTGAGCTCAACCTCTTCTTCGGCCCGGCTTTTAGAAATGCCCATGTATTGAAGTTCGTCAACAAACTGTTTGTAACGCCCCTCGAGCATCTCCGCCATACGATACAAAATCTGAGCACGATTCATGGCACTTTTTTCCTGCCAGGGTGTTTGAGCGGCACGCGCGGCCACTATGGCATTCCGGAAATCTTTCCGGGAGGCCATGGACACATTGGCCAGGGTTTTGCCTTTTTGATCGGTGAGTTCGTAATACCTTCCGCTTTCGCTGCGCGGGAACTGCCCGGCAATGTAAAGTTTATAGGTTTTGAGAATTTTGAGGCGGGCCATTTTACTAAACAAATATAAGAATTGAAGCGTTTGCGCTACGCATATATTTAAGATAGGGGATGAATGAAAAACATATCCTGAGTTTTGTCCAGAGTTATAGAAGTGTTGTTGAAGGGCATTAAATCATACGTGAAATGGCAGAAATGGTAATAATTAGTGTAATCTGCGTAACCTGTCCCCGTCCGAACCGGCACGGGCGGGCTCGACGTGACAAAACATCTAACCTCCTTTGTCGTTTCGAGTAGGCTCCCGTGTAACCGGCATGAGCCGTATCGAATAATAATGGCATGAACTTAAATTCTTCGTGTGCGTGTCGATACGCTGCTCCACACGCAACTCCCCGCTACAGCTACTCGACTTGACAACAATCTTTTAGCACCCTGTCACGTCGAAGGGACTCAAGCCAGTGGCTTGAGGAGCCGGCTCGTGCAAAGATGAGTTCAACATAAAGAACAAGGAGGCGCCTCGTATCGAGACGGCTTTTACAACAGCTAAGCTTCCTTTTTTATCCCTTAAACGCGTCTCGATACGGGCTCTGCCCACAAAGGCATACAGCCCTACTTGACGTGACAAAAATTTTAAGAAGCTCAATTCGTGTAATATTGCCTCTATCAGTGTAACCCGATAGCTATCGGGTCGTGAAATTAGTGGCTATTGTTTAAGCACACAGAACTTTCTAAACTAAAACGGCACAAAGGTTAAACCCAGCATAAAGTGAAAACGCATGCTCGGGTACTGATCCCAACGGTAGTAACGCTGGTTGGCTATGTTGTTAAAGCGCGCAAAAAAGCTCAGCATTTTACTGTAACGGTATTCAAAACCCAGATTAGCGTCAAAATAACCTTTGAGTTGTTTGTTGGCATAAGTGGGTTTTCCAAGCGTATCAATACTGGCCGTTCTGGCCCACTGGTTGCCCACAAAAAACAAATCGGCCTTCACCAAAATTTTGCTGTTAAGGTTGTAAAGGCCGGTTAAGGTTAAATCAAAATCCGGACGATGATAGGCGTAGTCTAAATTTTTAGTCTCGTACAGGTAATAATTACCTTTCGCAATCAGGTTTATTTTTTCCTTCAACTGGTACTTCAATTGTCCGCTCAAATTCAACAGCGAGGTGTTGTCGTACAACATTTCAAAACGGTTGTACAAGTTATTTTTGTCGTTAAAGTTGATGGCATACATGGCCATGTTGTCGAATTGAGAGTAGGTCAATTTTACATCGTAGGCCGTTTTGCTGCTGAGGTTGCCCCGTAAGCCCAAAAACAAATTGTATTTGTTGTTGGTATTATTGTAATTAAGCGTGCTGTCAACAAAAGGGTTGGTGCTGCTGATGCTTCTGAAACTGTTTTTGATGAGGGCTCCGTTTACGCCGGCATAAGGGGTAATAAGATCTTCGTAAATATTGTAGTGAAGGTAAATCTCCGGGTAAAAGTAAAACCTGGTTTTGTTTTTAAAATCATCCAGCGTTGCACTTAATCCTACTCTGGCAAACCACTTTTTACCCGAAGCTTCAAAGCTTGGATTCAAGGTAACAATAAGGTTATTTAAGGTGTCAAGCTTTTGTTTGTGGTTGTAAAAATCAGAAATCAGGTTGAGGTTGAGCTTTTCTTTGTTTACAAATAAACTGGTGTAGGCTTCGGCCTTGATGTTGTTTTCTGTCTCCTTTTGTAAATTATCCAAATTGTAATAAGAAACGCGGATATCATGGTTGACATGAGTGCTGTCACTATAATGACTCAACAGGCGAAGGCGGGGCTCAATCAGCTGGTAACGTTGTTTGCTGAAATCTGAATTTTCGGTGTTATAGTTCGAAGTATCATAACCATAATAATGCACCACGTTTCTGCGGTAATTCAATTCACCGAACAAAGTGTGTTTTTTGTAAAACTTTTTGCCGTAGAGATTGGCTTCGTTGTCACTGAAACTGCCATCTCCAACTCCGCTTAAATGGGGCGTGCCCGAATAATGTTTAAGGTGAAAACCCACATTGTTTTCTCTCGAGCGAAGGTTGTTGACCCAAAATTCAGCATAAGGTTGATTATAAATGGGTCCATAACCCACCTTCAGCAGCGAACGGTAGAGTTTATTCAGGGGTTCGTTTTGAATTTTGGCCGCTTCAATTTTTTGCACCTCGTACTTCGGAAAATACGGCCGGGATGTAATTCCGTACTTGATGTTTTTAATGCGGGCTACGCTGTCTTTGATTTCAGGAAGGTCAGAAAATTTTACGGCATCGCGTATGGTAGGACTAAACGTGCTGGGCGCAACGTAGTTCAGATCTTCCAATCCGGTTTCCTGTGCTAAAACAGCAATTGAATAAAACAAGGAAAGAAACAGAATGATCAACCATTCCAGCGTTTTTTTCTGGCGTTTACCAAATAAAGCCTCCGATTTGTTTTGTTCTGAAATAGGATATCCTTGAAGGGCCATGTTTGCGTTTATTCGTTTTTAGGACTATCGGTTTCCGGTTCAACAGGTTTTTCCGTTTCGGTCTTATTAAAAATATCCTTGTCGCTTTCGTTTTGCTTAAACTGCACTTTCATATCTTCTCCCAGACCTGGATTTTCTTTTTTCTCCGCCTCTTTTGCTTTTATTTGTTCCAACAGCGCAGTGGCTTCCTTTAACACTGGCTCCTTGGGTTTATTTTCAATGAGGGTTTCCAATAGCACCTGTGCATCGGCATCTTCTCCTTTGGCAAAATAGGCTTTAGCCATTAACAACATGCCGGCGTTGTTCCAGTCGTCGGTGCTGTATTCGTAGGAAATTAGTTTGGTGATGATTTTTTCAACCTCAGGGTAATTTTGTTTTTGGTAATGAATCAGCGCTATATGGTAGTATGCCTCAGCGCCACTGGCGTTTTTGGCTGATTTCACAATAGTTTTGAATTCAATTAAAGCGTCATCAAAACGTTGTAGTTCAAACAAGGACTTGGCTTTGATGTATTGAGCTTCGCTGCTTTGTTGCGGACTCACCTTCTCGGTGTTCAGCACTTTATTGGCCTCGGTGTAAGCAGTATCATATTTATTGAGGGCAAAAGCACAACGCATGGCCCCGAATTTACCGGCACTTTTGTTGGATGGGGTTTCAGCCAATTCCTGCAAACGCAGGTAAAGGGTTAGGGCTTCGGCAAATTTTTTGTCCTTGTTCAGCAAATAACAGGCTTTGGCCAGGGCCTGTTCGGTGTAAACGCTACGTGCGCGTGTGGTTACAAACAGATAGGCGTTGAGCGCCTCCGGCAACATGTTTTTGGAATAGGCGCATTCACCATAATTGAAGTGGGCTTCGGTTGCGTATTTCCCGTTCGGGAATTTTTGAATGTAGGCTTGCCATTTAAGTATAGCGATGTCGCAATTTTTTTGATCGTAATACGCTTCGTAAGCCGTTTGGTAAGCGGCCTTTTCGATTTGATTTTCTGAAAGCGGAGAACCAATAGCCACAAAATACTTTTCCATTTCTTCAACATTACCCCGGGCCTGCAGAATTTTTTTAATGATGTCCAGCACGTCTCTGGCCTCCTCACTTTTGGTATCGGCCTTCACAAACAAATCAAAGTACTCAAAGGCTTTGTCGTCCTGCTTGCGCCCGTAATAGATGTTGCCCAATTGTGCGTAACAATGGTTGGTAAAACTGGAGTTGGGGTAGTTTTTCAGAATGCGTTCGTAGTAAATGATCGCATCTTCTTCCTGATTCATGTTTCGGTAATAAGTATCGGCTATTTGGTTTAATGCAGCACTCAGGTAATTCGAAGTGGGATAATTTTTTTCAATACGTTTAAGGCCCGCCACTTTCTCTGCGTATTTTTTGGTCAAACCATCGCAAAGGGCTTTTTGGTAAAGGCAATAGTCCATGTCCAGTTTGTTAAATGCTATGCCTTTGTCGTAATAATCTCCGGCCTGCACAAAATCGCGGTTCATAAAATAACAATCGGCCGCACGGATGGTGGCATCCGTAATTTTTGTTTCAGGATAAGCGTTTTTGCTGAGTAAAAATTTGCGGAAGGCAATATTGGCCTGGGTGTAATCGTCTTTTTCTTTTCGCTGAAAATACGCATAGGCTATGGCGTAGTTACTCAGGTCATACTCCGGCAAAGAGGACACCTGAGGTAAAACCTGAAATTTTTTCCAGCTTTCAATAGCCGTGCTGTAATCTTTGCGGATGTAGGAAATTTCTCCCAGCCAGTAGTGATTCAGCGCGTTCCATTTCAGGTCAGCGTTTTGGGAAAGTGATTTTTTGAATGTTTTTTCTGCATTGTCAAGATCGTTGTTATTGAAGTACTCAACGCCTTTAAAGTAGAGAAGTTTTTGGTAACTCACCTTGAGTATAGGATCGATGCTTTCCAGACTCTCCATGCTTTCAATGGCCTGGGTGTAATTTTTGGTAGTGGAATACACATTTACCAGAAAATTGTAACACTCGTCCTTATGCACCGAATTCGGGTACTCTTTTAAAAAGCGGGTAAAGGCCCGTACCGCATCGTTGTAGGGACTGAAATCGAGCTCATAGGATAATTTGGCGAAGGAAAACAAAGCGTCCTCGTTGACCTGAGCATCATAGCCCAATTGAAAAGCTTTGTAAAACGCTATCTTGGCCTTCATTTTGTCGTTTAGCTTCAGGTGACAATCCCCCTGGTGGTACCAGGCGCTTTGGGCCAGAGAATCTTCGCCCTGGGTGACTTTTTCAAAATAGCTTAATGCATTTTTGTAGTCCTTCTGCTGGTAATAACAATAGGCCAGAGCATAAGCCCCTTCAGCGTTGAGGTTGGCAAGCAGATCAGTTTTTTTGAGATAGTTTAAAGCCTTATCGTATTGTTTGAGGTGAAAATAACTTTCTCCAATCATGCGGTTGATCTCCCCTTCCTTTTGCACGCCTGCACTGTCCACCAAAAGTTTGGGTGCTTCTTTTACCACCTCGGTGTATTTTCCCTGAATAAAATAAATCTGAGTGATGTAATAGGGCACAACCGAGCCAAAGGTTTCGTTGCCCACCAAACGGTTAAAGCCGGAGAGTGCCTGTTCGTAGTTTTTCTCGCGGTACAAAATGTGGGAGTGGTAATAATTGGCAGGGGCGTAGTATTTGTTGTCCACATCTTTTATTTCAAACAAATCGTTCCTGGCTTTTTCCTCCTGGTTCACTTGCAGGTAAGAGTAACCGCGTTTGAAATAAAGTTCAGCAAGTTGTTCTTTATCGAGATTGTAGATGTCGACCAAATTCAGGTACTCTATGGTTTCATCGTATTTCTTTTTTCGAAAGTTGGATTTGGCGAGGTAGTAGTATGCGTTGTTAACCTTGGTGTTGGATTTGTTTTTTTCAACAAATTGTTTCATCATCCACTCCCCGTCGCGGTTAAACAACTCAATGCCACAGGCGGCCATGTAATAATACGCGTCAGCTTTGATGAGCGAAGCCTGGGAGCCTTCGGTGTATTCCCTGAAGGTTTTTTGTGCTGCCCCAAATTGTTTTTTGTCGAACAATTCAATCCCGCTTTTATAGAGTTGCTCGGCTTCCAGCAGCGACAAGGTTTTTTGTGCCGGCAGCACTACGCTCAGCAAACAAAAAACGAAAAGGACAAGGGAACGGAAGGCGTGCTTCATTGGTACGTAAATAAGGCTTACTTAATCCCACTAAATTTACAGGCTGGGCCAAAGCGGCGGGCCTGCCTGAACCCGCAGTTATTAACCCCAAAGTGTTGATATTGCTGTTAACGCACAAGCCTGCAAAAGTTACATTAACTCTACTTTAGAAACGGCTTATGGAAGCATTGGTAAAATTTAATGGCGCCACTATTTTTCAGGACGAACGCCCTGTCATCGGTAATCTGAGTCTGGAGGTGAACAAGGGGGAGTTTGTGTATTTATTGGGCAAAACAGGCAGTGGCAAGAGCAGTTTTTTACGCACCCTGTATGCCGATTTGCCTTTACTTAACGGAGAAGCCAGTGTGTGCGGATACAATTTACGCAACATACGCCAAAATGAAATACCGTATTTGAGGCGCAAACTGGGAATCGTATTTCAGGATTTTCAATTGCTGAACGACAGAACCGTTTACAAAAATTTAAGATTTGTGATGAAGGCCACGGGTTGGAAAGAAGAGGCAAAAATCAAAGAACGTATTGCCGAGGTGCTGAAAGAAACCAATCTGGAAGGCAAGGAAAATAAGTTGCCTCACGAATTATCCGGGGGGGAACAACAACGTGTGAGTATTGCCAGGGCCCTGGTGAACAAACCCGAATTGATTCTGGCGGATGAGCCTACGGGAAACCTGGATCCGGAAACATCCGAGGAAATTTTGAAACTCCTGATGAAACTCAGCAAAGAGGAAGGCGTGGCGGTGTTATTTGCAACGCACGACATGATTGTGTACAACAAATTCAAATCCCGTACCCTGCAATTCGAGAATGGGGTGGTGAGAGAGGGCTGAGGGATACCTATTCAGGATTCAAGATTCAAAATTCGAGATTGGACCTGGCTCAGCGATAGTAAGATCAAAACAGCAGAAGGTGTTTCGGAATAAGTTCAGGGAAACCAGTATAAAACCACCTTTCGTGTTGGGCTGTTGGCCCCGTTCTCAAAAATCTCCACTACGGCTGTGCCTATAGCTGAAAGACCGAAACCAAATTCCGCATCCACATAGCTGGCATTATTGGTTGTTCTTAATTCCTGGGAATTGGAGTTGACATTGTCCAATACCCATTTACCAATGCCCAGTATAAAGGACCAGTTAATGCCTGCGCCCTGGGGATTGGTGATTCTAACGCGCAGCGAAGTTTGTGGTGCCATAATGGCGAGTGCGGAGTACATTTTGTTCCCTTTCAGGGTTATGGTATCGGATGCATAACGCAGAATATTGATGCCATAAATTCCGGTATCCGGATATAAAATAGGACATTTAGCACAGGGGCCTCCGCAGTCAACAGCTGTTTCACCCTGATTCTGAATGCCGTCGCTGCAGCTGACGCATTTGGAGCATGGACCTCCGCAATCAATTGCTGTTTCGTTTTGATTTTGTACACCGTCGGAGCAGGTGGCTGTGTTTGTGTTGCTCTTTTTTTTGCAGGAAAATGGCAGAAAAAGCACTGAGCAGAGAAGGAGCAAGAGAATAGAATTTTTCATAACCAAATAGAAAGAGCAATTTAAAAAAAATTTATTCAAGTAAAGAACAGCTTACACTTTCAGAACTAAGCAGTTCAGGTGTCGGGTAAAAACCATGATTTAAAAATCAGGCGCATGCTATGCTACTCCGCAGGATAATGGAACCGTTTCAGGTAATAGAGATGGTGAAGGAAAGAAGCCCCTTACCAAACCACAAATGTATTTTATCAAGCCTTGCGCACAAACTCCGACTTGAGACCCATGGCGCCAAAACCTTCAATTTTGCAGGAGATGTTGTGGTCGCCTTCCACCAGTTTGATGTTTTTAACTTTGGTGCCGGCCTTTACCGATTTAGAAGAACCCTTTACCGGCAGGTCTTTGATCACCACCACTGTGTCACCATCCACCAACACATTGCCGTTTGAATCCTTCACCGTTTCCTCAGCCCCTGCACTGAGCGAAGTCGAAGTGTCAGCTTTTTCTTCAGCATTCCACTCGTAAAAACACTCGGGACAAACCGCTAGAGATCCGTTGGAATACGTATGTTCACATTGGCATTTGGGGCAGGGCGGGAGGTTGTGCATAAGGCTGTTTTTGAGCGCACAAAGTTAGGGGTTTATTTGAGTTCAGCTACATCAGCGAAATAGCAATAAGCGCGCCTATAATTGCCAGTACACCCAGGGCAATGCTCCAATACGCGTATCCTTTTCTGTTTTGGTATTTATCGGGTTGTTTATTGATTTTATTTAAACTCACGGCCCCAAAAATAATTCCCAATGTTCCCAGGGGTATTCCCGCGACAATCAGGCCTACCAAACTCAGCACAAACCCCGCAATTCCCAGGCCTTCTACTTTTTTGTGACCATCATTTCCCCGCGTACTCGAATTTTGTGTCTGGCTTTGTTGTGTACTGCTTTTGTCAGGGGCGCTGTACTCTATACTTTCTTTTGTACCATTAGAGTATTCAATCTCTGCTACGTCTTTTTTACTGACAACGTAAATGGGCCCATCTTCAAAACCACATTTTTTATATTTTATCACGTCAAGCGCAAGCTCCTTTACTTTGGCTTTAATCCGAATACCACTTTTTAATACAATCACATCACAGCTATCGCCGGGAAAAGGGATTTGCTTAAATGCAGGTTGTGAATGCAAGGAAACATCGGGCTGTAATTCTGCAGTAGGCAAGGCCGCTGACACCTGTGTTTCCTTGTCCTCGTGTTTGTATTCTTCCTTTGAAGCAAGAACATTGGGGTTGCTGCCTATGACTTTCTTTTTTATAAAAACCGGACTTTGTTTTTGGGAAGAGCCATGCCAATGGCTGTAAAAACCCGGGGTGTACTTTCTTTTTTGTAAAGAGCAGGATGAAATAAACAAGAGTACCAGCACAAAAACGTGTGAAATCCTAAAAATTGATTTTTTCATGGGATTAATTTCAGGTGAACGCAATGTTTGCTTAAGCGAATTACGATTTTTTTAACTTTAGTGAAGTGGGCTCATTCAATCAAAGTTATAGAAAAAAACCAAAGGGCCAAATCCCTGTTTGCCTTGACTGTTGAAGCAGCAAATGCGAGGAAACCTAAAATTATAAAATGCCATAGTTGTGACCCCCTTCAGGGCATGGATTTGGAAAAACAAATGGTGCCCCATTCATTTTACAAGCCAGGTGTTTTACACGCAAACAAATTTTACTTAATGCCTTCATTGCCTGAAAACAATGTTGGAATGTAAGTTTTGAATGAGTAAAGGATTTGCAAAAAGACAACTGACAGAAATACCTTTGAGTATGAAAACCATCAATGGATTAAGTAAACAACTCAGCAGTCTGTGTTTTTACATGCTCTGGCTTCTCGTGTTTGAAGCAGGACAAGCCCAGGTCACGTATTTTAAATATCTTGACTATAGCGTGCAAAGCCGAACGGAATATTCGGGATGGAATGGCGTTGCTTCCTTTTTCATCAACAGCAATTATTATATCGTGGGGGATACCCTAATTGCCGGCAACTGGTATTATAAACAGCAGGCGAATCACGTATTCCAGAACACCACCCCGCCTTCTTCAGGTCCTTTTTTTATACGAGAAGATAATAACAACCGGGTGTATTATTACAACACCACTACAAATGCAGATGTGTTGCTGATGGATTGGAGCCCATTCTTAAGCCTGAGTGTAGGAAGCCCCTGGCCTATTGCTGCCTGGAATTGCAGTGTAACAGCCATTGATTCGGTTCAGTTAGGCGCACAGTATTTAAAGCGCTGGCACGGCCCCTTGTCCAATACCATTACCTCTTCTTATTGTATTGTTGAAGGCGTTGGTGTGATAGGGCCCATTTGTGCCATGGGAATTGAAGGTAATCAATTGATTACCTGTTATAAAAAGCGGAATCATCAGCTGAGTTTTGTGCCCACAGCAAGCAATTGTGCTTTTGTAAATGTTAACCCAATAGTTACGGGTCTGAGAGAGGGAAAAATGCAGGACCAAAGTTTAAGTCTTTATCCAAACCCAGCAGCAGATAAACTTTATATTGAATTAAAGGGTGCGGATAATTTAAACGCCAAACTTTATCATTCGGCGGGCGGCCTGGTGTTGACTCAAAGCCTAAAAAACAAAGAGGCGCTGGATGTTTCCGCTTTACCGAAAGGCCTTTACCTTTTGGTTATAGATTTTAAGGAACAGAAGATTTTTAGGAGGGCGGTGGTGGAGTAATGCGCAGATAATTCTATACCCATTTTGACTTCGGCGCGGGTTCATTTGAAGAGTAGCAAATCGATACGGGCTTATGGTATTTCTTTTTATCTTCCATCCTAAATTAAAACACATGGATGAGGATGGTTTCGATTTCAGCGAAGAGGAAAAAGAGGAGCTCGGGAAAGAAATGCGTAAAGAAAATGAGAAGTTGCAAAAACACCCTCTTTTAAAGCAGGCTAAGGAAGTGCTTGCCATAGTAGATGCTTTGCTGGACAGCTGTAGCAATGAAACGAGAGAGGTTTATGGAAGCACCCTCCGCGAATCGGCCATGATTGTTGTGGCCAAATTGCACTCCGGCCTGGCCTCCGATAATTATGTGCTCTGCATGCAAAAAGCGGCCATTATCCGGGAGCATGGGGAGTATTTAAGACTTTCGAACCACCTACTGAGCTCTTCCGGGGCCTTTGATGAAAAGTATGTTGCGCTATTTCGACAGGAAGTTGAAAATTTTCGCCTGCTTTTTAAAGACTGGGCCAGGAAAATTCACCAAATGGAAAATGATTTGGAAGATGAGTGGGGATTGTTTTCGAATTGAATCGAAAAAATGAGGGGACTCGGGATTTTTCAAGCTCAATTTTTTCAATGCCCATTTCGTTGAAATTTTCATTTTCCACCAACAATAGAATTTTGCTATTCAGCACCTTGTGTTTAGGCAGCACTTTACCATACTTCAAAAAAATGAAGAGCGTAACGTTTTGAGTTTTGCGAATTGACGGTCTTTTAGCACAAAAGTCCAATTGAAGAATGGACTTAAACCTATGCCCTACAGAACTCCACTTAACTTAACTTTACGCACATCATACTTGTACATTTCAATCAACTATTTGCGAAATAAGCCCTATTTTGGTTGGCTTAAAGATCAAACATTTCCGTATTCTTTTTTCACAAAATCCATCAGCTCTTTAATGTAAGCCGGAGAAAAATCAAATTTTATGCCTGCTGCAGCGTATACCTCGGGGATGGATTTGGTGTAACCCAGGGCAAGCGCGGCTTTGTATTGCTCCACGGCTTTTTTGGGATCTTTTTTATAATTGCGCCACACGGCAATGGCACCCAATTGGGCAAAGCCGTATTCAATATAATAAAAGGGCACTTCGTACAAATGCAATTGCACCTGCCATCGGCGGGCCAAATGGTTTTCGCAGCCCCTGTAATCAATTACCGAAGAGCCAAAATCCTTCATGATGTTTTTCCACTCGGCATAACGCTCTTCAACCGAATGCTCAGGATGTGTATAAATCCAGTGTTGAAATTTATCAATGGCCGCAATCCAGGGCAGGGCATCTATCACGCTTTCCAGTTGCTGGCGTTTGGCGCGGCGCAGCTCTTCCTTGTTTTCAAAAAACACCTCCCAGTGTTCCATGCTCATCAATTCCATGCTCATGCTGGCCAGCTCGGCAATTTCGCTGGGCGGACTTTTGAATTCCACCAACTCCAACTCAAAATCTAAAAAGCTGTGTATGGCATGCCCGCCCTCGTGCACCATGGTCACCAAATCGCGGTGCAAACCCACCGAGTTCATAAAAATAAAGGGCACATTGGTTTCGTACAGCGGGTATTGGTAACCCCCGGGCGCTTTGCCAATGCGGCTTTCCAAATCGAGGCGATTCATTTTGTGCATGGTGGCCACACAGTCACCAAAAAAAGGATCGAGCCGGTTAAAACAGGCAATGGTTTTATCAATGAGCTCCTGCGCGTTATGAAAGGGTTTTAATGGGGGCAAACCTTCTTCGTCTACCGATGTATCCCAGGGACGATAATCCTGCAGGTTTAATTTGGCTTTGCGTCGTTTATCGTGTTCATCCACCAAAGGCACGGCGTGTTGTTTTACCGATTCGTGAAAGTTTAAACAATCCTGTACGCTGTAATCAAAACGCGCCAACTGCTGGTGTTTAAAGTCGCGATAATTTTTAAAACCTGTATTGAGGGCCACCTGCTGCCGTAATTTTACCAGTTGATTGAATAAATCGTTGAGGGCGGTTTCGTCCTGTGCGCGCCTGGTTTGCACTTTGTCGTACACGGTTTTACGCACCTCGCGGTTGAGGTCTTTTAAAAACACTCCGGCTTTTTGCAGGGTGATGGTTTCCCCATTGTGTTCAATGCTTTGGGCCCCGCTGATTTCTCCGAACTTTTGCTCGAGTTCCTGTAACTGTGTATTTAAAGGAATGTTTTTTTCGCGAAACAAATCGATGCTGTTTTTTATGCCACGCAGGTAAATGGGGTAACCTTGTTTTTTTAATTGCTCCTTAAAAGGCGAGGCCATTAGTTTTTCGTTGAGGCGATTGCTGATGGGCGCCATTTTGGGTTCGATGTTTTGTACAAAGTCGTTGTAGCTGTCGCGCAGTGCTGTGTTATTGGTATCGCAGGTCATTTTAATGTAACGCCAGGCCATGTCCTCACTCACCACCGCGCCCAGCTCATTATAATCGAGCAGCCATTTGTACAATTCATCAAAGGAGTTGATGGGGCGTTTTTCGAGTTCATCAAAATAGGTTTGAAGTAGTTCCCAGGTGCTTACTTTAAATTCGGGTTGAACGTATCGGCGTTTCATAGGCGAAGGAATAATTAGTTTTTGTGAATGGATTTTTGCGCAAAAGCCGTGTTGTAATACACGCGTTTTTGTCCGGTGAGTACATTATTGCAATGCAGGGCCATTTTAATTTCGCTGAGGTGCAATTGGTGGCTACTGTTAAGGAAACGCAACACCTGGTGTTCTAAAATGGACCAGTACAAATTGTTTTCGATGGGACCGTTTAGGGCGTTTTTATCGCTGCTGTTTTTTTCAAAAAAGTGTATGCTGTTGCAAATGGAGAGGTAAACGGCTTCGCGGCCCTTAAACACGTTATCGCGGTGTTTGGAAAGGATGTCTAAAATCAGGTCTTGTTTTTTATTGCCCAGGTTGTCGTACTCCACAAAGAGTTTGTAGTTTTCTTCAGGCGGGGGGGCAAACAAACTCCAGCTTTGCTGAAAGTAGGGGTAGGCGTAATAGTCGGCCCAGTATTGCAGGCGTTTTTTTTCGCCTTTGATGGGCAGGGCGTGAATGAACAGCAGACTGAAGTGAAAAACGAGAAAGAGGCAGGCCCCGATAAATAAAAATGTTTTTAGGCCTTGTTTCATACACGAAATATAAGGAAAAGCTTGGTTTAAGAAAAAAGCCATGACCCGATAGCTATCGGGTTACACAGATTACACGGATAGAGGCCGTATTTCACGAATGCTCAAAAGGTTTTGAAGGCTAATGCTTCGACAAACTCAGCACAAGGGTTTAGAAAGTTGAAGGTGCTGTGTGCCTAAAAAGAGTAGCCACGAATTTCACGACCCGATAGCTATCGGGTTACACAAATAGAGGCATTATTACACGAATGCTTAAAAGGTTTTGAAGGGGGCAAATGTGCAGTGCACTCCCGAAATTATCGGGATGAGACGGTCATTGGGCGGAGGAACAAGAAAGTTCTGTGTTCCTATAAAGAGTAGCCACGTCCCGATTGCTATCGGGTTACACAGATTTCACTGATTGAGGCAGGGTTTCACGAATTGAGATTCTTATAATTTTTGTCCCGTCGAGTAGCTGCAGCGTGGAGTTGCGGGTGGAGCAGCGTATCGAGACGCGTTGAGGGGATAAAAAAGGAAGCTTAGCTGTTGTAAAAGCCGTCTCGATACGAGGCGCCTCGCGCAGTCTTTTTTGCCTCTACTTGACGTGACACGATCTTTAAATTTTTGACCCTCTAGCTTGCGGCAGGCCCGCCCGACTGAACGTGGCTTTATTCTTCGGTCGTTCGGGCGTGGATGCGTAAGGCTTGGTTCTTTTGCTCCTCAATTGAAGAAAAGTGGGCAAAAAACAGCGTCATTGCGGGGCGATTTAGGAAAAGGACTTGGCGCTGAAGCAATCTGTTTCGCACTTTTAAGTAACAAACACATTTTCTAATTTTGGATTAAAGTCAGCATACATGGTTCGCGGCGGCGCAGTATATATCATGACCAATAAAAATAACACTACGCTGTATACTGGTGTTAGCTCTAATTTGAGAAAAAGAGTTTATGAACACAAAACACATAAAGATCCAGAATCATTTACTGCCAGGTACAAGCTGCATAAACTAGTTTATTATGAAGGTTTTTCATTTATTCATGAAGCCATTTATAGAGAAAAGCAAATAAAAGCAGGTTCTCGCCAAAAGAAATTGGACCTTATTAATGGGCTGAATCCAGAATGGAGAGACCTCTTTGAGGAACTATGATTTTCGCTTGATTGTAGAGCGCTTGGCTAACCGTTCGCGTCATTGCGAGGCGATTTAGGAGAAGGACCAGGCGCCGAAGCAATCTGTTTTGAGAACTTTAAAACTACGCAGAGATTGCTTCACAAAACCATCTGGCTGTCACAAGGTTTTGTTCGCAATGACGCGCACCCCTTAATTCGCAATGAAGAGTACTTTTACAGCAAAGCCCTAAACAAAAGGAAAAGACTACCGGAAAGAATGATGGTTACCGGCAAGGTGAGCAACCAGGTGAGCGCGATGGTTTTGATGGTGCCTTTTTGAAGGTTTTTTAAACCCTTTTTTGCCACCATGGAACCCGCGATACCCGAGGAGAGCATGTGCGTGGTGCTTACGGGAACGCCTTTCCAGCTGGCCAGGCCAATACCCAGTGAAGCCACAATTTCGGCGCTTGCGCCCTGAGCATAACTCATGTGTTGTTTACCGATTTTTTCGCCTACGGTTTTTACAATGCGTTTCCAGCCTACCATGGTGCCTAAACCCAAACACACCGAAATCATAATCACCACCCAGTTTGGAGCGTATTCGAATAATTTTTTGGTGGCTTTGATTTCGGATTTAAGTTTTTTGATTTCGTTTAAACTTAAACTGAGGTTGCCTCCGGCAATAATTTTTTCGGAGTGTTTGGTGATTTTAATAAGGTCTTTTCTCAAATGGAAACGCTCGGTTAAAGGAATTTCGCTGGCGGAGAATTTGCCGGCCACCTTGGTTTCAAAATCTTTGGAAAAGTTGAGGATATCGGTGTGCATCTTTTTTTCCTTAGCGGAAAGTACGGTAGTATCAGCCTTTACCATCAGGTTTTCGATTTGGCGAACATTGGCCGAGGAGCCCTGAAGGTTGATGGAGGTATCGAGGGAAAACTGCCCGGGCAGCACAGCAATGAGAATCATCATGAGCAAACCCACGCCTTTTTGCCCGTCGTTTTGTCCGTGGAAAAAACTTACGAGGCCGCAGGTTACCCATAACATCATACGAATCCAAATGGGTGGTTTTTTTCCGGGGATGGGCTCTTTGTAAATGGTTTCGTTTTTAACGATGCGTTTGAACAAAAACATAACGATGATGGCCACCGAAAAACCAATAAGGGGAGAGAGCAGCAGGGCGAGGCCGGTGTCTTTGGCTTTGTCCCAGTTCACGGCGCTTAAACCATAATCACCTGGAAGAAAATAAAAGGATAAACCGATACCGAGTATGGAACCGATAATGGTGTGGGAGCTGGAAGAAGGAATTCCAAAATACCAGGTGCCGAAGTTCCAGATGATGGCGCTGAGCAAAAGAGCGAGAATCATGGCGATGCCGTGATAGGGGTTGCTATCGACCAACACATCCATGGGCAATAAGTTAACAATACCCATGGCCACTGCAATACCGCCAAACATTACCCCGGTGAAATTCAGTAGGCCACTATAGATAACGGCCACGGTGGGTTTCATGGAATTGGTATAAATAACGGTGGCCACTGCGTTGGCTGTATCGTGAAAACCGTTGATGAACTCAAAAAAGCAGGCCAGTACGATACAAATGATGAGAAATACGGTAAGGGTAGTGTCTAAGCCAAACATAGCAGTGGGTTTTGAAGGGCCAAAGCTATTTTATATAGTCTTGGCGGGTGTTAAGTTAATGTTAAATTCCTAATTCTATCTGGAAAACCGCGGTGAAGAATTTGTTCAGTTCTGTGCTGGTATGAAGGTTCTTTTCGCGGTTGTAAAAAATATTGCCCTGCATTTTTACCTTGTGTTTCATAAGGTATCTGGTAAGTCCTATACCGTATTGTTCAATGTTGTTTTGGTAGGCGTAAACGCTTTTATCAGGACGGGCAATGGCATAACGCCCTGCAATTTCCCACATGGATTTAAAACAATAACTGAGTTGGGTGTTTAGGCCGTCGCCCAGCACCAGGGCGCGTTTTTCGCCTTTGGAGTTATAGGTAATGGGGTTGTCGCTGCGACGCATAAGGTATTCTGAACTCAGTGCCAGGCCCTGGTATTTAAAAACCATGTCGGCAATAAAGGCTTCAAACGATCGGGCTTCGTAGAGGTCCTTGCCCAGCTCGCCCTGGGTTCTCAGGGCCATGTCGTTCAGGTGATAACCTCCAGCAACAGATAGTTTAGGTTTGGTTTCATGGGCCAAATCCCCTTCGTAATAATCTCCCCCGTCGGTAAAGCTGCCAAAGGGTAAAAATTCAACACGTCCGGTATAAGCCAGGCCGCTGGTGCTGGCCGTGGTGTTTCGGCCTTCGCCGGAGGTAAGGGCTCCTTTTAAAAGTGTGATGAAGTGTTGACCGGTTTTGATTTTATAGGTGGCAAAAAAGCCCATGTCGCGATCGAGTGTAAACAAGGCGTTTACTATGGAACGGTCGTAAAACTGCTGAGCGCCTGAGGAAATAACCCTTTGGCGGTTGCCGGGTAGTTTGGTTTGACCAACACCAATTTGCAGGTTTTCACTTGGCTTGTAATACACAATGGCATCGCGCACGGCGTTAACGCTGGTGTTGATTTTTGAAGCGTCGTTCACATCCCAATCCATGTCGCCCCTTGAAAAGGAGAGTTGGATGTAATAGGTAAGCTTGGGATTGTAAACGTGGCCGGTAAAACTCAGGCGGCAACGGCGCACCCTGAACTCAAATGTTTCGGGGCTCAGGTCTTCATCGCTTTGGGTGTTCATACCCATGCGGTTTTGCATACGAAAACGGATGTTTAAAGAGTAAGAACTGTCGGGCGTTGTAAAACCCAATCCGTTTTTGTAGGAAAAATAAGGGGCGGGGGTTTGGGCTTTTGTTTCCGGAGCCAGCGTAGGGATGTTTTGAGCCCGAAATCCCAAAAATGAAAAGAGGCAAAGTAAATTTAAAAGCAGCTTCATTTTAATTCAGTGTTAATTGGCTGCGAAATAAGCTTATAAGAATGAAGTTAACCGCACCTGAATGTTACGGAATTGTTAAATGTAAAGTTATTGTGAAGAAAAGCGGGGTTTTAGAACCAGGTATTAGAGGAAATTTTAACCACAGAGGGCGCAGAGTTATTCACTGAGTTACACAGAGTGGATTTGTGATTTCTAATTGCTTACTGCTTTATGACTGCCTACTGGAAACTGCCTACTTTTAACCACAGAGGCCACAGAGTTCTACACACCCGCCTGACCAAACGGGCAGGGAGTAACACAGAAAAATTCTTATAGTGTCGCATAGAGCTCTGCGTGTCCCCGCCTGCCGAAGCAAGAGCCAGCGCTTCAGCGCCCGCCCGTGCCGGTTCGGACGGGGGCAGGTTAGTGGTGTATGTCCCTGACGGCTCCTGCCGACTATTGACTGTAGACTTTAAAACCTATTTTTTCAAACTATCGCGGATCTCCATCAACAGTTTTTCAGAAGTGCTGGGTTCAGGTGGAGGTGCCGGAGCCTGTGCGGCTTCCTCTTTACGCTGCGCCCTGTTAATGGCCTTAATAACCATAAACAAAGCAAAAGCTACAATTATAAAAGAGATGCAGGTGGATAAAAAATTGCCGTATTTAATGGCGGTTCCCGGTATAGCCAGATCGGCCAGATTAGTGAGGTTAGCCGCTTTGAGGGCCGGAGTTAAAACCGCGGGTGTAATGATGTCCTCCACCAGGGAGTTAATGATTTTACTGAAAGCGCCGCCAATTACTACACCTATGGCGAGGTCGATAACGTTGCCGCGTATGGCAAAAGCTTTAAATTCCTGAATCATTCCCATAACAAAAGGTTTTTAATTTGCCGTAAGGTAAAAAAATTTTGAAAGAAGAAACACGGGTATTCATTATTCCAGGTTCCTTGTTCGGGGTTCCATATTCCGGGTTGATTACACCGTGTATTGTTCACTGCAATGATATCAATCCACTTACCAGCTGGTAAACGCTAATTCGTATCCAACACCTTCAGCAGTTCATCGAGTTTTGGGGTGAGAATAATTTCCGTTCTTCTGTTTTTCTTTCTGGCCTCAGGGGTTTTGGCAGTATCTAATGGCACAAATTCTCCCCTGCCACAGGCGGTCACTCTTCTTGCATCCACTTTTGCACTGCCCAAAATTATTTTGGTAACCGATGTGGCCCGCATCACGCTGAGGTCCCAGTTGTCCTTAATTTCTCCACTGCCCTTCATGGGCACATCGTCGGTGTGGCCTTCCACCATCACATTAATGTCAGGATTTTGTTCCAGCACCCTGGCCAGGTTTTTCAGGGCCTCAACACCCCGGGGTTCCACGCCGGTTTTTCCGCTGGCGAACAATAAATTTTCGTCCATACTAACGTATACTTTCCCGTTTTTCTGGGTAATGGTTAAGCCTTTGTTTTCAAAATTAAACAAAGCGTCGCTGAGCTTTTTCTTCAGGTCGGCAGCAGCTTTGTCTTTGTTTTTAAGAAGTTCTTCGAGTTCACTTACGCGGGCTTCGCGTTTTTTAAGTTCGGTGTTCAGGTTATCGAGTTCAACCCGCTGGGCATTTAAACGGGTTTCGAGTGCGCGCAGGGTGTCTTGTTTTCTGAGCAGTTGTTCTCTGGTATTTTGAAGGTCGCCGCTGAGTTTGCTGTTATCGCTGTCGTGCCCGGCCATAATTTTATTCATACGGTCCATCAATTGGTCGTTGAGCAGGTTCAGTTTTTCGTATTTGGCGGTTAAAGCGCGGTGCGAGCTGCCGTTGATGGAGGTGTCGCGTTTTAAGCCATCAATGGTTTTCTGGTCTTTTTTCAGTTGTTCTTTTGCCTCTGCAAGCTCAGCTGTAAGTCCGTCGGATTCTTTTTTAAGTACATCGCGTTCGGTTTCACAGTTTTTGAGTTTGGATTTGGATTCTTCCAGCAAACGCTCTGGCACACAGGCTACGGCAAAAAAAATGCATGAAATCAGGACAAGGGAAAATTTCTTCATGGTTTAAAAGTATTCAATACAAAGCCTCAGTTCAGGTGGATGCGAATTGGTTTTCAACAAGGAAATTAACCAATTGCATTTCTTTAGCTTTGGTCTCAGAGCTCGGCAGAGCCTGAATAGTTAAATTTGCGCCCAAAGTTTAACTATGCAAGTATCAACACATTTAAAGGACAGCATGCCTTATTCTGCTTACCTCAGCCTGACAGAAAAGTTAGTAGCAGAAAATAAAACCAGCGGCAATGAACAAAGAGAAGATTTGGTGGCTTACACAAAATTAAACCTGCAACGCATGCAGCGTATAGGAAAAACCACACACCTTTTACCTGAACTTGTGCAAACCCTTCAACTCATTCAGCAACCTCAGCTTTGGGTGATCATCACCGAAACCTGGTGTGGAGACGCTGCTCAAAACCTGCCCATCATTCACCTGATGGCAGAAAAGAATCCCAAGATACAAGTCAGGATAGTATTACGCGACCAGCACCCTGAGCTAATGGACCAGTACCTGACCAACGGAGCGCGATCGATTCCTAAATTAATTGTGTTTGATGAGAGCGGTGAGAAGGAATTTTTTAATTGGGGTCCCCGCCCAAAAGGGGCACAAGAACTGGCCATGGAATTAAAAAACCAAGGTGCCGATCACGAAACAAAAGCACTGGCTGTACAAAAATGGTATCTGGCGGATAAAGGTTTGAGTATGCAAGAGGAAATAAATACCTTGCTGCAAAAATAAAGAACCAGGCCCGATGATTCACCGCACGCTGAACCTATACAAAACATCTTTCAGCGGCTTATCCAAAGAAGTCTGGTTACTGTCCTTAATCATGCTGGTGAACCGCAGCGGCACCATGGTGCTGCCGTTTTTAACCTTATACTTAACGGGCCCCGACATGAACCGCAGCCTGAGCGATGCGGGATTTGTGATGGCGCTTTTTGGCCTGGGCTCGGTATTAGGGGCTTTTATTGGAGGAAAACTCAGCGATAAAAGCGGGTTTTATAAAGTGCAATTGTTCAGCCTTTTTTTCGGGGGCCTTTTGTTTATCGTTCTGGGCCAAATTAAATCCTTCCCCCTCATTTGTGTGTTTACGTTTTTGCTGAGTTTGGTGAACGAGTCGTTCCGACCGGCCAATTCCACTGCCATTGCGTATTTCAGCGGGGTTGAAAACCGCACCCGTTCGTATTCCCTAAACCGGCTTTCCATTAACATGGGTTGGGCCGTTGGAGCCTCCATGGGCGGATTTGTAGCGGCTTACAATTATGAATGGTTGTTCTGGATTGATGGCATCACCAATCTTTTTGCAGCCGCGTTGTTTTATTTTTTGCTTCGCCCTGCGAAACTGAAAGCCAGAGTTCAGCAGACTGAACACGAGACGGATATACGTCACTCAGCCTACAAGGACAAATACTTTCTGGCGTTTATTGTATTTATCAGTTTGTTTGCCATGGGCTTTTTTCAATTGTTTACAACGGTGCCGAATTACATGCGTGACGAAATGCAGCTGAACGAACCTTATATCGGGGGCATTATGGCCATCAATGGTTTGATTATTGTTATGATTGAAATGGTGCTGATTTATCACCTCGAAAAAAAGAACAGGAACATGGATTTTATCATTCTGGGTTTGGTGCTTTGCGCCCTGGCTTTTCCCATCATGTTACTTCCCGGGCCTGCCAAATTAATGGCTCTGGGGATGATTTTGATGATGACGGTTGGAGAAGTGATTACCATGCCTTTTATGAATACTTACTGGACCCTGAGAAGTAACCACAGTAACCGGGGTCAGTACGCCGCCCTGTATACCATGGCCTGGGGAATTTCGCAGGTTGTGGGCCCTTATGTTTCAGCACGAATTGTGGAAGCCAGCAATTTCCAGACCCTTTACCTGTGTATGACCCTGGTGTTTTTGTTGTGCGCCCTGGGGTTTCAGTTTCTGAAACGCGAAACCCGTTTTGTCAAAGATTAAGTGAGGGTTCAGGAACCTTGTTAAAAGCCATAAAGAGGCTCAGGCGTCCTTTTTTATTTCATTCAAATTTTGTAATATTACTCTTCTGATAAATTAAAAGTCAAGAATGAAAAAAAGTTTTACGCTGTTTTTAAGTTTGCTTATTGCCTCATTAAGTTTTGCTCAAAACTGGGCAGAAAAGATGCAGGACCCCAATGGAAATTTTTACGAGATCAAGGCTGATTTTGAAGCCTACTGGGCCGGGAGGAACGAGGCTGAAAAAGGAAAAGGGTACAAAGTCTTCAGGCGCTGGGAAAATTTTGTTGAAAGAAGAGTATACCCGAGCGGCGATCTCTCTTTACTCAGCCTCACCGCAAGAAACTATCAGGCGTTTTTAGACAGTTATGAAGATCCTAACAATGGCGGGAATGGGGGCGTAAAGGGCATAGGCGGAAACAACCAGATTGCATCTACAACCTATACCCCTATGGGCCCTTTTGGCGCCATCAGCGGAAATGCAGGGGGGCAATTTTTAAAAGCGGGTCGACTGAATTTTATTACCATAGATCCCACAAACGCTAATAACCTATGGGTTGGAGCCCCTGCCGGAGGCCTTTGGAAAAGCACCAACGGCGGCACCACCTGGAGCACCAACACCGATAACCTTGGGGTGATAGGCTGTTCAGATCTGGCTATTGACCCAACCAATACCAGCATCATGTATCTGGCTACGGGCGATGGGGATGCGGGCGACACACGCAGCATAGGCGTTCTGAAATCAACCAACGGCGGTCTTACCTGGAACAGCACCGCAATGAATTACAATGTGACCAGCAATTTTTTAATCCGTCGGCTGATCATCAATCCTACCAATACCCAGATACTTATAGCGGCCACCAACAACGGCATATACAGAACTACCAATGCCGGCACCAGCTGGACTCAGGTTTCTTCGGGCAGCACCTACGATGTGGAATTTAAACCCGGAAACTCAAGCGTAGTATATGCAGCAGGCACCACTTTCAAGCTTTCTACCGATGGAGGACTTACCTTTACGGTGATTAGTACAGGTATTCCAACTACGGGGGTAAACCGCATGGCCATTGCTGTTACGCCCAATGATGTGAATTACGTTTATGTTTTGGCCTCCAATAGCAGCAACAGTGGGTTTCAGGGTTTTTACCGCTCCATTAACAGCGGGGCCACTTTTACCTTAATGTCTTCTACGCCCAATTTATTGGGCTGGTCGAATGTGGGCAGCGATACCGGAGGGCAGGGCTGGTATGACCTTTGTACGGCTGCTTCACCTTTAAATAAAGATGAAGTAGTGGTTGGAGGGGTGAATGTGTGGAGAAGTACAAACGGTGGCGCCACCTGGAGCATTTATGGCCACTGGGTAGGATCAGGAGCGCCATTTACACATGCCGACCACCACGACATTGAATACGATGCGGCAGGAACACTTTATAATGCGAATGACGGCACCGTATACAAACGTGTTGGTGCAAGCTGGATAGAAATCAGCGGAAGCATGAACATTTCACAGATTTACAAAATGGGCACCTCTTCCATTACCCCCAACAAATGGATTGGCGGGCATCAGGATAACGGCACCAGCATTTGGACCGGAGCCAGTTACAATGCCGCTTTGGGTGGAGACGGTATGGATTGTTTTATTGACCGTACCAACGACAACAATGTGTTTGGAGAATATCAGAACGGATCCCTTCAGCGATCCACCAACGGGGGCACTTCCTGGACAGGCGCCGCTACCGGCCTCACAGGTACCAGTCCCTGGGTGACTGTCTGGAAGCAAGATCCTGTAACATCCAATGTGCTTTATGTAGGACGAACCGATTTGTTTAAATCCACCAACCTCGCTGTTTCATGGACAACCTTAACGCCTATTCCCGCAGCGGGAACGATAAGGGAATTTGCCATTGCCCCCTCCAACAACCAGGTGATTTATGTTTTAAAAAGCGCGGGCATTTATAAAACCACCGATGGAGGAGCCAGCTGGACCAACGTTACAGGCACGGTTCCTGTAGGTTCTGCAGCACCGGAATTCATTACGATTGACCCTACTGACCCGAATAACGCCTGGGTGGTGCTGAGTGGCTATTCCAGCGGCAATAAAGTGTTTGTAACAAGCAATGGGGGCAGCACCTGGACCAATTATACGGCCAACCTGCCCAACATTCCCGGCAACTGCCTGATTTACCAACCCGGTTCAAACGACAGAATTTATGTAGGCATGGATGTGGGCATTTATTACCGCGATAATTTATCGCCCACCTGGACACTTTACAATCAGGGATTGCCAAATGTGCCCATTGCTGATTTTGAAATTTCGCCTGCCTCTCCGGGTTTGCTTTATGCTGCAACTTTCGGACGAGGTGTTTGGGTGGTGAGTCTGTATTCCAATGTGCCAACTCCACTGAGTTCTTTTTCAGTCACCGGTGCCACAAAGTGTGAAGACACCAGCATACCTTTCACCGACCTGTCCACCAACTCACCTACCGCATGGAGCTGGAGTGTGAATCCTTCGGCAGGAGTACTCATCAGCTCTCCAACTGCTCAAAATCCGGTGATAACCTTTCCTAATGGCGGAAATTATACCGTGAGTGTTGTGGCCAGCAATTCGGTTGGTCCCGGAAACACCTATACGCAGGTGGTGAATATTACCTCTTTACCTAACCTCATTATCAGTAACAGCAACCAGGGTGTTTGCACTGGTTCAAGTGTTACTTTCAATGCCTCCGGTGCCAGCACCTTTACCTGGAGCAACGGAGGAGGCAATTTATCCATGGCTACTTACACGCCTTTAAGCAATACAGTTTACACCTTGTCAGGCGCCATTGGTTCCTGTGCCTCTACTACGGTTTGTTCAGTGGTGGTGTATCCTTTACCTGTGCTGAGCATTAACGGTCAAAATGCGGTTTGTCAGGGCGGAAGCGTAGTACTCATGGCTAATGGGGGCGCCACCTATACCTGGAACACCAATGCCACAAGTCAGATTATTACGGTGAGCCCGAGCTTGAGCGCAACCTATATAGTTACCGGTGCAGGCACTAACGGTTGTTTATCTACCGCAAATCATAGTGTAACGGTTTACCCTTTACCAAACGTGAGTATAACAGGTCCAGGAACAGTTTGTGCTGAAAGCAGTGTAAACCTCACGGCCGGTGGAGCCTTCTCCTATACCTGGAGCAATGGACAAATGATCCCGTCTATTACAGTTAGTCCTACTTTAAGTACACTTTATACAGTCACCGGCATGGACGCTAACGGTTGTGTGAATACAGGAACCTTACAAATGACAGTAAACCCTCTGCCGGGCATAGCCCTCTCTTCTAATCAGGTAGTAGCCTGTATCGGGGAATTAGTGACAATCACAGCTACCGGGGGTGCCAGTTCTTATGTGTGGAACCCTATGGGTATCACGGCTAATCCCTATTTTTTCACAGCAGCCTCAAACGTAACTTTTACCGTTGTTGGCACCGATGACAATAGTTGCAGTTCAAGCACAACCGTTTCAATTGATGTGGCAGAGTGTGTGAGCATCAAAAATCAAAGCAACGGCCCCGGCAATACAATCAAACTGTATCCAAATCCAAACAAAGGTTTGGTGAACATTGAATTGGAGAGCAACACTCCAGAGCCCGTAAAAGTGGAAGTGTACGATGAGTTGGGAAAATTGGTGTTCACAAAAAGCTACAGCTTTACCAGCAACAAACAACAACAGGTAGACATTCAAACGCTTAGTGCAGGGGTGTACGTTATGATTATCCGTTCCGGCGATCAGGAAGAAAAAATAAAACTGCTTAAAGAGAATTAGGCTTAACGCCTGCTGCGCCCTGTACCGTGGCAGGACTTTTTGCCCGGGAGTTTGAAGTTGAGGTTGATTCCGTAAAAAAAGTACCAGTCTTTCATGGTTGGATCCCCGCGCATGGCGCCTGCACTCACAGCGCCCGGTGAGGTGGCGGGTTGTCCATCGGCCTCGCTGGCCCCTCCTGATGGATAAGTAGAACTTACATTATCCAGGTAGTCGGTAAAGGTTCTGCGAGGACCCCATTCCAAACCTACGCCCATGCGTTTTCCTAAATTAAATTTAATACCAACACCAAAAGGAACGCTCAATTGAAATTTGGGAACCGACTGGCCTTCATCCGGACCAATACCTCCTGAAGCCTGTGTGTTGAAATAAAACGTTGATAGGCCCGCAAAAATAAACAGGGTGAATCGGTGTTTGTCGCTGCCAATGCGGTATTCGGTAAAATTAAACTCCGCGAGAGCATTAAATTCGTAAAGCGTGGTGGTAAAACTTAAACTTCTTTCCTGCTGATAGGCAGAGCTGTGTTGGGCATCACTTGCGCCCAGTTTACCATAATTAAGTCCGAAACGAAAGGCGGTTCTGAAATCATTGCTTAAGCGGTAAAAAATACCGAAGGCGGGTTTGGAATAAATAAAATGATCGCGGTTGTTGAGGTCGCCTATGTAATAAGAACCGCCTCCGATAAAGCCCAGTTCGTGCTGACGAAAGGTGCGTTTCCGGCTTTGGGCCGAAGCATCCTGTAAGAGCAGCAACAAACAAATGAATATAAAGCCGAGGCGATGCAAGAGTAATGAAACGTGAAATTCAGGCGTATATTGCCTTTTCAGTTAAAAACACAAATGTAGGCTTTTTAGGCAAAGTCCTCAAAATCTGCCACTTGTATTCGTTTTTCAAATGCAGGGAATGAGTAGATTTGCAATCAGCATGAATAAAGCATCTGAATTGGGACCCATAGGCGTGTTTGACAGTGGTTTTGGTGGCCTTACCGTTCTTAAAGAATTGGTAAAGGAGTTACCGCAATACGACTTCTTGTATCTGGGTGATAACGCCCGCGCACCCTATGGTACCCGGAGTTTTGAAACGGTTTACGAATACACCCTGCAATGTGTAAAAGCGCTTTTCGACAAGGGCTGTCATCTGGTGGTACTGGCCTGCAATACGGCCTCGGCAAAGGCATTGCGCACAATACAACAAAAAGACCTTCCACAACTGGCCCCCAACAAACGGGTGCTTGGAGTGATACGTCCCACCACCGAAATCATCGGAAACTTCAGCAAAACCGGGCACGTTGGTGTGCTGGGCACGAGTGGTACGGTAAATTCAGGTTCATATGAGGTAGAGATTCACAAGTTTTTCCCCGAACTCAAGGTGCATCAGGAAGCTTGTCCCATGTGGGTTCCCCTGATTGAAAACCATGAAATAAATACGCCCGGGTCCGAATATTTTATTCAAAGGCACACCAAACATTTAATGGAGCAGGACGCTTCCATTGACGCCATCATTCTGGCCTGCACACATTACCCTTTGATTCAGGATAAAATTCAGGCACAGCTTCCGGCTCAGGTGAAATTAATCTCACAGGGGGAACTGGTAGCAAAAAGTTTGCACGATTATTTAAAACGGCATCCTGAACTTGAACAAAAATGCAGCAAAAATGCCGGCGTACAATTTTTTACCACCGACCAGCCTCTCAATTTCGACAAAGCGGCAAGTTTGTTTTACGGACGGGAGGTGAAGTCACAACATCTGGCTGTTTAAGCTGCTTCTTTTGGTGCTTTGAAAAGTATCAAACCAAGCAGGCTGCCCGCGAGGGCGTATAAAAGGGTATTAGCCATTACATCCATAACCACGCCTTTCAGACCATTGAAATAGGTGGTCATGGAATAGAGGCTGAGGTCCATAGCTGCAGAAACCAGGAGTCCGATCACCGCTCCCGTTTTCAGCCCACCCATCAGCCCTTTTTGTTGATTCCATTGAAGAGAGAGGGTTAACAATAATCCCCAGATAAGATTAGAAAGAATCAGAGGACCAAAGCGCATCTCTTCCATGGGAAGACTGATGCTGGTGTTGCAATTGGGCTGCAGGACGGATTCAAGCAAAATACCGAAAAGAAGCCAGCCGAGAAAAAAGAATAATACACCGCCCAGCAATGTACCTAGGAGAAGTTGTTTTGTATTCATGAGGTTTGAGTTTGGTTACAGAAAGGTAAGAAAAAACAGAACACCTGCACTACCGCAAAGATGGGCTTGAAGGATTACTCCCCCAAACTTGTATACTTTAGAACTCCTGCCCGCGTGCGCTCATGTCCTTATTCGGCAGGCAGGTTCTATATTTTCAACTATTTTTTCCCCTCTGCCGCTTTTGCATCTGCTTTCACTTTTGCATCTGCTAAAATTTTCTGGCAACGGGCTTCGCTCTCGTCAAGTATTTTTTGGGCTTTTTTATCCGCTTCTTTCTTGGCTGCTTTTGCCGCTTCTTTTGCCGCCATTTTGGCTACCGGATTGCCGGCTTGTTCTACTAAAGCATCGGCCTGAGCGTAACCTTCTTTTTTGGTTTTTTCTACCAGGGCATTGGTTTCAGCGCGAATTTTTTCTACCTGCGCCTGTGCATCGGCCAAAATTTTCTGGGCTTCTTCATTGGCTTTGTCAATACCGGCATTGAGGGCCTGTGTGGTAACAGTGGCTACCGCTGTTTTGCCTTCTTCTTTCATGCTGGTTTTTATGGTAGGTTTTGTTGCGGTTCCTCCAAACAACACGTTCACATTGATTTTTTCACCCAAAGCCACATTGGTGCCTGCGGCAGCATTGGCCTGATTCATCAGATCCTGCAGCGCTGAATTGGCCGAAGCACCAAACATGCTGCGGGGAATTTCCATTTTCCAGGTGTAATCAATGGTTTGATCGAGGCCTGTGCTGCCTTGTATGTTGGTGGTGATCTGATTCACTTTAGTGGTAAAAGGTTCAAGGTGTAAACGCCCGTCCTTAATAAAATAAAAGAAACTCACATCACTCACATCCATGCTTTTTAACTGCTCAATTTTCAAAGCATCACCCAGTTTCATAAACGGAGGGTAACCACTCACGTTTACCTTTTTTGTTTTCAGCACCCCTTTGGCAGCAATGGTGTTCATGTCGGGTTCCATGTTTTCATTTAAGGCAACGTTAAAGTCTTCCAGAGTAGCGGTGAAAAGACCTTTGGCGTGTTTGCCTATAGGCGCCATTTTTTGTACCGTATTAAAGGTGTTGAAACTTTGCTGAATGTCCAGATTCTCCATTTTCAAATTCAGTGCCGTGGTTGGTTTTTTCGGGTTGTTGCTTTCGTAATACCCGTTTACCACCAAAGTGCCACCGAGGGTGTTCATTTTTAAATTGGTCATGTCCACCTTACGATTGCGAATCACCAGATTACCCAGCATGTTTTCAAGCACCATGTTGGTGTAAAGCACCTTGTCGAATTTGGCATCCAGATTAAAATCAATGTTGCCGGGCACTTCAAAAGCTCCGGTTGCAGCGGCTGCCGTGTCGGTTGCAGCAACGGCGGTTGTATCTTCAGGGCCCATGAGCTCATTCAAATCGAGCAATTTGCTGCTCACTGCAAAACTGCCCTTGATCAAATCGTCCTTAAACACGTATTGCATAAAATTTTCAATTTTTCCTTTGGCCTGTAGGTCCGATTTGCCTAACATAGCATCAAAAGCGGCCAGTTCAACGTACTGGGTAGTGAAGTTGAGTTTTAAACTGTTCAGTTGAACAGGATAAGTTAAACTGGTAGTTTTATAATCCATTTTATCAATTTCAAGAGAACCCGAAGCTTTGAATTTGTCGTACTCTTGTTTGTCGATGGCACTCATATTCCCGGCGAGGCTGATGTCCGATTTAATGGTGCCGCTGAGGTTATCGCCTTTGTCCAAAGGAACAAATTCTTTTACGGTGGCTAAATTGATAAGACCTTTAATGCTGGCTTGTATGCCGGGATCAGAAATGGGCGTTTTGATGTGAGCGCTGAGGTCGATGGGATTGCCGGCCATTTCAATATGAAAGGTGTTTATGTGAACAGTTGTATGATCCAAATCACCGTCAGGATTTAAAACATGCACATCTACGTTGATATTGTTCACCGACTTTGGCAAACTTGGGTACTTAAACATAGCATTGTCTATTTTCAGATTCGCTCCAAAAGCGGGCATTTGCACGGCGTTGTAACGCCCTTTGGCATGACCGTCCAGCGTGAGTTTTCCGGAGGTTTTTACATCCGCAAAATCTTTGCTATATACTGCAGGAATTAAAGATAAAATGGATTTGAATTCGGTTTGTTTGGCTTTAAAGGTCAGTGCCATGTCAATATTGGTGTCAGGCATGGCCAGCCAACCGTCCATGCCCAGCATTAAATCATTCAGCCCGAATTCATTTTCCTTAAATGTAAATTTAAAATTAGGCATGTCCATTTCCATGTCGGCTTTGGCCGTAGTGTGCACCTTGCTGAGGTAAGCAATGCCATCCATTTTGTAGGTGAGCTCAGCTATATCGAGCAGGTTGTTCATGATAAAGATGTCCTGTGTAAAGTCTCCGTTCATGGTATAATTCATGTTCTCCATACGGGCGTACATGTTGCCTTGCATATCATCGTAAACGATAAGCGATTCGGTAATTTTAAACTCCTTGAGTTTCATGGCAAACTTGCTGGTGTCGGTTGATGCCGTTTCTTCAACCGCACTACTGTCGGATTTGGCAATGTCGTAATTGGCTTTGCCGTTAGGAAGAATTTTTGCAAGAATGCGGGCTTTGTTGATGACGATAGAGTTGATCTGGTATTGATCGCCGGAGAGCACGCTTTTGAGGTTGAGGTCGAGGCTCAGCCGGCCGATGGAGGCGAGGGTGTCTTTTTCAAATTCATTGATGCCCACCACCGAAACATTGTTGATCTCAAAACGAAAATCGGGAAAAGTAGAGATAAGGCTTAGGTCAAATTCTCCAAAATCCACTTTGGCATTCAGGTTGGCATTGGCCTGCTCTTTAACAAGGGCAACAATTTTGCCTTTAAAAAGAAAGGGCGCCGCAATCAGCAACACAATGAGCAGAAGCAGGGAAATGCCGGTCCATTTCAGGATGCGCTTAATCAATGACGGTTTTTTAGAATCAGGCTGTGTCATAACAAATGGTATAGGACTCTAAAAATAAGAAGAAAAAGGGTACTTCAGGTAATTTGTTAGCAATGTCAAAAAAGCAAAAGCCTCCCCGAAAACGGAAAGGCTTTTTCATTATAAACCGCAAACCCTTAAGCGATTTATTTTAACCCAAATACACTTTTAATAAACGGCTGCGTGAACTGTTTTTTAAACGGCGCACCGCTTTCTCCTTGATCTGGCGAACGCGTTCGCGGGTGAGGTCGAATTTTTCACCAATCTCTTCAAGCGAATGCGGGTGTTTGCCACCCAGGCCAAAAAATAATTTTACGATGTCGGCCTCACGCTCGGTTAAGGTGGCCAGGGCCCGGTAAATTTCCATTTGTAAACTTTCGCCAAGCAGTGAACGATCGGGACTTGTGGAGCTTTCATTCCTTAAAAGGTCGTACAAGGTGCCTCCGTTTTCATCGTCGCCCAAAGTAGCATCGAGGCTGAGGTGGCGACTGTTGTTTTTAATGGTATCGCTGATATCACCGGGCATCATTTCCAAAGCTTCGCTCAACTCTTCGTAGCTGGGCTCGCGCTCGAGGTGTTGTTCGAGAACCGAAATGGTTTTATTCAGTTTGTTGATGGCCCCAATTTTATTCAAAGGCAAACGCACAATACGGCTTTGTTCAGCCAAGGCCTGAAGGATACTTTGACGGATCCACCACACGGCATAGGAGATAAATTTAAATCCGCGCTTTTCATCAAAACGTTGAGCCGCTTTTATTAAACCCAAATTGCCTTCGTTAATAAGGTCGGGTAAACTCAATCCCTGATTTTGGTATTGTTTACTTACCGAAACCACAAAACGTAAATTGGCTTTCACCAATTTGTCGAGGGCCCTTTGATCACCGGCGCGGATTTGCGCGGCTAATACCGCTTCCTCATCGGCGCTGATCATGTCAACCCTGCCAATATCGTGCAGGTACATATCCAGCGAAGCGGTTTCGCGGTTGGTGATCTGGCGGGTAATTTTAAGTTGTCTCATGATGGATGACTTTTACAACTAATACGCCAGGGCAAATGCTAGCGTTGGGTAATGAATAGTATTTTAACATTATTCATTTTTGAACAGGAATCTGATGGCTCGAAACCCATCGAAAAGCACTGATTATCAGCGAGATTTGCCTTAGCGATGGAAGCGGCAGCCCCGGGAACTTGTTACTTAGTGCCGCCATGGCAAGGAGGCTTTTGCATAAAGCAAAAGACCCCGCAGCCATTTTTAAGATGCAAGATGCGGCGGCACTTGGTAACAAGACCCGGGCTAAAGCTGAGAGCGCGGCCCCGCCATGAAGTGAAAAACTTCCAACGTGTATTATTGTTTTTCTACTTCATGGGGGGAAAGGCCCAAATCAATTGTTTAAAACATTACAACACTCATTGGAGACCTTGCTTTTCATAAAACCATAAAAACTCCGAACTTACCGCTGTGTTAAAACATTTGATCATACAAAATTTTGCCCTCATTGAGGAAATGGATGTGCAGTTTCCCGGACAACTGACCATCATTACCGGGGAAACCGGGGCAGGGAAATCCATTTTTTTAGAAGCCCTGGGACTTGCTTTGGGGAAACGCGCTGATTTAAGCAGCCTGCGTAACACCAGCAAAAAATGCATTATTGAAGCGGAGTTTGATATTTCGCAACTGGAACTGAAATCGTTTTTCAAAGAACAGGAATTGGAATATGAACCGAAACTGGTGTTGAGAAGAGAAATTTCGGGCGATGGAAAATCGCGCTGTTTTTTGAACGACGCTTTGGTGAGCCTAACGGTTCTAAAACAACTTTCGGAACAATTGGTTGACATTCATTCTCAACACCAAACCTTATTGCTGAACAACGGACAATTTCAGTTGGGATTGATGGATGCTTTTGCGGATACCAACCATTTACTGGAAGATTATAAAGGCAAATACAACGAACTGCAAAAATTAAAGCGAAGCCTGAACGAATTGGAGGAGGCCGAAGCCAAGGCCAGGAAGGACAAGGACTATTATGATTTTTTGTTTAAGGAGTTAAGTGAAAGCGATATTGCCCCGGGATTGCTGAACCAGCTCGAAGAACAGAGCCTGAGTTTGGAAAACGCGGAATTGATTCGGCATCAACTGAGCAGTGCGAGCCTGGCTTTGCAAAACGGCGATCAAAATCTTTTGAGCGGATTCGCACACATTAAACAGCAATTGTTTGGTTTGGCAAAGTTTGGGGAGAGCTATAAACTCTTGGGAGAAAGGGCCCAGTCGCTTTACCTGGAGTTAAAAGACATTGCTGCTGAACTGGAGCAGGCCGAAATGCAGGTGAGTGTGAATCCGGAAAAATTAAACGAGATCAATCAAAAATTAGATGCGCTGAACCGTTTGCTTAAAAAACACAATGTAAAAAGCGAAGAAGAATTGCTGAACATTAAGGAGGACTTGCAGGCGAAGTTGTTGCAGATGGAATCTCTGGAAGAGGAGATTGTAAAAACCAAGGCTAAAATAGAGGTCTTAACAAAGCAGGTACTGGCGCTGGCAATGGAGTTAAGTGCGAAGCGAAAAAAAGTGGTGAAGGAGGTAGAAGCCCAGGTGATAAAACTCTTAAAAGACCTTGGCATGGAGCACGCGGTGTTTAAGGTGTTGTGTGAAAGTTTGCCCGAGCCGGGCCCAAGCGGTGCCGACCAATTGCGGTTTTTGTTTTCAGCCAACAAAGGGGAGGAGCCGGGGGAATTGCAAAAGATTGCGAGCGGAGGTGAGCTTTCGCGTTTGATGTTGAGTTTAAAAGCCTTGCTAGCTGAGAAGAAAAATTTACCCAGCATAGTGTTTGATGAGATAGATACAGGCGTTAGCGGTGAAGTAGCCGACCGCATCGGAAACATTTTATCGCGCATGGGCAAAAACATGCAGGTAATCAGCATCACGCATTTGCCGCAAATTGCCAGCAAGGGCAAACACCATTTGTTTGTGTATAAAAAGGATGGGCAGGAAAAAACCCTTTCGCATATTAAGGAATTAAGTGCTGAAGAACGTACCGTTGAAATTGCCAAAATGCTCAGCACCGGTAAACCCACCGAATCGGCCATTAAAAACGCCATGGATTTGCTGAAGGCAAATTGAAGTAAACCGCACGAACAAAGTAGAGTTGGATTAAGGACAGTATGGCAAAGAAAGGACCTTTTATAGCGCTTTCAAACGACTTGATATTAAGTCAGATTTATTTTCTTCGGGGGCACAAGGTGTTGCTCGACAAAGATCTTGCAGCACTCTATCAGGTTTCAACAGGTAATCTCAATAAAGCGGTACAAAGAAATCTGAAGCGATTCCCGGATGATTTTATGTTTCAATTAAGCGAACAGGAGTTCAAAAATTTGATATTCCAAAATGGAACATCAAGTTGGGGAGGAACGAGAAAGGCACCTTATGCTTTTACTGAACAAGGAGTAGCCATGTTATCAGGGGTATTAAACAGCGACCGAGCAATAGAAGTGAACATTCGAATTATGCGTGTGTTTACTCAAATCAGAAAGGCATATATCGATAATACGGAGTTGCAATTGGCCATTGAAAAGATTAAAAAGAAAACAGAAAACAATTCAAAAAATATTGAATTGGTTTTTCAATATCTTGATGAACTCTTACAGTCTAAAAAAGCCTCAAAACCAAGAAGACAAATAGGATTTAAGTTACCGCCTAAAAAGTAAAATACCAGATGGTCTGTTTTTGCTGAGAACACACTCAATATTTTGGAATTATTTTATACGCCATACAAGGTTAAAATCAAGTTGCTGAATACAGTTTTCTTATATTTGCTTCTCAAACAAAAACCTTATGGCATATAACCTATTAAAAGGAAAACGCGGCATCATTACCGGTGCGCTCGATGAAAATTCTATCGCCTGGAAGGTGGCTCAACGCTGCCACGAAGAAGGCGCTACGTTTACACTCACCAATGCCCCCATTGCCATGCGCATGGGCGAAATCAATAAACTGGCTGCTGCTACCAATTCCAAAATAATCCCTGCCGACGCTACCAGTGTTGAGGATTTAACCAAATTGTATACCGAATCCATGGACGTGCTAGGAGGGAAGATCGATTTTGTTTTACACTCCATTGGCATGAGCGTGAACATCCGCAAAAACATTCCTTATACCGAATTGAACTACGATTTTTTTAATAAGGGCATCGACGTGTCGGCCATGAGTTTGCACAAAATGCTGGCGGTGGCCCACAAACTCGACGCCTTGAACGAACACGCTTCGGTTGTTGCCTTAACTTACATTGCCGCGCAGAAGGTGTATCCGTTTTATACCGATATGGCCGATATCAAATCCATGCTCGAAAGCATTGCCCGCACCTTTGGTTACCATTACGGCAAACAGAAAAAGGTGAGAATCAATACCGTTTCACAGTCTCCAACCAAAACCACTGCGGGCGGAGGAATTAAAGGGTTCAACGAATTTTACGAGTTTGCCGACATGCAGTCCCCATTGGGCAATGCCAGTGCCGACGATTGCGCGAATTACTGCGTGAGTTTGTTCAGCGACCTAACCAGAATGGTAACCATGCAAAACCTTTACCACGATGGAGGATATTCTTTCACAGGGGTAAGCGCCGAGCAATTGGACGCCATAGCGAAATAACAAAAGCCTTACTTACACAATTTCTCTTACTCTGAACACCACTTGCATAAACAAATGCCATGAATTATTTTGAAGTGAATAACGAAAAAGCCGTCAAACGCGCCATTTATATCGCAACGGCTGTTATTTGTGCCGCTGTATTTATCCTTAGCCAAAAATGGCTGCCCCGCCCGGAAAGCATTCCGAGCTGGATATATCAATTGCCTGCTTTGAACGCCTTTTTTAATGGCAGCTGTGCGGTTCTGCTCATTGTTTCTTTGCTGGCCATCAAACAAAAAAACATAACGCTTCATAAAAAATTGAATCTCACGGCTTTTGTGCTGAGTTGTTTGTTTCTTATCTCTTACGTCACCGCGCATTATTTTATTCCCGACACCAAATACGGAGACAGCAATCACAACGGCATCATGGAGGAGGTTGAGAAACTAGCCGTTTCAGGCATTAAACCTTTTTATTTGATTCTATTGCTCACGCATATTTTATTGGCTATTGTTGTATTACCGTTGGTGTTGCTGTCGTTTTACTACGGCCTCAGCGACCAAAGAGTAAAACACAAAAAACTCACCCGCTTTTCTTATCCCATTTGGTTGTATGTAACTGTAAGCGGTGTAATTGTTTACCTGATGATTTCCCCATATTACCCGTATTGATTAAGCCGAAGAATGAAAGCGACACGGTTTTTTCTCCTCATACTGGTGTCCGGTATTTTTTTGAATTGCCAAAGAACAGAGGAGGAAAGTACAAGCACAATTCCTGAAACCGTTACCTGGGCCGAACACATAGCGCCTCTTGTGTTCCACAATTGCACACCCTGTCACCGCGAAGGAGAAAGCGGACCTTTTCCATTGATGTCGTATTCGGATGCGTTTAAAAAAGCGGCTAAAATCCGGTTTGTGACCCAAAGCGGCTACATGCCCCCCTGGCCTGCGGATGCAAGTTATTCGCATTTTGTTGGGGAGCGGGTGCTGAGTTCTTCAGAGAAGGCATTCATTAAAGCCTGGGTAGATCGTGGAATGCCCAGAGGAGATGCTTTAAAGGAGCCAAAACCACCGGTGTTTTACAGAGGCTCGTTTTTTGGCAAACCCGACCTGGTGGTGCGGGCTAAAGAGTTTGTTCAAATTAAAGGGAATGGCAGGGATGTTTTTCTGATCATGAAATTCCCTTATGAAATTGAAAAGGACACTTTGGTGGACCTGGTGGAATTTGTACCACAGCAGCGTCAACTGGTTCACCATGTGAACGGTCACCTGATTTCATACGATGCTACTCGCAGCTTTAACTATATGAGTGGTTCTACCATTCATTCTGACACAAAAACCGAACTTTTAAAGGTTTACGAAAACATGCATATTCCGTATACCGATGGCAAACAACCTCAATACCCCACCTTAACACCGAATGCCGTGTATTACCTTCCGGGGTATTTGCCCCCGCATTATCCTGAACAGGTTGGTGGCTATCGTTTAAAAAAGAATGGAGTGTTTTTATTAAACAATGTTCATTACGGTCCCAGCAATGCCGATTGTTTAGACAGCAGTTACATCAATGTGTTTTTCAGGAAAACACCCATACAGCGAAGCATACTTGAAACCCAGTTGGGTACTTTTGGCTTAACGCCCATAGAACCTGAATTTGTAATTCCTCCAAACGAGGTAAAAACCTTTCACACCCAATACACTTTGCCACAAACCATTTCCCTGATTTCAGTGAACCCGCACATGCATTTGATTGGCCAATCGTTTTGGGCTTTTGCACTGGGGCTCGATGGCGACACCATTCCGCTCATTCGCATAAACAAATGGGATTTCCGCTGGCAGTATTATTATACTTTTAAACATCCCGTAAAACTTAAAAAGGGAAGCACCATACACGTGTACGGCACTTTTGATAACACTTCAAAAAACCCGAACAATCCTTTTCATCCACCTCAAAGTATCACTCAGGGTAATGGCGTTGAGAGCATGAAAACCAGTGAAGAGATGTTTCAGTTTATTTACACGTTTATGTCCTACAAAGAAGGGGATGAGAGGATGGATTTGGAAAGAAAAGTGCCTCATCTCAAGTAATGCGCTAGCCCACCACGTATCCCCCTCTGGAGGGGGGTAGGGGGGAGGAAAATCCACCCAGTATTGTCGAATAGTCAACGATTTCTAATAGTATGAATGACGTCTTGAATTACCATTTTTACCTGGCTCATAGACTTTAGCACCTCTTCATCTTTAAATCGAATAACTTTAAATCCAGCCTCTTCAAGATTTTTTTGACGGATTTGGTCTTTAACTATGACTTCATCAAATAAATGAGAATACCCATCCACTTCAATAATTAATTTTAGTTCCTTGCACATAAAATCGGCAATATAATTTAGAACAGGTCGTTGACGATTAAACGTATAACCTGTTTGTTTGGCTTTAAGAACGTATTTCCATAAACATGCTTCAGCTTTGGTCATGCCGTTTCTGTTTTCACGTGCGAAATCCTTAAGATGTTTATTGTAAAAGTTATATTGACTCTTCACAGTATATTGCGTTCGCGGAATAAATTTACAAAAGAATTTAAGGGACAAAAGCTCCTCCCCCGTCCTGCGGACACCCCCTCCCAAGAGGGGGATACGACCTTTAGTTCATCGCTTCGTACTTCTCCCTTTCGCCACGGCCGGCGCTGTCCAGGGATCCTCGGGCCAGGAATGTTTGGGGTAACGGCGTTGCAATTCCTTTTTAACCTCAAAATACATATTGTTCCAAAAGCTGTTTAAATCGGAAGTCACCTGAACGGGTTTATATCCGGGAGACAACAAATGCATCACCACAGCGGTTTTGCCATTGTTCACTTTTGGTGTATCACTTAAACCAAACACTTCCTGCAAACGCACCGCCAACAAGGGAGTTGCGCCGTTTGGAAAATACTGCAGATTGATTTTGGAACCACTGGGGACGTCTATTTTTGAAGGCGCCAGTTGGTTTAACTTTTGCTGCAATTCCCAGTCAAGAGAATGAAACAAAGCTTCCGATAAATTGATTTTTTTCAGATCCTCGGGTTTTTTTACTTCCTTTAAATAGGGGCCAAGCCACGTTTTGTTTTGAGCAAGAAGGGCTGGAGTGTTCACATCCGGCCAGTTTTGATCGGGATTCCAGGTTCTTAAACTTAAAATACGGTTTTGCAATTGCACCATGTTTTCATCAAAGTCAAGCAAAGATGCTCCTTCTGTTTCAATGGCTTTTGAAATGGCAGATAAACGCTGTTCTTCTGTAATCGTTTTTAAAGGTTTTGATTGCAGCACAATACTGCCGATTTTTAATTCTGTGTTGGCGAGTAAACCTCCCTTTCGTGTGTCCCAGGCAATCACTTCCTGTTCTTTTACAAGACCAATTAAATCTTTTGGGTTTAAGGGCGCTGCCAGAAAAATTTTTCCCAGGCCCTCTCTCAGATCCATGTGCGCAACAGCCAGCCAGGGCTCATGCGCCAGATCATCCTTGTGTCCTGCGGCAGCGATTCGACCGTTAGCCAATTGAAATTGCGCATTATTGCCCGGTCGCGCCGAAGCAATGCGTTCAGGGTAAGCAAAGGCTAAAAGCAAGCCGGTTTCGAAAGGATCAATGGCCTCGTTGTTTACTTCAAGACCCAACATCTTTCTGTAGGAGGCGGCTACTTTTTCAATGCGCGAAAAACGCCCACCCAAGCTGTTATTTTTTCTTGCTCTTCGCAAAGCCTCAATGCGGAGGTTGATGTCAATTCCGGTTTCTCTGGGCAAAGGATCACGCTCTTCCAATACGGCGGCAATGTCAGTCCCCAATTGTTTATCGGTTGTTTCATTTGCCATTAACAGCATGTGTGCGATGCGTGGGTGGCAGGCCAGTTTATGGATTTGTTTTCCATGCGCCGTAATTTTAGCATTCTCTAAAGCATTGATTTGATGAAGCGTGTCGCTGGCTTGTGCTAATGCGGCTTTAGGGGGAGGTGTGAGCCAGGTGAGTTGTTGGATGTCGGGCACTCCCCATTGCGCCATGTCCAGCATCAGGTCGCACAAATCGGCTTCCATAATTTCAGGCACGCGGTGTTCGGCCAAACGGGAATGTGTGGCGGTGGTCCACATGCGGTAGCAGGTGCCGGGGCTCAAACGCCCCGCACGTCCGGCCCGCTGATCGGCAGAGTCTTTGGAGATGCGAATGGTTTCCAAACGCGAAAGACCCGATTTAGGATCAAAACGGGAGGTGCGCGCAAAACCACAATCCACCACAATGCGTATACCTTCAATGGTTAAACTGGTTTCGGCAATGGAAGTGGCCAGTACGATTTTACGTTTACCAAATTTATTAGGCTGTAAGGCTAAAAATTGCTCCTGCGGCGATAACTGTCCGTAAAGGGGATGAATTGAAAACGCTGTGTTCTGTTCTTTTAATAGGGCCTCACAGGCCCTGATTTCTCCTTCACCCGGCAAAAACACAAGGGCGTCGCCCTCTTTTTCTGCCATGGCTCTCATCACTGTTCTTGCCGTTAATTCGGGCAGTAATTTTTCGTCGGCATCGTTCGTATAAATAATTTCAACAGGATATTGTTTCCCTTCGCTTACAATAACAGGTGCTTTTAACAGCGTACTTAATTGAGGCATGTTGAGTGTTGCCGACATGATAAGGATGCGCAGTTCGGGTCTTAACACTTGCTGGGCTTCCCGGCAAAGGGCCAGGGCCAGGTCGGCATTCAGGTTGCGTTCGTGAAACTCATCAAAAATAACCAGGCCTGCATTTTCAAGCGCGTTGTCGTCTTGCAACATTCGGGTAAGTATACCTTCGGTAACCACTTCAAGGCGGGTGGTTTTGCTAATCCGGCTCTCAAAACGAATGCGGTATCCAATGCTTTGGCCTACTTCTTCATCTAACAAAGAGGCCATGCGTAGAGCTATACTTTTGGTGGCCAAACGCCTTGGTTCAAGCATGATGATGGTTTTGCCCAGAAGCCAGGGTTCATCCAATAAAGCCAGAGACAACAAGGTACTTTTGCCTGCACCTGGAGGCGCGTTGACAATCAGCGTATTGTTTTTTGCAAGCTGTTCTCGCACCTGAGGAATGATCCCGGTAACCGGAAGTGCTATTTTAAATGGGTCGAAGCTCAAGGGCGTATGTTCCAGACTGTAAAAGTAAGCGGAATCTTTGGTGCAGATACCAGGTGGAGCCGGAGTTTAAGAATTTTGTCATCAGACTTAGAAAAATGAAACACGAATTCGTTTAGCGAGAGAAATTGACATTAATTTTCCTACTTTTACCTCTGCCCTTTTAAAAACCAGACCATGAAAAAAAGCCTATTCCTGTTCGCCGGCATTTTGTTTTTCGGAATTGCCAATTCCCAAAACCCCGGAGATACCATTGTTGTAAAAGCCTTTAAGTACGGCAGCAGTACCCGTGATACCCTCATTAATTTTCCGGGCAATAACCTCACGTTCGAAAAGATTATCATGAAATACAACATGCGTTGTAAAAACGGCTTGATCTCAAACCAAACTTTTCCCAACCAGGGCTGCGGAGAGTGGGATTATTCCTGCAACACTTTTATTGTGGACTCTACGCGTATTGAGCAAAACCCCAATACCGCTCCAAGCCACATCATCAGCAATTTTACGGGAACCGTGTTTCCTTACAGCAATACCCCTATTTACGATTATTATAACTTTCTTCACACCAGCGTGAGTTTAAACAGTGTGGTTTCGGAAACGGCTACTGCAATAGGAACAGGCAATACTTCAGCCCCTGATGTTTTGAAATCGAACGAACGTTCGGGCAAAACCCAAATTTTAGTAACTGCCGCTGAACTTAGCGGTGCCGGATTTACTGCCGGGAACATCGATGCCATTCTTTTAAATGTAGCCAATGCCGGCGGTGGGGTTAATTTTTTCAGGGTCGACATGCAACACAGTCTGGCTTCCATTCTCAGCAATACTTCAGTGGTTCTGACCGGATTCACAAACGTGTATAACCACAACTATAATTTTACAGCCGGAAACAACAGGATACAATTCCACACCCCCTTTGTTTGGAATGGAACCGATAATGTATTGATTCAACTTTCGTTCACAAACACCAATCCTTCCAGTCCAATTGTATTTAACGGACACAACTCTCCGGCTAACCCATGTTTATACGCCAGAAACAATTATGCGCTCGACCTTTCCTCAAACGGACACGTGGTGTTAAATGCATCGGCCTTGTCGGCCATCAGTACTGAGCTCACCATAAGTTTTTGGGCTTATGGCGATGCTAACCTGCTGCCAACTAACACTTCTCTCTTGTATGGCTGGGGAACCAATCCAAGCCAGAGAAATTTAAACCTGCACCACCCCTGGAGCAACTCCAACATGTATTTTGATTGTGGTTACAGTGCAGGCAATTACGACCGCATCAACAAAGTGGCAACTGCCTCTGAAATGGGCGGACAATGGAACCACTGGGCCTTCACAAAAAATACAGCTACAGGTGTAATGAACATTTATCTGAACGGCGCTTTGTGGCACACGGGTACCGCAAAAACCAAACCCATTGCTTTGTTGAACCTTATTTTAGGAAAAGACAATGCTTACACGAATAATTACAAAGGCAAGGTGAATGAACTTTGTATCTTTAATAAAGCCCTGGCTCAGGCCGATATCCAATCCTGGATGAATCGCAGCATTGACGCCACTCACCCTTTCTTTGCCAATTTACTCTCTTATTTTAAACTGAACGAAGGCAGTGGCGCAACGGTTACCGATGCACAAAATGCTCAAACTTCACCAGGCACCAACCTTCGCTGGACTTACGACAGAGGCTTGCAACTCAGCCGTATGTTTGAAAGTTCCACTGTACGCCCAAACCTTTCGTTTTTACGCGGCACTTATAGCATAAGCACGAATACAGTAATAGTAAAAGACTCCGTTGTGCGGCCCGCGAGTGTTATCGAATCTTATTCCATCACCAACAATGCTGCGGCAGTTCCAATGGCACATGATGTAGTGAGTTTGGTAACCACTACAACAGCCTATTCGGCAGCTCCTATAAAAATTTATGACGGTGATACAGGCGTTTTAACCGGCACACTGGCTGCTGTTCCCCAGGGCACCATTACCATCAGCACCTTAAATTACATCCGCCGCTTTCCTTTTTACAACGAAATCATGTCATTTGTTACACCTTATGGCAAGGGACTCGACATGGGCCTGAAAGGCAAATCCTGGTATTACGATGTGAGCGATTTTGCTCCTTTGCTTCAAGGCCCAAAGCGCCTGGTGATGGCCATGGGCGGGGAGTTTCAGGAACAAATGGACATTGATTTCTGGTTTATCGTGGGCACACCTCCCCGCAATGTATTAAACTTTAATCAACTTTGGCAAGGGGCTTACCGCGATGGAGGTGCAAGCATCAACAGCGTGGTGAACGACACCCGTTTTCCGGTGCAGAGTGTGGCTACCCAAAGTAACGCGCAGCAATTCAAATTGCGTTCAACCATTACCGGGCATGGTGCTGAAGGAGAGTTCCACCAAAATGGTGGCACCATCACCCATTTCTTTAATGTGAATGGTGGTCCAAGCGAATTCAGCTGGCCAATTACTGAGGAATGCGCTTTTAATGTAATTTATCCTCAGGGAGGCACCTGGGTATACGACCGTCAGGGCTGGTGTCCGGGACAAAGTTCATTAACCAAAGAATTTGATTTAACACCTCACATTACTCCGGGCTCTACGGTAACCCTGGATTATTCCTGCGCCAACCCACCGTTTCCGGCAGGCGATTACCGTTATTTGGTGGCCCATCAATTGGTAAGTTACGGAGGACCTAACCACTCTCTGGATGCCGCAATTGTGGATGTAAAATCCCCAAGCACGAAAGCCGCTTATTCAAGAAAAAATCCTATTTGTAACCACCCGGTGATTGTAGTCAGAAATACGGGCTCAACAGTTATCAACGATCTCGAAATCCATTATTGGGTAAATAACGCTTCGGTGAAACAAATTTATACCTGGGCCGGCACCCTTAATTTTATGGATACCGTGAGTATTGAATTGCCGAAACAAAACCTGTGGTTATACGACGTGCAGCCAACGAACAATAATTTTAAAGCCGAAATTGTAAAGGTAAACTTTGCTAATGACCAATATTCACACAACAATACCTATACCTCAGCCTTTGTTATTCCTGAAACCATCCCGTCCCTCTTCTCGGTAGAGTTCAGAACAAACAATTTGCCAACCACCAATAGTTACAAAATCTTTGATGAAAGCGGAAACGTAGTGGGCCAAAGTAATTTTACCGCTGCTAACACGACTTATCTCGACAACTACGAATTAAACGGCTGTTACACTATGGTGGTGGACGATACCGGTCACGACGGTTTATCCTGGTGGGCCAATACCGGGCAAGGTTCGGGATTTGTAAGACTTAAGAACGCCTCCGCTCAGATTATTAAAACCTTTAACGCCGATTTCGGAGGTGGATTTCAGTTTAGTTTCACCACCGACTCCCCTTTGTCAATTGAAAAACAAGGCAGTTTGTCGGCAAGCATCAATGTGTATCCAAATCCGGCGCGTGAGCGTTTTGTGGTGGAAGGCAATTTGTTAGGAGCCGAACTGAAGTTGGTGGATGTTTTGGGCAGAGAGGTTGAGGTACAATCAACCAGCTCCAACGAGCGAACCGAGTTCAACACATCCAGCCTCAAGCCCGGCCTCTATTTCATCCAAATTACAAAGGGGGATGACAAGGCTGTGAAAAAAATTGTGGTACAATAAAGGCAAGAGTCTTTCGTTAAAAGGAGAAACGTCTTTTTGCAGCCATGAACAGTAAGGGTTTTCTGTGTTTAATAGTTGTGAGTTTGTGTTTTCTTCAGTGCAAGAAAGACAACTCTAATTACCAGGGGTATTTTTATAGTAAGGTACCTGGCGATGATGCGCAACTAACCTTGTACCTGGATGGACACATCCAGGGGCTGCTTCCTTTTGTGAAGACCGATTCCATTGGATTTACCGCTGACTCCATTAAGAAGTATGCTTTGAAATTGAATGTTCAGGAGGGTAAACACAAACTCGAAGCCAAAGACCAGAACGGGCTCACGCGATCTTCCGGCAGCTTTAAGGTCACCAAAAACAAAACATCTTCAAGTGGCAACATCGGGGGGCACGAATTAATACTGGAAAACGGGGAGTTGAGGGTTGGGATTTATTTTTAGCCCTCCTTTTTAAGGATTTTCTGCCGTTTCTTTCCCTGCATAGAAGCCTGCCAAAGCATGCAGCGCGCTGATTAAAGCCCCGTACAATTCAACCCCTTTATTTGCAGGGATTTACTATATTTGTAGCCCTTAAAAAAACACCTTTTACAGCTACAATGAAGCACATCCGGAACTTTTGTATCATCGCCCATATTGACCATGGAAAAAGCACCCTGGCCGACCGTTTACTGGAATATACAGGCACTATTTCAAAACGTGAAATGCAGGACCAGGTGCTCGACGACATGGATCTTGAAAAAGAGCGCGGTATTACCATTAAAAGCCACGCTATTCAAATGAACTATAAATACAAAGGCGAGGAATATGTGCTCAATTTAATTGATACACCCGGACACGTTGATTTTTCATATGAAGTGTCACGTTCTATAGCTGCCTGTGAAGGAGCTTTGTTAATTGTTGACGCCGCTCAGGGCATACAGGCCCAAACTATTTCAAATTTGTATCTGGCGCTTGAACATGATCTTACCATCATTCCTGTACTTAATAAAATGGACTTGCCCAGCGCAGAGCCCGAGATGGTTACCGACCAGATTGTTGACCTGATTGGCTGCGAACGCGAAGAGGTAATTCCCGCCAGTGGAAAATCGGGCATGGGCATTGAAGCTATATTATCGGCCATCATCGAAAGAATTCATCCTCCGGTGGGCGATCCAAAAGCGCCTTTGCAAGCCTTGATTTTTGATTCTGTTTTTAACTCTTTCAGGGGCATTATCGCGTATTTCAAAATTACCAATGGCACCATTAAAAAAGGTGAAAAGGTAAAGTTTGTAAATACCGGCGCCGTATACAATGCAGATGAAATTGGCGTATTAAAATTAAAACAGGAAGCCAGAAATGAATTGAGCGCCGGAGATGTGGGTTATATCATTTCAGGCATTAAAGAAGCCAAGGAAGTTAAAGTGGGAGATACCATCACCCATTTTGATCGGCCTTGTGAAAAAGGCATTGAAGGTTTCGAAGACGTTAAGCCCATGGTGTTTGCAGGCATTTACCCTGTGGATACGGAAGATTTTGAAGAACTACGTTACAGCATGGAAAAACTGCAGCTTAACGACGCGTCCCTTACCTGGGAGCCGGAAAGCTCAGCGGCATTGGGTTTTGGATTCCGTTGCGGTTTTTTGGGCATGTTGCACATGGAGATTGTACAGGAACGTTTGGAACGTGAGTTTGGAATGACTGTAATTACCACCGTACCCAACGTGTCTTACCTGGCGCACAAAACCGATGGAACGGTAGTTACCGTGAACAACCCAACCGATCTGCCTGATCCGGGCCGCATCGATTACATTGAAGAACCTTATATCAAAGCCAATATTATTACAAAATCAGAATTTATTGGTCCGGTTATGAGTTTGTGTATCGAAAAGCGCGGACAAATCGTGAACCAGAATTACCTCACGGCCGATCGTGTCGAACTTATTTTTGAAATGCCTTTGGGAGAAGTGGTGTTTGATTTTTTCGACCGTTTAAAGTCTATTTCCAAAGGCTACGCGTCTTTTGATTACCATCCCATTGGTTTAAAACAATCGGATTTGGCTAAACTCGATATCCTTTTAAATGGAGAACAGGTGGATGCCTTATCGGCATTGATTCATCGCAGCAATGCATATGAATTCGGAAAAAAGATCTGTGAAAAATTAAAGGAGTTGATTCCACGCCAGCAGTTTGAAATTCCCATTCAGGCCGCCATTGGCGCCAAAATCATAGCCCGCGAAACCATACGCGCCATGCGTAAAGATGTTACCGCCAAGTGTTACGGAGGCGATATCAGTCGTAAACGCAAACTCCTCGAAAAACAAAAGGAAGGTAAGAAGCGCATGAAACAAGTTGGTAATGTAGAGATTCCACAAAGCGCGTTTATGGCGGTGCTCAAGCTCAACGATTAAACTATGACAAAATACAGGAGAATCGTTTTTTTTATTTCCCCTGTACTGCTGAGTTTTTTATTGCACTTGCCCATTTTTAAACTGGATGTGCTGGGGATACACGTATGGCGTCAAAGCCAGACCCAAACCGTTATTTACAACTTTACATTTTCCGATAACAACATTCTGCACCCTCAGCGCTTCGACCTGAGCAGCGGAAGCACCGCGCTGCTGTATGAATTTCCGCTTTACCAATGGCTGGTGGCGCAAATGAACCATATCCTGGGGTACAGTGTGCTTAACACGCGTTTATTTACTTTTTTGTGCTTTGCGCTTTTGCTTATTGGCTTTTATAAGTGGATTCTGCTCTACCTGAAAGAACAAACCGCTCTGTTATCCACGTATTTTCTGTGTTTTTCGCCTTTGCTGTATTATTACTGTGTGAACCCCCTGCCCGATATTCTGGCATTGGCATTTACGCAATGGTTTCTGGTGTTTGCAGGCAGGTTCCAAATCAGTCAAAAAACGCAACAGCTTTTGCTGGCATCCGTTTTTTTAATGTTGGCGGCCCTGATCAAATTGCCTTTTGTTTTATTTCTTGTGTTTTTAGTTCCAGGGATTGTATCAAGGGACACAACAAAGAAAATGGCGAATAGAATAGCGGAAGTTGTTCTCCCGTTCATTTTCCTTGTTCCTGTGGCAGTATGGTATGTTTATGTTATACCGGGCTGGAAGGGCAATGGCATAACCACTGGCATTTTAGGAAATCAGAAAAGCAGCGAAGAACTTTTAACTTATTTCTGGCATCACCTGGTGTCCACCTTCCCTGAGCTCATCAGTAACTATGCGGCCTTTCCATTCATCCTGTTCGGAATCTATATTGGAATTAAAAATGGCAAGACTCTTTTCAGGAAACACCTGCCTTTAAGCCTTACCTTTCTGGCAGTGAGTTTGTATTTTATTTTTGAATTAAACATGATCGAAAAATCGCACGACTATTATCTTTTACCCTTCGTGCCTTTTGTGTTTTTACTTTTGTCGCTGGGTTTAAACCGCATTATTGAAGGCAAATACAGAGCCCTGGTTTTTGTTTTATTAATCGTTGTTCCGATAACAGCTTATCTGAGAATTCAGCACCGCTGGGATGAGGTAGATCCCGGCTTTAATCCCGCTTACCTTTATGAACAAAAAGCCATACAATCCCACATCCCTGAAAATGCTGTATGCATCATCGATTCCGACGATTCAAAATTTATCGCACTCTACTATCTGAAACGAAAAGGCTATTCTTTATGCAAAGATGAGCTTAGCACTCAAACGTTAAAAGAATGTTTATCAAGAGGCGCATCTGTTTTGGTTACAGAAAACCTGAATCTTGTTCCCGGCAATTTTCCTGAGTTCCGTTTTGAGCAGGTGTATTCCGGGGGACTCAAAATTTATAACATACAACCACAATGAAAAAATCCATCTTCCTTTTGATGCTTGTTAGCCTGTTTACAGGTCGTGCAAAGGCGCAGGTGTTGCTAAAACTGTATAACGACACCCTTTACAATTACGAGTACGCGGGCGGTGATGAGTTTAACGCGCCAAAACTGGATGAAACTTACTGGCTAAATGGTTTGGGATGGACACGTGTGTTAATGAGTCAGGACCTTTCATTTAATCCCAACAATGTGGTTCAAAAGGACGGGCTCATCAGGTTTATTGCAAAGAAACAAGACAGTCTTTACACCCTGGGAGTTTATGAAATGGACAGCGCTTTGATAAAACGTAAGAATCTGAGCCTGGACAGCAACCGGTTTCTGGTGAACTATTCAGCGGGCTGCATTATTAGCAAAGCCAAAATGCATTATGGTTTATATGAACTGAGGTTTAAAGTAGAAGAAGGCCGGGGAGTTTGGCCGGCATTTTGGTTTTATGGAGGTAATGAAAACGAGGAGATTGATGGCTTTGAACTCAAGGGAGAAAAACGCAAACAGATACACGTTGATACTCATTGTCCTATGGGTTGTGACCGAGGATACACCGATAAATTCAGTTTCAGTAAAAACTGGGGCGGATGGTTACCGGTAAAAGAGCCTTTGGATGATGCCTTCAATTTAATGCATTTGGAATGGGAAGCGGAGCAAATCAACTGGTATTTTAACGGTTATCCTCTGGCTTATTTTAAGGGCCGGTTCCCAAATCCAATGAATTTGTATCTGAACACCTCCGTTGCCAAAGATGGAGAGGCGTTTAAACCGGGGCCTGACCAAAATACCAGATGGCCCAACACCTACTCAGTGGATTATATCCGAATATGGAAGGCAAATAAAATGAACGATACCATTCAGCTAAAACCCGGAGCTTTGGACGATACGGATACGGTATACACGAATACACCTGCAAAAAAGAAAGGGCTAACGTATAAAAAGTCTGAATTCTCAGCATCCAAAGCCTTTGTTTACCTCTGTCTTGATTCCTTGAATACGCTTACTATTAAGTTAAGCGGAAAGTTAAACCAGGGTAAAAGCAGTATTCGCTTACACGGTGAAAAAACCGATGTAACATGGAGTGACTTCTCAAAACCAAACAAAATTGAAATTAAGCCGGGAGAAAAATTGCTGAGACTGGAAATTATGGATGGCAAAAAGAAATACAGCAAATACCTTCGTTTGACTTTTTAAACCGCAAATGTTTACAAAAGCTGTAACCATAGCGTTTCTGCGCACTTATCCTGTTTAATTTTAACACATGCGAATCATTTACCTCCTGTTTCTCAGCAGCATAACCCAAGGCCTTTTTTCTCAAATTAAAAAAGACTATTACGACGCCGCTCAAACCAAACTCAAATCCGAAACAGATTATTACAAAGGGATGCCTCATGGTTTGCACCGGGAGTATTACGCCAGCGGTAAATTAAGCACAAAAGGCTTTTACAACTATGGGAAAGAAGACAGCACCTGGACCTTTTATTTTGAAGATGGTAAAACAAAAGCCCTTGAACATTTTGTGAGCGGCAAAAAATGGGGCACTTTTTCATACTATTTTAAATCGGGAGCAATCAGTCAACGCACCAAGTACCAGAACAATCTAGCCGACAGTACCTGGACCGCCTATTTTGAGAACGGCAATGTAAAAAGCCGGGAAAACTTTGAGAATGGAAAGCGCGAAGGCGAATGGGTGTATTATTTTGAGAACGGACAACCCGAAAGCCGGGGGAATTTTGTGAAAGACAAACAGGAAGGAAAGGTAGAAACCTGGCATGTTAAAGGCTATAGGATTAAAGTTCAGGATTATTGCTCTGGGCAGCCATGCGGCCGTTGGGAAGAGTATTACGAAAACGGAAAACCCAAGTTTGTAAAAGAATACAAAGACACGCTGGTGTTGTTGATGGAGTTATGGGACAACAGTGGAAGGCAGCTGGTAAGCAATGGCAACGGCAGTGTTACAGCAAGCTACGATAACGGAATAGTAAAGGCCATGGGTTTTTATAAAGGTGGATTACAGGACAGCACCTGGCGTTATTTTCATCCTAACGGAGAACTCGATTACGAAGCGAATTACCGGAACGGCATGCTTAACGGCTATTACTCTTCTTACTACATCAACCACAACATTAAAAGTGAAGGTAATTTCACCGACAATTTAAAAAACGGAGTATGGAAATTTTACACCAAAGAGGGCGTGTTGGAAATGAAAGGCACCTTAAAGGGAGATAGCCGTGAGGATGTTTGGGTGTACTATTATTCAAACGGAAAAGTGGAGTCGCAGGGTAACTTCGAAAATGACTTACAAAACGGCACCTGGCAATATTTTTATAAAACGGGAGAAAAATGGAGGGAGGGCAACTACGAAAAGGGCATTAAAACAGGAATATGGACCACCTGGTTTGAAAATGGCAACAAGTTACAGGAAGGCCCTTACGTGAATGGAAAAGAGCAGGGGCTCTGGAAAAGCTGGTGGGAAAATGGACAGGTAAAAGACGAGGGAAATTTTGAGCAAGGCAAATTACAAGGCCAATGGCGGGGCTGGTATCCTAACGGTTCTCTGAATTACGAAGGCAGCTACAATGATAAAAGCGCAAAAGAGGGGGAATGGCGCTATTTTTATGATTCCGGGAAACCAAGAGAAACATGCAATTATGTAAATGGCATAAAACACGGGGATTACCAGCAGTGGTATGAAAAGGGTGGGTTCACCGACACCAGGGGGCATTACAACAAAGGGCATCAACACGGCGAATGGACGTATTATTTTGAAACAGGAGGTATCAGCCGGATACAAAACTTCAAAAACGGCAAGCTCAGCGGAAAAAGCATCTCCTATTACCCCAATGCCGCTGTTCAAAGCATTTCGTATTACACCATTGTGAACGATTCAAGAAAGGGTAAATCTCAAAGTGTACCCGACGGAACGTGGATTTATTACGACAAAAACGGCAATGAAGTCAACCGCACGACTTACGTGAATGGAGTGAGGAAGTAATAAAATATTTTGTTACATTTGCTTAAAGCCTAGGCATATGAAAAACTTCTTTTACGCTTTTTTTCTGGTGATTTTAAGCAGTGCCCTTTTCTTTTCGTGCAGTGAGGGAGAAAAAAACGATGAGCTGGTTGAAGAAGAACAACAAACGACCTCAGATTCAAAACAGGTTGTGTTCAGCGCGCAAAACGTGTTTAACACCTTACCGGATAAAGAACTGGTTTTAAGTTTGATTGAAAAAAACAATCTCGAGTACAATCCTGATTTTTTAAACGATCCCAATTCAGTCACCAAGTATAACATTGAGTTTTTCAAAGCCATTAACCTGGGCATTTATGGTACCGACCTTACTATCTCCAGCACTTTTGACCAAACCCAGGAGAGCATGGTGTTTTTAAAATGTGTGAATGTGCTTGCCGGTAATTTAGGGGTGAATGCCGCCTTTGATCAGCGGATGTTCGATCGCATACAAAGCAACGACAACAATAAGGATTCTGTGCTTCAAATCATCACCGAATCTTTCAAAAAGGTGGATGAGATTTTAAAAAACAATAACCGTCCCGGCACTTCTGCAATTATATTAGCCGGGTGCTGGATTGAAGGGCTCTATGTTTCCTGCCAGATGGCCCAGATGGTAACTGCCGAAAGTATTTTCAAAACCATCCTTTCGCAAAAAGAATCACTTCATAATCTGCTGGCTTTGTTGGAATCGGTAGAATTAAAAGAGGACGAAAAATTTCTGGTAAAAGACCTTAAGGAACTTCATAAAATTTATGAAGTGGCTGAAACTTCAACATCCTACGACAAAGCGGCTATAGCCGGAATCACACAAAAAATCAGCGATCTCAGAAACAACGTGGTAAGTTCCAACTCCTGATTTAGATAATTTTCGCATTTCGCCTTCGTTTCTACCTTATTTTTAGTTTAACTTAGTGCTGCGATGACAGTTTTGTTTTCCATGAAAAAATGGGGTGTAACGTTTGTTTTTGTGCTTTTATCTCTTTGCACATTTTCATCTCAACTACTGATCCCCATGGATGAAACACAAAAAAATCATCTCAAAGCGTATGGCATTGCCTACTGGGCTTTGAAAGGCGAGTTGGAAATCCAATGGCTGATCAATTATCGCGGCGGAAGTTTTTTAATTCCCAATGCCAAAACCCTATCCAATGAATGTTTAATTCGGGGTGTTAGTTTCGAAATTATTTCCGATGCCCAAAGTCAATCCATTTTGTCTGAAATCGCAAATCCTGAAGTGAACCAGGATGCTATCAAACTTGAAAAAGCGCCTCGGATAGCCGTGTATTCTCCCAAAGGGAAACAACCCTGGGATGATGCGGTGACCCTTGTACTCACCTACGCGGAGATTCCTTACGATGTTGTTTACGATGAAGAAGTGTACCTGGATAAGTTAAAAGACTATGACTGGCTGCACTTGCACCACGAAGATTTCACCGGGCAATACGGTAAATTTTACAGTTCCTTTCATCAGGCAGCCTGGTATCAGAATGAAGTAAGGGAAAACGAAGCCATGGCCAAAAAACTGGGATTTTCCAAGGTGTCTCAAATGAAATTACACACGGCAAAAAAAATAAGGGACTATGTATTTAGTGGTGGTTTTCTGTTTGCCATGTGTAGTGCAACCGACAGTTATGACATTGCACTGGCGGCGGAGGGCATCGATATTTGTGAAACCATGTTCGATCACGACCCTGCGCAAAAAGATGCCAACACCCGTCTCGACTTCAGCAAAGGCTTTGCATTTGAAAACTACAAACTCAGCATGAATCCCATGGAGTACGAGTATTCTAGCATCGACACCTATTCCTCAAGAAGACAATACGGGCCAAACCAGAAGAACGATCAATTTGCCTTGTTTGAATTTTCAGCCAAGTGGGACCCGGTACCGAGCATGTTGTGCCAAAACCATGAAAGCACCATCAAGGGATTTTGGGGGCAAACCGCGGCCTTCGATAAAAAATACATTAAAAAAAGTGTTTTAATAATGGGCGAAACCAAAGCCTGGGGAGAAGCGAGATACATCCATGGGGATTACGGAAAAGGTACCTGGACCTATTACAGCGGACACGACCCTGAAGATTATGAGCACCGCGTTGAAGAGCCGCCTACTGAACTGAGTCTACACCCCAATTCACCCGGATACCGCTTAATATTGAATAATATATTATTTCCCGCAGCTAAAAAGAAAAAGCAAAAAACCTGAAGGCATGCAATTTCTCATCAAAATTCTGGTATCGGCACTGGCCATTTACCTTGTGGCCCTTATCATGCCTCATGTGCAGATTGACGACCAGTTAACCGTGCTTTTAGTTGCGCTGGTATTGGCTTTTTTAGATGCCATTGTAAAACCTTTGTTAACCATCCTGACCATACCCATTACCATATTTACCTTTGGGTTTTTTCTGCTGGCCATCAATGCTTTTATCATTTTAATTGCCACCCGATTGGTTCCGGGATTTCATGTGGACGGGTTTTGGTGGGCCTTGTTGTTCAGCCTGATTTTGTCCATTACTAACGGCTTTCTTAATTCCGCATTAGGCATTAACCGATTGAAGGAAAGAGAAGACCGGGAGAACGACTCCTGGTGAGCCAAACTTACTGATCAAGTTTGGTAAAACCTGCGGGAACACCCATGTTTTCATCCGTAGGCACTGAAGCGGTAATTTTGATGGCTTCCAGACGGGTTAAGAGTTTGCCATCGCTGATTTGTTTTTCCTCACTCAGTAATGGCATGCTTCCTTTCGGAAGATCTTTTATTTGCCCGAAGTAAATGCTTTGTTTGTCCTTGCGGTTCCACAGCTGAATGAGGGGAATAAAAAAGTCAAACTTGTCGGTGGTAATCCAGTAACTGATTACAATGTTTTCTTCTGTATTTCTCACAATGTATTCAAAACAGCGGTAACCCAGTATTTTTTTAATGTTACCGGTTTTGCTCACAATGCATTGTCCGCGTATAATTTGCGGTGTTTCACTTTTTTGACTGCCCCACAGTTTTCGTTTCGGATTAACCCATTTTATTTCATGTGCTTTCAAATCGAAAATAAAACTGCCTTCAACAGCGCCGCCTTTTTTACCAAACTGGTCCAACTTCACAATGGGTTCTTTTACAAGATAGAAGTTGTGAGAGGTGTCTTTTTGGGTATAGTATTTAAAATCGATACTGCCGCTGAAACTTTGCGAATAGCTGTAAAAAGCTGCCAGAATGCCGGTGATAAGAAGCAGGGATTTTTTCATAACAAGGGTTTTGTAACACGAATTTATGTATTTTAGTAAGAAATAAAAGCCGGGATGCAAAATAATACGAACAGCCTGGGGAGGGAAAGTGAGCAAAGAGCAAAGGCTTTTCTTGAGTCGAAAGGCTATACGATTCTCGAAACAAACTGGAGACATCTTAAACTGGAGATTGACCTGATCGCCCGGCAATCCGATACCATCGTCTTTGTGGAAGTGAAGTTTCGCAAAAACGACGAATACGGAGAGCCTGAGCTTTTCGTAAACAGGAAAAAACAAAACTTTATCATCAAAGCCGCTAATGCCTACCTTGAGTTGCATAACATTCAATACGAATCCCGATTTGATATAGTTGCACTTAGTAAGAAAAGAAATGAAATAATCCACCTCGAAGGCGCATTCTTCCCTACCTTAGTAAAACCATTATGAAGAGACCAAGACCAAGTTCCGAAAGGAAAAAGACCCGAAGCAGCAGAGAAAACAGCAAGTCCACAGGGGAAAAAGGCAAACACCCTTTTAAAAAATTTATGGGCCCCAAAGGACCTGTTAAAGGACCAAAACGTCAACCCAGAGATCGTGACGACAGAAAGCCGGATGCAGAACGCAGTGCCCGAAGGGACTGGGATGAACGCCCCGTTAGGACCAGCGGGGAGCGCCAAGGGGAAAGAAATGAGGGCAGACCCGAATCCGGAAGAGCCGCGAGCGGAAGACGGTTTTTTAAGAAAGAAGAAGGGAACGCGGGGCCCGGCAGGAGAGGGGAAAAACCGAACTACCGGAACAAAGAGTCCGGCAGCGGGTTTCGTAAAGACAGGGATGATAAAGGAACACGCAGATCAGATGGTGCAACACCAAAGCGCGAAGAATCGCAAAGAACATCTTTTCGCGAGGCTTCACCCCGTTCGGGAAAAAGGACCGGAGACGAGCGTTATTCAAAACCTGAACGGGCCGGTAAATACGGGAAAAACAACCGTCGCAACGACAGCCCGTCAAAGGAAAAACGCTTCAATCGTGATGAGTTTGTTTCAGGCGAAGGGTTTCAAAAACAAACACCGAACCGTGAATCCAGAACAGGTGCCAGCTCTAAACCAAAAAGCGCTGAGGATGGTTTGATCCGCCTGAACAAATACCTTTCCAATGCCGGCATTGCCTCCCGCCGCGATGCGGATACCCTTATTATCAGTGGAGCCGTTAAAGTGAATGGAATTGTAGTGGATCAACTGGGGACAAAAATTCGTCCCGGCGATAAGGTCACTTACGGAGACCAATCGGTAAAAGGCGAACGTAAAGTTTACCTCCTGCTCAACAAACCAAAAGACTACATTACCACTATGGAAGACGAGCGTGATCGTAAAACCGTGATGAAATTAGTGGAAGGGGCCTGTAAAGAGAGGATTTATCCCGTGGGTCGATTGGACCGAAACACCACAGGATTGCTTTTAATGACCAACGACGGAGAGCTCACCACAAAACTTACCCACCCTAAACACGGCATTAAAAAAGTGTACCATGTAAGCCTGAATAAGGGGCTCAAACCTGAGCACTTTAAAGAAATTATGGATGGTATAGAATTAGAAGACGGCAAGGTGAATGTTGATGACCTGGCGTTTGTAGGCGAGGGTAAAAAGGAAGTTGGAGTGGAAATACACAGTGGCAAAAACCGGGTGGTAAGGCGTTTGTTCGAACACCTGGGCTACGATGTTATTAAGCTCGACCGGGTAGTATTTGCTGGCCTGACAAAGAAAGATTTACCACGCGGGAAATACCGGTTTCTGAGCGCCAAAGAGATCAGCTTCCTTCAAATGATTGGCTAAAAAACAGTAATTTTACAGGATAACAAGAGTTCTAAAAATCACCCAGTTTTATGTGCGGAATAGTTGCTTACATAGGCCGTAAGGAGGCCTACCCGATTCTGATAAAGGGCCTTCAACGCCTCGAGTACCGGGGTTACGATAGCGCCGGAGTGGCCATGATTAACAGTGGAGGCAATCTGAACGTATTTAAACGAAAGGGAAAGGTCAGCGACCTGGTTGAATTTGCCAAAGGCAAGGATCTGAGCGGAACGGTGGGCATTGGGCACACGCGTTGGGCAACGCACGGAGAACCCAACGACGTGAACTCCCACCCGCATTATTCTCAGTCAAAAAACCTCGTGATGATTCACAATGGAATCATCGAAAATTACGCTTCCATTAAGGAAGGGCTTAAAAAAAGAGGCAATACCTTTTTATCCCAAACCGACACCGAAGTGTTGATTCATCTTATTGAACACATTCAGCAACACGAAGGCACTAAACTTGGTCAAGCCGTTCAGGCAGCGCTAAATCAGGTTATAGGAGCCTATGCGATTGTAGTGCTCGATAAAAATGATCCCGACACAATAGTTGCGGCAAAAAAAGGCAGTCCTATGGTGATTGGAATCGGAGATGACGATTTTTACATAGCATCAGATGCTTCACCGATTGTTGAATACACAAAGAATGTAGTGTACCTCGACGACGAACAAGTGGCCGTGCTTCGCAAAGGGCACGAGTTAATGATCAGGAATTTAAAAGACAAAGAAATTACCCCATACGTACAAAAACTCACCATAGAACTCGAATCCATTGAAAAGGGAGGATACGACCATTTTATGCTGAAAGAGATTTACGAACAACCCCGCTCGGTAAGAGACAGCATGCGTGGCCGGCTCAAAGCCAACGAGGGGGAGATCAGAATGGGGGGAATTATTGACCACGAAAAAAAATTCGAAAAAGCCAAACGCATCATCTTTGTTGCATGTGGTACCTCCTGGCACGCCTGTTTGGTGGGGGAATACCTGTTTGAAGAATTTGCACGGGTACCTGTTGAGGTAGAATATGCTTCGGAATTTCGTTACCGGAATCCTGTTATCTACCAGGACGATATCGTTATTGCCATTTCACAAAGCGGGGAAACGGCCGACACGCTGGCAGCCGTGGAATTGGCCAAATCCAAGGGCGCAACGGTTTTGGGCGTGTGTAATGTGGTAGGCTCTTCTATTGCCCGCGCAACCCATGGCGGAAGTTATACCCATGCCGGACCTGAAATTGGTGTTGCATCCACAAAAGCTTTTACTGCGCAGGTAACTGTGCTTACCCTTATGGCCCTTCACATGGCAAAGGTGCGAGGCACGATCAGCGAAAGCCGTTACAGGCAGTTGTGTTACGAAATGGATGCCATTCCATCTAAAATCGAACAGGTTTTACAATTGAACGATCAGGTAAGGCAAATCGCCTTTGCGAATAAAGACAGTTCAAATGCTTTGTACCTGGGCCGGGGCGTTTCTTTTCCGGTTGCACTCGAAGGGGCCCTGAAACTAAAGGAGATTTCGTACATCCACGCCGAAGGCTATCCTGCAGCTGAAATGAAACACGGTCCCATCGCACTTATTGATGAAGAAATGCCGGTTTATGTGATTGCCACCAAAGGCGCCAACTATGAAAAAGTGGTGAGCAACATTCAGGAGGTGAAAGCCCGGAAAGGCAAAATCATTGCAGTAGTGACCTCAGGGGACAAAGAAGTAAAAGCGGTTGCGGATTTTACTGTTGAAATTCCTGAAACGGATGAATTTCTGGTGCCATTAATTGCTGTGATTCCTTTACAGCTTTTATCTTATCATATCGCCGTAATGCGCGGATGCAATGTGGATCAGCCGCGCAACCTTGCAAAGAGTGTAACCGTGGAATAAACAAGATGCCGGGAAAAGCAGCGCTTATTTTCGGTTTATTGTTTTGGTTTTCCTTACCGGCTCAGAATTTAAACTACAGCCGGGCTTTCCCCTCCATTCCCAAAAACGGTCCTCTGCTCCTGCACAATACCTCACAGCCTTATTTTTTTGTGTTAAGGTACAACCGTAAAGCACACGACCTGACCCTTGAACGCCGTGCAAAACCCTCAGCAGAAATTTTGTCCTTCACCCCACTCAAACTGGATAGTGTAAATTCTGACCTGTACAATTATGCCAGCATGGATTACCTTTTGTACGAACATAAAAACAAACTTTACTTCGTTTTTGAAAAAACCCTCAACAACACAAAATCCCTCTATTTCAAATGTATTGATTCGTTGGGAAAGGCAAGTGGTTTTACCGAGATGTTCAGGCTTAACCGCGACAACAACCTGCTTTCGTTTGAACTGGAAGTAGCGGGAGTTTATGACGGAAAGCTGCTCGTTGTAGCAAGTCAGGAATTTGTGAATCAGACTGTAAAAAAAACCATCCATTTGTATGATCCTGTTTTCAAAAAACAGTTATGGTCAAAAACGCTTCCTCTTGAAAACAGCTCAACGGGTTACAGCAAGGCCTACTGCCTGAATGAACAACAGGATTTGTTTTACGTGATGGTAAAACGTCAGGCCGTTTCCTTTAAGCGACAATACATAAAACATACTCAGCTGATGATTCCAGTTTTTCATTACGACTCCCTTCATCTCTGCAAACTCTCCAGCCCTGGAAATCAATTGCAATACAAATTTTTACTGAGCAATTTAAGTGCCCTTCATAGTCTCACGCTCCGTTGTGATTCCGGTGAGTTGAGGGTGCTGGCGCAGGTAGCCGGCAAGCTGAATGACAATACCAGCAGCATCTCCTTATTTACTTTCAGGTGCAACACCGCTTTAACAAAGGTCAGCAGGTCAGAGCTGGTTTCCATAAACCCAGGAATTAAAAACAGACTAACCTATTACGACGGCACTGACTTTAAGGAAGCGGCGGATAAGGAGTTTCAATTTCTGAAAGAAAGTGAAGGCAAGGAGTATACTTACCACCTCACCGAACGAAAAGAAGGAGACGTATACAAGGAACTTTTGCTGTGGCAAATTCAGAAATCCAGCGGAAAGGTGAGCAACCATTATCTTATTCCCAGGCGCATGTTATCCTCTGAAACCTGGAGCAAATACAGGGGAATTGGAGAAGCCGGCAGCACCTTATCAGCCAATCATTTCCATGTATTTATGGCTGAAGCAAGCGCGAATGTAAGCCAGGACCCGAATACGGTAGAATACTATCAGTTAAAAAAGAAGTCTTCTCTGAGCCATTGTTACCTGGTAGTGTATACACCTGAAAACAATGGCAATTTATCCCGAATGAAACTGCACCTCAACCTTGATTTTGATTTTATTCCTGTAGATTATACCTCTACAGGAACAGAAGAGATAGTGTTTTACCTGAGCAACGGCAAACAGGAAAAATTCGCTATTTATTCTTTCCCATAGATTTAGATGCGGCGCCCTGAGCCTGCAAGGCACTGATGCTTTCAAGAACCGATTCATAAACGGCCTTGTATTCCGGAATGTGTTCAGAATAATACGCCAGGGTAGAATCGTACTGGCTTTTTCGGATTTTTCTTTCCTTAAGCGGGTTAAAGGCATAAACCGAATCCAGTATTAGGTTGGAAACCTGTTTGATGTTGATGTTTGCTGCGCTCTCACTGATGGAAAGGTCAACAAGCAGACTTACAAACTCCTCTTCGGGAATGAGGTTGAGTGGCCGGTCGGCCTGCTCAGAGCCTTGTTTGCAGTTTGAAAAGGGAATCCAAAGAATCAAACCCAAAAAGCGGATAACGAAACGAAGACCTGTCATAGAGTAGGGGTAAAGATACCAATATTCCCTGCCGGCCTGATGGTCTTCTTGAGAAACTAACAGGGCTTTCTTTATATTCTGTTAAACCGACCCGGGGTCTATTCATGACCTTGAGGTATATTTGCGGTATGGGTCGCCTGCTACTGAAGTTAAAAAACAAATACCTTCTGAGTGTTGTGTTGATTTTGGTATGGCTGGTATTCTTCGACAAAAATGATGTGTTCACGCAATATGAGCTCATACAAAAATGCCACAAACTTAACGCTGAAAGAGAGTATTACTTAAAAGAAATCAGTAACAACAAAACCGAGCTTGAAGAACTAAAGGAAAATTCTAAAACCCTCGAAACCTTTGCGCGTGAGAAATACCTGATGAAAAAAGAAAACGAGGACCTCTTTGTATTTCTTACTCGTTAAGTTATTTTGTTTTCCCTTCGCCGGTTTCCGTCGTTTTGGCCGCAGCCATCGTTTCCAGGTCACGGTCAAAGAAATACAAACCACCCTTATCATCGCCAATCAGTTTCAGTTTGTCAACAATCTGACGGGCCAAAGCCTCCTCTTCAATTTGTTCACTCACATACCATTGAAGAAAATTATGAGTGGTATAATCTTTTTCTTTCAGGGTGGAATCTACCAGGCCGTTGATTTCGTTGGTCACCTTAATCTCGTGCTTAAGAATTTCTTCAAAAACAGATTTTACCGATTTAAACGTAACCGGGGGTTGTTTTAAGGCAGGCACAACACCATGACCTCCGCGTTCGTTCACAAACTTAATGAGTTTAAGCATGTGCAAGCGCTCTTCGTCGGCATGGGTGTATAGAAAAGAAGAAACACCATTTAAACCCTGGGTTTCAGCCCAGCTGGCCATGGCCAGGTAATACTGAGAAGAAAAACCTTCGAGTTCAATCTGTTTGTTTAATGCTTTGCTGACCTGTGGAGATAACATAGTTTTTTTTACAAATATAAATAATAATGAGCGGTTTGGCGAGGGGCACTAAGGCTTTCCTGCCAGGCATCAGTTTTTATGCACACTGTTAAACTTTTGCAAACCCTTGTCAAGCCACTGAATGTATTTTTTTATGTCGGGATCGTAACTTGTGGAGTCGCTCAGGCGATTTTCATTCCAGTCGATAATCCAATACTGAGGCTGGGTACTTGAAAGGTATTTGGTGTTTTGCAGGTAACTCCAGCGATTGCCTACGCTTTTTAACATGCGTTTTGAGCCATTCCACATCACCTCTTTTTGTTGCTCGGGTTCCAATTGTTTTTTATCGTCAACATAAAGCGAAACCAATACAAAATCCTCACTGAGTTTGCGTTTTACATCTGAATCACTCCAAACCTGTCCCTCCATCTTGCGACAGTTCACACAAGCCCAACCAGTGAAGTCGATCATAAGTGGTTTTTTTACTTTTTTCGAGTAGGCCAGGGCATGGTAGTAATCGTCAAAGGCAGGTATGCCATTGGGTCCTCGGTGGGCGTGTTCGGGCAGGTCGCTTGCCTGGCCGTTACCGGAAATAATTTCAGAAGTACGCCCCCCAAAACCTTCGGGCGACTCGCTGTAAAAATCAGGGGGAGGAAAACCGGAGATGAGTTTTAAAGGGGCACCCCAAAGGCCGGGAATCAGATAGATAGTAAAGGAAAGTGTGACAATGGCCAGCATGAGTCGAGATACGGAAAGGGTTTTTGTTTCGCTGTCGTGCGAAAGCCGGAACCAGCCCATGAGGTAGATACCCAATAAACCAAAAATTACAATCCACAAAACAATAAATACCTCTCGTGTAAGCAGACCGGCCTGAACAACAAGGTCGGCATTGGATAAAAATTTTAAAGCCAGGGCAAGTTCGAGGAAACCCAGGGTAACCTTTACCGAATTGAGCCAACCCCCTGATTTAGGAAGCGTGTTCAGCCAACCCGGGAAGGCGGCAAACAAACCAAAGGGTAAAGCCAGGGCTAAAGAAAAACCAAACATACCAAAGAATGGACCTGCCAGGGCGCCGGTTGCAGCGGCTTCAACCAGCAGCGTTCCAATAATCGGTCCGGTGCAGGAGAAGGAAACCAAGCCTAGTGTAAAGGCCATAAAAAAGATACCCAGTAAACCGCCTTTTTCAGAACGGGCATCCATTTTGTTCACGAAGGAAGAAGGAAGGGTGATTTCAAAGGCTCCTAAAAACGAAATGGCAAACACAACCAAAAGCACAAAAAAGGCCAGGTTAAACCACACATTGGTGGCCAGATTATTCATGGCATCGGCTCCGAAAATCAGCGTAACACCCAATCCTAAGGCAATGTAAATAACGATGATAGAAACCGAATATATTAAAGCATTACGTATGCCCGCCGCTTTGGATTTACTTTGTTTGGTAAAAAAACTCACCGTCATGGGAATCATTGGAAACACACAGGGCGTGAGAAGTGCCACCAGTCCTCCTATAAAACCTGCAAAAAAGATAATCCAGAGCGGATCTTGCGGTTTTTTGGGTGCTGCGGCTTTAAATTCGCTTTTAATATCTTCAACCGGAGCTTTGGATACAACAGTTCCGGCAGTATCCTGTTTTTCAGCAAGGCTTGAAGTGTTTGCAACAGGGGCAGGAAGTTCAGCCGTTAATTCAGCCGCTTTTATTTCAAAAGCAAAATCAACCGGAGGCGAAAATTTTTGACAGGTGCTTTCATTGCAGGCCATGCCGTCGATAAAGCCCTTTAGCACAAATGTTTTTGTTCCTTTTATTTTAATTTTCTGCCTGAAGGTCACCTCACGGTCAAAAGAGCGCACTACCTGATTTTCAAACATGGGTTCGGCCACCTCGTTTGGTTTGGGTTCAATGGTTTTTCCAACCAACTCGTAGTTTGGCGATTTTTCGAACTCAAAATAAGTTGGCAAAGGGCCATCAGGGGTTTCAATCTGCGAGTACAAATGCCAGCCCGGTTCAATGCTGGCTTTGAATTGTAATTCTATTTCGTTGGGACCCAGTTTTTTTTGAGAAAAGTTCCAGGTCACGTATTGTTTCATCTGGCCATAGCCAAAAACGCTGATTAGGAAGGCAAACAGGAAAAATAGCGGTTTTTTCATCACGTAAATTCTAGCAGGGTAAGCAAAAGTAGTATAATTTTTTACTGCGTAAGCACCGATAGTTCAACCGTTTTAGGAGGCAAACACATGTTTTCGTTACAGCAAACAAACTCAATAGAGATGGGGATAACCAATTTGGCCTTGATTTTAATCTTTTGTTTAAATTCAGCTTTATTTGAAAACACAAAGAGTTTGGCTTCAAAGGCCTTGTCGTACTCTTCTTTTACATCGATTTCCTCAGCCGGGCCTATTAACTCATAATTTCCCGAAGGGGTAAACTTTATGATAGTGGAAATAGGCCCTGCTTCCGTGGGGCGCTGTGAATAGGTATGCCAACCGGTTTGTATGGTGCCAAGGATGGTGATTTCTCCTTCAGAAGCGCTTAATGCCTTATAGCTGGCCGTCCATACGATTGGGTTGTGTTGTTGTGATAAAAGGGTGAAGGATGATAAAACAACCAAGCAGAAAATCCGGAAGAATGCCATAAATTAATTTTAAATAAAATTCAGATTAAACTTTAAAGGAAACAAGGGCTAAACAAAGTTTAACACTTATTGATCGAGCCTTTTCCAGTTGCGAAGGAGAATCTTGATGTCGTTTTCACTCTGGTAATCTTTCGAGTAATTGAGGAATACACGCTTGGTTTGATCCTCTGTTAAATCTTGAAATAAACCATCGGCGGGGGTAAAAACCGAAGGACGAATTTCAGGCAGATCGAAGCGTTCGCATTTGCCATACCCAACCCATGAATACCAACCAAAAAGCACTTTCAAAGTATTGTTTACAAAACGCCATTTGTTTTTTTGAAACCAGATAAGTACGGGACTTATGCCAAGAACAAAGGTGCTCATCAGAATATCGAGCAAACGTTTTTTTCTTCTGTTTTCGGGCCGTCCGAGGTTATTGATATCAATCACGTAAAGATCGCCTGCCGTATCAATGCTGTTGCTGCCAATGATGGATAAACTTTCAGGCGGAGCAATTTTAAACTCTACACCCCTCGTCACCAGTTTGATCATTTTACCGATGATGTCGCTGGAAGACACGTCTCTGGCGCAAAAGATGATTTCGGTAATGTGGTGGATCTGTATTGTTTCATCCAGCTGATCGAAATTACCAATGTAATGCCGGTTTTTAATACCGTTGCTTTCATTGCTGATAAAACCCACAAAACCGGTTCTGATTTTGGTTTTTTCAAGCAGGTCCATCACCCGGTTAAATTCTGCTTCGCTGCCAATGATGGCAATCCTTGTATTGGTTTTGTATGTGCCATGTTTAAATTTTGGAATATTTAAACGGCCATAGATCCAACGGCTCAACAGGTAAAAACTCAAAGCCATTAAAGAACCAATGAGGATAAGGGCTCTTGAAAATCGGTAGTGCTCGGGCAGTAAGCCATATCCAATCAAAATAAATGCGGTTCCAACCAATATGCCTCTGAAAATTCGCCTGTATTTTAAGGGACTGTCGTAACCACCGCTGAGGTAAACAAAAAACATCCAGAGCAGGGTGTACATTGGAAAAAACAAGGCGGTGAGCTGCTCTGAATACAAATTGGGGTAGAGCTTGAAATAGGTTTCATAAATGGTTTTGCAGAGGTACATGCCGGCCAGTATGGCTGCAAAATCGATAGCGGGAAAAACCAATTGTTTGAGCACCCTCGACAATATGGCGCTTCCGGCCCTAAGGGCAATGGCCAGGTAAATTAAAAAATTAAAAAAGCGGGCATTGCTTTGCGTAAAATGTTTACGGGCAAAGATGGCCATGGCTTTGTAAAAAATAATGACGTAGTTGACACTGCTTTTTTTTGTGCTTTCTCCTTTGTAATGAATAATGCTGGAATCAGAAAAGTAATAATTTTTGTAGCCCGCTTTGGTTATGCGGTAAGAGAGGTCGATGTCTTCACCGTACATAAAAAACGTTTCGTCGAGCAAACCCACTTTATCAAGACATTCTTTACGAATGAGCATAAACGCGCCACTCAGCACATCCACCTGATGATTGGCATTTTTATCAAGGTAAGTGAGATGGTATTGCCCGAATTTTTTTGATCCCGGAAACAACTTGGCCAGACCGAATATTTTGTAAAACGCCACGGAAGGCTTAGGCAGACCACGTTTACTTTCCGGTAAAAAATTGCCTTTTCCATCAAGCATTTTAATACCTAATCCTCCCGCCTCAGGATGCGCTTCCATAAAAGCGATGGACTTACTGAAGGTGTCTTCCTGCACCACCGTGTCAGGATTCAGCAGTAAAACATACTTCCCGGAGGATTGCAGTATGGCCTGGTTGTTGGCGGCAGAGAAGCCTTTGTTAACCTTATTGGCAATCACTTTTACTTGTGGAAATTTTTCCCTGATCAGGCCTATGGAGCCGTCAACCGAATTGTTGTCTACTACAAACACTTCAGCATTAAGCTGACCCAGGGCTTTATACACCGAATACAAACATTGTTCAAGAAAATGTTTGACGTTGTAGTTGACTATAATTACCGATAGCTGCAGCACTTTATTGAACGTGAACGCGAAGAATTAAGTATGGTGTATTTGAAGATTTCTTTTATTAACTTTGCCCCTCGTTTTTAAACAACCGGTCCCATAGCTCAGCTGGATAGAGCACAGGTTTTCTAAACCTGCGGCCCTTGGTTCGAATCCAAGTGGGACTACAAAATTAAAAAGCCTTGATTTCAAGGCTTTTGCTGTTTTATGAAAGGCGTGAAGCATATTCTGATGGGGAACGCTAAACCACGATTTCGTCCATGTCTTTATTAAAGAACTTGTACTCCATAATCCCCATGCTGGATACCGGCTGTATTTTAACCCATTGTTTGAATTCAAAATACCACTTCCATTGCAGGCTTCTGAACAATCCCCCTTTTTTGATATAAGCCTCAATGTATGGGTGAAGGTTGAGGCTGATGTTTTTCTGATTTTGATCCTTTAGAATATACCTAAGGGTATTGTCAATTTGGTCGACAAACAAAATGCTCGGCTGCACCTTACCTGTTCCTCCACAACCCGGGCAGGTTTCGAGTACTTCTACGTTTACTTCGGGGCGTAAGCGTTGACGAGTAATTTGAATCAGGCCGAATTTACTTGGAGGCAAAATGTTGTGTTTAGCCCTGTCCCTCTTCATTTCCTCTTTCAGTTTGTCGAACAGCAATTTGCGGTTTTCGGCATGGTGCATGTCGATAAAATCCACCACAATAATACCGCCCATGTCTCTCAAACGAAGCTGTCGGGCTACCTCTGCGGCGGCCTCTAAATTCACATCAAGAGCATTTTGTTCCTGACTGTTCTCACTTTTGGCCCGGTTGCCGCTGTTCACATCAAACACGTGCAGCGCCTCAGTGTGTTCAACAACCAGGTAAGCGCCACTTTTCATATGAACGGTTTTTCCGAAAAGTCCTTTGATTTGCTTCTCAACCCCGAAGGCGTCAAAAATAGGCACCTTGCCGGTGTGTAACTTCAAAATGTCGGCCTTATCAGGAGAAATGGTTTTAATGTAGGTCTTCAGGTCTTCGTATACCTCGGCGTCGTTCACATGAATGGCGTTAAAGCTGGCATTCAGAAAATCACGCAAAATAACATTGGTCCGGTCGGCCTCACCCAGTACCTTGGCAGGGGGTTGAGCCGTTTTAAGGGTTGTAAAACACTCATCCCAACGGCGAACCAATTCGTTTAAATCGTTTTCAAGGTCGGAAACCGATTTGTTTTCAGCCACGGTTCTCACAATCACTCCGAAATTTTTGGGTTTGATGGAATGCATGAGGTCCTTAAGCCTGTTTTTTTCCTCTATGTTCCTGATTTTTGAGGACACAGAAATTTTATCGGAAAAAGGAATAAGTACCAGGTAACGACCGGCTAAACTGATTTCTGTGGTAATCCGGGGGCCTTTGGCGCTAATGGGTTCTTTGGCAATTTGCACCAGAATGTTTTGCCCTGACTTAACCAGCTCATTGATTTTCCCGTCTTTTTTGATTTCGGGAGCATTTTTGAAATACATCAGGTTACTCACGCTTTGTTTTCCGCTTTTGACGTTTTCAACAAACTTCATAAGGGAGAGGGCTTGTGGCCCGAGGTCGAGGTAATGCAGAAAGGCGTCTTTTTCATAGCCCACATCCACGAACGCGGCGTTGAGCCCTGTCATCACTTTTTTTGACCTACCGAAATAAATGTCGCCTACCGAAAATTTGGAATTGTTTTTCTCACGATGCAGTTCTACCAAACGTTTGTCGTTCAGTAAAGCAATCACCACTTCGTTAGGCGTGGAATTAATAATTAATTCTTGATTCACGCACTTAGTATTTTAATCAGTTCAGGGCAGCCCGCATGTGAATACGATGGTGTACAACGCAACACATAAGCAATTCACCTCTGAAAGGATGGGTTAATAACTTGAGAAATGAAAAAACAGACGACAGAAACTTCTGAATAGTATCAGAATGTCTGTGCCGCTGAATTCAATTATTTCTTCTTATGACGATTTTTTCTCAAACGTTTTTTGCGTTTGTGAGTGGCCATTTTATGTCTCTTTCTTTTCTTACCGCTTGGCATAATCTTTCTTTTTTTGGTTAATTACTATTTCTTAATTGCTCTATGTATTTCCCGATCTCCAGTTTTACCATGGGATCGTTTGTTTTTGATTGATAGTTCTCCAGCATTTTCAGGCTTTTTTCGGGTTGACCAAGTTTTTCGTAAGCATCGGCCAGATGAAGGTAAACTTCAATGGCGCTACTGTCGATTTGGAGTACCTTATTAAATCGACGGACCGCTTTGTCCAACTGTCCGCTTTTTACCGAAAACAAAGCAAAGGTCATTTGCAGTTTTACGTTGTTGCTGTCTTTTTGTTCTAAGGATCTCAGCAGGCTGATTCCCTGCATAGGGTCCTCACTTCCTTCAACCATGCATGCGGCCAGCATTATCTTTGCGTCTGTATTTGAGCTGTCCTTCTTCAAACTGTTCTCAAAACAAGCAGCAGCCCTTTGGTACAACAGGGGTAGTTCCGTTTCGTCCTTTATAAAAGGAATGGCGTAATAATAACGGTTACCGGCTTTATACCAGGCAAAAGCGCTGTCGGTTTTTTCAGCTGCACTTTCGGTGAAGTATGCCGCCAGATCAGGGCGTTTTAACTTATCCCAAAAAGCCACAAGACTATCCGTCTGGTTTTTGGTGTTGAGTTCCTTGTAATTTTTTCTAAGCTCTGTTGTCAGGTTATTGAGAGCCAGGTTGAGATAAACCTCTAAAGCCTGCTTATTGCTTCGCGCAATGGGTTTTGCAACAGCAGCATTACCGGACTCAGCATCTGAAGCAGCGTTCGTTTTCTGACGTGGAGAAATAAATAAAAGAACGAATAGGACAAGGGCGCCTGAAATCAGAATCCATCTGGTTTTTTTAGCGCTCATAAGTATTAATCTTCTGTTTTAGGAAGCGGTTCAGCACTTTTTACATTGCGTTTTACACGCTCAGCGAAAGTTTTAGCCGCTTTAAAAGCAGGGATATAATGCTCAGGAATCACTACAGTTGTATTCTTTGAAATATTACGACCTATTTTTTCAGCACGCTTTTTCACTAAAAACGTTCCGAACCCCCTTAGGTACACATTCTTACCCTCTACCATGGAGTTGCGAATCGTTTTCATAAAGGCCTCAACGGTTGCCTGAACAGCCATTTTTTCTATGCCTGTCTTTTCTGATATTTCATTTACAATATCTGCTTTGGTCATTTTACAAATTGTTTAAAATCAATTAATTGTAATTTAAAACGGGCAGCAAAGATACTATTTATATCAACAAATGAAAATTTTTTTTGGAAACTCATGTGGCTTAACAATCAAACACTTAAGAGCTAACAGGGACAGGTTTAAACACCAAAACCCGGTGAAAATGTTAAAAACCCGGGTTTTTGAAGAAAAATGAGGGAATAAACACCATATTGCAGCAATGAGAGAGAAAATAGCCGGGTCATCGGGCTTAAACAGCTGGTTTGCAGAGAAGCTGATCGCCTGGTACAAGCTTAACAAAAGGGACCTGCCCTGGAGGGAAGAGAAGGACCCCTATAAAATTTGGCTATCGGAAATAATACTGCAGCAAACCCAGGTGAAACAAGGCTTGGGGTATTACCAGCGGTTTATTAAACGCTTTCCCAATGTGAAACAACTCGCTGAGGCCTCAGAAAACGAAGTATTAAAAATGTGGGAGGGATTAGGCTATTATTCCAGGGCCAGAAACCTGCATGCCAGCGCTAAAACCGTAGCAACAAGGTTTAAGGGCAAATTTCCGGAACAGCATCAACAAATCCTTGAACTGAAAGGAATAGGCGATTATACTGCTGCGGCTATCGCCAGTTTTGCCTTTGATTTACCCCATGCTGTGGTTGACGGAAATGTTTACAGGGTATTGAGTCGTGTATTTGGGATCAAAACACCCATTGATTCAGGTGCAGGAAAAAAAATGTTTCAGGAGCTGGCCTCTGCCTTGTTGCCTAAAAAACAGGAGGCCATCTACAACCAGGCTATCATGGAGTTTGGCGCTCAGTATTGTAAACCCGGAACACCGGATTGTGAGAACTGCATCTTTTCTCAACGATGTTTGGCTTTTGCCACTTCAAACGTTGTATCCCTGCCAGTAAAGGCAAAAAAAACCAATGTCAGGCCCCGCTTCTTTAATTACCTTGTGTTTATCGATGCCAAAAAAAACCTTCCTATCCTCAAACGCAATGAAAAAGACATCTGGCAGGGTTTGTATCAATTCCCGCTTCTTGAAAGTGAATCGCGATTGACAAAGGCCGAACTGATTAAAACCGCTGAGAAACAGTTCAAAACTAAAGGACTGAAAAAAGCCTTGTTGCTTAGCTCAGGAGAATACAAACACCTGCTTAGTCATCAAACTATTTATGCCGTGTTTTACGTGTTTTATCCCATCCGGCCTCATCTTCCAACCGCAAAAAGCAGCAGCGTGAAAAATCTCAGAAATCATGCTTTCCCAAAACTCCTGCTCAATTTCATGAAGGATTGTGAATTAACAGAAATAGTTTAATTTTGATTAAAAATCGACTATGCAAAAAGTAATTGGTATTGTTTTGACCATTCTCGCATTGGGTTTTAATTCTAAGGCCCAGATTTACACCGCTAAACAAGGCAGCACTCTCATTACTTTCTTTTCAAGCGCCCCACTCGAGGACATTGAGGCTCAAAACAAAGGAGCAGTGATTATTTTCAAAACCACTACCAATGACATTCAGATAAGGGTTAGTATTCAAAACTTCAAGTTCAAAAATGCCTTGATGGAAGAGCATTTTAACGAGAACTACATGGAAAGCACCAAATTTCCAAACGCAGAATTCAAAGGAAAAATTAACGAGCCCATCGATCACAGCAAGGATGGGGAATACAAGGTAACAATTACCGGAGTAATGGATATCCATGGCGTGAAAAAAGAAATCACCCTCAACGGCACCCTCACTAAGGTTGGTAATGAATACAAAATTCAAAGTAAGTTTCAGGTAAAAGTAAGTGATTACGATATAAAGGTGCCTTCGATGTACGTTAAGAATATTGCTGAAGTGGTAGATGTCAGCATCAGTTCCACATTGGAAGCCTTCCAAAAAAAATAAGCAAACGCCTATGAGGTCTGTTACCGGATTTAAAACGCTTATCGGTCTGTTGTTGATTTCACTCTCCTTCAGCGCCCAGGAAGAGGATTTATTAAGTTTGATTGCTGAAACCGATCAGGGACCAAAAAAGGTGTATGCCACCTTTAAAACCATGCGTATAGCCAATGCTCAAACCATTGAAACGGTAAAAAAGAAACATTTGGATTTCAGAATCCTGCACCGTTTTGGAAACATTTACGACGCAACGGTACCCAACCCGATTAACAACACCTTTCAAACCTTTTTTGGTTTTGATCAGGTAACCGATATACGGTTCAGTTTTGATTATGGCATCACCGATAAACTCTGTGTAGGCATAGGAAGAAGCAAACTTAACAAGCTGTTTGATGGTAACCTGAAGTGGCGGCTGCTCGAACAAACCAGTGATTTTAAAATTCCGGTCTCCATCGCTGTTTTCGAAAGCGTTGGTTATTCTTTTGCCCCTACCAATGAACTATATGCGGGGGTACAAAAAGATTTTGAAACGGATGAACGTCACCGCTTCAGTTATTGTACACAACTGATAATCGCCAGCAAAATCACGGATTGGTTATCGCTGGAACTCTTGCCCACCTATATGTACCGTAATTTTATAAAGGAAAGTTATAACAGTAACTCAGGTGAAGCCGATGTGAACGGGTTTTTTTCACTGGGATTTGGCGGCAGGCTTAAACTCAGCAAACGCTTCAGCATCATCGGGGATTATTTTTTCAATTTCGCGCCGTATTACCATAACAACCCCTCGGTAAGCCTGCCCCTGGCGCTGGGATTTGAAATTGAAACAGGAGGACATGTGTTTAGCCTTTTGTTCACCAATGCTTCCGGAATCATCGAAAACAATTACCTCCCGTACACAACGGATACCTGGTCAGACGGACAAGTGAAGTTCGGGTTTTGTATTTCGAGAACATTTTCTCTTTAGTGTGAACACCGTACCCCACGCGCATATTTTCAGCGATCATCTGCTTCCGTCGTCCGGCCTGCAGGCCATACCGCTTCAACACAGCAACGAACCCATTTGGATTTCTGCATACCTGCTCACCGGCCTGGTCATTCTTACCACCGTGAAAAAGTATTCTGTACAGGATGTACTCAGAACCTTACAGTTTGGCTTTAGTTTTCAAACCCAAAGAAAGTTTGAAAGAAAGGAGATAGGAAGAGCAGAGCTGTTTCCCCAATTGCTCAATCTTTTTTTTGTACTCAATCTTTCATTTCTGGCTTATTCGGTCAACCAAAGATTTTCAATACTTCTTCAAAACACTGCATTTACTGAACAGGTGCTTTTTTTTACTTGTATGATTCTGCTTATACTGGCCTATAAAGCCTTTATGAACGCATTCTTAAAAAGCATCTCATCCAAAGGAAAATTTATTCAGGAATACCAGCTTGTTTCAGGAAGTATCAACCGTATTTCAGGCTTGTTGTTGTTCCCCTTGTTACTATTATTGGGTTTTTCGGAAATCAATGCAAATTTTCTCCTGATAGCGTCGCTTGTGCTGGTTGGCCTTATGCTACTGATCAAATGGGTAAAAGGCCTGCTCCTCGGTATAAGCGAAGACGGGTTAGGAATATTGCAAATTTTAACGTACTTTTGCGCTTTAGAAATTTTACCTCAACTCGTATTGGTAAAGTACACAATTGAAACTTTTAAAGCAGGGTAATTGATGTCAGTTCAGAAAATTAAAAAAAAGGCAGACGCCTCTTCCAAAGTTTCCAAAGCATCAGTTTCCAAAAAAAAGGCCTCTAAAACATCAAGAGGCAAGGCTGTGGCTCAGAGCAGGCCTAAACCAGCGGCTAAACCGGTTAAAAAAGCAGACTTGCCCAAGGCGTCAAAAACGCTGAATGGGAAAACGAAAGAAAAAATCGTACTCACCAGTACAGAGGTACGTGAACCCATTGAAAAGGCAGGTATCGTAAAGCGGCTAAAAAAAACGGGTAAAAAGCCCCTGGTGGCCTTTACACCTCCTCCTCCCATGGAGGTGAGCAACCACCCAAAGACTAAGGTCAGAAGCATACTGGTTTCACAACCTAAACCCACTGAAGCCGATAAAAATCCATATTTCGAGCTGGCAAAAAAACATCACATTAACGTTACTTTTCGTCAGTTCATTAAAGTGGAGGGCTTAACCTCACAGGAGTTCAGGAGTCAGAGAATTGAGATTCTGGAGCACGGAGCCGTGATTTTAACCAGCAAGCTCGCGGTAGACCATTTTTTCAGGATTTGTAACGAAATGAGGGTTACAGTGCCGGAGTCTCTAAAATACTTCTGCATTAACGAACAAACCGCCTATTACCTTCAGAAATACATACAATACCGTAAACGAAAAATATTTTTTGGTCATGGCACCATCCTCGACCTGGTGGACGTGATTCGTAAAAACCGTGCCGAGCGTTTTTTACTGCCGGCCAGCGACGTGCACAAGGAAAAAATTGTGGACCTGCTCGACGAAATTAAAATCACTTACACCAAAGCCAAATTCTATAAAACTGTTGAAGCTGATTTAAGTGATATTAAATCCCTTGACGAGTTTGATGTTTTGGTGTTTTTTACTCCGGTTGGTATTCGTTCCCTGAAAAAGAACTTTCCAAAATTTAAACAAGGCAATACCCGCATCGCGGCTTTCGGCCATATCACCGGACTTATGGTAAAAAACCTGGGCTACCGTCTCGATATTTTTGCACCGAATCCCCAAAATCCAAGTATGACGGGGGCACTTGATGCCTACATCAAGGAAGCGAACAAACGTTAGGGTTTTTCTTCTGTCAGCAATTTTTCAAGCTGATGCTGTATGCTTTTTTCAATGATTGAATAATCCTCTTCCTTTCTGGAAAAGTAAATGAAGGCCAGCAACAATTTGCGTTCTCCGAGTTGGAGGTACCATTCATTTTTGTAAAGGCGGTATACTTCACGCATACGCCGTTTCAGCCGGTTGCGGTCGTGCGCGTGTTTGAAATTTTTTTTGGGTACAACAAACAAAGCCTGAGCCGGAAAACGCAATTCACCTTCGGCAGGCAAATACATCAGTTTAACCGGATAACGGTTTAAGGCCCGGCCCTTCTTGAATAAGGCCTCTATGCGTTTTTTACTGCAAAGCCGCTCCTGCTTATGAAATCGGTTTTTAATGGGAGTTGTATCAAAAAAATGAATTTGCTGCAGAGCAAAGCTACAGCAAAGGAATTGTGAGGGTAAAGATAATTTTTTACATTTACGCGTATAATTTAATTTTATTATGGGAAAAGGAGACAAAAGATCAAAACGCGGTAAAATTCACATTGGCAGTACTGGTGTAAGCCGACCAAAGAAAAAGAAAAAGGCCACCAAAACAACTGCTGCAGCACCAAAAAAAGCCGCCGCTAAAAAGGCCCCGGCAAAAAAAGCTGCCGCTAAAAAAGCAAGTTAATTCCTGGCCGGCGCACCCGGCTGTTCTAAATTCCAGTTTCATTGCTCAATGAATACAAAGCTTGAGGAGTTTAATTCCAAAGCCAAAAGCTTAAAAAAGGAAAATCAGAACTTTTACAGAAAACTAAAGTCCAGGCCACCCGCTGACCTGGACTTTCAGTTTTTGGAATTACACGAAGAGGTGTTTGCCGAAACCGATTGTTTAAGTTGCGCCAATTGCTGCAAAACCACCTCCCCCATTTTTTACGAGCGGGATATTGAGCGCGCGGCAAAAGCTCTGAAATTAAAACCAGGGGAGTTTACCCAAAACTACCTTCGGCTGGATGAAGACAAGGATTATGTGCCAAAGACCATCCCTTGTCCATTTTTGAAAGAAGACAATGCCTGCCGGATATACGAGCACCGGCCCGCAGCCTGCAAGGAATACCCTCACACCAATCGCCGGAAAATGCATCAAATACTTGACCTGACTTATCACAACACCCTGGTTTGTCCGGCTGTATTAAAAATTACGGATAAGCTTAAAAAGGCCTTGAAGTTAACCCAGACAAAATAACCCCATCAGAATTTTGTTAAAACATCAAGCTCAAAACTCCTTAAATTTTTTTATGAAAGGATAAGGTGTTGAAACAAATGATTTATAAATTAGACCCTTTCCATTCCTTGACTGAAAACACCATATACAAGTTTTACAAAACCTTATCGGAAGATAGTTTTAGTTTGATTTATCTGGGGGATTTTAACGACAAACTTACCTATGAGTTTTTGCTTTTGAACAAGGCGAGCGGCGGAGAGTCAGGAACAGTGAAAAAAAGGGTCTTTTTTCTGATGAACGAATGTTATCAGAACATCATCCGGCATTCGGATGGAGGCGACGCAAAAGCTCAGGGGCTAAGTATGCCCATGATGTTTTTAGTCAGAAACATCAATGATGCTTTTTACATTGGTTCCAGCAATTTGATTGAAAATGGCATTAAAAACAGCCTTACCTCCAAGTTTGACGCGGTGAACGCGTATTCAACAGAGGAACTGGAGGAAGTATATAAAAACTCCCTGATGAACAACAGTCTTTCCGCCAAAGGGGGTGCCGGAATTGGTTTGATTGAAATGGCCAGGAAAACCAACTACCCCCTTGAGTTTGCTTTTGACGGGGTCGGCAGTGGTTATTCAATGTTTCACATGCAATTGATTCTGAATTTGTCCAATGAACGGATGAACGAATCACAAAACAAGGCGAACATTGATTCGATGAAACGTTTGTACAGGAACATGGTCGACGAAAACGTGATTATGATCCAAAAGGGCGATTTTTCACAGGAGGTTATATTACCCTTGCTCGACATTATTACCACCAATCTTGATTCCATTAAAAACACCGGAGCGAGAAAAAAAATCATTTACATACTTATCGAAATGCTTCAAAACATCAGCCGCCACGGTGTAGTTATGGAGCATGGCAAAGAGGGGATTTTTGCGATTTTGTTCAAGGACAACAAATACCATGTGATGACGGGGAATTTTATACAAAACGCCAAAATTGAACACATTGCTTCTCATATTGATAAGGTTAGTGCGGCTGCGACCCATCCTGAGGAACTGGACGCCCTTTATACCGAAACCATACTGAGTGAAGAAAGCAATAAAAAAGGGACCGGAGCAGGAGTTGGCTTTATGGAAATAATTAAATTTGGAGGAAAAGACCTGCAATACCATTTTGAACCCCTACCCGGAAAAGAGATATCGTTTTTTTCTCTTAACATAGCTATCTGAAACATGCAAAAGGCCCTCAAACTTAAAGGAACTAAAGAATCACCAGAAGTTGTATTCGACAAGGACGCGAAGCAGTTCAGCATCTCGGGCCGATCACTTCCCGAAGACTCTTTTCAATTCTATCAACCCGTTATTGAATGGATGAAGGAATACGTCAAGGATCCGCTTCCGCTTACCGAGTTAAACACCCATTTTGAGTACTTCAACTCAAGTTCCATTAAACAGTTGCTCATTCTTTTCAAAACCATTGAATCCCTTATCGATGCCGGCAATGAAGCAAAAATCATCTGGAAATACGATGAAGAAGATGATTTGATGGAAATCAAGGGCAAGGAGTTCAAGCGTATGCTGAAGATTCCTATGGAACTGGTAGAGGTGGCTTCTTAAAACCTCATCCCCATAATAAGGATATCATCAATCTGTTCCTGAGTCCCCATCCAATCTAACAAAGCCTTATGAATGGCTTCTTTTTGCTCTCCCATCGGAAGCCCCTGAATGTCGAGTAAAAGTTGTTTAAAGCGTTTGTTGTTGAATTTTTTGTTATCGGGGCCACCAAACTGATCGGTAAAGCCGTCAGACAGTAAATAAAGGCTCATGCCTTTTTCAAGTTGAACCGTGCTTGTGGTAAACTCTGCTTCTTTGCTTTTATCAAGAAAATAATTCATACCCCCTATGGTTTGAACGTCGGCTTCAAGGGTTTCTACTTTACCATTTCGCACAATAAAACCGGGATTCATGGCACCGGCGAATTCCAAACTTGATTTTTGGTGATCAATAACGCAAAGTGAGAGTTCCATTCCATCCATGCTTGCGTTTTCATCACTGTCCTGCCGCAACAAATTGATAATGCCCTTGTTCAACCGCGACAGTATTTCGGAGGGGTTTAGTATTTTTTTATCCATTATGGTTTCATACAAAATGGAATTGCATATCAGAGACATAAATGCCCCGGGAACCCCATGTCCGGTGCAATCCACCGCTGCCACCACCACCTTGCTTTCGTGTTTGGAGATCCAGTAAAAATCACCACTTACAATGTTAAGGGGTTGAAAATAGATAAAAGAATCGGGCAGAATCTTGCGGATTTCGTCATCCCTGAGCAATATGGCATGTTGTATGCGTTTGGCGTAATTTATGCTTTCGGTGATGCGCCGGTTTTTTTCACTAAGGATGTGGTTGGACTTGCGTTTGTCGATGTAATACTTAACCACAAGGCCAAGAAAACACAATATAAAGGCGATGCTGATACCTGCCCAAACCAAAAGTCGTTTTTGACTGGAGATTTCCTGTTTTTGAAGTGCGATGAGTTTTTTGGCATTATTGAGTTCAATAGAAGCTGCTTCAACGATTCTTTCTTTTTCCTGAAAGGCAAGACTGTCTTCATGGGTGACCGCGTTTTTGCGGTCGAGTTCAATTTGTTTTCTGATGTCCGACAACTCCAGTTCTTTTTTGGTAATGTCGTCTTCGGTGATATTATCAAAATCAAGGGCTATTGGCTTTTTTTCAAGTGGTTTAACCATCGACACCCTTACAGTGCTGGCAACACTGTCTCTGCTCGAACTGGTGTCTGCAGCCGCTTCTGTTTTTTTGGAAATCGGTTTTTTCACTTCTTCTGTGCCTGCTCCCAGTATAGTCCCTTTGTTCTTCTCAATCGATTTAAGGATAAAATTCACAGGGGTCATGTTTTCCTTTTTCCTTAATTCCAGATTTTTTTTGTTTTTGGGGAGTATTTCCTCAAAATCCATAAAGTTCCCTTTGGCATTGAAGTATAAACGCCCAAAAGGCAACTTGCTGTTGGTGGTATCCTTGCTCAGAAAACTGTTCATGATCAGCTCCATGGCATCGAAGCTGAATCCTGAGGTGACAATGGGTTGAGGAATGTTTCTCAGGTCGATTAACAAATAACAGTCGTTGTGGTTCGACTTTGTTAAGGCCAACTTATACAATTTACCAAGTTTTAATTTGAACTTAAACTCTCCTTTTTTATTGGTAAGTGCATTTAAAACAGATTGATTATTTTCGGTAACAGTGATTTGTACATTGGAAAGTGTTCCTTCCAGTACAATTTGTTTTTCCTTTTTAAATATGCCTTTTGTTGCAGGATTGTATACATAGCCGTATACCACGCCATCGAGGTCAAGTAAACCTGAATTGCTGTTCTGACCTAATACCTGCTGGCTGAGAAGTAAAATACATGTGAGGGCAAGGAGGTGAAAATAACGCATGGATATCATGAATAAAAATTTAAGTTAAATTACACAAACCCTCAAACTTAAAAAACGAAAAGTAAGCCTCTGGTGGGAAAATATTAACCTTTTATGGTCAATAGCCGGGAAACGTATTTTCCGATAATATCAAATTCAAGATTCACTTTTGAGCCCGGTTTCAGAGATTTAAAAGTGGTGTGTTCAAAGGTATAGGGGATAATACACACTTTGAAGGAATTGGCTTTGGGCTCTACAACGGTTAAACTCACCCCGTTTACAGTTATACTGCCCTTATCCACGGTGATGTGTTGGCTGGAGGCCGGATATTCAAACTCAAATTCCCAGCTTCCGTTCAATTCCCTAACCGTTTTGCATTCAGCTGTGGTGTCCACATGACCCTGTACCACATGCCCGTCGAATCGCCCATTGGCTAACATACAGCGTTCAAGATTAACTAAGTCTCCGGGCAACAATTTGCCCAGGTTGGTTCTGTTCAGGGTTTCCTGAATGGCCGTTACAGTATAGATGGGACCATTTACCGAAACTACGGTCAGGCAAACTCCATTGTGCGCCACGCTTTGATCTACCTTTAATTCTCCGGTGAATGAACAGGAAAAGCTCAGGTGCAAATTGTCGCCCTCCTTTTCAATTTTTTCAAGGCGGGCTAAGGTTTCAATGATTCCTGTAAACATGAGGGTGGATTTGCAAAGCCTAAATGTAATAAGAATTTGGTTCAGGGCTTTCCCATCGCCTTATCTCTGTTCAAGCAATTGCTCGATGAGCTGTTCAGTTTCCTTTACAAAATCAGCATAGGCCTTTCCTGTTGCCGGCCCGCTGAAGCCGGTGTGAATTTTAACAATGTTATGTGATCGGTCAAGAAAAAGGGTGGTGGGAAAAGCGGCAATTTCATTCAGAAAGGGAAGGGTTTCGCCCGCTTTGTCCTTGCCTGTTTTTTGCGTGATGAGCACAGGATAAGGCAATTCAAGGCGTGTTTTCATGCGTTCTACCTGCGCTTTGCTTTTTTCAGGATCGTTGGTTTTTTCAAAGGCCAGAGCAACAATTTCAAGCCCCAGGGCATTGTATTTTTCGTGTACTTGTTTTAGGAAACGGCTTTCATCCATGCAGTTAGGACACCAGCTGCCCATGAGTTGTACAATTATCACCTTGTTTTTAAAGGAATCATCGCCTGAGCTCACCCAATTCCCCTTCGTATCCTGGTAGCGAAAGGTGAATACAGAATCTTTTGTTTTAACGTAAGTAATCTTATCCGGATCTCTTAATCGGGCAGAATCATTTTTAATTCCGCTCCAGTTTTCCTTCCAGTGACTGCCACTGTAAAACACACCTTCCAGATGCTCTTTGTCGCTTAAGGTAGCCTCGAATAAAAAAGCGTGACTGCCATCAAAGCAGGAAAGGAGGAGTTTTTTTCCGTTTAATACCCCTTCCAGGTAGCGGTAATCTCCGGTTTCCGTTAAAAATGTGCCGGATATAAATGGGCTTTGTTCGATGTGGTGAAACACTCCAATGGCTTTGGTGTCTTTACCGTTCTGCCCCTTAAACACCACTTCCCATCGCCCTTCCACAGATTCTGTTGAGACCGGACTTGTTGTTTCGAAACGGTAGGTCTGATTAAAGTACGCTTTAAATGGAATTATATTTTTGTCTTTTCGGTAATGGTTAATCCAAACACCTTCCCAAACCCCGCCTTTTATTTTACACCGTATTTCGGTATCAAAAACCGGCAGTTTAATAAAGATAGAATCTTTGTACTGACGAATTTCGTCCACAACAATTTTTTCTTCCGCGTTGCGAAAGATGATCCTGGGTTTTTTGTTTTCGTAGCTCAGGTCAAAATTGAATGGCAGTAGGGTATTGTTATTTGCATCCAGCAGTAACTCAGCTCTGTAAGTGCCTGTTTTTAGTTTAGTTGTTTTTGCCTCCATGTTTATCCAGCTTAGCAAAACAAACAGCAGTGTCAGCCTTCGCATCTTATTTTTTTTGGCTATAAGCAACAAGGTTTGCGATTCGGTATAATAAACGCGCGGCCACATTGGCATCCCATTCATCGCCTTCAGCACCGGGAGCCACTTCATTCAGATCGAAGGCTAAAAAACGGCGTCCGCTGCGGACAATTTTTTCCAAAAGAAAAAGTACCTGCTCTGTATTCAATCCGCCTGCTACCGGGGTTCCGGTATTCGGGCAGAGTTTGGGATCGAGCCCGTCAATATCAAAACTCAGGTACAGATTTTGGGGCAGGGCAGAAACAATGCGGTTGCAAATCCTTTCCCAGGAATCACCCCTGAACATTTGATACTGCAAATCCCGGTCGAAAAAAGTTTGAATTCTGCCCTGGCTGTTTTGAATCAGGTTCAGCTCGTCTTCACAATAATCACGTATGCCCACCTGCACCAATTTACTGACCTGTTTCTGTTTAAGTGCGTTGAACATGATGGAAGCGTGAGAAAATTCAAAGCCTTCATACGCATCTCTCAGGTCGGCATGGGCGTCGATTTGTAAAATACCAAAGGATTCGTTTTTCTCGGATAATGCCTGTATCATACCCAGGGGTGTGGAATGGTCACCACCCAGCAAACCCAGGGTTTTGCCCTCATTTAAAAAATGCAAACAACGTTGTTTTACTTTTTCGTTCAGCCAAAGACATTCCTTTTTTATTTGAGCCGCAATTTTTGATAATTCCGAATTGTGTTCGTCGGCCCCTTTTGCCAGAGCATCAATGTAGTCTTCAGACAAGGGCCTGAGTTTGTCGCTTTTGTTTTTTATCTCCTCTGAAATTTCATCCAGTGCAATGCCGCGTTTCCAGGCATCTTTCACAAAGGGGTCGTAAAGGTCAACCTGGTAACTTGCTTTCAGCACCGCTTCCGGCCCTTTCGCAGTGCCGCCTCCGTAACTTACTGTTACCTCCCAGGGCACCGGAATAATAACCGTATCACATTCTTCAGGTGTAAAGGGCAAGCCGTACATACCCGCGTTAAATTGACCGACACCGCCGGAATCAAAGCTTTTGATTTTATCTTCTTTTGTCATGGTATTAAGGCGCTATTCGGTTTATAGTCCATTCTCCGTTTTTGAATTCATAGGTAATCCTGTCGTGCAGCCGGCTTTTTCGGCCTTGCCAGAATTCGTAATACTTTGCGGTAAACACCCAGCCGCCCCAATAGGGCGGACGGTAGATGTTGCCATCTTCAAATTTTTTTCTGTACACTTCCAATTGGGCTTCGAGCTCTTCGCGGTTTTTTAAAACAGCGCTTTGATCCGAGGCCCAGGCCCCCAGCTTGGATTCAAATGGCCGGCCATCGAAATACGCATCGCTGGTGTCGTCATGGCAAAGTTCAACGCTTCCCTCCAAACGAATCTGTCGTTCGAGTTGAGGCCAGAAAAAACTCAGGCAAGCGTTGGGGTTCTGTTTTAAATGCCGGGCTTTACGCGAATTGTAATTGCCGTAAAACCAATACTGGTCGTTTTGAAACTGTCTGAGATACACAATTCGGGCCGAAGGACGGAGGTCAGGAGATACCGTTCCCAGCGTCATGGCTTGCCATTCAGGGAGATCAGCCGTCATGGCCTGATTCAACCAGAGTTCAAATTGTTGAGAAGGGGCATCACTCACCTCCTTTTCAGAAAGGCTGCCCTGCATAAAATCTTCTCTTAACTGGGTGATGCGTTTTTTGATGTCATCCATGGGGCAAAGGTATTTACAATTTATGAATGTGGACTAAAACACCAGATGACTCTTGCTGGGTAATTCCGACACATCAATCAACTGAACGCTTAACAAATCGTCCATGGTTTTGAGCCGTTGTATGATTTTGTGTTTGTGGCCTTCAATTTCTTCTCCTTTCAGAATGAGAAAATAATCGGTTTTGGGCAGCTCTTTAATCAGCAAACTTCTTTCCTCTACGGCTATTTCAGAGAAGAGGTCGGCGTTAGCGGCCGCATTGAGGTTGGGTTCTTCAAAATTGCTGGCGTTAGGAACAAGCAGGTACTCAATGCCAAATTCCTTGTCGAAATAAGAAAACAGCGAAAACCGAAAGAGTTTGTTATCCTTAAGAGCCAGGCTGAAATGATTGTTCAGTTCAAGGCGAATGAGTAAGGTGTTGTTGATAGTAATGGCGGTTTCGTATTGGTCTTTCAGTATACTTAAGCCCAATAAAGCGAATTCAAAATCTTCATCATTAATATTCAGTACGTGTGGTTTCGCCATATTCTTGAATCAGGTCTTGTAAGCTGAGCTCTGCGGCTTTTTGCTCGGCTACGCGCTTGCTGAAATTTTCAAACCGCGTATAAGGTTTGTCGTTCACAAATACTTGTATCACATACACCCTGTCCTTGCCGTTCATCTCCTCCGAAAGCAATCTGTATTCGAGTTGAAATTTATTTTTCTGGCAAAAAATCTGAAGTTGACTTTTAAAATCTTCATTGGTCTGTACCAGCTTGTCAAGGTCGAGGTGGGTTTTAATTATTCTTGAAACTACGAATTTTTTTGTTTTGTTAAATCCATGGTCAAGGTAAAGAGCACCAATAAAAGCCTCAAAGGCATCTCCCAGGGCGTAGGTAGAAGGCCTTTCGTTACGGCGGGAATTGGTTTTGAGGTGAAGTTCAAAGCCGAATTTTTTGGCAAGACTCTTCAGGCTTTCGCCATTTACTATCTTACTCCTGAGTTGGGTAAGAAACCCTTCGTTTTTATAAGGATAAATCTCAAACAAATAATCGGCCACAATAGCGCCTAAAATGGCATCGCCGAGAAATTCGAGGCGTTCGTTGTTTATCGGAGACTTAGAGGCAGCGCTGTGACTGCGGTGCGATAGGGCCTGTTTGTATAATGAGAGGTTAATGGGGGTGTAACCGCAGGTGGATTTGATCCAGGACTTCAAACTTTTATCGCCGGATTGCTTTTGGAGCAGCGATAATAATTTACGAATGGCCAAGACTTAAATTAAGTGTATTTTTTGATAATAACGGCAGCGTTGTGACCTCCAAAACCGAAGGTATTGCTGATGGCCGCGTTAATAGTGCGTTTTTGTGCCTTGTTAAAGGTGAGATTAAAACGCGGATCGATCTCCGGATCAGGAGTTTCGAAATTAATGGTAGGTGGTGCAATGTCGTTTTTCACAGCCAAAACGGTGGCAAGAGCTTCAATGGCTCCGGCTGCGCCAAGTAAATGCCCGGTCATGGATTTGGTGGAACTGATGTTCATTTTATACGCCTGTTCACCAAATACATTGGCGATGGCTTTCAGCTCAGCTCCATCGCCCAGCGGTGTGCTGGTGCCATGGGTATTGATGTAATCAATTTCGTTGGCGGAGATGCCGGCGTCTTTAAGCGCGCGTTTCATTACTAGAGTCGCACCAAGTCCTTCAGGATGCGGAGCGGTGATGTGGTAGGCGTCTCCACTCATGCCTCCGCCAATGATTTCGGCGTAAATTTTAGCCCCACGGGCTTTGGCATGTTCGTATTCTTCTAAAACCAGAGCCACTCCGCCTTCTCCCAGAACAAAACCATCGCGGTCCTTGTCATAAGGGCGTGACGCTTTTTCAGGCGCATCGTTGCGGGTGCTCATAGCCTGAACGGCGTTAAACCCGCCAATACCACTTTCGTTAATGGCAGCTTCCGATCCTCCGGCAATAATGGCGTTGGCCTTGCCTAAACGAATGTAGGTAAAGGCATCTATTAAGGCGGATGTAGAGGAAGCGCAAGCCGAAACCGTGGTAAAATTTGGTCCGCGGAAACCAAAACGTATGGAAATATGACCCGAACAAATGTCGGCAATCATTTTAGGAATAAAGAAAGGGTTGAACCTTGGGGTTCCATCGCCTTTTGCAAAATTAAAGGTTTCGGCCTGGAAGGTGTCTAAGCCCCCGATACCGCTTCCCCAGATAACACCCACTTCGTCCTTGTCAATTTTTTCGGAGTCGATGCCACTATCGGCAACAGCCTGCACACTGGCTGCAATTCCATACCAGGAAAAGGCGTCCAGTTTACGGGCTTCTTTCTTATCGAAATACTCTTCAGGATTAAACCCCTTTACCTCACAGGCAAAACGGGTTTTGAATTTGGATGCATCAAAACGTGTAATAGGCGCAGCGCCGCTGACTCCATTCACCAGGTTGTTCCAATAGTCGTTTACACTATTGCCCAAAGGCGTGATGGCTCCAAGCCCTGTAACTACTACACGTTTTAATTGCATAAACGAAATTAGTTTTTCGCGTTGGTCTCAATGTAAGAAATGGCATCTCCTACAGTAGCGATCTTTTCTGCTTGTTCGTCAGGAATAGCGATATTGAATTCTTTTTCGAATTCCATGATCAACTCTACTGTATCCAATGAATCAGCACCCAGATCGTTTGTAAAACTGGCGGCAGGAGTTACTTCTTTTTCATCAACGCCTAATTTGTCAACGATGATTGATTTTACTTTGTTTGCAATTTCAGACATTCTTGTTCGATTTAAAAATTCGACACAAAAATAGAAATAACGGGTCTAAAACAAAATTTTAGTTCGTATTCCCCCGCCGGAGCATGGTTTTTAAGTCAAACAATTGTCTCCTGAGAGGCTTAATCAACTGAAAATGAGTTATAATAACTTCATCCGGTACACCTGAAATGAAAGAATAATGTGAAAACCAAGCCTTCCCCGGCGCTTTTTAGAGCTTTGGACTTCAGTGTTCCTGCTCCTGTCTTTCTTTAATGTTGAGGCTTTTGTCAAATACGGCAAAATACACCAGGGCAAATACCATGAGGGCAATGCCGCTAGTAACCACTAAAAAGGGAGAAAGTGTTTGTTCCAGTATACGCCTCCACTTGCCCAGCAAACCCGCGTTGGCCGCCTCTATCTGAAGAAACAGCAAGGCAATCAGCGCAAGAATAAAAAAAATGGTTCGGTGTTTCAGCATGGCCGTTTATCAGCAGACCTAACGTTACAAAAGGTGCCCGGGTTGGGTAAGCACCAAACATTTTCTCTGATTATTTTGCATTTTATCCGAATTTAATGCATATATTTGCCGAAGAAAATAAAACAATGCGGATAGGGGACAGAAAGTCCCCTATTTTATTGAATAAAAGTGATCAACAAAGACACCATAATGGACATCTGCAGCAGGCATCTCCAAGATACCAAGCTGTACGTTACCGGCATTAAAATCAGCAGCGACAACAAGATCAATGTGTTTATCGATGGGGATGAAGGGGTAACCATTAAGGATTGTGTAACCCTGAGTCGGGCCATTGAAGGTGAACTGAACCGCGACCGGGAAGATTTTTCTCTCGATGTCAGCTCGCACGGCGCCGCCACCCCACTGGCTTTTCCCCGTCAGTACAAACGCCATGTGGGTCGGGATCTCGAGGTGCTCAAAACCGACAACACCAAACTCGAAGGCAAATTGCTTCAGAGCGACGAAGAAGGCATTGAAATTGAAGTGAGCAGCAGAGAAAACAAAACACTTGGAAAAGGAAAAACCACTGTGGTAAGAACCTACCACGTGCCCTATTCAGAAATGAAAGAAACAAAAATTAAACTTAAATACTAATCAACAACAAAAACAATGGAAAGCGTAAACCTTATCGAATCGTTTTCAGAATTCAAGGACATCAAAAACATCGATCGTGCCACTCTCATGAGCATTATTGAAGATGTGTTCAGAAATATGCTGATCAAAAAATACGGTTCGGATAAAAATTTCGACATTATCGTTAACCCCGACAAAGGTGACGTGGAGATTTATAAAAACCGTGTCATCGTTGACGATGAATTTGCAGAAGATTCCTTCGACTACGATGAAAACAAACACATTTCGTATTCCGATGCTATTAAAATTGAACCCGATTTTGAAATTGGAGAAGAAGTTTCTGAACCGGTAAAATTAGATGACTTCGGAAGAAGAGCCGTGTTATCGGTACGCCAAAACCTGGTTCAAAAGATTCTGGAACTCGAGAAAAACGAGATCTACAACAAATACAAAGACAAGATTGGCGACGTGATCACAGCTGAAGTATATCAGGTGTGGAAAAAAGAGATCATGCTGATTGACGACGAAGGAAACGAATTGTTATTGCCTAAAACCGAGCAAATTCCTTCGGACTTTTTCAAAAAAGGAGACACCGTAAAAGCGGTGGTATCCAAAGTGGAAATGAAAAACGGAACTCCTTCGATTATTGTTTCAAGAACTTCTCCGGTTTTCCTTGAACGTTTGTTTGAAACCGAAGTGCCTGAGATTTTCGACGGACTTATCACCATCAAAAAAATTGTTCGTGAACCGGGCGAGAGAGCCAAAGTGGCGGTAGAGAGTTACGACGACAGAATTGATCCGGTGGGCGCCTGTGTGGGCATGAAGGGTTCACGTATTCATGGCATCGTTCGCGAATTAAAGAACGAAAACATCGACGTGATTAACTTCACCAACAACCCAAGCCTTTTGATTCAGCGTTCATTGAGTCCTGCCAAAATCACCAGCATTAAACTCGATGACGACAGTAAACGCGCTGAGGTATTTTTGAAACCCGATCAAATCAGCCTGGCCATTGGTAAAGGCGGGTACAACATTAAACTGGCCGGCAAACTTACCGGTTATGAAATTGATGTGTTCAGAGATACTGACCTGGATGTAGAGACTGAGGACGTGGATCTGGAAGAATTTTCAGATGAGATTGAAAGCGCCATCATCGAGCAGTTAAAATCCATAGGTTGTGATACCGCAAAAGCAGTGCTTGAACTCAGCGATGAGGAATTAACGCGCCGTACCGGACTGGATGAAGAAACCATTAAACAGGTGAGAGATGTGTTGAGCGCTGAATTTGAAGAATAAAGCACTTCCACGCAGGTGGAAAGCGCAAAAAATTTAATAAGAGATTAAAAAATATATGTCTGAAGGAACCAAAACACTTCGATTAAGTAAGGTGGCCAAAGAGTTCAATCTTTCCCTGGGAAAGATTGTGGAATTTCTTTCCGCAAAAGGCCACAAAGTTGAAAACAACCCCAATGCAAAAATCGGGGATGAAGAGTATACCCTTTTGCTGAAGGAATTTTCAGGCGATAAATCGGCCCGTGAAGAAGCCGAAAGTGTAGCCCATCATGGCATTAAACTTAAGAAGGAAACCATCGTTCTCGACGAGCTCAAACTGAAAAAAAACAAAGAGGCTGAAGCTGAAGTGGTGGTGATTAAGGACCTTACAGCGCCTAAAATAGAAATCAAAACAGAAGAGGCGCCCCCTGCTAAAAAAGAAGCGGAAGTTAAAGTGGAGACCGAAAGTCTTGAAGGACCCAAAGTACTCAGAACGGTTGACCTTGATACCTTAAATCTTAAAACCAAACCGGCTAAAAAAAGTAAAAAGGAAAAGACCGAGGAGACCTCTGCAGCTGCTGCGCCTGAAAAGGAAACCCCTGTTGAAACGGCGCCTGAACTTACAGAACTTGATACCACGGCTTCACCGTTAAAGGAAGAACCTAAAGAAGAATTTTTAGCCACTAAATACGAAAAACTCGAAGGCCCAAAAATTCTGGGTAAAGTGGTGTTACCTACAGTAAGGGAAACCACTAAAAAACCTGCCGATAACGAATCTGCTGCGGATAAGAAAAAACGCAAACGCATCCGCAAAGGCGGCTTGTCTCAGGAGGAAATTAAAAAAGTGGGCACCGAACAATCAGCCATTGCCCGCGCCCGCGCGAAGGAAAAGTATGGTGACCCAAGAGCTAAAAAACCGGCTCCGGGAACTCCCGCCAAAGCCCGTCATGAACTTACTGAAGAAGAAATTCAGGCACAAATTAAAGAAACCCTTGCGCGCTTAAGCGAAAAGGGGAATAAATCCAAAACCTCCAAATACCGTCGTGAAAAACGCGACGAGATTCGCGACCGCATGGCCGAACAAAAGGAGATGGCGGAGGCAGAAAAGAAGGTGCTGAAGGTGGCGGAATTTGTGAGCGCCAACCAATTGGCAACCATGATGGATGTGCCGGTAACACAAATTATTTCTACCTGTATGTCTCTGGGTTTGTTTGTTTCCATCAACCAGCGTTTGGATGCGGAAACCATATCCATAGTGGCCGAAGAGTTTGGGTACAAAGTAGAATTTGTAACGGCCGAAGACATTGAGTCCATTAATGAGGAAAAGAAAGACGCGCCGGAAGAACTGGTAGCGAGAGCGCCAATTGTTACAGTAATGGGTCACGTTGACCATGGTAAAACCTCCCTGCTCGACTTTATCCGTAAAGCCGATGTGGTGGCCGGTGAGGCCGGGGGCATTACCCAGCACATTGGAGCTTATAACGTTAAATTACACAACGGCAGAAGCATTACTTTCCTGGATACCCCTGGTCACGAAGCATTTACGGCCATGCGTGCACGTGGTGCCAAGGTCACCGACATAGCCATTATTGTGGTAGCGGCCGACGACAGCATCATGCCTCAAACCAAAGAAGCCATCAACCACGCGCAAGCCGCGGGGGTACCGATGATTTTTGCGATTAATAAAATTGACAAGCCGGGTGCAAATCCTGATAAAATCCGCGAAGGCCTTTCACAGATGAACATTTTGGTGGAAGAGTGGGGTGGAAAATTCCAGTGCCAGGAAGTTTCGGCAAAACAAGGAAAAAACATCGACCTTCTGCTTGAAAAAGTATTGCTGGAGGCCGACATGATGGATCTCAAAGCCAATCCCAACCGAAATGCTACCGGTTCGGTAATTGAAGCCAGTATGGAAGAAGGGCGTGGTTACGTTTCTACTATTTTGGTTCAAAGCGGAACCCTTCGTGTAGGAGATGTGATGCTGGCCGGTTCATACAGCGGCCGTGTGCGCGCCATGTTTAACGAACGCGGACAAAAAGTGGATGCAGCAGGACCTTCACAGCCGGTAAAAGTACTTGGTTTGAGCGGTGCTCCAACAGCAGGTGATAAATTCAATGTGATGAACGACGAACGTGAAGCCCGCGAAATTGCCACCCGCCGTTTGCAATTGCAACGCGAGCAAGGCATACGCACCCACAAACACATTACACTGGATGAGATTGGCAGACGTTTGGCCATTGGCGACTTTAAAGAATTGAACGTGATTGTAAAAGGTGACGTTGACGGTTCCATTGAAGCTTTGTCAGATTCCTTATTAAAACTCACCACCGAAAAAGTAGCGGTAAACATCATACACAAATCGGTGGGTGCCATCAGCGAAAGCGACGTGTTATTGGCTTCGGCATCCAACGCCATCATCATTGGTTTCCAGGTAAGGCCAAGCGCCAGTGCCAGAAAACTGGCCGAGGTGGAAGAAATTGACATCCGTTTGTATTCGATTATTTACGACGCCATCAACGAAATTAAAGCGGCCATTGAGGGCATGCTGGCGCCTGAATTCGAAGAGAAGATTGTTTGCAACATCGAGATTCGCGAGGTGTTTAAAATCACCAAGGTGGGTACCATTGCCGGCTGTTATGTGCTGGACGGAAAAGTAACCCGCAATACCAAGGTGCGTGTGATTCGCGATGGTATTGTGATCCACACCGGAAGTTTGGGTTCACTGAAACGTTTCAAAGACGATGTAAAAGAAGTAGCCGCAGGTTACGAGTGCGGACTGGACATTGAAGGCTTTGACGACATTAAAGTGGGCGACATCATTGAAGGTTACGACATGGTGGAAATCAAAGCAAAACTTTAAGAAAACACAAGACATAAAAAAAGCCTCCGAGTTTCGGGGGCTTTTTTATGCCCAAGCCCTTTGAGGTCTTTTCGCAATAACCAAAAAGACCTCAAAGGGTTTTGAAGGATTTAATATGCTTTTGTTATACTGACCCTGATTTTTTCAGGGAAGAACCTTGCCGGACTCAACAATTGTAACTTCTCCAAGATTCCTCCTTCGGCGGAATGACAAAATAATTTTGTCATGCTGAGCATGACTAAAGCCCAGTCCATAGGACTCCTCTGGAGAGGGCCTGAGGGCGAGCTCGTGCGGCAGAGTAGAATCTTATGATACTTTCATTTGCTTCATTCCACCTTCACCATTCTCAGGTGGCGGGTTAAATTACCAGTGCTTATTTGCAGACTGTAAACACCTGCGTTTAAGAAAGAGGTATCCAAGGTGTTTTCACCCTGTAGCAAATGGCTTTGATACAGCTCTCGCCCACTTAAATCAAACACTTTTAATATACCTTCAAAAGCGCTTTCAATTTTTAATTCATTTACCACAGGGTTAGGATAAACCTTCCAGAGGCCAGCCGCTTCTAAATCTTCTATGCCTAAACAAGGGCTTACGTTCACAGTAAAGGTTTTGGATTGAGTACACCCGTTGGCTGTGGCTGAAACCGTATAAACGGTTGTTTGAGTGGGCTGAAGCGCCACGGCAGTTGCTGTAGAGCCTGTACTCCACATATAAGTACTACCTCCGCTTACCGTATAATTGTACCTATCGCCTTTACAAATTAAAGTAGGGCCTGCAACAGCCGGTGTTGGGCCCATTGTAGTTATGTTCACTGCTTGCATTAAGGTGTCGTTTGTACAAGCGTTCAATAAAACCAATTTTACTGTGTACGTTCCCGGTGCTGCATAAAAGTGATTGGGACTACTCTGGCTAGAGGTATTAGCCGTGCCTGAAGAAGGCTCCCCAAAATCCCATAAATAACCACTTGGGGGATAGAGTGTGCTGCTGCAACCACTGCTGAATGTTGGAACAGGAGGCGGAGAAAAATTGACCTGATTGCAGACAACGGTATTGGTAAAAGGCTGAAGCACGGGTTTGGAATATGGGTTTATGAAATTAGGGAGGCCGATTCCTGGGAATTTAGGCGCAATGCTCAATGAATTTAATGTAAATCCCATTGCGGCACCACTAGAATTAGGATTATGAATAACAGAAAGACTTTGTTGAGGCCCTGAAGTTAAATATATCTTGCCATCATTGCCTCTTTGAAGGGCTCCTGTGGATAAAAGTCCTATGTCAAACGAATACTGGGACGCAACTATGGCTGCACTTGAAGAGGCGCAAACATTCCATTGATAAATAATGGAATTTGTATTTCCAGAAGGGGCCATTGAACCGTAGAGTTTTGTCCCATCTGAAGAAAAAACAACACCGTAAGCATATGATTGGTTGTTCAGAAACACATAGTTATTCACTATTCCAGTGGCGGGATCGAAATCAAATAACTTAAAACCACTACTCCCCAAAGTTGTCGGAACAGAGTTGGTATAGGTTGCCGTTGCCAATTTCTTCCCATCAGGCGATATTTTCATTTCTCCCTGATTAGCTAAGGTGCTCCCTGTTAATACATCTCCAACAGAGCTAATCACCGGACTCAAGTTTATTCCGTTACCATTTAATAAATATGCCCTGAAATTATTCGTTCCATTCTCATGACTTATATGCCAAACATCTCTGCCATTACAATGTCTTGCTAAAATTTGTTTTTCGCTACTAGTATTGTATATCAGGTTGTTCTTGGAGACTACCGACCCTGAACCAGCGGCTAGACTCATATCGACAATTGAATAGTAAAGATTCCCACCTAGCGCTTGGAGCGTAAAAACATAGTATAAGGAATTACTTCCAGGCAGTTTTATAGCGGTAACCGCTTGTGTCGTTGTTCCACCGCCACCAAATAAGCCGCTTCCATTTGCCATTAAAGCGTGACTAGAATTCCGAATAGTACTTCCATCAGAATAGAATAATAGATTCCCAAGGTTATCGCAGATTGTAGCACACCCTTCAGGAGTAATCAAAGAACCGTTTAATACTGCTGCTGGTGGACTTGTGGAGAAATCTAACCCTGCATAATTCCCAAAATACCAAAGTCTATTTTCGTTTTGAGCTACATAGTCGTGAACTATGAATAGCAAACTTAACAGAGCCGAATAGAAAACCTGTTTCATAGTATGATTAGATGTTTCAAGATAGTGAATTAATTTGTTTTGCTGCTCGTTGAGGCCCAACTTGGCAAAAGCTGTCAGCAAGCTAAAAATCCATACTCTGCAACGTTAAATTTACTTTTAGATGGCTTCGGCTCCGATGTGCTTCGAAATGCTTAAGCCTATTGAGGTTCATGGGTAAAAAACCAAAAAGTCCTCAAAGTATTTTAGATGAATTAAAGTCGAAATACTTACCCCACCTCCGCCTCAGCCGGTGTAGCATTGCGTATGGCCACCTGCTGCGCCACACTTTGGGCTAACTTCATAAACTCTTCGCTCAATGCTGTGTTCTCTTGCAACACGGCAGGGTGCCCTGCATCAGAAGCTTCGCGTATACTTTGTATCAATGGAATTTGTGCCAATAGGGGCAGGTGCATTTCTTCGGCCATATGTTTCACTCCATCTTTCCCAAAAATATAATATTTGTTTTCAGGCAATTCAGCCGGTGTAAACCAGGCCATGTTTTCCACCAATCCGAGTATGGGCACTTTTATTTGAGGAATCTGAAACAAAGCAATGCCTTTTCTTGCGTCGGACAAGGCCACCTCTTGCGGGGTACAAACAATAACAGCACCTGTCAATGGAATCTGCGAACACAAAGAAATCTGAACATCGCCGGTACCCGGAGGCAGGTCAACAATCAAATAATCGAGCTCACCCCACACCGTATCGTGAAACAACTGCAATAAGGCTTTTGTGGCCATAGGTCCACGCAAGGCAATCACCTGACCCGGACCTGACATTAAACCAATGGAATTCAGTTTTACCCCATAACTTTCAACCGGCGCCATTTTACGTTGTCCGTTAAATTCGGCTGAACCCGGACTTTCCTGTCCCAATCCAAACATGATGTGCTGGGAAGGGCCGTAAATGTCAGCATCCACCAATCCTACCTTAGCGCCCAGTTTTGCTAAACCAAGGGCAAGGTTGGCGGAGATGGTGCTTTTACCAACTCCTCCTTTTCCGCTGGCCACGGCAATAATGTTTTTTACATCACGCAGGGTGGTTTCATCTTTTTCCTTTTTACTGGTCACGTTTGAAGACATGTTGGCCATTACTACCGCGTCCTTATCCACAAAATGTTTGATGGCATTGATACAGGCCTTTTGTATCATGTCTTTCATAGGACAGGCCGGAGTCGTAAGAACTACGGTAAAGGAAATATTTTTGCCTTCCACCTTCACGTCTTTGATCATGTTGAGTGTTACAAGATCTTTTTTAAGATCAGGATCGTCAACGTATTTTAAGGCATCCAGTACCTGTTGAATAGAAATTTCCATGGGTGGGGCAGGGTGTTAAACATTAGTGATTGTGTACTTCGCCCGGAGCATGGGTATGTGTGGGGGCGGGAGTAACAGGGGCTACAGGAGCCATGGTGGTTGGGCTGGTGCCTGGCACAGCCTGCATGGGTGCCGGACCTTCGGCCTCAGCCATTTGCATGCGAATAACATTGGCAATGGAATCCTGAACCTGTTTGGAGCGCGACATCATCATGGAGCGGTCTTCGGCAGCCGGACCGCAGGAAGAAAAAGCCAAAAAGCCAAAGGCCAAAAGCCAAAAAGAAAGTACGAAAGATCTGGTCATAATTTGTTTTGAAAAATATTCCACCAAAGCTAGGCAAAAAACAGAAAAGCCCCAAAGCTTACGCTTTGAGGCTTAACCGCTAACTAACTAAACACAAATTACTTTGTTTCTGCAGCAGGAGCAGCAGCAGTTTCAGTGCTAACAGCAGCTGAATCAGCAGGAGCAGCTTCAGTTGCAGCAGCTTCCATAGATTGGTTGATGGCAGCAGCAATAGAATCTTGCATGAATTTTGCTCTTTCTTCCATTTTAGCTTTTTCTTCAGCTGAAGGACCACAAGCAACAAAAGCAGTAGCTAAAACAGCTACGGCAACGATTGAGAATACTTTTTTCATTTTTAGGTTTTTTGGTTGATTTACCATTTATACCCTAACTTGAAAGAAGTAACCCCATAAAACCGAAAAAAACCGAAAATACTTTATAATACACTGATTATCAGTAAATAAAATTTGTGGGCCGTGGGCTAAGAACAATTCAACAGGGAATTCGGGCTGAATTTTTGCAGGTAAAGGTTACCTTTAGTGAGAAATCGTATTAATCTAAACCGGGCCTTATGTCAGTTTCCAAAGTGCAGTTCAGCGATGAAGAATTCATTGAAGGTTTGCGCAGCGGCAACAACGAAGTACTGAAGGCCTTGTATAAAAAGCATTTTCAACTCGTTCTTAAATTTATTGTAAACAACAACGGTACCCAGGAGGCGGCCCAGGACATTTATCAGGAGTGTATTATTGTGCTCTATGAAAATGCTCAGGACCCCGGTTTTCAATTGCACTGCCAGTTGCACACCTACATCTATTCTGTAGCCAGAAGGTTGTGGTTAAAACAACTGAAAAAAGCCGGCAAAACCTTTTTGATGAAAGAAGATGAGGAAATGGATCTGGCAGATGTCAGCGAAGACCTTACCCAACATCTTCAAAAGGAAACTGACCTGGAAAAACTGAACACCAGCATGTCACAGTTGGGAGAGCCCTGCCAGAGTCTGATCCGCGATTTTTACGTGAACCGCCTCAGCATGGATGAGATCTCGGCAAAATTCGGTTACACCAATGCCGACAATGCAAAAAATCAGAAGTACAAATGTTTACAACGGTTGAAGAAATTCTTTTTTAATACAACAGGTGGAGTTGAACAAACGCAGAGACTAGAACTATGAACATTGTAGAAACATTCGACAGTTACTTAAACAATACCCTCCGGGCTGAGGAGAAAAAAGCGTTTGAGAGCCGTTTGCAACAGGATGCTGTATTTGCAAAAGCCTTTCATGAGCACAAAACCCTTGTGGACACCATGGCCCAATCGGCCAAACGCGAGAACTTCAAACAAAAGCTGAACAACATTCACAAAGAACTTTTCGGAGAGAACACCAAAATTATTTCCATGGTGCGCGAAAACAGTTTTGCGCAGCGCCATGGCAGAACCATTGCGGTGGCTGCGAGTACAGCCCTGGTAGCCGTGTTGGCCACTGTTGCGGCTTTAAGTACAGGAGGGTATCTGCTTAAAAAGCAAAACAACGAAATCCTGGAATTAAAACGCAATGTAATGGAATTGAAATACTCCAACGATGGCATTGTGGAAGGCATTACCAAGAAAAAAACCAAAACCGTTTACGCTCCGGCAAATTTGGAAGGCAGTGCATTTGCCCTGAACAACCGGGGCTACATTGTCACCAGTTACCACATGGTAAAATCGGCCGACAGTGTGTTTATACAAAATGAAAACACTGAGCGCAGCCATGCCAAAGTGGTTTACACCGATGAGGCCATTGACCTGGCCATACTTAAATTAGACAATACCAATGTTGCCGAAAACTGGCAAGTGCCCTATGGTTTAAAAAACAAAACCGCTGAGATAGGCGAAAAAGTGTTTACCCTGGGTTATCCCCGTTCCGATGTGGTGTATGGAGAGGGTGCCCTAAGTTCCATGAGCGGATACTCCGGCGATACCAGCATGTACCAGATTTCTATTCCTGTAAACCCGGGAAACAGTGGGGGTCCGCTGTTGGATGAGCAGGGAAACATCGTGGGAGTCATCAAAGGCAAGATAACAGGAGCAGAAGCAACAGGTTTTGCCATGAAAGCCAACCAAATTTTGCGTTCTTTGGACCAAAATGCCTCAGATTCTCTCAAAACGGAGTTGCTTACCCCAATTTCCAGGAAACAAACACTTCGTAATTTAAAACGATCGGAACAGGTGAAGCGCATCAACCCTTACGTATTTAACGTATTGGTTTACAAAGCCGACTAATCCCTAAAGGATTTATTCACAAGCTCTATCATTATGATAATCAGTAATTTAACAAGCCGTAAACAGATTATCACCCACTTGTACACAGATTAGAAACAGGCTTACCAACATTTATTATCAGTATTCAGCTCATCTTCTTAAGAAAATTGTTGTTTTATGCCTACCTTTGTTGTCCCTCAATCCTAAACCATGTTTGAAATTCTTAAACATTTCGAAAGTAAGTATGGAACCCTAAAAAAGAAAGGGTTAAGGATAGAAGGACTGTCCATGATCGACCCAAAACGTAAAAAACACGTGATCATGGTAAGCAAACCTTTTATGTTCGACAACCGTCAGTTGCCCAAAACCTATGAAGGTTTGGACATCAAGTCGAAAATAGAAGGCAACCTTCCAAAGGAATTTGCCATTAAAAAAGATTCCAACAAAAAAGAATACGTTTGGGCACCATTTAAATTTGAAAAATACGTTGATCGTTGCTCGGAGGAGATTCGCAAGGAGTTCGGGAACCCAAGTATGAGCCGCAACGAAATGTTGGATGCATTGGCATTTGGAAATTTTGAAGAGCATAAAAAGAAGAGCCTTCAGCTCATGAAAGAGGGAAAAATTCCACCTTTCAAAATGAACTGAACCAAATTAAGTAGCCATTGTCATAATTAAGGGTTAAACAATTCGTTACTTAACAAGAGCCGGTGAAAGCCGGCTTTTTTATTGGTAAGAGATTTTGTATTTTTCTCAGGAAATAAAATCAAAAACAGAGACTTTTAAAGATGACCTCCAAATTGGAAATTGAAGGAATCGGACTGCTGGAATACCAGAATAGAATTCTAATTGTGCGATTAATGGAGGGTCTGGAAATCACACAACCCATTCTTGAAACCATCAGCAGGGAGGGGGTAAACCTGGCGAAGGGACAATTGTTTTGTATACTGGCAGATCTAAGAAAAAACATCAGCTCTACACCCGAAGCCAGAAAGTTTGGAGCTGAGAACCAATACATGAAACACCATTTGGCTTACGCTATGCTGGCTGATTCAATGCCGGTGGTGCTTTTGTCCAATTTTTTTATTCGTTTCAACCGTCCCAGAATTACAACCCGGCTTTTTAATAAAGAAGAAGAGGCCATCCTCTGGCTAAAAAAGTTTCTTGATTAATCTACTTGCTGAAGGATGGTTCTGAAAGCCGCGTATTTGTCCTTGAACAATTTTGCTGTTTCTGCCTGCAGGCGAGGGGCATGCTCTTTTTGGTAACGTTCCATATCTGACATTTCTAAAAAGCGGTACTGTATGGAATAGGTGTGACCTTCATCTTCAACATACAAAACTTTTAAAATCTGATTGTCCACAAAACAACCGCTGCGCATGACATCAGGCATGTGCACTTCCTTCATCCATTTCAGCCAATTGTGGTGTACATCGTCAGAAATGTTTATGGTAACATTATAAATAAACATAGGCCTAAAATTAAAAATAAAATGCGGGTTATCGTTCTGTTATGAGCGGCGAAGGTCGCCGGAATATTTGTAAATTTATCACCATATGAACACAGGTTTTGTTGAAGAGCTGAGGTGGCGCGGGCTGCTTCAGGACATAATGCCGGGAACGGAAGAACTGCTGAACAAGGAAAAGGTGTGCGGTTACATTGGTTTTGATCCAACCGCCGATTCCCTGCACATTGGCAGTCTTACCCAAATTTTTACCTTAATGCGATTGCAAAAGGCAGGGCACAAACCCATTGCTTTGATAGGAGGAGCAACCGGAATGATAGGCGACCCCAGCGGAAAAAGCGCTGAGCGAAATTTGCTGGACGAAACACAGCTTCAAAAAAACGTTGATGGTATTGAAAAACAACTTAGGAAATTTCTGGATTTTAATGGTTCAGCGGATGGGGCTGAGCTGCTGAACAATTACGACTGGATGAAAAATTACAGCTTCATCCATTTTATTCGCGATATAGGCAAACACCTCACCGTAAATTACATGATGGCCAAAGACTCTGTTAAAAACCGGCTCGAAAGCGGCATGAGTTTTACGGAATTCTCTTACCAGTTGATGCAGGCCTATGATTTTTATTACCTCTTCACCCATAACAATTGCAAACTGCAGATGGGAGGCTCTGATCAATGGGGCAACATTACCAGCGGCACCGAACTGATTCGTCGGAAAGGAGGGGCAGAAGCCTTTGGATTAACCACTCAATTGGTGAGAAAAGCGGATGGTTCCAAATTCGGCAAAACGGAGGGAGGAAACATTTGGCTGGACAAAAAACGTACTTCGCCCTACCGGTTTTTTCAGTACTGGATCAACACCAGTGATGAAGACGCCAAAAATTTCATTCGCATTTTTACTTTCTTACCTAAACAGGAAATAGAGACGCTCATTACCGAACACGAAAAGGATCCCGGAAAGCGCATTTTGCAAAACAAACTGGCTGAAGAACTCACCACTTTGGTGCACAGCAAAGAGGATTACCAAACGGCTTTAGCCGCCAGCAAAGTATTGTTTTCGGGAGGGCTCAGCGATTTTCAGAAACTGGATGAAACTACCTTTCTTGAATTGTTTGAAGGGGTGCCGCAAATCCAATTAAGTCATGATGAGTTGAAAAACGCAATTTCTGTGGTCGACCTCTTGTCTGAAAAATCGAAAATAGCACCCAGCAAAGGTGAAGCGAGAAAATTGATACAGGGCGGTGGCGTGAGCATCAATAAAGAAAAAGTGGAAAGCCAGGACGTGCTGGTAAACACCTCCCACCTCATTAACAACAAATACATCATCATTCAAAAAGGCAAAAAAAATTATTTTCTCTGTCTGGTAAATTAACATGGCCCTCAAACAGACGCAATATTTAAAACTCTCACAAAAACTCCTGCCTCAGCAAATTTTGCTGATGAAACTGCTTCAGTTGCCAACACTTGCACTTGAAGAACGCATTAAAGAGGAACTGGAGGCCAATCCTGCACTGGAAGAAGACGGGGAACAAGCCACAGAGGAAGAATTGTTCAGCAACGAAAACACGGAAGATGCTGAATTTTCAAATGAAGAAGACGGGGAAGAGAGTGGTGAAATGAGCGATGCGGAATTAAAAGAAAGCGCCAATGTGGAGATGGAAGATTTTATGGACGAAGGCGAACTGGACGCTTACAAATACGAAGTCAGCAACAAAGGCTCAGATGAAGAATCACGGGAATTTGTGGTGGTAGAAGGTCCGGCCTACAGAGAACAGTTAGAGCAACAACTGGGATTAAGGGAATTGTCGGAACAGGACTACAGCATAGGGCTTTATCTAATAGGTTGTTTGGATGAAGATGGCTACATGAGGCGAGAAACCGAATTTGTGGTGGATGATCTGGCATTTAATTATAATATCAGCACAAATGTTTCTAACGTAGAGGCTGTTCTTAAATTAATCCAAAGCTTCGATCCTCCGGGTGTGGCGGCGCGCAACCTGCAGGAGTGTTTGTTGTTGCAGCTCGAGCGTAAAACCGAAAAAACAAGGGAAATACTTCTGGCCATAGACATGATAAAACATCATATGGAAGAGTTTTCCAAAAAACATTACGATAAAATTTTAAAACGCTTGCACATCGAAGAAGAGGATCTGAAAGATGTTATTGAAGTCATCCGTCACCTGAACCCTCGCCCGGCTAACAGCGGTGAAAGTAAGGAGGACACCATGAGCGCCGTGATACCCGACTTTATCGTAAGTGTGAGCGATGGCATACCTGAACTCAGCATTAATGGCAGAAATTTACCCGACCTGAAGATCAGTAAGGATTATAAGGAGATGCTGGCGGAGTACAGCAAAAGCAAGGACAAAAGCAGCAAAGAAGCGGCCGGGTTTGTAAAAAACAAAATTGAAAGCGCTTCCTGGTTCATAGAGGCTTTACAGCAGCGGTATGCCACCATGTCCATTTGCATGAAGTGTATTCTTGAATTTCAGAACGACTATTTTGTAAGCGGGGATGAGAGTAAACTCAAACCCATGATATTAAAAGACATCGCCAGTCGAGTGAACATGGATCTTTCTACCATTTCGCGTATGGCCAACAGCAAGTACGTTCAAACCCCATATGGCACTTTTCTGCTCAAATCTCTGTTCAGCGAAAGCATGAGCCGTGATGATGGTGAGGAAGTGAGCAGCCGTGAAATCAAAAACATTCTCAAAGAACTGATCGGGAAGGAGGATAAAAAAAATCCCCTCACGGATGATGAGCTCTGTGAAGCTTTAAATACCAAAGGCTATCAGATTGCGAGAAGAACAGTGGCCAAATATCGGGAACAACTTGATATTCCGGTTGGACGTATGCGAAGGGAAGTATAATTCCTATTCCAGAACAAGTTTTTTCAAGACGCTTGTTGAACCATTGCTTAGCCTCAGTAAATACAGGCCTTTTGGCAAAGTGCTGATATCAATAAATGTATTGCCCGCAACTGCTTCATTGGCATAAACCTCTTTACCCTCTGTATTAAAAACACTCACCTGAAACTCCAGGGGTTCATTGCCTTTAATGCTGATCAGCCCTTTGCTTGGATTGGGATACACCTCAAAATCCTCATTCACTTGTAAATTACTTAGGCCAACTTCAAACATATTAATTACAGTGTAGGCCGTATCTTCAAAACAAGGATGGGTAGCAATCAATTGAACCGTATAACTGCCATTGTTGTTGTAGCTTACCGTAGGACTGGGAGAAGAGCTGTTCTGTCCGTTCCCGAAATCCCAAAAATAGCTTACGTTGAGTGTGGAAGTGGTGTTGAAAGAAACACTCACACCATTTACGGTATGTGTGAATGCGGCGATGCCGGCGATGTTCAGAGAATTATAAGCCGTATCGCTGATGCCTTCACTCAAATTGTAATACGAGCCACTTGCTGTGTTTTCAAGTTTCATGGCCCGCACCAGGTACTCGTGAACGCCTTTGATGATTAGACAGGAATCCGTGTAGGAATTCCCTGTAATGAGTTGGGCATTAATGCGGGTGTATTCAGTCACACTGTCGTTGCGAACATAAAGGTGGTACCCTAAAACACTGTTGTCGGTACTGCTGGTCCAGCTTATGTTGCAGTTGTTTCCATTTACCGTTGCTATCACATTTGAAACCGGAGCTACCACATCATTTCTCAAAGTAGGATCTCCCATCAGGGCATTGTGTATCCATTTACCGCTGATGCCTACAGAGCTGGCGTAATACAAATTGCCGGGATTGTTTTGAGTCATCCGCAAACCGTAGCCAATAGTTTCACCAAGGCCCATGTGGTGCAGTTGATAATGGGGCCGGCCCGACCAGAGGTTGGTGAGAATTTTTCCCTGAGCCAGGGGTGCCCTCAAAAAATTATTCTGCGAATCCCAATCTCCAAAATAGGAACCAAACAACATGGTAAACACGCCCTGTAAATTGGTAGTGCTGAGCGTTGCGGTGTTGCCAATGCCCCCGGCGCTTGTATAACTGCCTCCTCCGCATCCGTAGGACCATTGATAGGAAGTACCGTTCATGCTGGTAAGATAATCGGCCACTACTATACTGGAAGTTCCAACCAATGGCGAAAAATTTTTGTAGGCGCTGGCAGCAAAGGCTTCTCCTGAGAAATAGCCAAAATTATCATCAATTACGGCCTGTTTAACGGGCACTAGTATTTTCTTTCGGTACTCATGATCTTTGTCGAGATAATTTTTGAGCAATTGTTCTTCCGTTAATGTAAAAGCCGGAAGGTTATAAAAATCAACACGTCCTACCTGCAACTCCGTTTCTCCGGGAATAAGACTTTGATCAAATTTACCGTCCCCGGGAACATTGTGGTGACGCGATGAAGAAGCACTTGTGGAGTTAACGGAAACATCTGTCCAAACCCCATCCATATCTCCATAAAACACGTCGGCCGGCCAGGCGCCCAGATGGTCGGGGTGCCCATCGGGGTTAATGTTGCCGCTGTATGGCACAGGAACCCGGCCAAGTAAAAAAACGGCTTTGGTATTTTGAGGATCCTTGTTATAAATGGATTTAATGCCTGCTTTTACGGTGTCCACCAAAGCAGTTCGGCTCACATAAAGGCGAAGCACGGTCCATCCATCCCCTTCCATGTCTTTGATCAAACGGGTGATTTCAGGGGCCAGTGAAACCAGGAAAGTGCTGTCGACGACCAGAATCAATTTTCCCCTGTAGTCGGTAGCCGGCACTTCGATTCCGGAATTGATGTATCCAAAACCAGTGTAACCACTACCTGCGCGAACAAGCCTGTATTCGTAATTGCTTCCCGCATTTACGGTATTATCTGCAAATAGTGTGGTAGTGCCATTGAGTGTGGCTAAAGGGGTTCCCCAGGTAGTGGCAGTTTTAAGTTTTCTGAACACCTGATATTGAGAAGTGGTTGCATTGCCGGGCCAGCTCAGGGAAATTTGTGCAGGGGAATTTTGCACCGTGGCGGTGAGCCGAACCGCGGCATCGGCTGCAGTTTGTGATTGTGTAGTTAAAACTATCAAACCCGACAAAAGGAAGGTGAGAAGGCAGTTTGATTTGAAATTAAAAATTGACATCATCATATAACGAAATGGAATAAAAACGGTAAACAAATCGTATGGTGCTTAAACGCCGTAATTCGGTAAGTTCAGGCTTATCGTTTGCGGTGTTTGTTAAAACTCGGACAGGTATCGCATTTGTTCTTTTGCATAAAACATGAACTCAGAAGAAAAAAGAGTAAACCAATGGCCAAAGCAAAAAGCAATAATCTGCGTTGCATGATAAAACAAATATAATGCAATAAATTAGTATTTTTAGCCAAGAGAACAGGCGCTTACCGGCCTTGATCAATTATATGGCATTTACACCTCTCAGCAGTATTGGCAGATATTTTTCCCTGATGTTCAGGGTATTCAGTAAGCCGGAGAAATTCAGTGTCTACATCCGGCAAATCATTTTCGAAATCAATAACCTGGGCATTTCCTCTTTGCCCATCATCGCTATTATTTCGGTATTTATGGGCGGCATTATTACTATACAGGCTGCTTTTGGATTCGACAATCCCATGGTGCCCATTTACGCGGTGGGTTATACCACCCGGGAAAGTGTAATTCTGGAATTCAGCCCAACCATTGTGTGTTTGATTCTTGCCGGAAAAGTAGGTTCCAATATTGCCTCTGAAATTGGCACCATGCGTATCTCCGAACAAATTGACGCCCTGGAAATCATGGGCATTAATTCGGCAGGCTATCTCATCTTCCCCAAAATTGCAGGTGCTGTTTTTATATTTCCATTTTTAATTGCCATCAGCATGTTCCTCGGACTTTGGGGCGGTTACGTGATGGGCATTTCTGCCGGTGCTTGCTCTGCCTATGAATACGTTTTTGGCATACAGGCTTATTTTGAGCCCTGGAAACTGTATTATGCGTTCACCAAAGTGGTGGTGTTTGCTTTTATCATCACCTCCGTTTCAGCCTATTACGGCTATTACACCCATGGGGGCGCACTTGAAGTGGGCCGCAGCAGCACCAACGCCGTTGTGTACAGCAGTATTCTCATTTTGTTGTTCAGCCTGATCTTAACCAATCTGTTCTTTAACCGTTGATTGAGATCAAAAACATAAGCAAGGGCTTTGATGGACGGCAAATTGTGCAGGATGTTTCCTTTACTTTTCACAAAGGCAAAACCAATTTAATTATCGGAGAAAGCGGTTGCGGCAAAACCACCATCATTAAACTGATGGTAGGACTGCATGAACCGGATCAGGGCGATATTATTTACGACGGTCAAAATTTTCCGAAACTCAGCACCAAAGGGCAACAGGAAATCAGAAAACAAATTGGCATGACCTTTCAGGGCGGGGCGTTGTTTGATTCTCAGACCCTGGAGGAGAATGTGATGTTTCCTTTGGATATGTTTACGGACCTGAGTCGCCATGAAAAAATGGACCGTGTGAATTTTTGCCTCGATCGTGTTCAGTTAACCGGCAAAAACAAATTGTACCCGGCTGAATTAAGTGGTGGCATGAAAAAACGGGCTGCATTGGCCCGGGCAATTGCCAACAATCCCAGGTATTTGTTTTGCGACGAACCCAATTCGGGACTGGACCCTAAAACCGCCATTGTCATCGATAAGTTGATTCACAGCATCACACAGGAGTTTGACATCACCACTATCATCATTACTCATGATATGAACTCAGTTATTGAGATTGGTGAAAACATCATGTTTGTGCACAAGGGGCAAAATTGGTGGACAGGAGACAGAACGCAAATCCTGAACACCAACAACAGGGAATTGTTTGATTTTGTTTTCGCGAGTGAGTACATGAAAAACCTGTTTATGGCAGGTAAAAAATAAACCTACAGCTCTTCCTGTATCTCCAGCCAACGTGTGGATTTTGCATCGAGTTCCAGTGTTACTTTCGAGACCTCTTCGCTGATTTTTTGAATTTGGTTGTAATCGCTTAAACCTTCAGCGAGTCGGTTTTCCAGTTCCTTCTTTTTTAACTCCAGATGGGGAATTTCCACTTCAAGGTCTTGCAATTCGCGCTGGGTTTTATAGGAAAGTTTTTTTGCGGGAGCCTCTGTTTTCGGTTTTTCAGGCTTTGGAGCCGGAGGTGCTATTTCTTCTAGAACCGGCATGTCTTTTGTGCTGCCTTCTGTTTTTTGGCTGCTTTTCCAGAGGCGGTATTCGGTGTAGTTTCCAGGAAAATCTTTTATGGCTCCATCGCCTTCCAGCACAAAGGTGTGGTCTACCAATCGGTCAATAAAGTAACGGTCGTGAGACACAATGAGCACACAGCCTTTGAACTCTTCCAGAAAATCTTCAAGGGTTTGAAGGGTCACAATGTCCAGGTCGTTGGTGGGCTCATCGAGAATCAGAAAATTCGGATTTTTCATGAGTACCGTGAGCAGAAACAAGCGGCGTTTTTCGCCTCCACTTAAGGTATGCGCGTAAGAAAATTGTACATTGGGAGGAAAATTGAAGCGGGTGAGGAGTTGAGAAGCGGAAAGGCTGGAACCGTTAGCCAGAGGAATGTGTTCGGCAATGTCTTTGATGATCTCAATAATACGTTTGTCGTTATTGATTTGCATACCTCCCTGGGAGTAATACCCAAACACGATGGTTTCACCTAAGGATACCTTTCCGGTATCTACAGGCTCTTTGCCCTGAATGATGTTCAATAAGGTGGTTTTTCCTGTACCATTGTTACCCACTACTCCGATTTTTTCTCCCGGAATGAAGGTGTAAGTAAAGGGATCGGAAATGATGTTGCGTCTGGGGTATTTTTTAGTGATGCGATGCAGTTCCACCACCTTTGAGCCCATGCGTTCCATTTTAGTGACCAGTTCAATTTTTTTCTCAGCGCGTTTTTGTTTGGCCTTTTTTTCTATTTCGTAAAAGGCATCCACACGCGATTTGGATTTGGTGCCACGAGCTTTGGGCATTTTGCGCACCCACACTACTTCTTTGCGGTAAAGGTTACGGGCCTTGTCTATTTCCGCGTCGGCAATTTGTTCACGTTCCGCTTTTTTCTCGAGGTAATAATCAAAATTGCCTTTGTATTCGTACAAATCGTGGTTGTCGATTTCAATAATTCGATCGCATACTTCATCCAGGAAATAACGGTCGTGGGTAACCAGCAGGATACTCAAAGCCCCGTCCTGCAAATAATTTTCAAGCCACTCAATCATCTCAATGTCGAGGTGGTTGGTGGGCTCGTCCATAATGATGAGGTTGGGACGATTAATTAAAGTAAGGGCAAGGGCCACACGTTTTTTTTGTCCACCGGACAGGGTTTTTATGATTTGAGAAGTGTCGGTGATTTGTAAACGGCTTAAAATTTCGAGTATGTTTTTTTCGTAATCCCAGGCTCCGATTTCGTTCATTTCGTGAAGGGCCTGCTCCAGAAGGTCGGCGGTTTTATCGCTGTGATCGGTTTCGCTGAGTTTAATCACCGCATCGTAATTTCTCTGGCACTTCACGTATTGGTTATCAGCGGTATCAATAAGTTGCTGGATACTGAGGTTTTCATCGAATTCAAAATTCTGTTCAAGAAAACCCACGCTGATGTCCTTGCGAAACACCACTTCCCCTTCATCGGCAATTTCCAGTCCCTTTAAAATTTTAAACAGCGTGGTTTTGCCTGAGCCGTTTTTGGCCACCAGGGCCACTTTGTCGCCATAATTGATACCAAAACTGATGTTTTTAAACAGGACTTTAGCGCCATAGGCTTTGGAAAGGCGGTTAACGGAGAGCAAATTCATGGGCGCAAAGGTAAGTATTTTCTAAGGAGTGTGCTTTCGTTTTGGTGTGAAGGCCCTTAATATCTATATTTGGTTGTATTGAATGTGTAATGTTCTTTAGTTATATCATATACATTGATTTTCAGGGTAGAGATTGAAATAAATTGCGTTTATACTATATATTCTTAGTCAAGCTGTTCAAGCTTTATTTTCTATTTAAGCTTAACCTTAAATATTTCTTGTTCCTCGGTATGCTTGTTCATACTTGTTTCTCAATTTCCCAAAACACAAAAATCGACTCACTTAAAGGTTTAATAAGGCCTATAAAAAAAGATAGTTCTTTTACCAAAACACTCTTTAGGTTAGCCGATGCTTATGAGACAGTTGGCGAGAATGACTCTGCCATAAAGTATTTAAACGCTGCGATTTTTATAGGCCAAGAAATAAATTATAAAAGGATAATAGCAAGTTCGAATACGCTTCTGGGCAGAATTCACCTAGAAGAACGACAATATTTAGCCGCGAAAGACTGCTATATCAAAGCTTTGGCAATCGATGAAGAGTTAAATAGAATAACCCGATTAGACATGGATCTTTCTAATCTAGGGATAACTTACCATGAACTTGGTGATTATACTAGGGCTGCTGAATTCTATTTCAGAGCACTAAAAATAAGTGATGCGACCGCCGATACAATATATAAAGCTAAAATCTATTCTTGTTTAGGTGATTTATATTACGATACAGGAGATTTTCAGAAATCTTTAAATTATCACCTTCAAAGTCTCAAAACCATAGAGCACTCTAAAGACAAATTTAATATTTGTGCCAGAATGCAAAGGGTAGGGGATGCCTATAGCCAATTGAAAAAGTATAATCTTTCACTAGAGTATTATCTCAAGGCGCTTGATATAGCCAAGAAAAACGAATACGCTGAAATTGTCGCAATTAGTTTAACAAACATTGGATCAACCTATGCTGCGCAAATTAAGCATACAGAAGCACTCAAATATTACAATGAAGCACTTAAAATATTTAAAGACCTCGGTGTGGATCACCAAGTTGCTATAGTAAATTTTAGTATTGGAGAGTGTTTTCTAAAAATGGAGCAATATACAAAGGCGGAAAAGTACCTCTTGAATTCTTTGCCGATGATAAGAGAAGAATATGAAATGGAAATGGAAAAGCAGCTTTACAATGTTTTGTCGGAACTCTATCTAAAAACAAAAAAGTATAAAGAAGCTCACTACTTTCTTAAAGCGTATCACCAGCTAAACGATTCCTTGTTTTCCATTGAAAAATTGAAAGACCTCACGCGTAAGGAATTGAACTATGAATTCGAAAAGAAGCAAGCCCTCACAAAAGCGGAACATGAAAAGGAATTAGCCATTTCAGAGGCTGAGGAAAAACGACAACGTTTGTTTTCCTGGTTTATTGCAGCATTAGCAGTATCTATAGGAATTATTTCATTGGTTATTTACAGGTCTCTGCAACTAACAAAAAAGCAAAAACAAATTATAGAAGCGCAGAAACAACAGGTAGAAGAACACCAGAAGGAAATTATAGACAGCATTACCTATGCCAAACGTTTGCAGGAGGCCATTCTACCCCCACTAGACTTGATATCAGAAAAGCTTCCCAATTCATTCGTGCTTTATAAGCCAAAAGATATAGTGGCGGGTGATTTTTACTGGATGGAGGAACAGGAGGACACGGTGTTTATTGCGGCAGCGGATTGCACCGGCCATGGTGTTCCCGGGGCATTGGTGTCGGTGGTGTGCAGCAATGCGCTAAATCGCGCGGTGAAAGAGTTTGGACTGCGTGAAACCGGAAAAATACTGGACAAGGTAAGGGACCTGGTTTTAGAAACCTTCGAAAAGAGCAGCAGCGAGGTAAAGGATGGGATGGATATATCACTGTTAAGCATCAACCATAAAAGCAAAAAGATTCAATGGAGCGGAGCGAACAATCCCTTATGGTACATAACAAGTAGTGAGTTGAAAGAAATAAAAGCGGATAAACAAGCCATAGGTAAAACAGAAAGTCCGGCACCCTTTACTACACATGAGATTGTTTGTGAGGGAGCTGCCAACTTTTATCTGTTTACCGACGGATTTGCGGACCAGTTTGGTGGCCCTGCGGGCAAAAAATTCAAATACAAACAATTCTCTGAGTTATTACTCTCCCTTCAACAACATGAACCAAAGTTGGTGGCTCAAAGGATGGAGCACAAATTCAATGAGTGGAAAGGGAATTTAGATCAGGTGGATGATGTGTGTGTGATAGGAATCAATATGTAAATCTTTACCTGAAGTAAAGAATAAAAAACCCCTCCAAAATGGAAGGGTTTAGTGTAGAGTAATTGGTTTGTTATTAATTAACCTTGCTGTAATCCACTGAGGAAAGAACTTCTCCGTTTTCGTCCCAATTGGTCCAGATGCCTGATTTTTGACCATCGTTGTAATTCATCTCAAAACGTTTTTTGCCTTTGTCGTCGAACACCAACCAGGTGCCACTTTTTTTACCAAGATTATAAAACGCTATGGCAATAACGGAGCCGTTTTCGGAATAACGGGTCCATTTTTGATCTTTTTGTCCCTTACTGAAATACCCGATTTCCATTAATTTACCGGAGGCGTAGAAATAAGAGGCTTCACCTTCAATTACACCATCCTTCACCGAAAATTGGGATTTGGCATTGTTTTGTACCTGCGAAATGGTTCCGCTGAACAATTCCCCTTCACTGTCAATGTAGAGTCCTTTATCGTTTAAAGTTTGAGCGTTCAAACAGCCAAGAGCAAAAACGCCTGCGAAAATTAAAATGAGCTTGTTCATGGTAGAAGTTCTTGTTGATTTATTTCCTTATACGAAAGTATTAAACTAACGTTTCAGAAACAATTCACTAACAGAACCTTAACTTTAAATTTACCTTAAAGGGCAAAAGTTTAAAAAGGACTTTACTTTGAGGGCTAAAACTCGGAAATTACAGGGCTTTGAGGTTGAGCTCAGTGTTTTGAGCCAAGTCTGAGGAAAGAAGTTCTACCGGCTGAAAGCCTATACTTTCAACGCTTACATGGTATACTTTATCGGTGGGTAAGGAAAGGGTAAACTTTCCTTCAAAATTTGCAAAAAACTCCTCGCCGGTTTCTTTCACTACAATGCGTACTGCAGGAATGGATTCTCCAAAAACATCGGTAACGGTTCCGCTAATGGCCTTGGTGGCCGCGAAATTTTCGGATTTTCCTTCTTTATCTCCTGCGATACTGAAGAGGGGAAGAAAAGCGAAGAGGACTATGTAGAGGATGGATTTCAACGGCACAAAAATAGAACCCGCAACTGCACTAAACTTTAGGGGAATATTATCAAATTGTTAAGCGCCCGGCTTTAAAAAGAAGGTATATTTGCGCCCATGCGTATAGACATACTGAGCGCGGTACCCGACCTGATGGAGAGCGCGTTTTCGCATTCCATTTTAAAACGGGCCATTAAAAACGGGCTGGTTGAGGTGAACCTGATTAATCTAAGGGATTACTCCACGCACAAACAGAAACAAATTGACGATTATGCCTTTGGGGGCGGGGCCGGTATGGTGTTGATGATTGAGCCCATAGCCGCCTGTATGGCCGACCTGAAAGCCAAAACCGTTTACGATGAGGTGATTTACATGAGTCCGGATGGAGAATTGCTGAATCAGGGCATTTGCAACCAGCTTTCCTTGAAAAAGAACCTAATGATTTTGTGCGGGCATTACAAAGGGGTGGATGAGCGCATACGCGAACACCTGATTACACGCGAGATCAGTATTGGCGATTTTGTTTTAAGCGGGGGAGAATTGCCTGCGGCGGTACTCAGCGATGCAGTTATTCGTTTAATTCCCGGGGTGCTGAACGATGAAACCTCTGCCCTGAGCGACTCTTTTCAGGATAATTTGCTGGCCCCACCCGTGTACACGCGTCCGGCCGATTACCAGGGCTGGAAGGTGCCTGACATTTTACTGAGCGGACACAGCGCAAACATTGATAAATGGAGGCATGAGCAGAGTGTTGAGCGAACTAAAAAACGCAGACCGGATATGCTCAAATAAGGATAATATTTACATGGCTAAGGTTTTATATTCTTAAATATTTTAGTTTATTTGATTTTCAAAAACAGAAAACATGAAGGTTGGGATTCCAGCGGAAATAGCTCCAAATGAACTGCGGGTTGCGGCCACCCCTAAAACGGTAAAACGACTTCAAAAACAAGGTTTTGAAGTATTTATCCAGCAAAACGCCGGTGTAAAAGCCAATTTTTCGGACAAGGAATTTGAGGAGGCCGGGGCTAAGATTGTTCCAACTGCCGCCCAAATTTATTCTCAATCGGATATTGTTCTGAAAGTAAAAGAACCAAGTCCTGAAGAGGTGGACCAAATGCGTGAAGGTTTGGTGTTGCTGAGTTATTTGTGGCCGGCTCAAAACCCCGCTTTGTTGCAAAAATTAGCGGATAAAAAAGTGAACGCCGTGGCCATGGACGCCATTCCGCGTATTTCGAGAGCACAAAAAATGGACGTGCTTTCCTCCATGGCAAACATTGCGGGCTATCGCGCGGTGATAGAAAGCTCATTTTATTTCGGGCGGTTTTTAAACGGACAGATTACCGCGGCAGGTAAAGTAGAGCCTGCTAAAGTATTGGTGATTGGAGCCGGTGTTGCAGGACTTGCGGCCATAGGAGCGGCAAATTCCTTAGGCGCCATTGTAAGAGCCTTTGACACCAGAAAAGAAGTGGCTGAACAAATTGAATCCATGGGGGCTCAGTTTTTAACGGTAGATATTGAAGAAGACGGGGCTACTGCCTCGGGCTATTCCAAAGAAATGAGCAAAGCATTTATTGATGCCGAAATGGCTCTGTTTAAAGCTCAGGCCGCTGAAGTGGACATCATCATTACAACCGCTCAGATACCCGGGAAACCGGCACCCAAACTGGTGTTAGAAGATCATGTAGCTGTGATGAAACCCGGCTCGGTGATTGTGGATTTGGCGGCTTCCTCAGGTGGCAACTGCGCCCTGACCAAAGCCGGAGAAGTTTACACCACAGCCAACGGAGTAACCATACTTGGCAAATTAAATCAATTGCCCAACCAGGCGTCTCAGTTATACGGCAACAACCTTTGCCACTTGCTTGACGACATGGGCAAAGCGGAGAAATTTAAAATCGACATGGAAGACGCTGTGGTGTCGAGAGCCATGGTAACGCATAACGGAAAAATCAACTGGCCTCCACAGCCTCTACCGGTGAGTTCGGCGCCTGCTAAAAAATCAGCGGCGGTGCAGGCTCAGGAAGTAAAAGAATCAGAAGCGCAAAAAACAAAACAACAAGCTACTTCTATGCTTATTCGCCTGGTGGTGATAGGTGCCCTGTTGTTGTTGCTCGGGCAATTTGCGCCCGGCGATTTTATGCAGCACTTCACGGTGTTTGTGTTGGCCGTGTTTGTTGGCTGGCAAGTGATCTGGAATGTATCCCACTCTTTGCACACCCCCCTCATGGCCGTCACCAATGCCATCAGCGGTATCATCATTGTGGGAGGATTGTTGCAAACCACCAACGATTTAACTAACCCCATGACTATTCTGGCGTTTATCGCGATTCTGGTGGCCAGCATCAATATTGTAGGGGGCTTTGTGGTAACGCGACGTATGTTGAACATGTTCAAAAAATAATTTAGAAAATGATCGTTAAGGAAATTCAAACGGCAGCTTACCTTTTTGCCAGCATTTTATTTATTTTAAGTTTAGGAAGCCTCTCTTCTCAGGAATCGGCCAAACGTGGCGTGTTTTATGGCATTGTGGGCATGCTCATCGCCATACTGGCAACCGTTATGGGTCAAGGCGTGCAAGGCCATGCATACATTATTTCTGCCATTGCTGTGGCCTCCGTTATAGGTGTATTGCTGGCGCGCCGGGTAGAGATGACCTCCATGCCACAGCTGGTAGCGATACTTCACAGTTTTGTTGGATTGGCTGCCGTGCTGGTGGGTTACGGTTCTTACCTCGATCCTAAAACGCATTTGTTGGAATCAACCGAACACAGCATTCATCTTGTTGAGGTATTTATCGGAGTGTTTATTGGTGCTATTACTTTTACCGGCTCCATTATTGCCTGGGGTAAACTGGAAGGCAAGGTGCGCAGTAAACCGTTATTGTATCCCGGTCGTCACCTGGTTAACATTGTGCTTTTGCTGGTGTGTATTGTTCTGGGTGTAATGTTCACCGGAGCTGAAGGCACTACGGGTATGGTGTATTTGTACATTATGACAGCCATCGCTTCTTTCATTGGTGTTATGCTGGTGATGGCTATTGGTGGAGCAGACATGCCGGTAGTGGTTTCCATGTTAAATTCGTATTCAGGCTGGGCGGCTTCAGCGGCGGGCTTTATGCTTGGAAATGATTTGTTGATTGTTACCGGTGCATTGGTTGGAAGCTCAGGCGCCATTCTTTCCATTATCATGTGCGAGGCCATGAACCGTTCGTTTTTTGCGGTGATATTTGGTGGCTTTGGCAATGCCCCTGCATCTGGCGGAGCAGCAGCTGCCATGGAAGGCGAAGTCACCTCAGTGAACCACCAGGAAGTAGCGCAGCTTTTAAAAGAAGCGAAGTCCTTGGTAATCGTGCCTGGTTATGGTATGGCTGTTGCCAAGGCCCAGTACCCGATTTATGATTTGGTGCAAACCTTACGCAAAGCCGGCAAACAAGTACGATTTGCTATTCACCCGGTAGCCGGTCGTTTACCGGGGCACATGAATGTATTGCTGGCCGAAGCCAACGTGCCCTATGATATTGTTCTGGAGATGGACGAAATCAACGAAGATTTACCCAACACCGATGTGGTGATGGTGATTGGCGCGAACGACGTGGTGAATCCCGGCGCGCAGGACGATCCCTCGAGTCCGATTTATGGCATGCCGGTAATCGAAGCCTGGAAAGCTGAAAAAGTGATAGTGATGAAACGCTCCATGTCAGTGGGTTATGCAGGCGTTGAAAATCCATTGTTTTACAAATCCAACGCCGATATGCTTTACGGCGACGCCAAGGACAGCGTAGAAAAAATCCTCGGATATTTAAAAGCCTAATGACTCATTCGCGTTTTATCGGCCGTACACTTCTTTTAACCTAAGGGATAATGACTTCGGTCGTAATGTTAATTCTATCCTGATGATTTCACCTTCTTTTTTTCGAAATCAGCGTACACCCAGGTAATTTAAATCAAAACACCTATGAAAAAATTAGTTCTTTTGGCTGCGGCCTTTTTTGTCTTTAACACGGTAAATGCTCAATGCCCCATTAATAAGGGTCAGGCACAACTCAATGCCGGTTTTGGTTTTTCTTCCTGGGGATTACCCGTATATGCAGGCCTTGATTTTGGAGTACACAAAGATGTTACAGTAGGCGGAGAAGTAAGTTTTCGCACTTACAATGGCAGTTGGAACAACAACAAATACAGGCATTCGGTAATGGGATTTTCAGGCAATGGTAATTACCACTTCAACCATGTTTTAGATATTCCGCTTGAATGGGATTTTTATGCCGGGGCAAATCTTGGTTTTTATATTTGGAACTCACCCGACGATTATGATGGAGATAATGTATCAGGTTTGGGTTTAGGCATTCAGGTTGGAGGCCGTTATTATTTTAACAACAAGATGGGCATCAACCTTGAGTTCGGAGGAGGCAATGCTTTTTCAGGTGGGAAGATTGGGATTTCGTTGAAGTTATAAAACTGTTCTGAACTCACTCCCAGTCCAACTGCATTTTGCTCAATTTGGAGTAAAGCCCCTCTTCGTTTAAAATAAGTTCTTTGTGGGTGCCGCTTTCTTTAACGGTGCCGTGCTGCAGCACCACAATTTTATCGGCGTTTTTAATGGTGGAAAAACGGTGCGCAATCACTACGCTGGTGCGGCCTTCCATCAATTTATCCAAGGCCTCCTGAACCAGTTTTTCGCTTTCGCTGTCCAAAGAGCTGGTGGCTTCATCGAGTATTAAAATGCTTGGGTTTTTAAGAACGGCACGTGCAATGGCAATACGCTGCCTTTGTCCACCCGAAAGTTGTATGCCTCTTTCGCCCACCAAGGTGTTGAACTTGTCAGGGAAAGACGATATAAAATCGTAAGCATTCGCTTTTTTGGCAGCCTCTTCAATTTCGGCGTCGCCGGCACCGGGCCGGCCATACGCAATGTTTTCCTTGATGCTTCCTGCAAATAAAATCACATCCTGAGGCACCAAAGCAATTTGTTTACGAAGCTCGGTAAGTGAAAGTGTTTTGCTGTCCTTTCCATCTATTAATATTTTACCCTGCATGGGATCGTAAAAGCGTAAAATCAAAGATGCGATGGTGGATTTGCCCGAGCCGCTGGAGCCCACCAAAGCAACGGTTTCGCCGGGGGCCACTTTAAAACTAACCTTTTGAAGCACCGTAAAATCAGGACGTGAAGGGTAATTAAAATCCACGCTTTGAAACTCAATTTCACCCTTAGCCGCCTGGCTTTTTTCGCTTTGGTTTTTCAGTTCTATGCCTTCTATGTCTCCGTCAATTAATTCAAACACCCGGTCGGTAGCGCCCAGCGCTCGTTGTATGGAGGCAATCTGTTCCGGCAGGCCACCCAGTGAGGCCGCTACAAAAAGTGCCAGCATCATAAATTTTCCGAACTCATCGGCACTGATCTTACCTTCGAGTTTGGCATCGACCATTAAAAACAGGATAAAAAATACGGTGCCGAAAACACAAGTAATCACAAAGGCAAAAAAGGAACCTCTGAAAATGCCGTATTTAATGCCCACACTGCGAATCTCTTCCGTTTTATTGCCATAACGCAAAATCTCATAAGCCTCGTTGGTGAAGGTTTTTACGTTACTGATGCCGGTTAAACTTTCGCCTACGATTACGTTGGCTTCCGCAATTTTATCCTGAAAAAATTTGGAGTAAGTGCGTATACGTTTGGCGAATAATATAGAAACAAGAGTGAGGGGTGGGATGATAAAAATAAACCATTTGGCAATGCTCCAGTCGATGTATAAAATCATAAGGATCAATCCCCCGACACCAACAATACTTTGGCGAATGAGTTCGGCAATGTTTACGGTGAAGGCCTCCGAAATCACGTTGATGTCAGTAGCCAAACGACTGCTGAGTTCAGCCACCTGGTTTTTGGAGAAAAAGCCCATGGGTTTCTGAATGATGCGCTGGTAAGCTTCGTTTCTAAGGCCTTTGAGCAAATTTTCGGTCACTTGTGTAAAAAAATACACCCTTCCGAAGGAAAAAAGACCCTGAATGAGCAAAATAATGAGCAAAAAGAAGCCCAATTGATACAATTTGGTCTTTAATTCGGCTTCGGGCAGACTATTGTCCCCAAAAAATCCAAAAAGTGCCCCTGATTGCAGGGGAAACAAGAGGCCCACGGCGGCGGTTCCCACCAAAAAGAACATACCGGCCAAAAATTTCCATTTTTGTTTGCGGATGTAAACAAACAGACGGAAGGATTTTTTGATGTTTTTCCAGCTCAGTTTAACCTTGGGCAGGTCTTCTTTCCTTGGAGCGCCTGAAGTGTTGCGGGATTCCTCGCGTTTTGCCATAAGTTTGCAAATTTAAAAGGATTATCGACAGGGCTTGTCACCGGAGTGTAATCAAAATGAGCCCGGGATTAGAAATAAAATTTGCCGAAAACAAAATTTGCCCTATATTTGCATCCCTTTTTAAGAGTATTACCATCAAAACAACATAGAAATGAAACGTACTTTCCAACCATCGCAGCGCAAGAGAAAAAACAAACACGGTTTTATGGAGCGCATGGCTTCGGCTAACGGACGCAGGGTATTGGCTTCACGCCGCGCCAGAGGCCGTAAAAAATTAACCGTAAGCAGCGAAAAAACGCATAAATAAATTCAGAATTCGTTCTGAAGAGCCGTCGCTAACAAGTGGACGGCTTTTTTTGTGTCCGGCCGTTCCATCTGATCCAACACCTTGCTTTCCTCTGAAAATCACCCCATTTCCTGTTAATAAATTTTGAGAATCGTACAAAAAGCCTATATTTGCAGTCCTTTTTTGAAAGGGAGATGGGTAAAAGTCCTTACACGATACAGTTTGGCGGATTGCCTGCAGGTTTACACGAATACGAATTCAAAGTAGACCACACGTTCTTTAAACGCTTTGAGTCCAGTGAGATTGAAAAGGCCGATCTGGATGTAAAAGCCCTGCTGACCAAACAAAACAACCTTCTGCAATTGCAGGTGGATATTGAAGGTACAGTAGGATTGGATTGTGACCGTTGTATGAAGTACTTTGATTATCCGATTGAAGCTTCAGAAAGCCTGGTCATTAAACACGGAGAACCTTCCGAGAGCACCGATGAAATTCTGGTGATTCCCGAAGGACAGGAGGAGTTTGATGTGGCCCAGTACTTGTACGAGTACATTGTACTGGCGATACCGGCCCGCCGTGTACCCTGTGAAATTGACGAAGAAGAGTTCGTGTGCGATCAGGAAATGATTGACAAACTGGAGAAACTGAACGTAGCGCCAACAAAAGAAGAAATTAAAAACCCCTTGTGGGAACAACTGAATAAATTAAAAAACTGAAATAAAATAAAAACAAGAAGCCATGCCAAATCCTAAACGAAAATTATCAAGATCCCGCAGAGACTCACGTCGCGCCACTTATAAAGCGCCTTCCATGACTATTACCAAAGACGCAGCTACCGGTGAAGCTCACCTGATGCACCGCGCGCATTGGTTCGAAGGAAAACTTTATTACAAAGGGAACGTTGTAATGGAAAAAAACGCTTAAGCGTTTCATTTTCAATATCACCATTCAAAGCAGGCTCAGGTCTGCTTTTTTGTTTTACGAATAAAGCTTAGTTTAGGCGGGGTGAAAAAGGCTTTAATCTCATTTTTAAATCTTGGCATCAATGCCAACCATTCGGTAATTGAGCAGAGGCGGATTAAAACCGTTAACCTGCTGAATGCGGTTATTTTGCTTTTTCTGCTCATTGGCCTGAGCCATTATCTTTTTATCGGCAACAATTACCCCCTGGTGCCCGAGCTGCTGTTTATGGGGCTTGCCTCAGCTTCTCTGGTGAGCAGTTATTTGGGCAAAACCAAATGGGCCTTTTTTCTTTTAACCTTTAATGCCAACCTTTCCATCTTTTTTATCAACCAGTATTATCCCTTTGAGTCGGGCTCATACCTGTATTTTTTCCCTTTAATTGTAAGTGTAATTCTTCTCAACAATGTTACTTCGCTGAGCTGGATGGGATTCCTGCATTTGGCTGTTTCGGCCCTGTCCTTCATCTTGTCGATTACACTTGATCTGGATAGCTGGAAACTTCAAGGCCTGAGCCAGGAGGCCATCAGGGTGATGTGGTATTACAACATTAGCATGGCTGTAGTGTTAACCGCAATGGTAAGTGGCATTCTCAACCGGCTTATTGTGGTTCAAAATCAGGAAATTACCGTACAAAACCAGGGTTTAAGCAAAGCCAAAGAAGAAATAAACGCCTCCTTAAAAGAAAAGGAAGTGTTGCTGGCGGAGTTGAATCACAGGGTAAAAAACAACCTGGCCATTATTTCCGGGCTGTTGAACCTGCAATTGGAGAGCAGCGGTAATCACGAAGCCCGGCAGGTGATCAACGATAGCAAAAACCGCATTTTGAGTATGGCCCTGGTGCACAAAATGCTCTACAACCACCCCCAATTAAAGGAGATCGACCTGTCGAACTATTGCAAAGAACTCATCCGGGAATTGCTCAACTCCTTTAACCTTCACAATAAGGTAGAAATTAAAGAACATTACGACCTCATTTGTTTACCGGTAAACAAGTCCATCCCTTTTGGGCTCATCCTCAATGAAATTGTGACCAACAGTATCAAGTATGTTTTTAGTCAGGAAAATGGAATTAAACATCACCTGGAAGTAAGTATTTCGCAAATCAATTCAGAAGTGGTAATGGTTGCTAAAGACTCGGGAATGGGCTTTCCGAGAGACTTTAACGAAGATCAGGACGGGAAATCGCTGGGTTTGTTTTTGATTAAATCTCTCGCCGAGCAGATTGACGGAAAAGCTGTGTTTTCAAACGACAACGGAGCCCGTGTAGAGCTGAAGTTTCTATTGAATTAATTTTAAAAATCCAAAAAGCAGGCGCCCCCAAATCAAAAATTAAAATTGTATAATTGTACCACTAAAAAGGCTAGTAAATCGAATGAAGATTGGTTTTGATATTTTAGGCGGAGACTACGCGCCGGCAAATTGTTTGGAAGGCGCTTTACAAGCTCTTAAAACATTACCGGCAGACGTTAAACTGGTGTTGATCGGCGACAGCGAGCTTGCCAAATCGTTTTTTACCAAACACAAGGCCGATTTTTCGAGACTAGAATTTGTGCACACCACCGAAGTGATTGAGATGGGGGAACACCCGACCAAAGCCTTTTCACAAAAGCCCAACAGCAGCATTTCAGTTGGATTTAAACTTTTAAAAGAAAAACAAATTGACGCGTTTGCCAGTGCCGGCAATACCGGCGCCATGCTGGTAGGTTCCATGTTTACCGTAAAAGCTATACCAGGTGTGATTCGCCCCTGTATTACTTCCATATTACCCAAAGAAAACGGGGGCTTTGGCATTGTGCTCGATGTTGGCACAAACGCCGACTGTAAGCCTGATGTGTTGTATCAATTTGGCATTTTAGGGTCCATTTGCGCCAAAGAGGTGTATAAAATCGAAAATCCAAAAGTGGGACTGCTTAATATCGGAGAAGAGGCGGAAAAAGGCAATCTGGTGACCCAGGCCGCTCATGCCCTGATGAAAGACAGCAAGGACTTCAATTTTATAGGGAATGTGGAAGGCCGGGAAGTGTTTTCAGACAAGGTGGACGTGGTCGTGTGTGAAGGTTTTGTTGGCAACATCCTGTTAAAAACAGCGGAAGCTTTTTACGAATTGATTCAAAAACGCAAACGCAGCGACGCGTACTTCGACAAATTTAATTATGAGTTATACGGGGGAACTCCTGTGCTGGGCATTAACGCGAATGTGTTGATCGGGCATGGCATTTCTTCGGCACTGGCCTTTAAGAACATGTTGTTGCTGGCAAAAGATGTTGTGGATGCCAAACTCAACGACAAAATCCTACAAAATTTTCAGTGATGATCAGAGCAGCCATTACAGCAGTTGCCGGGTTTGTTCCCGAAAACATACTTACCAACAAGGATCTTGAAAAGATGATTGATACCACCGATGAGTGGATCACCACCCGCACTGGGATCAAAGAACGGCACATTGAGAAAGACGTGAACAAAGCAACGTCTGACATGGGCGCTGAAGCTGTAAAACTGCTGTGTAAAAAGCGGGGCATTCAGCCTGAAGAAATTGATTTGTTAATATGCGGTACCGTAACCGGCGACATGATTTTTCCGGCAACGGCGAATCTCATAGCCGCAAAAATTGGTGCTAAAAATGCCTGGAGTTTTGATATTGGAGCAGCCTGCTCGGGATTTATTTACAGTTTAACCACCGGCGCACAGTTTGTTGAAACCGGACGCTATAAAAAAGTCGTGGTGGTTGGTGCCGACATGATGAGTCGCATCATTGATTATACAGATCGCACCACCTGTGTGATTTTTGGAGATGGAGCCGGCGCTGTACTTCTGGAGCCAACAACGGAAGAGTTGGGTGTGATGGATTTTATTTTGCACTCCGATGGAAACGGGGCCACGCACCTGCATATGAAAGCAGGGGGATCACTTCGTCCCCCAAGTCACGAAACGGTGGACCAAAAACAACATTATGTGTATCAGGAAGGGCAGCCCGTGTTTAAACACGCCGTGGTGAACATGGCGGAGGTAAGCGCGGCCATCATGGAAAAAAACAATTTGAAGTCAGAAGATGTGAAATGGCTGGCTGCCCATCAGGCCAACAAACGCATCATCGATGCCACCTCGCACCGCATGGGACTTGACGACAGTAAAGTGATGATGAACATTGAGCGTTACGGCAACACCACATCGGGCACTATTCCGCTTTTGCTTTGGGATTACGAAAAACAACTGAAAAAAGGGGATGTAATTATTCTTTCCGCTTTTGGCGGAGGGTTTACCTGGGGCGCCATTTACCTCAAGTGGGCCTACGATGGCAGTAAAACTGGCAAGTAAGTCAAATCCCAATCACTTTTATTTTACGACCTCACCTCAAGGCAAAAACCATTGCCGTGCAGGTTTTTAATTTCCAGTCCTGAGTCAAACGACAGGTATTTACGCAATTTCACAATGTAAACATCCATACTTCGTCCTGTAAAATAAGTGTCTTCTTTCCAAATTTGTTTCAGGGCTTTTTCACGCGGCAACGCATCGTTTTTATGAACGCAAAGTAAATGCAAAAGAGCGGCCTCTTTTGGGGAAAGCCGGAATTCCTCGCCACTGCGGTGTTTAAGCAATCGCAGTTTTGAATTGAAAGTGTATTCCCCAATGGTGTGCATAAATCCTTCGGGGGCTTGTTTGTTTACCCGGTTGAGTATGGCTTTGATTTTTAAGAGCAGCAATTCTGAATCAAAAGGTTTCAGTATGTAATCTTCCGCTCCAAGGCGATACGCTTTGATCTGATCCTCACGCAGGGTGCGGGCGGATAAATACAAAAAGGGCACGTCTTTTCTGTGCGCCTGCATTTCCATACCTAAACTAAAGCCATCTTTTTTGGGCATCATGATGTCGAGTATACATACATCAAAATGCTGCTCCATAAACCGGTTCAGTCCTTCTTCGCCGTTTTCTGCGTGAACCACCTCAAAGCCGTTCATGCGAAGGTAATCCCTCAACACCAGGGCGAAGTTTTTTTCATCTTCCACCAGCAGTACTTTAGGCATGGGCAGCAAATTGAAGGGTAAATTCACTTCCTTTTCCTTTTTCACTTTTTACGGAGATGCGACCTCCGTGTGCCTCAACAATTGACTTTACATAACTGAGCCCAAGCCCAAAACCTTTTACATCGTGCAGGTTGCCCCCCTGAACCCTGTAAAATTTGTCGAACACTTTGCTGAGTTTCTCAGGAGGGATACCAATGCCCTCATCGCTGACACTTAGTTCAAGGGAATTTGCCTTTTGTTCAATACGAATGAGCACATGAGGAATTCCTTCAGAATATTTAAGGGCGTTATCGATGAGGTTGCTCAGGGCATTGCTGAAGTGAAAGGGGTCACATAAAAAAGAAAGGGATTTCACATTGAATTGTTTTGTAATGCTGGCGCCTGAGTTTTGTATTACCAGAGAAAAGGAACGAACGCAATCATCCACCAAAGCAATTAAGTCGGTTTCCTTTTTATTGAGCTGCAGCTCTCCCTTATCCATCAATGCAATTTGAAGTACTTTTTCAACATGAGTGTTTAATTTGCTGCTCTCTTCCTTAAGTATACGCGTGTATTCATCGAATTTTTCAGGGGTATTTCTTACAAGCGGATTGGCAAGGGCGTCGGTGGCAAGGGATAGTGTGGCCAGCGGGGTTTTTAATTCATGGGTCATGTTATTGATAAAATCGTTTTTTATTTCCCCCAGTTTTTTCTGTTTTAACAAAAGGGAAATGCTGTAGTAAAAAACAGCTACGATGATGAAGGTAAAAAACAGTGAAAGCAAAAGCATGCTTTTTATGCCGGAGTATACGAGATTGTTCTGCCGCGGGAATTGCAAATACAAGTAACGGTTGTTTGAAAATACCCGTTTGGCCGAAAGGTCTGCTTTAAATGTAGTTGATGTGGAATCAAATCCCGGAGATTGTTTAAGAATATCATCGGTGTTTGAAGTTTGTTTTTTTAAAGCGTATTCAAACGGGGCTTGAATACCGGCACGATCCAGTTCTTTTTTCAAGAGCCCTGAGAGTTGTTCTTCACTGATATTTTCCACAGAAGATGATTCGAGCACCTCAATCTCCGTCTTCATTTTATCAAGCAGGTGTTTTATTTCTTCCGTTTTTGTTGTCCAGCCCTTTGAGTTTTTATTCAGGGTGATGTGTGGGCCTGAACTGCCCGATTCGAAAGCCGAATCAAAAACGAAGATCTCATTGGTCCAGTGGTTTGAATCAGCAGCTATTGGTGGTGCCGGAGCAGCCGGAGCAGCCGGAGCTCCGGGCGTTTCGGGCAGTGCAGAAACAGGCGCGTGATGTGAAGATGAGATCACAATTCGAGTGCGGGTGGTTTCTTTATTCAGGGTGCTGTCGGTACGAAAACTGCGTTTGATTACCTGAAGGTTTTCGCGTTCATTCAGTAAATCCCCTACACGGCCCAATACGGAATGAACCAGGGTGTTGAACTCCTTTTCCTTTTGGGCATAAAAACGCTGCATCCAGAAACCCTGCATGAGGAGTACACCAAACAAACTAAGGCTCAACAATACTATGATTAGCGGATAAGGTTTTGACTTCATGACTTGCTCAAAATTAAGAAGACTTTGATTCGGCCCTGCAACTTTAACTTTTCCTTAACAGGCTTTAACCCGGCTTTAACTCGTAACAGTCTTAGCCGGATGGAACTTTGTGCTAAATCTTTAAAACCTAAATCATGAAAACAACAAGTTTTATTATTGCCATTTTGCTTTTTAGCGGCAGCCTACTGTTGGCGCAGAATGAAAAAAAGCCGGTTACCATCCGCGTTAAAAAGGTACTACATGTGAACGGCGTGGAAAAGGTGCTGGACACTACGTTTACCACCAGCGACCCGGTACTGATGCTTAAAGACCTTCCGGAAATGAATCTGGAAATGGTTACTCCAGCCGAAGGAGGCCCAACCCTTATTACCGAGGACATCAGCCTTGACAAACTACCTCAGGTACCGGAAATGGAATGGTTACAAACCGAGTTGGGCGAGGAATTCAATAAAATGCCGAATGATCCAGCATCCAAAAAGATTATCATGATTGAAACCAGCTGCGAAACCAATGATGGGAATTCAAAAGCAGGTCCTAAAAAACTCACCAAGGTCATCATTAAAACCCACAAGATGGTAGATCCAACGAATGAGGAATTAAAATTGCTGGGGAAAAACGAAAGCTCAGCGAACGCCCCGCTTGAATTAAGGGAACTCAGCTTTGCTCCCAATCCCAGCAATGGCATTACCGGTATAGACTTGATTTTACCGAAGAAGGGTCCTACCACAATCAGTGTTTACAATATAAACGGGGAACTGGTGTTTGAAGAAAAGCTGGAGAACTTCAGCGGGCGCTATCAGAAGCAGCTGGATCTGAGTCATCAGCCAAAAGGCATCTATTTTTTAAGTGTGACGCAAAATGATGAGAACATCACCAAAAAACTGATACTGGAGTAAAATAAAAATATATGGTAACAAAAAACCCGGACATCTTCCGGGTTTTTTTGTAAGGTTTTAGAGTTTCCCATTACTTAATCACGCCCAGCTCTTTTCCCACTTTTGTGAAGGCGGCGATGGCCTTATCCAAATGTTCTTTCTCGTGAGCGGCGCTGAGTTGCACACGAATACGGGCTTTGTCCTTTGGAACTACGGGATAAAAGAAGCCAATGGCGTAAATGCCTTCTTCGAGCAATTTATCGGCAAACACCTGAGAGAGTTTTGCATCGTATAACATCACCGGCACAATGGCGCTGTCTCCTTCACGAATATCAAAACCTGCCGATTTAATGCCTTTTTTAAAATAATTCACGTTCCATTCCAGTTTATCGCGAAGCGCAGTGCTTTCAGACAACAGATCAAATACGGCAATGCTGGCTCCAACAATACCTGGTGCTAAAGAGTTACTGAACAAATAGGGTCGTGAGCGTTGACGGAGCAGCTCAATAATTTCTTTTCTTCCGCTGGTAAAACCACCCATGGCTCCACCCAGGGCTTTTCCGAGGGTTCCGGTGATGATGTCCACACGGCCCATTACATTTTTGGCTTCAATGGTGCCTCTGCCTGTTTTCCCTATAAACCCGCTGGCATGGCACTCATCCACCATTACCAGGGCATTGTATTTATCGGCGAGGTCGCAAATTTTATCGAGTGGAGCAACAAAACCATCCATGCTGAACACCCCGTCGGTAACAATAATGCGGTGGCGCTGGGCCTGGGCTTTTTTTAATTGTTCCTCAAGATCAGCCATGTCGCAGTTTTTGTAACGGTAACGTTGAGCTTTGCACAATCGCACCCCATCAATGATGCTGGCATGGTTGAGTTCGTCGCTGATAATGGCATCGTTCTCATCAAACAAAGGCTCAAACACCCCGCCATTGGCATCAAAAGCCGCGGCGTAAAGGATGGTATCTTCGGTGCCCAAAAAAGCGGCGATCTTTTGTTCCAGAGTTTTGTGAATGTCCTGGGTACCGCAAATAAAACGCACGCTGCTCATGCCAAATCCATGCGTATCCAGGGCTTTTTTTGTGGCCTCCAGCACTTTTGGATGAGAGGATAATCCAAGGTAATTGTTCGCGCAAAAAATAATCACGTCTTTACCATTCACTTTTACGCTGGCCCCCATGGGCGTGGTGATGATGCGTTCGCGTTTGTACAAACCGTTATCCTGAATTTCTTTCAGGGTATTCTGCAATTGCTGTTGTAATCCTCCGTACATAATTCAAATATTTCAGCAAAGATAAATTCTCTTCTCTATTTTCAGCAGCTGTATTAAATTAAATATGTTCAAAAGTGCCGGGGCTTGATGGTATTGAAAAAATCTGGTTTTGATACCTTTGAAGGCATGCGACTGCTGATAACCGCTCTGCTTATGTGTCCCGCGCTTTTGCTTGCCCAATCCGGCCCGGCAGGTGTCGGAAACCCGACAAACAATGCTCTTTGGCTGAAAGCCGATGCGGGCACAAGTTCAACCATTAACGCCACGGCCATTTCTTCCTGGAACGACCAATCGGGAAATGGTATAAACGCCAGCCAAACGGTTGCCGCACAACAACCCTCTTATACTTCCAATGTGCTGAATGGTTTTCCGGCCATACAATTCGACAATGTAAACGGAGCAAACGTGAACGACAAAATGCTTGGTCCCGATTCGCCCCTTTTGGACAATACCAGCGGATATAGTTTTTTTATGGTGACACGGCCACAAAACGTGGACAACAACGCCAGGGTGATTGTTTCCAAACGAACGGCTGTAGCTGTTGACCAATCGTTCATGCAGTTCTTTTTTACCGGGAGTCGGTTCTACACCGACATTCAATCCAATAACAACAGGTACAATACCTCTGCCACTTTTGCTGCGAATACCAATTACATTATTGGCCAGTTCTACGACGGCACACTCGCAGCCGCCTCGCGATGCAGCACCTTTATTAATTCTGGTCTGGATGTTACTTCTACAGAATCCAGCACACTGGTTACCGACAATGTGTCTCCTTTGGTTGTAGGGTCAACAGATGCCGGTGACCCAAGGCCATTTGGGGGCTATATCGCTGAAGTGATTATATACAGAAGTGCTCTTAACGAAGCGGCGAGAATCATAGTTGACAATTACCTTTCGGCCAAATACAACATTGCCTTAAGTGCCAACAACCGGTATTCAGGGGATGATGCGGGCAATGGAGATTTTGATTTTGAAGTGTGCGGGGTAGGTCAGGAAAGTTCAGGAAGCAGCACGTCTTTTTCAAGTTCCGTTTCAGGAGGCTTGGGAGTCTCGGTGAATTCAGGATTGGACAACGGAGATTACCTGCTGGCAGGGCATAATTCCTTTACCAACAATGCTACCTATTTGGATGTGGCGGGCATGACAGGTAGTTTGAATGCGCGTTGGAGCCGAATTTGGTATTTCGACATTACCAATACATCTACTTCTATCAACGCAAATCTTGAATTTGACTTAAGCGATGGTGATGTTGGAGCCATTAGTCCCGGCCCCGCGGCTAATTATGTATTGTTGTACCGCAGTGGACTGAGTGGCAACTGGACCGAGCTGAGCACTGCGAGTTCAGTGAGTGGGGATAAGATCAACTTCAACTCCCTTACACTTACCGCAGATGGTTATTATACGATAGGTACCCATGAGTTCAATGCGAGTCCCTTGCCGGTTGAATTACTTTCCTTCGACGTTTCCTTATGCAAAAGCGGGGTGTGTATGCAATGGATTACTGCTTCCGAAAAAAACAGTGCTTATTTTGTACTGGAGCGAAGCAACAATGGGATTGACTTTGAATTTTTAACCCAAACCAAAGCAGCCGGAAACAGTGCCATTGAAATGGCTTACCTGGAAACGGATTTTAAACCTCTGGCCGGCACCAGTTATTACAGGCTAAAACAATTTGATAAGGATGGTACCCTTCAAATGACCGTATTAAGAAGTATTGAATACCAGCAAAGCGCCAAACTGTATGTGTTCCCAAATCCAAGTTCAGGCACGTTCTCACTCAACCTCCAGGGAATAACCGGGGAAGAAGTACTGGTGGTGATTCTTGACGATTCAGGAAAGGAATTGTATTCAAAGGTATGGTTGAGCAGCGATGAAGACGTGGTGAAGGGAGTGGATTTACAGGGACAGTTGCCTCCCGGACTTTATCACATTTCGGCTTGTTCAAGACAGAAATTTTACTCTTCCCGTTTGCTTATCAAATAAACGTTTCAAACTAAAAAATCAGTTTATCTTTGTTCAGCTATGAACAATTACATTATTTCCGGTATACAGCAAGTGGGCATAGGCGTTGCCAACGTGCACGAAGGCTTTAACTGGTACAACCGCATGTTTGGCATGGACATTCCTGTTTTTGAGGAAGCCGCTGAAGCCAACTTAATGCTGCCTTATACAGGCGGTCAGCCTCACAAACGCCACGCCATACTGGCCATCAACATGAAGGGCGGAGGAGGATTTGAAATCTGGCAATACACCAGCCGTGTGCCTCAGGCCGCTAAATTTAAAGCACAACTGGGCGATCTGGGGTTGTTTTGCGCGAAAATTAAAACGGATAATATTAACGCAAGTTATTCTGAATTGCGTGCCAGGGGCGTAAAATTGCTTGGCGACATCAGCAGCAATCCCCAGGGTAAAAAACACTTTTTTGTGGAAGACCCTTTTGGGAATTTGTTTGAAATTATTGAGGAGGATGTTTGGTTTGGAAATGGCCAGCAACACACCGGAGGCCCTATAGGCATGATCATTGGAGTGAGTAACCTTCAAAAATCCATACAATTTTACAACGACATTTTGGGTTATGATAAAGTGTTGTATACGGGAGAGGACAGTTATACCGATTTATCCGTATTGCCGGGAGGCGCTGTAACGGCCAAACGCGCCATACTCACACACAGTCAAAAGCGTGTAGGCCCCTTCTCCAGATTGTTTGGGAATTCCTACATTGAACTGGTAGAAGCCAAGAACTATACCCCAAGAAAAATTTTTGAGAACCGTTATTGGGGCGATTTAGGCTTTATTCACCTGTGTTTCGACATTAAAAACATGGCTGCACTGAAGCTCAAATGCGAAGCCTCCGGTCACCCTCTTACTGTTGATGGGGGTGCGGGATTTGAAATGGGGGAGGCCGCAGGGCACTTCACTTACATTGAAGACCCGGATGGTACCTTGATAGAATTTGTAGAGACCAAAAAAATTCCCATCCTGAAAAAGTTCGGATGGTACCTTGACCTGCGCAAACGCAAACCCGAAAAACCCTTGCCGGATTGGATGCTGAAAAGCATGGCGATGAACAGGAAGAAGGCGGTTTAGCCACTGTTTTTGCTTTTTTTGGCCGCTGAAAGAACCGTGTAGCATGAGGTTCGTTTTCTTTTCAATACCTTTGTCCCTTGCCCAAAATAGGACATATTCAACTTCCTGAATTTCCGCTTTTGCTCGCTCCTATGGAGGATGTAAGCGATCCCCCTTTTCGTTACGTATGCAAACAATACGGGGCCGATTTGATGTACACCGAATTTATCAGCAGTGAGGGTTTGATTCGCGATGCCATTAAAAGCCGCAAAAAGCTGGATATTTTTGATTATGAACGTCCCATTGGTATTCAAATTTTTGGAGGGGATGAAGAAGCCATGGCCCTTTCGGCAAAAATTGTGGATGCCACACAGCCCGATTTGGTGGACATTAATTTTGGTTGTCCGGTGAAAAAAGTGGTGTGTAAGGGCGCCGGTGCCGGTGTATTAAAAGATGTGGACCTCATGGTGCGATTAACCAAAGCCGTAATTAAAAGCACCAGTTTACCGGTTACCGTAAAAACCCGTTTGGGTTGGGATGAGAGCATGATCAACATCATGGAAGTGGCCGAACGCTTGCAGGACATAGGCGTACAAGCCCTTACCATTCACGGGCGAACACGTGCCCAGATGTACAAGGGCTCAGCGAACTGGAACCGCATTGCTGAGGTGAAAAACAATCCCCGTATTCACATTCCCATTTTTGGAAACGGGGATGTGGACAGTCCGGAGAAAGCCCTGGAATACAAAAACAAATACGGGGTGGACGGTATCATGATTGGTCGCGCAGCCATTGGTTATCCATGGATTTTTAATGAGATCAAACATTACTTTGCCACCGGAGAACACCTTCCCAAACCTGAAATTTCAAACAGAGTAGAGGTATGCAAAACCCATTTGCTGAAATCGGTGGAATGGAAAGGCGAAAAATTAGGGGTGCTAGAAATGCGCAACCATTATGCCAATTATTTTAAGGGCATTCCTAATTTTAAAGAAACCCGTACCAAATTGGTGACCCTCAACACGCTTGAGGAATTGCTCGGGGTATTGCAAAGCGTTGCTAATCTCGAATTGGCCTGATGACGTTTAGTCTTTAATCAGCTTCAAAGTTTGTGTGCCTTTTTGATCACTGAATTTTAAAAAGTACAGGCCTTTGCTCCACTCCCTTAAATTAAGTTCAAAAGCATATCCTGAAATTTCAGAACGGTAAACCAATCTTGAACTCAGATCCATCACCTCTATAACACCATTCACAGGTACTGTAAATACAAGCCGAACCAGTTCTGAAGCAGGATTTGGTATTATCCTGAACTGATTTTCACTATCCACCCATTCTGAAATTCCCACACATGGAACAACATTGATCATCTGAGAGGTGCTGAAGCTTGCGCCACTGCTGCTACAGGTAATAATCACATTAAAATAAGTGCTGACATAAAGTGTTGGACTCACCAAAGTGCTTAAAGTAGCCGAATTAATAGGCGTGAAAGGTCCCACCGGTGAAATGGTTCCCGATTGCCATTGGTAGGTTACAGCAGGGTTGGTGTAGCTTTGGGCTAGTCCTAAGATAGCAGGGCTACCATCACACACTACCGAATTTGTAGGTACAATGGTGTTTGTACCCGGAATGCCAATGCAGGGACTGCAATTCATCACAGCTACCTGAGCTGCAAGTGTTGTGCTTTGAGCGCTGTTGGTGCAGGTAATCACCAAATTGTAAAATTGAGCTGAACTGAGACTAGGACTCACCAAAGTGTTAAGGCTGGCGCCCGGAATGGCGGTATAGGGACCGGCCAAAACGGAAGAGGAATACCATTGATAACTAAGGCCGCTCACTGAGAAGGAATTAGCAAGAGCCATAGAAGCCTGGCTGCCTGCGCAAACGGTTTGATTGGAGGGAACAATTGAATTGCTGCCCGGCGCTCCGATACAGGGTGAATTACATATCATCAGATAAACAGATGAGCCGGTATTGAAGCTTAAGCCGCTGTTGGTACAGGTAATTATCACATTATAAAATACCGGAGTATTAAGCGGTGGACTTGAGTAGCTGGAGAGAGTAGCGCCTGATATAGAGCTGAAGGGTCCAACAGGAGAAACCGTGGAACTTTGCCACTGATAACTGATGCCTGAACCAGTGTAGGTGTTGGCCAGACTTAAACTTACAGAACTTCCGGCACATATGGTTTGTGAAGCAGGCACAATTGAATTAATGGCTGGGGCTCCAAAACAATTGGTACAATTGCTGACGCTTATGGCCTGGGTGGTGGAAAAGGTTTGGTTGCTGTTAGTACAAGTAATTATGACTCCATAATAAATACTTGAATTTAAAGGCGGACTCACATAGTTAATTTGTGTTGCACCAAGGATACCAATATAGGGTCCGGCTTGAGTAGTCGATGAAAACCATTGGTATGTCAATCCACTATTGGTATAAGTGTTGACTAAGTTTAAACTGACTGTGCCTCCTGCGCATAGGCTTGGTGTGCTGGGAATTATGGTGTTGGAAGCAGGTGTGCCGGAACAGGGCGTGTTACAAGGCACAACAGTTACTGAAGTAGTTACACTAATACTCATACCACTGTTGGTGCAGGTGATAATTACATTAAAGTACGTGGATGTTGTAATTGTGGCGTTGGCTAAGGTACTTAAAGTGGCCCCGCTTACAGGTGAATAAGGGCCAACAGGAGAAACGGTGGAGCTTTGCCATTGGTAAGTTATGCCGCTTGATGTGTATGGCAGTAACAAGCCTAAACTAAATGAACTACCGGCGCAAGCTGTTGGTGAAGCAGGCACTATAGTGTTAGGAGAAGGAGCGCCGGTACAGGGATTTTGTGAGCGGGACTGAAAACTCAATATGATACAAAGGAGGAGAAAGAGTCGATGAAGTTTCATTTGAATCAGATTAAAAAATGTACAAGGGCTTAACTTTTGTGGAATATAATTAAAGATAGAAAAAAAATCACTTCCATAATCATTTAACATTTTAAACGAGGAACAGATATTCAACCTGAAGGCTCAGCATTCGCAGGATTGATTATATTTGATTAAAGATTTGTTTATGAAGAGTAACTCACTCAAATACCTTCTTCTGTTCTCGCTTTTTCTACTCTTTGGTACTTACAGAGCGCAAAAGCTCACCCAATTTTCAAGCGACACCATAAAATTTATGGGGGATCTCAGGACTTATTTTATTGATAATTCAGCCAACAAGGAACTGGCAGAGGATTACATTAAAACCATAGAAAAACTCTGGAAGGATAACGTGATTACAGGGTATTACAAAGAGATTGCCATCACCACCGCAAATACCATGCTCAGCAAACGCATGAAACCCTATCCCTATTTTCAGGGCTATTTCAATACGCTCGTGAACAGCATACAATCCAACCACAGCTTCGAAAACTTTGAGAACTGGCAGCTATGTGTGGATAAAATACTCACTTCAAAATCGAACAGAGGCGTTCAGGAATTTTTAAACATGAGCGAGAACCTTTTTCGCGATAACACGTTTTACAAAACCCCTTCCTACCGCTATTACACGCGCGAACCCAATTTTGTATGCGAGTACGATTCCATTCCTTTATTGCGATTTACCGAGATCACACTCATTGGTGCCAATCCCCGCGGGGACAGCATGGCCATAGAAGAAACCCGGGGCATTTATTTACCTACCACGGGGCGTTTTATAGGCAAAGGAGGAACCGTTAGTTGGGAAAAAGCGGGACTGGACGCTTCGGTAAACGCCACTTTAAAACGTTACACCATTGATTGCAAGTCGGGAACTTATTCCAGCGACAGTGCCGTTTTTAACGGTAAACAGTTTTTTGATAAACCTCAACTGGGCAAACTTACTGACCGCATTATTACTGAAAACAACGACGATTCCTATCCCCGGTTTGATTCCTACAGCAAACGTTTGCTGGTGCGCAATATTTATCCGGATGTGGATTACGATGGAGGATTTGGTATGCGCGGGGCAAAATTTGTGGGCTCCGGAAGTGGCAGCAATCCGGCCCGGATCATATTCAGGCTGGAAGATAAAAAGTTTTTAGAAGTAACGGCCAAAGCCTTTGGTATGGGTGCCGATAAAATTGTCGCTAGTCCGGGAACCATCAAATTCTTTTTGGGTAAGGATACGATTTACCATCCGGGTCTCAGTTTTAATTACCAGGTTGAAAAACGCACCGTCACCATTTTGCGGGGCGACGATGGTCTTCAAAAAACACCTTTCCTCAATACTTTTCACATGATGGACATGTATTTTGAGCAGATTGTGTGGAACATAGACGAACCTACCCTGGCATTTAATTTTTTGCCAAATAATTTTCAGGGAGAAGCCTTTTTTGAATCCTCCGATTTTTACAACCGCGACAAGGCCGAGGCTATACGAATGGGTGAAAAGATTTCGCCCATCACCCGCATGATTGAGTATTACAACAAAGCGGGCAAGCCCGAAAGTTTCAGCGTGAGGGATTTCGCCATCGATATCAAATTTATGGCCAACGATTTAAGACCCATCATTTTTAAAATGGCCATTTTTGGTTTGGTGTATTTCAATCCGGAGACCGACATGATTACCGTAAGGCAGCGTTTGTTTGATTATGCTGAGAATGCCAAACACAAACACGATTACGACATCATCACCCTGCACTCGGTAACTCCCGGAAAAGACAATGCCAATATGAATCTTCTCAATTTTGACCTCACCGTGCATGGGGTAAAAATGGTTTTGCTCAGCGATACGCAAAAGGTATTTATGTTCCCGAGAAACGGGGATATTGTTTTGAAAAAGAACAGGGACATGGAATTCAGCGGCACCCTCTCATCGGGTAAATTTGAGTTCATTGGCAAGGATTTTAAGTTTGATTACAAAGAATTTAAAGTGAGAATGAATACCATCGATTCCATTAAAATCTTCGTACAATCAACCGAGCCCGATGTCAATGGAAATTACCCTTTCAAGAAAGTGCAAACCCTTATTGAAAATGTGAACGGAGAACTGCGCATTGACGCGCCAAAAAACAAAAGCGGATGGGGCAAAGCGCCCACCTTCCCAAGTTTTGAAAGTTTCAAGGAGAGTTTTGCCTTTTACGACAAACGCCAGATTTTTAAAGGCGTTTACAACCGCGATAAATTTTATTTCCGGCTCGACCCTTTTAAGATCGACAGTCTGGATAATTTCAGAAACGAAGGGTTGAGGTTTAACGGAACCTTTTCGTCAGCAGGCATTTTTCCGGATTTTCAGGAACTACTCACCCTTCAGAAGGACTATTCGCTTGGCTTCATCCGGCAAAGTCCGCCCGAAGGATTTCCGATTTACAAAGGCAAAGGAAATTTCAAAGAAGAGATTCGTTTGAGTAACAAAGGATTGCGGGGGGGAGGCGATTTGAGCTTTTCAGCTAGTTATTCCAAAGTGCCTGACCTTCTCTTTTTTCCCGACAGCGCGAACGGCAACGCCAACACCTTTGATGTAAAAGAAGGCGATAACCCCGAGTTTCCAATGGTGCACGGCGACACGGTGCGCCTCCATTTTATGCCTTACCAGGATTTATTACAAGCTTTTGATTTGAAAAAACCCTTTAAGGCGTATAAAGAGAACGTGGATTTCAGGGGGCGTTTTGATTTGAGTTTTAAAGAACTCACCGGAAATGGAAAAGTGGACTTTGAAAAAGCCTCACTGATTGCAGGAAAAATTTTATTTGTGAAACGACGATTTTTCAGCGACACAGCCAATTTTCAGTTAAAGGCCTTCAACGAGGAGGGCTTTACCTTTAGTACGGTGAACGTAAATGCGAAAATAGATTTTGACCAGAGGCTGGGGGAATTTATTACCAATGGAGAAGGCTCTTATGTGAAGTTTGATAAAAACCAATACATCGCATTTATGGACCGTTTCAAATGGTACATGGATGCAGAAGAAATTGAATTGGGAGATGAAAACAAAAAAATGGACCCTGATGCTGAGGAAAGTGGATTGGATCTGGAAGGTCCGGAGTTTATCAGCGTGCATCCCAACCAGGATTCCCTTCGCTTTTTTTCACCGGCCGCCAAATACAATTTGCGTAAATACATCATCAAGTGTAAAAATGTACCCTACATTTATGTAGCTGACGCAAAGGTGTTCCCTAAAAACGGAGACGTGACTATTTTTAAAGGAGCGGTGATGGATACGCTGAGGGAGTCTTCCATATTAGCCAACACAGTTACCAAGTACCATTCCATACGCAACACCACGGCCAATATTTATGGAAGAAGGGCTTATCTGGCTTCAGGGGATTACCAATACGTGGATGAAAATGAAAAACCCTATCTCATACATTTTAATACCATAAAACCGGACGCTCAGGGCCAAACCATTTCAGAGGGTTTGATTCCTGAGAAAGACAATTTCAAGTTCAACGATTATTTTTCCTTTGCCGGAAAAGTGTTCTTACAGGCCACTCAGGAGTTTTTAACCTTTGACGGAGGTACAAAAATTGTTCACAACTGTAATCGCATTGGAAAGTCGTATTTAAAATTCGCGGGCGAAATCAATCCAAAGGAAATTCTGATTCCTATTCCGAAAAAGGCGCTTGATATGACAGGGCAGCCTGTGGGAACCGGTTTGTTTTACAGTTTGGATAGCAACAAGGTGTATTCAACCTTTTTGTCATTGCAAGGTTCAAGAATTGCAAAAGATTTGATTGAAGCCGATGGTTTATTGACGTTTGATAAGGAAACCAAAAAATACGAGATATCGAACAAAGAAAAACTGGAAGAAATGAGTTTGCCAGGTAATTACGTGAGTTTGAATACCGAAAATTGTGAAATCTATTCAGAGGGCAGTTACAACATCAGCAACGATTTGGGTCAGGTGAAAATCAAAGCCGTTGGAAATGCCTTGGTAGATGTACAAAAGAACGACGCCTTATTCAACCTGATGATGATCATTGATTTTTATTTCGACAATGGCATTCTCAAACGTATGTCGAAAGACCTGGAACTTTATATCGGCAGTTTAAATCCGGTACCCTTCGAAGGCGATTTATTTAATCATGGCATCATTGAACTGTTGGGCAAGGAACGCGGTGACAGGGCTTTATCGGAATTGAATTTGTACGGCAATTACAAGAAATTTCCCGATGAGCTGGAAAAGGCTTTGGTGTTCAATGAGGTTAAAATGCGCTACAATGAGGAAAGTAAATCCTACATTTCTGAAGGCCAGCTGGGTTTAGGCAATGTGTTAAAATCGGAAATTTTCCGCTATGTTAACGGGGTAATTCAGATTAAAAAACAAAGGGGTGGCGACGCTTTGGATATATACATTGAGGCCGATCCAAACACCTGGTATTATTTTACCTACTTTAAGGGCACTATGCTGGCCATCAGCAGCAACGCGGCTTTTAATACCGATTTACAGGAACTCAAAGCCAAAAGCAAAAAGATGGATGTAGAGAAGGGGCCTTCTTACCGTTTTGATCTCACCAATAAAAAGAAAAAGGATTTGTTTTTAAGTAAAATGAAACAACTGGGGGCCATGGGCGGGGAAGAAAAAACGGAGGAAGGGCAATAGCAGTGCCTGGCATGCCAATTACATCAGTTCTTTAGTTCAATCAATTATTTTAACATGAGTTGATGTTTCGCTATAACCTTTTGATCGTTATTCTATTTTCTTTTTTAGCTTCCTACACCCAAACAGAGCTTAAGTCGGTGGAAAAATGCGATTTTCTGTTTGAAGAAAAGGACAAAATAGAGCTTTCAACAGAAACCATAGACTGTGCTTCTCCGCCGGAGGGCTACTTTTTACTGGAATCGAACGAGGAGGTGTTCAAATTTTATTCCGCTTACCCTTCCAGTCAATCTTCCTGCAACACCTATCAATTGCCCAGGTTCAATTTTGATACCTGTAAGGTGTTGTTTTATAAAATTGCTCATTGGTCAGGCACTCAGGTTCAGAAACACTTGTATTATCAGGCAGGTCAGCTGTTTTTTCTGCTTGAGTTGAGGTTCAGGTCCGAAGAAATTAACTCGAATGTTAGCTATGATTCAGGTTACCTGCTTATCAGCAAACGTTATATAAGCAAAGAGCTTTTTGTTTTTACCTGCCACAAAGAAATCAATTGATAAGGTGAAAAATTTTCCTAACTTTAATAGATACTAAAAATGCAAACATGAAAAACGCCCTTATTATTTTAAGTAGTTTGGTTTTTGCGCTCTCAGCAAACGCAACGCACAACCGCTCCGGAGAAATGCTGTACAAACGCGTAGCACCCTTTGGCACCAACAACACACCTATCTACACGTATTCCATTACGGTGATCAAATACATGGATCACGGTGCAACAGTTGCCGACCGCTGCGTGGATACCGTTTATTTTGGCGACGGGCAAAAAGGAGTGGCTCCTCGCATCAATGGAGGTACAGGCTTAAACTGTGGTTGTTCAGGCACCATACAATGCGGTCAACTGATTGTACAGCAGAATGGGTATACTGTGAAAAAAAGTATTTATTCTATTCTTCACACTTATGCCGGAGCCGGAGTCTATACAATCACAAGCTCTGATCCCAACCGAAATGCAGGTATTCATAACATCCCCAACTCAGCTTCCACTCCTTTTTACCTGGAGGCCAGATTGGTAATCAGTAGTGTTTCTGCAATGAACAGTTCACCTGAATTTGGGTCAGACCCTGTAAACCAGGCCACTTTAGGAGTGTGTTTTATAGATGACCTTCAATTGTATGATGCAGATGGAGACAGCCTGATTACAGAATTGATTAATTGCGGAGCAGCTCCCGGCTATTTTGATCCTGAACTGCCCGTCAATGGCACCTATGGTTTACTGAGTGCAAGCGGACCACTGCAATGGTGCAGTCCGGTTATGGCAACCACCTACCACATTGCTTACCGGGTAAATGAATTTCGTTACAACGGATCGGGGTTTTTGGTTTTAATTGGATCGGTAATGAGGGAAAGAGAAGTGATAGTCAAATGGGCGCCTGTTGGATTAAATGAGATGAAGGGGTCTTTAGAAAATTTGATTTATCCGAATCCCGTTAGCTCAATCATTTATTTAAATTGGGAGAACAGTGGATTTACAGAAGATGCCTTTTACCTTATTGACCTCAATGGCAGAATTTCGAAACTAAAACAAGAACCTTCAGGCACTGACAGAATACAATTTGATCTTTCGGAATTTGAAAGTGGTTTGTATTTTTTGCGCGCTGAACGGAATGGGAAGATGGTTTATTGGAAAGTAGCCAAGGATTGATTTGCAGTAACTTTAAGAAGGCATAAGTGGATTTACACAAGCTTCTTCCCCTTTCGTAACAAGCATCTATCATCGTGTTCATCTGGCTGAAAAACTTGAAACGTTGTTTTTCGCCGACACCGCTGATGAGGATGCTTTTTTTGACCACGTTTTCACCCAGTGCCCGGATTGTTCAGAAATGGTTTTGGTCACTATGGCGGTTTAAGGAGTTGAACTGAATTTAAACGCATTTGTTTGCACCTGTATGAATGAAAATGCCATTGATTCCCAGCCCCACATTGCTGCAATACATGGAAAAGTTTTCTGCAGAGGGGCCCACTTAATTTTTTCCTGTATCTGCTCATTATTCAAAATGACAGTCACCTTTTTTTATTTCCCTTCACTACATCCGGGTGTTCGATTGTGGATCTAAGTTGCACTCCTATTTGTAAACTATCTGGCAAAATTCTTAACACCATAAATGAATTTGTTTTTGTAAAAGAGTGGTTGTATAGCTCAACGGTGAAGGAGTTGAATGTATCTACCTAAAATCAGGGAGTTTATAGTTGCTGTCTTGAAATAGGTGGAAAAACCCGGATGCGGAAGTTTGTGAAGGATTACAACCCTGAAGGCATGGGCCTAAGCCTTATTCATATTATTTATAAGTTCAGGCCGATTTCAACACTATCGAAAAGGTGCTTCCCGCTCCATATTCACTTTCCACCTTAATTTGCCCTCCCTGGGCTTCGATAAATTCTTTGCTGATGGCCAGCCCCAAACCGGTTCCTTCTTTTTTGGTTCCCGGCACCTTAAAATAACGGGTGAACACCTTGTCCTTGTATTCAGGAGCGATACCCTGTCCGGAATCGGCTACTGAAAAAATTACGTTTGAATCTTCGGTAGCGATTTTTATATGAATAACAGAGTTCTCATAGGAATACCGTATAGCATTCGAAATTAAATTGGTGAGTACCCAGGCACTTTTTTCGGTATCGGCCAATACTTTTGGCAGGTGTTCAGGACGCTGAACATTAATCTTGATTTTTTTTTGTTCCGCTGCCATTTTGTTCGCTTCAATGGCATAGGAAACAATTTCCATTGGATCGGAAGGACCGATGGCAAGTTGAATGTTGCCACTGTCAACCTGAGCCATGTTCAGGAGTTCGCCGGTAATTTTAAGTAATCGGTCGGCATCGTCGTTGATGCTCGTCAACAGATGTTTTTGTTCATCATTTAAATGTCCGATATCATGTTTATTCAGCAGCTGTAAGCTCAGTTTAATAGAAGAGATAGGGGTTTTAAATTCATGTGAAATGGTGGCTATAAAGTTGGTTTTGGCAAAGTCAAGTTCTTTGTATTCCGTTACGTTTCTTAACACAATAACGTGTCCGATCAGTTTGCTTTCGGTTTCCCCCGTTGGCACGATGTTGATGTGAAGAATTTCTTTCTCAAAATACCCTTCCTTGTTATCAGCAAAAATTTTGAGGGCTTTGGGTTTTGATTCCTGGGCACCGTTAAGGTTTAAAATATCCTGAATTAACAATCGGATCAGGTCGTTTTTTAAAGCCAGATCTTTGGCAAAATGTCCGATAAAGTCGGCTGGATTCAAACCCGTTATTTTCATGGCTTTTTCATTGGCAAACAGAACCTTAAGGTTCTCGTCCAAACCAATCACCGGATCTTTCATGTTATTGATAAGGGTTTCAATCCGTTTTTTTTCCATCATCAATTTTGCAAGATTACTGGTGTTGTATTCCTGTAATTTTTTTGCCATGGAATTAAATGAAGCCGCAAGGTCCCCGAATTCATTGTGATCCTCAAAATGAACCCTTTCCGTATAATTTTTATCGGCAATTTGTTTGATGCTTAGGGTGAGTTCTTTAATCGGATTTGCAATGTTTTCAGGCAAATTAAACAACAGAACAAAAGCTATCAGAAAACAGAAGGTGCCAGAAATGGCAATCCAAAGCGTTGCAGAACCTGCGGTTGATTTTGCAATCTCACTTTTTCGCTGTATGGCCTGCATATTGACATCCATTATTTTAAAAATGTTGTTTCTGATTTGCCATTTCACAGCTGTGTCTGATGGATTTTGACGGTAGGCGTTAAACCCCGCTCTCACTTCCATGGTGGCTTCCTTTTCGCCAATTTCAGTAATGTTGAGTTCCTGCTTTTTGAGTTGCGCATCAAAATCACTTATGGCTTTCGGATCTTTAAGCTCCAAACTGCTTAACATGAACCTCGAGTATTCCAGGGAATTGTAATTGGCCTCCAGAATATTTTCAGTATCCGTTTTTAAGGCGTGGATGTACCATGCACCTACCACGGTTAAAAGAATAATGAGCAGAAAAAGTAATCCGACACCGAGGGTAAGTTTTGTTTTTATTTTCATTATGAAAGGATTACGAGATCAATATCGTTGAGACTAAGCTTTTTGAGCAAAGCATTAAACACGCTGGTGGCCAGAATAATGCGGAACAAACTCAGATGTGGTTTGCCTATACAAATGGTGGTGATTTTACGTTCTTCTGCCTGTTGTATAATGGCTTTTGCAATATTTGTATGTTCCGTTTTAATGATTTCGGCGCCCAGTTCGGTCGCGAGCTTAAAGTTATTGATTAAATGGCGTTGTTTATCCAGGGCTATCTTATCAGCCCGTTCGTTCGGAGTTTGCACATAGAGTACATACCACTTGCTATTGTAGTAATTGGCGAGGCGGGATGTTTTTCGGATGACGTTTTTGGCCGTTTTTTCATTTGAACTGATACAAGCCAGAAATCGTTCGTGTTTCATTAAATGGGCTTTACTCACCTCGCTCTCTACTTTTCTTTCTACTTGTGAGGCCACTTCTTTTAAGGCCAATTCGCGGAGTTGAAGGATGTGGTCACTTTTAAAAAAGTTCTTCAGGGCCGATTCTATTTTTTCTGCCTGATATATTTTTCCTTCTTTTAAGCGCGTTATCAATTCATCGGCCGTAAGATCGATGTTTACCACTTCATCGGCCTGGGCAATCACACTGTCAGGTACACGTTCTTTCACCTCAATTCCGGTGATCCCTTTTATTTCTTCATTCAAACTTTCAATGTGCTGAATGTTCACAGCGGAGATCACGTTTATTCCCGCGCCAATGATTTCCATCACATCCTGCCAGCGCTTTTCATTTTTGCTCCCTTCAATATTGGTGTGGGCCAACTCGTCAACGATAACCACTTCGGGACGCAGGTTCAGAATGGCCTGCAGGTCCATCTCGTCCAGTTCCTTGCCCTTGTAAAACAATTTGCGTCTTGGAATGAGGGGTAAACCGCCCAGCAAGTCGTGGGTTTCTTTACGGTTATGGGTTTCGATATAACCGATTTTAACATCAATGCCGTTTTTTAGTAGGGAATGGGCTTCCTGCAACATGCGATAGGATTTGCCGACCCCGGCACTCATGCCGATGTAAATCTTGAATTTTCCCCTTCTTGAGCGTTGAATGAGGTTCAGGAAATGCTGTACGGTTTTATCTTTTTCTTCCTGTTCAGACATTTAAATTCAAATTCAGCAATATTCCGTTTATGATTCAATTGTAATTAAAAAACACTTGCGGCTTTTGTAGCAAACCAAATTCATTGATAGTAATGAGTATCCAACTAAAATGAAATGGCCAATGAACCGGTAAAAAAGTAATTCATGTTACTGGCTTTTTGATTTAGCGTGAAGATCTGGTCTTTGCTGTTCCAGGTTCTGGCTTCCACCCGAAACATGACATTCTCCAAAGGTAAGTAATCAAAGTTTAAGGAGAAGCCCATGGTTTGAAAGCCGTTAGGGGTACCTGTTGCAATAATCACCCCTGATGGGTCGGAGTAGTATTCAGCGCGCGCGGCAATGCGTGTTTTTATTCCGGGTTTGTACTGCAAAATTAAAATGGGAGTGTACCAATTGTTGTAGGCATTAGTATCTGTTTTCATTTGTTGAAGTCCCACATCTACACCTGCAATCACACCAAACTTTTCGCTCAATTGAAACTGACCATAGAAGTTATTAAAATACCTCCAGGCCTTTAAACTGTCTGGCTGTTCATTTCCAACAAAGGTGCTCCAATTCAATGTGATGTTTGAGTTGGGTTTAAGTGTTAATTGGGTACCGAAGGCGGGTGTTTGATTGCCCGGTATTCTCTGAATACGTTGCCAGCCATTCAAATACATGGCAGCGAGATACCATTTTTGGTTGTTGCTGGTATAACCAAGTTTAACCCCACTTTCGTAATACGGTGTGTTGTCGGCCAACAGGCTTCGGGTGAGGTTCCAGCAATCTTTGCCCACCGCACTTTCAAAACCGATGTGAGAAGGCATTACCCCCGCATCGACCCAGAGATTGTGTTTGTTCGAAAGTTTTACACCTGCGTTGGCTTCGAACACATTTTTTAAAAGACCTTGTTCTCCGGCTAAATTGTACTGCGCATAGGTACCCGCCATGAGGGCGAAATTGCCGCGTACCTTATCATTGGAATAATTGGCTTTAATAAATCCAATGTTCAGATTCACTTCGTTGTGTCGGTTGAAAGAATACACAAAAGGCGGTCGTTCATGTGAGGCTGGGTTGGACAGATCGTAACTGTAGTACACCTCAAGGTATCCTGAAATGGTTAATGGATTGTGTGTGGTTGTTGTTGAGTCTTGTGCATTTAAGTGTGCCATACTTAAGGCAAGAGTTCCCACTAATAATTTTGTTTTCATTTTCGGAAATTTATTGTTTTAATTTATTCAGTTCAATATTAAGTTTTAACACATTTATCTTTTCTACACCAAACAGTCCAAGCAGGGGTTTTTCAGTTTGCTTTTCGACCAGCTTCAACAGATCGGCCTCTTCTAAATGGCGGAGCTTAGCAATTCTTTTTATCTGAATTTTAGCTGCTGCCGGAGTGATGTCGGGGTCTAAGCCTGAGCCGCTGGCAGTAACCAGTTCCGCAGGAATTTGTGAACGATCTACCCCCGGGTTGTGTACCAAAAACGTATCGATCCGGGCCTGAACGCTGGCCAAATAATCAGGGTTGGAAGCACCCTTATTACTACCGCAAGAACCCGCTGCATTGTAATCGACGGCGGAAGGTCTTCCGATAAAATACGCTTCGTCGGTAAAGTTTTGGCCAATGGCGGCATAACCCACCACTTTTCCGTTCACTTCAAGGGTTTCGCCTTTTCCTCCTCCGGGCGCAGCCTTAGCTATTCCGGCAATGAGTAAGGGATAAAGTGCTGAGCAAATCAGGATCAATAGTCCTGTAAGCTTTAATGAGGGGATGATGTATGTTTTCATGTTATTAAGTAGTTAAGGTTAAAAAAACAGGCCTATGAAAAGATCAATTAATTTGATTCCGATAAAAGGCAGGGCCACCCCGCCAAAACCGTAGATCAATAAATTACGTCTCAATAGAGCGCTTGCGCCAATGGGTTTGTATTCTACGCCACGCAGGGCCAGGGGTATTAAAATCGGAATGATGATGGCATTAAAAATAACAGCGGAAAGTATAGCGCTTTCCGGACTGTGCAGGCGCATAATGTTCAAGCCTTGCAAAGCCGGTATGGAGGCAATAAACAAAGCCGGTACAATGGCAAAGTACTTGGCTACGTCGTTCGCAATGGAAAAAGTAGTTAATGTACCGCGGGTAATTAATAACTGTTTTCCAATCTCAACAATTTCAATCAGTTTGGTTGGGTCGTTGTCCAGGTCCACCATGTTGCCCGCCTCTTTAGCCGCCTGAGTTCCGCTGTTCATGGCCACACCCACATCGGCCTGTGCCAGGGCGGGAGCGTCGTTTGTTCCATCGCCCATCATGGCCACCAATTTACCTTCGGCCTGCTCCCGTTTGATGTAATTCATTTTATCCTCGGGTTTGGCTTCCGCAATAAAATCATCTACTCCTGCTTTCTCTGCAATAAATTTAGCAGTGAGGGGATTGTCACCGGTAACCATAACCGTTTTAATTCCCATCTTTCTGAGACGTTCAAATCGTTCAGAGATACCCGGTTTAATAATATCCTGCAATTCAATCACGCCAATGACCTTTTCATTTTCAGAAACCACCAAAGGAGTTCCCCCATTGCTCGAAATGGATTTTACCCTTTCGCTTACTTCAGTTGGAAAATGCTGACCGGCTTTGGCGCATAAATCTCTGATGGCGTCTGCGGCTCCTTTACGGATGCGTGTGTTGTCGAAGTCAACACCCGAACTTCTGGTTTCCGCGGTGAATTTAATGTAGCGGGGATTATTCAGCTGATAATTCAGTGGATTAATACCTGCCAATTCAATGATGGATTTACCTTCAGGGGTTTGGTCGCTCAAGGAACTTAACACCACACATTTGGTGAAGTGTTTTTCATCCACACCGGGTGCAGGATAAAAGTGCGTGGCTTTTCTGTTCCCGATGGTTATGGTGCCGGTTTTGTCAAGCAACAACACATCAATGTCGCCGGCAGTTTCAACGGCTTTGCCTGATTTGGTGATGACGTTGGCCCTTAAAGCCCTGTCCATTCCAGCGATACCAATGGCTGAAAGCAGGCCACCAATGGTAGTGGGAATCAAACACACAAACAATGAGATCAAAGCGGCAATGGTAATGGGTGTATTCGCGTAATCGGCAAAAGGTTTTAAGGTTACACACACAATAATAAACACCAAAGTAAAAGCTGCCAGTAAAATGGTTAAGGCAATTTCGTTGGGTGTTTTTTGTCTGCTGGCACCTTCCACCAGAGCAATCATTTTGTCAAGGAAGGATTCGCCGGGTTCAGTGGTCACCCTGACTTTAATCTTATCAGACAACACTTTTGTACCGCCTGTTACGCTGGATTTATCACCTCCGGCTTCGCGGATCACCGGAGCCGATTCACCGGTAATGGCCGACTCGTCAATAGTGGCCAATCCTTCAATAATTTCACCATCAGTGGCAATGATTTCTCCCGCTTCACAAACAAACACGTCGCCCTTTTTCAATTGAGAGGAGCTAACCATTTTTATTTCGTTAAGAGTGAGTTCACCTACTGGTTGAATTAATCTGGCGGGGGTTTCTTCCCGTGTCTTGCGAAGTGATTCGGCCTGTGCTTTTCCTCTGGCTTCGGCAATGGCTTCGGCAAAATTGGCGAATAACAAGGTTAAAAACAGAACGATTAAAACCAGCAGGTTATACGCCAGGCTGCCTTGTGTGCCGTCGTTATGAAAGAACAGATTGATGGTCACGATCAGCATCACCAGTGTTCCGAGCTCTACGGTGAACATCACCGGGTTTTTGACCATTCGTTTCGGATGTAATTTTATAAAGGATTGTTTGAAAGCCTCTTTTAAAAGGTCTTTTTGAAACAAGGATTTATTTTTTGAAGTATTCATGGGTGTACGATTTAAAAGTATAAACTAAAGTATTCTGCAAAGGGGCCTAATACCAATGCGGGGAAAAAGGCCAGGGCAGCGATGATCATAATCACGGCGTAGGTCATAATGCCAAAGGTGCCCGTATCGGTTCTTAATGTTCCGGCAGATTCAGGGATGTATTTTTTGCGGGCCAGCAAACCTGCAATGGCGATGGGACCGATGATGGGTAAAAAGCGGCCAAGGATTAACACAAATCCGGTAGTAATGTTCCAGAACAAATTATTGTCGCCCAGTCCTTCAAAGCCGCTGCCGTTATTGGCCGCAGAAGAAGTGTATTCATACAACATTTCCGAAAAACCATGATAACCCGGGTTATTCAGCCAATTGCCAGGTTTCACCGCCCAGTCGGCATTCGCATGATTAACGTTTACGTAAGAAGAAAGAGCGGTGCCGGCTAAAATGAGCAATGGATGTAATAAGGCAATGAAGGAGGCAATTTTCATTTCCCTTGCTTCAATTTTCCGGCCCAAAAATTCAGGAGTTCGCCCAACCATCAAACCGGAAATAAAGACCGCGATGATGATAAATATATAATAGTTCAGAATGCCCACGCCACAGCCTCCATAAAAGGCATTGGTCATCATGCCCAGCAACTGCATGGAGCCCGAAACCGGCATGGAACTATCGTGCATGGAGTTCACAGAGCCTGTAGATATAATTGTTGTAACTATACTCCAGTAAGCAGAAGCCCAGGACCCGAAACGCACTTCTTTTCCTTCCATGCTTCCCATGCTTTGGTTCACTCCCATCTGGGTTATAGCAGGGTTGCCGTTCACTTCGGCAATAAGGGTGGGAATTAGGAAGGTGAGCATGCCAAAGGTCATCACACCAAAAATCACATAGGCCAGTTTTTTGCGATTCAGGTAGAAGCCCAGTGTAAAGATGAGTGCAATGGGAATCAGCACCTGCACTATCATTTCGACCATGTTGGTGAGGTAATTCGGATTTTCCAAAGGATGAGACGAATTGGCCCCAAACCAGCCTCCGCCATTGGTGCCCAGGTGTTTAATGGCAATCATGCCGGCAGCCGGGCCGCGGGAAACCTGAACCGTATCACCTTGTAAATTCACCAGGGTGTCTTTGCCGTCAAAACTGGCCGGTGTTCCATTAAAGGCCAGAATGGTCGCAACGACTATGCTAAGCGGCAAAAGCACGCGTGTAAGGGATTTTAAAAAGATATCGAAGAAATTTCCCAGTCCTTCTGTAGTTTTTTCGCGCATGGCGTTAAACACCACTATCAGCGCGGCGATACCGGTGGCTGCAGAAACAAATTGCAGGAAAGTGATGACCGCCAATTGTGTGAGGTAGGTGAGGCCGCTTTCACCGGAATAGTGTTGCAGGTTACAATTCACCAGAAAGCTGATGGCGGTATTAAAACTCAGATCCGGACTCATGGAGGGGTTGCCATCCGGGTTGAGAAACAATGCGCCCTGGGTCAGGAGCATGATAAAGGCATACACAAACCAAAGCATGTTAATGCTTAAAAGGGCCAGCAAATGCTGTTTCCAGTTCATTTGTTTTGTTGGATCAATACCGCAGATGCGGAAGATCAATCTTTCAAAAGGGGCCATAAAATCCAGAAGGGATTTTTCGCCTTTAAAGACTTTAGCCATGTATTTACCGAAAGGTATCGCTAAGGCCACGGTGATTAAAAACGTGGCGATAACGCCGATTAATTCTGTGTTCATTGTTTAAGGATTAAAAAGGTTGAATACCCTGAATGGTTGAATTCTCAAAAGACGCAAAGACTAAGCCAATTAAAGCTGGTCTTTCTTTGAGACTGGTAAGGATTGCGCACATTTCGGGTTGAATTGAGATGGATTAAAATTTTTCAGGTTTAATTAAGACGTAGATGAGATACCCAAAAACGCCAATAGCCAAAAGGAATAATGCGGTCATACGCTTGAGTTTAAATGTTTTCAAAAAAGTGAATGGTTTTGTAAAAGAGATAGAAGCAGAGGAGTCCGCTAATTAAGAGTAGTGTTGTTATCATAGTTATTTTTTTTGGTTAAAGATGAATTGAGTTGAACCGGCAATCAAGGTTTTGCTTATGTTCTGCCGGGCTGTGGTTTTATGTTTTCATGGCGTTTGTATTTTTATTTTTCAGCCAGTTGCTGAATTTGTAAATAAGGGGCACTATAATTAAGAGTGCATAAGCGCTCAGAAACAGGAGCATTTTTGTGGAATCATGCATGGCAAAAGGAATTACAGGAATTTAAAACATTGAAAAAATGATGGGGCCAGTAAACTGCGTTATACGGATGTAAGGAACCCATCTTACAGGATTTGACATCTTTGAAGTGCCCTGAAGAGAAACCCGTATTACACAAGTTACATTCAGAGAATAAGAAGTGTTATGATTTTTGTCATTCATATGAATGTGGCTTTTGTTTTCGTGCAGATGAGATACTCAACTTTATTTTGGTTCTGATCAGTTGAACGGAGGCCGTTAGTAGTGAGGACTCAGATGAACCGGTGAGAAGAGAAGAGCTGATGGTTGTTGGTTTAGCAAGCATCAAGTATCCTGAAGCTGTTTGATCAGGCACCTCCTTCGATATGTTCTTTTTAAAAGGCATGGCTGTGTAGTACGATAGTTCGCGGTATTGCAAAGCCTGTGCCCTGAGCTTGGTCGAAATGTATCGCGTTGAATTTCTGCGAAATAGAGTTTTTACGGCTTGTGCCAATAAAAAAACCCTATCATTTTGATAGGGTTCTGCTTAGCTTTTTGATAGGGATTTTAACTGATCTTGTATTCTTCCAGCTTACGGTACAGGGTGGTTAAAGCCACATTTAATAAACGGGCCGTTTCTGTTTTGTTTTTATTGGTGTAATTGAATACTTTTTGGATATGCAGTTTTTCGGCACTGCTTAAGTCAAATGCGGAAAGCAGTTCATCACGATTGTTCGATTGGCCGGCTAATTGAAATTCAACCGGCAGATCAGCCGGGGTTAGTTCATTACCATTACATACAATGATGCACCTTTCCATTACGTTTTTAAGTTCACGAATATTACCCGGCCATTGATGGTGTTTAATTACTTCAACAAATGCCTTGCTTAAAGTTGGTGTTTGTTTGTTGGTTTGTGAAGCGAATTTTGCCACAAAATACTCCGCCAGCACTTCAATGTCAACCACCCGCTCGCGTAAGGCCGGCAGCTTGATTTGAAATACGGAAAGGCGGTAAAACAAGTCTTCCCTGAAATGGCCGGCGGTGATTTCTTTTTGCAGATCTCTGTTTGTTGCGGCAATGATACGAACGTTTGTTTTGGTTGGTTTGGTTTCTCCAACTTTAATAAATTCACCAGTTTCAATAACCCGCAAAAGTTTGGCTTGTACCTCCAGAGCCATTTCTCCGATTTCGTCGAGAAAGATGGTGCCTTTATCCGCCTCTTCAAACAGACCTTTCTGGTCTCTGCTGGCTCCGGTAAAGGCACCGGCCTTGTGCCCGAACATTTCGCTTTCGAGCAGATCTTTACTGAATGCGGAACAGTTGATGGCCACAAAATTCTGATTTTTACGTTTGCCGGCCTGGTGAATCGCCTGGGCAAACACTTCTTTACCAGTGCCGGTTTCACCCAGTAAAAGCACGGTGGTTTCGGTTTCAGCAACTTTTTGTGCCAATGCAATGGCCTGAAGAATGTTTTTGGATTTTCCCAAAATGGAATCGAAGGAAAACTTTTTACCCACCTGGATTTCAAGAGCCCGTATCCTTTTTTGCATTTGCGATTTTTCGATTGCACGGTGAACCAGAGGGATAATTTTATCGTTGTCATCCCCTTTGATGATGTAATCGAAAGCCCCGTTTTTTATGGCCTTTACACCATCGGGAATGTTACCATAAGCTGTAAGAAGTATGACTTCTGTGAGGGGGTAAAGATTTTTAATTTTACTTGTCAAATCCACGCCATTGCCATCTGGCAGCTTTACATCGCAAAGCACAACTTCAAAATAATGTTGTTCTAGTTTTTTTAGTCCGCTTTTACAATCACAGGCCTCGTCTGTCTCAAAACCTTCTGCCTTAATGATTCGCCCCATTAAACCACGGAGTTTATCTTCATCATCAATAACAAGAATTCTTGCAGTATTCATAAACGCGAAGTTAAGCTTATTCGCTAATTCGATGCTAATTCACCCTTGACTGCTTCACTCCTTTGGCGGAGTAATTGCCGATGCAGGCGCTTGTTGAATGGGTAAGCTCTGCTGATCAGTAATATTTAATGGTGAAAGACTGAACTGGTTGTGTTTTAATCCGGAGGGGATCAGCCTTTTCTGCCTGCAAGGAGCGAAGCAGACCATTGACCTTTAAGCCCTGCCCATAAGCAGACCCGGCTAAAATTAGCTGAGACAAATAAGAATCGGGAGAAACCAGTTTATTCTTTCACAAATTGAATCGTGCGTGTCAGGCCTTGTTCGGATTCAATTTTTAAAATATAGTTGCCGGATGATAAAGAAGAAATAGTTAATTGAATTTCATTTTTATCCACTGTAAAATGAGCAGCTTGTTCCTTTATAACCCTGCCTGAAACATCCATTAGTTTAATCTTGACATCACTGGCCTGCGAACTGTGAATGGTCAGCATATTAGTAGCCGGATTGGGGTAAACAGAAAACTGATCTAACTCATTTCTGCTTTCACTTATTCCAAGGCAGGTTTCTACCGACACAGCAATGGTTTCTTTTGTCATACAACCATTGTTCGAACCTGTAACCGTATAGGTCCAGTTAAGGTTCGGAAAATACGTTGCGCTGCTGGCATTGCCACCGCCGTTACTCCAGGTATAAGTCAAGGCACCTGAGGCTGTAATCGTCAGAGGTTCCAGTTGGCATACCGTTGTGGAGTTACCCGAGCTAAGGTTCAGTGTGGGGGTGGTATAAACAATGACAGTTTGTGTGTATGTTGGACCAGGTCCGAAACTATTACCAGAAGTAAGAGAGAGGGTATAGGTGCCGGGATTTGTAAATAAAACTGTTGGGTTTTGCACCGAAGGAGAATTTAAAGTAACTCCGTTGTTTGGTGTAATCGTCCAGTTCCAGTTGGTTGGTGTGTTGCTTGAATTATCAACCAGGGTTTTTTGAACCCCTGTGCACAAGGCGCCGTAGTATGAAAAACTTGGACTTGGTGCGGCGGTGGTTGCTACTACATCGGCCTGGTAAACACCTCTGCCAAATGTAGCGGCAAATATCTGGCCGGGTGAGGCCGGTGTCATTTCCAAATCCATGACTGAAACATTTGGTAAGCCGGCATTGTAAAGTGTCCAGTTGGGCGATGAATTATCTTTATAGTAAATCCCAATATCCATACCTACATAAATCCTGTCGTTGGAACCGGGTTCATACACTGAACAATTGGCAGGAAGATTTGGAAGGTTGGCCGAAACATTTACCCAGGACGCGCCGCCATCCACAGTTTGAAACACTTTGTTTCCGGCTGAGTATCCACTAACGGTAACCCATGCGGTATTTTCGTCAGAAGGATCTATGGTAATAAAAGTGGGGATACCTCCCACACCTGCTGTGTTAGACCAGGTTGTGCCTCCGTTAATGGTTTTTCGTATGCCGCTTTGAAGTACGTAAATCACCTGATTGTTGGATGGGGCGACTGCGAATTCCACTATCGAACTGCTGCCGGGAATCGTGCCCATTTGTGACCATGAAGCACCTAAATTGGTGGATTTAAACATCTGCGTATAGCCGCAATAAATGGTATTGGCGTTTTGCGGATCCTGTTTCCAAGGGGTGACCCAGCCACCGGATCCTGTAAGTCCTGATGTAGCGGCAAACCAGCTGTTGCCGCCATTTGTAGAACGCCTTAATCCGCCATTCTGCGCGGAGCTGAACATATTGAGGTCATTGGTCCGGTCGATAAAACAATCCATCCCGTCGGAACCGGCCACAAAGTTATACGTGCCCGAATTATTTCGACTCGTTCCGTTGTCCTGATGACCTGTAAGCCAGAGGTCGGTTGTAAGGCTCGAAAGTCCGATCTTGTATATCTCGGCAATGTTTCTGTTAGCGTTCAGGCTTGTCCAGCTGCTACCGGTATACATGTATAGTCCGCCATCATTTGCGGCATACAGCGTACCGTTGGCTGCGTATTTTACATCGTGGACATCGGCGTGTTCCCAAATAGAACCTGGAGAATTGCAGCAGCCGATATTTGTCCAGTTAACACCACCATTCGAGGAACGCCATATGTTAACACCACTTACCACAATTTCGTTGGAGTTACTGGGTGAGGCCGCAATGGCCAGGTTCCACCAGCCAATACCCGGGCCTGTAGATGTGCCCGCGCAGGAGTTGCCAATGATATTCGGGCTGGTAGAAGAGGTGACAAAAGTTGCGCCATCGTCAACCGATTTATAAACGCCCATAAAGTTGCTGTCGCTGCTTTTGCAGGCAAGAACATAAACACAGGATGGATTCGCCGCTGTCACGGCAATGCGCATGCGTTGTGCGCCTGTGGTAGGCACACCTGCGCTTATTGCAGTAAAACTGATGCCCCCGTTCGTTGAGCGATAAAAAGTGCTGCTAGCGGCGGCGTAAACTATGCTTGCATTACCCGGATTAATCTTCACGTCCCAGATATTGCCACTTTGTACAAGGTTAAAACTTGCCCCGCCGTTTGAAGTTCTGAAAAGGCCCGCATTTGTCGCCACATAAATCACCTGGGTATTGTTCGGGTCCATGGCCATTTTATGGATGAACCTTGTTTGTGAAAAAGTGTAGCTCAGGCCGGTGGGTAACCAGGTGAGGCCTCCGTTGGTGGTTTTATAAACCCCGGCTGATGGATCCTGGTAGGCTGACAGTTGGCTGTCTCCACCGCCTGTAGCAAGGTACATCACGCTTGGGTTGCCCGGATCGATCAATAGATCGGTAACAGCGCCTGTTGGCAAGAGCTCGTGGTTGGTTGACCACGAAACACCGCCATTGGTGGACTCCCATAATCCACCATTGGCCGAGCAGGCATAAATGGTGAGTGTGTTAGTGGGATGAAACACAATGGCATTGTCTTTTCCGGCTCCACAGGGAATGCCTCCAAGGCTGCCGGTGGGCGAACCCATTGGGCCTACAGGCATCCAGGTGGCTGACATCGCAATGCTGCTGGATTTAGTATTGAGTTGGGCGCTGTAATATTCCTTTAAAAAATCAGCATAATTTTTTGAGGCCTGGTCCATTACAGAAAGTTCACCGCTGGGGTAAACCCTTGGCTCAACTATATACTCCCAACGCTTAAATTGTTTGTAGCCGCTACCTTTTGCATGAATATCCTTATCCTTATAATACTCATAAAAGGCTTTTTGTATATCGTAAAAATTGGCTCCCGGTTTGCCTACCATCTCCACCCATGACTGGGCCATCAGGCTGTTCATTAACAAAATGCACGGAAGAAACAGAATTATCTTTTTCATAAGGAGGGGGCTTGAGACAAATAAAAATAAGCAAAATAAACTGAAAACAACAAGAGAATGAAGGACTACCGGAAAAAACAAATGGATATTTTTACATCTGGTACAAACATCAGTCGTAGCTGTTGGGGTATGCCGCTATACAAGAAAAGATGAGAATCAGACTTTTAGTATTTTGCTTTGTTTTGTTGAACTGCCCGGCTGCACTTGCTCAGAAAAAGCTGGTAAAGGTTGTGGTTCTGGCTCAACCCTCGTATTGCGGTGGTGCTCCTCCTTCAGAAGAAATAGTGACCGAAATGACCAAACCAAAACCCTATGCCAGCAAAAAAATGTATCTGGTATCAGAAAAGGGAAAAGTGCGTGTTGTAAAAACCGGCATGAATGGGAGTTTCTGTATAAAACTCGCTGAGGGTACTTATAAATTAATGGAAGCGTGGAAACACAAGAAGGCGAGTCCCAATGGCGGAAGTATTGAGCATTTTGACAAAACCTGTTTAAAAATGGAATGGGAAAAGGAAACCCTTCAAATTGCGGTTCTAAAAAATGAGATTACGATTACCGGCAAAAATGATATTACCTTGTATTGCGACTGGGCTTATCCTTGTTTGTTAGAGGCCTACAAACAACCAATGCCTGAATGAAGGTGTTTTGGGGATCAGGGCGCTTTTTGTTTTCCCGCCGGCTTAGAAAAACTTGTTTAAGATTAGCTATCGCTGAACCCGGGTTCACTCAATCCCGATCGACTTCGGCCTGAGATCAGCAGAACGCTATCAGGAAGTAAATTCAATAGTCCTTGTAAAATGGGCAAGTGATATTGTATCTGCGCGGGAAGAGCATAGCTGTTAAGGCTTTTCGGTATGTACTTTCCACCGGGAGATTCCTGTAACTAGAATCAAAGGATTAAAATGATTGATTTCGATTCGTAAAATGGCCTTATCGATGAGGCAATAGTTTGCAAGGGCAGGGTGAATGGTCTATTTTAGTGGATAGTAAACTCAGCGGAATAGAAACCAAAATGAACCGAATACGATTTATTTGCTTTTTGATTTTAACTTCTAATGGTCTGTTGTATTCACAATTGCCTAACTGTGGCGTAGGCTATTTTTACCAATCCGGAATCAGTGGAGGCTGCATTGCTTATGCCTTAGGCGGTAGCCACACACCTAGTGTCGGCATTAGTTTAGGAGCAGGTTGTCAGGGCTTGGCCGTCGGTCCAAATCTTGGATTCCCGGCACCAGATCCAACGTATTGGTCGGTTGGACCATACGGCAACTATTATTATTACAATGGAACTACCTGGGTAAATACCGGTCATTCAGCAGGAGGGGCGGGCTTTGTTAACCCGGGTGCCGGACAAAACGTAATCTATAACATCAACAGTTCGGGTCAGATATCGGTATACAATGGCACGGCCAATGCCAGCATTCTCACCACCTTAAACAATTTCAGCAGCGCCGATGCCGTAAGTGATATAGTTGCAGACAATAACGACAATTTTTATCTGCTGAAGAGTTCTTCACCCCAATGTCTGGCTGTGTTTAATCCTCAGGGTGTGATGACCTGTAGTTATTCTATTCAGAATCTTTCTGGCTTGGGAAGCGGTTTAGGCATCACTAACAACAAGGTTATCGTTTTAGGCTCCACTTATTTGGCAGGGAGTGTTGTTGGTGGAACCATTAGTTTTGTACCATTCCTCATGGTAGCATGGTGCCTACCCAACGATCTGGCTGTATGTCCATCCGATGTTCGTTTGTTTCCTGAAATTACTGCGCTCCCGACAAAGACCATTACCTGTATAGCACCTAACCTAACCCTGACCTCAAATGATGCCCAGGCCATGAACTCCTATACCTGGTCAGGCCCCGGCATTCTAAGTGGGGTGAATAGCCATAGTATAGTAGTGAATGCAGCAGGCACTTACTCACGTTTAACTTTTAATTGTGTGGGTCAGGTGGAGACAAGGACCTTTGTGGTTAGCTCGAATTTAAATCCAAGTCTTACAGTATCTGCCTCCTCAACGGTAATGTGCGAGGGTCAGGCCCCGGTAACCATCACGGTTGGAGGTCTTGCCAATTATACCTGGACACCCGCAACTTCTCTTTCCTCCCCGTTTGGTTCAACCGTGGCTGCAAGTCCCAGTCTTACCACAAACTACACCGTTCAAGCGTCTATTAATGGATGCAACGTAAGTACCGTATTCACTATTTATGCCAACCCGATTCCCGAAATGAGTATTACTGCAAGCAGCCAAAGTATTTGCTCGGGCTCCAATGCTACGCTTTCGGTTGCAGGTAGTTTAAACTATCTGTGGTTCCCGGGAGTGTTAGTAGGGCCCTCAGTTACAGTTGCGCCTTTGGTATTAACAACATATACTCTGTTGGGATTCGATAATTTAAATTGCACCAAAACGGCCACTCTTTCGGTTGATGTTGTTGATCAACCCACTCTTTCGGTTTCCGTTTCAACACCATCCGTTTGTGAAGGGAATCCAGCCTTCATTAACGCGTCGGGTGCAACGATGTACTTGTATCAACCAGGAAATTTGAGCGGGGCATCAGTCACGGTTTCCCCTTTGATTTCAACCGTGTTTACCGTTTCTGGCAGCAATTGGAACTGCGTGGATACGGAAACAGTTTTATTAACGGTTGAAGCTCTGCCGCCGACTGCCATTTCCGGCAACCAGACGTTGGTATGTATTGGCGAAAGTGTGATCTTACACGGGAACGGTGCTTCCTCTTATTTGTGGAGTACGAATGAAACCGGAAGTTCTATTGTTGTTTCACCTTTGGTTAATACAATTTATTCACTTACCGGCACAAATCAGAATGGTTGTTCACGCAGTGCAACTTATACCCTTGAGGTGAGTGAGTGTACCGGTGTTACAAGTCTCGAAAAAGAAATCACATATATGATTTACCCTAACCCAACGGATGGTTTGTTGAATGTGCTTAGTTCGGAGCCACTGACCGAAGCAAGCCTGATTCTACTTAATTCATCAGGTCAATTGGTTCACAAGCAGGATTTGGATGGGAGCAGTGCGCAGGTAAATTTTAGAAATTGTTCACCCGGTTTGTATCAGCTTCAAATCAAACGTGGTGGGACCACTGTATTTACAGGACGGGTTGTTTTTAATTAAGTTACTGTATTTTCTGATTCCATATAATCGCCAAAACGGATTATCTGACGATGATCCCAGGTTCACTCAGTCCCGATAGCTATCGGGAAGCAAATGCAAAAGTTCTTGCCCTTAGTGCAAGGTTTTTTGTTCAAAAGAATTTCAGGAATCTGTTTTTAAATGTTCGCTTTGAGGGATTATCTGACGATGATCCCAGGGGGCATGTCAGAGTAGCAAATGCAAAAGGCAGGCCTCCGAAGGAGGCCTGTTTTTTGTTTTCACTCACTTGCACAAAAGTAGATTGGGGATTAGCTTTCGCTGATCCCAGGTTCACTCAGTCCCGATAGCTATCGGGAAGCAAATGCAAAAGGCAACACCCTGCGGGTGTTGTTTTTTTGTATTGCTTCCGCTCACCGAAAGGCATCGCCTTTCGCTCGCTGCAGCAAAACAAAAAAGCCACGCTTTTGCGTGGCCTTTTGCATTTACCCGTGATCCCGCTGGGATTCGAACCCAGGACCCCTACATTAAAAGTGTAATGCTCTACCGGCTGAGCTACGGAATCATACCGATTTTTTCAATCGGAGTGCAAATATACAAGCATTATTTAATTTACAAAAATAAATTTCAAATAATTTTATGCTGTAATTTCGGCTATTATTAACCCGTTTTCAACACAGTAAAAAATGGATTTATCCCTAGATTTAAAGCCTGTTCCAGCCTTTTGCGGCACTCCCGTTCCCGATGTTAAACCTGCCTTTTTAGCTACCTTATTTGGCGAACCGGATGAAGTGGAGTTGGCCGAAAATGCCATGTATGGCGAACCTATAAACGTATTGCATTACGAGGCGTTGAAACTATCATTTTATTTTAATGTAAATACCCTTGTTACCTTATCAGTTGCTAATAAAGACTTTAAACTTTTTAATCAAAAGGTATTTGGTATGCGCGAAGAAGAAATTATTGAGCTTTTTAAGGCAAATGGATTTCCTGATCATGAAATTGACAAAGACTGGGGAGAAAAACAACTTATTTTTGAATCGGCGGGTGTTACTGTGTTTTTTGACAACCAATTTGTAGCCGAAATTTTTGTTGATTTGTAAATAATATCCCAATAAACACTACGTTATTAGTAGTATATTTAAACACTAAATTTAACACCATGCCTGGAACAGAATTATTTGGCGCAGAAGAGCGCAAGGAAATTGAAGATGTGTTATCAACTGGAATTATGTTCCGTTTTAACCATGACGCACAACGCAACAATATTTGGAAAGCAAAAGATTTTGAAGCGGAAGCTAAAAAAATCACAGGAGCAAAATATGCTTTAGCTGTATCTAAC
>JAEUTN010000015.1 GCA_016787895.1 Bacteroidia bacterium
GGCAACGTGGAGTGGGATGGTAAGAACCAATACGGCAAAGAATCGGCCGAGGGCACTTACTTCTACATCATGACGGCAACCGGAAAAGACGGTAAAGCTTACGATACGAAAGGCACCGTAAACCTGTTCCGCTAAACAAACCTAAAATAATTTAGAAAGCCCTGACCTTGTGTCGGGGCTTTTTAGCATCTAAAAAGAAACTCGCAAGAACGGATTGTAAAAATCAAATGATTCGAATTTTGACGCTCAAATTAGTTTTGAAAACCGGTAAAAATTCATAGATTTACCACCTTAATAGAATAATTAAAACCATGAAAAACATCAACAAAGCCTTGCTCATTGCGCTTTTGGCTATTTTTTCCGGCTTGAACCCAGTTCTTGCTCAGGAAGAGTATAAGCTAAGTCCGAAGTTTACTTACATGTTCGATAAAGACTCCCTTTCGGGATTTGATGAAGAAGCGGCGCGTTCTGCTTTAATTTCAGAACAGTATTTCGGTCAGGAGTACAAGGTAAAAATGTACCAGTATAAAAGGTCTTACATCAATAATAAATACAATTTGAAGGCCAAGGAGGCTAAACCTGCAAAATTTGACCTTAATGCAGGTTCAAAACTGACGGTGGTTCCGGGCTGTACCAACGAAGACTTTGAAGCCTCCACTGCAGGTTCGGTAACCGCACAAAATCAAATTGCCGGATGGACGATTACTCGTGGTGATGTGGATTATCCGAACAATGCCTGTAACCTTACGGGTTGCTGTCCTTTAAATCCCATCGAGTCACAATTAATTGATGCCCCAACCGGATATGTGGATCCCATTATTGGTTCATGTTACCCGATTTTTTCGGTGTTTGGTTCAACGGCCGGTGACCCTAATGGTCCGGTAAATAACCCTCAGCTCACTTTCCCAATGAATGGGAATAAGTTCATCCGTATTCAAAGTCAGGGTTTAGGTGTTCAATCCAACAGTATCGAAAAATTATCCAAAACCTTCGGTGTAACGGCTAACAACGCTCTGTTCCAGTTTGCTTTTATTTTTGTAACCAGCACCGGGCACTCCTGCTGCAGTGCGGGTGCTTTCCAGATTAAATTAACCAATGCTACCGCCAACACGGTTATCGCTTGCCCAAGTTATTCCATGACCGGTCCTTCCAGTTCATGTTTGAACTATACTGTGAACGGTGTTGACTTTTTAGTACCTACCACTTGTGCTACCGCTGCTGTGAACAGTGCGGTGGTGTTTAACAAGTGGAAAATCAGCTCCATGGACCTTTCGGCCTATATCGGGCAGAACATTACCATTGATGTGATTGTTTCTGACTGTGATGCTGGTGGACACTATGGTTACGCGTATTTCGATGCACAATGCGGTCCGATGGTTGTATATGGTAACAACGTGGCTTATGGCGCGGGATCGGGCAGTATTAACGTACCTACATGCGGCGCGGCCGGTGCTACCTTATGTGCTTCGGCAGGCTTAGGTCCATACTCATGGGCAGGCCCTGGTGTTAACCCG